>NZ_CADIKL010000004.1 GCF_902859945.1 Paraburkholderia caffeinitolerans | reverse complement strand
GGCTTCGCCGCGCCGGCCGCCGTCGCCGGCACGGGCGCGGCGGTGCCGCGCGCGAGCCCCTGCTCGACCGCCTTCAGCAGCTTTTGCAGCGCAATCGGTTTTTCGAGGAAGTTGAGCGCGCCGATCTTGGTTGCCTCGACCGCCGTGTCGATCGTCGCATGCCCCGACATCATGATGACGGGCATCGTCAACTGACCCTGCGCGGCCCACTCCTTGAGCAGCGTCACGCCATCGGTGTCCGGCATCCAGATATCGAGCAGCACCAGGTCCGGCACCTGGCGCTGACGGAATTCGCGCGCCTCCTGCGCGTCCTCCGCAAGCTCCACGACATGTCCTTCGTCGCTGAGGATCTCCGAGAGCAATTCCCGGATGCCCATTTCATCGTCTACCACCAGGATGGTTGCCATTTACGCTGCCCTTGTCTGCACTGTTGCTTTTGATCCCTGCTCCGTTGCCGCGCGCACCGCCTTTGCGGTGCCGCGCGTGGCGGCATCAGGCGTTGCGCCCGGGTGGATGTCCGGGTTGGCGTCATCCGCCAGTTGGAGAAAGAGGATCGAGATCTGCGCGCCCTCTATCGCATCGCCCGCTTTCATGCGATTGCGGATGTCGATGCGCGCGCCGTGCTCGTCGATGATCTTCTTGACCATCGCAAGCCCGAGTCCTGTTCCTTTGGCCTTGGTTGTCACATAGGGTTCGAATGCACGCGTGAGAATGCGCGCCGGGAAACCGGGCCCGTTGTCCGACACCGTGAGCCGCACCGCGACGCGCGTGTGACCGTCCGCGTCCGGATCGCCGTATTCTACGGCCCGCGTCTCCAGTGTCACGCGCGGCGTCTCGACATCGGCCACCGCGTCTTGCGCATTTTGCAAGAGGTTGTGG
This sequence comes from Paraburkholderia caffeinitolerans, assembly GCF_902859945.1. GTDB lineage: Bacteria > Pseudomonadota > Gammaproteobacteria > Burkholderiales > Burkholderiaceae > Paraburkholderia > Paraburkholderia caffeinitolerans. The sequence goes on along the minus strand of NZ_CADIKL010000004.1, from coordinate 297,965 downwards.
ATCACCTGGCGCAATTGCGTTGCGTCGCCGCGGATGACCGGCAACGTGGAAAGCTCGACCTTGATCGTGCTCTTGCCTTCTTCCGCGCCGTATAGCGTGAGCACTTCGCTCACGAGATCGTTCAATTGCAGGCTCGCGAGCACCGCCGGCGGCGTGCGCGCGTAGTCGCGGAAATTGTCGACCATCTGCTTCATCGCCGCGACCTGGTTGACGATGGTGGTCGCGCCGCGTTTGAGCACCTCAGCGTCCGAAGGAGCGAGCTTGTCGGTGAGCTTCATCTGCAAGCGCTCGGCGGAAAGCTGGATCGGCGTGAGCGGATTCTTGATCTCGTGCGCGAGACGCCGCGCGACTTCGCCCCACGCCACCGAGCGCTGCGCCGAGATCACGTCGGAGATGTCGTCGAACACCACCACGTAGCCCGAGGTCTGCATGTCGCCGGCATCGCGGCCTGTGTCGGAAACAAGGCGCGCGCCGCGCACGAGCAGCGTGAGCGGATCGGTCTCGCCCGCCACCGGCACCGAGAACTGCTGCTGCCAGTGGCCGTGATTCACGTCGCCGACTTCGCGATCGGTGCGCGAGGCTTCCTGGTCGGCGAAGGCCTTGCGCACCATCGCCGCGAAATCGCCGAGCGCCGCTACATGATCGATGGGCAAGCCCAGTTGCGCCTGGAACGGATGACGGAAGATGCGCTCTGCGCCCGGGTTCGCCGTCGTCAGCCGGAACTGGCGGTCGAACACGAACACGCCCGCTGTGAGATTCGCGAGGATGCTCTCAAGATACGCCTTCGAATGCTCGAGCGCGACGCGGTTCTTTTCCACGGCCTGGCGCGCTTCGGAGAGCTGGCGCGTCATGGCGTTGAACGACTGCGTGAGGAAGCCCAGCTCGTCGCGCGACTTGATCTCGCGCTTGGGCGTGTAGTCGCCCTCGGTCACTTCCTTGGTGCCCTGCGCGAGCAGGAACAGCGGTCTTGCCAACTGGTTGCCGAGCGCGAGCGCCAGCATCATCGCAACGAAGGTGGCGAGAAAGAGCGCGAGCGTGAGCGTGCCGATGTACATCTTGCGTAAGCCCGTGCGGCCCAGCGCCTTTTCCTGGTACTCGCGATAGGCGCGCTGCACGGCGTCGGCGTTGCGCGCGAGCGCGGCGGGCACCGGCTGCTCCAGTTGCAGGAAGCGCTCGACGGGCTGCAGGTCGGTGGTGTTCGCATCGGGAATGCGCGTGACGACGCGCAGACGCAGCGCGCCCTTTGGCCCGTGCAGCTTCGGGTCGCCATCGACTTCGCCTTCGATCGCCGCGTAGCCGCGCCCGCGCGCCTGATCGATCATGAGCGGAGTAGGCAGATCGGCCGGCATCAGCGAGGAGAAGTTGCTCGAAGCCTGCGCGACCACGTGCATCTCCGGCGCCGCGCCCGACATGCTGCGCACCGGCTCGACGATGTTGGCGTCCTGCACGCCGAACTGGTCGCGCGCGCGCAGCAGCGTGAGCGTGGTGCCTGCGGCCTGGCCGTTCGCGATCTGCTCGGCCATCAGGCGGCCCTTGGTTTGCAGATCGGAGAGCGAGGCGTCGAGCATGCCGCGCCCGAGATTCAGGCCCGCCGTGAGCGCGGTCTCCACGTTCACGTCGAACCACGACTCGATCGAGCGCGAGACGAACTGATACGAAACGACGTAGATGATGCCGCCCGGCACCACCCCCACGAGCGCGAAGAAAAACGCGAGCTTGGCCAGCAAGCGCGTGCCGAACTTGCCGCGCCGCAAGCGCACGACGATCACGATCACGAGCGCCGTGACCACCGAGAGGAAGATCAGCGCGACGCCGATGTTGGCCGCGTAGAGCCAGCCGTAGTAGCGGTCGAAGAACTCGGTGTTCGCGCTCGCGGCGGCAAGCAGCACGAGCAGCAGCGTCGCGGTAAGCGCGACGGTGGACACGAGCAGCCTGATGACAATGCCGCTGACACTGGTGGCGCGGCGCACTTTATTTAGCACGTTCGGTCACCGTGAAGTTAAAGCGCTTCCAGTCGGAAGCGAGATTCCAATCGCGGTTGTTGACCGCGTCGATCTGGAAGGGCTTGGGCATGAGCGCGACGTCGAGTTGCATGCGCACCGAAGCCGTATAGGTCTCGCCCGCATGCACCTGCTTGTTGTCGATCACGTGCCACGACGTGACGTGCTTGATGACGGCGAGCGCATCCGCGAGCGTCGAAAAGCCGAGCTGCAGCCCGCCGCTCGACACGCGGTACTCGCGCGTGAGCGGCTGAAATGAGAGACGAATGCTTTGCGAGACGCTCACGGGCTGCTCATCGAACCAGTACCAGCGCGGGCGCGTGAGTTCGAAGTCGGTGGTGAAGTAGAGCGGAATGCCCTTGTTGACCGCATCTTCCAGGCTGCTATTGAGCTCGAAGTCGAAGCGCGCATCGAGGCTCCAGCCGGAGCCGTCGGCCTGCAGCGACGCCCGTTGCACCGAGATCGAATCTGCGCGCGCCGGCTTGACGGCCAGCAAGCCGAAAGCCAGCACGATCCCGATCAGGGTCGCGAAGCGTAGCGGGAAGAAGCGTTTGATGATCACCGTTTCTGAAAGCGCGCGTAGAAGAAGCCATCGTGATCCGCGGTGCGATCGGGAACGGGGCGGGCGTCGTTCTGCATTTGCGCATCGCGCCGCGCCACGCTGGCTGCGCCACTCTGTGCCCCCCCGGCCGGCGCGCCGCCGGTCGCCGGCAGCAGTTGCCCCGGCGCGTCCAATCGTACCGCATCCGCGTGGGTGCTTTCAAACCAGCTCGCCTGCGCCTCGCCTTCCTCGGGGAAGATCGAGCACGTCACGTAAAGCAGCTCGCCGCCCGGCTTGAGCAAGGCCCACAGCGCCTCGACGATGCGCCGCTGCTCCTGCACCAGCGCGCCGATGTCGCTTTGACGGCGTAGCCAGCGAATGTCGGGATGACGCCGCACGATGCCCGAGGCCGAGCACGGCACATCCGCGAGAATGCGGTCGAACGGCGCGCCGTCGAACCAGCGCTCGGGCGCACCCGCGTCGCCGATCACGACGCGCGCGCGCCATGCGGGTTGTGGCGCATCGTGATCGACTTCGTCGTCGGCGTCGTCGTTCGCCTCAGCAGCCGCAAAACCAAGACGCGTAAAGTTCTCGCCGATGCGCGCCGCGCGCGCGGCGTCGCTTTCCAGCGCGACCAAGTCGATGTCGGCGAGTTCGAGCAGATGGCCGCTCTTGCCGCCGGGCGCCGCGCACGCATCGAGCACGCGCATGCCGTCGCGCACGCCCAAGATTTGCGCGGCGATTTGCGCACCGGCGTCCTGCACCGAGGCGTCGCCGGCCATGAAGCCGGGAATGCGGTCGACCGGCAGTGGCGCGGCAAGACGCACGGCGTGATCGCCGATCTGCGTCGCGGCGATGTTTTCATCGGCCAGACGTTGCAGATAGTCGGTGGTGCTCGCGCGGCGTGCGTTCACGCGCAACGTGAGCGGCCCTTGCGTGTTGCCCGCTTCGAGAATCGCCTGCCAACGTTCGGGCCACGCCTTGCGGATCGCGTCGATCCACCATTGCGGATAATTCCAGCGCGCGACTTCATCGGCCTGGGCGGCGGCCAGCGCGCTCTCGCGCTCGCGCAGGAAACCGCGCAGCACCGCATTCACGAGGCCTTTCGCGAAAGCGATGTCGCGTCGCGCCCCGATTGCGCGCACGGCCTGATCGACGACGGTAAATGGCGTGTAAGCGGCGTGCGCTTCGTCGTCAACGAGCAGCGCCAGCGCACAAGCAAGGAGATTCGTCACGAGCGGCGGCGGCGCCTTGCTCACGCGCTGCTTGATCAGCCAGTCCACGGTGCCGAGACGCCGCATCGTGCGGTACGCGATGTCCTGCACGGCGCCACGCGCCGTCGCCGCGAACTCGTGCGGCAGCGCGGCGAAGGTGCTCGTGAGCGCCGCCGGCAAAGCCGCGCCCGCGCGCACCGAACCCACGATATGCGCCGCTGTGTCGAGCGCGAAGCCGAGCGATTCGGGTGCCAGATGGATCGCGTGATGCGGGGCTGCCTTGCTCTGCCCGGCCCGGCCCGACGAGGCGGGACGCCCGGCACGCTTGGCGCGTGACTGGGCAGACGACGATGAACCGGACGGACGGCGAGAGGAGCTGGATGTCATGAAAAAACCGGAAGCGAGCCGCGCCAAGACGCAGCGAATCGTGCAAAAAGCAAACTACAAGCGAGCCATTGTAGCGTGGCGCGGACGCAACGCCGCTCGCCGGGAGGAATCGGCAAAGCGCAGCGCTGCTGCGCGCCGGCCACGTACCAATAAAAAAGGCAGACCGTGGGGTCTGCCTTTCTCGGACCTCCGCCCGCGCGCGCCGCTGTTTCAGTCGAAGCGGCCGGTACGCGCCATCTCCATGAGGCGCGCGATGCGCTCCTCGGTGGCAGGGTGAGTCGAGAACAGATTCGCAATGGCGCCGCCCGAAAGCGGATTCATGATCATCATCTGCGCCGTGGACGGATGCTGCTCGGCCGCCGGGAATGGAATGCCCTGCGCGTAGCGATGGATCTTGTCGAGCGCCGAAGCCAGCGCCTGCGGGTCGCCCGAAATCTGCGCACCGCCGCGATCGGCCTCGAACTCGCGCGCCCGCGAAATAGCCATCTGGATGAGCGCGCCCGCAATCGGCGCAAGCAGCGCGACGGCAATGCTGGCGATGGGATTCGCGGGGCGGCCGTTCTCGTCCCGGCCGCCGAAGATCATCGCGAAATTGGCGAGCGCCGAGATCGCGCCGGCCATGGTGGCCGTGATCGTCGAAATAAGGATGTCGCGGTGCTTCACGTGCGCGAGCTCGTGGGCCATCACGCCGCGCATCTCGCGCTCGGAGAGCACGCGCAGGATGCCGGTGGTGGCGGCCACGGCCGCGTGTTCGGGATTGCGGCCCGTGGCGAACGCGTTGGGCGCGTCTTCGTTGATCAGGTAGACACGCGGCATCGGAATGTTCGCGCGCGTGGCCAGTTCGCGGACCATGCGATAGAACTGCGGCGCCGTGGTCTCGTCCACTTCCTGCGCGTTGTACATGCGCAGGACCATCTTGTCCGAGAACCAGTACGAGAAGAAGTTCATGGCGAGCGCGAACATGAGCGCGAGCATCATGCCGCGCTGCCCGCCCATCATTCCGCCAATCACGATGAAAAGGGCCGTAATCGCGGCCATCAACATCGCGGTCTTGACCCAGTTGAACATGTGCTGTGCTCCTTCACCCAATGGGAATCAATTCGGGAATCAAATCGTCAGACGCCCGCCAGCAGCGGCTGGCGAGCGCATTGTAAGCGATTTGTTAGATATGGGCGGATCGGAAAAATTCAATCTCAGCGCGTGGCTGCGGCGAGCCTCAGGCCAAGGCCGACGAACGCCGAGCCCACCGTGCGGTCGAGCCACTTTTTAATGCCGGGCTTGCCGGAAAAGCGCTGCGTCACGCTACCAGCAATCCAGGCGACGAAGCTGTTCCAGATCGTGCTCATGACAACGAACACGACGCCGAGCGCGAGGAACGCGAGCACCTTGTGCGGGCTCGTCACGCTCACGAATTGCGGGAAGAACGACACGAAGAACAGCACGACTTTCGGGTTGAGCACATTGGTCCAGAAACCCGAGAGGAAAAGCTGGCGCAGCGAACGAGGCGCAACGCCGCGCTCGGCGGATTCCGTGGTGCTCGCCGGGGTGCTTTGCTTCGCGAAGATCAGGCGCACGCCGAGATACACGAGGTAGCACGCGCCCACGAGCTTGATGACCGTGAATGCCGTGGCCGAGGCCGCGAGCAGCGCGGTCAGCCCAAACGCGCAGGCCAGCGCATGCACGCAGCAGCCCGCGGAAATGCCCAGTGCCGACACGAGCCCGGCGCTGCGGCCTTGCGCGACGCTGCGCCCGACGATATAGGCCGTATCGGGACCGGGCGTGACGTTCAGGAGAAAAACGGCGACGAGGAAGAAACCAAAATGAGTAATGCCAAACATGACGCTTTTCCTGCAAAAACGACTCGGAAAAAGGGTTCGAGCCGTCCTGTGCAGCCGTCTCGACGAAGCTCCTGAATTCTAACGCGCATAGCGGCGCGTGTATCGCCTCGCCTTCAGGTTGGAGCCTGGACGGCCCCGGCGTCGGTGTCAGTCAGCGCAAAGCACTGGCCAGCCGCGAGCGGCATGCCGGCGAGGAATTCACGCGCGGGCAAGCGTTTTCCGCCCGGTTTCTGCAGTTGCGTCACGCGCAGCGCGCCCTCGCCGCACGCCACCACGACGCCTGCGGACGAGGCTTCGAGAATCTGGCCCGGCACGGCTCCAGCGGGTACCTTGAAACCGTCGGCCGGCCCGGCCGACCACAGCTTGAGCAGCGCCCCGTCCAGCGTGGCCGCGCCGCCCGGGAACGGATCGAACGCACGAATCTGCCGTGCCAGCGCCTCGGCCGAACGACGGAAGTCGAGCGCGGCCTCCTGCTTGCCGATTTTCTCGGCATAGGTGACGCCCTCTACGGGTTGCGGAACCGCAGGCAGAACGCCGTCGCGTTCGAGCGAGATCAGCCCGTCCACCACGAGTACCGCGCCCAGTTTCGCGAGGCGGTCGTGCAGCGTCGCGGTCGTGTCCGTGGACGCGATGGGCGTGCGCACTTCCGAGATCATCGGGCCGGTGTCGAGGCCCGCGTCCATCTGCATGAGGGTGATGCCGGTCTCGGCGTCGCCGGCCTCGATCGCGCGGTGGATCGGCGCGGCGCCGCGCCAGCGCGGCAAGATCGACCCGTGAATGTTGATGCAGCCGCGCGGTGGGATGTCGAGCACTTCCTGCGGCAGCAGCAGGCCATAGGCGGCCACCACCATCACGTCGTGCGGCGTCGCCCGCAGCAGTTCCAGCGCCTCGGCCGCTTCCTCGGGGTACTTGCCCGCGCGCCGCAGCGAAGGCGGCTGCGCCACGGCGATCCCATGCTCCTGCGCGTAGCGTTTAACCGGGCTCGCCTGGAGCTTCATCCCGCGTCCGGCAGGCCGGTCGGGCTGGGTCAGCACGAGTGGCACGGCAAACCCTGCCTCGTGGATCGCCGCAAGCGCGGCGGCGGCGAAGTCCGGCGTACCGGCAAAAATCACGCGAAGAGAATGGCTCATGGACGCTGGAAGGAGATCGGCAAATGAAAAAAGGAACAGTGCGACGCGCGAGCCTTACATCGCGCGCTCGAGCTTCTTCATCTTGTTCTTAATGCGCGTCTGCTTGAGCGATGAGAGGTATTCGACGAACACCTTGCCCATCAGGTGATCCATTTCGTGCTGGATGCACACGGCGAGCAGGCCTTCGCAGTCGACCTCCCAGGTCTCGCCCTTTTCGTTGAGCGCCCGCACGCGCACCTTTTCGGCGCGCTCGACTTCGTCGTAGATGCCCGGCACCGAGAGGCAGCCCTCTTCGTGCACTTCCCGCTCATTGCTCGCCCAGACGATTTCCGGGTTGATAAACACGAGCAACTCGTCGTGCGAGTCGGAGACGTCGATTACGACGACGCGCTCGTGCACGTCGACCTGAGTCGCGGCAAGACCCACGCCAGGTGCGGCGTACATGGTCTCGGCCATGTCGGCGACGAGCTTGCGGATACGGTCGTTGACCACCTCGACGGGCTTGGCGATCTTGTGCAGGCGTTTGTCCGGGTAATGAAGAATGTTCAGTAGAGCCATGGTTTGACAGGTTCCTTGTTGGGCGCCGCGGGCCGCGCGCTCGCGCGCACTGGCCGTTCGGCCAACTAGTGCGCCCCTCGCGGAATACAGAAGATAGACGGTCAGATCGGAGTGCGGACCAATCGCGGCTGGCAAAAAGCGCGGTGCCAGCAGCACGCCGTGACGATGCGTCACAGCGCCGCAAATATATTTCGGATGGTGAAAATTTTAACACGGCGGGCCTGGGTTCGCCCGCCGACGGAGAATCGCCGATGCTCGCCACCTTGCCGCTCGGGGCCGACGAACTCAGCGCCTGGCTACGCCTCGCGAACGCACGAGGCCTGAAACCCGCCGCGCTACGTGCGCTACTTGGCGCGTTCGGGCTCCCTCAGCGCGTGCTCGCGCAGCCGTTCGGAACGCTTGCGGCCGCTGCGGGCAGCGAAGCGGCCCGCGCTGTGCTTACACCGCCGGCAGCCGGCTTTGCGCAACAAGTCGCCGCCGTGACCGCGTGGTGCGCGCGGCCGGGCAACGCGCTCGTCACGCTCGCCGATCCTGCGTATCCACCGCGCCTCCTGACGATGCCTGACCCGCCGCCGCTCCTCTACGTGACAGGGCGGCTCGATCTGCTGCATGCGCGCAGCGTGGCCGTGGTGGGTAGCCGCAGCGCCACGCCGCAAGCGCTCGAAGACGCCGCGCGCTTCGCGCGCACGCTCGCTACAACGGGCGTAACGGTCGTCTCGGGCCTCGCGCTTGGCGTCGATGGCGCGGCGCACCGGGGCGCGCTCGACGAGCCCGGCGGCACCGTCGCCGTCACCGGCACGGGCGCCGACCTCGTGTATCCCGTCGCGCATCACGCGCTCGCGGCCCAGATCGCCGAACGTGGCGCGATCGTCACCGAATGGCCGCTCGGCACGCCCGCGCGCTCCGCGAATTTTCCGCAGCGCAACCGCGTGATCGCGGCGCTCGTGGAGGGCGTGATCGTGGTCGAAGCCGCCATGCGCTCGGGTTCGCTCATCACCGCGCGTCTCGCCAATGAAATGGGACGCGACGTGTTCGCGCTGCCCGGCTCGGTCCACGCACCGCTTTCGCGCGGCTGCCATCGGCTGATCAAGGAAGGCGCGCAGCTGGTCGAGACGCCGGAGGAAGTGCTCGAAGCGCTGCGCTTCACGCAACCAGCGCCGCGCGCACAACGTGGCGCCAAGGCATCACGCAAGCAAACTCCAACATGCGCCGCGACGCTCCCGCTGGAATTCGAAGCGCAGCTTGACGGCCTCGCGCAAGACCGCGCCCCAGTCAGTCCGCCAGCCGAAGCGAAGCCTGCCAAGGCCACGAAGGCCGCCACGCTCGGGCCCGAGGCCTCCTCAGTGCTCGCCGCGCTCGGCCATGCTCCGGCTACGCTTGAAATCCTCGCGCAGCGCACCGACATGTCCGAAGCGCTGCTGCAGGCCACGCTGCTGCGGCTCGAACTGGCCGGACACATCAGCACGCTGCCCGGCGGCCGGTTTATGCGGGCGTCCCACTGCTAGCCCGCCGCCGTGTTACATTCGCGCCAAATACCCGCCCAACGTCCACACTCTATATATAAGAGAACGCAAGGAACGATCATGCCCGCGCTTGACCTCGACACCGACGCCGACCAGATCGCCGAGCGCGTCACCGACCGCGAAACGTTGTTCGTCGCGTGTCTGTGCGCGGAATGGTGCGGCACTTGTCGCGAGTATCGGGCCACGTTCGACCGTATCGCCGAGGGCCATCCCGAGATCTGCTTTGCCTGGATCGATATCGAAACGCACGCCGACCGCTTCGACGACCTCGACGTGGAAAACTTCCCGACCATCCTGATCGAGGACAGCAAGGCCACGCGGTTTTTCGGCACGGTGCTGCCGCACGCCGCCGTGGTCGAGCGCATGCTCGCCGATCTCACGGCCCTGCCGGGCGTCGCCGATGCACCGAAGCTGCGGCCCGCGCTGGCCGAGGCGTAACGCGCGATCAGTGCGCCCTGCACTCGTTCTGGCCCCGCGCTTGCCCGTCACCGCGCCGCGCCCTTATGATGGGCCCCCGGAGACACCCCGAGGGCCCCATGCAAGCGACATCGCTCCGATGACAAGAAAATCGCCGTCAGCGCGCCATGTGCTATAAAGCGGTCGTTAAGCGAGAGGCGAAACGCGCCGCGCCGGCCACGCAGCAGATTCAGACCGTCTAGCCGCGGGGCGCGAATCAAACCCAAAGCCCGGATCAACCACACACAGCCAGTCATGTCCAAAGCCCTGATCATCGCCGAGAAGCCATCTGTCGCGAACGACATCGCGCGCGCTTTGGGCGGATTTACCAAGCATGACGAGTACTTCGAAAGCGACGACTACGTGCTTTCCTCGGCGGTTGGCCACCTGCTGGAAATCGCCGCGCCCGAAGAGTACGAAGTCAAGCGAGGCAAATGGAGCTTCGCCAACCTGCCCGTGATTCCACCGCACTTCGACCTGAATCCGATCGCCAAGAGCGAATCGCGGCTCAAGGTGCTCAACAAGCTGATGAAGCGCAAGGACGTCACGCAACTCATCAACGCTTGCGACGCGGGGCGCGAGGGCGAGCTGATTTTCCGACTGATCGCGCAGCACGCGAAGGCGAAGCAGCCGGTCCAGCGCCTGTGGCTCCAGTCGATGACGCCGCAGTCGATCCGCGACGGCTTCGCGAATCTGCGCAGCGACGCCGACATGCAGCCGCTCGCCGACGCGGCCCGCTGCCGCTCGGAAGCCGACTGGCTCGTGGGCATCAACGGCACGCGCGCGATGACCGCCTTCAACAGCAAGGGCGGCGGCTTCTTCCTGACCACGGTTGGCCGTGTTCAGACGCCAACTTTGTCGATCGTCGTCGAACGCGAAGAGAAAATTCGCCGTTTCGTGCCGCGCGATTATTGGGAAGTGCGTGCGGAGTTCGTCTGCGCGGGCGGTTTCTACGAAGGCCGCTGGTACGACCCGAAATTCAAGAAGGACGAGTTCGATCCGGAAAAGCGCGACTCGCGCCTCTGGAGCCTGCCGGCCGCCGAGACCATCGTGGCCGCCTGCCACGGCCGCGAAGGCACGGTTAGCGAAGAATCGAAGCCGTCCACCCAGCTCTCGCCCGCGCTCTTCGACCTGACGAGCCTGCAGCGCGAAGCCAACGGTCGCTTCGGCTTTTCGGCCAAGAACACGCTCGGTCTCGCCCAGGCGCTGTACGAAAAGCACAAGGTGCTCACTTACCCGCGTACCGATTCGCGCGCGCTGCCCGAGGATTACATGGGCACCGTGAAAGAGACGCTCGAGATGCTCAAGGAGAGCAACAACTACCTGCCGCACGCCAAGCAGGTGCTCGACAAGGGCTGGGTGAAGCCGAACAAGCGCATCTTCGATAACTCGAAGATCAGCGACCACTTCGCCATCATCCCCACGCTGCAGGCCCCGAAGTCGCTCTCGGAGCCCGAGCAGAAGCTCTACGACCTCGTGGTAAAGCGCTTCCTCGCCGTGTTCTTCCCGGCGGCGGAATACCGCGTGACCACGCGTATCACGGAAGTGGCCGGCCATCACTTCAAGACCGAGGGCAAGGTGCTGGTCGAGCCGGGCTGGCTGCAGGTCTACGGCCGCGACGCGGGCGGCGACGACGCCAACCTCGTGCCGGTGCAGAAGAATGAGAAGGTCAAGACCGACAAGATCGCGGCGCATCAGCTCGTAACCAAGCCGCCGGCGCGTTACAACGAAGCGACGCTGCTCTCGGCCATGGAAGGCGCTGGCAAGCTCGTGGACGACGAGGAACTGCGCGAGGCGATGGCCGCCAAGGGCTTGGGCACGCCGGCCACGCGCGCGGCGATCATTGAAGGCCTGCTGGGCGAAAAGTATCTCGTGCGCGAAGGCCGCGAACTGATTCCCACGGCCAAGGCGTTCCAGCTCATGACGCTGTTGCGCGGCCTCGACGTGAAGGAACTCACCGCGCCGGAATTGACCGGCGAGTGGGAATACAAGCTTTCACAAATGGAGCGCGGCAAGCTTCCGCGCGACGCGTTCATGCAGGAAATCGCCCGCATGACGCAGACCATCGTGAAGCGCGCGAAAGAGTACGACTCCGACACCATTCCCGGCGACTACGCGACGCTGGAAACGCCGTGCCCCAACTGCGGCGGCCAGGTTAAGGAAAACTACCGCCGCTTTGCGTGCACGAAGTGCGAATTTTCGATCTCGAAGATTCCGGGCGGCCGCCAGTTCGAAATCCCGGAAGTGGAAGAGCTGCTGCAGAACAAGACCATCGGCCCGCTGTCGGGCTTCCGCAGCAAGATGGGCCGGCCGTTCTCGGCGATCCTCAAGCTCTCCTTCGACGACGAGATCAAGAACTTCAAGCTCGAGTTCGACTTCGGCCAGGACACCGGCAGCGAGGACGGCGAAGCACCCGACTTCTCGCAGCAGGAGCCCGTGGGTGCGTGCCCGAAGTGCAAGGCCCGCGTGTTCGAGCATGGCATGAGCTACGTCTGCGAAAACTCGGTCGCGAATCCGAAGACCTGTGACTTCCGCTCGGGCAAGGTGATCCTGCAACAGGAGATCGCGCGCGAGCAGATGGCAAAGCTGCTGTCGGAAGGGCGCACGGACTTGCTGACGAACTTCAAGTCGTCGCGTACGGGCCGCAACTTCAAGGCATTTTTGGTGAAGCAGTCTGACGGCAAGATCGGCTTCGAGTTCGAGAAGAAAGAGCCGAGCGCCAAAACCGCTGCGAAGAAGTCCACGGCCAAGGCTGGGGCGGACGAAGCCGCAAACGACGCGGCCAGCGAGAACGACGCCGCTGAAGCAACCGCGAAACCGGCGCGCAAGACGGCTGCCGCCAAGACCGCGCCTGCGAAAAAGACGGCCGCTCGCAAAACGGCAGCGCGCAAGACCGGTTCGTAATCGCACGGTCCTGCGGTTGCGTGCTGCGGCGCGCACCAGCAAAAAAAGCGCAGCTTCTCACGAAGCTGCGCTTTTTTATTTCCATCCCAAAGCAAACCAAAGCGACCAATCAGGCGCTTGATAAGCGAAGTAACACGCTTATAGCGGCGACAACGCCGACGGTCGTGTGCGCGCCGCCGCGCGCGGCGCCTTCGAGGCACGCTCGCTTTGCGCACTATGAAGCTCGCTGTCGAGCAAATCGGAAATCGGCTCCGACCCGTCGAATGCCTCGGGCACCGTCGGGTGCGCTGCACCGCTCACCGGGCGGGAGAGCCCGTCCTTGACCCATTGCTCACCAAGTTGGCTGTTCGGCGTCTGGCTGAAGTGCTCAACAAGGTGATCGATGAATGTACGCACCTTCGCCGGCAGGTGGCGGCGGCTAGGGTACGCGACGTTGATCTCGACCTGCGGCAAGCGATATTCGCCGAGCAGGCGCACGAGACGCCCGCGCGTCATGTCGCGCCCGATCAGGTAGCTCGGCAGGATCGTGATGCCCATGCCGAGCAGCGCGAACTGGCGCAGCATCTCGGTGTTGTTCGCGATGATCACGTTGCTCGGGCGCACCCGCACTTCGCCATCCGGCCCCGTGAAGACCCGCTCGTCGCCCCAGTACTCCGAGGGCAGAGACAGCGACGGATGCTCCATCAGGTGCTCGGGGCGCGTGGGCGTGCCGTGCTTCTCCAGATAAGCGGGCGTAGCGCATACGGTCATGCAGCCCGTGGTGAGACGTCGCGTGACGATGCTCGCGCTGCGCATCTGGCGCGCGGTCACGACGCCCAGGTCGAAGCCTTCTTCGACCAGATCCACCTGACGGTCGACCAGCGTGACGTCGGGGACGACCTGCGGGTAGCGCTGCGTGTACGTCTGCAGCACGGGCGCGAGATTGTGCAGCCCGAAAACCACCGGCGCCACGATGCGCAGCGTGCCGACCGGCTCATGATTGCGCGCCACCACCATCTGCTCGACGTCTTCGAGCTCGTCGAGAATCTGGCGAGCCCGTTCGAGATAGACTTGGCCCGATTCGGTGAGGGAAAGGCTGCGGGTCGTGCGGTTGAGCAAACGCGTGCCGAGACGCCCTTCGAGGTCGGCGACGTGACGCGTTGCAACCGCATTGGAAATATCCATCGCGGAAGCCGCCCGGGCAAAACTGCCGAGGTCGGCCACCTTGACGAATACTCGCATCGACTGCAAATGATCCATGTGACAACTCCTGCCTGTTACTTGTCTGCCAAAAGACGGCAGCGGAAACCGCGAATTCTCCTACGACATGAGAATTCGTGCAGAAGTTGCCTAAGATTGTCGGAATTTCTTTGCGATTTTCGCGACTGTCACTCATTACGCATTGTTACAGCGGCGATTGTTTCCAGAATTGAAACAACGCCGCTAGTGAGCACTCACCCTCCCTTCGCCTGAACGCTCAAAGACGAGCCTCCAGCGCCGTACGCGCGTCGCTCAGTGCCTGCGGCAAGCCGTGGGCGAGCTTGGCGAAAAGCTCGGCGTGCAGCGCGAGTTCGGCGCGCCACGCCTCGGCATCGACCGAGCTCACCTGCTCGTACTGCGCAGGCGTGAAATTCAGGCCATGCCAGTTCAGATCGTCGTAACGCGGCGAGATGCCGAACGCATGGCCTGCGCCCTCGGCCTTGCCCTCGATACGGCGCACCATCCATTCGAGCACGCGCATGTTTTCGCCGAAACCCGGCCAGACGAACTTGCCGTCCTCGCCCTTGCGGAACCAGTTCACGCAGAAAATGCGCGGCTGCGTCGCGCCCAGCTTCGAAAGGCGCTCGCCCACTTTGAGCCAGTGGCCAAAGTAATCGGCCATGTTGTAGCCGCAGAACGGCAGCATCGCGAACGGATCGCGCCGCACCACGCCCTGCTGCCCCGCCGCCGCCGCCGTGGTCTCGGAGCCCATGGTCGCGGCCATGTACACGCCCTCGGTCCAGTCGCGCGCCTCGGTCACGAGCGGCACGGTGGTCGAGCGGCGGCCGCCGAACAGGAAGGCGTCAATGGCCACGCCCTTCGGATCCTCCCAGGCGGGATCGATCGACGGGCACTGCGAGGCCGGCGCTGTAAAGCGCGCGTTCGGATGCGCAGCCTTGCGGCCCGTCTCCTTGCCAATGGCCGGCGTCCAGTCGTTGCCCTGCCAGTCGATCAGGTGCGCGGGCGGCTCGTCGGTCATGCCTTCCCACCAGACGTCGCCGTCGTCGGTGAGCGCGACGTTCGTGAAGATCACGTTCTCCTTGAGCGTCGCCATAGCGTTGAAGTTGGTCTTTTCGCTCGTGCCCGGCGCAACGCCGAAATAGCCGGCCTCCGGGTTGATCGCATAGAGACGGCCGTCGGCGCTGGGCTTGATCCAGGCAATATCGTCGCCGATCGTGGTGATTTCCCAGCCGTTCATTGCGGCCGGCGGAATCAGCATGGCGAAGTTGGTCTTGCCGCACGCCGAAGGGAACGCCGCCGCAACGTGATACTTGCGCCCTTCGGGCGAGCGAACGCCGAGAATCAGCATGTGCTCGGCGAGCCAGCCTTCGTTGCGGCCCATCGTCGAGGCGATGCGCAACGCAAAGCATTTCTTGCCGAGCAGCGCGTTGCCGCCGTAGCCCGAACCGTAGCTCCAGATCTCGCGCGTTTCCGGGAAATGGACGATGTATTTCGTCTCGTTACACGGCCACGGCACGTCTTTGTCGCCCGTCGCCAGCGGCGCGCCTACGCTATGCACGCACGGCACGAACGTGCCGTCCTCGCCAAGCACGTCGTACACGGCGCGGCCCATGCGCGTCATGATGCGCATGTTCACGGCCACGTATGGGCTATCCGAAAGCTCGACGCCGATATGCGCGATGGGCGAGCCGAGCGGCCCCATCGAGAACGGCACGACGTACATCGTGCGACCGCGCATGGAGCCGGCGAACAGGCCGTCGAGGGTCGCACGCATCTCGGCGGGCGCCATCCAGTTGTTGGTCGGGCCGGCATCTTCCTTCTTCTCGCAGCAAATGAAGGTGCGATCCTCCACGCGCGCCACGTCTGACGGGGTGGAGCAGGCCAGATACGAGTTCGGGCGCTTTTGCGGATTGAGGCGGCGCATCGTGCCCGCGTCGACCATCTGCTGACACAGACGGTCGTACTCCTCCTGCGAACCGTCGCACCAGACGATGCGCTCGGGTTGGGTATGGGCGGCAACCCTCTGAACCCACTCGACCAGTTTCCGGTGCCGAACCCAAGCCGGCGCTTGTACCGCAGCCTGAGCGGGGAAGTCAGGATGATTCATCGATAAGTCTCCATGGGGCTTATAAAAATCGATTCAGGCCCTTTCGACGCTGCATGCGAGAGGCACGGCCGCGCTAACCACCACCTTCATTCGCGCAGCCAGGCAGGTCGTCAAGACCCTGACAGCGAGGGTTCGCAACCGTCTGTAAAGCGGCTTGCGTCAGAACCCTTCAAGCTGATAAAAGGGGAGAAAATTCTCACTCAAACCCGATCTGGCTGTACCGGGCGCTATTGCCTGAAACATCAGCAGGGAATAGCAAATGGAATACCCGCCTGTTCCGTTCCGCGTGCCGGAAGGCACCCTAGTATTCATACCAGCCTTCCGCGCGCTGCATAGTGGGATAACCACCAGATAAACATCGAGTCGCACCGAGATGTGCGCCACTACCACCCAAGCTGCCATGAAAATTGCCATCCTTGACGATTACCAGGACGCCGTCCGCAAGCTCGACTGCTTTCAATTGCTTGCCGATCACGATGTCAAGGTCTTCAACAACACCGTGCGCGGTCTCGGCCAACTCGCGAGCCGCCTCGCGGAAGTCGACGCACTCGTGCTGATCCGCGAACGCACGCGCATCCCCTCGCAACTGCTCGACAAGCTCCCGCATCTGCGCATGATCAGCCAGACGGGCAAAGCCGGCCCGCACATCGACCTTGCCGCGTGCAGCGAGCGCGGCATCGCCGTGCTCGAAGGCACTGGCTCACCGGTCGCGCCCGCCGAACTCACGTGGGCGCTCATCATGGCCGCGCAGCGGCGCATTCCGCAGTACGTGGCCAACCTCAAGCAAGGCGCGTGGCAGCAGTCGGGCCTCAAGACCTCGGCGATGCCGCCCAATTTCGGCCTGGGCCAGGTGCTGTGCGGCCAGACGCTCGGCATTTGGGGCTACGGCAAGATCGGGCGCCTCGTGGCCGGCTACGGCAAGGCGTTCGGCATGCGCGTGGTCGTGTGGGGCCGCGAGCACTCGCTCGAAGCCGCGCGCGCCGACGGCTACGAAGCAGCCGCGAGCCGTGAAGCGCTGTTCGAGGAAAGCGACGTCCTCTCGCTGCACCTGCGCCTGCACGACGACACGCGCGGCATCGTCAAGCAGGAAGACCTGTTGCGCATGAAACCGACTGCGCTGCTCGTCAATACCAGCCGTGCGGAGCTGCTGGAAGAAAACGCGCTGCTCGGCGCGCTCTCGCAAAACCGGCCGGGCATGGTGGCCATCGACGTGTTCGAGAGCGAGCCGATCCTCCAGGGCTACAGCCTGCTGCGCATGGAAAACGTGATCTGCACGCCGCACATCGGCTATGTGGAACGCGAGAGCTACGAGCTCTACTTCGGCGCGGCGTTCCGCAACATCCTCGCGTTCGATGCGGGCGATTACTCGCACGTCGCGAATCCCGAGGCGTTGCAGGGCGTGCGCCGCCGCTAGTCACACAATCATCGGCGAAAGAACGAAAAAGGCGGCCCCGGCCGCCTTTTTTCATGGTGCGCGCAACCTTCGCGCCTTCACGCGTGCGCGGCGGCCTCGAACACCTCGGGCAGACGTTCGAGGAAACGCTCGCCGTCCTCGGCGCCGAGGTTGTAGGCGTGCTGCATCTGCTGCGGGCTCGTGTAGTCCCAGCTCGAAATCGGCACCCTGGCCGAAGGCTGCACATACAGACGCTGCTGCTCGCCGCCGGCTTCACCGCCCGCCCCTCGCGTGCGGTGTTTCACAACGAACATCGGCGGACGCGGATAAAGACGCGTCACCATCACGAGCACGCGGCCCGGCGTGTCGTCGAGCGCGCCCACGGGCACATTGTCGACCATGCCGCCATCGAGCACCGGCCGGCCATTGCGGCGCAGAACCGGCGTGAAGGGCGGCGTGCAGGAGGACTGCAGCACCAGATCGGCGAGATCGTCCACGCGCTCGCAATCCTGCGCGATCACGAACTCCGGATGAAAGCCGAGCTTGCGCCCGAGCGTGGGATGCAGCGTCTTGCGGATGTGCTTTTCGATGTTGTACGCAATGAGCCCCGCCGCGACAGCACTGCGCGCGCCGAGCCAGCGCGGCAGATGCGAAACGCCGATGCGGATCTCGGGCGCGTCCTGCAGCTTCGCGAAGTGCGGGCCGTAGATGTCGAGCAGCGCCTGACGATAGATGCGGTAGTGCGGAAACACCGACTCGCCGCGCAGCAGGTTGCCCCAATAGGCGTTGCGCGTGTTGTGCTTGAGCGCCTGCGCGTAATAGCGCATGACCCACTGTGAGTCGCGCACGTAAAGCATGCAGGCGGTGGCCGCGCCCGCCGAAATGCCCGTAATCACGCGCGGGCGAATCCGCAGCTCGGGCTGTACGACGTCCCAGAACCCCGCCTGCCACCAGCAACGATTGCCGCCGCCAGCAAAGACCACTTGATCGAACATGCGCCCTCTACCTTTCAGATCGTGCCGAAGGCTAGAGCTTAGTCGAGGAGCGCGTAAGTCGAGGTCGCGTGGACGGCCATACGGCCTTCTTCGTCGTAGAGTTCTATTTCGCCGAACACCAGATTGCGGCCCATGCGCAGCACGCGTGCGGTGATCGTCACGTCGCCCTTGCGCACCGCGCGCATGAAATTGGTGTTGAGCGCAACGGTGGTCATGGGCTTGAACTCGCCGAGCGCGGCGGTAATGGCGACGATCATGGCCGTATCCGCGGCCGCCATGAACACCTGGCCGCAGATCCCGCCGCCCGAATGGCGCAACTCGCCGGAAAACGGCAGACGCATCGTGGCGCTCTCCTCCGTGACCTCGACCGGCCTCATCCTGAGCGCTTTCACCCACGGCGCCAGCACGCGATCGAGCAGCGCGTCGATTGCCTTTTCGTCCATCGTCTTATGCCTTCTGGTCTGGAGTTCATGCCGCGCGGCAAGGTCGCCCGATCGGGTCCACTGGGCGGATCGGACAGCGGGATCGGGTAGCGCGACGCGGCTCGCCGGCTGGGAATCAACGCGACGTGGCGACATCATACCGGGAGGCATCGCAGATGGCTCAACGCGACATAATTCCGACACGATGCCAGGGCCGCGCCCGCTCTTCGCCGGCGAAAGCGCCACCGGCCCAACGACTACTTTTCAGGAATTTTGCGAAAAGGGCTTGCCAACTCTCAAAAAGCCATGCATAATCTTTCTTCTGTTGGGGGCGTTAGCTCAGTTGGTAGAGCAGCGGACTCTTAATCCGTAGGTCGAGTGTTCGAGTCACTCACGCCCCACCAGCGAATTCATGTAAAAAGCCCGGTCTCTGACCGGGCTTTTTGCTTTTCTGCGCCAAGTTCATGGCGCTCGATTCAAACCACCGCCAAACGGCCCATCCGCACCGGGAAGCGGGCCACCATCTTCCTCGGTTGCGGCAGCCAGCGGCCGAGCGCCTCGAAATCGTCGAGCTGACGCAAAAGCGTGTCGACGGTCGCAAGCTGAGCGTGAGTGAGGTGATTCTGCTTGAGCAGGGTGTGCAGCCGATTGCGCCAGTACTCGACGCCCATGACCGGCTCTTCGAAGTCGCCCGCGAGCGAGAGCGGCATCACGCGTGCAATGTGCGCGATTTCTTGTTCGACGAATGTCATGGTGCTCCCCGTGTAGACGACAGCGTTTCTTTTCGTATGACGGTACTGTAGGACGACGGAGGAGCGACGCCAGCCTACTCGAACGGATAGGTGCAAATCCTTCGAAAAATGCGTGTGCTGGCACACGCCATGCTTATTGCTTATGCGCCGCGACAACCGTTGTGCAAGTGTTTTAGGACTGCTCCGATGGGGTCTTTCTGACATACATCAGATGATGGTGCCATCAAAAACACTCTTGGGCAGTTGTCATGCACGGGCATCCCACCGACAAACTCGTCGCCGGCGCAATCGTCGGCGCAATCATCACCGCGCTTCTCGTTGTGCTGCTGGTCTGGGCCGATTTCCCGTCTGATCGCCATTACGGCGCACTCGTCCGGCTAGCCGTCCCGGCCCTGATTTCGGCGTGTCTGTTGTTCCCGCGCCCGCTACTGCACCGGACGGTGCTGCGCGAGCGGCGCGACGCCGGCATGCTCGACGAAGACCTGAATCTGCTGCTCGTCGGCCGCGCGCTCGGGCTGGTTGGCGGCCTGATCTTCGGAATCTCGCTCGCTTCCGAAATCCTCTGACGCCGCGCGCGGGCGCGCGCCCGGCTTAGAGAAACGGCTTGCCGTCCACCTGCTCGTAGACGGCGTTGCCGTCGTCGTCTTCAAACTGCTCGAGGTAATTACGGGCGCCGCACAGCGGACACCGGAACAGGGGCCCTTGGCCCTCGTTCTTGATCACCACCTCGCTTTGCTCCCACGGGGTGCCGCACGACTGATTGCGGCAGACGAATGTGCTCGACATGCAAACTCTCCTTGCTGTTACGGGTGCAAAGCCTACAGCATGCGCGCCGTGCGCGCCGCATTTTTCCGCACGCTGATCCCCCCAGGGCGGCCCTGTTGTTCCTCTACTGTTCATTTTCTGAACAGCGTTGCGCCGTGCTGTTCCGCCGCGGCACAACAAACGCATGCGCGCTCGAATCGCGAAGCAGCGCCTGAAGCCGTTTTTTCGCCCCGACGATCCCTCAAACGCCCGCCGCACCGTGATTGCGTGCTCGCTGGCATGGTTCTGGCGTTAATGCGCTCCGGTTGCGCGGCGGTCAGCACCATCGAGACCCGCGCCCTTCCATATCGATAGAGACAAGCGAGGAGCACGCAGATGAATCACGCGGACATGCAGTTTCTGAGCACCGAATTCCCCTACAAGAAGCAGTACGGCAACTTCATCGGCGGCGAATGGGTGGCGCCGCTCGGCGGCGAATATTTCGACGATATCTCGCCCATCACCGGCCATCCGTTCACCTCGATTCCGCGCTCACGCGAAGCCGATGTCGAACTCGCACTCGACGCCGCGCACAAGGCCAAGGCCGCGTGGGGCAAGGCCTCGTCGACCGAGCGCGCCAACGTGCTCAATCGCATCGCCGATCGCCTCGAGCAGAACCTGCAAAAGCTCGCAGTCGCCGAATCCATCGATAACGGCAAACCGCTGCGCGAGACGCTAGCCGCCGACATTCCGCTCGCCATCGACCATTTCCGCTACTTCGCGAGTTGCGTGCGCGCGCAGGAAGGTGGCATTTCGGAGATCGATCACGACACCGTCGCCTACCACTTTCACGAGCCGCTAGGCGTGGTGGGCCAGATCATCCCGTGGAACTTCCCGATCCTGATGGCCGCCTGGAAGCTCGCGCCCGCGCTCGCCGCCGGCAACTGCGTGGTGCTCAAGCCCGCGGAGCAGACGCCGGCGTCGCTGCTCGTGCTCGTCGAACTGATTCAGGACCTGCTGCCGCCGGGCGTGCTCAATGTGGTGAACGGTTTCGGCCTCGAGGCTGGCAAGCCGCTTGCATCGAGCCGCCGCATCGCCAAAATCGCGTTCACCGGCGAGACCACCACGGGCCGCCTGATCATGCAGTACGCGAGCCAGAACATCATTCCCGTGACGCTGGAACTGGGCGGCAAGAGCCCGAACATCTTCTTCGCCGATGTGCTCGACCACGACGACAGCTACTTCGACAAGGCGCTCGAGGGTTTCGCGATGTTCGCGCTTAACCAGGGCGAGGTGTGCACCTGCCCGTCGCGCGTGCTGATCGACGAGAAGATCTATGACCGCTTCATGGAGCGCGCGCTCAAGCGCGTGGCCGCGATCCAGCAGGGCCACCCGCTCGACCCGAAGACGATGATCGGCGCGCAGGCCTCGCAGGAGCAGCTCGAGAAGATCCTGTCGTATGTCGACCTCGGCAAGCAGGAAGGCGCCCAATGCCTGATCGGCGGCGAACGCAACAAACTTGCCGGCGAGCTCGGCGACGGCTACTACGTGAAGCCCACGGTCTTTCGCGGCCACAACAAGATGCGCATTTTCCAGGAAGAGATCTTCGGCCCGGTCGTTTCGGTGACGACCTTCAAGACCGAGGAGGAAGCGCTGGAAATCGCCAACGACACGCTTTATGGTCTGGGCGCCGGTGTCTGGACGCGTGACGGCACGCGCGCGTATCGCTTCGGCCGCGAGATTCAGGCTGGGCGCGTGTGGACCAACTGCTATCACGCGTATCCGGCGCATGCGGCGTTCGGCGGCTACAAGCAGTCGGGCATCGGCCGCGAGAACCACAAGATGATGCTCGACCATTATCAGCAGACGAAGAACCTGCTCGTCAGTTATAGCGACAAGCCGCTGGGCTTCTTCTGATTCTGATTCTGATCGCGATCACGATCGCCGGGCAGCCAGGCCGACTTGAGTGAGCAGCCTTCCCGCCCGGCCTGGCTCCGAAGCAAGGAGAACCGTCATATGGTTGCACGCGTTACCGCAACAGCAGCCGCGCTCGCCTTGATCGCACAGCTTGAACGCGAGCACGGCTCCCTGCTGTTTCATCAATCGGGTGGCTGCTGTGATGGCAGCGCGCCCATGTGCTTTCCCGTCGGCGAGTTCATGGTCGGCAGCGCCGACGTGCAACTCGGCGAGATCGGCGGAATGCCGTTCTATATGACCGAAGCGCAGTTCGAGTACTGGCAGCATACGCAGCTCATCATCGACGCGGTGCCGGGCAACGGCGGCATGTTCTCGCTGGAGCGGCCCACCGGGCTGCGCTTTCTCACGCGTTCGCGGCTTTACGACGATGACGAGCGCGCGTGGCTCGACACGCATCCGGTGAGGCGGGTCGGCCTGTGAACCTCCGCGAACTCTAACGACGCCTGCATCTGGCGTGCCTGATCCGGGAAAGAACGTCTCTCGAAACGCAGTGCTATCTTGAAGCGGATGAACCTGCGCGGCCGGCGCGGCCGTCGAACCTGGAGACGCCATCATGCAACACCGCGAAGTAAAAATCCTCACCCTCGATCAGCTAGACCTGCTTGCCGTCAGCCACGTGGGTCCGTACATGAAGATTGGCGACGCGTTCTATACGCTCGCGCAATGGCTCGGCGAACGTCAGGTGCGCACCTCGGGTGCGCGCATGGTCGGCATGTTCTACGACGATCCCAACCAGGTCGAAGCATCGAAGCTGCGTTCGAAAGCGGCCATTCATCTGGAGCAGCCGACGGACGTCGACGTCATCGCGCCCGTCGAGAAAATCCATCTGCGTGGCGGCGAGCACGCGATGCTGCTGCACAAGGGGCCGTATGAGGGTCTCGGCGACGCGTGGATGTGGTTCTACAACGACTGGCTGCCGAAGTCCGGGCGCAAAGCCGATTTTTCGATGCCCTCGGTCGAAATCTATTTGAATACGCCGGATGAAGCTGCGCCCGAAGATTTGCGTACGGAGTTGTATATCCGTCTGATTTGATCGGCTTCGCTCGACGCCGCTGGTCCATTCCAGCGGCTCCTGCAGCTTCTGGCGCGACGGTTCTAAGGTTTTTTTAATTTATGTATACGTAAACGTAGTAATAGTTAACAAGCCCCTGGGTTTCCTGTGGATAACCGGGAAAAACTATTGAGTAAACAAGGTTGTGGGAAATTCATAACCCTGCGGGCGTTTCAAGGACAACGCCGGACTGCTGCTAACAACTTTTCCCCGTTTTTCCGCGCGGCAAAGTTATCCCCGATTCGTGCACAGTGATTTCCAGGGCTTTTCCTTGGGTTATCCGCAGAGGTCTGTGGATAGTTGCCGTGGGAGACACGACCGGCTCCCCGCGCGTAGGCCGCTTGTTCAAAATCAATTCGAGAGCGCCGCGACGCCGCGACAATGTGCGGCTCCGCATCTTCACGCCTCATCGTGCCGGACCTGCATCGCCAGCCGGAGCGCAACGGCGTTTCCAACCATGGCAACCTCCAACACCGGGGCGTCCGGCGCGCTTCTCCCCGGCGACACGTTCGCAACCGCCGAGGCCGCCTGGCATCGCGGCGAGACCGAAGCCGCACGCGCCATGTGCGAGCGGCTTGTTGCCGCGAATCCTGACGATGCCAATGCCCTGCATCTCGCCGGCCTGCTCGAACTGGGCCGGGACCGTTCAGCGGCCCGTGCATTGATTAGCCGCGCGCTCGCAGTGCGCGAGAGTCCGCTTTTTCTCGTGAGCCTGGCCCTGACTTGCCAGTCCGCTGCCGAGCGCAGCATTGCGATCCGCGCGTTGGGCCGCGCGATCGAGTTGAGGCCGGATTTCCCCATCGCGCTGAACAATCTCGGTCACCTTTACGGAGAGCAGGGAGACGCTGCTCAGGCGTCGCGACTGTTCGAACGCGCGATTGAGCTGGCGCCCGATCATGCGGGCATCCACTTCAACTACGGGGCCATGCTGTTGAACGCGGGTGAACCGGCGCGCGCCGAAGCGGTGCTGCGACGCACAGTTGAAATCGCGCCGACTCACGCGAATGCCTGGAACAACCTTGCCAAAGCCCTGCTGGCGATGAATCGCAACACCGAAGCGCGGGTCGTTCTGGAGCACGCGCGCCTGCTCGCGCCGGACTCGGTCGAAGTGCTCACGAATCTGGGCTGTGTCTTGTGGGGAGCGGGCCATATCGACGAGGCGAAGTCGACACTCGAACGCGCGCTCGAGCTTGACCCGCACCGGGTGTCCGCATGGAACAACCTCGGCAACGTCTTCATGAGCCGCGGCCGCATCGACGAAGCACGGGCGGCGTTTTCCCGCGCCATCGAACTGAAGCCCGATTTCGCTGACGCGCACATCAATCTCGGCAACGCCATGAGCAAGAGCGGCAGTATCGAGGCGTCCATCGCGTGCTATCGCCGGGCGATGGCGTGCGATCCCGCCAATATCGGCGCGAACAGCAACCTGCTATTCGCACTGATGTTCGCAGCCGACGACGCTCACGCAGTTCGCGCGGAGGCAGAGAAGTTCTCCGCGCGGCACGAGGCTGCGCTGCTCGCCGCGAGTGCGCACGTACACCATGCGAATGCGCCGGAGCCGGACCGACCGCTGCGAATTGGCTATGTCTCGCCCGATTTTCGCAACCATTGCCAGTCGCTCTTCACGACACCGCTATTGCGTCATCACGATCACACGGCGTTCGAGGTCGTCTGCTATGCGTTGAGCGCACAGCGCGACGACGTGACCGAGCGCCTGATGAAGCACGCGGACATATGGCGCGACGTGCGTGAATTCGACGACGCGCGCCTTGCACAGCAGATTCGCGACGATCGGATCGACATACTCGTCGACCTCACGATGCACATGGGGGGTGCGCGGCGCCTGGTGTTCGCGCGGCGGCCCGCGCCGGTGCAGGTCGCGTGGCTCGCCTACCCTGGGACGACGGGCAGCCCGTCGATCGGATGGCGGCTCACCGACCCGTGGCTCGATCCTGTGGACATGCCGCACGTCGACGACCAGTACACCGAACGGTCACTGCGCCTGCCCGATGCGTTCTGGTGCTACGACGCACTTGCTCCGGAGCTGGATCCGGGGGCGCTACCGGTACTTTCGGCGCATTCGGCTGGGCACATCACGTTCGGATGTCTGAACAACCCCTGCAAACTCACCGACGCAACGCTGGCGCTCTGGTCCGGGGTGTTCGCCGCGCTGCCCCATGCGCGTCTCATCCTGATGGCGCCGCCCGGCAGCGCGCGCGAACGGCTGGAGACGCGTCTTGCGGCCCATGGCATCGACGCTGCCCGCGTGCGCTTCGTCGGCTTTCAGTTGCGCGAGGACTATTTGCGCACCTACCACCAGATCGATATCGCGCTCGACACGTTTCCGGCCAACGGCCATACCACGAGTCTGGATGCCTTCTGGATGGGCGTACCGGTGCCTACGCGTTATGGACGCTCGGCGGTAAGCCGTGCGGGGCTCTGCCTGCTCGCCAATCTGGGTTTATCGGAGCTTGCTGCGCAGAGCGATGTTGACTACGTCGCTATCGTGATAGCGCTCGCACGCGATCTGCCGCGGCTCGCCGCGCTGCGCGCGGGTTTGCGCGAGCGCATGCAAGGTTCGCCGCTCATGGACGGAGCGCGCTTCGCGCGGAATATCGAGGCGGCGTATCGGAGTATGTGGACGGCATGGTGTGAGGATGCCCGCTTCAAACGCTCGCCAGGCGAGGACTAAAAAAGAAAAAGACCCATAAGTTTTTCAACCTATGGGTCTTCGATTCTCAGCTTATGCGTCGATCAACACAACCGATCAAACATCAATATTCCCCGCCCGCAACGCATTGCTCTCAATAAACGCCCGACGCGGCTCAACATCATCGCCCATCAGCGTCGTGAAGATGCCATCGGCAGCAATCGCATCCTCAATCTGCACGCGCAGCAAGCGGCGCACAGCCGGATCCATCGTCGTTTCCCAAAGCTGCCCGGGGTTCATCTCGCCAAGCCCCTTGTAACGCTGCTTCGAGACATTGCGCTCGGCATCCGCGATCAGCCACTTCATTGCGCTCTTGAAGTCGGTGACGGCCATGCTGCGCTCGCCGCGCTTGATGAACGCGTTCTTGCCGATCAAGCCCTTGAACGTATTGGCCGTGTTCACGAGTTGCTGATAATCGGCGGTGAGCTGGAATTCCTCGTCGATGACCGAGACCTTCACGTTGCCGTGATGGCGGCGCTCCACGCGCAGCGAACGTTGCTCGCGCACCGAGTCGTACATCGGCACCACCGTGACTTCGGGCTTCAGCGGGTCGTCACGCAGTTGCGCTTCGAGCGCGCGCGCCGATACCTCGGTCGATGCTTCGCTCGACAGATCGATCGCCACGCCGTCCATGATCGCTTCGAGCGCGCGCACGTCGTACAGGCGGCTCAGGCGATCCACCACGCCGCGCGCGAGCTGGTACGAGCGCGCGAGTTCGCCGAGTGCGTCGCCCGAGATCGGCGTCGCGCCTTCGTTCGGCACGAGTTCCGAGCCTTGCAGCGCGAGACGCAGCATGTGCGCGTTGAGATCGGCGTCGTCCTTGAGGTAACGCTCGTCCTTGCCCGCCTTGAGCTTGTAGAGCGGCGGCTGCGCGATGTACACGTAGCCGCGCTCGATCATGTCCGGCATCTGGCGATAGAAGAACGTGAGCAGCAGCGTACGGATGTGCGCGCCGTCCACGTCCGCGTCGGTCATGATGATGATGCGGTGATAGCGCAGCTTTTCCAGGTTGTAGTCGTCCTTGCCGATGCCGCAGCCAAGCGCGGTAATCAGCGTGACGATCTGCTCGCTGGAGAGCAGCTTGTCGTAGCGCGCTTTCTCCACATTGAGCACCTTGCCGCGCAGCGGCAGGATGGCCTGGAACTTACGGTCGCGGCCCTGCTTGGCCGAGCCGCCCGCCGAGTCACCCTCGACGATATAAACCTCCGACTTCGCCGGGTCCTTCTCCTGGCAGTCCGCGAGCTTGCCCGGCAGGCCCACGCCGTCGAGCACACCCTTGCGGCGCGTCATTTCGCGCGCCTTGCGCGCAGCGTCGCGCGCGCGCGCGGCGTCGACGATCTTGCCGCAAATGGTCTTGGCGTCGTTCGGCGTTTCCAGCAGGAACTCTTCCAGCGCCTTCGCCACGACTTCTTCCACGGGCGCACGCACTTCCGAAGAAACCAGCTTGTCCTTCGTCTGCGAGCTGAACTTCGGCTCCGGCACCTTCACCGAAAGCACGCACGACAGGCCTTCGCGCATGTCGTCGCCCGAGGTTTCGACCTTGGCCTTCTTCGCGATTTCGTTATCGGCGATGTACTTGTTGATCACGCGCGTCATGGCCGCGCGCAGACCTGTAAGGTGCGAGCCGCCGTCACGCTGCGGAATGTTGTTCGTGAAGCACAGCACGCTTTCGTTGTAGCTGTCGTTCCACTGCATCGCGACTTCCACGCCCACGCCGTCCTTCTCGCCCTGGATGTAGAAGATGTTCGGGTGCAGAACGGTCTTCGCCTTGTTGATGTATTCGACAAAGCCCTTCACGCCGCCCGCGAACGCGAAATCGTCTTCCTTGCCCGAGCGCTGGTCGGTCAAGCGAATGCGCACGCCGTTGTTCAGGAACGAGAGTTCGCGAATGCGCTTGGCGAGAATGTCGTAGTGGTATTCGACACTGCCGAAGATGGTTTCATCGGCCATGAAGTGCACTTCGGTGCCGCGATTCTCGGTGTCGCCGAGCAGTTGCATCGGCGACACGGTGTAACCGTCGCGCTCTTCGAGCACGCGGTTCTGCGGCACGCCACGGTGGAACTCCATGAAGTGCTTCTTGCCGTTGCGGCGCACCGTGAGGCGCAGGAAGCTCGACAGCGCGTTCACGCACGACACGCCCACGCCGTGCAGGCCGCCCGAGACCTTGTAGCTGTTCTGGTCGAACTTGCCGCCCGCGTGCAGCTCGGTCATCACGATTTCGGCGGCGCTTCGCTTCGGATCGTGCTTGTCGTCCATCTTCACGTCCGTGGGAATGCCGCGGCCGTTGTCGGTGATCGAGATGGAGTTGTCCGCGTGAATCACCACGTGGATGTCGTTGCAGTAGCCGGCGAGGGCTTCGTCGATCGAGTTGTCGAGCACTTCGAAGACGAGGTGGTGCAGACCGGTGCCGTCCGACGTGTCGCCGATGTACATCCCGGGCCGCTTGCGCACCGCTTCCAGTCCTTCGAGGATCTGGATTGACGCGGCGCCATAGCTGCTGTTGTCGGGTTGCGAGTTGTTCGTATCAGTCATGGATTTTTTCCGGTTCTGCGTACTGCCTGTGTTACTGCTCGAGACTTTTTCGAAAAGCCATAAAAACGCCAAAGGGGCGCAGCGCCCCCTGGTGTTCTTCTTCTGTCGCGTTTTTTAGATGCGCATCGGCATCACGACGTATTTGAATTCCTCGTTTTCGGGAATCGTGATGAGCGCGCTGGAGCTGGCGTCGCCGAGGCTCACTTCCAGCGTGTCGACCTTCAGGTTCGCAAGGACGTCGAGCAGATACGTGACGTTGAACCCGATGTCGATGGTGTCGCCCTGGTAGGCGATTTCCAGCTCTTCCTGCGCCTCTTCCTGGTCAGCGTTGGTCGACATGATCTTGAGCTGGCCCGGCTCGATGATGCAGCGCACGCCCTTGAACTTGTCGGACGTTAGAATCGCCGCGCGTTGCAGCGAGCGTTGCAGTTCTTCGCGGCCGATCTGGAAGGTGTTCTTGTGCGCCTTCGGAATCACGCGCTGGAAGTCGGGGAACTTGCCTTCCACGAGCTTCGAGACGAGTTCGACCTGACCGAACGTGAACTTCACCTGCGTCGAGCCGATGTCGATCTTCAGCGAATCGTCGATGTCTTCGAGCAGGCGCTGGAGTTCGAGAATGGTCTTGCGCGGGATGATGACTTCCTGGCGCGCGAACGAACCTTCGATCTTCATCGACGAGAACGCGAGGCGGTGGCCGTCGGTGGCCACGGCCATGAGCTGGTCGCCGTCCACCACCAGCAGCATGCCGTTCAGGTAGTAGCGGATGTCCTGCTGCGCCATGGCGAAGTAGACCATGCCGAGCAGTTGGCGGAAGGTTTTCTGCGGCACCGAGAGGTTCGCGCCGAAGTCCTTGGCCTGCGCCACCGTGGGGAACTCGTCCGCGGCGAGCGTTTGCAGGGCGAAGCGGCTCTTGCCCGACTGCACCGTGAGGCGCTTGTCGGCGAGCGTGAGCGTGACCTGGCCGTCGGGCATCGCGCGCAGGATGTCGAGCAGCTTGCGCGCGGCGACGGTAGTGGCCACCTGGTCGTTGCCGACGCCGAAGTCGGCGGTCGTGGTGATCTGCAACTCGAGGTCGGTCGACAGGAACGAGACGTCGGAACCGGTTTTGGTGATCAGCAGATTGGCGAGGATCGGCAACGTGTGGCGGCGTTCGACAATGCCGCTCACCGTTTGTAGCGGCCTCAGCAGGTTATCGCGTTCGGTCTTGACCAGTTGCATAGAGTTCCTTCGTTGATGTGACGGTCTGCGCACCCCGCCCAGGGTCGGCATCCGGCGTTCACTTGGTGTTCACCCGGTGCCACAAACCCTGGAGCCGCCCTGCAGCGCAGGCCGCGGCGTGAAAGCCGCGCGACGGCCTCGCCGCCGCGCGGATAAACCCATATTGTGCCTGAAAACGGACCGCTCCCCTAAATTGGGGGCGATCCGCGAAATAAACAGGTCGCGCCGCCGAGGTCGAGCCGTGCCGGTGGCCCCGGCCCGTCAGCCCTTGAGGGTCTGCTCGAGCACGTGCAGCTCGTGGTTGAGCTGGGCGTCCTTGGTGCGCTCATCGGCAATCTTGCGCACGGCGTGCAGCACCGTCGTGTGGTCGCGTCCGCCGAACAGCTCGCCAATTTCCGGCAGGCTCTTCTGCGTGAGCTCCTTGGCCAGGTACATGGCGATCTGGCGCGGCCGCGCGATGTTCGCGGGGCGCTTTTTCGAGTACATGTCCGCGACTTTGATGCTGTAGAAGTCGGCCACCGTCTTCTGGATGTTTTCCACCGAAATCTGGCGGTTCTGCACCGTCAGCAGGTCCTTGAGCGCTTCCTTGGTCAGCTCGATGGAAATTTCGCGGCCATGGAACTTCGAGTACGCGAGGATCTTGCGCAGCGCGCCTTCGAGTTCGCGCACGTTCGAGCGCAGGTGCTTGGCGACGAAGAACGCCACGTCCTCGTTCAGGCTCACGCCTTCCGACTGCGCCTTGCGCATCAGGATGGCCACGCGCATTTCCAGCTCGGGCGGCTCGATCGCCACGGTCAGGCCCGAGTCGAAGCGCGAGATCAGGCGGTCGTCGATACCCGAGATTTCCTTCGGATACGTGTCGCTCGTGATGATCACCTGCGCCTTGTTGGCGACCAGCGCCTCGAACGCATAGAAAAACTCTTCCTGCGTGCGCGACTTGCCCGAGAAGAACTGAATATCGTCGATCAGCAGCAGGTCGAGCGAATGGTAGTAGCGCTTGAAGTCGTCGAATGCCTTGCGCTGGTACGCCTTCACCACGTCGGAGACGTACTGCTCCGCGTGGATGTAGCGGATGCGCGCGCCCGGCTTGTCGATCAGGAGCTGGTTGCCGATCGCGTGGATCAAGTGAGTCTTGCCGAGGCCCACGCCGCCGTAAAGAAACAGCGGGTTGTACGAGATGCCGGGGTTGTCGGCCACCTGGATGGCCGCCGCACGTGCGAGCTGGTTTGCCTTACCCGTCACGAAATTGTCGAACGTGAGCACCGGATTGAGCTTCGAGCGCTCATAAGTGGGGTCGGGCTCACCATTCGATGCAGCCGCGGCAGCCGCACTTTGGCCGGGCCGCCAGCCACGGCGGCCTGCGGCGGCTTCGTTGGCGTCGAGGCTCGGCAGATCGAGGTCGGCTGCGTCTTCGGCGCTTTGCGCGGCAGCGTGCGACATGCCGGAGAGACCCGCCAAAGTCGCCGCGCCCGGGCTTGCCTGGGACATGGCGGCTTGAGCGGCGCGACCGACGACATGGGCGGCTTCAGTCTGCATGGCGGCCGCCAGCGGCGCGCGCGGTGCCGGTGCGCTGGTCGCCAGCGGCGCGCGCATGCCTGCCTTCGGGTCGAGGACGAACTGCACGTCGACGGGAGCCTGCCAGAAATCGCGGGCCATATCAGTGATGCGGCCCGAAAACTGGCTCTTGACCCAGTCGAGCTTGAATCGGTTCGGGGCGGCGATCTGCAGCGTGTTTGCCGCAGCATCGAAGGCAACCGGGGCCAACGGTTTAATCCACGTCACGTACTGCTGGGGCGTCAGCTCGCGCTCCAGTAGTGCGGAACAGTGTTGCCAGAATTCGTTCATCGAGTTGCTGTGGTCGTTTTGTTTGCATACATTGCTGCCGCGCCGTTCATGTCGCACAAATGCAACGAGGCCCTGACGGGACGACAACAAATGCTCCGGACGCCCGCGCGGCAAGGGTTTTGCGGCAAGCAGGCGGGCCAGAGCGGCATGCAGGATTCTTGGGATAGCCGAGATTCTAACGCCGAAATCCCCTTCCCTGGAAGTTATCCACAGGGACGGATCAACGCAGCGCGCAGTGGTCCGCTCATTTGGCGACAGAACACCGCCAAGGGGAATTCGAACGTCGCGATGCTCTAACCTATTGACGGCCAACGAAAATCGGGATTAAATAGCGGGTTCCGCGAAAACCAATCCCTTGTACCACCGGCCATTGCTTTTTCCGCGATGCTCGCCGCGGTCAATTCTCAACAAGTGAGAGCAACATGAAACGTACTTACCAACCTTCCGTTACCCGTCGCAAGCGTACCCATGGCTTCCGCGTGCGTATGAAGACCGCCGGTGGCCGCAAAGTGATCAACGCGCGCCGTGCGAAGGGCCGCAAGCGCCTCGCCATCTAAGGCGTGCTGCTTTCCAGTTTTGTCGATAGCACCGCTATCAGCAGAATCGACCACCATCGAAGATAGCGGGCCTGACGTGAAACTGTCGGAACAAGCGGACGACGCGCGCACCACCTTGTTGCGAACGCAGACCGCTTTCCCGAAAGCCGCAAGGCTACTGAAAACGGATGAGTTCTCATCCGTTTTTCGTTTGCGCCCCTGGCGCCGCACCGAGCACTTCGTCGTGTACGGACGGCCCACCGGCAAGGACGCGCGGCTTGGACTCGTGATCGGCAAGAAGTACGCGCCGCGCGCGGTCACGCGCAACCTGGTGCGCCGCATCGCCCGCGAGGCGTTTCGCGTGCGCCGCGCGCAGTTCGAAGGTTTCGACCTGCTGCTGCGCCTGCACACGAAATTCGATCGCAAGGCCATGCCGGGTGCCTCGTCGCCGCCGCTCAAGGCGTTGTGCCGCACCGAAATCGAGGCTTTGCTCGAGAAGGCGGCTCGTGAAGCCGGGAAGCGCCGCATGCATGAGTCCGGGCCGCAGGTGCCTGATCGGCCCGCCGGCTCATGAGCACGGTGCACGAACCCGGCAGTCCCGCTGTGCGGACCGCGCCCGACGGCACGGCCCGAGGTTCGTATTCCCATGCGGAGCTGTCCGGCCGCCACGCCATGCAAACGGTACTGATCGCTTTACTGCGCTTCTACAAGCTTGCCGTGAGTCCTCTGCTCGGCAACCGGTGCCGCTTTTACCCTTCCTGTTCGGATTACGCGCGCGAGGCAATCCAGTATCATGGCGCCGCGCGTGGGACTTACCTTGCCGCGAAGCGGCTGTGCCGCTGCCACCCGTTTTCAGCGGGCGGCGTCGACCTGGTTCCCCCTGCACCCCCGAAAAAGCGCTGACGCGCCACTCCATCGACACTGAGACAACGCATGGATATCAAACGCACCGTCCTATGGGTCATCTTCTTCATGTCAGCGGTCATGCTGTTCGACAACTGGCAGCGCGACCATGGACGCCAGTCGATGTTCTTCCCGAGCGCGACGCAAACCCAGCAGAACGCAGCCAGCGGCGCCTCGCCGACTAGTTCGGCCAACGCAGCTAACGCCGCCTCCGACCTGCCGGCAACGAGCGCAGGCCAGGCGCCCGCGACCACGGCCCAGCCTGCCGAAGCAGCCGCACAGCTCGTGCACTTCCGCACCGACGTCTATGACGGCGAGATCGACACGCGCGGCGGCACGCTCACGAAGCTTTCGCTCGTGAAGGAAAGCGCCGACGGCAAGAGCCCCGATCAGTACATGACGCTGTTCGACCACACCAAGGACCACACGTACCTCGCGCGTACGGGCCTGCTGGGTGGCGACTTCCCGAATCACAACGACGTGTACACGGCCGTCAACGGCCCGCGCGAGCTGAGCGGCGACGCCAACTCGTTCCAGATCAGCCTCGAGTCGCCTGAAAAGGGCGGCGTGAAGGTCACCAAGACCTACACGTTCACGAAGGGCAGCTATGTGATCGGCGTGGACACGAAGGTGCAGAACGTCGGCGGCACGCCCGTTTCGCCCACGCTCTACATGGAGCTCGTGCGCGACAGTGAGCCGGTGGAAACGCCGCGTTTCTCGCATACCTTCATTGGCCCGGCGGTGTACTCGAACGAGCATCACTTCCAGAAAATCTCGTTTAGCGACATCGACAAGAACAAGGCTGACTACGTCAACAAGGCCGACAACGGCTGGATCGGCATGGTGCAGCACTACTTCGCGACCGCGTGGATTCCGCAGCAAGGCGCCAAGCGTGACATCTACGTCGAGAAGTTCGACACGAACCTCTACCGCGTTGGCGTGAAGCAGCCGCTCGGCACGATCGCGCCGGGCGCGACCGACAACGTGCAGGCACGCCTCTTTGCGGGTCCGGAAGAGGAGCGCATGCTCGAAAGCATCGCGCCGGGTCTGGAACTCGTGAAGGACTACGGCTGGGTGACGATCATCGCCAAGCCGCTGTTCTGGCTGCTCGAGAAGATCCACAGCTACGTGGGCAACTGGGGCTGGGCAATCGTGCTGCTCACGCTGCTCATCAAGGCCGTGTTCTTCCCGCTCTCCGCCGCGAGCTACAAGTCGATGGCGCGCATGAAGGAGATCACGCCGCGCATGCAGGCGTTGCGCGAGCGCTTCAAGAGCGACCCGCAGAAGATGAATGCGGCGCTCATGGAGCTCTACAAGACCGAGAAGGTGAATCCGTTCGGCGGCTGTCTGCCGGTGGTGATCCAGATTCCGGTGTTCATCTCGCTGTACTGGGTGCTGCTCTCGTCGGTGGAAATGCGTGGCGCGCCGTGGATTCTCTGGATTCACGACCTCTCGCAGCAGGATCCGTTCTTCATCCTGCCGGTCCTGATGGCCGTTTCGATGTTCGTGCAGACCAAGCTGAACCCGACGCCGCCGGACCCGGTCCAGGCCAAGATGATGATGTTCATGCCGATCGCGTTCTCGGTCATGTTCTTCTTCTTCCCGGCCGGCCTCGTGCTCTACTACGTCGTGAACAACGTGCTGTCGATCGCACAGCAGTACTACATCACGCGCATGATGGGCAAGAACAAGGCCGCTCCGAAGAAGGACGCTGCCTGATCATTGTGGCGGCGCTGAACTTGCCGCCCTCGCCTCTTAACGAGGCGTGCAAAAAATAAAGCCGCCCGGCTCAAACCGGGCGGCTTTTTTGTTGCTTGCGCTGCGAAAGCGCCTCTCGCATGCGGCGTTTTGTCCGCTTGCCGCGCCAAAGCGCGATCAGGCGATACTGGTAGCTAGAGCTTCTTGCCGGTGCCGTAGAACTGCGAAACCAGCTCTTCAACCAGATAACGGTGATGCACGCTCAACGCCTCGATCTTCGAAGCCAGTTCGAGTGTTTCCTCGGAAAGCGGATATTTTTCGTCGGGCTTGCGTGGCGAGGGAACGGCACCCGTGACGTTACCCGGCGACGGTCCGTAATGGAGCCAATGCACATCCACGTCGAACCACTTCGCAAGCGTGTCCAGTTTGTCACTGGTGGGAATGGTGCGGCCGCTCAGCCACTTGTGAGCAGTTTGTGGAGATACAGGCAGCTCGCCGTGATGGCGCAGGTTGAACTTGTTCGCGAGGTCGGTGCTGCCACGCAGCTTTTCAGGGGCGCGCTTCATGGCGAACTTGAGACGTTCGGAAAAAGCGGCTTTTTCTTCGATGGTCGGCATGTTTCAAATTGTGCAACCAGCTTTCACCGAAGTTAGCAACCAATTAGGCGATACATAGCTTATAAAAGCTATGTATCGCCTGAAGATGCAGGCAGCGCAAGAATGTTGCGGCATCGTTAGATGCCCATTCCAATTGGAGTTTTTGCCAACCTCAAGGGTTTTTATTCTCAATATGCTCAACTTAGTTCAAGACAAATCTTATCTAAATTGAGATAAATGTGGATAGATCTTGGCGTAACACGCAAGGGAAGTGCGTGTGTGCCTCGCGTTACAATCCACGCACTTTTGCGGGCGAGGCCGCGCAGCGTCGGTACGCCGCTTTCCGCGACACTTCGCCAGTCGGCCGCCCTCGCCGGTCACACCTCGCCGGCCGCACCTAACCTCGTCGAATTACGTTGAACCAGTCCGCCATGCTCGCCACCGATACCGATCCCATAGTCGCCATTGCCACCGCGCCCGGACGCGGCGGGATTGGCGTGGTGCGCATCTCGGCGGGCCGCGCGGGCGCCGCGGCCGCCGAAATGTTGATGCAGGCGCTGACCGGCCAAACTTTAAGCGCGCGCCATGCGAGCTATGTGCCGTTCCTTGACGGCGCGGGCACGGTGCTCGACCGCGGCATTGCGCTCTACTTCCCGGCGCCGCATTCGTACACGGGCGAACATGTGCTCGAATTGCAGGGCCACGGCGGCCCGATCGTGCTGCAACTTGTTCTGCAGCGCTGTATCGACGCGGGCCGCGCGTTCGGCCTGCGCCTCGCCGAGCCCGGTGAGTTCACGCGCCGCGCGTTCCTCAACGACAAGCTCGATCTGGCGCAGGCCGAAGCCGTTGCCGATTTGATCGAAGCCAGCACCGAGGCTGCCGCCCGCTCGGCGGGCCGCTCGCTCGACGGTGCGTTCTCGCGCGACATCCACGCGCTCGTGGACGACGTCGTCACGCTGCGCATGCTCGTGGAAGCGACGCTCGACTTCCCCGAGGAAGAGATCGATTTCCTGGAGGCCGCCGACGCGCGCGGCAAGCTCTCGAAGATTCGCGCGCAGCTCGATCACGTGCTTTCGGAGGCGCGTCAGGGCGCGCTGTTGCGCGAAGGGCTCGCGGTCGTGCTCGCGGGGCAGCCGAACGTGGGCAAGTCGTCGCTGCTCAACGCGCTAGCGGGAGCGGAGCTCGCGATCGTCACGCCCGTTGCCGGCACCACACGGGACAAGATTTCGCAGACGATCCAGATCGAAGGCATTCCGCTGCACGTGATCGATACGGCGGGCCTGCGCGACACCGAGGACGAAGTCGAGAAGATCGGCATCGAGCGCACCTGGAACGAGATCGGTCGAGCGGACGTCGTGCTGCACCTGCTCGACGCGCGGGTTGGCATGACCGCCGAAGACGACACGATTGCCGGGCGCTTTCCCGCGGGTGTGCCAGTCGTGCGCGTGCTCAACAAGACGGATCTGACCGGCGTTGCGCCCGAGGTCGCCCAACGCAAGGTGAGTGATGCCGATGAGGTGTGCGAGGTGCGCCTATCGGCGAAGCAAGGCGACGGGGTTGCGCTCTTGCGCGCCGAACTGCTGCGCATCGCGGGCTGGCAGGCGGATGCGCAGAGCGTCTATCTCGCGCGCGAGCGCCATCTGATCGCACTGCGCACGGCGCGTGAACATCTTGCGCAGGCCGCGGCACACGCGGATCAGAACGCTCAGGCGCTCGATCTCTTTGCCGAAGAGCTACGGCTCGCGCAGGAGTCGCTCAATTCGATCACCGGCGAATTCACATCCGATGATTTGCTTGGGGTGATTTTCAGCCGATTTTGTATCGGCAAGTAACCGCTCGTCTCCCGTTGCCCAAGGTCGACACCATGAAACACGGCTCAGTGAAACGCTTTGTCGCATCGCTATTTTCCGTGGCCATTGCAGTCACGAGTGCATTCGCAGTGGCAGGAACGTCCACGACCAGTGACGCCCCGAAGGAGTCGTGCGCGATCGGCTACGTCACCGGCATCGGCGGATCGGCGCAAAGCTTTCGCGAATATCAGTCGAGCGACAACAAATATCGCTACCTGGCCGACAATCCCATCCAGTGCCAGGTTTCCGAGGAAGGACGCACGTCCGGCTGCGTTGGCGTGGTCAGCCTTCGCAACGAGCGCGTGAGCGTGTACGACGACAGTGGTGACACAACGATGTCGGTGGTCACGCGCGTGGAACTCGAACGCGGGACCTATCCGGTGATCATCGTCGTACGCAAACAGGACGTTCGCTGCGAGGAATGAGCGCCGCGCCGGCTCGCCAACGCCCCTCCTCGCCGCTCATATCACTTTCGCGACCGAATGGGCGAGCATCAACAGATCGTTGAACTGCGTAACCAACTCGAAGCACACGAGAAACCCGAGCACCGAAGCTGGCCCCGGAAAACGCATAACCCAGCGCAGCACCGGTGCGGCGGTACGCTCGCGCACGGAGTCCCGCGTCAAGATCCACGTAATGACAATGCCAATCGCGGCGCCGGCCAGCAGGTCAGTCGGATGGTGAAAGCCGAGATACGCACGCGGCAGGCAGATAAAGATCGCCGTATATAAAAGCGCCAATACGCCCACGGTGCGCCAAACCAGAAAAATCCCCATGGCGATTGCTGCCCATAGCATGGCGTGGTCGCTCGGAAAAGCACTGAAGCCGGTCAGTCCGCTATCGCGCAGCGATTCCATGGCGAAATGCAGGTGTAAATCCTGATTGAAGATCGGTCGTTCCCTGAACGGCAGAAAATGCGCCATGGAACGGCCAACCGCAAGCGAAATCAAGCCGCTTGCCACCGTCGCGAGTACCATCTCGCGCCGCCATTCGCGGCGCTCGCCAGGCTGAAACCAGATCCACCACAGTAATGGGATCAGTAAAAAGCCTTTGAAGGTATAAAGCCCTGCAATCACCCGTATTGCGTGATCGGCAATTGGCGGAAGGTGTATTTGTGTGAGAAAAGTCAGAATGACTAAGTCAAAAGAATTCATTTTTTGTGGGCCATTCCGCAGATTTAATCATATGAATGCGGTCTGTCACTAAAAACAAGACACGCTATTTCGCCAAAACCGCGCAGGAAATAGCGCATCGTAGGTTCCCACAAAATCCACAAGCGTAAGGAATCGAAAGCAAGTGTAAGCAACAGGCATAACTATGCGGCGCGCACAGAAACCGTCCGCCCGGAGCTCCCGCCACGTGGGGCGTGTGGCTTCGTAACCTCCCGTCACAACTCGTTTCGTTTTCCAACGAGACGCCCACCGACAATACGGGCATTGGGAGAAAACGATGAAGACAATCCGACTCTGCTGCGCAATCGCGCTGGCCATGGCGCTCGCAAGCCTCTCCGGCTGCATTGTCGCCCCGCCTTATGCCTACGCACCGGCGCCGGCTTACGGATATGGCTATGCGCCCGGCTACTATGCGGCTCCGTCAGTCGGTATTGGGGTCGGCTTCGGCGGCTACTATGGCCACGGCTGGCGACACTAAGCGCGCCCGCGCGGCACCAGGATATGTCCCGACTCAAGCCTGCTGATGAGTCATCGCGAAGGCTAGACACGCCTGCTGGCAAGGGCTCGGCGAACCGGCTGCGCGGGCCTCTCCGCCCCTATCCATTGTGATAGCTGTTCACCCTTCGCCGGCGCACTAGAGTGGCAACACGTAGCCAAAAACTAGATATAGACGGTTCTGCGGGGGCGCAAAGTGAAATTCATCGATCAGGAAATCGCGCACATCATGCGCGTCATGGTGCCGACTCTGCTTTTGGAGGGCACGGTCCCCATTCTGTCGTTTGACTATTGGCACAAGCGCCTTTCGAACCTGCTCGACACGGCTCAGCTCTCACATGCCCAGTTTCGTACGGTCGACTCGCTCATGACGCAACTTGAACGCCTTCAGGCATCCAACGCTGCAGCCTGAGTCGTCCGCCTTACCTACCCGGCCAAACCTGCTAGCCGCCTTCGCTGCGCTCTGGCATCACCAATTGACCTCGCCATGTAACCCGAGCATGGATTAGCCCGCCAAGAAGCGGGCTTTTTCTTTTTACACGCGCCGCGACGATCCCCACATAAATTCGCAGACAAAAAAATGCCGCGGCAGGAGCCGCGGCCAAGAGCTTGCCACTACTAACTACAACTACACGGCGCGAGGGGACGTCGCCGCCAAATCATTGTCGCGGGTCGCCCGGAGGCCATCAATGATTACGCGGTCGATCTGACAATCGTTAACGTTCGTGCCGGCAAGAACTTCCGACCCTCGATACGTATTTTCCCGCCAGCTTTTGCATTCGGCGGGGATCTTGAAATTGCTTCTTGTTACCTGCATGTAGGCCCACTTTCATCGGAGAATTCTGATCGTGGGAAGCCGCCCCTCCTTCATCGACGATCTCGCTCGCGACCTTTCGCCTGACAGCGCCTCTCCCCGCGCCCAAGGCGACGACGCCCTGCTCGACGCCTATTCGCGAACCGTCATCGGCGCGCTCGAGCGCGTCCAGCAATCCGTTGCCCATATCGCCGTCGAGCGCCGGGCACCCGGCAGTGACGCCGCCCGCGGTGGCAGCGGCTCGGGTTTTTTATTCACGCCCGATGGCTATCTGCT
This sequence comes from Paraburkholderia caffeinitolerans, assembly GCF_902859945.1. Classification (GTDB taxonomy): domain Bacteria; phylum Pseudomonadota; class Gammaproteobacteria; order Burkholderiales; family Burkholderiaceae; genus Paraburkholderia; species Paraburkholderia caffeinitolerans. The sequence continues at coordinate 258,128 of NZ_CADIKL010000004.1, read as the reverse complement.
GACCAACAGCCACGTCGTGCACGGCGCAAGCACGCTGCGCGTCACGCTTGCCGATGGTTCGACCTACACTGCCGACCTTGTCGGCGACGACCCAAGCACCGACCTCGCCGTGCTGCGCATCGGTGCGTCCGAGGTCCTCCCGCACGCGGAACTCGGCGAGTCGGCGAAGTTGCGTGTCGGGCAGATCGCAATTGCCGTGGGCAGTCCGTTGGGCTTGGCGCAAACCGTCACCACCGGCGTGGTCTCCGCGCTCGGCCGCTCGTTGCGCTCGAACTCGGGCCGCATGATCTACGACGTGATTCAGACTGACGCCGCGCTCAATCCCGGCAATTCCGGCGGACCGCTCGTGAACTCGGCGGGCCAGGTGATCGGCGTGAACACAGCGATCATTCCCGGCGCGCAGGCCATCTGCTTCGCTACGGCGATCGACACCGCGAAATGGGTCATCACGCAACTGTTTGCTCACGGGCGCGTGCGGCGCGCACACGTCGGCGTTGCCGGGACCTCGGTTCCGATCGCGCGCAAGGTGCAGCGTTATTTCGAGCTCCAGACGACCAGCGGCGTGCGTGTGATGGAAATCGTCAAGGGAAGCCCGGCGGCGCTCGGTGGCCTGCGGGTGGACGATATGATCGTTGCGATCGATGGCATGGCCGTCGATGGAATCGACGCGCTGCAGCGCTTACTCGACGCTTCGCGCATCGGGCGCGAGGCCGAATTCACGGTGATTCGCCTCACTCAAAAGTTGAATCTAAAGATCACGCCCGTCGAACCGGCGGTTCTGGTGTAAGCGAGAGGCCGCTGCCGGAAAACGCGGCAGCGTAATTAATTGGCATGCCGAATTATATGGCTTACCAGCCGTCGGACTGCCCGTAGCCGCCATAGTATGGAGGAGGCGCCGGTTGCGGCGGCGCGCACGGCACATAGCGTCCCGAGTATTGGTCATAACAGCTGCTGGGCGCCGGCGCGGCGGAATAGACGGGAGCCGGCTGGGCGTAGACCGGCGCGGCAACCTGAACCGGCTCGGCGTAGACCGGCGGCGGCCCATACACGACTGCCGGCGCGCTGGTCATCGCGGCGCCTACCACCGCGCCGATCAGCGCGCCGCCAACCAGCGCCCCCACCACGTCACCGCCCCGGTCGTGCGCGCTGGCCGGGCCAGTCACTGCCAGGCAGCCCGCCGTTACCAGTAGTACCGCTGCAATCTTTCGCATGTCGTTCTCCTTGAGAACCGTTCGAAAACATGCGAGCGATTGTGGGTGCGAAGCGCGGATACAGGTGCTGCAAGTGGTAACGACGCATTACGTCCGCGATGAATGACGCGGATACGCGTGCAGATTGCGAGGGTTGGCAGCAGGCGCAGGCACGCGCAGCGATCGATTCATCGCGACATGCACCAGGTCTGCCATGAGTTGGGGCAAGCGGGTTGGGGCAAGCGACGCCAGCCGCGTGGCGCGCGAGCGATTTGCCCGGGATTCAGCCCGGGTGGTAGTCCTGCCACTGGGGCTCAGTGGTGCAGGATACTGCGCAGCGGATGACGCCAATCGATATGAGGAGCCCCCGCTTGCACGCGCTGCCTATGCTCCTCGAGGATTTCGTCCGAAAACAGGAAAACGACAATGACGAGGGGAATAACCAGAAACGCGCCCAGAATTACGTGTTCGATCACGATAACCTCCCGGTTGTCAAGCGGTTGCAATTTCATTGTAGCCGGAAAGCTACAGTTTGCGCGACAGGTGGTGATCGATTCCCGTGAGCGAAGGTGGGCCGCCGCACGTACTCAGGCCGCCGACTTCTTCCAGACGGCCGCGAAAAGCCCCGCGCCAATCAGCAACGAGCCGCCAGTACGATTGACGAGGCGCTGTACGCGCGGGCTGCGCACCGCCTTGCGCGCGGCCGCCGCGAGCAGCGCGTAGCCGAACGCGTTGAGCGTGGCGAGCGCGAGGAACGTGGCCTCGAATATGACGATCTGCGGCATCGCGGCCGTATGCGGGTCGATGAATTGCGGCACGAACGCGACGAAGAAAATGATGCTCTTCGGGTTGAGCGCGGTGACCGCGTAAGCATGCGCGAAGATTCGGCCCGTACGGGTTTCGGAGGTATCGGGCGCGTCGGCGGCGGCAATGGGGGCGCGCCAGAGCTTGATGCCCAGATAAATCAGATAGGCGGCGCCGACCCACTTGAGCATCGAAAACAGCGCAGCCGAGGCGGCAAGGATCACGCCGAGGCCGAGCATGGACGCCGTCATGGCGGTGAAGTCGCCGAGCGCGACACCTGCGGTCGTCGCCAGCGCGTAACGACGCCCGTGGCCAAGCGCGTAGGAGACGACGAGCAAGACCGTGGGCCCGGGAATGGCGACGAGAATGGCCGACGCAATTGCGAACGGCAACCAGTGAGCGAGGGACATGGGTTTCTCCAGTGGGGAAGCCCGATTTATCCACGAAGATCGCGGCGATGCAAGCGAAGGAGAGGGCGCGCTTTACGCGCCGGGTGCGAGGGAAAACCACGCATTCCGCGCGACGCTGGCATCGTTTTTATTCTGCATCCGCTGACTAAATGGCCTTGCGCCCAGGTATCCGCGCCTCGACTTTATGTGCGCCGCGTCATGCGGCTGAAAATCGGATGAAAACGGCGGATTCGCGCATTTTGCATCGGCGTTGGGTCAAGCTTGGCGCGTTACTGCTGCACTCGCACACAAGTTCTTCTTGCAGTCCTTTTGCGGTCTTCTAGATTTAAAAAAGTGTGTCTTGCGTAGAAGTTAAATACATAGCTAACCTGAGTATAAGCCTGCGGCTCTGTACGGAATCGGAGTAATCCGTAAAGTGCCAACTCTGATAAGACAGGAGACAACCATGAAAATGCTATTCGCGATGACCGCATTCACCGCCGGTCTCTTTTGTGCCGTTTCCGCTCAAGCGCAGGATTCCGCATTGAAGCCGCAGCAAACCGTTCAGCTCAAGCCCGGCTCGTATGGCTGCCTCTCGAAGGACAAGCTCGACGCCGTGTCCCTGCACGAGCAGGCTGGCGAGCACCAGCAAATGCAGGAATATTTCGCCGATTATCGCTGCCTCTCGACGCCCGAGAACCAGTCGTTCCGCATAGTGCGCGTGGTGGGCCACGACGTCGAGTTCGTCAATGCGGCGAACACCGACGACCAAGGCCTCTGGACCACCGACCGCTTCATCAAGCAGTAATGCGTAGTACCCGCGAGCCGCCCGCCATGGGCGGCTCGCGCGCCCCGACCGGGCCTTCAATCCAGTCGGTCGTACGCCGGTCGTACGCCTTTAACCGACTCATCATCGGCCCATCCGCCTCACCCCCGTCATTGCGCCGTCATTTTCGCGACTGACCATCGCGATGATCCGGTACGTCGCTATCCGATGAATCCGGCACAGGATCTGCTGGAAACTCGCTATCATGTGCGGCTTTTGCGCGGCGCGGAATTCACACGGGATTCGCGCCTATCCGATATGGCACTCAAATCGACCATCTACAAGGCAGAACTGCAGATCGCGGACATGGACCGGCATTACTACGCCGACCATGCGCTCACCATCGCATGTCATCCGTCCGAAACCGACGAGCGGATGATGGTGCGCATCGCCGCGTTCGCGCTGTTCGCCAGCGATCGTCTCGAATTCAGCAAGGGCCTGTCGGACACCGATGAGCCCTCGCTCTGGTGCAAGGACTACACCGGCGCGGTGCAGACCTGGATCGAAGTGGGGCAGCCCGACGAGCGCCGCATCGCCAAAGCGAGCGGGCGTGCCGAGGAGGTGATCGTGATCGCCTACGGCGGGCGGACCTCGGATATCTGGTGGCAGGGCGTGCGCAGCAAGGTGGAGCGGCTGCGCAACGTGACCGTCTGGTCGCTGGGCGAGGGCGTGGCGGCGTCGCTCGGAGCTCTGGCGGAACGGACGATGCGCCTTCAGTGCACCGTGCAGGACCGCACTGCATGGATCGGCAATACCACGAGCGAGCCCGTTGCGGTCGAATGGACCGTCTTCAAGGCGCCTGAGAACGTCTGATCTGGCGGGCGCTCCCGCCGGTGCTTACGGGCCGCCCGTGTCGCAATCAACGTGCCGGGGGCCCTTTCAACTCGACCATATTGCCCTCGGGATCGAACAGATAAAGCGACGGCCCGTAGCCTTCCGCGCCAAAACGCTCGACCACTTCACCCGGGCGCGCGCCCATCTGCGTGAGCCAAGCCTTGAGCGCGTCGCCATCGAACGGTTCCACGCGCAGGCATAGATGATCCATGTTGCCGGCAGCGCCTGATGGCGCCGCGCCGCCGTCGCGGTCGAGCGCACCGCCGATCGCGGCGAGATCAACCAGCGAGCGGCCTGCGCGCAATTGCACGAGCCCCAATTTTTTCTCCTCACGCTCGACGCGGCAGCCCAGCACGTCGCAATAGAAGCGCGTCATGGCGGCGAGATCGGCCGCGCGAATGACAACGTGATCGATTTCGCGAATCTGGATAAGCATGGTTCTCCCCGAAGCGGCGCACGTGGGCGCGATCCACACAGTGTAGGGGAGGGAAATCAGGCGGAAAATGGCGAAGCGAGCGTACGCCGGGCGGCGGGGAAGGGCGACGAAACCGCGGGACGAAAAAAAGCCCGCTACTGTGAGCGGGCTTAATCCATATCAGGAGGAGACATGGAGGAGACAGGAATCACTATACACAGCGACCTGACGCGGCGCAACAAGTTTTTAAGGGAAAACCCGCAATTGGGCGAAATTGTCGCAGTCGCCACCTCGCTTTTATGGCAGGCGATTGCTGGCCGGGCATCAGCCGCCTGGTCGTCGGGCCAGATCATCTGAACGACAGCGCAAGATCCGGCAGGCCGGCATGTGTACGAGCCGTTACAGTGGGACCATCGAATCCGCCATTTCCGGGAGCCACGAAATGAACGCCATTCCGACCGCCGCTCGCGGCGAGCTCGCCGCTGTCTTCGGGTCCGTCCCCGCATTGACCACCGATAGCGAGCGCTGGGCCGCCATCACGGCGCGCGACGCGCGCGCCGACGGCCAGTTCTTCTACGCCGTGCGCACGACCGGGGTGTTTTGCCGTCCGTCCTGCGCATCGCGCCTGCCGCGCCGCGAGAACGTCGAGTTCTTCGTCGATGCCGACGCCGCTCGCGCGGCCGGCTACCGCGAGTGCAAGCGTTGCCGCCCCGGCGGTCTGCCGCGCGAGCTCGAGATCGTGCGGCGCGCCTGCACCGCCCTCGACGCCGATCCCCAGGCGCGTCTCACACTCGCGCAGCTCGGCGAGGCCGTGCACCTGAGTCCGTTCCATCTGCAGCGCCTTTTCAAGCGCGTGCTGGGCGTCTCACCGCGCCAATACCAGGCGGCGCGCCGAGGCGCCGTGCTGCGCGAAGCGCTCGCGCAAGGCGCCGACGTCACGCGCGCGAGCGCCGACGCGGGCTTCAACTCGTCGTCGCGGCTCTACGAGAGCGTGGCGGGAGAGCTGGGCATGGCGCCGTCGGCGTTCCGCCGGAAAGGTGCGGGCCTCACGATCCGCTATGCGGGTGCCGCCACGCCGCTCGGGCGCGTGCTCGTCGCGGCAACGGACAAGGGCATCTGCCGGATCGCATTCGGCGACGATCCCGGCGAGTTGAGCACAAATCTAGTGGCCGACTTTTCGAACGCACGTTGCATCGAGGACGCGGCGGGACTCGCGCCTTTCGTCGCGCAGATCGACGCCTATCTGCATGGCCGCAGCGAGCACATCGAGCTACCGCTCGACATCGCCGCGACGGCATTCCAGCAGCGGGTCTGGGACGCGCTCCAGCGTATTCCGTACGGCGAAACGCGCAGCTACACGCAGATCGCCGAAACGCTCGGCGCGCCGCGCGCGGTACGCGCCGTGGCAAGCGCGTGCGCATCGAACCCGGTGGCGCTGGCGATTCCCTGTCACCGCGTCGTGCAAAAGGGCGGGGCGCTCGCCGGCTACCGCTGGGGGCTCGCGCGCAAGGCGGCGCTGATCGACGCCGAAGCGCGCGCGGGCGAAGTCCACGTCGCGGCCACAGGACAGGCCGGCGACCCGCTATCGCACGAAACGAAGCCAGGTGCAAAACGGGACTCGAAACGGGACTCGAAGCGCGGCCGTGCCGCGACGCCGGAGACCACCGCTTGAGCGCCGTCCTGCCGAACGAACCACAACAACCGCGAAGCGACGGCCCGGAGCCAGGCGCTACCTTCGAACTGCCGTTTCGCGCACCCTACGACTGGCCACGCATGCTGCGCTTTCTGGCGGGACGCGCGACGCCGGGCGTCGAAGCCGTGGAGGACGGCGCGTGGCTGCGCGCGATCGACCTCAATGGCGCGAGCGGCACGCTCGCCGTGCGCCGCCATGCGCGCAAGCACTGCCTCGTTGTCGAAGTCGATGGGCCGGTGAGCGCCCATGCAGCCGCACTGGCCGCGCCGCTGGCGCGCATCTTCGACGTGCAAGCCAATCCGGCCACGATAGGCGCGGGCCTTACCACTGATCCGTGGCTCGCGCCGCTCGTCGCCGCCGCGCCGGGGCTGCGCGTGCCGGGAGCGTGGTCGGGCTTCGAACTCGTGGTGCGCGCGATCGTCGGTCAGCAGGTGAGCGTGAAGGCCGCGACGACCATCGTGGGGCGACTCGTCGAGCGTGTGGGCAAGCGCATCGAGGGTCACGCGCATGCGCGCACCGCATGGCGCTTTCCCACGCCTGCCGCGCTGGCCGCCGCCGACCTTGCCGGGATCGGCATGCCGGGCAAACGGGTGGCCGCGCTACAGGGATTCGCGGCGGCCGTGGCGAGCGAGGCGCTCGTTATCGAACGTCCCACGGAACGTGCACCGGAGCTCGCGCCTGCGCACGATGCCTCGCCTCGTAACGCCGGCAAGCGGCGCAATCGCCATGACGAGCCCGAAGGTGATCCCGCTAATGATCCCGCCGCCCAGCGCGCCGCCCTCGACGCCATGCGCGCCGGATTGCTCGCACTGCCTGGCATCGGCCCCTGGACGGTTGAGTACGTGGCAATGCGCGCCTGGCGCGACGCCGATGCGTGGCCCGCCACCGACCTCGTGCTGATGCAGGCCATCGCCGCGCGCGACCCCGCGCTCGTGCGCGCGACGCAGCAGCGCGCGCGCACCGACGCCTGGCGACCGTGGCGCGCCTACGCCGCGATGCACCTGTGGAATGAGATCGCCGATCGGGCCGGCGCGGCGCGCGGCGGCTAGCGGGCCGGCCGCAAAGCACCGCCCGAAGGGGCCCGAAGCAGGTCTTTCAGCGAGATGTTAAAGTGCCCGCTACCGAAAATCCCTTGTCGGCGGCGCGTGCAGCACCGCGTCGTCGCCCAGAGCCCGACCCGCCCTTCAATGCCAGACACGACCTCTACACGCACGAACGACGTTCTCACGCAGCGCCTTTCCGTGCTGAGCGCCGGGCCGCATCGCGACGCGCTCACGCGCGGTCTGCGCGGCATCGAAAAAGAAAGCCTGCGGGTGACGCGCGATGGCAAGCTCGCCACGACGCCGCATTCGGCGGCGCTTGGCTCTGCGCTCACGCATCCGTCGCTCACGACCGACTATTCGGAAGCGCTGGTCGAGATCATCACGCCCGCCGAGCGCGACGCGTCCATCACGCTCGAGAAGCTCGACGAGCTCCATCGCTTTGTCTACGCGACGCTCGCGCGCGACGGCGAGATGCTGTGGAACGAGTCGATGCCGGGCCTCCTGCCCGCCACCGACGACGGCATTCCCATCGCCCACTACGGCAGCTCGAACATCGGCCGCCTCAAGTACGTCTACCGCATGGGGCTCGCACTGCGTTACGGCCGCACCATGCAGTGCATTGCGGGCATCCACTACAACTATTCGCTTGACGAAGACGTGTGGCGCGCGCTGCACGCGCACGAGCAGTCTGCGGCCACGCCGACCGACTATCAGTCGGAGCGCTACCTCGCGCTGATCCGCAACTTCCGCCGTACGAGCTGGCTGCTGATGTATCTGTTCGGCGCCTCGCCGGCGCTCGATGCGCGCTTCCTGCGCGGCCGCGCGCACGCGCTCGACACCTTCGACGCCGACACGCTCTATCTGCCTTACGCGACGAGCCTGCGCATGAGCGACCTCGGCTACTCGAACACCACGGGCCAGGCCGCGCTGCACGCCGACTACGACACGCTGCCGGGCTACCTCGACGCGCTCACGCAGGCGGTGAGCCAACCGTATCCGCCATATGAAGCCATTGGCACGCATCGCGACGGCGAGTGGGTGCAGATCAACACCAACGTGTTGCAGATCGAAAACGAGTTCTATTCGACGATCCGCCCGAAGCGCGTCACGTATCCGGGCGAGCGGCCGCTGCATGCGCTCGCCGCGCGCGGCGTGCAATACGTCGAGGTGCGCTGCATGGACATCGATCCGTTCGAGCCCACCGGCATTTCGCTCGAAGCCGCGCGTTTTCTCGACGCCTACCTGCTCACCTGCGCGCTCGAAGAAAGCCCGCCGTTGCCCGCAGCCGACTACGCACAGGCGAACGAGAATTTCGGCCTCGTCACGAAGGAAGGGCGCCGCCCGGGCCTCGAGCTCAAGCGTGGCAACGACACGGTCTCGATGCAGGATTGGGCCGCCGAGCTGCTTTCGAAGATCGAGCGCAGCGCCGCCGTGCTGGACGCGCTGCGCGGTGGCGACGAGCATGCACGCTCAGTCGCGGCACAGCGCGCGAAACTCGCCGATGCATCGCTCACGCCCTCCGCGCGCGTGCTGGAAACGATGCGCGGCAATCAGCAATCCTTCCTGCAATTTGCGCTCGCGCAAAGCGAGCGCCATGCGGCGCATTTCCTCTCGCGCCCGCTTGCTCCCCAGGCGATGGCACAATTCGAGGCGCTCGCGCGCGAGTCGCTGGAAGAACAGGCGAAGCTCGAGCGTGAAGAAGTGGGCTCGTTCGACGCCTTCGTGACCGCGTATCGCGCCTTCACGCTCAACCGCTACAGCGTTTAACCCTGTGCTTGTGGAGTGTTTCGGGCATTCCACTTGCTCGAAACACCGGCGTGCGGGCGTGGTCCAACGATGCATGGGCAGTACGTCCCGGCATCCGCCGACGCCCCCGCATGCCAACCACAAGATAACCGGGCCGCGCATGACGCGAGCCCATACAGGGAGGAACCACACGATGAAACGAATCCTGCCGATTCTGTTCTGCGCAGCGCTAGCGGCCTGCGCGCCGCGCGGCCAGGTCAACCCCGACGTCATGCAGATCGCCACCGCGCCGCTCACCTGCAGCGACAAGCCGCAGTGCGACATCTGGTGGCAACGTGCCCAGGACTGGGTGCGCGACCATTCGAAGTACGAAGTGCAAACCGTAACCGACACGCTGATCCAGACCGCCGGCCCCGGCGGCGGCAAGCGCGCGCTCGCCTACGAAATCACGCGGACTCACAACAGCGACGGCACGACCACCATCGGCTTCGCGGCCCATTGCGACAGTTCGCTCGGCTGCAAGCCCGATCCTTGGGCGGCCGGCGCGGCGTTCAAGCAGTACGTGCGCACGGGCATCGAACAGCCGATCCAGGGAACGGGCAACGACGCGGACAACCCTGACGCGGAGGCTGCGGACACGGGCGCTGCATCGTCGGTTGGGGCGCGCGCGGCGAATGAAGCCAAGTGAGCTCGACTCGCTCGCACCGCGTGGTTGGACATATTCCGAATCGAATCACTTCGATTGTGCATTTAAGCATTATCTGATTGGGTGACGTGTCGAGGGGTCGTATTGTGGCTCTGCTTCGGCGTGCGCCGGACGACAGTACATTCCTCTTCCATCCTTCGAATCAGAAAATGAAAATGCGACTTCTGCCAGCCAGCGCACTGGCTGCCCTTATCGTCGTCGCGGCTGGTTGCACGACCGCGTCAGGCCCGACCTACAACCTCGACATTGTGACGCTCGCCAACGGCTCGCAGGCGTACCGCGTACAGTGTCTGGGCCTGCTGGAAAGCTCGATGGCCTGTATGAAGAAGGTCACCGAGATTTGCGGCAACAAGGAACCGCTGCGAGTCTCCTCGACCGACCGCGCCGCGTCCGGATTCAAGCCCGAAAACGACCCGCGCGAAATCATGTTCGTTTGCCAGGCGCCGCAGCCCGTTGTCCAGGCACCGCCGCCGCCCCCGCCGCCGGTTGTCGACACGCAACCGCGCACCGTCACGCTGAACGCCGACGCGAACTTTGAAATCAACAAGTACAACCTGCTGCCGGCAGGCAAGCAGGCACTCGACAAGTTCATCGCAGATAGCGACGGCGTGAACATCGGCACGGTCGTGATCGACGGCCATACGGACTCCACGGGCTCGAAGGCACTGAACGACCGCCTCTCGCTGCGCCGCGCGGAAACCGTGCGCAACTATCTGCAGTCGCATGGATTGCATGCCGGCCAGTACCAGGTTCACGGCTATGCGGCCACGAAGCCCGTCGCCTCGAACGCAACGGCTGCAGGCCGCGCGCAAAATCGCCGCGTCGAAATTCAGACGAGCGGTGTCACCGCACGCTAAGACACCACGTCGAGCGTCACGCTCATCACGGCAGCAACTGCACACGCCCGCGTTTATCGCGGGCGGTCTTCACGGGATCGTCTGTGGGCCATCAGTGGCCCATTGCCGGTCCCGCTCCCTTTCTGGGCTTCGTAATCCAGACCAGCGCCGCAAGCACGACGAACATCGCGCATGAGATGCGGAAGAAGTCGTTGGTCGCCATCATGTAGCCCTGGGCCGTTACCACTTCATTGAGCTTCGCGGTCAGGCTCGGCCCCGCGTAGCCGAGACTCGTCAACGCATCGCTGTACGCGCTGGTGTTGGGCGAGTACACACTCACCGACTCCGAAAGCACCGCGTGGTGATAGATCGCGGAGTTCTCCCAGAACGTCGTGCTCGCTGCCGTTCCAATCGCGCCCGATAGCGTGCGCAAGAAGTTGGACAGCCCCGAAGCGCTCGCGAGGCGCTCATCGGAGATGCTCGACAGCGTGATGGTCGTCATCGGCACGAAGAAGCACGCCACGCCGATGCCCTGCACGAGACGCGGCAAGATCACCTGGCTGAACGGCACGTCGAGCGTGAACGTGGCGTTCCATAGCGATACGCCGGCGAACACGATGAACGCGAAGCTTGCCACCATGCGCAGATCGAGTTTGTGCATATTGCGGCCGATCAGTGGCGAGAGCACGAGCGCGAGCAGGCCCACCGGCGCTGTCGCGAGACCCGCGACGCCAGCCGTGTAGCCCATCACCGTTTGCAGCCAGAGCGGGAAGATCACGACCGAGCCGAAGAACGCCATGAAGCCGAACGAGATGATCAACGCGCCGAGCGCGAAGTTGCGGTCGCGAAAGAGCGAGAGATCGACGACCGGCTCCTTCTCGGTGGCTTCCCACGCGAGCATGAACGCCAGCGATACCGCCGCGATGATTGCGAGCGCGACGATGAACTTCGAGTTGAACCAGTCGCGGTCCTTGCCGAGGTCGAGCATCATCTGCAGACACGACACGCCGATCACGAGCAGCGCGAGGCCCACGGCGTCGATGCGCTGCTTCGTGGTCTTCGTTTCGCGCCCGCGCAGCAGCAGGAATGCGCAAGCACCCGAGAAGAGCCCGATCGGCACGTTGATGTAGAAGATCCACGGCCATGTGTAGTTGTCCGTGATCCAGCCGCCCATGACCGGGCCGAAGATGGGCGCGACGATCACTGTCATGGCCCAGAGTCCCAGCGCGAGCCCGCGCTTCTCGGGCGGGTAGGAGCGCATGAGGATCGTTTGCGAGAGCGGCACCATCGGGCCGGAAACAAGGCCCTGCACAAGACGGAAGGCGATCAGCGTCTCGAAATTGGAAGCGAAACCGCAGGCCGCCGAGGCGATCGTGAACAGGATCACCGAAAGCGTGAACAGCCTCACTTCGCCCACCCGCCGCGCGAGCCAGCCTGTGAGCGGCACGGCAATTGCCGAGGCGACCGAATACGAGGAGATCACCCACGTGCCTTCGCTGTTGGCGACGCCGAGCGTGCCGGAGATGGTCGGCACGGCGACGTTGGCGATCGAGGTATCGAGCACCTCCATGAAGGTGCCGAGCGCGAGGCCCACGGTCAGCAGCGCGAGCTTGCCGCCTGAGAACGGCGCGGGCTCCGCGCTGGCAGGAGCGGGGGGTGCGGGAGAGGCAGGCGCGGCGGTGGAGGCGTCCATTTTCAGGGTCCTTGCTCGGCGTCTGCCGAGGTTTCCGGTTCAGGCGGCAGTCCGCAAGTTCATGTCGAGGCATTGACTGCCCAGACAGCTATTTATCCGCAATACGACGCGGTCGAGGTGAAATTTATCCGGCGCCAAGACGCCACGACATCCGCCTCATACCTTCTCGTGATCTTCGTCAGATGCTTTGGATGGCACGTCCGCGCCGCCTTCGACATGGCTGCACACCATCGAAGTGTCCGCATCGTTCGCGATGAAACGTTGCAGCAGGCTGACGAGCGTGGTCACTTCGTCGGCAGAAAAACCGCGTAGCTGGTCGTTCATCACCGAGGCGATCAGATCCGGCAATTGCTGCGCGGCGTCACGCCCGAGCGGCGTGAGCGCCAGTTCGACCACACGACGGTCCGCATGACTGCGCTGGCGTACGAGAAAGCCTTTTTTCTCCAGCCGGTCGAGCATGCGGGTCATCGACCCGGTGTCGTACGACAGCACGCGCGACATTTCATTGGGCGTACGGGCATGCTCGAACCACAGCAGCAAAATCACGCCGATCTGCGACGAGGTCAGCCCCAGCGGCGCGACGGCGCGGTCCATCCGCGCGGCCAGCACGTTACGGGCCGTCGACAGGAAATAGCCGAGGCTCGGCACCACACCGACCTTGCCTGGCACATAGGTACCGTCGCTCATGGGAAAGTCGCTCTCATGCATCTCGAAGACAGGCGAATTCTAGCCCGTTATATGTCTGCCTGGGCAGGCAAATTAGGTGACGCATCAGCCGTCGATTTATCGCCATCGCAGCATAAAAACAACAGCACATTTGACGCAATGCAAAGTGTGTTGTGGTTTGATTGCATAGTCAATATTATGACAGGCAAGCACTTCATCCCCTCGTATTCCCCAATTCTCCTGTTGATTGCGCCATGCTGTACCTCAAAAACGCGCTCGGCGGCATCGGCCGCTCGGTCTCCTGCACTGCGCGGCTTGCTTTCATGCAAACCGGCGGCGCGGCGCGTTGGCGCAAGTTCGCACTCTATGCAGCGATGTTCGTGCTGCCTGGCGGCTCGATTGCCGTCGCGCTGATGGTGTGGGCTGACCGGCGCCGCGCTCAGCGAGACGGGGCTGGCACGTCCATGGTGGCGAGCGGTGTCACGCCGCCCGCAACGAGCCCAGTCGCGGCCGCCATGCAAGCAGCGGCGGCGACCACGGCGGCAGCCAAAGCCGCCTGTTCCGGCGTCCAGGTTGCGTGCCGCGCCAACACCACGCGTGGCGCGCGCACGCGCGCGGGCAGAGCCGCGCTGCACGCCGTTCACGCGCTGAGTCGCTGGCGCCGTAACGACGCGTAATTTGCGATCGGCGCGCGGTAACACATCCCCGCCCATTCCCGGCTTACCCTTGCAGGTTCCGCGCTGCGCGCGGCGCGTGCGCTACCATTGCCGCAGCTTGCCAGCCCTTCGAACCGGGCCGGCCCATCGCATTGCTGCAGGACGCACCACGCCGCGCGTGTTCGCGCATCGGCTATGCGCGACGTTTGCCCGGTTCGCCAGCCGCATCGACAGGAATTCCTTGCATGTCTTGCCGTTTCGTCCCTCCCGGCCATCACGTTTCTCGCCGTAGCCGCGCCGTGCGCCAGGCGCCCAGGTTTGCCCTGCTGTGCGCGGCGGCCGCGCTCACGTTCCAGTTGACCGGCTGCGCCGTGGGTCCCGACTATCACAAGCCGGCTGCGGCAGTGCCCGAGTCCTACAAGGAAGCGCCCGAAGGCTGGAAGACCGCGCAACCCGCCGACACCGCTGACCGCGGCCCCTGGTGGCTCATTTACGACGACGCGCAGCTCAACGGGCTAATGGACCAGCTCAACGCCAGCAACCAGACTGTCGCGCAATACGCCGCCGCGTATCGCCAGGCGCGCGCGCTGGTGGGCGAGGCGCGCGCGGCGTATTTCCCGGTGGTGAGCGCGTCGTTCTCGGGCTCGCGCGCGCGCAGCCCCGCGCGCGTCTCGAACTCCAATAGCAACGGCTTTACGGGCAGCGGCTCGATCTCGAACAACGTCAACCTCGGACTCGACGCGACCTGGGAACCGGATCTCTGGGGCAAAGTGAGCCGCACGGTCAGCGCACAGGAGGCCGGCCAGCAGGGCGCCGCCGCCGATCTGGCCAACGCGCGCCTTTCGGCGCAGGCCACGCTCGCGCAAACCTGGTTCGCGCTGCGCTCGCTCGACGCTCAGCAAAAGCTGCTCGACGACACCGTCGCCGCTTATCAGAAGTCGCTGCAGCTCACGCAGAACCAGTACGCGCAGGGTGTGGCGGGCCGTGCCGACGTGATCCAGGCGCAAACGCAATTGCAGTCGGCGCAAGCCGCCGCCATCGACAACGGCGTGGCACGCGCGCAGGACGAACACGCGATTGCCGTACTGGTTGGCAAGCCAGCTTCGGCATTCTCGATCCCCGCGTCTGCGCTTACGGCCACGCCGCCCACGGTGCCGGTCACGATGCCTTCGGCGCTGCTCGAACGGCGCCCCGACATCGCCTCGGCGGAGCGCAAGGCGGCGGCCGCGAACGAGCAGATCGGCATAGCGATCTCCGCGTTCTTTCCCACGCTGACGCTCTCGGCGAGCGGCGGCTTCGAAAGCTCGGTGCTCTCGCAGTTGCTTTCCATGCCGTCGCGCTTCTGGACGCTCGGGCCGTCGCTTGCGGCCACGGTATTCGACGCGGGCCTGCGCCGCGCACAAACCGAAGCGGCGCGCGCGGCCTATGACCAGCAGGTCGCGGCTTACCGGCAGACCGTGCTGGCCGCGTTCCAGGACGTCGAGGACAACCTCGCGTCGCAGCGCATCCTCGCACAGGAAATCGTGGTGCAGCAGCAGGCCGTGGAATCGGCTCAGCACGCGCTGCGGATCGTCACGAACGAATACAAGGCGGGGACGACCGATTACCAGAACGTCCTGTCGTCGCAGACCACCGCGTTCACGGCGCAGCAAAAGCTCGCGAGCATCGCGGGGCAGCGCATGGTGTCGTCGGTCGGGCTCGTGAAGGCGCTCGGCGGCGGCTGGGACGTCTCGCAGATGGATCAGGAAACCGGCGGTGTAGCGGCGCCCGCGCCCGTCGCGGCGTCAGATGCCGCTGCGTCAGGTGCGCAGGGCATCGCGCCTTCCTCGCATGGCGCCATGCAGGACGCGGCGATGCAGGGCGCTCGGCCGCAGTAAGCGCGGCTGCACCATGCACCCTGGCGATTCAGGGCGTTAGCGCATGAAGGTCAGCGCCACGGCTCCGGTCCCGGTGGGCCGCCCCAGCAGGTTCAGCAACCCCGCCAGATTCTCGCGCTGATCGGGCGTCGCGCTCGCGGTGCCGTTGAACGATGCCGACGTGCGCGAGAACGTGCCGTGCCCGTCGAGCAGCAACGGCCCCTTCTGCGTGCTCAGATCGAGCGTCGACGACGCGCCCTGCGCCTGCAGCACCGCCTCGTACGAGCCCAGCGGCTTCACCAGCGAGACGCGCGAGCTCATGTCGCCGAGCGTGACGGTCAGCCGCCCGAACGCATCGGTGCCGAATACGCGCCAGGGGCTCCACGCGAGCCGCACATTGCCATCCAGATCGAGCGTGTTGAACGGCGCGCCAAGGCCCGCGAGCAACGACGCGGGCACCGCGATCGCGCCTGGCGTGACCGTCGCGCCGCGCAAGGTCGCTTCGACGTCGACAGGGTCGGGCATGGCCTCGGTCTGGCGCATCTGCATGCGCACGCGGCCCGTGAGGAGCGCCCAGAACGACGTGCTCCATTCGATGCGGCCCGGCAGGAGCGTCGCGCCCTGCACGTCGTGGCCGGCAGCTAGCATGAGCGTGGCCGAGCCGCGCCAGAGCGAGCCTTGCGGATCGACGAGGTTGACGTGGCCCTGGGTCGCGCGCGCGAACTGCGGCGCGATCCACGCGGCGGGCAGCCGCACGAGCAGCACCGCGCCCACGGACAACACGGCTACGAATAGCCAGGGCAACACGGCGCGTGCGCGCCGCATCCAATAAGACATTCGAGGAATCTCCTGTCGACCAGAGTTGGTGCTTTAGCTGTCGGCAGGAGTTAGTGCTTCAGCACTTACTCCTGCCCCATGCAAAGCTCTTACTCTGGTCCCATGCAAGGCTGTCGATCGCACTTGGAGCAAAGCGCCTAGTGCGCTCCCATGCTTCGCGGTCGACCGCGTTTCGCGCGTTAGTGCGTGTTCGCCGGCTGCAGCGACGCGGTCAAATCGACCTGGCCGTCGGCTTTCAGCGCCGTGATATGGGCCTCGACCACCTGCACCTTGTACTGCTTGCGCACGTCGTCGAGCCAGGCGGCCCAGGCCGGGAACGAGGCATTCTTCATTTGCACCTGCGCCGTCGTGCCGATCAATTGCACCTGCGCGCCCGGCATGCCGTGGTCGGAGAGCGATGCAGTGAGCGCATCCTTGAGCGCCTGGCCACCCGGCGCGACGCTCGCCGCAGCGCCTGCGAGCGCGCGCGCCTCGTCGGCCTGCGCGGTCATCTGCGCAAGCTGGCGCTGCATCGCGGGCAAGTTCTCGCGCAGGCGCGCGCGGCCGGCCGCCGCCGGCTGCCAAAGCACCGAATAGCCGATCGCCACGGCCAGCACCGCGCCACCCCACGTCAGCAGCATTTTTTCGCGCGCGGTGCGGACTTCCCAAAAGTTGCTCCACTGGTCGCTCAAGGTCTGCGCCCATGCGCTGCTCGAACCGGTTGTCTTCACGATGCGCTCCTGATCGTCCATTTGCCGCTACTGCTGTCCTGCGTAGCCGCAAGACCATTGCGCGCGAGACGCTTGTTCAAGTCGGCGTCGACGTTGACGCCGGGCTTGAAGGTCACGTCGAGTCGCCGGTCGTGATAGTCGAGCGCCGCAATTGCATTCGCGGGCACCGGCCCGAGCGAGCGCGCAAAGCCGTCGGCGAGCACGAGGAAATCGTCGGGCGAGGGCTCGCCCGCAGCCACGCGCAGTTGCGAAAGCTGGCGCGCCATCTGCCCGGCGGGATCGAGCACCACCGTGGTCTTCGGGAAAGCGTTGAGCAGCAGTTCGGTCATCTGCGTGTTGATGGCATCGCGCTGACGCGCAAACATCAGCCACTGCACGTTCGCACCGATGATTGCCACCACGAGCGAGGCCGCTACCAGCACGACGGGCACGCGCAGCCGGCGCAGCGTCGCGCGATCGAGACTCCACGGCTGCACCGCGAACTCGAACTGGCAGAGGTCGAATTTGCACGCGAGCGCGCGCTTTGCGAGCGTCTCGAAGCCGAGCGGCCGCGCGCCGGGCAGCGCAGCCGCGAGTGCGGCTTTGTCGGCGGCGCTCGCGGGCTCGCCTGGCACCCCCGTCAGCACGTAGCGCGTAACGGGGGCATCGCCGGCCAGCGCCTCCACAGTCGCGGCAAGGCTCGCCGCCGGCACTGCGAAGCCTTCAGCCGTCGCGCCGCGCGCGATCGTGAGTTCGAGCAGCGCGCCAGATGCGCGTGCGGTGGTGCTTGATACAGCGGTCCCCACGTCAGGCAGCAGCGCGGGCGCAGTCGACATGACCGGGCCGAATACGCAAGCCGTTACAGGGCCACTCGCACTATCGGCGCCGTTGGCACTGCCTGCGCCACCGGCGGCGGCTTCGGCATGGTCGGCGGAATCGGTGGAGTCGGCCGGCATGGAGGGCTCGCCTGCGTGCGCGTCCGCTTGCAGCGCTTGCGCAGCAGCAGCGCCGGCAACGCTCGCCGCATCGGGCAGGCAGCGCGCCACCGGCACCGCACGCAGGTTGCGGTGCCCCGAGCCGGTAAAGCCTTCGACGAGGAAGCGAAACCACCCGCGATCGACCGCCGCGACCGTCTGCATCCCGCCGGGCAAGCGCGCGGGATCGAGCGCGAGATGGCAAGTCTGCGCGTCCTGAATCAGATGATCCTCGACGACGTTCGGCAGCGCCTGGCGCAGCCGCGGCCCCTTGAGCGGCGGCACGGTGGCGGCAATCATGAGCAGATCGCGCGCGGCGATCAGCAGCACGGTGGCCGACGCCTTCGGCAACAGGCCGAGCGCCGCCCGGCCTGCGCGCTGCGTCTGGCCCGCTTTGTCGAGCAGCACGAACGGCAGTTCAGGCAGTTGCCATTCCTGCGAATGGACCGCCGGATCGCGCGGCGGCATCAGGACGATCAGCGTGCTCAAACGCACCTCTTTTCGATGTTGGACGGGTACGGTTTCATGGTTCGTCGCGCACGCGCACGATGCGCGTCGTATGGGTAAGCGGGTCGCGCCACACGAGCGTGGTGCGGTCCACCACGGCGCGCTCGTGCTGCACACGTCCATGGACCACAAAATAGCTTGTATTGACGTCGCATTGCGTCGAGTCGACGCTGGTTTGTCCGGCCCCCGCGCCTTGCAGCGCGAGCTGCACGTCGGCGAGGTTATGGAAGAACACAGTCTGGCGCCGCGCCACGAACGCCTGCGCGCTCGAGAGGCTCATGCCCGGCACGATCGCCGCGATCACCTCGGCGCTGGCCGTATTCATGTTCACGGGCGTCGTGGTGGGCAGGACCGTCACGAACGGGCGCAGACGCGCGACGATGTCGGGCGTGAAGCCTGGCACGTCGAGCAGCGAATCGGTGCTCGTCATGAGCAGCGGCGCGACGGCGCTGTTGGAGTCGGCATCGGACAGGCCGGGGTTGTCGGTGAAGTTCGCACCGCCTCCCGTGCCGCCCTCGACTTGCTGCGCGCTCCCGGCCGTGCCGGTGCTGCCCGAGGCCGTGGCGCCAGTCTGAAAGCGCGTGATCGAGTGGACGAGACCCGCGCGCAGATAGACGGCTGCATTCTTCGCGAGCTGGCCGTCGATGCCAAGCAGTTGCAAGAGGTGCGCGAACGCCTGGATCTGCGCGAGATTGAGCTGCAACGCGCCGGGCGCGGAAGCAGACACGAGATTGCGCAGATTGAAGCGCGCCTGCGCGTCTTCGATAGAGCCGGAAAGCCAGGTGTCGGCGCCCTGTTCCGCGCGCGCTTGGCCAATCTGGCCCAGGAAGTCGGAAAGGCGCGTCTTCGCGACCGGCATGCCCCACGCGCCGCCCAGATAGGTCACGCCCGCCGAGGTGTCGCCCTCGGAACGCAGCACGAGGCGCGTCCAGTCGAGCGCGGCGCGCGCGATCCATTGTCCCTGCGCGAGCAGCCGCTGATTTTCGATGCGCCGCACCTGCACCTGCTGACGCCACAGCATGCCCGAGACGAGAATCGCGGCAAGCGCGACCACCAGCAGCGCGGTGATGATCGCGGCGCCGCGCTGGCGACGACGGCACGCGGTGGCGCGTACAGCGGGACAAGCTGCGTTACGAGCAGGGAAGCGGAGAATTCGATGCTGTCGCATGCTCATTCCCCCACGAGAAAGACGCGCGTGACCGGCCGCGCGAGCGAGTGCGCACTGACGCTCACCTGGAGCCCCGTCACCGCGCGCGGCACGGGTGCATTGCCGAGTTGCGGCACCTTCACGCTGCTGTTGTTCGTCGCGATCTGCGAGCGCACCTGGTTCATGTCCGAGGTCCAGCCCACCTTCTCCACGTAGAGCCGCGCGTCGATCGCGCCCACGCCCTGCATCATCGGCAACGCGCTCCATGCGCTACTCTCGCCACCACGCAGCGCGCGCCGCAGGTCGCCGAGGTTGGCGAGCGGCGGCGACGCGTAGCGTACGACACTCCCGTTGCTCACGCGGTAGCGCACCACCTGCAAACGCGGCGGCGCGCCGGGCGGCACGGCGAACTCGCGCACGATCTGCAGCGCGCCGCCGTCGACGGAGACCGCGGGCGCGCCCGCTTCGTCGTCGCTGACGGCCTGGCGCGCGTCGATGCGCATCTGGTCGAACATCTGCGCGAACACACGCTCTTCCGCCATCGAATGCGTGAGGACGTCGCGGCCGCGCACGATCTGATCGAGGCCGCGCCACGACAAGATCGCGACCACGGCGAGAATCGCGATGGCAACGAGTAGTTCGATCAGCGTGAAGCCGGCCGCGCGGCGTGCGCGCAAAGCGCTGGGCGAAGCCGCGTGCCCGGCCGGCCGCCCGTGCAGCGGCCCCGGAGGAACGCGCTTTCGGCGCATCGCGCGATCACAGCGACCGGTTCGTTTCATTGCCGAGCACGGTGACGAGTTGCGCGAGATTGCCGTCGCGGCCCGGTGTGGCCACCGAGACCTCCACGCGGCGGAAAACGGGATTGGGCGTGGCTGTGACGTGCTGCGTGCAGGTCAGCTGCAGATTGCCTTGCGAGCAGTCGAAGCTGAGCTCGCCGACCTCGGGCCACGCATGCGCGAGACGCAGTTGCGCGAGCGCATTGTCGGCGCTCCAGCCCGCGAGCAGGCGCTGGTGCAGATCGCTTTCGCTCGCCGCGAGGCTACCCACGGCGCGCAGCGAGGCAGCAAGCGCGATCGCCACGATGGCAAGCGCGACCAGCACTTCGATCATCGTGAAGCCGCCTGTTGCGGCACGGCTCGCGCGGGCCGCGCGACGCGGAACAAAGCGGGTGGCCATGTGCATCTCAGCGCACCTCATACCGGCCCGCGCCAGTACCAACGATAGTGGCGCGGCCCGCCGCCGAGAACAGCGTGATTTCAACGGGCTGCTCGACGGCCTCGGTGCCGAACACGAGGCGGTCCGCATGCAGGTCGTCGTCGCCGGAGTAGGTGATCGATACGCCCGTCACGCCGCCTTCCCACTTGCGCGGTCCTAGCAGGTCATCGCGCAGCGGACGCCAGCCGTCCTCGGTATGCACGTCAAAGCGAAATCCGCCCTCGACCGGCTGCCACGCGATAGGGCGCGCCCGCACCTGCGCCTCGTCGCCGGCGGATTCGAACAACAACGCGAGACGCTGCGCCTCTTCATTCAGATCGGTGCGCGGATTGCGCGTGAGCGAAAGCGACGCGAGCGACACCAGCAGCCCCGCGATCATCAGCACGACCAGCATTTCCAGCAGCGTGAAGCCCGCCGAGCGTGCGCGCGCCGCGTGCGGGGTGCGCATCGGCGTGCGGTTGCGACTGCGGAGGGGGCGGGAGTGCATGGCGATGAGGAACGTGAAGCTGGAGATGAACGGGAATCGGGGCCGCGCGTTTGCATCCAGCCCCATCGAGCCCCGGTGGGCCCCGATAAACCCGGCTGGCTCCCGTTGTTTATTCGTTACCTTATTGCCAGGACCCGATGTCGGCGTCGTTGCCTTCGCCGCCGGGCTTGCCGTCGGCGCCATAGCTAAAGACGTCGATTTCGCCGTGCACGCCCGGGTTCAGATACTGGTACGGATTGCCCCACGGGTCGTTGGGCAGGCGCTCGAGATAGCCGCCGTCCTTCCAGTTGTTCGGCACCGGGTCGGTGGTGGGCTTTTGCACCAGTGCCTGGAGGCCCTGGTCCTGGGTGGGATAGCGGCCATTGTCGAGCCGGTAGAGCTTCATTGCCTGCATGACCGTGCCGATGTCCTGGCGCGCGGCGACACGGCGTGCTTCATCGGGACGGCTCATGATCTTCGGCACGATCAGCGCCGCGAGAATACCGAGGATCGCAATCACGACCATGATTTCGATCAGCGTAAAACCGCGCTGGCGACGTGCGCGTCGGCGCTCGATTTCGGCATGGCTGCGGGTCCATATGGACATAAGTTGCTTCCCTCCTGGCAATTGATGCTCGCGAATGGTCACGAGTGATCGTTGCGGCGCACCCCGGTGCGCCCTGTTTCGTTCTGCGCGCGAAACCGGGTTCGCGCGCCCATGACGGGTCATTGTAATGTCACACGATGACGCCTTTGAGACCCGCGTTCGCGGCCTCGAGGTGCGCCATCAAAACGTCCACAATACTCCGTACAATGGAGCGCATGAACCCACTGCAAATCCGCCTTCTGTCACTCGCCGCGTTCGCGGTGTTCTGCGCCACGGCTGCGTGGTGGACGCTCGAAGTCGCAGCCTCGCGCGCCGCTCCGGTGCAGGCCGCCGCCGCCCAGGCGCCCATCTCGGTTGCCGAGGCCGGCACGCTCTTTGGCGGCAAGCTCGAGCACAACGTCGCGCAAGACATCCACCTGTTCGGCATCCTCGCGCTCAAGCAAGGCGCGGCGGCCATCGTGAGCTTCGGCGGCGACCCGGCCAAGGCCATCGCGCTCGGCGGCCCGATCGGCCCGGACGGAACACTTGCCGAAGTGCGCGCCCGCTCGATCGTCGTCGACCGCCACGGCGTGCACTCCGAAGTCTTCCTGCCTGCCAACGCGGCCGGTCCCACCATCTACGTGCGCTGATCGACTCCGCGCGCAGCGCTGCTTTGCGCACGCGCGGCGCGCTGTGCTATTCACTGCACCAGATTGTTCAGCTCGATGATCGGCAGCATCACCGCGAGCACGATCACCAGCACCACGCCCCCCATCGCCAGAATCAATAGCGGCTCGAGCAAGCTCGTGAGAAACATCGTGCGCCGCTCCAGTTCGCGCGCCTCGCCCTCGGCGGCGCGATCGAGCATGGTCGTGACGTCGCCGGTCGCCTCGCCCGAGCGAATCAGGTGCACCAGCACGGGCGGAAACGTCTTCGTATTGCCGAGCGCGCGAGAGAGCGACGTGCCTTCGCGCACGCGCACGATGGCGTCGTCCACATTCATGCGCATGGCGCGGTTCGAGAGCGTTTCGCCGGCCGCTTGCAGTGCGCGCAGGATCGGCACGCCCGCCGCGCTCAAAATGCCGAGCGTACTCGCGAAGCGCACCGTGTTGTAGCCGCGCACGAGCTTGCCCGCGAGCGGCGCCGTGAGCAGCCAGCGGTCGAACGCGAGGCGCGGCCCGGGCCGGCGCAAGGTCGCGCGCACGATCCACGCGACGATCGCCACCGCAATCAGCACGGCCCACCACCATTCCCGCACGAAGCCCGAGAGCGCCATCATCATGATGGTCAGGAACGGCAACTGTTGCTTCGTACTCGCAAACACGTTCACGACCTGCGGCACCACATAGCTCAGCAGGAACGTGACGATGCCGAACGCGATGATCGTCACGATCGTCGGGTAGGTGAAGGCCAGCACGATCTTCTGCTTGAGCGCGTTGCGCTGCTCGATGTAGTCGGCGAGGCGCGAGAGCACGATGCCGAGCTTGCCGGTGTGCTCGCCCGCCGCGACGAGCGCGCGGTAGATGTCGGGAAAGTCGCGCGGATGCTGCGCAAGTGCGTTGGCGAGCGAGTGGCCGCCCAGCACCTCGGCGCGGATCGCGGCCATCAGTTCGCGAATGTAGTCGCGCTCGGACTGCTCGGTGAGCACCGCGAGCGCTTCGCCAAGCGGCAGCCCCGCCACCAGCAGGCTCGCGAGCTGGCGCGTGAGAATCGCCTGCTCGCGCTGCGAGAGACGCCGCCCGAGCGCGAGGCGCTGGGCGCGTGCGCCGCGCGTGCGGGTCGCCGCGGGCTCGACCACGAGCGGCGTGAGGCCCTGACCGCGCAACTGCGCACGCGCGCCGCGCGCGCTGTCCGCGTCGAGCACGCCTTTTTGCGCCTTGCCCGCTGCGTCGATCGCTTCGAAACGGAATGCCGGCATCGTCTTCTTCGCCTCCGCCTGAGCGCTTTACGCGCCGCCCGTCACGCGCAGCACTTCCTCTAGTGAGGTCGTGCCCGCGGCGAGCCAGCGCTCGCCGTCGTCGCGCAGCGTGCGCATGCCCTGCGCGCGGCCCGCGGTGAAAATCTCGGCGTCGGCGGCATTGCGGTGAATGAGGCTGCGAATCGGCTCGTCGATGTTGAGCAATTCGTACACGCCGCGCCGCCCCGAGTAACCCGAATGACCACAGCGGTCGCAACCGACCGGATGCCAGCGCTTGCGTCCATCGTCTTCGAGGCGCTCTTCCTTGCAGTGCGGGCACAGTTGCCGCACGAGACGCTGCGCCAGCACGCCGAGCAGCGACGAAGCCAGCAGATAAGGCTCCACGCCCATGTCGGTCAGACGCGTGACCGCCGAGGCGGCGTCGTTGGTGTGCAGCGTGGCCAGCACGAGGTGGCCCGTGAGCGAGGCCTGCACGGCGATCTGCGCGGTTTCAAGGTCGCGAATTTCGCCGATCATGATGATGTCCGGGTCCTGACGCAGGATCGAGCGCAGCGCGCGCGCGAAGGTCATGCCGATGCGCTCGTTCACCTGGGTTTGGCCGATGCCCGCGAGGTCGTACTCGATCGGGTCCTCGACGGTCATGATGTTGGTCGTGGTGGTTTCGAGCCGCGACATCGACGCATAAAGCGTGGTGGTCTTGCCCGAACCGGTCGGCCCCGTCACGAGCACGATGCCGTGCGGCTTGGCAATCAGCTGGTCGAACTGCTTGAGCGTGTCGGCGGCCATGCCGAGCGCTTCGAGATTCAGGCGCTGCGCGTCCTTTTCCAGCAGACGCAGCACCGCGCGTTCGCCATGGCCCGTGGGCAGGGTGGAAACGCGCACGTCCACGGGACGCCCGCCCACACGCAGCGTGATGCGGCCGTCCTGCGGCAGGCGTTTTTCGGCAATGTCGAGCTGCGCCATGATCTTGATACGCGAAATCAGCGCGCCATGGAGCGCCTTCTTCGGCCGCACAACGTCGCGCAGTGTGCCGTCCACGCGAAAGCGCACCACCGAGGCATTCTCGAAAGGCTCGATATGAATGTCGGAAGCTTGCTCGCGCGCCGCCTGCGTGAGCAGCGCGTTGATCATGCGGATGATCGGCGCGTCGTCTTCGGATTCGAGCAGGTCCTCCACCTCGGGAATGTCCTGCATCAGGCGCGAGAGGTCGACTTCGCCTTCCACTTCGCCCACCACCTGCGCCGCGCTGCCATCCTGGCGCGCGTAGGCCTGGTTGATCGCCTGGGCGAGCTCGTCCGCGGGAATGCGCACGAGCGAGAACGCGCCGAAATTGCGCGCGATTTCGGCAATCGCCGCACCCGTGGTGCGCTCGCTGATCCACACCTCGAGCCCGTCGGCGTGCTGCTGTGCGACGAGGATCTGGCCGCTTCGCGCGAAGCCATACGGCACGAGCCGCGCGGCAACGGGCGAGGGCGCCTCGCGCGGCGCAGTGCTTTCGCGTGCGGCGGCTGGGGACGGGCGAGGCGTATCGGCCATGCTCAAGGCTGCACCCTGGGCTGGCCGGTGAGCGGCGGCTGCACCGGCGACGATTGCGGTGGCGCGTATTGCGGCGGCACGGCTTGCGACGGAGCGCCTTGCTGCGGATACGCCGGCTGCATCTGCGTGGCGTTAGCGGGAACTGCGGCGGGCGCGGACGCCGTGCCCATCGCCTGATCGCGCCGCATCTTGTCGAGATCGAACAGATTCAGCGCCGAACCGCCTTCGCTCGGGCCAACCGGCATCGGCGGCACCACCGGGTCGTCCCGGTCCTTGATCAGGTTGTTATCGGACCGGTACGCACCCGTCACGCCCTGAATATAGTCGTAGCGATTCGACGTCACCGCCTGCGCCGTGTCGCGATCGTTGATGATCACCGGACGCAGGAACACCATCAGGTTGGTTTTCTGGCGCGTCTTGTTTTCCGAGCGGAACAACTGGCCGATCCATGGAATGTCGCCAAGCAGCGGCACCTTGCTGTTGCTGACCTGGTAGTTGTCCTGCATCAGGCCGCCGAGCACGATGATCTCGCCGTTGTCGGCGAGCACGGTCGACTGGATCGAACGCTTGGTGAAGTTCGGGCCGGCCGGATTGGTCGTGGCATTGGTCGTGCCGGTTACGATTGCCGAATCTTCGGTGTACAGCTGCAGCTTCAGGATGCCGCCGTCGGTGATTTGCGGCTTGATGTGCAGCGTCAAGCCCACGTCGACGCGATCGTAGGTGTTGAACGCCGAACTCGTCGAGCCGCTCGTGAGGTTCGAATACGTGCCGGTCTGGATCGGCACGTTCGTGCCGACGACGATCTTCGCTTCCTGATTGTCGAGCGTGATGAGGTTAGGCGTGGACAGCACGTTGGCGTCGCTCGTCTGCGAGAGCGCCTGCAGCAATGCGCCGAGCCCCTGCACACCGAAAATATTGTGGATCCAGCCCACGTTCAGGCCCTGCTGGACGGCCGAGCCCGCAAGCGCACCCGCCAGGCCGCCAGTGGTGACGCCAGCAGCTGCTCCTGCCGCTGCCGCCGTCAGGTTGATGATGCTGTTGCCGGAGCCGGTGGCGAGGTTGGTCCCGGCCACTACGTTGCTATTGCCGATCTGCCACTGGATACCGAGATTGGCGTTGGTGTTCGAGTTGAGCTCAACGATCAGCGCTTCGATGTAGACCTGCGCGCGCCGCGCATCGAGCTGGTCGATCACGGTGCGCAGGTTGCGGTACACCGGATCCGACGCCGTGATGATCAGCGAGTTGGTCGCCGCATCGGCCTGGATCATGCCGCCAGGCTGATTGTCGTCGCCCTTGTCCTTGTCGCCGCCGAACGACGAGTCGCCGTTGCTGCCGCCGGATGTGCCGCCCGTCAGCGAATTGCCCGACGACATGCCAGTGCTGCCACCGAGCGAACTGGGCAGCGGCGGAGTGCCGGAAAGACCGGTCGAGGTGTTGCCGTAGCCGCTGCCACTGCCGCCACCGCCACCCGAGTTCTGGTTGAACGAATTCGCGCTATTGCCCGACGACGAATCGTTTCCGCCCTTGCCGAGCATCCCGCGCAGGGTCTTGGCGAGCTGCACCGCGTCGGCGTTGCGCAGCGGAACGACGTGCATATTGCCCGGCATGCTCGTTGGCGCGTCGAGCTGCTTCGCCAATTGCACGGCGGCGCTGAGACGCTGTGCGTTCGAGGCGCGCAGCATCAGCGAGTTGGTGCGCGGGTCGGCCACAACCGAAACCTTCAGCGACGGGTCCGAGGCGCCGATCGAGCCCGGATCGAGCATCTTCGAAATTTGCGGCGCAATGTCGAGCGCGTTGGCGTTGCGCAGCGGCACCACCTGCACCTGCTGGCCCGCGGCCGTGTCCACGCCGGCGATGATCGCGGCGATGCGGCGCACGTTGTCCGCATAGTCCGTCACGACGAGCGAGTTGTTGCCCGGATACGCGGCGATCGTGTTGTTCGGCGAAATGAGCGGACGGAGCACGGGCAGCAGATTGTTCGCCGATTCGTGCCTCAGCGTGAACACCTGCGTGACCACCTGGTCGCCGCGCGCCGCGGGCGTGTTGCCCACATAGGTCGGCACGCCCTGGAGCTTGGCGTCGGCCTCGGGCACGACTTTGAGTACGCCATGATCCTGTACGAGCGCGAAGCCCTGCATGCGCAGCGCCGATTGCAGCGTCTTGAGCGCCTGGTCCTCGGGCACCGGGTTCTCGGAAACGAGATTGAGCTGCCCCTTCACGCGCGGATCGACAATGATCGTTTTGCCGGTGGCCGCGCCGATGGCCTTCGCCACCTGGTCGATGTCGGCGTTGACAAAGTTAAGCGTGACCTGGGCGTGCGCGAGTTGCGCCGCCAGGAGCCCGCTTACGAGCAGCGCCTTGGCGACGCGACGCAAAGCCATACGATTTCTTCTCATGGGTATCATTTCGAGGCCGGGGACGGACGCCACCGGCCAGTCGTACTTATCGTGCTCAACGTGCTTGCTGTGGCCGTCTCATGATTTCAGGCCGGACAGCCTACTGGCCGCGGCCCGCCGACGCCCCTCATCCCGGCAATCGACGACCAGCAAAAAATGCAACAGTAGCAGCTTTTCATGTCGAATTTGTCACAAAGAAATTGCGTCTGGGGATTTACTCTAACTTCCGTCAGCACGGGGACGCATTCTGAAAGGATTGGAACCCGTGCCGGGGAGGGAATCGCGCCGCCGCACGCCGGGCGATCCGCGCCTCCGTCCTGGTCCTGGCCGGCGTACCATTCGGCTGGTTTGACGCGACTTGGTCCGCCGGTATGATACGGGCCATCCACTGCGCACCATGACCGGAGCAGGCAACGCAAGCACGGGTTTTCCCCATATCGGGCAAGACAGACCTGCGCTCCGGCTTACCGCAACGTCCCTCGACCTTGCCATGAAAAAGGTTGCATCCGCCACTACCGTTGCTGTTCTGATGCTCGCCGCCGCCGGCGCGAGCACGCCGGCGCGCGCGGATTGTTTCGACGAGGCGGCCCGCTACCAGAAGGTCAATCCGCTCATTTTGCGCGCCATCGCCTGGCAGGAATCGCACAACACGCCTGACGCATTGCACAGGAATACGAATGGTTCGGTGGACTATGGGGTGATGCAGATCAACTCGATTCATCTGCCCACGCTCGCGCAATATGGCATTTCGTCCAGTACGCTCATGCAGCCGTGCAAGAACGTCTACATTGCTGCCTGGCATTTGC
Source organism: Paraburkholderia caffeinitolerans (assembly GCF_902859945.1). Lineage (GTDB taxonomy): Bacteria > Pseudomonadota > Gammaproteobacteria > Burkholderiales > Burkholderiaceae > Paraburkholderia > Paraburkholderia caffeinitolerans. The sequence continues at coordinate 229,698 of NZ_CADIKL010000004.1, read as the reverse complement.
GCCAGAAAATGAACAGGTACGGCAACACCTGGGCCGCCGTGGGCGCCTATCACTCCGAGACGCCGGCGTTGCGCGACCGGTACGCACAGCAGATTGCGGCCATCTTGCGCAAGTGGAAGCTGATGCCCTGAGCGGCACAGTACTGGCCGTCATGCCGACGCAGGGCTAGTACGCGCGCTGTCGGCGCACCGCGCGCGCATGGTGCAAAATGCAGGCTTGCGCCGCGCGGCCGCGCGCGGCCCGATTCCCGCCTTTCTTTATCTCACATCGCAATGAATCAGCCGCCACTGCCCGTCACCGTACTCTCCGGCTTTCTGGGCGCGGGCAAGACCACGTTGCTCAACCACGTCCTCGCGAACCGCGCCGGCCTGCGCGTGGCCGTGATCGTCAACGATCTCGCCGCCGTCAACATCGACGCCACGCTCGTGCGCGATGCCGCCGCGCTCTCGCATGTCGAGGAGCGACTCGTCGAGCTGTCCAACGGCTGCATCTGCTGCACGCTGCGCGACGACCTGCTCGCCGAAATCCGGCGCCTCGCCGACCCCGCGCAGGCCGGCCAGCGGTTCGACGCCATCCTGATCGAGTCGACCGGCATCGCCGAGCCCATGCCCATCGCCGAAACCTTCACCTTCGCCGATGAAGACGGCACGACGCTCGCCGACATCGCCCGGCTCGACACGATGGTGACGGTCGTGGACGCCTTCAACTTCCTGCGCGATTACGCGAGTGCCGATCCGCTCGCCGAGCGCGGTGTGGCCGCAAGCGACACCGACGACCGCACGATCGTCGAACTGCTGATCGAGCAGGTGGAATTCTGCGACGTGCTCGTGCTCAACAAAGCCGACCTCGTGAGCGCCGACGAACTCGCGCGCCTGCAACGCATTCTCGCGCGCATCAATCCGCGCGCGGTGCAGGTGGTGAGCCGCCACGGCCAGGTGCCGCTGGCCGAGGTGCTCAATACGGGCCGCTTCGACTTCGACGACGCCGCGAGCGCGCCGGGCTGGCTCGCCTCGCTGCACGATCACGACCATAGCGACGATGGCGCCGCTCACCACGCCCATAGCGAAGCCGACGAGTACGGCATCGGCAACTTGGTCTATCGGGCGCGCAAGCCGTTCCATCCCGAGCGTCTGTGGGCGCTGCTCAATCAGGAATGGAAGGGCGTGCTGCGCTCGAAGGGCTTCTTCTGGCTCGCGACGCGCAACGACGTGGCGGGCTCGCTTTCGCAGGCGGGCGGCGTCTGCCGCCATGGCCCGGCGGGTACCTGGTGGGCCGCGCAGCCGCGCGAGGAGTGGCCGCAGGACGCCGAGCTCGAAAAGGAGATCGCGGCCGACTGGTTCGGCGACGCGAACGACGCGCGCATCGGCGACCGGCGCCAGGAGCTGGTGATGATCGGCGTGGATATCGACCGCGAAGCGTGGCAGGCAAAGCTCGACGCGTGCCTTCTGACAGACGCCGAATACGCCGCGGGCCCCGACGCCTGGCTGGCGTATGCCGACCCGTTCCCGTCGTGGGATTTCGACGATGAACACGACCACGACCACGATCACGACGGAGAAATCGTCCACCGCCACGACTGAGCGCGCCGGGTGCAAACCCGGCGGACGAAAAAAAACCCGCCAGGGGCGGGTGTCAACTTAAAGCGGCAATGTCTTAGCGCTTGTTGACGGCGTCCTTGAACGCCTTGCCAGCCGTGAACTTGACGGTCTTGGCTGCGGGAATCTTGATGGTTTCGCCGGTCTTCGGGTTGCGGCCCGTACGGGCTGCGCGCTTGCCCGAACCGAAGCTGCCGAAGCCGATCAACTGAACCGCGTCGCCCTTCGACACAGCCTTCTTGACCACTTCGAGCAGCGTGTCCAGCGTTTCGCCGGTTTGTGCCTTGCTAGCGCCCGTCTGTGCTGCGACGGCGTCGATCAGTTCCTGTTTATTCATTGAGAAGTTCCTTTCTGTGTTTAGGTTGACACGAACAGCGCGAACGCGCCGATTATACGGTCGCGTGCCGCGCCGTCGAGCAGCTACGGATCCGGAGCACTCCGGCGTATTTTCGTTGCGACGGCCATGAAGGCCCGCGACGTCCGTGCTGCCGCTTCCCTGGGCGGCGCTTGCTATGATAGCGCAGCGCAAACCCAATAACGACAAGGGTTTCGAAGATTTAGAGGGGTTTGCGCGGGTTTTGTGCGCCTGCCTGTATTTTTGACGGCCGCCGCATGCAAAAAGCGGCACTGCGACGGCGCAGCGCCAGCAAATTTGACGCTTCCGGCGTTGTGCCGCGCCAACGCTTTTCGCCCGCAAACCCAATACCCACGGGCCTTTGCTGCCGCACCCCGCGCTTCGAGACCCGCCGTTTCCAGCCAACGCGAGAGTCATGACCGCCACACTGATCCCCGCCACGCTCGCGTTTCGCGAAGACGGCAAGCCGTATTCGCCGCGCTTCGACGACGTCTATCACAGCACTTTCGGCGCCTTCGAGCAGGCCGAATATGTGTTTTTGCGCGGCAACAGCCTGCCCAAGCGCTGGCAGAACAAACGCATTTTCACCGTGCTCGAGACGGGTTTCGGCATGGGCGTGAACTTTCTCGCGACCTGGGCAGCCTGGCGCAACGCGCCCGCGCGCTGCGAGCGCCTGCATTTCGTCTCGGTGGAGAAACACCCATTTTCACGCGACGATCTGCGCGCGGCGCTCGACGCGGTGGTTGCGCACGCACCGCATGATTCTCACGAGTCGGGTACGTCCATCGCGCGTCTTGCACACGAACTCGTCGACGCCTGGCCGATGCTCGTCCCTGGCACACACCGGATCGAGTTCGAAGGCGGACGCGTCACGCTCACGCTCGCGTTCGGCGACGCGCTCGAAACGCTTCCCAAAATGTGGCTGCGCGCCGACGCTATCTTTCTCGACGGGTTCGCCCCCGCGAAGAATCCCGAACTCTGGTCGCCGCAGATCTTCAAGGCGCTCGCGCGCGTCGCCGGCGAAGAGGCCACCTTCGCAACCTGGAGCAGCGCGGGTGAGGTGAAGCGCGCGCTCGAGCAAAACGGCTTCGAATATCGCAAGACCACCGGCTTCGGAACCAAGTGGACGATGCTGGCTGGCCGCTTCGCACCACGCTGGCGTGTGCGCCGTTACGAACCGCCGCTGCCGCTGGAACTCGCCGAACGGCACGCGGTAGTGATCGGCGCCGGGCTCGCGGGCAGCGCGCTAGTCGAGCGACTCGCGGCGCGCGGCTGGCATGTCACGCTGCTCGAGCGGCATGCGGCGCCTGCCCGCGAAGCCTCGGGCAATCCCGCCGGCGTGTTTCATCCGCTTATTTCGCGCGACGACAGCAGCGCGTCGCGCATCACGCGCGCCGGGTTTCTCTACGCATTGCGACGCTGGGCCGCGCTCGACGCCGCAGCGCAAGCGTGCACGAATGGCGCAATCGAGGCGCCCGTGCGCTCACACGCAGGACTTCTGCATCTCGCCGCCGATGACGAGTCGCGAGCTGTCGCCGAAGCGCTCGCATCGTTTGGCTATCCCGAGGAATTCGTGCGCGGCGTCGACCGCGCAGAGGCTGAGTCGATTGCCGGCGTCGCGCTCGCGCAGGGCGGCTGGTTCTATCCACGCGGCGGCGCGATCGATCCGGCCTCGCTGTGCCGGGCGCAGCTTGCCGCCGCATGCGCCTTCCCGGATGCGCGAATCGATCTGCGTTACGGCGTGCAAGTCGCGCGCATCGCGCGCGCTGGCGACACCTGGCAAGTCTTCGATGAAAGCGGCGCGCTCGTCGCGCAGGCCGGCGCGGTGATCTTCGCCAACGCGCACGATGCCGCGCGCGCGGCGGCGCTCGACTTCGCACCCACGCGCAGCGTGCGCGGCCAACTCACGCTGCTCGACGGGAGCCCGCTTGGCTCCCTGCGCATGCCCGTGATCGGCGACGGCTACGCGGTGCCGCTGCCAGGCGGCGTGACGCTCACAGGCGCCACCTACGAAGTCGACGACACCAGCACGGCGCTACGCAAAGCGGGTCACGTCGAAAACATCGAGCGCGTCGCGCGCATGCTGCCCGGTCTGCAAGCTACCGCAGCCGACGCCTCAGCCCTGGATTCTTCTCATCAAAGCCCCTGGCGAGGCCGCGTGGCCTTGCGCTGCGTCACGAGCGACCGCCTGCCCATGCTGGGCCAGCTCGGCGATGAAGCCGCCGCACGGCGCGACGCGCAGCGGCTTTCGGGTGCGTGGCCGCTCGACTTGCCGCGCGCGCCCGGTCTTTACGGCGCGTTCGCGTTCGGATCGCGCGGGCTCGTGTGGGCGGCGCTGGGCGCGGAGCTCATCGCCTCGCAACTCGAAGGCGAGCCATGGCCCATCGAGCGCGAGCTTGCCGAGCAGGTCGATCCCGCACGCTTTCTCCAGCGCGCCCTGCGTCAGCGCAACCTCTAGCCACGAACCAATATCCTGACCAATACGGTTATTCACCCAAACCTGTGGATAACCGCGCGAGTTGTGGGTAAATCCGGTGTGGACGCGATGTGGACGTAAACGGGGTAACTCGGCAGGCCATGTTCATGGCCCAAAAGTTACTCTTCGATACCCGAGTGCATCTCACACACATCGCGCGTGGTTGTCCGAGCGCCAAGCCGATGATTCACATAGGTATACAGGGGTTATCCACAGCAAAGTCACGCCTTTGTTAACTGCTACTACGTATACATACGGTAAACCGTAAACCCAAAACCAACGCCATCGGTCTGGAGAAGGCCCAAGGCTACCGCGCAGTTCTGACCTGCCTAGCCGCCCCACTGGCGAAACGGTCACTTTTTCCTTATTGTCGATAAAGCCTGCCGAAACGGGCGCATTTACCGGCTTCGCCAAGCTTTACCGGCCGAGCGGGACAATTGCAAAAAAGCTATGGCACAATCGCCGTTCTTTTCCGCGTCATGTGCCGCAACAGACGGCCGACGCGTCCAAGGAACGGATGCCGCATGTCCTGACTCTGATTGCTCAGGAAGGTCGGCAGCGTTCGTTCACCCATTGCGGGCGCTGACACTCCACACAGGACGCGCCCGTGCCGGCGGTTTGCCGCATGAGCGGTGCCGGCGCAGAGGTTTCCCGCTGTTGTCCGTCGTGTCTGGCCGCCGCCCTCATCAGGTAGCGAGCCTGCGCGCCTCGTCTGTCAGCGCATGCGGCTTGACCGTGTGCCGGGCGCGAAATGTCAGGTGTCTGGCGCCGCGCCCGGTCCGATCCCATGCAAGACGTTCTGCCAAGGAGAAGCCACTACGATGAAGTCGGCGTTTTCGTTCTTTCCCGCCTGGCCGTTGCAGCCAGACGGCATATTCTGGGCAGGCCTCGCGCTGCTCGCCGCCGGCCTCGTCGGCGAGCTGTGTTATCGCGCCTGGCGGCTGCCGCGCATTTCGAGCTACGCCATCATTGGGCTGATTGCCGGTTCGGCGGGCTTCGGCGTGATCAGCATCGATGCCGCCGATGCCGCGCGGCCGCTGATCGATGTCGCGCTCGGCCTGTTGTTGTTCGAACTCGGCAGCCGGCTCGACTTGCGCTGGATCCGCCGCAATCCCTGGATCATTCTCTCGAGCCTTGCCGAAGCCACGCTGACCTTCGTGCTCGTGCTCGTCGTGCTGCTATTCCTTTCGGTGCCGGCGATCGTCGCCATCGTCGTGGCTTCGATCGCCATGGCGACTTCGCCCACGATGGTGATCCAGCTCAAGACCGAGTTGCGCGCCGAAGGCCAGGTCACGCAGCGCCTGCTCACGCTTACGGCGCTCAACAGCATGTATGCGGTCGTGATCGAAAAGCTCGCGTCGGGTTGGCTGCACCAGGAAATTTACGGCAACGTTTTCGCCACCATCCTGCAGCCGCTCTACCTGCTGGTCGGCTCGATCATTGTCGCGTATGTGCTCGCGCGCGCCTGCATGATGTTCTACCGCCGCTTGAGCCCGCAGGACGAGCATTCGTTCGTCGCGTTGTTCGGTCTCGTGCTGCTCGCGATCGCCGTGGCGCATCTGCTCAAGCTTTCGACCATTCTGAGCCTGCTGGCCGCGGGCATCATCGTGAAGAATTTCGAGGCGCGGCCGCAGTTGTGGCCGCAGCATTTCGGCACGGCCGGCTGGCTGCTCACGGTGATTCTTTTCGTGCTCACGCTAACCACTTTCGAATGGCATTACATTCTCGCCGGCGGCGTGGCAGCGGCAGGGCTCATCGTCGCGCGGCTGGTGGCGAAACTCGTCGGTGTGCTGATCTTCGCGAAGCCGAGCGGGCTCGAATGGAAGCAGGGCGTCGCGCTCGGTCTTGCGCTCACGCCCATGTCCGCGCTCGCGCTCGTGCTTATGGAGGACACCTACGATCTTTACCCGTCGTTCGATCCGCGCCTGCGCGCGATCATGATGTGCGCGATCGTCGTGCTGCAATTGCTCGGGCCGTGGCTCGTCTACCGCGCGCTCGCGCTTGTCGGCGAGCGCGGCGAAGCATGAATGCGGCGGCTCTCGCCGCCACGAAACACCGCCCGCCGCGCCGTGCGCCGACCTGATCGGCAGCGATGCCCGGCGCGGCCGAAAGAGGGGATGTCATGTCACTGGAAACTTTTGTCGATTCGAAGCCGTTCACCTTCGGCGTCGAACTCGAAATGCAGGTCGTCAACACACACGATTACGATCTGACCAAGGCGGGCAGCGACCTCATGCGCCTCATCAAGGATCAGGAGATTCCGGGCAACATCACGCCCGAGATCACCGAAAGCATGATCGAACTCTCCACCGGCATCTGCACGCATCACGAGCAGGCCGTGGCCGACCTGCGCAAGATCCGCGACGTGCTGGTCACAGCCGCCGACCGCCTGAATGTCGGCCTGTGCGGTGGCGGCACGCATGCGTTCCAGCAGTGGAGCGACCGACGCATCGTCGATACGCCGCGTTTTCAGTATCTTTCGGAGCTGTACGGCTATCTCGCGAAGCAATTCACGGTGTTCGGCCAGCACGTGCATATCGGCTGTCCGGATGCCGATAGCGCACTGTTCCTGCTGCACTCGCTCTCACGCTTCATTCCGCATTTCATTGCACTTTCGGCATCGTCGCCTTATGTGCAGGGCGTCGATACCGGATTTCATTCGGCACGGCTGAATTCCGTGTTCGCGTTCCCGCTTTCGGGCCGCGCGCCGTTCGTGCTCAGTTGGGAGGAGTTCAAGGAGTATTTCTCGAAGATGGTGCACACGGGCGTCGTCAACAGCATGAAAGACTTCTACTGGGACATCCGCCCGAAACCCGGCTTCGGCACGATCGAGGTGCGCGTCATGGACACGCCGCTCTCGGTCGAGCGTGCGGCGGCGATTGCCTGCTATATCCAGACGCTCGCGCGCCATCTGCTGACAGACCGGCCGATCCAGCCGCGCGAAGACGACTACCTCGTCTACACGTTCAACCGCTTCCAGGCATGCCGTTTTGGCCTCGCCGGCACTTGCGTCAATCCGCAGACGGGCGAGCGCCGCACCATCTCCGAAGACATTCTGGCCACGCTCGACGCGATTGCCCCGCATGGCGAAGCGCTCGGCTCCACGCGCGCACTCGCCGAAATCGGCACGATTGCGCGCGCCCAGACCAACGATGCGACTTGGCTGCGCGGCGTGGTCGCCGAGGAAAAGTCGCTGCACGAGGCGGTGCGGCAGCAATGTCTGCGCTGGCGCGCCTGAGCGTGTGTGCCGTTCGGGCAACGCCGGCCGGCTGAAAAGCATGAGAAAAGAGGGCAGCTCGCGAGCTGCCCTCGCGTTTTTGGGGCCACCCGAGGAGCGTTGCGCCGCATGAAAAAAAGATTTTTTTGTCCCAGGCAAGATGCCAGGGGGTTCTTATTTTTTTGATGCTCGCGCAAACGGAGTCAATCGTTGCTGACGAGGCGCGCCATTTCCGCTGAGTAAGCGCCAAAATGCCTGAAAACTCAATGGCCTGCGCTCGCGGCAAGCAGGTAGACTCCGCTTGCGCTGATGGAAAAAATCAGGGATAACCAGGTATCGGTAGAGCCCGGAGTTGAGCCACATCGAGAATCCATGCACAGACAATGGCGTACTTACTCACTGGTTATCCACAATTCGCGTTGGATAAGTTAGCTGTGCGATTCGCCACTCTCGCATAGAATATCGCTTTGCTGCGCAGGCGCGAGGGTGGGAAGGATGCTTCGGGCCTGCGAGGCGAGAGATGGAATGACTGCGCGCGGCGGGCGTTTCTTGCGCCGGCGAAGCAGGAATTTTTTGAGATGGTGCGGCCGATTTCCAGGAGGATTCCCAGCGATCGGGCGCGAACTTTCCCACAAGGTCGCCAGTACTGCGGCGGCTGACGATGCAGCGCGAGCTGCCAAATAACCAGCGAAAGACTATGAGCGAAGGCGTATACGGAGAGCAGGCAGCCGGGCGGGTGACCCATAGCCTGCTGCGACTGAGCACGGCAATGCGGAGCCAGGCGTGGGACTGGGCCGAAGGGGCGGGACTCACGCCGACCCAGGGTGAAATTCTCGTGCTGCTGATGCAGCGCAAGGGGCCGATGCGCCTCGGCGAGATCGCCCGCGAGACGGCACTGACCGCCGCCACGACCAGCGATGCGGTGAGCACGCTTGAAACCAAGGGTCTCGTCGAAAAGCGCCGCGCGCTCGACGACGGCCGCGCGCTTGCGGTGCGTCTTACCGCACGTGGCCGCACGGCCGCGAAGAAGGCCGCACAATGGCCCGACTTCCTCTCGAAGGCCGTCGGCACGCTGCGCGCCGATGAGCAAGCGGCGGTTTACCGCACGCTGCTCAAGACGGTCTACGTGCTGGAGTCGCAGGAAGCCATGCCGCAGCACCGCATGTGTCTGACCTGCGCGCACTTCGAGCCCAGCAAGAACCCGAAGAAGACGCCGCATCATTGCGGGCTGCTCAACATCGACATGGCCGACACCGACGTGCGCCTCGATTGCTCGGTGTACGCGGAAGCCGACGCGACGACGCAGAAAAAGAACTGGAAGATCTTCGCGGCTTAATGGTTCCGGTTCCGCGGGCCGTGCGGCGTCACGTGACGCCGCAGGAGCCTGCGGCGGCCTTCCTGCCAGAAGTATCCGGTTCGAGTGCGTGCGGTGCTTCGCGCCCGCGCGCTTGATCGTTGCACGCAGATGCGTGCTCCAACGTGTGCTTATCGTGCGATGGCGGCATGCATGCCGCTCGCACGAGGTGTTGCATTGTGTAGCAGACCCCAAGGATTTGCCGATGAATCGCGAAGTATTGGCCATTCGCCACGTATATTTCGAAGACCTCGGCAGCTTTGAGCGAGTGCTTGGCGATCGCGGGCGTCCAGTACGTTACGTCGATGTGGGCTTTGCGCGCGTCGGCGCGCTCAATCCCGTGTCGGCTTCGCTGATGGTGATCCTCGGCGGCCCCATCAATGCCTGCGACGACGCACGCTACCCCACCCTCGCGCCCATCGCCGGGCTGATCGAAAAGCGCATTGCCGCTGGTTTGCCCACGCTCGGCATTTGCCTCGGCGCGCAGCTCATCGCACGCGTGCTCGGTGCGCGCGTTTATGCGTCCGGTCATCAGGAAATTGGCTGGACGCCGCTCACGCTCACCGACGCGGGCCGTGCTTCGCCGCTGCGGCATGTGGATGGCGCTGCCACGTCGATGCTGCACTGGCATGGCGATACGTTCGATCTGCCGCAAGGCGCAACGCGTCTCGCTTCCACGCCGCTGTGCGAAAACCAGGCGTTCTCGTGGGGCTCGCACGTGCTCGGCCTGCAATGCCATCCCGAAGTGCGCGCCGATCGCTTCGAGCCCTGGCTGATCGGCAATGCCGCCGAGATCGATGCTGCGGGCATCGACGTCAATCTGCTGCGCGCGCAGACCGCGCAACACGGCCCGACTCTCGAGGCGCAGGCGAGCCGCATGTTCGGCGAATGGCTCGACGCCTCCGATCACGCGAGCATCGACGCACCCGCGAAGTAGCCCCGAAGCGTCGGCCTCGTTTTCGTCTTTCTCCGCACGTGCTACGCCTGTGGGCGCGTCAGCGCCTGTCAAAGGCGCATGCTATTCTCGAACGCTTCCAACACCGTTCGCACTCCTCCCATGAGCAAGCTCTTCACTCCGCTCGAGCTGCGTGGCGTGACGCTCGCCAATCGCATTGTCGTGTCGCCGATGTGTCAATACTCGGCGGTGCGAGGCGAGGCCACCGACTGGCACATGATCCACCTTGGCCATCTCGCGTTTTCGGGGGCGGCGATGCTGTGCATCGAAGCGACGGCCGTGGAGCCGGACGGCCGCATCACGCCAGGCGATCTCGGCCTCTGGGACGACGTGACCGAAGCCGCGCTCGAGCCGGTGATTGCCGCCATCCGCCGCTATTCGCCGATTCGCATCGCCATGCAGATCTCGCACGCGGGGCGCAAGGCGTCGAGCCACGTACCCTGGGAAGGCGGTCAGCTGATTTCCGTGGCCGATGGCGGATGGTTGCCGCATGCGCCTTCCGATCTACCGCACAAGGACGATGAAACGCCACCGCTTGCGCTCGATACGGCGGGCCTGAACCGCGTGCGCAATGCGTTCGCGGCGACGGCGCGGCGTGCGGCGCGCCTCGGCATCGACGCGCTCGAAATCCACGCGGCGCATGGCTATCTGCTTCATCAATTTCTCTCGCCGATCGCCAATCAGCGCAGCGACGAATATGGCGGCTCGCGCGAAAACCGCATGCGCTTTCCGCTTGAGGTGTTCGACGCGGTGCGCGCGCAATTCCCGCGCGATCGCCCGATTGGCGTGCGCGTGTCGGCGACTGATTGGGTCGATGGAGGCTGGACGCCCGAGGACACGATCGTGTTTGCGCAGGCGCTCAAGACACGTGGTGTGGACTGGATCGACGTATCGTCCGGCGGTGTCTCGCCGTTGCAGAAGATTCCACTTGAACCCGGCTATCAGGTGCCATTCGCCCGCAAGGTCAAGCAGGAAACCGGCGTGAACACGATCGCGGTGGGCCTCATCACCGACGCGCTGCAGGCCGATCAAATTCTGGAAACGGGCGATGCCGACATGATCGCGATGGCACGCGCGATGCTCTATGATCCGCGCTGGCCATGGCACGCCGCTGCGCAACTCGGCGCGAGCGTGAACGCGCCGCCGCAGTACTGGCGCTCGCAGCCTCGCGAGCACAAGACGCTCTTCGGCGAGACAACGCTCGGTCAACGCTGAATGCGCCATGCAGAACGCAACTGAGCGCAGCACCGGCAAGCGCCACGCGAGTTGAACGAAAGAGGCGCGAACGTGTACGATGCCGGTTGCAGCGCGCCTATAGGGTCTTCAGAGTCTTCAGGATTTTCCGGGCCTTTCGATTGAACGCGTGCTCACGAGCGCGGCGCCGACAAGGCGCCGCGTTTGCGTGGCATGACTACACAAGGATTCTTCAATGAGTGTACGCAGGATCGTCGTGCGCCAATCAGGCGTGCACGGCAAGGGCGTATTTGCGGCCGGTGCAATCGAGGCCGGCGAACGGCTGATCGAATACAAGGGCGAACGCATCTCGTGGAAGGAAGCATTGCGGCGTCATCCGCATAATCCCGACGAACCGAACCACACCTTCTATTTCGCGCTCGACGATGGCGACGTGATCGACGGCAAGGTCAAAGGCAACAGCGCGCGCTGGATCAATCATTCGTGCGCGCCGAACTGCGAAGCCGAGGAGATCGACGGTCATGTGTACATTCACGCGCTGCGCGATATTGCCGAGGGCGAGGAGCTTTTTTACGACTACGGTCTCGTGATCGACGAGAAGCAGACCAAGAAACTCAAGCGCGAATACGAATGCCGGTGCGGCGCGCGCAAGTGTCGTGGCACGATGCTCGCGCCGCCTGAAGAGAAGGGCGGCAAGTCGAAGAAGGGCAAGAAAAAGAAGTAAGCGTGGCGGCCGGCTGGGCCGTGTACGCATGCATCGTCATGATGAACTGCCGATATGAATATGGGCCGCGGATGCGGCCCATATCTTTTCTGGAGTCGGTTTTCTGAGTCGGCTAGCGACCGGTGTCCGGTGCGTCGGCTTCGCTTTCTTCGGCGTGTGCCGTGGCGGCCGAATCTTTGATGCGTTTCGCTTCCTTGCCGTCGTTCGCATCGGGTGCCGGACGGTTCGTGAGCGGTACGCGCACGATGAAACGCGCACCACCTTCCGCCGCGTCATCGTAGTGCACGCTGCCGCGATGCAACGTCATGATGTCGTGCACGATCGCAAGGCCGAGGCCCGCGCCGCTGTCCACGCCGCTCTCGGTTTGACCGTCGCCACGGAAGAAGCGCTTGAAGAGATCGGCTTGCTGCGTTTGCGGTACTCCGCGGCCGTTGTCCTCGACCACGATCTCCGCCATCGGCATGCCATCGGTGAGCGTCTGCGTGACGGTCACGGTAATGCGCCCGCCGTCTGGGCGCGCGGGCGGCAAATACTTCAGCGCATTGTCGAGCAGATTGGCGATCACTTCGTGCAGTAGCACGGGGTTGCCGCGCACTATCAGCGGCGTGTCGTTATCGGGATCGTCGAGACGCTGGAAGCCGAGGTCGACCTGGCTCGCGAGCGCGCGCGGCACCCACTCGGCGCCAGTTTCGAATGCCAGCGCTGCCATGTCGATGTCGACGAAGCGTGCCGCCTGTTCCCCCGGCTCGGCGCGAGCAAGCGAGAGCAACTGATTGGAGAGCCGCACCGCGCGGTCGGCGGCGGCGCGCAACTCGCGCACGGCGTCGCTGACCTTCTGCGGCTCGCGTGCATTCACGGCTTGTTCGGCATGCAGCTTCACCGCCGTGAGCGGCGTGCGCAACTGATGCGCGGCGTCGGCGATGAATTTGCGCTGGGCTTCGAGGGCGGTCTTCAGGCGCCCGAGCAGCGCGTTGAGCGCGCCCGTAAGCGGACGAATCTCGACCGGTACGAAGGTTTCGTCGACGGGTTCGAGCGAGGTATGCGTCTGGCGATTGAGCGAGTCGGCGAGATCGGTGAGCGGGTTGAGCTGCTGGTTCACCACGCGCCACACGATCGCCCAGCCGGCGAGCAGCAGCAGCAGCAGCGGCATCATGATTGCCACGAGGAATTCGGCCGCGATGCGAAAGCGGTGATGCACGGGCTGACCCACTTCCACGACGATGGGATTGCCTTTGGGCTGCTCCACGCGCACCTGCGCGACACGTACGCTCACGCCCTTGTAAAGGGTCTCGAACACGTAGGCGAAGTGCATGCGCCGCACGTTGGTGCCTTGCAGCGGCAGGTCGTGGTCGCCGGCAATTTCGGTTTCGCCGTCGCTGATGCGGTAGACGAGATGCTCGACCGGGTCGGAGAACATCGCCTGGGCGAGCGGCGGCACGGTAATGGGCGCTTCGGGGCCGGCGATCTGGATCTGCTTGGAAATGGCCGTGGCAAGGTCGGCGAGCGAGCGGTCGACCACGTGCTGCGTGTATTGCCACGCGAGCCAATAGGCAATCAGGCCGCTCATCAGCGCGAGCAGCGAAAGTGGGGCGGCGAGGCGCCGCAATAGCGTGCGCCGCAGGCTCGTTGCGGCCGGTAGGGACATGGTCGGTTCGGGCGATGAAGGGTTACGCGTGCAGCATGTTCGGGACGTGCGCGCCGCATGGTTTGGAGCCCATTTTACGCGGGTGAGCTGGCATGAGGCAGGCACGGGCCAAAGACGGGGGGCGGCGGTGTGGTGTCGAAGCGCTTTTGGGGCACGCAGGCGCGCAAAGCTCAGGAGGTCTGCGCAATGGGGCGCAGCGCGCCACGGGCTTCAGCCCGGCGCGTGGCCGGGCTTGAAGCGTGGGCTAGAAGCGCTAGCGAAGGAGGGGATGGCGGCGCATGGGAACATGCGCCGCTGAGCCCGGCGCACGATGGCGCCGGACGGCTACAGGCAACCCGGTAACCCGGCAACCTCAGGCGGCCTGGCGGATTTCCTGCAGCAGGTAACCGAAACCGCGCACGGTGACGATCTCGACACGGCAGCTTTCGAGCTTTTTGCGCACGCGGTGCACATAGACTTCGATCGCGGTGTCGCCGAGATCGCCGCCGAAGTGCGTGAGGTGATCCTGCAGTTGCGCCTTGCTCACGACGCGGCCATGACGCAGCAGCAGCATTTCGAGCACGGCAAACTCGCGCGGCGAAAGTTCGAGCGGCTTGTCGTCGTTGAAGATGCGGCGGTCGACGCCCGACAGACGCACGCCGCCGAGCGAGACCTCGGGGCGCGGCACGTCGCCGTGCGGGCCGCTGCGGCGCATCACGGCGCGAATGCGGGCTTCGAGCTCGGCCGGTTCGAACGGCTTGAGCATGTAGTCGTCGGCGCCCGAATTGAGGCCTTGCACGCGGTCGTTCAGCTCGTCGCGCGCGGTGAGGATGATGACCGGCGTGTGCCGGTTGCTCTGACGAAAGCGCGAAAGCAGCGTCATGCCATCGATGCCGGGCAGGCCGAGGTCGAGAATCACGAGCTCGTGACGGTTTTGCGTGAGTGCCTGTTCGGCGAAGATGCCGTCGTGGACCATGTCGACCGTGAAGCCGGCTTGTTCGAGGCTAGACTGGATACCGCGTGCGATAGGGCGGTCGTCTTCGATCAGAAGGAGTCGCATGGGATTCGCTCAAATACAATGGGTTTAGCACTTACGCACGCAGTTCGCGTTTCGACTTCTGGCGCAACTGCTCGCCTTCGAGCGGCGACGAACTCGCGTTGTCGTTGGGTCAGGAAGCACGTTCCAGACCGTATGCGCTGCTGATTGTACAGCGTCAGAACGTCTTCTCACCGGAACGTTTAGACCCCATGCAAGGGCTGCCTGGGAGTCTTACGTATTCTTCAAAAATGGCCTTCAAAGCTGAAGGTTTGGACGCCTGATACCCTGCATTATGCTTTCATTGCAGCGCTTGTGCGTGCTGTGCGTCGTGCGGGTTTCCATCTAACGCGCGACGCACGCAAAGCGTTTACGCGATCTTCATTCAGGCCGAAGCGGCGAGGGGGCCGGGCGCGATCGAATCGATGAAGCGCGCGAGCTGGATGTCGCGCGTGGTGAGGCCGTCGGCCTCATGGGTCGAAAGCGTGATTTCCACGCGGTTGTAGACGTTGAACCATTCGGGATGGTGGTTCATTTCCTGCGCCTTGATCGCCACGCGCGTCATGAAGCCGAAGGCTTCGTTGAAGTCGGCGAAACGGAAATGACGCTGGATGGCGTCGCGGCCCGCGACGGCATCCCAGCCGCGCAGTTCGGCGAGCTGCGTGGCGCGCTCTTCGGACGTGAGTCGATTGATCATCGTGGCACCTGTCTGTGCTGGGTGTATTCCGGGCCCGGCAAACGCGCCAGGCCGATTAGCCATTTTTTCACGGATGCGCAACCCGTGCGAGCTAGCCGGGTAGTGGGTGTGGCAATTCGCGCGTCCGGTCGGATGGCGCTCAGACGTCGCCGTCGTCGAGCCAGCCTTCACGTGTGCCGCGCGTGTAGATCGTGTCGCTGTGCAGCACGTCGCCGGCGGCGTAAGGCGCGGCGGCGATGAGCGGTGCGGGATGAGCGAGACGCGCGGCAATGCCCGCGCCGAGCGCGTCGAACAGCTGCGCGAACGAGTCGATCACGAAATAGGTCTTCTGAAACGTGTCGATGCGATAACGCGTGCGCAACACGCGCTCGAGGTCGAAGGCCAGCCGGTTGGGTGCGGCGCTTTCCACGCTGTAGAGCGATTCGCCCTTGCTCGACACGATGCCCGCACCGTAGATCTTTACGCCCTGCGGCGCGCTGGCTTCGCCGCTTGTATCACGGATGAGGCCGAATTCCACTGTGTACCAATAGAGGCGCGCGAGCAGCGGTAGCGCGCATTCGTCCACGGCGAGCGCGGCGCGCCCGTAGGCGTGGATCGCATCGGCGAAAACGGGGTCCGTTAGCAGCGGCACGTGGCCGAACAGATCGTGAAAGCAGTCCGGCTCCTGCAGGTAATCGAGCTGATCGGGACGGCGCATCCACCATGTGACCGGAAAGCGGCGGTGAGCCAGATGCTCGAAGAAGATGCGCTCGGGCACAAGCCCTGGCACCGCCACGATGCGCCAGCCGGTGGCGGCCATCAGCCGTTCGCTCACGGCATCGAATATGGGCACGTGCGCCACGTTCAGGCCGATGCGTTGCGCGCCTTCGATAAACGCTTCGCAGGCGCGGCCTTCGAGCAACGCCATCTGCCGCCGGTAGAGCTGCTCCCAAACCGCGTGATCGACCGCGCCGTAGCGTTCGAGCGGCTGGTCGATGGTGAAGTCGGGACGGGTCGTGAGGCCCGCGTCGAACTGCTCTTGCAGCTTCGCGGTGGCGGCGGCAGCCATGTTCGTAGTGCTCCGATAAAAATGCGGGTTAGTACGCAAGTGTAGAGCGGAGTGGGCGCGGCATGCGCGCATTCAAGGTGTGTATCGGAATTAATATGCAATAATCGAGCATCAATACATCAATAAATGCGGAATTTTTTCATGCTCGAACTCGATCATTTCGACCTCGCGCTGCTCGACGTTTTGCAGCGCTTCGGTCGCGCCACGCATCAGCAACTGGGCGAGCAGGTGCCGCTTTCGCCTTCGCAGATCGGCAGGCGGCTGCAGCGGCTGGAGGCGTCGGGGGTGATCGACGGCTATCGCGTCGTACTGCGCCCCGAAAAGCTCGGCCTGGGCGTGACGGCGTTCACGAGCCTGAAATTGAAGCACCACGGGGATTCGATCATCGAGCAATTCCAGCAGCAGATCGACGTGCTGCCGGAGGTGCTCGAATGCCACGCCGTGGTGGGCGACGCCGACTATTTGCTGCGCATCGTGGCGCCGGATCTGAACGCGCTGTCGTCGTTCGTGATGAAGAAGCTGATGAGGGTGCCCGGCGTGGACAGCGTGCGCTCGAACATCGTGCTCACGACGTTCAAGCGCAATGGTCCGCTGCCGCTCGGGCATCTGGAGCCCGGCGCGGCGGCGCCCTGAGTCCGACGACTTTAAGGCAGGCGCCGCAGGCTGCTCAGGCCGCTACGGCCGACGCGTTGAGCAGATCGACATAGGCCACGGCCACCAGATCGCTCTCATCCACGCCGAGCTGTTTGAACATCGCGTGCGCTTCGGCTTCGCCGCCTTGCTCGTCGTCCTCGGGGCCGAGCACCACTTCGAGCTCGACGAAGTCGCCGAGGCCATCCACGCGGTCCAGATGGATGCGCGTGCGGCCCGCCAGATACACGTGACGCTCCTTCGAAACGATGCCGCGCGTCGTAAGCGCCGTGGCGAGCAGCGAGTGCATCGCCTCGGCATTGGTGACCGGGCTGCGTGTGTAGTACGAAGCCTTCGGGCCGTCACGGTCGTCGCGTTGATAGAAGATCAGCTCGGGCGGCGTGCCGTCGTCGAACTGGCGCAGCTTCAGGCGGCCGCGCGGCACGTCGTAGAAAGAATCGAGCTGGCGAAAAATCAACGGCGCATCGGGCGCGAGTTGGGCGGCGCGTTCGCGCAACGCGTCGAAATGACGGGCGCGGGCTTTGATTTCGATGTTGCGGGCCATGCACAGCTCCTGTGGAACGGGGAACGATGGACGAGGCCCGGAACGCGCCGCGCCTCCATGCCTGCATTCGCGCGCCATCGGGTGCATCAGCCAGGTAGGGCGCGCAAAACGCGGAGCGAATTGCGAATCTAGCAAAACTTGTGTGACCGCGCCGTTACACCCGCTTTTTTACCCACCCCTGACGCGCGCAGGTTCATGAGCGCGGCTCATATCGCCCATTGCGTTTCGATGGCCTTGAGCGCAGCCGCGATAGTGGGCTCGTCGCGGCGCGCGGCGAGCGTGATGAAAGTGAGCTCAGTGGGCACCGTCACGCCTTCGACGATGGTGAGCGCATGCGCGTGCGCTTCGGCGATCGCGGTGGCGTCGCGGGCGAGCGAGAGCCCCACGCCCGACTTCACGAGATCGAGCATCGACGGCTCCTGGTCGACCTCGGCGACTTTCACGGGCTTGGCGTGCGCGGCTTCGAAGAGCCCCGTAAGCAGCCGGTTGTGCGCCGACGCGGGTGGCGTCCAGATCCAGGGCAGGGCCGCGAGCGCGCGCCAGTCACGCGCACCTTTGACGCGGTCTTTCCAGCCGGCGGGCGCGAGCACGCGGTACTGAAATTGCGTGAGCGTTAGCGTGTGGAAGGTATCGGGGTCCGGGGCGGGCTGGCCGATGTAATAGCCCACGTCCAGTTCGCGGGCGCGCACCTGGTCGAGCACCCAGCCTGACATGCCGTGACGCAGGGCCGTCTCGATCTGCGGCCAGGTTTCCACCAGCTGGCGCAGGAAGCCGCCGAGGCGCAGGAATGCGGGGTCGAGGATGGTGCCGATGCGCAGCCGCCCGCGCACCTCGTGGCGCAGCGCGGCGGCGGCGCGCTGCACATCGCCGGCGGCGGCTAGCGCGCGCTCGGCGTGCGGCAGCAACGCCTGGCCGTCGCGTGTGAGCACAAGGCCATGCGAGGTGCGGGTGAAGAGCGTGACGCCGAGCGTCTCCTGCAAATGCTTGATCTGCAGGCTCACGGCCGGCTGGGTCAGATGCAGATGCGTGGCCGCGCGCGTGAGATTGCCCTCTCGCGCGACCGTCACGAATGCGCGCAACAAGGTCAGGTCCATGCGCTGATATTAACTCGCCTTATATCTCTGTTGAGGATTAATCATTGGATCGCCGATGCCTCGCGCGATTACGCTAATTGGCACAGAACAGGCGTTGCGAGCACAGCAAGTACAAAAGGAGACCCAGCCATGGCCACGCAAGGACGCGACGCACCCACGCGCCGCCTGGAAGGCGAATTCGATTACGTGATCGTCGGCGCTGGCACGGCGGGCTGCGTGCTCGCCAACCGCCTCACGCAAGACCCCGATGTTTCGGTGCTGCTGATCGAGGCGGGCGGCAAGGACGACTATCACTGGATCCACATTCCGGTTGGCTACTTGTACTGCATCGGTAATCCGCGCACGGACTGGCTCTACAAAACCGTTGCGGAGGAAGGCCTCAACGGCCGGGCGCTGTCGTATCCGCGAGGGCGCGTGCTCGGTGGATCGTCGTCGATCAACGGCATGATCTACATGCGCGGCCAGCGCGAGGACTACGACGAATGGGCGCGCGTGACCGGCGACTCGGGCTGGTCGTGGGATGCGGTGCTGCCCGTGTTTCGCGGCAGCGAGGATCATCACGGCGGCGCAAATGCGTATCACGGCGCAGGCGGCGAATGGCGCGTCGAGAAGCAACGCTTGAAGTGGCAGATTCTCGAATCGTTCGCGCAAGCCGCGCAGGAACAGGGCATTCCCGCCACCGACGATTTCAACCGCGGCGACAGCGGTGGCCCAAACGGCGGCGTCGGCTATTTCGAGGTGAACCAGAAGCACGGCGTGCGCTGGAACACCTCGAAGGCTTTCCTGCGGGCAGCCATGAAGCGGCCCAATCTCACCGTGGTCACAGGAGCGCTCACCGAGCGCGTGGTCTTCGAAGGCACGCGTTGCGTGGGCGTGGAATATCGGGGCGATGTCGCGTATTTCGCACGAGCGCGGTGTGAAGTCATCCTGAGCGCAGGCGCGGTGAACTCGCCGCAACTGCTGGAGCGCTCCGGCGTGGGCGATGCGGCGCGGCTCGCGCGGCTTGGGGTGGGCGTCGTGCAGGACCTGCGCGGCGTGGGCGAGAACCTTCAGGACCATCTGCAACTGCGCATGGCGTTTCGCGTGAACGGCGTGCGCACGCTCAACACGGCCTCCGCGCACTGGTGGGGCAAGCTGATGATCGGCATGGAGTACGCGCTGTTCCAGAGCGGGCCGATGTCGATGGCGCCTTCGCAGCTCGGCGCGTTCGCGAAGTCGGATGCGAGCAGGACGCGTCCCGACCTCCAGTATCACGTGCAGCCGCTCTCGCTCGATCGCTTCGGCGAGCCGCTGCATCGCTTCAACGCATTCACGGCATCGGTCTGCAATTTGCAGCCTACGTCGCGCGGCAGCATTCATGCGGCGTCGGCCAATCCCGAGGACGCGCCCGTGATTGCGCCGAATTATCTGTCGACCGAGGAGGACTTGCGCGTGGCCGCGAATGCCATGCGCCTTACGCGCCGCATTGCGGCTTCGGCCGCGCTCGCGGGTTATCGACCCGAGGAAATTCTGCCTGGGCCCGCCTTCCAGAGCGAAGCGCAACTGCGCGAGGCAGCCGGCAACGTGGGCACGACAATCTTCCATCCGGTGGGCACCTGCCGCATGGGCCGCGCCGACGATGCCGACGCCGTGGTCGATGCGCGTTTGCGCGTGCGCGGCGTGCAGGGCTTGCGTGTCGTGGATGCATCGGTGATGCCGATCATCACCTCGGGCAACACGAATTCGCCCACGTTGATGATTGCCGAGCGCGCCGCGCAGATGTTGCGCGAAGACCGTCGCGCAACCGCGCCCGCGAACGTGCGCAATGAGGTGAGCGCGTCCGCGACGCCTGCTTGAAGCGCGTTTCGGATCACTATCCAGGACTTGCGCCGCGCAAGTGCTTTGGCACGTCTTACGCGTAATCGCGGTGTTTTCAAGTTGACGTCATCATGATGTCTTCATGCTGCGATTTGTCGTCAAGTTTCGCTTTGAGCGCATATGGACCGTGTTGCTCACCCGTAAGTGCAAATCCCAATGATTGCGCTGCATCATTGGCGAGACAATGTCGCGGAATGAGAGAGCTGGCAGACGCGCGCCCAAACATGGCGCGCAGTGCAAAGTTGCGCACGGCCCAGCACGAACGATTGAAGTGTTACGCCTTACTTCGCGTGGAAGGGGACATGATTCTCGGCGACACGATTCTGGAGACACGCGGCCTCACGAAACAGTTCAAGGGTTTCACGGCCGTCAACGGGGTGAACCTGCGCGTGTGCCGCGGTTCGATTCACGCGCTCATTGGGCCGAACGGCGCGGGCAAGACCACTTGTTTCAATCTCCTAACCAAATTCCTCGTCCCGAGTTCGGGGCGCATTGTCTTCAACGGGATCGACATCACGCATGAGCGGCCCGCGCAAATCGCGCGGCGCGGCATCATTCGCTCGTTTCAGATTTCGGCGGTGTTTCCGCATTTGACTGCGCTGCAGAACGTGCGCATCGGCCTGCAACGCCAGCTTGGCACCGCGTATCACTTCTGGAAGAGCGAGCGCACGCTCGCCGAACTCGACGATCGCGCGATGGATCTGCTCACTCAGGTTGGCCTGACCGATTTCGCCGATGTGCCCACCGTTGAGCTTGCCTATGGACGCAAGCGCGCGCTCGAGATCGCGACCACGCTCGCGATGGAGCCCGAACTCATGCTGCTCGACGAGCCCACCCAGGGCATGGGTCACGAAGACGTGGACCGCGTCACGGCGCTCATCAAGAAAGTGTCGAACGGCCGGACGATCCTGATGGTCGAGCACAACATGAACGTGATCGCCGGCATTTCCGACACCATCACGGTCCTGCAGCGCGGCGAGGTGCTGGCCGAGGGCAGCTACGCGGAAGTGTCGAAGAACCCGCTCGTGGCTGAGGCGTATATGGGCAGTGCCGACGCGGCGCTCGTGGGTGCGCACGCATGAGCACAGTGACCGAGCAAGGACACGTTACGACTGTGGATACGGCATCCGGCGAAAGTGCCCTCGAAATCGCGGGTCTGCAAACCTGGTATGGCGAATCGCACATCTTGCACGGCGTCGATTTTTCCGTGAAACGCGGCGAAGTCGTCACGCTGCTCGGGCGCAACGGCGCGGGGCGTACGACCACGCTGCGCGCGATCATGGGTCTCACCGGCCGGCGCACCGGGTCGATCCGCATCGGCGGGCGCGAAACCATCCATATGCCCACCTACCGCATCGCGCATTGCGGCGTGGGCTATTGCCCCGAGGAGCGCGGCATTTTCTCCAGCCTCTCGTGCGAGGAAAACCTGCTGCTGCCCCCTGCGATCGGCATGAAGGGCGCGAAGGGGATGCCGCTCGACGAGATTTACTCGATGTTCCCGAATCTCGCGGAGCGCCGCAACAGCCAGGGCACGCGGCTCTCGGGCGGCGAGCAGCAGATGCTCGCCGTGGCGCGCATCCTGCGCACCGGCGCGAACCTGCTGCTGCTCGACGAAATTTCCGAAGGCCTCGCGCCGGTCATCGTGCAGACGCTCGCCCGCATGATCATCACGCTGAAGTCGCGCGGCTACACGATCGTGATGGTCGAGCAGAACTTCCGCTTCGCGGCGCCGCTCGCCGACCGTTTCTATGTGATGGAGCACGGGCGCATCGTCGAGCGCTTCGGCATCGCCGAACTCGAAGGCAAGATGCCCGTGCTGCACGATCTTTTGGGGGTCTAATTCCCATTTCTCTTGTCGCGTGCGGGCGCAGGACCGCGCCGCGCGATTCGTTTGCCTCCGGTGTTCATGGAGTGTTCCTGAATAACAACGCAACCAAATGAAGGAGACTGCAATGAAGAAAACCACGTTCGCGCGGCTTGCGGGCCTGTTTGCCGCCTCGGCAGCCGTGATGGCGTTCAGCGCAGGGACCGCGCAGGCCGCCAACGACGCGGTGAAGATCGGCTTCATCACCGACATGTCGGGCCTCTATGCGGATGACGACGGTCCGGGCGGCCTCACCGCCATCAAGATGGCGGTGGCGGACTTCGGCGGCAAGGTGCTCGGCAAGCCGATCCAGGTCGTGTACGCCGACCATCAGAACAAGGCGGACATCGCGGCGTCGAAGGCGCGTGAGTGGATCGACCGTGACGGGCTCGATCTGCTGCTAGGCGGCACGAATTCGGCGACCGCGCTGGCGATGAATCAGGTTGCGCTCGAGAAGAAGCGCGTTTTCATCAACACCGGCGCGGGCACCGATGCGCTGACGAACGAGCAGTGCACGCCGTACACGGTCCACTACGGCTACGACACGGTTGCGCTCGCCAAAGGCACGGGCCTCGCGGTGCTCAAGCAGGGCGGTAAGACCTGGTTCTTCCTGACTGCCGATTACGCGTTCGGCAAGTCGCTCGAGAAGAACACCGCGGACGTCGTGAAGGCGAACGGCGGCCAGGTGCTGGGCGAGGTGCGCCATCCGCTCTCGGCGTCGGACTTCTCGTCGTTCCTGCTGCAAGCGCAGGCGTCGAAGGCGCAGATCCTCGGTCTCGCGAACGCCGGCGGCGACACGGTCAACGCGATCAAGGCCGCGAAGGAGTTCGGCATCAACAAGACGATGAAGACCGCTGCGCTGCTGATGTTCCTGCCCGACGTGCATAGCCTCGGGCTCGAGACCACGCAGGGCCTCGTGCTTACGACCGGTTGGTACTGGGATCAGAACGACGCGTCGCGCAAGTGGGCGCAGCGCTACTACGAGCAGACGAAGAAGATGCCGTCCGAGTTGCAGGCGGCCGATTATTCGGCGGCAACGTCGTATCTGAAGGCGGTGCAGGCGGCTGGCACGACCGATGCCGACAAGGTCATGGCGGAGTTGAAGAAGAACAAGGTCAATGACATGTACACGAACAACGGCTATATCCGCCAGGACGGCGTGCTGATTCACGACATGTATCTGGTCGAGGTGAAGAAGCCGTCCGAATCGAAGAAGCCGTGGGACTACTACAAGGTCTTGCAGACGATTCCGGGCGAGCAGGCTTACACCACGAAGCAGGAGAGCAAGTGCGCGCTGTGGAAGTAAGCGCCCTGGCATTTTGTCGGACCCAAAGGGTGTGACGCAGGGGTGTCAGGCATGCGGCACGCGGCGCGGCGTAGTAGTAGGGAAGCCCGCGCTGCGTGCCGCATGTGTGCGTAACCGTTGTTGGCATTCATGGCGGCTTTCATGACGATCTTTGGCATTCCGCTTCCGGCAATGCTGAGCCAGTTGTTGCTCGGGCTCGTGAACGGTTCGTTCTACGCGATCCTGAGCCTGGGTCTCGCAGTGATTTTCGGCATGCTCAACGTGATCAACTTCGCGCACGGCGCGTTGTTCATGCTGGGCGCGATGCTCACGTGGATGGGCCTCGCTTATTTCAACTTGCCGTACTGGGTGATGATCTTCGTCGCGCCCATTCTGGTGGGTCTCGTTGGTGTGGTGATCGAGCGTTCGATGCTGCGCTGGCTTTATCGGCTCGATCATTTGTATGGACTCCTGCTGACCTTCGGGCTCACGCTCGTGGTGGAAGGCGTGTTCCGCTCGATCTACGGTTCCTCGGGGCAGCCGTACGACGTGCCCGAGGCGCTTTCGGGCGCGACCAATCTCGGCTTCATGTATCTGCCCAACTATCGCGCGTGGGTCGTGGTCGCGTCGCTGGCCGTGTGTTTCGCCACCTGGTTCGTGATCGAGAAGACGCGCCTTGGCGCCTATCTGCGCGCGGGCACCGAGAACCCCAAGCTCGTCGAGGCGTTCGGCATCAACGTGCCGCTCATGATCACGCTCACCTATGGCTTTGGCGTCGCGCTCGCCGCGTTCGCGGGCGTGCTGGCCGCGCCGGTCATCCAGGTCTCGCCGCTGATGGGCCAGCCGATGATCATCACGGTGTTCGCCGTGGTCGTGATCGGGGGCATGGGTTCGATCATGGGGTCGATCATCACGGGCCTCCTGCTCGGCGTGATCGAAGGATTCACGCGCGTGTTCTGGCCCGAGGCTTCCGCGACCGTGGTGTTCGTGATCATGGCGATCGTGCTGCTGATTCGCCCCGCTGGCCTCTTCGGCAAGGAACGGTGATGCAAAGAAAAGTGCTTTATGGCGTGCTGTTGATCGGGCTGATCGTGGCGCCCTTCGCCGGCGCGTATCCGCTCTTCGTGATGAAGGTGCTGTGCTTCGCGCTCTTTGCCGCCGCGTTCAATCTGCTGATCGGCTATACGGGGCTGCTCTCGTTCGGGCATGCGATGTTCCTCGCGACGGCGGGCTACACCACCGGCTATACGATCCAGTCGCTCGGCTTCACGCCCGAGCTGGGCGTGCTGGCCGGCACCGTCGCGGGCACGGTGCTCGGGCTGATCGTGGGCCTGTTCGCGATCCGCCGCCAGGGCATTTACTTCGCGATGGTCACGCTCGCGCTCGCGCAGATGGTGTACTTCGTGTACCTGCAGGCGCCGTTCACGCACGGCGAGGATGGCCTGCAGGGCGTGCCGCGCGGCAAGCTGTTCGGGATCGTCTCGCTCGACTCCGATCTCACGCTGTACTACGTCGTGCTTGTGGTGATGGTGCTCGCGTTCCTGTTGATCGTGCGGACCGTGCATTCGCCATTCGGGCAGGTGCTGGGCGCGATCAAGGAGAACGAGCCGCGCGCCGTTTCGCTTGGCTACGACACCGACCGCTTCAAGCTGCTCGCTTTCGTGCTTTCGGCGGGACTTGCGGGGCTTGCCGGATCGCTCAAGGTGCTCGTGCTCGGCTTCGAGACGCTCGGCGACGCCTACTGGACCATGTCCGGCCTCGTGATCCTGATGACGCTCGTGGGCGGCATGGGCACGCTGTTCGGGCCGCTGCTGGGCGCGGCGTTGATCGTGGCGCTCGAAGACCGGCTCGGCGACATCGGCACCGCACTCGCGCATCTGACGGGCGTGGAATGGTTCCGCTCGCTGGGCGAGTCGGCGACGATCGTGACCGGCCTCATCTTCATCGCATGCGTGCTGGCATTCCGGCGCGGCATCGTTGGCGAGATTGTCTCGCGCGTGCGGCCGTTGCGGGCTTGATAAGGCAGTGCAGCAAGTGGCGCGAGCTGCTTCATCGTGTTTCGCGGGCGGCAATGAGACAATGGCGCTTCGGCATGCCCCCGGAGTGCCCGATTCGGGTGCCGCACTGCACCACTAGGGTAAATGCTAGTTGCCCGAAAGGGGGGTGAAGTTTAAAGTCTCGTCTAGTTCTGATGCACCAAATTTGCAGGTGGAGAACGAGGAGACAACTGAGGCACAAAGTGCCCGGACAAGGAAGCGCTGTTGGATGAGAGTCCAGCAGCGCTTTTTATATTGTGCGCCCGTTTTTCCGGCATGCGCGCTAGCTTCCCGATTATCTCTTTCTCCCTCCGGTTTTTTCTTCTTTCCCCTCGCGTTACCTTCGCATGTCGATTGCCAATAATCGATGCCTGCAACCGCATTTCTTCACACTCCGAATTACGCAAGTTTTGCCGCAAAGCGCGCAACATCCCGCCAGGCGTTGCATTCGCGCCGTAAGCCATTGGAAAGCGCTTGCCGCGCCAAACATCGCTCCGTTACACTCGCCATTCGCCGACCATGCGGTCAGCATTATCTGCCGGCATGGTTTTCCGGATTCGCTGAAAATCCAGGGCAATAAAGAAAACGATTATCGAAGGAGTCGAGATGCAGTTGGTTTGGCGTTGGATGAGCGCGGCTTGTGTCGCGACCGGGGTGCTCGCGGCGACCGCGGGTGTGGCGCAGGCGGACGTGAAGATCGGCGTGACGCTGTCAGCCACGGGGCCGGCGGCATCGCTGGGGATTCC
Organism: Paraburkholderia caffeinitolerans; assembly: GCF_902859945.1. Taxonomy (GTDB): domain Bacteria; phylum Pseudomonadota; class Gammaproteobacteria; order Burkholderiales; family Burkholderiaceae; genus Paraburkholderia; species Paraburkholderia caffeinitolerans. The sequence continues at coordinate 203,346 of NZ_CADIKL010000004.1, read as the reverse complement.
CGAGAAGTTTACGGTCGCGCTGCTGCCGAAGGAAATCGCGGGTCAGAAGATCGACTACATCGTGCTCGATGACGCCACCGATTCCACCCAGGCCGTGAAGAACGCGCGCAAGCTCACGAGCGAAGATCACGTGGACGCGCTGATTGGCTCGACCGTGGTGCCGAATTCGCTCGCGATGATCGACGTCGCCGCCGAAACGGGTACGCCGATGATCTCCATGGCCGCCGCGGCCTCGATCGTCGAGCCGATGGATGCGAAGCGCGCGTGGGTGTTCAAGACGCCGCAGAACGATCAGCTGATGGCTGGCGCCATCGCGCAGCACATGGCCGCGCACGGCGTGAAGACGGTGGCCTTCATCGGCTTCTCGGACGCCTATGGCGAGAGCTGGTACAAGGAATTCAGCGCCGCTGCCGCGAAGCAGAACATCAAGGTCGTGGCGAACGAGCGCTTCGCGCGTAACGACGCTTCGGTCACGGGCCAGGCGCTCAAGATGATCTCCCAGCATCCCGACGCCGTACTGATCGCCGGCGCGGGCACGCCGGCCGCGCTGCCGCAGAAGACACTCAAGGAGCGCGGTTACGCAGGCAAGATCTATCAGACGCACGGCGTGGCGAATAACGACTTCCTGCGCGTGTGCGGCAAGGATTGCGAGGGCACGTATCTGCCTGCCGGGCCGCTGCTCGTGGCCGACCAGTTGCCGGCAACGAATCCGGTCAAGCAATCGGCGCTTGCGTACAAAGCGGCCTACGAAAAGGCCTACGGCGCAGGCTCTATCTCGACGTTCGGCGGCCACGCGTGGGACGCGGGCTTGTTGTTGCAGCACGCGATTCCGGTCGCCTTGAAGGCGGGGCAGCCCGGCACGAAGGCGTTCCGCGAGGCGCTGCGCAAGGCGCTTGAAGAGTCGCACGACGTGGCGGGCGCGCATGGCATCTTCGACATGAGCGCAACCGATCATGCGGGCCTCGATCAACGCGCGCGCGTGATGGTGCAGATTACCGGCGGCAAGTGGAAGCTGGCCGGCGACTGAGTTTCACGAGGAACGCGCAAGCACAGCAAGCAAGGGACGAAAAAGGCACGCTCGAATCGAGGTGCCTTTTTTGTTGCCAATGCAACGAGCCGGGGCGGGCAGGGAAAACCATGCATCACATGCACCATCCCGGTTACTACACTCAGAGGCCAGCGCCGCTTTCACGAAGATCATAGTAATTGGCGCCGGATGGCTCGATAACACGCAGACAAAGCGTTTGGAGACGCGCAATGAAAACGAAAAAGTGGGTTTTGAGGTCGATTAGCGCCGGACTCGCAGCGGCGCTGATGGGTGCGGCTGGCATGGCCGTGGCGCAGGTGAAGATTGGCGTGACGCTTTCGGCGACGGGGCCGGCTGCGTCGCTCGGCATTCCGGAGAAAAACACCGTTGCGCTGCTGCCCAAGGAGATCGCGGGCAAGAGCGTGCAGTACATCGTGCTCGACGATGCCTCCGACACGAGCAAGGCCGTGCAGAACACGCACAAGCTGATCGACGAAGATCACGTGGACGCGATCATCGGCTCCTCGGTGACGCCCAACTCGCTGGCGATGCTCGACGTGGTGGCCCAAGGCAAGACGCCGATGATTTCGCTTGCGGCGTCGGCGGCCATCGTGCAGCCGATGGACGACAAGCGTAAATGGGCCTTCAAGACGCCGCAGAACGACGACCTGATGGCCAACGCGATCGCGAGCTACATGGAGAAGCACGGCGTGAAGACGGTGGGCTTCATCGGCTTCACGGATGCCTACGGCGACAGCTGGTACAAGGAGTTCGGCGCGGCGGCGGCGAAGCACAACCTCAAGGTCGTCGCGAACGAACGCTATAACCGCGCGGATTCGTCGGTCACGGGCCAGGTGCTCAAGCTGATGTCGTCGAACCCCGACGCGGTGCTGATCGCAGGCTCCGGCACGCCTGCGGCGCTGCCCGCGACCACGCTCAAGGACCGCGGCTACAAGGGCAAGATCTATCAGACGCACGGTGTCGCGAACAACGACTTCCTGCGTGTGTGCGGCAAGGACTGCGAAGGCGAGATCCTGCCCGCCGGCCCGATTCTGGTCGCCGATCAACTGCCTGATTCGAACCCTGTGAAGGCGTCGGCGCTCGCCTATAAGGCGGCCTATGAGAAGGCCTACGGCGCGGGCACCGTGGCGACCTTCGGCGGCCACGCCTGGGACGCGGGCCAGATGCTCCAGCGCGCAATTCCGGTCGCACTGAAGTCAGGGCAGCCCGGCACTGAGGCATTCCGCGTGGCGCTGCGCGACGCGCTCGAGAACGTCAAGGAGCTGCCGCTCTCGCACGGCATCATGAACACCACGCCGACCAACCACAACGGCCTCGACGAGCGCGCGCGCGTGATCGTCGAGATCGTCAACGGCAAATGGAAGTTGCAGGGCGAGTGAGCGCCGCGCACGACGTGGTGACGTGACGCTGTGCGGCGTCACGTGAAACGCCCACCGCGCACTCAACACTCACGCTTCATTTCGGCCACTCACAATGGCCGCGCACCGTGTCCTTGCGGTGCCTCTTTCAACGCGGCGCAGCCCGGCAGCTGCGCCGCGTGCTTTTCTTGCATCGCTATCATTTCCGACGTACCAGGTTTCACGCGCTACACAAAGAGGGGTTATGGATTTATCGATCGCCGCGATCCTCGCGCAGGACGGCATCACCACCGGAGCAATCTACGCGCTGCTTGCGCTCGCACTGGTGCTGGTGTTTTCCGTGACGCGGGTGATCTTCATTCCGCAGGGCGAGTTCGTCTCGTACGGCGCGCTCACACTGGCCGCGCTGCAATCGCAGAAGTTTCCCGCGACCTGCTGGTTGCTCGTCGCGCTGGGCGCCGCGTGCTTCGTCGTGGAGACTGCCGGGCTCGTGCGGCACGCCGAGCGGCGCAAGCACGCGCCGCGCACGCTCGTGACGCTCGCAGGCAAGTATCTGCTCTTTCCCATCGCACTCTATGCGCTGACGCGCGGCGTAGCGGGGCAGCCGCTGCCCATGCTCGCGCAGATCGCGCTCACGCTTGCGATCGTCGTGCCGATGGGGCCGTTCATTTATCGGCTCGCGTACGAGCCGATCGCCGAGGCAACCACGCTGCTGCTGCTGATCGTGGCCGTGCACTTCGCGATGGTGGGGCTCGGGCTCGTGATGTTCGGCGCTGAGGGTTCGCGCACGAACGCGTTCACCGATGCCACGTTCAACGTCGGCAGCCTCTCGATCTCGGGGCAGAGCCTCTGGGTCATCGGCACGGCAGTGGTGCTGATCGTCGCGCTGTACTTCTATTTCGACCGCACGATTCCGGGCAAGGCGCTGCGCGCGACCTCGGTGAACCGGCTGGGCGCGCGCCTCGTGGGCATCGGCACGACGCAGGCTGGGCGGCTCGCATTCACGCTTGCGGCGGGCCTGGGCGCGCTGTGCGGCGTGCTCGTGGCGCCGCTCACCACCATCTACTACGACTCGGGCTTCCTGATCGGCCTGAAGGGCTTCGTGGGCGCCATCATAGGCGGCCTCGTGAGCTATCCGCTCGCCGCTGCGGGCTCCGTGCTCGTGGGCCTGCTGGAGTCGTATTCGTCGTTCTGGGCGAGTTCCTACAAGGAAGTGATCGTGTTCACGCTGATCATTCCCGTGCTGCTGTGGCGCAGCCTTTCCACGCCGCATGCCGAAGAGGAAGAGGAGTGACGCGATGAAACGACTTGTCTTGCAGAACCGCTTCTTCTGGCTGTTCCTCGTGGTCATGTTCGCGCTGCCGGTGCTGCCACGCCCCGTGCACGTGCCCGAGTACTGGATCACGCTGCTCAACTACATCGGCCTCTATTCGATCGTCGCGATTGGGCTCGTGCTGCTCACCGGCATCGGCGGGATGACGAGCTTTGGGCAGGCCGCGTTTGTCGGCCTTGGCGCCTATGCGACGGCTTACCTGACCACGCAATACGGCGTCTCGCCGTGGCTTGCGCTGATCGTCGGCGTCGTCATCACGGCGCTCGTCGCGCTCGTGCTGGGGCTCGTCACCATGCGGCTGTCGGGCCATTTCTTGCCGCTCGGCACCATCGCCTGGGGCCTCGCGTTGTTCTTCCTGTTCGGCAACCTCGACATGCTCGGCAAGTACGACGGGATCAACGGCATTCCGGTGCTCAACGTGCTCGGCATCAACCTCGAATCGGGACGCCATATCTATTACCTGATCTGGGTGGTGGTGCTGGCGTCGGTCATCTCTGTTCAAAATTTGCTTAATAGCCGCACAGGCCGGGCCATCCGGGCGCTGCGCGGCGGCGGGTTGATGGCCGAGGCGATGGGCGTGAACACGGCGTGGATGCGTGTCGTGATCTTCGTTTATGCAGCCGTGCTCGCGGCGGTTTCCGGCTTCCTCTACGCCCATCTGCAACGTGCGGTGAACCCGACGCCGTTCGGCTTGAATCACGGCATCGAATACCTGTTCATGGCCGTGGTGGGTGGCGTGGCGCATGTATGGGGCGCGGTCCTTGGCGCGGCAATCCTCACCGTTCTGCAAGACTGGTTGCAGACGCTGCTGCCGAAGCTCTTGGGCGAGAACGGCAACTTCGAGATCATCGTGTTTGGCATTTTGATGGTGCTGCTGCTGCAATACGCGCGGCGTGGCGTGTGGCCGTTCGTGGCGCGCTTCTTTCCGCGCGGGCCGCAGGCCCATGTGCCCGAGCATGCCGAGGCTTTGCCGCAGCGCAGCAAGCCTGCAACGGGAGAATTGCTGCTGACTGTCGATAAGGCGCGCAAGCAGTTTGGCGGACTCGTCGCCGTCAACGATGTGAGTTTCGAGGTGAGGGCGGGGCAGATCATCGGCCTGATCGGCCCGAACGGCGCGGGCAAGTCGACCACCTTCAATCTCGTGACCGGCGTGCTGCAGCCGACCAGCGGGGCGATTACGTTCCGCGGCGAGCGCATCGACCGTCTGAATTCACGTGAAATCGTTGCGCGAGGCATCGGGCGGACATTCCAGCACGTCAAGCTGCTGCCGACGATGACCGTGCTGGAGAATGTGGCGATCGGCGCGCATCTGCGTGGCCATTCGGGCGTGTTGCGCAGTGTGGTGAAGCTCAATGCTGCGGAGGAAGGCCGTCTGATGAGCGAAGCGGCTGCGCAAATTCGCCGCGTTGGCCTGGAGCAGCACATGTACGACGAGGCCGGCAGTCTTGCGCTCGGGCAGCAACGCATTCTGGAGATTGCGCGAGCGCTGTGTTGCGATCCGACCCTGCTGTTGCTCGACGAACCCGCTGCGGGCTTGCGCTATCAGGAGAAACAACAGTTGGCCGGCCTGCTGCGCAGGCTGAAAGATGAGGGGATGAGCGTGCTGCTGGTCGAACACGACATGGATTTCGTGATGAATCTCACCGACCGCCTGGTCGTCATGGAATTCGGCACGCGGATCGCGGAAGGATTGCCGGAAGAGGTGCAGCAGGACCCTGCGGTGCTCGAGGCTTATCTGGGTGGGGTGGAGTAATGAGCGGACCTGTACTCGAAGTCTCTGGGCTCGCCGTCCGTTACGGCAAGATCGAGGCGCTGCACAAGGCAGCGATCAAGGTGGGCGCGGGGCAAATCGTCTCTGTGATTGGCCCGAACGGGGCGGGCAAGTCCACTTTGCTCAACGCGATCATGGGCTCGCTGCCTGTCACGGGCCATGCGAGCGGGCGGATTGCCTATCTGGGCGAGGAAATCGGCATGCTGCCGATCGAGCGACGCGTCGCGCGCGGCATGTGTCTGGTACCGGAAAAGCGCGAGCTGTTTGCTTCGATGACCGTCGAAGACAACCTCGTGCTGGGCGCCTATCGCCGTAAGCGGGCAGGGGAGCGCAACTTCCTCGATCAACTCGATCACGTATTTCAACTGTTTCCGCGTCTCAAGGAGCGGCGCGCGCAGGCTGCGGGCACGTTGTCGGGTGGCGAGCGCCAGATGCTCGCGGTTGGCCGCGCACTGATGGGCAAGCCGGATCTGCTGATGCTCGACGAGCCTAGCCTTGGGCTTGCACCGCTGATCGTGAAGGAAATCTTCCACATCATTAGCGCATTGCGACAGACGGGCGTGGCGACACTTCTGATCGAACAGAATGCGCGTGCCGCGTTGCAGATCTCCGATTACGGCTACGTGCTGGAAACGGGCGATCTGGCGCTTGAAGGGCCAGCGCAAGAGTTGGCGCAGAATCCGCGAGTGATCGAGACGTACCTCGGTTTGGCTAAAAAGCCGGTCTGATCTCGTCAACCTCTGTAGAAAAGAGCGGCGTGTTTCACGTGAAACACGCCGTTTTTTATTTGTGCGCGCACAGCTTTGCATGGGACCAGAGCAAGAGCTAACGCGCTAACACTGGTCGACACACACAAAAAATTCGGGTGTGAGCGGCCCAAAACCTGAAACCGTTATAATTCGCGCATACCACTTTTTTCTGAGAAGGCTCACGCGGTCCATTCGTCCGTGCGTGAGGTCCCGCCATGCTTTTTCCCACAGAATTTGACGTCATCGTCGTCGGCGGCGGTCACGCCGGCACTGAGGCTGCGCTTGCCGCCGCTCGCATGGGCGTCAAGACGCTCCTGCTCACGCACAACATTGAAACGCTCGGCCAAATGAGCTGCAATCCGTCGATTGGCGGCATTGGCAAAGGCCATCTGGTCAAAGAAATCGACGCGCTAGGCGGCGCGATGGCTGCTGCGACCGACGAGGGCGGCATTCAATTCCGCATTCTCAATTCGTCCAAAGGGCCGGCTGTGCGGGCGACGCGTGCACAGGCCGACCGTATCCTGTACAAGGCAGCGATCCGCCGACGCCTCGAAAATCAGCCGAATCTGTGGCTGTTTCAGCAGGCGGTTGAAGACCTGATGGTCGAAGGCGACCGTGTTGTCGGGGCGGTGACGCAGGTGGGCATCCGCTTCCGCGCTCGCGCGGTGGTGCTGACGGCGGGAACGTTCCTCGACGGCAAGATCCACGTGGGTTTGAACAACTACACGGGCGGCCGCGCCGGTGACCCGGCGGCGGTGACGCTGTCGGCGCGCCTGAAAGAGCTGAAACTGCCCCAAGGGCGCCTTAAAACGGGCACGCCGCCGCGCATCGACGGTCGCTCGATCGACTTTTCGGTGCTCGAAGAGCAACCGGGTGACCTTGATCCGGTGCCGGTTTTCTCGTTTCTCGGCAGGGCAGAGCAGCATCCGAAGCAGATTCCCTGCTGGGTTACGCATACCAATGAGCGCACGCACGACATTATTCGCGGTGGTCTAGACCGCTCGCCGATGTACACGGGCGTGATCGAAGGGGTGGGGCCGCGCTATTGCCCGTCGATCGAAGACAAGATTCACCGCTTCGCATCGAAGGAATCGCACCAGATCTTCCTGGAGCCGGAAGGTCTGACGACGAATGAGTTCTACCCGAATGGGATCTCGACGAGCTTGCCGTTCGATGTCCAGCTTGAACTCGTGCATTCGATGCGCGGGTTGGAGCAAGCTCACATCCTGCGTCCCGGCTATGCAATCGAGTACGACTACTTCGATCCGCGTGGCCTGAAGGCATCGCTGGAAACGAAGGTGATTAGTGGTTTGTTCTTTGCGGGCCAAATCAATGGTACGACGGGCTACGAAGAAGCCGCGGCTCAAGGCCTGCTCGCGGGTATCAATGCTGGCTTGCAGGTACAGGGTAAGGATGCGTGGTGTCCGCGCCGCGATCAGGCGTACCTTGGGGTGCTGGTCGATGATCTGGTGACACGCGGCGTTTCCGAGCCGTATCGCATGTTCACGAGCCGTGCTGAATACCGTTTGAGCCTTCGCGAAGACAATGCCGATATGCGCCTGACGGAAATTGGCCGTGAGCTCGGTGTCGTCGACGATGTTCGTTGGGATGCATTCAGCCGCAAGCGCGATGCTGTTTCACGTGAAACAGAGCGCCTGAAGTCGACTTGGGTGAACCCGAAGACGCTGGGTGCGGAAGAAGCGACGGCGCTTCTCGGCAAGCCGATTGATCGCGAATACAACCTCGCGGATCTGCTGCGCCGTCCTGGCGTGAGCTACGACGGCGTGTGCGGCCTGCGTGAAGGCGCCTGTGCGCCTGAAACGCCGCTCTCCGATGACGAGATCCTGCTTGCCCAGATTAAGGAGCAGATCGAAATCGGCATCAAATATCAGGGCTATATCGACCGTCAAGCTGATGAGATTGAACGCAATGGTGCCCACGAGAATACGCGCCTGCCGGAAGGCATTGATTACGCTGAGGTGCGTGGTCTGTCGTTCGAGGCGCGTCAGAAGCTGAATCAATTCCGCCCCGAAACGATCGGTCAGGCGTCGCGCATTTCGGGTATCACGCCTGCCGCCATCTCGCTGCTGATGGTTCACCTGAAGCGTGGCCTCGGCCGCCGGCGCCAGAACCCGTCCGATCAGGGCACGGACAACACGACGGTGGCTCAATGACGGGGCGCGCAAGGCAACCCGGCATCGCGGACCGCGACGCCCTCGCACGGCTGCTGAAGGAGGGCGCGCAGGCGCTCTCCCTCGATCTGAACGAGCGGCAGCACGAACAACTGCTGGCCTACGTCGCATTGCTGGCGAAATGGAACGCCGTCTACAACCTGACGGCGATTCGCGATCCGCGCCAGATGCTCATTCAGCACATCCTCGATTCACTTTCGATCCTGCCGCATTTGCCCACGCGCGCCGACGCCTCGGTGCTCGACGTGGGCTCAGGCGGCGGCTTGCCGGGCATCGTGCTCGCGATTGCGCGCCCGGACTGGCAAGTCACCCTGAACGACATCGTGCAGAAGAAATCGGCGTTTCAGTCGCAGGCCAAGGCCGAACTGGGTCTCGCGAATCTGTCCGTGGTGACCGGGCGCGTCGAATCGCTGCGCCCTGGGATCGAAGTGCCAAAAAAATTCGATCTGATCGTCTCGCGGGCATTCGCGGAACTGGCCGATTTCGTTACACTGGCCCGTCACCTTGTTGCAGACGGTGGTGCGATCTGGGCGATGAAGGGCGTGAGGCCCGACACCGAGATCGAGCGTTTGCCAGCCGGGGCGCGCACGCTGCAGACGATTCGTCTGACGGTACCGATGCTCGATGCTGAGCGGCATCTGACCGAAGTAGTGGTCGAGCCGACACAATAACGTGGTTCACTGGCCGTGATGGCCCAGGCTGAATGGCCGGGTAGCGTGCCCAGCGGCATTTACGCTGTAACGTAAGCAAACTTTTTAAGGCAGTAAAAGGGACACCCAAAAGATGGCAAAAATCTTCTGCGTTGCGAACCAGAAGGGCGGCGTCGGCAAGACGACGACAACGGTCAATCTCGCCGCGAGCCTCGCATCGCAGGGACAGCGCGTCCTTCTCATCGATCTCGACCCGCAGGGCAATGCCACGATGGGCAGCGGCATCGACAAGGCGGCGTGCGAGAACACGGTTTATGAAGTGCTCGTCGACGGCGTTTCGGTGCCTGAGGCGCGCAAGCGTCCTGAGCAGGTGGGCTACGACGTTTTGCCGGCCAATCGTGAGCTCGCTGGCGCCGAAGTGGAGCTGGTGACGGTCGAGCAGCGCGAGCGCCGCTTGAGGGCTGCGCTTGCCGAGGTCGACGACGAATACGACTTCGTGCTGATCGACTGCCCGCCGGCGTTGTCCTTGCTCACGCTCAACGGACTGTGCGCGGCGCACGGTGTCGTGATCCCGATGCAGTGCGAGTACTTTGCGCTCGAGGGTCTCTCGGACCTCGTCAACACGATCAAGCAGGTGCACGCGAACATGAATCGCGACCTGAAGGTGATCGGTCTCTTGCGCGTGATGTTCGATCCGCGCATCACGCTGCAGCAGCAGGTTTCTGAGCAGTTGAAGGAGCACTTTGGCGACAAGGTGTTCGACGTAGTGATTCCGCGCAACGTGCGGCTTGCCGAGGCGCCTAGCTACGGCTTGCCGGGTGTGGTGTTCGACCGCACGTCGCGCGGTGCGCAGGCTTATGTGCAATTCGGCGCGGAAATGATCGAGCGCGTACGCGCACTCTGACGCAGACTGGGGAAGCACGATGAACGCAGTAGCACGGAAGAAAGGACTGGGCCGGGGACTCGAGGCATTGCTCGGCGGCAGCGCGGACATTACCGAGGCGGTGAAGATCGAGGGCGCGCCCAACACGCTCGCGCTCGCGCAGATGCAGGCGGGCAAGTACCAGCCGCGCACGCGCATGGACGAAGGCGCGCTTCAGGAGCTCGCCGCGAGCATCCGCGCGCAAGGGCTGATGCAGCCGATTCTGGTGCGCCCGGTTGGCCCCGAGCGCTACGAGATCATTGCGGGCGAGCGACGCTTCCGTGCAGCGCACATTGCCGGTCTCAAGGAAGTGCCCGTCCTCGTGAAGGACGTGCCCGACCAGGCCGCGGCAGCGATGGCGCTGATCGAGAACATCCAGCGCGAAGACCTGAATCCACTCGAAGAGGCGCAGGGCATCCAGCGTTTGCTCGACGAATTCAGTTTCACGCACGAGCAAGCCGCCGAGTCGGTGGGGCGCTCGCGCAGCGCGGTGTCGAACCTGCTGCGTTTGCTGAATCTTGCTGCGCCGGTGCAGACCATGCTGCTCGCGGGCGACCTCGACATGGGCCATGCGCGTGCGTTGCTCGCGGTCGATGCGGCCACGCAGATCACGCTCGCCAATCAAGTGGTTAACAAGCGCATGTCGGTGCGTGAAACGGAAAAGCTCGTTTCGAACACCACCAAGGCTGCGCCCGCAGTGAAGGCGAAGGCCGCGCACGACGGCGGCCGCGACACGCGCCGTCTCGAAGACGAGTTGTCCGATTTGCTGGCTGCCACGGTCAAGATCAAGCTTGGTAGGAGAGGGCGCGGCCAGCTCACCGTCGATTTTGGCGACCTCGATGCACTCGACGGTATTCTGCTTCGCCTGCGTGGCGAGGCTGCTGTTTGACCCGACGCCCGGAGTCGATTCCGGTGCGTGAATCCGATGCCGCCACGCGCGGCCGGTTAAGCCTGCTGCGCGGGCTCGGCGCGTTCGCGCTTGCCGAGCCGGTTTTGTCGATACTCGTCGCTGCGTTCGTTGCATTGCAGATTTGCGCGCCGCGTGCATGGTCTTCGCTTCCCGCACTGGTCGACTGGCAAACGGTGATGACGCTCGCCGGCCTGCTGATCCTCACCAAGGCGCTGGAATCTTCAGGATTCCTGACTTGGGTGGCACATCGGCTCGTGCACCGGATTCACTCCGAGCGCGCGCTTGCATTCCTTCTCGTCGCATTCGCGGCGCTGCTCTCGACGGTGGTGACGAACGATGTCGCGCTCTTCGTCGTGGTGCCGCTCGTGCTGTCGCTACATCGGCTCACGCCGCTGCCGTTAAAGCGGCTTGTCATCGTGATCGCGCTCGCCGTGAATGCGGGCTCGGTGCTCACGCCACTAGGCAATCCGCAAAATTTGTTTCTTTGGCAACTAAGTGGCGCGTCATTTGGTCGCTTCGTTGTGTCGCTTGCGCCGCTCTGCGCACTGTTGATGGCGCTGCTGTTCGTGCTCGTAGCACTGCTTTTCAGGCCGAAGCCACTCGATTTGACGATCGATGTCGAACGACATCCAGTCGATCGCGCATTGGCAGTCGTGGCGGCATTACTTTTTGTTGCGTTCGTGTTGCTTGCCGATACGCATCATGCGGGCATCGCATTGGCGGGCGTCGGGGTCGGATTTCTCATCTGGCGCACGCAAATCGTTCTGAAGATCGACTGGCTTTTGCTGCTGATTTTCGTGCTGATGTTCATCGTGCTGCGCAGCGCCGCCGCGCTGCCTTGGATTCATCACGCACTCGCGAACCTCGGATTGCAGACGCCACTTCGCGCCTATGCCGCAGGCGCCATCCTCTCACAGGGCATCAGCAACGTGCCTGCCGCCATCGTGCTCGCGGGTTTCACGCACGACTGGCGCGCGTTGGCGTTTGGCGTGAGCGTCGGCGGCTTTGGGCTTGCCATCGGTTCACTGGCGAATCTGATTGCCGTGCGTCTTTCCGGCGAGCAAGGCGTGTGGTTGCCGTTTCACTTGATTGCTATTCCGTTTTGGGCAATCGCGGTTTTCGGTGGCGGACTAGTGTTGTATTTTTTCTGACGGAAAAACCACAGTGCAGCGACACAATCGTCTTTCCACGGTAAAATCGCGCCCCGTTTTGCTTGGCTCTCCTGACGTTCGAGCGTGACCTTACAGTTTCCGTTACCTCGCACGTAATGGTGAGTTTTCCGCATGATGAAGTAGCATTTCATGCGTGTTATGAAACGGCCTAAAGTCTTGAATTGGCTGCAACTATCGCTTACAATCGCCCGGATTTATTTGGTTGGCGGGGCCGTAAGCGCGCTGCAAGAAACCGGGCGGAAGCCAAATATCCGGAATAACGTAATGGTGGGTCAGAGGCCAGACGAAGCGCCACAGGCGCATGAAGGGCCCGATGGTCCGCAACGCGGAACGCAAGCATCCAGAGAGACGCAGGGTGCGGCGACGGAGAAAGGACAAGCCGCTAGCGCGCGTGTTGATTCCACAACGGATCACAACGCACGATGGGATCAGCTAGACGCCGACCAGCAAGATAACAACGACATCGTTCCGCTCACCCGGGTCGAAGCCGAGCAACTTTTCGGCGCACAGGTGAGCCGCCCGTCGCGCGTCACGCCGTTTCGTGTCGTGGCAGCGCAAGTGGTTTTGTCCCTGGTTGCCGCTTTGTTGTGGTGGCTGTTTTATAAGCCGCCGGGGGCGACTGCGCCGGACGCAGTGGTGCTGTCCGCGCTGCTGGGTGGAGCGATCTGCTGGTTGCCCGGTGCGCTGTTCGCGGCGCGCCTGAAGCAGTTGAGCAAGGCCGGCACGGTGTTTAACTGGATGCTCGGCGAAGCATTCAAGATGGGGGCGACGATTGCGATGTTCGTTGCCATTGCGTTCTGGTATCGCGACGTGCAGTGGATTCCGTTGCTCGTCACTTACCTGATCGTATTGAAGACATACTGGATCGCGCTCGCGTGGCGCTGACCCGCAGCTGACATCGCGCCGCCTTTCATGTGGAAGGCGTTGAGGCGAACGAAGCGGCAAGTGGTTGGCACATGTTGGAGTAGGACACGGTCCGAGGCGGTGCGTTCCTGCAACAGGTTGTTGCGCGGGAGTGGCCGAAACCGATTTTCGACAATTTGGGTGATTTTAACGATATGGCAGCCAGCGAAGGAACGAGCGCTCCGGGTCCGTCCGAGTATATTGCGCACCACTTGCAGAACTTTGCCACTGGGCACCAGACGTCGATCGTCGATTTCCATGTCTGGAATCTCGACACGCTGTTCTGGTCGATCCTTTGCGGCATCGTGACCATCCTCATTCTGCGTCTCGCTGCGCGCAAGGCTACGCCGGGCGTGCCTGGCCGCTTCCAGTGCGCCATCGAAATGCTGGTCGAGATGGTCGAAGACCAGTCGAAGTCCATCGTCCACGGCAACCGTACCTTCATCGCACCGCTCGCGCTGTTCGTGTTCATCTGGGTCGCGCTCATGAACTCGCTCGACTTCATTCCGGTCGACCTGCCGACCCGCGTGATCGGCTGGCTCGGCCTGAGCGAAGTGTTCCCGCATCAGCGCATCGTCCCGACCGCCGACCTCAACGGCACGTTCGGCATCGCGCTCGGCGTGTTCGTGCTGATGATCTATTACAACCTCAAGATCAAGGGCCCTGGCGGCTTCGTGCACGAACTGCTGTCGGCCCCGTTCGGCGCGCATCCCATCCTGTGGATCCCGAACCTTGCACTTAACATCATCGAGTTCGTCGCCAAGACGGTTTCGCTCGCCCTGCGGTTGTTCGGCAACATGTATGCAGGCGAACTGTTGTTCCTGCTGATCGCGCTGCTGGGCGGTCTGTGGAGCTTCGGTGCGGACACGACGGTGCTTGGCTTCATCGGCCACGTGATTGCGGGCAGCGTCTGGGCGATCTTCCACATTCTGATCGTTCTGCTGCAGGCGTTCATTTTCATGATGCTGACGCTGGTGTACATCGGCCAGGCACACGACAAGCACTAAGGGCTTGTCGAACCCAGAATTGCAGTTTTAAATCCCCAGTTCCAAAAAATCTCACAAAGGAGTGATCATGCAAGCTTTCATCGCCAACATCCAGGGTTTCACGGCCATCGGTATCGGCATCATCATCGGCCTGGGTGCAATCGGCGCCTGTATCGGTATCGGCCTGATGGGCGGCAAGTACATCGAAGCCTGCGCACGTCAGCCTGAACTGATGAACCCGCTGCAGACGAAGATGTTCCTGCTGGCTGGTCTGATCGACGCGGCGTTCCTGATTGGCGTGGGTGTTGCAATGCTGTTCGCGTTCGCTAACCCGCTGCTCTCGAAGCTCGCGGGCTAAGTTCCCTGGATGGTTGCGCCCGACCTATAACTTATAGACGCGGGCGCAGGACGGAACGGGTGACGAGGCGCTGATCGAGTTTCATAACCGATGAGCGCCTTGCCGTTTCAACTCCCCGGAATAGCAACGTAAAAGGAAACACCGTGAATATCAACGCAACCCTGTTTGCGCAAATGGTCGTGTTCCTGATCCTCGCGTGGTTCACGATGAAGTTCGTGTGGCCGCCGTTGATCAACGCCCTCGACGAGCGCTCGAAGAAGATCGCTGACGGCCTCGCTGCCGCGGATAAGGGCAAGGCGGAGCTCGAAGCTGCGCACAAGCGCGTTGGCGAAGAACTCGCTTCGGCCCGTAACGAGGGTCAAAGCCGCATCGCTGACGCAGAAAAGCGTGCGCTGGCTGTCGCAGAAGAAATCAAGGCCCAGGCACAAGCCGAAGCGGCTCGCATCATCGCTCAAGCGAAGGCCGACGCCGACCAGCAGGTCGTGAAGGCACGCGAAGCGCTGCGCGCAGACGTCGCGGCACTTGCCGTGCAAGGCGCCGAGCAGATCCTGAAGCGCGAAGTCGACCAGGCAGCACACGCCGACCTGCTGAATCAACTGAAAGCTGAGCTCTGATCATGGCCGAACTTGCAACCATCGCCCGCCCGTACGCAGAAGCGCTGTTTGGCGTGGCCGAAGCTGGTGACACCGCCGCCTGGTCCACGCTCGTCACGGAGCTGGCACAGGTTGCGGCCTTGCCCGAGGTGCTGTCGGTCGCGACAAGCCCGAAAGTGAGCCATGCCCAGGTCGTGGAACTGCTGCTTGCAGCTGTGAAGTCCCCGCTCAAGGATACGGCCGAGGCCAAAAATCTCGTGCAGATGCTGGTCGCGAATCACCGCCTTGCGCTGCTGCCGGAAATTCACGCACAGTTCGAAGAGCTCAAGAACGCCAAGGCCGGTGCGGCCGACGCGCTGATCGTGAGCGCATACCCGCTCGAAGGCGCGCAGTTGACCGACCTCGTCGCGAGTCTCGAACGCAAGTTCAAATGCAAGCTCAAGCCGGCAGTCGAGATCGACAAGTCGCTTATCGGCGGCGTACGCGTCACGGTCGGCGACGAAGTCCTCGATACCTCGGTCCGCGCGCGGCTCGCCAGCATGCAGGTGGCTTTGACCGCTTGAGCGCCTCGATAAAAACATCGGGCGCAGCGGCTGGCACGCAACAGAATTGAACATCAGGAGCGAATAATGCAACTCAATCCCTCTGAGATCAGCGAGCTGATCAAGAGCCGGATCCAGGGCCTTGAAGCGAGCGCGGACGTTCGCAACCAGGGCACCGTGATCTCCGTGACCGACGGTATCGTGCGTATCCACGGCCTGTCGGACGTGATGCAGGGCGAAATGCTCGAATTCCCGGGCAACACCTTCGGCCTCGCGCTGAACCTCGAGCGCGACTCGGTCGGCGCCGTGATTCTGGGTGAGTACGAGCACATCTCGGAAGGCGACATCGTCAAGACGACGGGCCGCATTCTCGAAGTGCCGGTGGGTCCGGAACTGGTCGGCCGTGTGGTCGATCCGCTCGGCAACCCGATCGACGGCAAGGGCCCGGTCAACGCCAAGATGACCGACGCAATCGAAAAGATTGCTCCGGGCGTGATCTGGCGTGAAGGCGTGTCGCAGCCGATGCAAACGGGCCTCAAGTCGATCGACTCGATGGTGCCGATCGGCCGTGGCCAGCGCGAGCTGATCATTGGCGACCGTCAGTGCGGCAAGACCGCAGTGGCCGTCGACACGATCATCAACCAGAAGGGCAAGGACCTCATCTGTATCTACGTCGCGATCGGCCAGAAGGCTTCGTCGATCCAGAACGTGGTGCGCAAGCTCGAAGAAACGGGCGCGATCGAATACACGATCGTGGTTGCCGCTTCGGCTTCGGAATCGGCCGCGCTGCAATACCTCGCGCCGTACGCCGGCTGCACGATGGGCGAATACTTCCGCGACCGCGGTCAAGACGCCCTGATCATTTATGACGACTTGACCAAGCAGGCTTGGGCATACCGTCAGATCTCGCTGCTGCTGCGCCGCCCGCCGGGCCGTGAAGCTTATCCGGGTGACGTGTTCTATCTGCACTCGCGTCTGCTCGAGCGCGCCGCGCGCGTTTCGGCCGACTACGTCGAGAAGTTCACGAACGGCGAAGTGAAGGGCAAGACGGGTTCGCTGACGGCACTGCCGATCATCGAAACGCAAGCTGGCGACGTGACCGCATTCGTTCCGACGAACGTGATCTCGATTACCGACGGCCAGATCTTCCTGGAAACCGACCTCTTCAACGCAGGCATCCGCCCGGCTATTAACGCCGGTGTGTCGGTCTCGCGTGTGGGTGGTGCGGCACAGACCAAGGTCGTGAAGAAGCTGTCGGGCGGTATCCGTACCGACCTCGCGCAGTACCGTGAACTCGCGGCATTCGCCCAGTTCGCATCGGACCTCGACGAAGCAACCCGCAAGCAGCTCGAGCGCGGCCGCCGCGTGACGGAACTGCTCAAGCAGCCGCAGTACCAGCCGCTGCAAGTGTGGGAACTGGCCGTCTCGCTGTTCGCAGCGAACAATGGCTACCTCGACGACCTCGAAGTCAAGGACGTCCTGGCGTTCGAGAAGGGCCTGCGCGAATACCTGAAGTCGAAGCACGCTGACCTCGTCGCGCGCATCGAGGACAAGAAGGACCTGTCGAAGGACGACGAGACCGCGCTCCACGCGGCACTCAAGGACTTCAAGAAGTCCGGCGCATACTGATCCGTCCGGGAATCAACCACGATAAACGGACATTGAAGCGGCGCGGGTTTGCGGCGGTCACAGCGCCCGCCCCGTTTCGATCAAGGAGCAAGCAATGGCTGGAATGAAGGAAATTCGCGGCAAGATCAAGAGCGTGCAAAACACGCGCAAGATCACCAAGGCGATGGAAATGGTCGCGGCGTCGAAGATGCGCCGTGCCCAGGAGCGCATGCGCGCAGCCCGCCCGTATGCCGACAAGGTCCGCGACATCGCTGCGCACATGAGCCGTGCGAACCCCGAGTATCGCCATCCGTTCATGACGGAAAACAACGATGCGAAGGTCGCCGGCGTGATTCTCGTCACGACCGACAAGGGTCTGTGCGGCGGGATGAACACTAACGTGCTGCGTGCGACGCTGCAGAAGTTCAAGGATCTGGAAGCATCGGGCACGTCGGTCGAAGCAACGGCTATCGGCAGCAAGGGCCTCGGTTTCCTGAACCGTCTGCGCGCGAAGGTTGTCTCGAACGTCGTGCAACTCGGCGACACGCCGCACCTCGAAAAGCTGATTGGCGCGGTGAAGGTGCAGCTCGACCAGTACTCGGAAGGCAAGCTCTCCGCGGTGTACCTCGCGTACACGCGCTTCGTCAATACGATGAAGCAGGAGCCGGTCATCGAGCAGCTGCTGCCGCTGTCGAACGAGCGCCTCGAAGGCAACGACGACGGCACGACGCCGAAGTCGCAGTGGGACTACATCTACGAGCCGGACGCGCAAACCGTCGTGGACGAACTGCTGGTGCGTTATGTCGAAGCCCTGGTCTATCAGGCCGTGGCGGAAAACATGGCGTCGGAGCAGTCGGCCCGTATGGTTGCGATGAAGGCAGCGTCGGACAACGCGAAGACGGTCATCAACGAACTGCAGCTCTCGTACAACAAGAGCCGCCAGGCCGCGATTACGAAGGAACTTTCGGAAATCGTCGGCGGCGCAGCAGCGGTCTGACCGGACAAAGCCGAACGCGAACCGCGCCGCTGTGCTCGTTGTTGCAAATGCGCAGCTAGCAGCGGCCGAGTGAAGAATTCAGGTATCTAAAGGAAAATCGATGAGTACAACTGCTTTGGTAGAAGGCAAGATCGTACAGTGCATCGGCGCGGTGATCGACGTGGAATTCCCGCGTGAGACCATGCCGAAGATCTACGATGCGCTGATTCTCGAAGGGTCGGAACTGACCCTCGAAGTGCAGCAGCAGCTGGGCGACGGCGTTGTCCGCACCATCTGTCTGGGTGCGTCGGACGGCCTGCGCCGCGGCACCGTGGTCAAGAACACGGGCGAGCCCATCAGCGTGCCGGTCGGCAAGCCGACGCTCGGCCGCATCATGGACGTGCTGGGCCGCCCGATCGACGAAGCGGGCCCGATCGTCAGCGAGCAAAAGCGCGCGATTCACCAGAAGGCTCCGGCGTTCGACGAGCTGTCGCCGTCGGCTGAACTGCTCGAAACCGGCATCAAGGTTATCGACCTGATCTGCCCGTTCGCAAAGGGCGGTAAGGTCGGTCTGTTCGGCGGTGCTGGCGTGGGCAAGACCGTCAACATGATGGAGCTCATCAACAACATCGCGAAGGAACACGGTGGTTTCTCCGTGTTCGCAGGCGTGGGCGAGCGTACCCGTGAGGGCAACGACTTCTACCACGAAATGAAGGACTCGAACGTTCTGGACAAGGTCGCGCTGGTGTACGGCCAGATGAACGAGCCGCCGGGCAACCGTCTGCGCGTCGCGCTGACCGGTCTGACGATGGCCGAGCACTTCCGTGACGAAGGCCTCGACGTGCTGTTCTTCGTCGACAACATCTACCGTTTCACGCTGGCCGGTACCGAAGTGTCGGCACTGCTTGGCCGTATGCCTTCGGCAGTGGGCTATCAGCCGACGCTGGCAGAAGAGATGGGCAAGCTGCAAGAGCGCATCACGTCGACGAAGAAGGGCTCGATTACCTCGGTTCAGGCCGTGTACGTCCCAGCGGACGACTTGACCGACCCGTCGCCGGCCACGACCTTCGGCCACCTGGACGCAACCGTCGTGCTGTCGCGTGACATCGCTTCGCTGGGTATCTACCCGGCAGTCGATCCGCTCGACTCGACCTCGCGCCAGATCGACCCGAACGTGATTGGTGAAGAGCACTACTCGATCACGCGTGGCGTGCAGCAGACGCTCCAGCGCTACAAGGAACTGCGCGACATTATCGCGATTCTGGGCATGGACGAACTGTCGCCGGAAGACAAGCTGTCGGTCGCCCGCGCGCGCAAGATCCAGCGTTTCCTCTCGCAGCCGTTCCACGTCGCGGAAGTCTTCACGGGCTCGCCGGGCAAGTACGTGCCGCTGAAGGAAACCATCCGCGGCTTCAAGATGATCGTTGGCGGCGAGTGCGATCACCTGCCGGAGCAGGCGTTCTACATGGTCGGCACGATCGACGAAGCCTTCGAAAAGGCCAAGAAGATCCAGTAAGGGTCCGCGTTGCAGGCAAAGAGGCGGAATGAGTTATCTCGTATAAGTAACGCGTTACTCAATCCGCCGCCGCAACCGATTAACCCTAGCTGTGCATGGGGTCGGAGTAGGCGCTAAAGCGCCAACTCCGACCGACACAGGAGTCGACAGATATGGCAGCAACCATCAAGGTAGACGTCGTTAGCGCCGAAGAGAGCATCTACGCCGGCCAGGCGAAGTTCGTCGCGCTTCCGGGCGAGGCGGGCGAGCTGGGCATTCTGCCGGGCCACACGCCGCTCATCACGCGGATTCGTCCGGGTGCGGTACGCATCGTGGGCGCGGAAGGCGATGAAGAGTTCGTGTTCGTCGCCGGCGGCATTCTCGAAGTGCAACCGGGCGCCGTAACGGTGCTCGCCGACACGGCGATTCGCGGTAAGGATCTCGATGAGGCGAAGGCCGGCGAGGCGCGCAAGCGTGCCGAAGAGGCACTGCAGAACGCGGGTTCGAACCTCGAGTACGCAACGGCGCAGGCAGAACTTGCCTACGCAGTCGCGCAGCTCGCGGCGATCCAGCGCCTGCGCAAGATGAACCAGCACTAAGCTGGCGCACATGTGGTGCTCAAGCGCTGCATGACGTGAAATGGGCTCCCGAGGGAGCCCATTTTTTTTTACCTGCCGAACTTGCCGCGGCGCCTATACGCCCCGGCCGCTGCTATTGAGCACGGTTACGCGCATGACGCCCTGGCGTTGGGAGAAGTACCGCGTGCTCGAAAACAGATAATCGCCTGCTCGAACTTTGCTGCGGATCAGATCGCGTCCTGCTTCGGTGAGCTTCGGGTCGGCGAGCAGGGCATCGACATCGGCCTGTGTCAGGCGTCGCTGACTGTCAGTGTCGTGCCAGACGTCGGTCGGGCGCATCACGCGTTGCACCTCGAACGGCGAGGTGAACCAAAGCGTGCCATCAAGCTGATAAACGCTCATGCTGAGCGGGAAGATGCCGCCGTTATACGCATCCTGCGGAATCACCTCGTGGATGAAGACGTTGTTGCCGGAGGTGAAGCCGTCGAGCCGTAACTGGCCGCCCTGGCCGGTTACCCCGAGCCGCACGATGCCGCGAGAGTTGCCGTTGTCGGCGCGAGGCAGTATGCCGAGATACGAGTCGGTCGCGAGGAACAGGATGCCGACCTTCTCGCGCTCCTGCGCGCCGGGCGTGAATTGCTTCTCGATCTGAACTGACAGCGATTTGTTGATGCCGACCACGTTAACAACGGAGGTCTGCGCGCCGATTTCGAACGCGATTGCACCATCCGCATCGTCGATGGGCGCGCGGCGCTCGCCGTCGACGAGCGCCGTGAAGTCCCAGCCGGTGCGCTGGAGGAAGCGCAGCGAGACGCCATCGTTGGCGCGCGCGATCACGAATTCATAGAGCCAGTACGCACCCGGTGTGAGTTGCAACTCGACCGTGCTGGCGCCCACGACCATCAGGACGCCTCCGATCAGCTTGCTCACGTCCACAGCGCCGTCGGCATCGGCGAGGTCGCTGTAATGCGTTCCTGCCGGCACCACGCCGAACGCGTACTGGATCGTCTCGTCGGGGATGGAATAGCCGTTGGCGTCGGAGCCCGGCACGCCGGCCCAGATCTTCTTTGAGAGCCGCAGCTTGCCCTTTTTGCCGTCGTTGTTGGTGACCTCCACCCGCATCACGCCTTGGCGCTGGTAGAAGTAGTTCTGGTTGGTGAACAGCCAGTCGCCGGCATGCACGTTCGCGCGGATCAACTCGCGTGCGGCGGGTGTGAATTTGGGGTTGTGCAGCAGCGCCTCGAGTTCTTCCTGTGTGACTTCGTGGGCATCGGGAAAACCGGCGCTGTACCAGAATGCGCCATCGATGTTGTAGACGTCCATCTTCTCGGGACGCACGCCGGCATCGTAATACGCCTTGGGCACGACCTCGTGGATGAACACGTTGTTGCCTGACACAAAGCCGTCTAGACGTAGCTTGCCGTCGGCGCCCGTCACACCGAGGCGGACCACGGCGTTGCCGTCGAAATTCGGCGAGCCGGTTTGCGTGAGGCCGAGATATGAACTCGTGCCGAAGAACAGGACGCCTTCAGTGCGGCCCGTGCCGCTGCTCATGCGCTTGTCGATTTCCACGCTCAGCGATTTGTTGATGCCGACGATGCCCACATCGGCCACGCCCGTGCCGATTTCGAACGCAATGGCGCCGTCCTGATCGTCTACCGGTGAGCGTCGCTCGCCGTTCACGACTGCCGTGAAGTCCCAGCCTGTGCGTTGACTGAACTGCAACGAGACGCCGTCGGCATCGCGGCCGATCACGAACTCGTAAAGCCAGTATTTGCCGGGGGCGAGCGCCAGTTCGACTTCGTTCGCGCCAACCACCATCAGCACGCCGCCGATCAACTTGCTGGCATCGACGGAGCCGTCTGGATTGGCGATGCTCGCGTAGTGCGTACCCTCGGGCACGACCCCGAACGCGTACTGGATCGTGCCATCGGGATCGGAATAGCCGTTGGCGTCGGAGCCCGGCACGCCGGCCCAGATCTTCTTTGAGAGCCGCAGCTTGCCCTTTTTCCCGTCGTTGTTGGTGACCTCCACCCGCATCACGCCTTGGCGCTGGTAGAAGTAGTTTTGGTTGGTGAACAGCCAGTCGCCGGCTTGCACGTTCGCGCGGATCAACTCGCGTGCGGCGGGTGTGAATTTGGGGTTATGCAGCAGCGCCTCGAGTTCTTCCTGTGTGACTTCGTGGGCATCGGGAAAACCGGCGCTGTACCAGAATGAGCCATCAATGTTGTAGACGTCCATCTTCTCGGGACGCACGCCGGCATCGTAATACGCCTTGGGCACGACCTCGTGGATGAACACGTTGTTGCCTGACACAAAGCCGTCGAGGCGCAATTCGCCGTTCGCATCGGTGAGGCCGAGCCGCACGATGGCGGTGCCGTCCCAGCCCGGGGGCGGCTGTGTCAGTCCGAGATACGAACTGGTGCCGAAGAAAAGAATGCCTTCCTTGCGCGCCGAACCTGCGCTCGAGCTAAAGCGCTTGTCGATCTTCACGCACACGCTTTTGTTGATCGCGACGATGTCGACGACCGCGGCTATCTCGCTGATTTCGAAGGCGACCGCGCCGTCCTGTTCGTCGGTGGGGGCGAGCCGCGCGCCGTTGACGAGGGCGGTGAAATCCCAGCCGGTGCGCTGCACGTAGCACAGCGACCCGTTGACGCTGCGGGCAATGCGGAATTCGTGGATCCAGTACCGCCCCGGCGCGAGCGCGAGTTCGACCGCGTTCGCCCCCGTGACGAGCAGCGCACCACCGATCAAGCGGCTGGTATCGACGGAACCATCGGCAAGCACGATGTCGGCGAAACGTGTGCCTGCCGCCACCACACCGAACGCGTACTGGATCGTATCGGCGGGATCGGAATACCCGTTGGCGTCAGAGCCGGGCACACCGGCCCAAATTTTCTTGCTCAGACGAATGTAGCTGGACGTATTGCTGACGTTCATCGCTGCTCCTTTGCGGGGGAACTTCTGGATGCCTGATTAATTTGGACTGCAAATAAAATTGGCCGAACACGGGAACATCGCGAGATGTTTGCAAAGTAACGTTTATTTCATTACGAACCGAAAGGAAAGTCCACTAGGCGGGAGCGGACCACGATGCGAGAGCACGGCGCAGTGTCAAAAAATGGCAAGATTCCGGATCGGGTGAGCAGGGGTAACGCAAGTGACGCCGCTATACAGGAGCGGTCTGGCCAAGGGAGAAAACTACTTGACGTTTACGGAAAGGTAATGCGAAATCATGGGTTCGCGGCTGCCGGAGACGCACTGCGGGCAATCCGCAACCCATGCGCTGCGGGTAATACTTGATGCTGCTGGCCGCGCGCGCAGTGGCAAAATGGTTTTCAAATCTATTTCAATCGGGAGCGAGACTCCCGGGGAGACAGCCATCATGGCAATCGACGCCGCAGGTGCGCGTGAAGCGCTCATCGCGCCGAAAGACGGGCTTTCCTATGTCCGTGGGAGGAGCGATATACCGCTCTCCAACGCGACCATCGGTGCTTTTCTCGGCGAGACCGCGCAGCGTTTTCCCGAGCGCCCGGCGGTGGTGTTTCGCGAGCAGGGCATCCGCTGGACCTGGCGCGAATTCGCAGAGGAAGTGGACGTGGCGGCGGCCGGTTTGCTGGCGCTTGGCATCACAGCGGGGGACCGGGTTGGCATCTGGTCGCCCAATCGCTTCGAGTGGCTGCTTACGCAGTTCGCCACGGCGCGCATCGGCGCTGTGCTCGTCAATATCAATCCAGCCTATCGTCTTGCCGAACTCGAGTACGCGCTGAACAAGGTGAGCTGCAAAGCCATCATCGCTGCGGAAAGCTTCAAGACGTCGAAGTACCTCGAAATGCTGCAAACGCTCGCGCCCGAGCTCGCGAGCGCGACGCCAGGCGACTTGCATGCGGCGAAGCTGCCCGAACTGCGTGCGGTGATCCGCATGTGCGATGCGGAAACCCCTGGCATGCTGAATTTCGGCGATCTGATCGAGCAGGGGCGGGAGCGGCTCGAACTCAACGGCCGTGCTGAGCTTGACGCGATCGGTGCGACGCTTAACGCCGGCGACTCCATCAACATCCAGTTTACGAGCGGTACCACAGGCAATCCGAAGGGCGCCACGCTCACGCACAGCAACGTGCTCAATAACGGGCGTTTCATCGCCATGGCGATGCGGCTCAGCGAAGAGGATTCGCTATGCATTCCCGTGCCGCTTTACCATTGCTTCGGCATGGTGCTTGCCGTGCTCGCGTGTGTGTCGGTTGGCGCGGCGATGGTGTTTCCGGGCGAGGCGTTCGACCCGCGCGCTACGCTCGAAGCGGTGTCTGAGGAGCGTTGCACCGCGCTGCACGGCGTGCCGACGATGTTCATCGCAGAGCTTGATCACCCTGACTTTGCGAGCTTCGATCTCACGCGCCTGCGCACCGGCATCATGGCGGGTTCGCCGTGTCCGATCGAAACGATGAAGCGCGTGGTCTCGAAGATGCACCTCGCCGAAATCACGATCGCGTACGGCATGACGGAGACGAGCCCTGTGTCATTTCAGAGCGCGACGACCGACCCGTTTGACAAGCGTACGACCACGGTGGGGCGGATCCAGCCGCACCTGGAGGTGAAGATCGTCGATCCGCTCGGCAACATCGTGCCGGTGGGCGAGACGGGCGAACTCTGCACGAAGGGCTACTCGGTGATGCGCGGCTACTGGGACGACGAAGCGAAGACGGCCGAAGCGATCGTCGATGGCTGGATGCACACGGGCGACCTCGCGACGATCGACGCCGAAGGTTATTGCAATATCGTTGGACGTTTGAAAGACATGCTGATTCGCGGCGGAGAAAACATCTATCCGCGCGAGATCGAGGAGTTCTTGTTCCGCCATCCCAAGGTGCAGTCGGTGCAGGTGTTCGGCGTGCCCGACGCCAAGTATGGCGAAGAGGTGTGCGCATGGATCGTGCTGCGCCCGGGCGAAGCCGCCACGCCCGAGGAGATTCAGGCGTTTTGCCAGGGGCAAATTGCGCACTACAAGATCCCGAAGTACATCCGTTTCGTCGACGAGATGCCGATGACGGTGACGGGCAAGGTGCAGAAGTTCGTGATGCGCTCGCGCATGATCGACGAACTGAAAATCAGCGAGCAGAAGACCGCGTGATGTTGGTGTTTCGCGGCGGCACGGCATGCCGCCGCCGCGAAACGCGCAAAATGGACAAGCGGCCTGAATTACCTGATGTTTTGCATGCCGAACGAATCGGTTGACGATTCAGATCGGTTGCGAACTAGCCGTTCGGCTAACACGGCGAGCAATCAAATAAGGAATGCAGGCGAATGAGATTTGCGCGCGCGATTGTTCTCTAAATCGAAACAAATCGACGATAAAAGCGAGTGGGAAGGGAAATAGACGAAAAAAAAGCGGGCCTGGAGCCCGCTAAAAACCACACGCTACGGGGTTAGCGCGAGGAGACCAAAGGAGGAGCCGGGTCTTGAAACGCAAAACGCCGGTTACGGCTCCAACAAGGATGCCCCTGACAGGGCTTCGGCATGACGCCGACAGGCAGGTGTATTGTGTCCGCTCACACTTGCACCGCGCCGCATCCGTGTTGAAACCGTTGAAGGCATTGTGGGCGAATTAATGAACCTTCGCGGTAACAAAGTGTTTCAGGTTGTAACGCCCGTCAGATAAGGCTTTGTGGGATTTTTTTCCATCCTGAGCGTTTCGTGAAAGTCATTTTTACCGGCGTTTTTTTCTACTGTCAGACGCTGCGCGGGCACGAATTAGACGTGTGATTCCAAATGCATGGAGAGTGGCCCGTTGTGTGGGCATTAGAGGAAATCGGCTGCGCAAAAAGCGCAGATTGCCTATGCGTATCGAATCGGCATTCCCGATTGAATCCATGCGTGCGATGCAAGGATTGCTCATATGGTATTGCAACGAGCGGTTGCAACTCATCATATGGTTTTGCTAATGATGCTGCGCCGGGATGAGTCCCGGCACAGTTTATTGCATCGTTACTTTATTTGAGCCATTTGTCGGAGATTGCCTGATACTCGCCGCTCGCGCGTGCGAGGTGCAGCCACTGATCGACATATTGCTGGAACACCACGTCGCCGCGCGGCACCATCCATGCCTTCTCGCCGTACTGGAATGGCTTGTCGGGGTGCACCGAGCACAGACCCGGGTTGAGCTTCTGCTGCAAAAGCGTTTCGGATGCGTCAGTCACCATCACGTCCGCCTTGCCGGCGAGGATCTGCTTGAAAATCGTTACGTTGTCCGGATAGACGGTGAGATTCGCGCGCGGGAAGAACTGCTTCGCGAAGCGTTCGTTCGTGCCGCCCGGATTCACGATCACGCGTGTTGAAGGCTGGTCGATCTGCGCGACCGTTTGATATTTGCCCACGTCGTCGCAGCGCACGATGGGCGTCTTGCCGTCGACCTGGTACGCCTCGGTGAAGAACGCGCGCTTTTGCCGCTCGAGCGTGGTCGACACGCCGCCCACCGCGACGTCGCATTTCGCGAGGAAGTCGTTCATCAGGTTCGACCATGTCGTCTTCACGAACTCGGCCTTCACCCCCAGCGACTTCGCGAGCGACTCGGCCATGTCGATGTCGATACCTTCGAACGTGCCGTCCTGCTTGTAGAACGAATACGGTTTGTAGTCGCCGGTCGTGCACACGCGCAGCGTGCCGCGCGAGAGCACTTCGTCGAGCCGCGAGGGCGTACTGGCGCCCGGCGTAGCGACGCCCGGCGTGGCCGCGCTCTGCGCAAATGCGTCCGGCGTCCCAGCGAGGCCGGCGACCAGCGCGGCAATGGCGGAGCTTGCGGCGGCGACCTTCTTCTTGTTCATGCGGGGTGTCTCCTCTCTTGTAGCGGTTTCGACGTAATGGATCGGAAAGGCATCCGATAATAGCCCGCCCGTATTCCTGCGTTAAGCGTCGGCTGACCTGGTGGGTACCTGGTGGGTGCATGCGCGGCACGCGGTCCCGTGCGCCTTATCCCGGCCATCAGCACCATGTCGCGGCGGCGGCTCCGGTAGAATGGCCGTCTGCTTTCGAATCTTGCGCGACCAGCGCTTCCCGCCCGTGGCAAACACTCTTCTGAACGACACCTTCCTGCGCGCCTTGCTGCGTCAGCCGACCGAATACACGCCAATCTGGCTGATGCGCCAGGCGGGCCGCTATCTGCCGGAGTACAACGCCACGCGCAGCCGCGCGGGCAGCTTTCTCGGCCTCGCCAAGAATCCCGACTACGCGACCGAGGTGACGCTGCAGCCGCTCGACCGCTATCCTCTCGACGCCGCCATTCTGTTCTCGGACATTCTCACGATTCCCGATGCGATGGGTCTCGGCCTCTCGTTCCAGGCCGGCGAAGGTCCGAAGTTCGCGCATCCGCTGCGCAGCGAAGAGGCTATCGCGAAGCTCGCGGTGCCCGATATCGGCGAGACGCTCGGCTATGTGACCGACGCCGTGCGCGAGATTCGCCGCGCGCTCACCGACGCGCAAGGTCGCCAGCGTGTGCCGCTCATCGGCTTCTCCGGCAGCCCGTGGACGCTCGCCTGCTATATGGTGGAGGGCGGCGGCTCGGACGATTTCCGCACCGTGAAGTCAATGCTCTACGCGCGCCCCGATCTGATGGAGCGCATTCTCGAAGTCAACGCGCAGGCCGTGGCCGCGTATCTCAATGCGCAGATCGAAGCCGGCGCGCAAGCCGTGATGATCTTCGACACCTGGGGCGGCGCGCTCGCGGACGGTATCTACCAGCGCTTCTCGCTTGCATACATCAAGCGCGTAGTGGCGCAGCTCAAGCGCGAGCACGATGGCGAGCGCGTGCCGGTCATCACCTTCACGAAGGGTGGCGGCCTGTGGCTCGACGAAATCGCCGAAACGGGCGTCGACGCAGTCGGCCTCGACTGGACCGTCAACCTTGGCCGTGCGCGCGAGCGCGTGGGCGATCGTGTGGCGCTCCAGGGCAATCTCGATCCCACGGTGCTGTTCGCCTCGCCGGCGGCGATTCGCGAGCAGGCGCGCGCGGTGCTCGACAGCTTCGGGGTGCACCCGGGCCACGTGTTCAACCTTGGACACGGCATTTCGCAGTTCACGCCGCCGGAGAGCGTCGCTGAACTCGTGGATGAAGTGCATGGCCATAGCCGCGCCATGCGCGCTGCCGCGGCCTGAATTTTGTTGCGTCGCAGCGATCTGGGCTCTGGGCATCAGGGTCCAGCTTGATTCGCGACCGGCGCGAGACGCCCTCCAGATGCCCTTGCGCCGCTGTCAAGACTTGACTTATACACACTTACCTCGCTGCGGCGCGCAAGAGGGAAAAATTGCCGCATAGCGTCAGCAGGGCCTGTGAACAATCAATCAGGACCTTGACAGGTAAGGGTTTCGGCGCTCCACGGCCATTTGTGCGGTGTCCCAGATAATGAGCCCGGCACCTTGCAGGCGAGGTGGGGTGGCCAAGTTCTTAACAAAGTTATCCACAGGCCCGGCGACGGGAGCGCGATTGTTCTGCGGAATCCAAAACTTAGCGCGAAAAGTGAAGTTTTACTTTAACTTCGGACGTCAGTGCGCCTGTGCACGGTGTTTGTGCCGTCCGGGTCGGGGCGGCGCATGACGCCGTGCTTTGTGCGCGTGGCGCTCGACCACCCGCTGCCCGCCCTTTACGACTATCGCTATCCGCCCGATGCTCCAGCGCCGCAGCCCGGCATGCTGGTGCGCGTGCCGTTCGGCCGCCGCGATGCGGTGGGGTTGATCTGCGAAGTGAGTGCTCACAGTGACGTGCCCGCCAACAAGCTGCGCGATGTGAGCGCCGTGTGCGCGGATTTGCCGCCGCTGTCACCGCAATGGCTCGCGCTCGTGGGCTTTGCCGCCGACTACTATCAGCGCGGGCTCGGTGAGGTCGCGCTGCCAGCGCTGCCGCAGGCACTGCGCGACCCGGCTCGCTGGCCGCGCTTGCTCGCCCCCGAAGAGCGTTACCGGTTGCTGCCAGCGGGACGCGACGCCCTGCCCGATGCGCTGCCCGCGCGCGCCCAGGCATTGCGGCGGCTCGCGCAGGCCCTGGCGGACGCCGGTGAGTTCGATCTCGCCGATGCCCGCGCGCTGCATCCGAAGGCGGCTGTCACGCTCGAATCCTGGCGCGAGGCGGGTTGGGTCGAATATGAATGCGTGGCGTTTGGCGGCGCTGGGCGCTCGCTGTCCGGCGATGGCGAGGAAAGCCGTGCCGATCGCGCTAGAAGCCCCGGCGATGCCGTTGCAGGGGCCGACGCGGCCGTTTTCTTGCCCGTGCTGAGCGACGAACAGGCTGTCGCCGTAGAGACAATCCTCGAGACGCGCGGCTTCGCGCCGTTCCTGCTGCACGGCGTAACCGGCAGCGGCAAGACCGAGGTTTATCTGCGTGCGCTGTCAGGCTTGCTCGAACGCGAGCCGGATGCGCAGGCGCTCGTTCTCGTCCCCGAAATTAACCTCACGCCGCAGTTCGAGGCGGCATTCCGCACGCGCTTCGCGGGTGTGCTGCCCGACGACGCTATCGTCACGCTCCACAGCGGTTTGGCGGAAGGCGAGCGCGCGCGCCATTGGCTGGCCGCACACACGGGGCGCGCACGGCTCGTGCTGGGCACGCGCCTCGCCGTGCTGGCCTCGCTGCCGCGTCTGGCCATGCTGGTGGTGGACGAGGAGCACGACCCTGCCTACAAGCAGCAGGAAGGGCTGCGCTATTCGGCGCGCGATCTGGCTGTCTGGCGCGCGAAGCAACTGGGCGTGCCGGTCGTGCTGGGTTCGGCCACGCCGTCGCTCGAAAGCTGGTGGCAGGCCGAGCAGGGCCGCTACACGCGCCTCACGCTGTCAC
Source organism: Paraburkholderia caffeinitolerans (assembly GCF_902859945.1). Classification (GTDB taxonomy): domain Bacteria; phylum Pseudomonadota; class Gammaproteobacteria; order Burkholderiales; family Burkholderiaceae; genus Paraburkholderia; species Paraburkholderia caffeinitolerans. Next base: position 173,385 of record NZ_CADIKL010000004.1, on the reverse strand, counting down.
GCCGGGCCATCGCCGATGCGGTGCTGCCGGCGGTCAAGCTGATCGACCTGGAAGAAGAGCGCCGGCGAGGCCGCGCTTCGTTCGAGGGCCTCTCCGGCCCGTTGGTCGCGGCGATGAAAGCGCGTCTCGAGCGCGGCGAGCAGAGTCTCGTGTTCCTGAACCGGCGCGGCTATGCCCCCGTGCTGTCGTGCGATGCCTGCGGCTGGGTGGCGGGCTGCCCGCGCTGCAGCGCCTACGTGGTGCTGCACAAGCCCGAGCGGGCGCTGCGCTGCCACCATTGCGGCTGGGAGTCGCGCATCCCGCATTCGTGTCCCGACTGCGGCAACGTCGATATCGCGCCGATGGGGCGCGGCACGCAGCGCATCGAGGAGGCGCTGGCGAGCGCGGTCCCGGGCGCGCGGGTGTTGCGCATCGATGCCGATAGCACGCGCCGCAAGGGTAGCGCGCAGGCGCTGTTCTCCGACGTGCACGCCGGCGACGTCGACATCCTCGTGGGCACGCAGATGATCGCGAAGGGGCACGACTTCCAACGCGTCTCGCTGGTAGGCGTGCTCAATGCCGATAACGCCCTTTTCTCCCACGATTTCCGGGCGAGCGAGCGGCTGTTCGCACAGTTGATGCAGGTGAGCGGCCGCGCCGGACGCGCAGGTCTACCTGGCGAAGTGATCGTGCAGACGCGCTACCCGCGCCATGCGATCTATCACGCGCTGGCGCGCCACGATTACGTGGGCTTCGCGAATTCGCAGATCGCCGAGCGCCGCGACGCGCATCTGCCGCCGTTCGTCTATCAGGCGTTGCTGCGCGCCGAAGGCCGCACGCTGGAAGCCGCGCTGGCGTTTCTCGCCGAAGCGGCGCAGGCGCTCGCGACGATCCCGGCCGCGCAGCGCGTGACCGCTTACGACGCGGTGCCGCTCACGATCGTGAAGGTCATGAACGTGCATCGCGCGCAACTGCTCGTGGAGAGCCAGTCGCGCGGCGCGCTGCAGGCGACGCTGCGAGCGTGGCAACCCGCGCTGCGCGCCTTGCGGGGCGTGCTGCGCTGGAACCTCGAAGTCGATCCGCTGGATATCTGATCAGCGCCGTGCGGCGTGGTGCGCCTGCGCGCGCCGCTCTCGCTCGTCCTGACCGTTTTGTGATACGCGCACCTTGCGCGTGGCCGGCGCGGTCGCGCCCCGAATGAACAAGATGGCGCACAGCGCGCACATGCACCAGACACCCATCACCACCAGCCACTTTTCCATTTTTCCACCTTCGCGCCAGATTCACTGATCGGCCCCTGTCATGGGTTGTATAACGGCACGGCGGCGGAATCGATTAGGGTTCACCTGATTGTTGTTCGCCAGGGAAAATACCGAGTGCAACGCGCGGGCCAATACTGGCCGGTGCTGGCCGCAAACCTTTGCTGCATAAGGCTTCGCGCTTGGTGCAACCAAGTGCTTTCGAGGGTTGCACCTTTTTAATTGAAGGCGTACGATTCGGCCACTTTTTGGTCTTTCGCCGGTGCGGGTCGGCCGGCATGCGAAGGAAACATGGCTAGCACCACCCTTGGCGTCAAGGTCGACGACCTGCTCCGCTCGCGGCTCAAAGATGCCGCCACGCGCCTCGAGCGCACTCCGCACTGGCTCATCAAGCAAGCGATCTTTGCTTACCTCGAGAAGATCGAGCACGGCCAGTTGCCTCCCGAACTGAGCGGCCACGTGAGCACCGCCGATCTCGGCGAGGGCGCCAGCGACAGCGACGAAGAAGCAGCGTCGCACCCGTTCCTCGATTTCGCCCAGAACATCCAGCCGCAGTCGGTGCTGCGCGCGGCCATCACGGCCGCGTACCGTCGCCCGGAGCCGGAGTGCGTGCCGTTCCTGATCGGCGAGGCGCGCCTGCCCGCGAATCTCACCGGCGACGTGACGAAGCTCGCGACGAAACTCGTCGAGGCGCTGCGCGCGAAGGGCACCGGCGGCGGCGTTGAAGGCCTGATCCACGAGTTCTCGCTGTCGAGCCAGGAAGGCGTCGCGCTGATGTGCCTCGCCGAAGCGCTGCTGCGCATTCCCGACCGCGCCACGCGCGACGCGCTGATTCGCGACAAGATCAGCAAGGGCGACTGGAAATCGCACGTGGGCCACGCGCCTTCGCTGTTCGTGAACGCCGCCACCTGGGGCCTCATGATCACCGGCAAGCTGGTCACGACCAACAGCGAGACGGGCCTGTCCTCGGCGCTCACGCGCATGATCGGCAAGGGCGGCGAGCCGCTGATCCGCAAGGGCGTGGACATGGCCATGCGCCTGATGGGCGAACAGTTCGTCACGGGCGAGAACATCTCCGAGGCGCTTGCCAACAGCCGCAAGTTCGAAGCGCGGGGCTTTCGCTACTCGTACGACATGCTCGGCGAAGCGGCCACGACCGAGGCCGACGCGCAGCGCTACTACGCCTCCTATGAGCAGGCGATCCACGCGATCGGCAAGGCCGCGGGCGGGCGCGGCATCTACGAAGGCCCGGGCATCTCGATCAAGCTTTCCGCGCTGCACCCGCGCTATTCGCGCGCGCAGCAGGAACGCACGATGAGCGAACTGCTGCCGCGCGTGCGTGCGCTCGCCGTGCTGGCGCGCCGTTACGACATCGGCCTCAATATCGACGCCGAGGAAGCCGACCGCCTCGAACTCTCGCTCGACCTGCTCGAAGCGCTGTGCTTCGATCCGGATCTGGCGGGCTGGAACGGCATCGGCTTCGTGGTGCAGGCTTACCAGAAGCGCTGCCCGTTCGTGATCGACTACATCGTCGATCTCGCGCGCCGCAGCCGTCACCGCATCATGGTGCGCCTCGTGAAGGGCGCGTACTGGGACACCGAAATCAAGCGCGCGCAAGTCGATGGCCTCGAAGGCTATCCGGTCTACACGCGCAAGATCTACACCGACGTTTCGTACATCGCCTGCGCGAAAAAGCTGCTGAACGCACCCGATGCGGTGTATCCGCAGTTCGCCACGCACAACGCGTACACGCTCTCGGCGATCTATCACCTTGCGGGCAATAACTACTACCCCGGCCAGTACGAGTTCCAGTGCCTGCACGGCATGGGCGAGCCGCTGTACGAGGAAGTGACGGGCCCGCTCGCGCAAGGCAAGCTCAACCGTCCGTGCCGCGTCTACGCGCCGGTCGGCACGCACGAAACGCTGCTTGCGTACCTCGTGCGCCGCCTGCTGGAAAACGGCGCGAACACCTCGTTCGTGAACCGCATTGCCGACGAAACCGTGCCGGTGAGCGAGCTGGTGGCAAACCCCATCGACGAAGCCGCGAAGGTCGTGCCGACGGGCGCGCCTCACGCGAAGATTCCGCTGCCGCGTCATCTCTATGGCGGCGAGCGCCAGAATTCGATGGGCCTCGACCTCTCGAACGAGCATCGTCTGGCTTCGCTGTCCTCGGCGCTGCTCGCGAGCGCGCATCATCCGTGGCGCGCCGCGCCGATGCTCGCCGATGCTGATATTGCCGATGGCGCCGCGCGCGACGTGCGCAATCCCGCCGATCATCGCGACCTCGTGGGAACCGTTGTGGAAGCAACGAGTGAGCACGTGAGCGCCGCGCTGACGCATGCCGTCTCGACCGCGCCGATCTGGCAGGCCACGCCCGTGGAAGCGCGCGCGGACTGTCTCACGCGCGCCGCCGACCTGCTCGAAGCGCAGATGCACACGCTGATGGGCCTGATCGTGCGCGAGGCTGGCAAGTCGCTGCCGAACGCCGTGGCGGAAATCCGCGAGGCCATCGACTTCCTGCGTTATTACTCCACGCAGATCCGCGAAGAGTTCTCGAACGACACGCATCGTCCGCTCGGCCCCGTGGTGTGTATCAGCCCGTGGAATTTCCCGCTGGCGATCTTCATGGGCCAGGTGGCCGCCGCGCTCGCCGCTGGCAACACGGTGCTCGCGAAGCCCGCTGAACAGACGCCGCTGATCGCCGCCCAGGCCGTGCGCATTCTGCGCGAAGCGGGCGTGCCCGCGGGCGCGGTGCAACTGCTGCCGGGCGACGGCGAAACGGTTGGCGCTGCGTTGGTGGCCGATGCGCGTACGCGCGCCGTGATGTTCACGGGCTCGACCGAAGTCGCGCGCCTCATCAACAAGACGCTTTCGCAGCGCCTCGATTCGGATGGCCGGCCGATTCCGCTGATCGCCGAAACGGGCGGGCAGAATGCAATGATCGTCGACTCGTCGGCGCTTGCCGAGCAGGTTGTCGCCGATGTGCTGCAAAGCGCGTTCGATTCGGCGGGCCAGCGCTGCTCCGCGCTGCGCGTGCTGTGCCTTCAGGAAGACGTGGCCGAGCGCACGCTCGAAATGCTCACGGGCGCAATGAAAGAACTCGCGGTGGGCAACCCCGATCGTCTGTCGATCGACGTGGGCCCGGTGATCGACATGGAAGCGAAGCGCGGCATCGACACGCACATCGGCACGATGCGCGAAAAGAGCCGCAAGGTTACGCAGATGCCGATGGCGGAGAGCTGCGCTGCAGGCACTTTCGTGCCGCCGACGCTGATCGAAATCGACAGCCTCGAAGAGCTCAAGCGCGAAGTGTTCGGGCCGGTGCTGCACGTGATCCGCTATCGCCGCAGCCAGTTGGACAAACTGCTCGAGCAGATCCGCGCGACGGGCTACGGCCTTACGCTCGGCATCCATACGCGTATCGACGAAACGATCGCGCATGTGGTCGGTCGTGCGCACGTGGGCAATATCTACGTGAACCGCAACGTGATTGGCGCGGTGGTGGGCGTGCAGCCGTTCGGTGGCGAAGGGCTCTCGGGCACCGGGCCGAAGGCCGGCGGCGCGCTGTATCTCTCGCGTCTGTTGGCCAAGCGTCCGGCCGGGTTGCCGCAGTCGCTCGCGAAGGCGCTCGTGGTGGATGCGCCACAGACGGAAAGCGGCGCGCCGCAATCGACTCACGCGACGCTCACGACGCTGCGCGACTGGCTCATCGCCGAGCGCGAGCCGGCACTCGCGGCACGCTGCGACGGCTATCTGCAATACGTGCTTGCGGGCGCAACGGCTGTGCTGCCGGGGCCGACCGGCGAGCGCAACACCTACACGCTTTCGGCGCGCGGCACGGTGCTGTGCGTGGCGTCCACGCCGACCGGTGCGCGCGCCCAGCTTGCGGTCGTGCTGGCCACGGGCAACCGGGCGCTGTTCCAGGGTGCGGCAGGCGAAGCGCTCGTGAACGCGCTGCCGGCCGAGCTGAAGGCGCACGTCACGGTGAAGAAGACCGCTGACGCGGAATTCGACGCCGTGCTTTTCGAAGGCGACAGCGACGAGCTGCTCGGCGTCGTAAAGGAAGTGGCCAAGCGCGGCGGACCGATCGTCTCGGTGCAGGGCGTGGCGGCACATGCGCTCGCCAATGGCGACGAAGACTACGCACTCGAACGTCTGCTCACGGAGCGTTCGGTGAGCGTGAACACCGCCGCGGCAGGCGGCAATGCGAACCTGATGACGATTGGCTAGACTTCACGTCGTCGAAGGACAAGGAAGCGGCAAAGGCGGGGCCCGACGCCGCTCATTCGATACACCAGGTACCAAGGAGAAAACATGCAACACACCATGAAGCAGCTGGCAGGCGCAACGCTGGTTGCCGCACTGTCGCTGGCGGGGACGGCAAACGCGCAGCAAGCGGAGGACGTCAAGATCGGTTTCGCCGGCCCGATGACGGGCGCGCAGGCGCACTACGGCAAGGACTTCCAGAACGGCATCACGCTCGCGGTCGAGGACATGAACGCGACCAAGCCGGTGATCGGCGGCAAGCCGGTGCACTTCGTGCTGGACGCAGCCGACGACCAGGCCGACCCGCGCACGGGCACGACGGTCGCGCAGAAGCTCGTGGACGACGGCATCAAGGGCATGCTCGGCCACTTCAACTCGGGCACGACGATTCCCGCCTCGCGTATCTACGCGAACGCCGGCATCCCCGAAATCGCGATGGCGACGGCGCCGGAATACACGCAGCAAGGCTTCAAGACCACGTTCCGCATGATGACCTCGGACACGCAGCAGGGTTCGGTGGCGGGCACGTTCGCGGTGAAGAGCCTCGGCATGAAGAAGATCGCCGTGGTTGACGACCGCACGGCCTACGGCCAGGGTCTCGCCGACCAGTTCGCGAAGGCCGCGAAGGAAGCGGGCGGCACGATCATCGACCGCGAGTACACGAACGACAAGGCCGTGGACTTCAAGTCGATCCTGACCAAGCTGAAGGCGCAGAAGCCGGACCTGATCTACTACGGCGGCGCCGACTCGCAAGCTGCCCCGATGGTCAAGCAGATGAAGTCGCTGGGCATCACGGCGCCGCTGATGGGCGGCGAGATGGTGCACACGCCGACCTTCCTGAAGATCGCGGGTGACGCGGCGAACGGCACGGTGGCATCGCTCGCGGGCCTGCCGCTGGAAGAAATGCCGGGCGGCAAGACGTACGTCGACAAGTACAAGAAGCGCTTTGGCGAAGACGTCCAGACCTACTCGCCGTACGCCTATGACGGCGCGATGGCGATGTTCGCAGCCATGAAGGCCGCGAACTCGACGGACCCGGCCAAGTACCTGCCGCTCCTCGCGAAGACCAACATGCCGGCCGTGACGACGAAGGAACTCGCGTACGACACGAAGGGCGACCTGAAGAACGGCGGCATCACGCTGTACAAGGTTGTCGACGGCAAGTGGACGACGCTGCAGAGCGTGGGCGGCAAGTAAGCGCTGCGCTCGCGGTCGATCCGCAAGTTGATGTGAAAAGCCCCGCAGGGTTGAAGCCTGCGGGGCTATTTTATGTGCTCATCGTTCAAGGTGAGCTTATTCAGGACTCCAATCGACTCATCGCCCGCGCGCCTTGATGCCCTGCTCGCGAATCTGCTCCAGTGACGCAGCCGGCGTGCTGGCTTCCTTCGTCACGCGAATCTCGATCAGCGCCGGCTTGCCCGCGTTGAGCGCGCGCTCCAGCGCCGGCGCGAACTGCGCGGTCGTCGTGACGGTTTCGCCGTGCGCGCCGAACGATTGCGCAAACGCCGCGAAATCGGGGTTCGTGAGCTGCGTGCCGTGTACGCGGTTCGGGTAGTTGCGCTCCTGGTGCATGCGGATCGTGCCGTAATGCCCGTTGTTCACCACGATGAACACGACTGCGAGACCGTATTGCATCGCTGTCGCCAGTTCAGGCGCGGACATCATGAAGCAGCCGTCGCCGGCGAGCGCCACCACGGCGCGCGACGGATAAAGCGACTTCGCCGCGATCGCGGCAGGCACGCCGTAGCCCATCGCGCCGCTGGTGGGCGCGAGCTGCGAGCGGAAATCGCGGTACGCAAAGTGTCGATGCAGCCAGGTCGCGTAATTGCCCGCGCCGTTCGTGACGATGGCGTCGTCGGGCAGGCGCGCGCGAAGCTGCTGCATGACTTCGCCCAGTTGCACGTCGCCGGGCATGGGGCGCGGCGCGCGCCATGCGAGATACGCTTCGTGCGCGGCCTGAGCCGAGCCGGCCCACGCCGGCGCCTCGGGCGCGGGCAGCGCCGCGAGTTGCGCCGCGATTTCGGCCAGACCCGAGACGATCGGCAGATCGGCGGCATAGACCCGGCCCAGCTCCTCCGCGCCCTGATGCACGTGGATGAGCGTCTGCTTCGTCTTCGGAATGTCGAGGAGCGCGTAGCCGCCGGTCGTGGCTTCGCCAAGGCGCGGGCCGAGCGCGAGCAGCACATCGGCTTCGCGGATGCGCGCGGCCAGCGCCGGATTGATGCCGAGCCCCACATCGCCCGCATAGTTCGGGTGATCGTTGCTGAGCGTGTCCTGGAAGCGGAACGCGAGGCCCACCGGCAACTGCCATTGCTCGACGAAGCGCTGCAGGTCCGCGCACGCTTCGCGCGTCCAGCCATGGCCGCCCGCGATCACGAAGGGCTTTTTCGCCGTGGCGAGCAACTCGCGCAGCCGCGCCATCTGCGCGGCCGACGGCGACGCCTGCACGCGTTGCGCGGCAGGCGCGGTGTGCTGCGCTTGCGCTGCGGGAATCGCGCCGCTTAGCATGTCCTCGGGCAGCGCGAGCACGACCGGGCCGGGGCGCCCCGACGTCGCGACATGGAACGCGTGGCTCAAATACTCGGGCACGCGGCGCGCATCGTCGATTTGCGCGACCCATTTCGCCATTTGCCCGAACATGCGCCGGTAGTCGATTTCCTGAAACGCTTCACGGTCCATCTGATCGCGTGCGACCTGGCCAATCAGCAGGATCATCGGCGAGGAGTCCTGATAGGCCGTGTGCACGCCGATCGCCGCATGCGTCGCGCCGGGGCCGCGCGTGACGAGCGCGATGCCGGGCTTGCCGGTGAGCTTGCCGACCGCTTCCGCCATATTGGCCGCCGCCGCTTCGTGGCGGCACACGATGGTGTCGATGCGCGCGGTCTCGTCGGCGAGCGCATCGAGCACGGCGAGATAGCTCTCGCCGGGCACGCAGAACACACGCTCGACGCCATTGGCGACGAGCGCGTCCACGACAAGGCGCGCGCCGGTGACGGTCGCTGAATCAGAAACGCGAGCTGAATCGTTCGGCTGCTGCATGACGGTCAAGTCTCCTTCGTTCGTTATGTGAGTACGTCCGAATTGCGTCCAGCTTAGGTCCGGGTCACGTCCGGGTTACGTCGAAAAGCACGCGCATCAGCACTCGACGATGTTCACCGCGAGCCCGCCGCGCGACGTTTCCTTGTACTTCGTCTTCATGTCGGCGCCGGTCTCGCGCATCGTCTTGATGACGGAGTCGAGCGAGACGTAGTGCGCACCGTCGCCGCGCAGTGCCATGCGCGCGGCGTTCACGGCCTTCACCGAGGCCATGGCGTTGCGCTCGATGCAGGGAATTTGCACCATGCCGCCCACCGGGTCGCAGGTGAGGCCGAGGTTGTGTTCCATGCCGATTTCGGCGGCGTTCTCCACTTGTAGGGGCGTGCCGCCCAACACGGCGGCAAGCGCCCCCGCGGCCATCGAGCAGGCCACGCCCACTTCGCCCTGGCAGCCGACTTCCGCGCCCGAGATCGACGCGTTGAGTTTGTACAGAATGCCGATGGCGGCGGCCGTGAGCAGGAAGTCGATCACGCCTTGCTCGCTGGCGCCGGGCGTGAAGCGCACGTAGTAGTGGAGCACGGCGGGAATGATGCCCGCTGCGCCGTTGGTGGGCGCGGTCACGACGCGACCGCCGGCGGCGTTCTCCTCGTTCACGGCGATCGCGTAGAGGTTGATCCAGTCGATCATCGAAAGCGGGTCTTGCAGCGCGCGCTCCGGGTGGTCGGTGAGTGCTTTGTAGAGCTGCGCGGCGCGCCGCTTCACCTGGAACGGGCCGGGCAGCGTGCCGTCGGCGTCGGGGTTGTTGATGCCGCAGCCGCGCGAGACGCACGATTGCATCACGTCCCAGATGCGCAGCAGGCCCGAGCGGATTTCCTCGTCGCTATGCCAGATGCGCTCGTTTTCGAGCATCAGCTGCGCAATGCTCTTGCCCGTCGATGCACACATCGCGAGCATTTCCGCGCCCGTGCTGAACGGGTGCGGCAGTTGCTGCGCGGCACCCAGCACTTTGGTGTTGGCCGCGCCCGCGGTGACCACGAAGCCGCCGCCCACGGAAAGATAAGTGCTCTCGCGCAGTGTCGCGCCGCTGGCGTCGAGCGCGCGCAGTTTCATGCCGTTCGGATGCTCGGGCAGCGCCTGGCGATAAAAGGCGATGTGCTCTTTCTGCACGAACGGGATCGGGTGTTTGCCGAGCAGCGCGAGCTGGCGCGAGGCGCGCACGGCCTCGAGGCGCTCGGAGATGGTGTCGGGGTTGACGGTGTCGGGCGCATCGCCCATCAGGCCGAGCATCACGCCGCGGTCGGTGCCGTGGCCCTTGCCGGTCGCGCCGAGCGAGCCGTACAGCTCGCACTTCACTGAGGCGGTGGGCGCGAGCAGCCCGTCGCGCTCGAGTCCTTCCGCGAACATCAGCGCTGCGCGCATCGGCCCAACGGTGTGCGAGCTCGACGGCCCGATGCCGATTTTGAAGAGATCGAAAACGCTTACTGCCATGGGTACTGCTCCTGCTTCGTCTAGTCGGTTTCAATGAGTGCCGCGCGCGCTTGATCTCGCTGCCCGCCGCACCCACCGCCACCACGGCGCGCTTTTCAGCGCGCCGCCAACGGCAGACAGACGGCCAGCCACGCAGGCGGCGTGGGCGCGAGACGCAGCGCGATCGGCGTATAGCGGCCGTCCAGTCGGGCGGCCAGGTGATACAGCTCGGCGGCGTTCTTCGGATCCCACGCGCCGGTGTAGCCGGGCAATCCGGCTTCGCGGCGCTTGGCGTCGAACGGCACGCTCGAATGCACGAATTCCTCGTGGGTCTTCTCGCCCATTGCATAGGGCGTGAGCCAGTTCAGCGCGCCCGCGAGCGTCGCGCCGTTGGTTCCGCGCTCGGGTAGCCAGTTGCGGTTGTGGCGGCGCGCGGCGAGCGCGGCGGACACGAGCGGCTCCAGGTCGTAAGTCACGTAGTGCAGCGCATCGCGTTCCGTGAAATCGAGCGTCGAGCCGTCGGGCGCGACGTTGTTGCCAATCTGCTCGATGAACAGTCGCTGCGCCGCCGCAATCAGCTTGCGGTTGTCGAGCGTGAACGCCGTCATCGCTATCAGTTTGACCCGGTGGCTTTGCCAGTTGTTCGCGAAGGTGCCCGTGAGCGGGCGCGGCTGCGCGTCCACCTGCTTGATGTAGCCGTTCACGAACTTGTTCAGGAACACCATGGTCGCGTTGCGCGTTTTCACGGGCAGCGCGCTGGCGGTCATGTCGTAGGCGAGAATCAGCCCGTCGAAGTGCGTTTCGTCGATGGGGTTGAAGCTCGGCTGATAGGTCGTGACCCACGCGAACAGAAAGCGGTCGACGAGCTTCAGGTAGCGGTCGTCGCTCGTGGCGCGCCAGGCGAGCGCCGCGTTGCGCATCAGGTCGAGTTCCTTCTCGGCCTCCATGCTCTGGTCGTAGATGCCCTCGTGCGGGAGCGTGCCTTCCGTATGCAGTTGCGCAAGCGGATGCGGCACGTCGTTCACGTGGGCCTGCACCTCGGCCACGAGCGCTTTCACGCCCGGATCGGCGTTGGTGCGCTCGCTCGTCTGCAGGGCGGGCGCCGCGCAGAAGTTCATGGCCGCATGGGCGAGATTCGCCGCGCCCGGACCAGCAAATCCCATGCCGATCAGCGAGGCCGTGACGAATGCACGCGCGTGTCGGCCCGATGCACCGCTCGTGGCCCGCGTGGCTTGTGTTGCCGCCGGGGTATGCCCGGCATAGGCCGTTCCCACCTTCCGCGCCATGCGCGACTCCCTGGTTCAAGGCTGACAGGTGTGTGATGTTAACGGTTTGGCGCGAGTTTGCGGGGGCAAATGTGCGGCGTGCAAAAACCGCCGCGGCTCCGCGTGGAGCGCGCGGCGGCTGTGCGTGTTGCATGGCCTGAGCGATCGGGTGCGTTTTATTCGCCCTGGCCGGCGTTTTCGCTCGCGTATTCGCCGATCGGCACGCACGAGCAGAACAGGTTGCGGTCGCCGTAGACGTTGTCGGCGCGGCCAACCGGCGGCCAGTACTTGCGCGCGACCAGCGATGCCACCGGGTAGGCAGCCTGCTCGCGCGAGTAGCCGTGCGGCCACTCGTTGGCGACCACGACCGCCGCCGTATGCGGCGCGTGACGCAGCGGGTTGTCTTCCTTGTCCGCGCGGCCTTCTTCCACGGCGCGAATTTCTTCACGGATTGCAACCATGGCGTCGATGAAGCGGTCGAGCTCTTCTTTCGACTCCGACTCGGTCGGCTCGACCATCAGCGTGCCCGGCACCGGGAAGCTCATGGTAGGCGCGTGGAAGCCGTAGTCCATCAGGCGCTTGGCGACGTCGTCCACGGTGATGCCGCTCGAATCCTTGATGGGGCGCAGGTCGAGAATGCACTCGTGCGCGACCAGGCCGCCGGGGCCGCTGTAGAGCACCGGATAGTGCGGCGCGAGCTTCTTCGCGACGTAGTTCGCGTTGAGGATCGCCATTTCCGTGGCGGCGGTGAGGTTGGCCGCGCCCATCATCGCGATATACATCCACGAGATCGGCAGAATCGAGGCCGAGCCGTAAGGCGCCGCGCTCACCGCGCCGATGCCGTTGCCCTGGTCGGTCGAGCGCTTGTAGCCCGAGGAAAGCTGGTTCGGCAGGAATTGCGCGAGGTGCGCGCCCACCGCCACCGGACCGACGCCGGGTCCGCCGCCGCCGTGCGGAATGCAGAAAGTCTTGTGCAGGTTCAGGTGCGAGACGTCGCCGCCGAACTGGCCGGGCGCCGCGAGACCCACCATCGCGTTCATGTTCGCGCCGTCCACGTAGACCTGGCCGCCGTGCGCGTGCACGATCTCGCAGACTTCGCGCACGTTCGCTTCGAACACGCCGTGCGTGGACGGGTAGGTGATCATGATCGCCGCGAGCTTCGCCGCGTGCTGCTCGGCCTTCGCCTTGAGGTCCGCGAGATCGATGTTGCCCTGCGCGTCGCATGCGACCACCACGACCTGCATGCCGGCCATCTGCGCCGAAGCCGGGTTGGTGCCGTGCGCCGAAGCGGGAATCAGGCAGACGTTGCGGTGGCCTTCGCCGCGCGACTCATGGTACGCGTGGATGATGAGCAGGCCCGCGTACTCGCCCTGCGAGCCCGCGTTCGGCTGCAGCGAGACTGCGGCGTAGCCGGTGGCCGCCACCAGCATCTGCTCGAGCTGATCAACCATCTCGCGATAGCCGACGGTCTGCTCGGTGGGCGCGAACGGGTGGATGCGGCCGAACTCGGGCCACGTGACCGGCAGCATTTCCGAGGTGGCGTTGAGCTTCATCGTGCACGAGCCGAGCGGGATCATCGAGCGGTCGAGCGCGAGGTCCTTGTCGGAGAGGCTGCGCAGGTAGCGCAGCATTTCCGTTTCCGAATGGTGGCAGTTGAAGATCGGATGCGTGAGGTATGCGCTTTCGCGCACGAGCGCAGCCGGGAACGTGGCGGCTTCTTGCGAGGCCAGCTGCGCGTCGAGTGCGTCGACCGAGGGCGCAACGCTCGCGAACGCGGCTTGCGCGAACACAGCGAGCAGGTCGGCCAGATCGCCACGCGTGGTGGTTTCGTCGACGGAGACGCCCACGCGCGTTTCGCTCACGCGGCGCAGGTTCATGCCGCGCGCGAGCGCCGCGTCGTGCAGTGCCTGGGTGCGCGCACCGGCTTCGAACGTGAGCGTGTCGAAGAACGCTTCGTTGACGAGCGCGTAGCCCAGTTGCTTCGCGCCCGCAGCAAGAATGGCTGCGACGCGGTTCACGCGCTGCGCGATGCGCTTGAGACCCTGCGGGCCGTGATAGACCGCGTACATGCTCGCCATGATCGCGAGCAGCGCCTGCGCGGTGCAGACGTTCGAGGTGGCCTTCTCGCGGCGGATGTGCTGTTCGCGCGTTTGCAGCGCGAGGCGCAGCGCCGGGTTGCCCTGGGCGTCGACGGTCACGCCGACGAGACGGCCCGGCATCTGGCGCTTGAATTCGTCCTTCACCGCGAGGTACGCGGCGTGCGGGCCGCCGAAGCCCATCGGCACACCGAAGCGCTGCGAGTTGCCCACGGCCACGTCCGCGCCCCATTCACCGGGCGGCGTGAGCATCGTGAGCGCGAGCAGGTCGGCGGCGGCGATCACCGAGCCGCCGGCTGCGTGGACCGCGGCGGCGAGTTCGCGGTAGTCGCGCACATCGCCGTTCACGCCCGGGTATTGGAGCAGCACGCCAAATGCTTGAGCACTGGCGGCCTCAGCGGCCGGACCGACCTTCACCTCGACGCCGATCGGCTTCGCGCGCGTCTTCACCACTTCGATGGTTTGCGGCAGCACGTCGTCGGCGACGAAGAATACGTTCGACTTCGACTTGCCCACGCGCTGCACGAGCGTCATCGCTTCGGCGGCGGCGGTGGCTTCGTCGAGCAGCGACGCGTTCGAGATCGCGAGGCCCGTCAAGTCGACGATCATCTGCTGGAAGTTCAGCAGGGCTTCGAGGCGGCCCTGCGAGATTTCCGGCTGGTACGGCGTGTAGGCCGTGTACCAGGCCGGGTTTTCGAGCACGTTACGCAGGATCACGGCCGGCGTGTGCGTGTCGTAGTAGCCCTGCCCGATATAGGAGCGGAACACCTGGTTCTTGTCCGCGAGCGCGCGCAGGGCGGCGATCGCCTCCGCTTCCGAGCGCGGCTGCGAGAACGGGCCGAGCGGCAGCGTCTCGTTGCGGCGGATCTTGGCCGGAATCACCGCATCGATCAGCGCGCCGCGCGAGGCGAAGCCGAGCGCGTCGAGCATCGCCTGCTGGTCGGCCGAATCGGGGCCGATGTGGCGGGCGGCGAAAGCGTCGTGCGCTTCGAGCGCAGCAAGCGAGAGCGGGGAGTTCATCAGACGATCCGGGTGTTCGAGCTTCATGGGGATTCCGGGTTTTACTACCGGCGCGGGCGGCACGGGTGAAGTGCGTGCCGCTGCGCCGTTGAGGTTAAGACGGGGTTGCCTGCCGGGTTGCCTGCTGGGTTGCCGATCAGGCGCCGATGGCCTTTTCGTACGCGGCAGCGTCGATCAGCGCGTCGAGCTTGGCGCCGGCGGCCGGCTTGATCTTGAAGAGCCACGACTCGTACGGGGCGCCGTTCACCTGGTCCGGCGTGTCGACGAGCGCCGAATTCGATTCGATGATCTCGCCCGCGACCGGCGCGTAGATGTCCGAGGCGGCCTTGACCGACTCGATCACGGCAATCGCGTCGCCGGCGGCGACGGCGCGGCCCGCATCAGGCAGTTCGAGGAAGACGATGTCGCCAAGCGCTTCCTGCGCGTGGTCGGTGATGCCGACGGTCAGCGTGCCGTCGGCTTCGGTGCGGATCCACTCGTGCGATTCGGTGTATTTCAGATCGGCCGGGATGCTCATGGGTTGCTCCAATGCGTGGTTTGTTATGGCTTGAAAGAGGGGGGCGTGCGTGGCGCGGATCAGGCGGCGAGCACCTTGCCGTTGCGCACGAAGGGCAGTTTTACCACGCTTGCGGGCAGGGCCTTGTCGCGGATCAGCACCTGCACGACGTCGCCCGGTTGCACGCCCTGGGGCACGCGCGCGAAGGCGATCGATTCCTGCATCGTCGGCGAGAAGGTGCCGCTCGTGATTTCGCCTTCGCCCTGCGGCGTACGCACTTTCTGATGCGCGCGCAGCACGCCGCCGGCCTTGCCGTTTTCCTTTTGCAGGATCAGGCCGACGAAGGCCATGCGAGAGCCGTTGGCTTCGAGCACGGGGCGGCCGACGAAGTCGCGCGGCGCCTTCATGTCGACGGTCCAGGCGAGGCCCGCGTCGAGCGGCGAGACGGTGTCGTCCATGTCCTGGCCGTAGAGGTTCATGCCCGCTTCGAGGCGCAGCGTGTCGCGTGCGCCGAGGCCGCAGGGCTTCACGCCCTGGCGCTGCAGGGC
Source organism: Paraburkholderia caffeinitolerans (assembly GCF_902859945.1). Taxonomy (GTDB): domain Bacteria; phylum Pseudomonadota; class Gammaproteobacteria; order Burkholderiales; family Burkholderiaceae; genus Paraburkholderia; species Paraburkholderia caffeinitolerans. The sequence goes on along the minus strand of NZ_CADIKL010000004.1, from coordinate 157,953 downwards.
GTCCCAGAACTCGCACACGGCGGCGGCGGGCAGCACGATTTCGAAGCCGTCTTCACCGGTGTAGCCGGTGCGCGCGACCATCAGCTCGCCGAACGGCGAGGCTTCGATCTTTGCGGCGTTGAAGGGCTTGAGGATTTCGGTGGCGCTGCGTGACGAGGGCGCGACTTGCCAGACCTTGTCGCGTGCGTTCGGGCCCTGCACGGCGACGATCGCGAGATCGCGGCGCGGCGTGATGGTGAGGCCGAAGCCGCCTTCGGCGTTGAGCTTCTCGAACCAGGCGATGTCTTTTTCAGCGGTGCCCGCGTTGACCACGGTGCGGAACTGGTCATCGGCGAAGTAGTAGACGATCAGGTCGTCGATCACGCCGCCTTCGGGGTTCAGCATGCACGAGTAGAGCGCCTTGCCCGGCGTCGTGAGCTTGGCAACGTTGTTGGCGAGTGCGCGGGAGAAGAACTCACGCGTCTTCGCGCCCGAGAAGTCGACGACACACATGTGCGAGACGTCGAACATGCCGGCGTCGGTGCGCACGGCGCGATGCTCGTCGATCTGCGAGCCGTAGTTGACGGGCATGTCCCAGCCGCCGAAGTCGACCATGCGGGCATTGAGCGCGCGGTGCGAGTCATTCAGCGGGGTGCGTTTGAGTTCGGTCATGGGGCCTCAGGCGGTCACGAAAAATCGCGCGAAAACGAAAAAGGCCATGCAGGAAACGCCACAGGCACTATGCCTGGGGTCGGTTCTTGCATGGCCCCTCTGTCCTCGATACCTGAGAGATTGCGCCGTGCTAATGATGCTTGACGGCGCGCGCCCCTTCGGTGGGCAGCCTGAACGCTGCGGGATGATCCGCCGTCGTTCTACTGCCGCTCTCCAGAGTTGCGGACCTGAAAGCCGCGCTGCGCATCAATGCGAGGCGGGGGATTCAGCGGTCCGGCGCGCACGGTCCTTTTGCCTGAGAGTTTGTGGGTTGCCCCTTCGGCGGCGCCGCGCACTGCACCCGCTCAGTGGCTGGGTGAGGCAAACGGCGCGCTCTCCCGGCGCGCGCAGCGATTGTGCGCGACGCTTGGCGGGTGTGTCAATGCGGAAAAAATCGGGGGCAGGCGGCGCGTGGCTTACTGCTTCAGGTGCCGTATCGGTGCCGTTTGGTTCCGTATGGGTGCCGAATTACTCTCCGATCGCGCGCGCTGCCGTATCCAGTTCCTGGTTCAGCACGTGCTGCTCGTCGGCGGAGAGGCCGCCGCCGTGCTGGCTTGCCATGTCGTGCGCTTCGCCGCGGATCGTGTCGAGGCGGTGATGCAGCGCGGCGCCCTGGGGCGGCGGATAGTAGCCCTGATTCACGCGCATATCGATGCGGCGGCTCAGATTGTCGAGGCGTCCGTCGATCTGATGGAGGCGCTCCACGGCCACGTCATGCGGGCTCGGGCCGGGATTCGGGGCGACCACCACCGGACGCGGGGCGGGCTGGTTGACCACGCACGCGGCGAGCGTCGAGATGAGCGCGCCGGCGGCGGCGTAGCGGATGGCACGGTTCAAACGGGTCATGAAGACTCTCCTTGTGTTGCAGCTTGTGGTCGTTGTTGCTGCATTTTTTACGTCTTACGTCCGCAAAACGTGCCGCGCGCGCCGCCCGATGACCCGGGAACGGCGCTTACTTGTAACCAGTTGTTCAGACCTTTCAGTCGCGTCGGGTAAATGCAAGGTGCGGCGCGGGCGGCTCAGGCCGTGCGCGTGAACGCAATCGTGCGTCCTTCGGCGGCGCTCTGCGTGGCGATCTCGATGATGCTCATCACGTCGATGGCGTCCTGCGGGCTCACCGGGAACGGCTCGCCATCGCGGATCGCGGCGGCGAGCGCGCGATAGAGATCGGCGTAATTGCCGGCCGCGTTGGGCACCGCGCACTCGGCTTCCGTACCGTCGTCGGCGAGCGCGTGCAGGCGGCCTGCCTCGTTGCCGTCGCCGAAACCGGGCTGGCCCGGACGCAGCCCCGCCTTCAACTGATCTTCCTGCGTATCGAGCCCGTTCTTCAGGTAGCTGCCGCGCGTGCCATGAATCACGAAGCGCGGCGAGAACGCGGCCAGCGCGCTTGCATGAAGCACGGCATCGTGGCCCGGGTAGCGCAGCACGAGGTGCGCGTAGTCGGGCGCGCTGGCGCGCTCGCGGCGCGTATGGACGAACGCCGTGACCGCCTCGGGCGCGCCGAACAGTGCGAGCGCCTGGTCGATCAGATGCGGCCCGAGATCGTAGAGCAGGCCGCCGCCGCGCGTGGCGTCCTCGCGCCAGCGCTGGCGCACCTGAGGGCGGAAGCGGTCGAAGTGCGACTCGAAGTGCGTGACGCGCCCGAGCGTGCCGTTTGCGAGCAGATCGCGTACGGTGAGGAAATCGCCGTCCCAGCGGCGGTTGTGGAACGGCGCGAACACGAGGCCGCGCTGCTTCGCAATCGCCGCGAGCGTGCGCGCTTCCTCGGCGCTGAGCGTGACCGGCTTGTCGACGAGCACATGCTTGCCGCGTTCCAGCGTGCGGCGCGCGAGGTCGTAGTGCGTGTCGTTGGGCGTGGCGATCACCACGCATTCGATGGCGTCGAGCGAGAGCAGGGCGTCGAGGTCGGGGACGATCGCAGTGTCCGGGTAGTCGGCTTGCGCGCGCTCGGCCTGGCTCGTCGCGATGGCGGCAAGCGTGGCGGCGCCGCTATGGGCGATTACGGGAGCGTGGAAGGTCTGGCCGGCGAAGCCATAGCCCATCAGGCCGATTTGCAGGGGGGCAGTCATGAAGCGCGTCCTCTTTCCAGCAGGGAGGCGGCGCGGCGCGAGCCGCCGCCGCGGGTGGCGGGAGCCCGTCATTGTGGCACGCGTTGCAGGGGCGACGTGTCAACGGCATCGGGGCCGCATCGACGCGCATCGACGTAAGGCCGCCTCGTGTTAACATCGCACCTCTCGCGTGAGAGGCCGCAGCATGATTTTGCGCGCCTCGCGCCGTGCGGATTGCCGCGCGCTTTGACAGCCATCGTCCGAAGCCGCAGCGTCAGAAAGAGCCGCACGCCTCCCAGCCTTACCACCCGTTTTTCCAATCCAGCAACGATGTCCGCAGGCCTGAATCCCGCTCAAAGCGAAGCGGTGCGCTATCTCGACGGTCCCTGTCTCGTGCTCGCCGGCGCGGGCAGCGGCAAGACGCGTGTGATCACGCAGAAGATCGCGCACCTGATCGAAGCGAAAGGCTTCGAGCCGCGCCATATCGCGGCCGTCACCTTCACCAATAAAGCCGCCGCCGAAATGCGCGAGCGCGTGGGCAAGCTGCTCGAAGGCAAGACGCTCACCACGCCGGGCAAGGAAGGCCGCAAGGTGCCGACCAACCAGCTCACGGTCTGCACCTTCCACTCGCTGGGCGTGCAGATCCTGCGCCAGGAAGCCGAGCATCTGGGCCTCAAGCCCCAGTTCTCGATCATGGATTCCGACGACTGCTTCTCCATGATCCAGGAGCAAGTGGGCTCGACGGATAAAGGGTTCATCCGCAAGATCCAGTCGATCATCTCGCTCTGGAAGAACGGCCTCGTGATGCCCGAGGAGGCGCTCGCCACCGCGTCGAACGAGGACGAGCACCAGGCCGCCATCGTCTACCGCAACTACGTGGCGACACTGCATGCCTACCAGGCCGTCGATTTCGACGACCTGATCCGCCTGCCCACCGAGCTCTTCGCGAAGAACGAGCCCGTGCGCGAGCGCTGGCAAAACAAGCTGCGCTATCTGCTGATCGACGAGTACCAGGACACCAACACCTGCCAGTACGAGTTGCTCAAGCTGCTGGCGGGCCCGCGCGCCGCGTTCACGGCAGTGGGCGACGACGACCAGGCCATCTACGGCTGGCGCGGCGCCACCATCGAAAATCTCGCACAGCTCGGCAAGGACTATCCGAAGCTGCACGTGGTCAAGCTCGAGCAGAACTACCGCTCGACGGTGCGCATTCTCACGGCGGCGAACAACGTCATCGCGAACAACCCGAAGCTGTTCGAGAAGAAGCTCTGGTCCGAGCACGGCATGGGCGACACCATCACGGTCACGCCCTGCAACGACGAAGAGCACGAAGCCGAATCGGTGGTGTTCCGCCTTTCGGCGCACAAGTTCGAACGCCGCGCGCAGTTTCGCGACTACGCGATTCTTTATCGCGGCAACTTCCAGGCGCGCATCTTCGAACAGGTGCTGCGCCGCGAGCGCATTCCCTACGTGCTCTCGGGTGGCCAGTCGTTCTTCGACAAAGCCGAAATCAAGGACATCTGTGCGTACCTGCGCCTGATCGCCAACCACGACGACGATCCCGCGTTCATCCGCGCGATCACCACGCCGCGCCGTGGCGTGGGCAACACCACGCTCGAGGCGCTCGGCTCGTTCGCGGGGCAAGCGAAGGTGTCGCTGTTCGAGGCCGTGTACATGGGCGGCATCGAGGCGCGGCTTTCGGCGCGCCAGGTCGAGCCGATGCGCGTGTTCTGCGACTTCATGCAGCGCCTCGCCGAGCGCGCGGAGAAGGACCCGGCGACGGTCGTGCTCGACGACCTCATGGACGCGATCCACTACGAGGCGTATCTCTACGACGCGTTCGACGAGCGCCAGGCGCAGTCGAAGTGGCAGAACGTGCTCGAATTCCTCGAATGGCTCAAGCGCAAGGGCACGAAGCCCGAGCAAGAAATCGGCGAAGACAGCGAAGCGACGGGTTATGACAACGCCGACGGTCTCGCCGACACGGGGAAGAACCTGATGGGCCTGATTCAGACCGTTGCGCTGATGTCGATGCTCGAAGGCAAGGAGGAAGACCCGGACGCGGTGCGCCTGTCGACCGTCCACGCGTCGAAGGGGCTCGAGTACCCGCACGTGTTCCTGGTGGGCGTGGAAGAGGGGATCATGCCGCACCGTGGCGGCTCCGAAGACGACGTGATCGACGACGCGCGCATCGAGGAAGAGCGCCGGCTCATGTACGTGGCGATCACGCGCGCGCAGCGCAGCCTGCATCTGAACTGGTGCAAGAAGCGCAAGCGGGCGCGCGAGACGGTGGTGTGCGAGGCGTCGCGCTTCATCCCCGAGATGGGACTCGACGACGCGCCGCCGCCCACGGCCGAAGAAGCGCCGATGTCGCCGAAGGACCGGCTCGCCAGCCTGAAGGCGTTGCTGCAGAAGGGTTGAGCGCGCGGGCTTTTGCCGCTACGGGCCGTCAAGTGACAAGGGCTGCATCGCATGCGATGCAGCCCTTTGTCTTTGTGCGCCTTGCTGCTTGCACCTCGCGCAGCCGATGTAGCGGCGACGGCGCGCGAAGATGTGCTTACTTAGCCGCGCTCACCATGTAGTCGACGGCGGCCTTCACCTGGTCGTCGGTGGCGCTCGAGCCGCCCTTGGGTGGCATCTGGCCCTTGCCGTGCAACGCGTAGTTGTAGATCTTGTCCATCGGATCTTTCAGGCGCGGCGCCCAGTCGTCCTTGTTGCCGAACTTCGGCGCGCCGAGCACGCCAGCAGCGTGGCACGCCTGGCAGACCTGTTGATAAAGCGCCTTGCCCGCCTGCGAGGCGTCGGCGCTCTGGCCCGCGCCGCCTGCGGCTGGCGCGGCGGACTCCTTGGGAATCGCGGCAATGGCCGCTGCCGCAGCCGCAGCTTGCGCGCTGGCGGCTGCATCGGCGCCCGAGGCCGGCGCAGTGCTCGCGGCCGCCGCAGCAGGCGCGGGCTGCGGCGGATCCTGGAAGTTCGCGCCGCCGTGGTCCGCCATGTAGACGATGGCCCGGCTGATTTCGTAGTCGCTGTAATCGTCGGGGCTCGTGCCGCCGCGCGGAGGCATGGCGCCCTTGCCAGCGAGCGCCGTTTTTACGAGCGTATCGAAGCCCTGGGAAATGCGCGGCGCCCAGTCGCCCGAATTGCCGAACTTGGGCGCGCCCGCCGCGCCGCTCGCGTGACACGCGGCGCAGACGGCCTGATAGACCTGCTCGCCAGTCTTGTAGACGCGCGGCGCATTGGCGTCGTGCACCGACACCTGTGCTAGCGGCGCGATACGCGCGGCGACTTGCTCGGTGGAGAGTTCATCGGTGCCTGCGCCGGTGCGCGTCGTGTTGTCGACGTAGTACGCGAGCAGAATGATGATGACGATGGGGACGGCAAACCCGGCGATGATGGCGGCAATCAACTGCCCGGGCGTTTTGATCGGGGCTCCGTGGGGTGCTTCGCTCATGCTTGTCTCGACTCCCGTTGGTATTGTGGTGAGCGGTACAGCAGGACGGCAACAGCCTTGCGATGGATCAAGCACGGACGATTATAGACGCAAGGTTTCGCACCGGGTTGCCGTAGGCGGGGACTCTTCAGCGGGCGTTTACCCGAGGTGGTGCGGCGCAGCGGGGGTGTTCTGGTAAATAGTGCCGGATTGTGGGGGCGAGGCGTGTGGCCTGCCGCTGGCGGGCGTGTCCGTCAAGGCGCGTGCGGTGGACGTCCGCATCGAAACCGGGTATTCTCTCGGTCTCATTGCGATGTCGCTATCCCCGTTTTCCTCGGGCTCCCGGCGGCATCTGCATCTCGATGCGCCCGTAGCTCAATGGATAGAGTACTGCCCTCCGAAGGCAGGGGTTGCTGGTTCGATCCCAGCCGGGCGCGCCAATAGCCGTAAGGCTTTCAGCGGTTTTCCCTCTTCGTCGGTGTCCGACATTGCAGCCAGATTGCAGCTAACTTCGGTGCAGGCAGTTCTGTCAGTGGTGCCACCCAATGCGCCAAGTGGTCAGCCGACAGGTGGGCGTACCGCTGCACCATCTCCATCGTTTCCCATCCGCCGAGCTCCTTGAGCACCTGTAGCGGCGTACCTCGTTGCACATGCCAGCTCGCCCAGGTGTGCCGCAGATCGTGCCAGCGAAAATCGCGAATGCCGGCCCGCTGCGACGCCTTTGTCCACGCGGCCGTGGCGGTCTGGTAGACCGGCTTGCCGTGATAAACGAAGACGCTGACTGCGAGGACCGGGGCGGTGTCATTCGATGAAGCGACGGGGGCATCGAGCGTCGCGCAGGAAGCGGCGATCGATATCGCTCTGGAGAAAGAGGAATTCCTGCGCAGCCCGAAGATCGACCAGGTCATGAAGCAATGGGCGGCTTATAGAAGCGCCATCGACAGTGACAAGGCGGCGCAAGAATGGCTCAAAATCGACAATAAATATCGAGCCGACCCCAAGGCTTACGCGAGCCCCTTTAGCAAAAAGGCGCTCGCGGGCAGGGCCTATCATCAGGCTCTCGCGCACAAGATTGCTCTTGAGACGCAAAAGGCAGGCTATCAGGACCTCCGAAAGTACGGGAAGCTGATTTATACGCATGCGGGCGGCACGCTGACGGTCGTGAATAAATACGGCAACAACGGCGGGATAGGGCCGCAAACCGTTCTTTATACGGGTCCTTTCCTTTGATCGTTGGAGATGTGGGGAGCGGGACTCGGCGCTGAGCACCACCCGCTCCTATTCTGCGATCGCCCCCTCAACACCCCACCGACGCCTCAAACATTCCCGCCACCCGTTCCCGTCCATTCCCCTCCGGCACGAGGCACGCCAGAAACGCATCAATCGCCGGACTCTGCCGCCGCGCCTTCAGGTAATAAACGTACTCATCGATGGTCGTGTCCACGCCGCGCAGCGCAATCACGCGCAGATCCGGATGCCGTTCCGCTTCGCCGCGCGGAAAAATGCTTCCGCCTACGCCGTGCAGGATCGCTTCGCGAATCGCCTCGCGGCTGCCGATCTCCGCGACCGAAGCTGGCGCGACCCCGGCCTTCGCAAGAATCTCCTCGGTGCAACGGCGCGTGACCGATCCTGCTTCGCGAATCAGCAGACGCACATCGGCCAGGCGCTCGGCGTCGATCGCATCGAAGCGCGCAAGCGGATGGCCGTGATGCACGACGAGCACGAGCGGATCGCTCGAAATTACGCGCCGCTCGAGCCCATCGGCGTCATTGCGCTGCGACGACACCGCGAGGTCGATGTGAAACTCGTGAAGCGCGTTGAGAATGTCTTCCGAATTGCCGATCCGGCAGGTGAGCGCAATGGCCGGATGCGCCTTCGAGAAGCGGCCGATCGCTTCCATGATGTAGTACGGCCCCGTTGCGCCGAGCCGCAATTGACCTTCGAACAGGCCGCCGACGTTGCGCAGCATGATGTCGGCCTGCGCTTCCAGGTCGATCATTTTCTCGACGAGCGGCAAGAGCGCGATGCCGGTTTCGGTGACCGCGAGGCGGCGTCCGCTGCGGTAGAACAGTTCGACGCCGTATAGCTGCTCGATCTGACGGATCTGCGCGGCGATGGTCGGCTGACTCACGCCGAGGTGCCGCGCCGCACGCGTGATGCTGCCTTGACGGACCGTTGCGTGGAACGCCTTCAACTGATCGAACAAAATCCCATCCTCTTTTCCGGCTCACCCGCGCGTCAGCGTAGCGGGCCGATGTGTCCGCAGCATGACGCGCGCGCACGTCGAGCCGGCGCAAGCACCCACCCGGTTTCGAACAAAAAAGCTGAGGTGCACCGAAAGAAACCTGATGGAACCGGTCACTGCGAGGACATTCGCCGATGCGTTAATGAACGCATTCGTCATCCACGGACCGATCCTCATGCGTCGAATCGATTCGCGCGCCGTTTGGGCGGCGCTTCTTTTTTCTCTCTCGCTGGCCGCGTGCGGCGGCAGCGATAGCGATGGCTCGTCGGCTTCGCCGAGCGCACGCAGTCAGCAAACCGGTCAGCAAACCGGTCAACAAAACAGCGAGCAAAACAGTCCGCAATCTGGCCAGCAGATGGCAGGCGCCGACGCCAACGCGAACCCAGGCGCCGAAGACAAGCCGCCGGGCGCGCCCGAGATGCACTGGGCGCCCGGTTCCGGCACGAGCAGCGCGCATTGATTCACTGACCGCATCCCCGCTTTTCCCCATTCCCCCAATAACAGGATCTCCCATGTCGTCGAAAAACAGACGCGACTTTCTGCGCATTGCTGCCCAGTCGGCGGGCGCGATGGCTGCCTATGCGAGCTTTCCGCCCGCGATCCGCAAGGCGCTGGCCATGCCCGCCGCGACGCGCACCGGCACGATTCAGGACGTCGAGCACGTCGTGATCTTCATGCAGGAAAACCGCTCGTTCGATCATTACTTCGGCGGCCTGCGCGGCGTGCGCGGCTTCAACGATCCGCGTCCGCACCTGCTGCCCAGCGGTGCGCCGGTGTGGCAGCAGCCGCCCGCATCGGTGCAGACCTCCCACTACCAGTCGCGCGGCCTGAGCCCCACGGCGCCCTACGTGCTGCCGTTCTATCTCGATCCGAAGCAGACCACTGAATTCCAGCCCGGCACGAATCACGGCTGGAGCACCGGCCACCTCGCGTGGAACAACGGCCAATGGGACCAGTGGGTGAACCAGAAGCAGGACGTGCTGACGATGGGTTATCTGAAGCGCGAAGACGTGATGTACCACTACGCGCTCGCCGACGCGTTCACGATCTGCGACGCGTACCACTGCTCCGCGCACGCCGATACCGCGCCGAACCGCATCTACCTGTGGACCGGCACGATCGACCCGCGCAACATCTACGGCAATCCGCCGAACGGCCCTGGCATCGGCGAGCGCGACGACGTGAACGGCTACACGTGGACCACGTACGCCGAGCGTCTCGAGAACGCGAACATCAGCTGGAAGGTGTATCAGGGCGGCACCGGCATTCCGGGCGACCCGACCGACAACTACACCGACAACTCGCTGATGTTCTTCAAGAAGTTCCAGGTGAAGGAAGGCGCGAGCGGCCCGCTCGTCGACAAGGGCGCGACGGACCGCTCGCTGGCTGGCTTCAAGGCCGACGTTCAGGCGAACCAGCTTCCGCAGGTGTCGTGGATTGTCTCGCCGTACAAGTACAGCGAGCATCCGTCCGCGTCGCCGACCGACGGCGCGTTCTACATCAACATGGTGCTCGAGGCGCTGACGTCGAATCCGGACGTGTGGGCGAAGACCGTGTTCATCCTCAACTACGACGAGAACGACGGCCTGTTCGACCACGTCGTGCCGCCGGTGCCGCCGCTCGCAAGCGGGCCGAATGGCCAGGGGATGATGTCGTCGAGCCTGCTCTCGAACATCGGCGACGAATATCTCGATCTCGGCCGCTATCCGCAGGAAATGGGCCCGCTGATTCCGGGCGCTGACCCCGGCGGCATCCAGCCGATCGGCCTCGGGCCGCGCGTGCCGCTGATCGTGATTTCGCCCTGGTCCAAGGGCGGCTGGGTCTGCTCGGAGACCTTCGATCACACCTCGGTACTGCGTTTTCTCGAGGCGCGCTTTGGCGTGCAGGAGCCCAACATCAGCGCGTGGCGCCGTTCGGTTTGCGGCGATCTCACGTCCGCGTTCGACTTCTCCGGCAAGCCGGACACGTCGACGGTGAGCTTCGCGGTGCCCAAGCACATCCAGACGGCCGGTCAGGCGTACCAGGTGCCCGCGCAGCAGACCATGCCGGCGCAGGAGCACGGCGTGCGTCCGGCGCGCGCGCTGCCGTACGAAGTGTTCGTTCACAGCCGGGTGAGCGGCCACGACGGCAATCTGTGGCTCGATTTCGCGAATACCGGCGCGGCGGGCGCGGCGTTCTACGTCTACGACCGCCTGAACCCGGCCAATCCGCCGCGACGCTACACGGTCGCCGCAAATGACCAATTCTCCGATTACTGGAGCACGTCGATTGCGCAGGGTGCATACCATCTCGCCGTCTACGGCCCGAACGGTTACCTGTGCGAATTCCAGGGCAATGTGCAAATCGCGGTCGATGGCCATCATGCGAGTCCGGAAGTGCGCATCGGCTATGACGTGCGCAATCGCCACGTCTATCTCGAACTGAGCAACAACGGCGCGGCCGCGTGCAGCGTGACCGTCGACAACGCGTACAGCAGCGCGCACTCGCGCCGGTACACGGTGCAGGCCGGCCGGACCATGCAGGATCACTGGGAACTCAGTTCGAGCCACGGCTGGTACGACCTGAACATCTCGGCGACGACGGTGGGCGGCGCGTCGGACACGGTCGTGCGCCGCTTCGCGGGCCATCTCGAGACGGGCCGGCCGAGCCAGAGCGATCCGGGTCCGGTGAAGGGCTGATTGGCGTAATTGGCGCAAGCGGTGCATTGCGCGAGGGATGCCGCGTGGCCGGTGCAATGCCGGCCACGCGGTTTTTTATTGAGGTGCAGATTTTGCGCGAGTGTCCGCGCGATTCGTCACGATGGCCGGCCGCGCTGCGGCATCGCGCGAGCGGGCGTATGCTCAACGCTTTCTGCTCTCGCACTACACGCCGGTCAACAAGGCAAAGGAGACGTCATGGAACTACGCAGGATCGGCACTTCGGCCTTGCAGGTCGCACCGCTCATGTTCGGCGGCAACGTGTTCGGCTGGACCGCCGACGAGGCCACTTCGTTCTCGATTCTCGACGCGTTCACCGACGCCGGCCTGAATTTCATCGATACCGCCGACGTCTACTCGGCTTGGGTACCTGGCAACCAGGGCGGCGAATCGGAGACCCTCATCGGCAAATGGTTCGCCCAGAGCGGCAAGCGCGAAAAAGTCGTGATCGCCACCAAGGTCGCGAAGGACCCGCGCCGTCCCGGTCTCTCGGCCGCGAATATCGCGGCCGCGGTGGAGGATTCGCTGCGCCGCCTGCGGACCGACTATATCGACGTCTACTTCTCGCACGAGGACGACCAGAAGGTGCCGCTTGAAGAGACGCTCGGCGCGTATCAGCGCCTGATCGAGGCCGGCAAGGTGCGCGTGGTGGGCGCGTCGAACTACACGGGCGCGCGCATCGAGGAAGCGCTCGCGCTTGCGCACAAGACCGGCTTGCCTGCGTACCAGATCGTCCAGCCCGAATACAACTTGTACGACCGCTCGGCCTACGAGGCCGACATCGAGCCGGTGGCGCTCGCGCAGAAACTCGCGGTCGTGCCCTATTACAGCCTTGCGAGTGGCTTTCTATCGGGCAAGTACCGTTCGCGCGAGGACCTCGCGAAGAGCACGCGCGGCTCGCGCGTCGAGCGTTATCTCGACCATCGTGGCGTGCGCATTCTCGCGGCGCTCGATTACGTGGCCGGGCGCCATGGCAGTTCGCTGGCGGCCGTGGCGCTCGCGTGGCTGATCGCGCGGCCCAGCATTACCGCGCCGATCGCGAGCGCGACGTCGCTCGAGCAACTCGACAGCCTCGTGGCGGCGGTGCGTCTGAAACTCGACCCGGCGGACATCCAGGCGCTCAACGACGCGAGCGCCTGAGCCTCGGTTGAACCTGTTTGGAGCCGCCTGGTGGGCGCAAAAGCGCGCTACCCAGGACTCCTGAAGGTCGGTGGCGGGCCCGCCGGACGGCGTCCGCCACTCAAGTGTCTGAGTAGAATCAAGAAACCCTGGTCGGGCGAATCGTTTCCTGATATCATTGAGAGTGAATTGAGATCTTTGCCTGTTTTGTTGCCGTGTTCGTTACTGTTGGCGGCCGCAAACCGGCGGTCAGGTGTGTTGCAGCAAGGTCGACCTGATCGCGTTCCGCTGTGAACCCCCTACTTCTCTTTTCCGGCCTCCGTGGCCGCCTTGCCTATCGTTGCGCCCCATCGTGGCGAACGACCGGAGGGCCGGTGCGTGAGTGGCATTACTTGGCTTTTGCCTGATTTTTGCCATTCGCGCCTTTGAACCGTATTAAGCGATTGAGTTAGGAAATACATGACGACGATTCTTCTGAAGGAAAACGAGCCGTTTGAAGTGGCCATCCGCCGCTTCCGCCGTGCAATCGAAAAGAACGGCCTGATCGCCGAGCTGCGTGAGCGTCAAGCTTACGAAAAGCCGACGGCCGTGCGCAAGCGCAAGAAGGCTGCTGCTGTCAAGCGCCTGCACAAGCGTCTGCGCAGCCAGATGCTGCCGAAGAAGCTCCACTAAGAGCACGCTTCAGCTTCCGCCAGACGGCGGCGCATGCTTCGAAAGAAGCTGCGCCGCTGTTTGCATTTCTAGCAGCGGTTTTTGCATCGGCTCAATTCCGCCCCGTGGGTTCAGGCAGCGTCCTGAAGCCGCTGCGGAGAAAGCCCGAACTGCGCGGCGATTGACGCTAACCGGTCGTGCCACTCCCAGACGCCAAAAACATCGTGGACGTTTTGCAGGCAGCTCAGGAGATCGACGGTATTGGGGTCGTAAATATTGATGTGGGCGCGCAGGAGCGCTTTCTTCAGCGCGGCGACACCCACGTCCATCCAGGCCGGCACCTCGTTCTCGGCGCGCGAAAGGTAACGCACGGGGATGCCTTCCATGGCGCTCATGTAGTCGCGCGCGCGGATGAAGCTGCCGACCGGGCAGCCGCCGTAGTTGCACGAGCCACCGCTATAGCCGCCCCGGTAGGCACCGCCGCCGCGAGGCAGGAGCGCTGCGCGCCCTTGTCCATGGAGGTGCGCCACGGCGTGGTCGAAGATCTCCTGATGAGTCAGGAAGTGCGTATTTTTCATTTCAGCCCCCTGCGCGACGCACAGCGGTGAGGTCATGCGGATGCGCTGCCGCACGCCTTGCGGCGGGCATTCCCCGCAGCAGGCGCTCCCCGTGTCGCGTTTTCTGCCGGCGCAACAACCGCAGGTGCATCCGTTACCAGTTATAACGGCGCGCGCGAAGAAAACCGTTAGGCCGCGCACCAAGGCCGGATGAAATTACGCCGTTTCGCCGCTCGCGCAGCGCCGTATCAGGCGCCCTCCGCCGTGCGGGCCTTGCCCCGTGCCTTGGGTTTCGCGCCGCCAAGCGCCGCGCAGGTTTTGCGGCACATGCAGTCGCGTTCATGGTCGTTGACCATGCCCACGGCCTGCATGAACGCATAGCAGATGGTGGTGCCGACGAACTTGCAGCCATACTTCTTGAGTGCCTTGCTGAGTGCGTCCGAGACTTCCGTGGACGTAGGCGCGTCGCGGTACGAGATCAGGTCGTTCTGGATGGGGGTGTTGTCGACGAACGACCAGATGAATGCCGCAAGCGAGCCGTGCTCCGCCTGAATTTGCTGCACGGCGCGCGCGTTGAGAATGGTGGCCTCGATCTTGGCGCGGTTGCGCACGATCGAGGCGTCCTGCATGAGCGTTTCCACATGCTTCGGCGTGAAGCGCGCGACTTTATCGACGTCGAAGTTGGCGAATGCGCGGCGATAGCCTTCGCGCTTGTTGAGGATCGTGGACCACGACAGTCCCGCCTGCGCGCCTTCGAGCACGAGCATTTCATAGAGATGCCGGTCGTCGCGCGAGGGTACGCCCCACTCTTCATCGTGGTATTGCACATACTGCGGCGACGCGCCGGCCGATACCCAGTTGCAGCGGTGTGTCACGGTGAATTCTCCTTGCGAGTAGCCCAGCAAGGATAGCGGATCGGCTGTGCGCCGCCACCTGGCCGTCCGGCCAATTGTGCGAAAGGCGCCGAGCCGTTAGTCTCACGGCTCGATCCTCATCAACTCACCGGTTCGCGCGCGGCGCGGCAATCATCATGCAGAAATATTCCTGGTTGATCGGCGTGGATGGCGGCGGCTCCGGCACGCGCGTCGCGCTGGGCGACTTCAATGGCGCGGAACTCACGCGTGCATCCGCAGGACCTTCCGGGCTTGGACTCGGCATCGCGCGCGCGTGGCAATCGATCGAAGACGGCGCGCGCGCCGCTTTTACGCAAGCGGGACTGGCGTTCGACTGGTCGCGCTGCGTGCTCGGCTGCGGTCTCGCGGGCGTGAACAATCCAGACTGGCTTGCCGCGTTTCTCGCGGCGGCGCCGCCCGTTGCAGGGCTCGCGGTCGAGAGTGACGTCTATACATCACTGCTCGGCGCGCACGGTGGCGAGCCGGGCGTGGTCGTGGCGCTCGGCACGGGCAGCATCGCCGCCGCGCTCGATGCGCATGGCGTGTGCCGCATCGCGGGCGGCTTCGGTTTTCCGTCGGGCGACGAAGCGAGCGGCGCATGGTTCGGCCTGCGCGCGATCGTGTGGGCGCAACAGTCGCTCGATGGCCGCGTCACGCCCGATGCACTCTCGCGGGCGCTGCTCGCTCATATCGGCGCAGCCGATCGCGAGAGCCTGATCGTCTGGCAGTGCGCGGCCAATCAGACCGCTTATGCGAGCCTCGCACCCGTGGTGCTCGCGCACCGCGATCACCCGTTCGTGGCGAAGTTGCTGGCCGAGGCCGGCGAGGCCGTCGCGTGCCTGATCTCGGCGCTCGACCCCGAAGCCGCGTTGCCCGCCGCGCTGGCCGGCGGCCTTGGCCAGCCGCTGCGCGATTGGGTGCCGCAAGTTGTGCGCGAGCGCCTGCGCGCCCCCTTCGCCGATTCCGCCTCCGGGGCCTTGATGCTTGCCCGGCGCGAGGGCGAGCGGCTCGGCGGCGTGTAGGGGGGATAACGGCGCATAAGCGCGCATCGGGGTGCCGGGAGCGCTTGCTCGAGTCGCCGCCGCTGCGGCCCCCGCCGTCAGGTGCTAGCATTCAGGGTTTCCCCCCAGCCCCCGAATCGCCATGTACAAGGTCATCGCAACCGATCTCGACGGAACGCTGCTCAACGCCGACCATCAACTGGATCCGTTCACGGTTGCCACGTTCAATAAGCTCAACACGCACGGTCTACAGTTCATCATCGCGACCGGCCGCCATTATTGCGACGTGGCGAGCATTCGCGGCTTGCTTGGCGTTCCCGCGTACCTGATCACATCGAATGGCGCGCGCGTGCATGGCCCGGACGATGCGCTGATCCACGCACGCGACCTGCCCGAGCCGGTGGTTCGCCGCCTCGTCGCGCCGGACACCGTGGGTGTGCATGGCCGCGTGATCGTGAGCCTCTTCACCGACAGGGAGTGGTTTATCGACCGCGATGCGCCCGAACTGCTCGCTTACCACCAGGATTCGGGCTTCACCTATCGGGTGACGGAGGATCTGGGTGCGATTGGTAGCGCGGGCGTTGCCAAGGCGCTTTATATCGGCGACCCGGCCGACCTCGCGCACGTTCAGCGCAGCCTCGAGCGCGAGTTTGGCGACACGCTCTATATCACCTACTCCCTGCCCGATTGTCTGGAAGTGATGGTTGCCGGCGTCTCCAAGGGGCGCGCGCTGCGCGTCGTGCTAGACCGCCTGAATGTCGATGTCGCGCGGTGCGTGGCGTTTGGCGACAACATGAACGACATCGACCTGCTCGAAACGGCGGGCCACCCGTTCATGATGAACAACGCCAATCCCGACCTGATCGCGCGCCTGCCCCAGGTGCCGCGCATCGGCAATAACTTCGAAGCGGGCGTTGCCCATCATTTGCGCAAGCTGTTCGCGCTGGACGACGAGTTGGCGCGCTAACTCGCCCTAATCCACGCTAACCCGGGCGCTACTCGCCTCGCCTATTGAGTCGCGGGAAGCGCCGCGCACGGACAGTCGTCCGAACGGCCATCGAGACCTTCACGATCGTGGCTGAAGCGTGCGCGCGGCGTGGCGCCGCTCCAGTCGATGCGCACCACGTAGATGCTGTCGAAATCGGCGCTCTTCCATTTGGGCACGTCCGACGCCTGCCCGCCATGCTCGGCCACGATCTTGCGCGCGAGCGTCTCGATTTCCCGATGTTCCCACCCGACCAGCAGCGTGCGTCCGCGCAACGCCGGATCGAGCAGCGCTTTCTCTAGCGCGTCGGTCTGGGCATAGCCAAACGGCGTCTGAATCGGCAGTCCGAACTGGATGGCTGTGGGCTCGACGGTCGCGAGCGGGCGCACATAGTAATAGTGTTGCCCGCGGTCGTCTTTTTGCTGGCCTGGGTCGGGCGCGTAGATCGCATCGGGCTTGCCGTATTTCGCGGCAATCACGGCGGGCAGCGCGAGCGCCCGGTTCAATCCCTTGCAGTTGAGCTGACCGAGCCCTTCGTCGGGTTTTTCGCCGTGACGCACGAACACCAGTGTTTCGATGTCCTGCGTGCTTTGGGCGAATGCCGTGCTCGCACACGCGAGCGCGCCGGCGCTGGCCGCCACGAACAGCGTCGCCAGCATCGCCGCTTTGCGTCCGATGCGGCGAGGCGCCAAAGCGGCACACGCCTTCGATACGGCGAGGCGGTCCGGCGAATGTCCTGAACGCTTCATGCGGTGCGCCTCGAATTCGGGGTGATGGAATCGCCCGATTCTAGCAGCGCCGCTTGCGCCGCCTTGCGTGGCTATGACGGAGCGCAAACGCAAAAAACAAAGCAAAGGCCAACGCAAAAACGGGCGCCGAAGCGCCCGTATGGCCAGACCGTGCAGCGCCTGTTATGCGTGTACGCGAGCCGGCGCTTCAGCCATGGCTTCGCGGCGGCCCGCGATGAGCGGGTAGACGATGCCGGCGATCACCGCGCCGATGATCGGTGCTACCCAGAACAGCCACAGTTGCGAGATCGCCTCGCCGCCCACGAAGAGCGCCGGGCCGGTCGAGCGCGCCGGGTTCACGGACGTATTGGTGACCGGGATTGAGATCAGGTGGATGAGCGTGAGGCACAGGCCGATGGCGATGGGCGCGAAACCAGCGGGCGCGCGCTTGTCGGTCGAACCGAGGATCACGAACAGGAAGAACGCCGTCAATACGACTTCGCAGACAAACGCCGCGGCGAGCGTGTAGTGGCCCGGCGAGTGATCGCCGTAGCCATTGGTCGCGAAGCCGCTCGCGACGAGATCGAAGCCCGGCTTGCCGGTGGCGATGCACGCGAGCGCGGCTGCGCCGAGCGTGGCGCCGATCACCTGTGCCACGACGTACGGCACGAGATCGCGTGCCGGAAAGCGGCCGGCGACCATGAGCCCGACGCTAACCGCGGGATTCAGATGGCAGCCCGAAATATGGCCGATGGCGAACGCCATGGTGAGCACCGTCAGGCCGAACGCGAGCGCCACGCCCACGAAGCCGATGCCGAGTCCCTGCACCGGGCCGTCGAAATGAGCGGCGAGCACGGCGCTGCCGCAGCCGCCGAGCACGAGCCAGAAAGTGCCGAACAGCTCGGCAAGAAGTCGTTTGGATAAGTGCATTTCGCGATGCCTCGAAAAGGTCTTTGACGGGCGCCGGGTAAAAAATGCCGGCACCAGGAGAGGCCCGATTCTAGGGATTCACGAAAAGCGCGGGTGTCAATGATTGTCAATTCCGAAGTAATTGCTCTTATTATTGCGGTAGATGCGTATCGAATGCCGCTTCCGATGAGCAATTGTTAAATGCGGCAATATCCTGATAAAACAGTATTAGCATCGATTGCCAATTCTCTTATTTACGTCTAATCTCGTTTCGAGTCAGCTAGATCGACAATGAGGGGAGAGCCAAATGTCACAATATTCAGAACTCAAGGCCCAGATCGCCAAACTCCAGGCGCAGGCCGACGACGCACGACGCACCGAAATCGCCGACGTCATCACGATGATCCGCGAGAAAATCGTCGAGTATGGTCTGTCTGCACAGGACCTCGGCTTTGCGGCAGCGGCCAAGCGCGGACGCCCGCCCAAGAAGGCTCCGCTGCCCCCGCGCTATCAGGATCCCAAAACCGGCGCGACCTGGAGCGGGCGCGGAAAGCCGCCCAAATGGATCGCGGGCAAGAATCGCGAACGTTATTTGATCGCCTGATTTCGCGTTATGCAATTGTCAGCTTGAGCAATGCCGCGCGGCTACATGAGCCACAAGAGACTGACCGGGCGCATTTGCTTATCCGGATAAAAAGAGCCGCATGAAACATGCGGCTCTTTTTTTCTGCGAATAGTCGGGCTATTGGACTGTACGCAAACGATTCACGCGGCCTTTTTTTGTCTTTTTATCTCAGCGTAAGGCACTTCTCGCATTCAGCCTGCTGCCGCGACGCGGCGAAGCACCGGGCGACGCGTGGCTTCGATTAGCTCCGAATAGCTTTCGACATAATTGCTGGCCATGATGTGCGACGTGAAACGTTGCTCAAACTGTGCGCGAATGGATTCGCGTGAAAGAGAATCAATATTTTGTAGCGCCGCCACGGCGCCCTGCACGTCCTCGCAGATATAACCGGTCACGCCCGGATCGATCACTTCAGGCACCGAGCCGCGGTTGAAGGCGACCACGGGCGTACCGCACGCCATCGCCTCGATCATCACGAGGCCGAACGGCTCGGACCAGTCGATCGGGAACAGCAGCGCCTTCGCGCCCGAGAGGAATTCCGGCTTCTGCGCTTCGTTGATCTCGCCCACGAACTCCACGTGCGCCTGCGAAAGCAGCGGCTCGATCTCGGTCTTGAAGTAGTCCTGGTCGACCTTGTCCACCTTCGCGGCAATCTTCAGCGGCAGCCCCGAGAGCGCGGCGATCTTGATCGCGGTGTCCACGCGCTTTTCCGGGCAGATGCGGCCGAGGAACGCGAGGTACTCGGGCTTGCGGCTCGTTTGCGGCGTGAGCAGGTTCTTCGGCAGCCCGTGATAGATCGTGTTCAGCCAGTTGGCCTGGCCCAGCGGCTGGCGCTGCGAATCCGAAATCGAAATGACGGGTGCCTCGGAGAACGAGTCGAACACCGGCTGCAGTTCGGGCAGATCGAGACGCCCATGCAGCGTCGTCACGAACGGCGTGTCGAGCGTCGAGAACAGCGGGAACGGCAGATAGTCGAGGTGAAAGTGCAGCACGTCGAATTCGTGCGCAATGCGGCGCACGCGCTCGAGCAGGACGATGTGCGGGGCGAGCGCGTCGCGGATCGTCGGGTCCAGACGCAGCGCGCGCGGCCACGCCGCTTCGAGCTTTGCCGAGGTGACCGAATCGCCGCTGGCGAACAGCGTCACGTCATGGCCGAGGTCGACCAGCGCTTCGGTCAGATAGGACACGACGCGCTCGGTGCCGCCATAAAGCTTGGGCGGAACGGCTTCGTAAAGTGGCGCGATTTGTGCGATTCGCATTGGCTAGATCTCCTTGGGCATTTGCCGCGTGACGTGCAACTGACATGGCAATGTGCGCGGTCAGATGTTTCGGTATGGGGTAATCCCTAGGCTCGATTATGGTCATTCGAATCAGGAATACGAGTTGTTTTGCAATCACTTAATGTTGTTACAGCGGGAAACACCCCCTGTAAGTACACATTGCAAAGCGTGACGCGCGAAAGCGCGGCGAACCGCAATTCACGTGCCTGAACGCTCAATATGGTCAGACCCTGTGGACAGATTTATTACGTATGAATGAAAAGGCTTTTATAATCGGCAGAAGCTTGGCGAAAATATCTGAAAAGCATCATTCGAATCGCCTCTCATCTCGATCCCTCTTTCTCTTGTCAGAAAAATTCCTACATAAAAAGGAAAGTTTTTCTCGCATCGCGTCGCGGCATCCGTCCGATTTCCATTTGCCGGCACCCTCGCCACAATGCGTGGACGACCACTAAACGGGCCGTTCGGCTAGTCGTGCCTCTTGTGCCCTTCGCGCGCCTTGTGAGCATCACTACGAACGAGCAAACGTTTCCGTTACAGGCCTGACCAGCCGCTACGTTTCGAATTCGGGGGATTCCATGAGCGCGACGACGCCAAGCGACATGCTCAGCGAGATCAATGAAATAAATCTGTCGTACCTGTTGCTCGCGCAACGGCTGCTGGGCGAAGACCGCACCGACGGGATGTTCCGCATGGGGATCTCGGAGCCGCTGGCCGACGTGCTGACCCAGCTCACGGCCGCGCAGGCCGTGCGGCTCGCCGCCTCCAGTCAGCTCCTGTGCCGCTTCCGCTTCGACGAGCACGCCATCCTGAGCGCGCTCGCCGAAAAGGGCAAAGCCGCGCAGATTCATTCGGCCATGCTCATGGCCGATCAAAGCGCCGATCAGACCGGCTGAGCCGGCGGCCCGCTTTAGCCCGACCGATCCCGGCTGCGCCGTTGCGCGCGCCATTCCGAACCGACCCTCAAACACCACCCCTCAAACGTTTGCCCGCGCGGAAACCGCGCGTCTGCCCGTTCTCAAGATTTTTCGCGCCGGTGCCGTAAACCCAATCAAGGGAGCGGGCCGAAGGCGGTTCGCGCGCAATTTTCCAGTGAGGACCCGGCAGTGCTGATTATCGTGGGAACACTCTTGACGATCGTCTGCGTCTTCGGCGGCTACGCGCTGGAGGGCGGCCATCTGGCCGCGCTCATGCAGCCGATGGAGCTGTTGATGATTGGCGGCGCGGGCCTCGGCGCATTCATCCTCGGCAACGGCATGAAGACGATCAAGGCGACGCTGCGCGTCCTGCCTACGCTCTTCAAGGGCTCCAAGTACAACAAGGACGTGTACATGGAGCTGCTCGCGCTGCTCTATGTCCTGCTCGCGAAGGCGCGCAAGGAAGGCACGCTCACGCTCGAAGCCGATATCGACGATCCGCAGAAGAGCCCGATCTTCACGCAGTACCCGAAGATCCTGGCCGACCATCACATCGTCGAATTTCTCACCGACTACCTGCGGCTCATGGTGGGCGGCAACATGAACGCCTTCGAGATCGAAAGCCTCATGGACGAGGAGATCGAGACGCATCACGCCGAGGGCGAAGGGCCCGCGCACGCGCTCTCCAAGGTGGGCGACGCGATGCCGGCGTTCGGCATCGTCGCGGCGGTGATGGGCGTGGTGCACACCATGGCATCCGCCGACAAGCCGCCGGCGGTGCTCGGCGAAATGATCGCCCAGGCCCTGGTGGGCACCTTCCTCGGCATTCTGCTTTCGTATGGCCTGATCGGCCCGCTCGCGAGCCTCGCCGAGCAGCGCGTGGCCGAGTCCACCAAGATGTTCCAGTGCATCAAGGTCACGATCCTCGCGAGCCTGAACGGCTACGCGCCGGCCATTGCCGTCGAGTTCGGCCGCAAGGTGCTGTACTCGACCGAGCGTCCGTCGTTCACCGAGCTCGAAGAGCACGTGCGCCGCGTGAAAGCGAAATGAAGGCGAAATAAATTCGGCATGCGAATTGAAGCAAGGGCGGCGGCGGTCATGAAGCAACAGATTCAGGCGATGAAGACGGGAGGCGGGAGATGAGCGGCAACAAAGATCGCGCCATCGTGGTGAAGCGCGTCGCGCCGAAAAAGGGCGGCCATCACGGCGGCGCATGGAAGCTCGCCTACGCGGACTTCATGACCGCGATGATGGCGTTCTTCCTGCTGATGTGGCTGCTTTCGTCGGCGTCGACGGTGCAGTTGCGCGGCATTGCCGACTACTTCAACCAGCCGCTCAAGGTCACGCTCTGGGGCGGCGAGCGCAGCGCCGAGGATTCGAGCATCGTGAAGGGCGGCGGGCGCGATATCTCCTCACAGGAGCAGGGCGTCACGCGCCGCAGCGACGGCATGAGGGCGCACGCGGACCGCGCCGTCGCGCACGCCGACGACCAGTCGCAGAACAAGCAGCAAGGCTCGCTCGAGCGCCAGGAGCAGGTGCGTCTGCACGACCTGCAAGTCAAGCTGATGGCCGCCATCGAGGCGAACCCGGTGCTGCGCCAGTTCCGGCAGCAGATCCGCATCGACTCCACGCTGCAGGGCTTGCGCATCGAGATCGTCGATTCGCAGAAGCGGCCGATGTTCGCGACCGCGCACGACGTGGTCGAGCCGTACATGCGCGACATCCTGCAAGCGATCGGCAAGACCTTGAATGACGTGCCCAACCGCATCGTCGTGCAGGGCCACACCGACGCCGTGCCCTATGCGGGCGGCGAGCGCGGCTATAGCAACTGGGAGCTTTCGGCGGACCGCGCGAACGCATCGCGCCGCGAGCTGATCGCGGGCGGCATGGACGAGGCGAAGGTGCTGCGTGTGCTGGGCCTTGCCTCCACGCAGAACCTGAACAAGGCCGACCCGCTCGATCCCGAGAACCGCCGCATCAGCATCATCGTGCTCAACCGGAAGTCGGAAGACGCGCTGACACGCGACGACACCACGACCACCACGCTCTCCGACGACGCGGCGGGTTCGGGCAAGGCGCTGTTGCCTGGGCTCGTGCCGGGTCCGGGCGGCGTGGCGAAGGTGCCGGCCGCGCGGGTGCCGGCGCAGCTGCCGACGCCATTGCCCAATACCGCGCCGGTCGGCGTGAAGCTCGCGCCGGTGGCGCAGGCCGTGGCGCCGGAGCTGGCGGCCGAAACACGGGAATAACGACGAGGAATAACGGCGCGAGCGCGGCGACTGGCGTATGAACAGCGCATGAACAGCGCGGTGAGCACCAAAGCAGCACGCGAACGAGGAACGGATGATCAGAAATATTCTGGCAATCGACGATTCGGCGTCCATGCGGGAGATCCTGCGTGCGGCGTTCGGCTCGGCCGGTTACGACGTGACGGTGGCCAACGACGGCGAAGACGGGCTCGAGCACGCGCTCGCGCAGCGCTTCGATCTGGTGCTCACCGACCTGTACATGCCGCGCATGGGCGGGCTCGACCTGATCAAGCGGCTGCGCGCGAACCCGTCGTATCAGGAAACGCCGATCCTGGTGCTGACCACGGAGTCGGACGAAGGCTTCAAGGCGGCGGTGCGCGACGCCGGTGCGACGGGATGGATCGAAAAGCCGGTGGACCCCGAGCTGCTCGTCGATCTGGCGAGCGCGCTCGGCGAAGCAAGCTAATGAACGAATACATGAATTACGCAGGCCAGTGCCACACCACGGCCACGCAATTATCGCGGTGAAAGAGCCATGACTCTCGACATCACACAGTTCTATCAGACGTTTTTCGACGAGGCGGACGAGCTGCTCGCGCAGATGGAGCAGCTTCTCCTGAACCTGAACGTCGGCCAGCCCGATCCCGAGGATCTCGCGGCGATCTTTCGCGCGGCGCACTCGATCAAGGGCGGCGCGGCGACGTTCGGCTTCACCGCGCTCACCGAGACGACCCACATTCTGGAGTCGCTGCTCGATCGCGCGCGCAACCACGAACTCGCGCTGCGCAAGGACATGATCGACACGTTCCTCGAAACCAAGGACGTGCTCTCCGACCAGCTCGCGGCCTATCGCGCGAGCGCTGAGCCCGATGCATCCGCGGCGGCGGCCGTGCGCGCGAAGCTCGAGCAGCTGTATGCGGAAAGCCGTGGCCTTGCCGCGCCGGCTGCTGTGCCTGCGTCTGCGTCGGCGTTTGTGTCGGTTGCCGCGGTTGCTTCAGCCGTGAGCGCGCCCGCCGTCGATTCCGAAGAGGATCTCGACGCCGCGTTCGAAGCGAATCTGCCCTCGGCGATGAGCGGCGTTCCCGAGCACGTCGTGGACGAAGCGATGGCTGCCGCGCCGGCGGGGGCTGATGGCTCGCACCTGCGCATCACGCTGCGCCGCGTGGACGCGAACGATCAGGCGCTGCTCGCCGAAGAACTCGGCAATCTGGGCCGCGTTCTCGGCCAGGTGAAGACCGGCGACGATCTCACGCTGTGGCTCGAAACCGATGTGCCCGCCGACGACATCGTCGCCGTGTGCTGCTTCGTGATCGACGAAAGCCAGATCGTGATCGGGCGCGGCACGCCCGTGCAAGGCGAGGCGAGCGCGGTTGCCGAACCCGCAGTGGTGTTCGAGCCAGTGCCGCAAACGGCACTAGCCGTTGCACCCGCGCCCGCAGCACCGCAAGTGCAAGCCGAAGCGCCCACGCCTGTCGCGGCCACTCCGGTCGCAACTCCGGCAGCGCCCGCCGCCGCCGACAGCGAACGCAAGCCGCGCGCGGCCGCGGCCGCGTCGGCCGCATCGACCGAAGGCAGCTCGATTCGCGTAGGCGTGGAGAAAGTCGATCAGCTTATCAATCTCGTGGGCGAGCTCGTCATCACCCAAGCGATGCTGGCGGAAACCACCAGCAGCTTCGACCCCGCGTTGCACGACCGCCTCTTCAACGGCATGGCGCAGTTGGAGCGCAACGCGCGCGACTTGCAGGAAGCGGTGATGTCGATCCGCATGATGCCGATGGACTACGTGTTCAGCCGCTTCCCGCGTCTCGTGCGCGACCTCGCCGCGAAGCTCGGCAAGGAAGTGGAACTGGTCACGTTCGGCCAGGCGACCGAACTCGACAAGAGCCTCATCGAACGCATCATCGACCCGCTTACGCACCTCGTGCGCAACTCGCTCGACCACGGCATCGAAACGGTGGAGGCGCGCCGCGCTTCCGGCAAGGACGGCACCGGCCAGCTCGTGCTCTCGGCCGCGCATCACGGCGGCAACATTGTGATCGAGGTGAGCGACGACGGCGCGGGCTTGCGCCGCGACAAGATCCTCGCGAAGGCGATCAAGCAGGGCATGCAGGTGAGCGAAACGATGACCGACGAGGAGGTCTGGAATCTCATCTTCATGCCGGGCTTCTCGACTGCCGATCAGGTGACCGACGTGTCGGGCCGGGGCGTGGGCATGGATGTGGTGAAGCGCAACATCCAGTCGATGGGCGGCCACGTGGAGATCACCTCGCACGCGGGCAAGGGCACCACGACGCGCATCGTGCTGCCGCTCACGCTGGCGATTCTCGACGGCATGTCGGTGAAGGTTGGCAGCGAGATCTTCATCCTGCCGCTGAACTTTGTGATGGAGTCGCTGCAGCCGCGCCACGAAGACATCTACACCGTCACCAACGGCGACCGCGTGGTGCGCGTGCGCGGCGAATATCTGCCGCTCGTGGCGCTGCACGATGTGTTCAACGTGGAGGGCGCGCGCACGGATCCCACTCAGGGCATCGTCACCATCATGGAGACCGAGGGCCGGCGCTTCGCGATGCTCATCGACGAGCTGGTGGGCCAGCAGCAGGTCGTGGTGAAGAACCTCGAAACGAACTATCGCAAGGTGCATGGCATCTCGGCGGCGACCATCCTCGGCGACGGCAGCGTTGCGCTGATCGTCGATGTGGCCGCGCTCAACCGCGAAACGCGTGCATCGCACGGCGTGAGCGTGGGGGCGCATGCGGCCGCGAAGGCGGCCACGATTGTGGCTAGAAATGCGGGCGCGTTCGCCGAACTGGCATAAGCGCGCCTGAGCAGACTTGTAGTAGTCCGGATCAACCAATCATTTCCCAACCGTTCAGGGGCTAACGTGGCAGAAGTCCAATCCATCCAGGGCAGCGGCGCAGCGGGCGCCGTTGCTGGCGCGCACCGCCGCGACGCGCAGCACGCCGATGCAGGCGGACAGGAATTCCTCGTCTTCACGCTGGGCGCGGAAGAGTACGGCATCGACATTCTCAAGGTGCAGGAGATTCGCGGCTACGAGAGCGTGACGCGCATCGCGAACGCGCCCGAGTTCATCAAGGGCGTGATCAACCTGCGCGGCATCATCGTGCCGATCGTGGACATGCGCATCAAGTTCCACCTGGGCCGTGTCGAGTACGACCATCAGACCGTCGTGATCATCCTGAACGTCGCGCATCGCGTGGTGGGCATGGTGGTGGACGGCGTGTCCGACGTGCTCACGCTGCAAGCGGACCAGATCATGCCCGCGCCCGAATTCGGCGCGACGCTCACGACCGAATACCTCACGGGGCTCGGCACCGTGGACGGCCGCATGCTGATCCTGATGGACATCGAAAAGCTCATGACGAGCCGCGAGATGGCGCTGATCGAAACGCTCGGCGCTTGAGGCGCCTATAACCGGCGCACACAACCGCTGCACAGGACAGGAGCAAACAAGATGCTGAACAGGTGGTCGATTCGCACGACGCTCACGGGCGTCGCGTTCATTCTTTTGGCGCTGACGGGCATCGTCGGCGCGCTCGGGCTGTACGCGCTCGGCAACGCGAGCGACTCGCTCGCCACGATCGCGCGCGGCGACCTCGTCGCGATGCGTACGCTCAGCGATTCGTCGTCGTATCTGCTGCGCGCGCGGGTCTCATTCGACCGCGCGAACTCGCTTAACGCGGCGGGCCAGGTCGACGAGGCGAAGAAGGTCATCGAGCGAGCTGAATACCTGCTTGGCAAGTCCAACGAAGCGTGGAAGGCTTTCGAGGCCGCGCCCAAACACGGCATCGAAGCAACGGCGCTCGACACGCTCAACGCAAAGCATGCGACCTTGCTGCAAGAAGGCGTGCAGCCCGAACTTGCGGCGCTGCGCGCATACGATATCGCCGCGTACCAGGCGATCGCCCAGACGAAGATCAGCCCGATGTTCGTCGACTACGACAACTCGGCCGCGCCGATCGAACAGCAGATGCAGGACGGCGCCCAGGCGCGCGAGCAAAGCGCGCGCGCGCAAAATTCGCTCATGCGCACGCTGATCGGCGTGGCGATCGCGGTGGCGCTCGTGCTCGTGGTGGCGATCCGCTTCGCGCTGCGCGGCCTCATCGTGCAGCCGCTCGAAGACGCGGTGCAGGCGTTCGAGCGCATCGCGCACGGCGACCTCACCGAGCGCATCGAGGTCTATAGCAAGAACGAGATCGGACGTCTGTTCGCGGGCATCAAGCGCATGCAGGAAAGCCTCGTCACGCTGGTGTCGGCCGTGCACACGGGCGCGGGCTCCATCGACGTGGGCGCGCGCGAGATCGCCATGGGCAACACCGACCTCTCGCAGCGTACCGAGCAGCAGGCCGCCTCGCTGCAAGAGACCGCGTCGAGCATGGAACAGCTCACCGGCACCGTGCGCCAGAACGCCGAGAACGCGCGTCAGGCGAGCCAGCTTGCCGTCAACGCGTCGGACATCGCCACGCGCGGCGGCGTGGTGGTGGGCGAAGTCGTCGACACGATGCAGGACATTGCCGCGAGCTCGGCAAAGGTCGTGGACATCATCAGCGTGATCGAGGGCATTGCGTTCCAAACCAACATTCTCGCGCTCAACGCCGCCGTGGAAGCGGCGCGCGCGGGCGAGCAGGGGCGTGGCTTCGCGGTGGTCGCGGGCGAAGTGCGCAGCCTCGCGCAGCGCAGTGCGAGCGCGGCGAAGGAAATCAAGGAACTCATCAACGACTCGGCGCAGAAGGTGCAGAGCGGATCGGCCCTGGTGGGCCGCGCGGGCACGACGATGGAGGAAATCCTTCAGGCCGTGCGTCGCGTGACCGACATCATGGGAGAGATCAGCGCGGCTTCGGAGGAGCAGTCGGGCGGCATCGAGCAGGTGAACCGCGCCGTCACGCAGATGGACACCGTCACGCAGCAGAACGCGGCGCTCGTGGAAGAAGCGGCGGCCGCAGCGGCGTCGCTCGAAGAACAGACGCGCAATTTGCAGGCCGTGCTGGGCAACTGGCGCACGAATGGGAGCGGTCATGCGGGCGGTCACGGCACTCATGCGCGCGCAGCGGGCGCGCATGCCGTGAAGGCCGAGGTCAAGACGGCGCCGGCAGTCGCGGTCACGGCAGTTTCGGCTGCTACGGCTGTCAAGCACACGCCGCCGGTGGCTGGCGGCACGGCGCGAGCGAGTGCCAGTGCGAAGCCGGCAACCGTGGCGAAGCCGCAGCCAAAGCCGGCCAACGCCGTGCGCATCGAACCGCAAGCAGCAGTCGCTACGGCGTCCGTGAAGGACGATGCCGACTGGGAAACGTTCTGAGCAACCCGCCCCGACCCGGCACGACTACGCGAAAAGCACGCGAAAAGCACGCGAAAAGCACGCGAAAAGCACGCGAAAAGCACGCGGAAATACGTTGAAACGAACAAGGCAACGCACA
Source organism: Paraburkholderia caffeinitolerans (assembly GCF_902859945.1). Taxonomy (GTDB): domain Bacteria; phylum Pseudomonadota; class Gammaproteobacteria; order Burkholderiales; family Burkholderiaceae; genus Paraburkholderia; species Paraburkholderia caffeinitolerans. The sequence continues at coordinate 129,498 of NZ_CADIKL010000004.1, read as the reverse complement.
TGAGCGCACAAGGACGGCAAGATTCGCACCGCGAGGTGGCCCACGCGGCCCACGCGGCAGCGCAGGCGCTGTATGCCGCGCGCGCGCCGCGCGCATTGCCGGCGGGCGTGGCCGCGGGAGCCGTGTCATGAAGGCGCTGCGTTTTTCCCGCGCTACCCGCACGGAACGGGTCGAACGCGTCGAGCGTGGCGACGCCTCGCGCGCGCCAGGCATGCCAGGCGAAGGCAGCGCGCGCGATTTCGAATTCACGTCGGCGGACTTCGAGCGCATTCGCGCGCTGATCCACCGCCGCGCGGGCATCTCGCTTTCGGACCACAAGCGCGACATGGCATACAGCCGTCTAGCGCGGCGCTTGCGCGCGCTTGGGCACGAGAGCTTTCGCGCGTATCTCGACGAACTCGAGCAGCGCAACGACGCGAGCGAGTGGGAGGCGTTCACCAACGCGCTCACCACCAACCTCACGGCGTTCTTTCGCGAGGCGCATCACTTCCCGATCCTCGCCGATTTCGTCCAGCGCCGCTCGCAGGTTTCGGTGTGGTGCTCGGCGGCCTCGACGGGCGAGGAACCCTATTCGATCGCGATGACGCTGATCGAATCGCTCGGCGAGCGCGCCGCGCGCGAGGCGCGCGTGCTCGCGACCGATCTCGACACTCAAGTGCTCGCGAAGGCGGACGCGGGCGTCTATGCGTTCGACCAGGTGAAGCATCTCTCGCAGGAACGCCTGAAGCGCTTCTTCCTCAAGGGCACGGGCGGACATGCGGGGCTCGTGAAGGTGCGCCCGGAATTGCGGCAGATGATCCGCTTCGAGCAACTGAATCTCACCGATGCGGACTACGGCTTGCGCACGGCGTTCGACGCCATCTTCTGCCGCAACGTGATGATCTACTTCGACAAACCGACCCAGGCCCAGGTGCTCGCGCGCTTCGAGCCGCTGATGAAGCCGGACGGCTTGTTGTTCGCGGGTCATTCGGAGAACTTCACGTACGTGACGCAGGCGTTTCGCCTGCGCGGCCAGACCGTGTACGAGCGCGCCGCGAGTGTGAATGCAAGCGCGGGTACGGCGGCATCGCGTCACGGCGCGAAGGCCGAACCGATTGGAGCAGCCGCATGAGCCTGCCGGTCGCGGCCAACCGCTATTTCGACTCGCACTTCCAGCGCCCCGGCGTGAAGCTGCTGCCCAACGAGTTTTTCACCACCGGCGACGACATGGTGCTCGTCACCGTGCTGGGTTCATGCGTGGCCGCCTGCATCCAGGACCGCTCGTTGGGCATCGGCGGCATGAATCACTTCATGCTGCCCGACGACGGCGCCGATGCCAGCAACACGCTGCCCGCCGCCTCCGACGCAATGCGCTACGGCGCCTACGCCATGGAAGTGCTCATCAACGAGCTGATCAAGGCAGGCGGACGGCGCGAGCGCTTCGAAGCGAAGGTGTTTGGCGGCGCGGCCGTGCTCGCGGGCATGACGACCATGAATATCGGCGACCGCAACGCCGCGTTCGTGCGCCGCTATCTGGCGACCGAGAGCATCCGTATCGTCGCCGAGGATTTGCAGGGCTCGCATCCGCGCAAGGTCGCGTTCTTGCCGCGCACGGGCCAGGTCATGGTCAAGAAGCTGCGCCTCTCGCAGGAGTCGAGCGTGGCCGAGCGCGAGCAGCAACTCGCGCAGCAAACACCCGAGGCGCGAGCCGAACGGCTCGCGCGGGCCCGTGCGCGCGTCGAGCTGTTCGGCTTGCGCGGCGGCGCGGCGAGTGCGGGTAATGCCATTGCCTCGGCCGGCACGCCAGGAGCAGGCAACGCCGCCGCATTTTCATCATCGCCGCCGCCGCCGGCACGCCCGCGCATCGAATGGTTCGGCGCGAGCGCGCCAGGGGCGCGGCCACCCGGTCAAGACAACGCCAGGACAGTGGAGGAGGCGTGAACGCTGTGCAGAAAATCAAGGTTCTATGCGTCGACGATTCGGCGCTGATCCGCAGCCTGATGACGGAGATCATCAATGGCCAGCCGGACATGACCGTCGTCGCCACCGCGCCCGACCCGCTCGTGGCGCGCGAGCTCATCAAGCAGCACAACCCCGACGTGCTCACGCTCGACGTCGAGATGCCGCGCATGGATGGGCTCGACTTTCTCGAGAAGCTCATGCGCCTGCGGCCCATGCCGGTCGTGATGGTGTCCTCGCTTACCGAGCGCGGCAACGAAATCACGCTGCGCGCGCTGGAGCTGGGCGCGGTCGACTTCGTGACCAAGCCGAAAGTGGGCATTCGCGACGGCATGCTCGAATACGCCGAAAAACTAGCCGACAAGGTGCGTGCCGCCTCGCGCGCCCGCGTGCGTCCGGCTGCGCGGGCGCATGCGCCGGCTGGCGCCGTTGCGGCGACGTCTGCGATGGCGGCTTCGGGCGCTGCTACGCCTGGCGCCGCTGCGCACGCGGCGCACGCGGCGCATCCCGCCAGTGTGCACAGTGCTCATGGCGCGCACGCGCCGGTTCACGCCGCGCCGATGCTCAACAACCCGCTCGTCTCGACCGAGAAGCTGGTGATCGTCGGGGCGTCGACGGGCGGCACCGAGGCCATCCGCGAAGTGCTCCAGCCGCTGCCGCCCGATGCGCCCGCCGTGCTGATCGCGCAGCACATGCCGCCCGGCTTCACGAAGTCGTTCGCGCAGCGCCTGAACGGCCTGTGCCGCATCACCGTGAAGGAAGCGGAGCACGGCGAACGCGTGCTGCCCGGACACGCCTATATCGCGCCGGGCCACGCGCATTTGCTGTTGGCGAGAAGCGGCGCGAACTACATCGCCCATCTGTCCGACGAGCCGCCGGTGAACCGGCATCGGCCGTCGGTGGACGTGCTGTTCCGCTCGGCGGCGCTGCACGCGGGCAAGAACGCGATCGGCGTGATTCTCACAGGCATGGGCCGCGACGGCGCGGCGGGCCTGCTGGAGATGCGCCAGGCGGGCGCTTTCACGCTGGCGCAGGACGAGGCGAGCTGCATCGTGTTCGGCATGCCGCGCGAGGCAATCGCGATGGGCGCCGCCGACGAGATTGCGCCGCTCGCCGAGATGAGCCGCCGGGTGATGCTGCGCCTCGCCAGCATGGGCGAGCGCGTGCAGCGCGTGTAGTACGTGTAGTACATGCGGGGCATGCCGGGCGTGGGCCCGTGCATGTAGCAAATTTATGGTTTAGAGGAAGGAAACGCGATGGATAAGGGAATGAAGATTCTGGTGGTGGACGACTTTCCGACGATGCGCCGGATCGTCCGCAATCTGCTGAAGGAACTGGGCTACTCGAACGTCGACGAAGCCGAGGACGGCGCAGCGGGCCTCGCGCGCCTGCGCAGCGGCAGCTACGACTTCGTGATTTCCGACTGGAACATGCCGAACCTCGACGGCCTCGCGATGCTCAAGGCGATCCGCGCCGACGCGTCGCTTTCGCAGCTGCCGGTTCTGATGGTGACGGCGGAGTCGAAGAAGGAAAACATCATCGCCGCTGCGCAGGCGGGCGCGAGCGGTTACGTGGTGAAGCCGTTCACGGCGGCGACGCTCGACGAGAAGCTCAACAAGATTCTCGAAAAGATGGCGAAGGCCGGGAGCTGACGTGAACGAGTTCACCGACGTGCCGCCCGAAGTGCAGCCACAAGCGCAGCCACAAGCGCAGCCCGGCGTGCAACCTGCGATGCAGCAGATCGACGCCGAAACGGGCGAGCTCGCTTCGGACCGCATCCTCGCGCGCATCGGCCAGCTTACGCGCACACTGCGCGATTCCATGCGCGAGCTCGGCCTCGACAAGCACGTGGAGCGCGCGGCCGAGGCGGTGCCCGACGCGCGCGACCGGCTGCGCTATGTCGCGAACATGACGGAGCAGGCCGCCGAGCGCGTGCTCACTGCGATCGAGGTGGCCAAGCCGATGCAGGTCCAGCTCGAAAGCGATGCCAAAGTACTCTCGGCGCGCTGGACCACGTGGTACGACGCGCCGATCGGCCGCGAGGAAGTGCGCGCGCTGATGGACGACACGCGCCAGTTTCTGGAAGGCGTGCCGCAGTCCACGGCGGCGACCAACCAGCAGCTGCTCGCCATCATGCTCGCGCAGGATTTCCAGGACCTGACCGGCCAGGTGATCAAGAAGATCATGGACGTGGTCTATCTGATCGAGCAGCAACTGCTCACGGTGCTGGTCGAGAACATCGCGCCGGAGCGGCGCGAACAGTTTGCGGCGACAGCCGCGCTGCTCGCGGAGACGGCCAGCGGCACGGGCAGCCCCGAGGCGCTCCTGAATGGCCCGCAGATCGATCCCGAAGGCAAGGCCGACGTGGTGCAGGATCAGGCGCAAGTGGACGATCTGCTCGCGAGCCTGGGGTTCTAGCGCTTTGGCGCGCAGCGGTGGCGGCCCGTTGGGTCGCCTCTCAAGCTGCCTCCCGCTCGTATGGCTTCGCGACCCGCTTGACGGCGCACTGACCTGGCCGCTCGGCTAGCTGCCGAATGTCATTTCGTGCAGGCATACTAGAGTTCGATTACTCATTGCCGTCGCGGTGCGCCGAGGAATGCGCGACCGGGAAGGGAGGGCCACCTTGTATCCGCACGCATCCACCCCTGCAACCGTTGTGCCCGCCGCGCCGGGCACGTCCCGTATGTCCTCAACATCGCGTCTTGCCGGGGCGCTCGTGTGCGCAATCGGCATATTCGGAATCGCGCAGCCGGCCAGCGCCGCGCTGGGCGGCGCGCCCATGAGCACGCCCGAGGGCGCGAGCGTCACCGTTCCGAATGTTCCCAACGCCGCCATCAGCCCGGCTGGCCAGGGGGCCGCGTCCGCGGTCGTGCGCCAGGCGACCCAAGCCAGTGCGGCATCCCCGGCTTCCGCAGCCGCCTATACGGTGAAGCAGACCACGCTCGCGAACGGCACCGTCGTGCGCGAGTACATCTCGCAGGCCGGCACCGTGTTCGGCGTGGCATGGAACGGGCCGCAGCCGCCCAACCTCGCGACGCTGCTCGGCAACTATTTCCCGCAGTACGTTTCCGGCGTGGAAGCCAATCGCGCCAGAGGCGTGCGCGGCCCCGGCGCGATCGAGAGCAGCGGCCTCGTCGTCCACTCGGGCGGCCATATGGGCGCCTTCTCGGGCGAGGCGTGGCTGCCGCAGGCGCTGCCGGCCGGCGTCAGCACGTCCGACATCCAATAACGAACGGGAGGCGAAACGTGTCCATCCACGGAATCCCCAGCGCCTTCGTTCGCGCCCTGCGCGAGCCGCGTGCTTTTCTCTTTGCCGTGCTGTTCGCCCTGACGGCGGGTCTGGCCGCGTGCGGCGGCGGTGGCGGCGGCTCCAGTGGCTCCGGCAGCAGCTCCAGTGCCGGGGGCAGCGGAGACACCTCGTCGTTGCCCGCCGGTCCCCAGCAAACGCCCATCGCCGCCACCGCCTCGAATACCGTGGTCGTGACCGTGAACCGGGGCATCACCGGCAATGTGCCCAATATCCCCACGGTGAGCGTGACCATCTGCGTGCCGAACACCGGCACTTGCCAGCCCATCGACAATATTCAGGTGGACACGGCCTCGTTCGGGCTGCGCCTGGTCGCCTCGGCGCTCGGCAACTTCAGCAGCACGTTGCCCTTGACCACCAGCAACGGCGCCACGCTCGCCGAATGCACGGGGTTCGCCGACGGCTACACCTGGGGCACGGTGCGCCGCGCAGACGTGAAGATCGGTGGCGAGACGGCCAGCAACATTCCGATTCAGGTGATTGGCGACCTCGCCAGCTCCACGGTCCCAAGCAACTGCTCGGACATCGGCCCGTCGCAGAACTCGGTGCAGGCGATCGGCGCGAACGGCATTCTCGGCATCGGCATCGCGCCGTGGGACTGCGGCTCAAGCTGCGCGAGCTCCGCGCAGGGCAGCATGTACTACGCATGCCCCAATGGCACCATCAGCAGCAACTGCGCGAACACGGCCGTCGCGCTGAACAACCAGGTGGCCAATCCCGTCGCGAACTTTCCCGGCGACAACAACGGCGTGATCCTGCAGATGCCGCCCATCTCCAACAACGGCCAGGCCTCCGCCACAGGCACGCTGGTATTCGGCATTGGCACGCAGTCGAACAATGCGATACCCACCTCGGTGCAGCGTTTCGCGACCGACGGAGGGGGCAACATGACTGGTACGTACAACGGTCGGGCCCTGAAGTCCGCATTCCTCGACTCGGGCTCGAACGGCCTGTTCTTCGCCGATAGCGGCATTGCGCAGTGCGGCGGCAACCTCGGCACGTTCTATTGCCCGGCCAAGCCGCTTACGCTCAATGCGACGCTCACCGACCAGAACAACGTCTCGGCCAACGTGAGTTTCAACGTGGTGAGCGCAGCGGCGCTGCTCAATAGCGGCTCCAATTACGCGCTCAACGACCTCGCCGGGGCGTTCGGCTCGACCGCGAACCTCGACCTCGGCTTGCCGTTCTTCTATGGGCGTTACGTGTATTACGGGTACGGCCAGGCGCCCTACGTCGCGTTCTGACGCCCGTTGCCGGTGCGTCCGCCGCGGCTGCGGCGGGCGCGCACACCTGCCTCGTTCTTGCCGTCGGACTTACCCTCGCACCCGCCCCCGCAGCCATCCCATCTCCCGAACTACCCCGGTTTCCCCGTCCTGATCCGTCAATCGCCGCTTGCGCCCCGAGGCAATAATCGCTCTCACTGAAAAAGGGCGTGCGCCGTCACCGCAGGGGTGGCGGGTGTGCGTGCGCCGCCGACCGGAGCATCCGTGGCAGAGGACAGCGACCTCGAAAAAACCGAATCAGCCACTCCCAAGCGCCTCGAAAAGGCGCGTGAGGAGGGGCAGGTCGCGCGTTCGCGGGAGCTTTCCACGTTCGCGCTGCTTTCGGCGGGGTGCTTTGGCGCGTGGATGCTCTCGGGCACCATCGGCGAGCATTTGCAGACGATGCTGCGCGGCGCGCTCACCTTCAACCACGCGGGCGCGTTCGAGACGAAGCGCATGCTCACGGGCGCCGGCGTGGCCGCGCGCGAAGGCCTCATCGCGCTCTTGCCCGTGCTGCTGCTGACCGGCGTGGCCGCGCTGCTCGCGCCCATGGCGCTGGGCGGCTGGCTGTTCTCGACTAAGTCTCTGGAGATGAAGTTCAGCCGCCTCAATCCGGTGTCGGGGCTCGGGCGCATCTTCTCGGTGAACGGGCCGATCCAGCTTGGCATGTCGATCGCGAAGACGCTCGTGGTGGGCGGCATCGGGGGATCGGCGCTGTGGGTGCGGCGCGACGAGATTCTCGGCCTCGCCATGCAGCCTCCGCCGCGCGCGTTCGCCGAAGCGCTCCATCTGGTTGCCGTGTGCTGCGGCACGACCGTCGCCGGCATGTTCGTGGTGGCCGCCATCGACGTGCCGTATCAGCTCTGGTCGTATCACCGCAAGCTGCGCATGACCAAGGAAGAAGTGAAGCGCGAGCATCGCGAGAACGAAGGCGACCCGCACGTGAAGGGCCGCATTCGCCAGCAGCAGCGCGCGATGGCGCGCCGCCGCATGATGGCGCAGGTGCCCAAGGCCGACGTGGTGGTGACCAATCCGACGCACTTTGCCGTCGCGCTCCAGTACGCCGACGGCGAAATGCGCGCGCCCAAGGTGGTCGCCAAGGGCGTGAACCTTGTGGCCGCGCGCATTCGCGAGCTCGCGACCGAGCACAACGTGCCGCTGCTCGAAGCGCCGCCGCTTGCGCGCGCGCTCTATTACAACGTCGACATCAACCGCGAGATTCCCGGCCCGCTTTATGGCGCGGTCGCGCAGGTGCTGGCGTGGGTCTATCAGTTGAAGCGCTTTCGCGAGCACGGCGGCGACGTGCCGATGGCGCCCACCGACCTCGACGTGCCGCCTGAACTGGACAAGGGCGTGGTGAGCGACGAAGACGCCACCGAGGAAGCCGACGAAGCGCTCTCGCCCGAGGCGCGCGCGGCCAGCGGCGGCGCGCAGGGCGCCGCACCCAACACCGCATCGAACACCGCCGGCGCGAATCGGAAAGAAGCGCAAGACGAAGCGCGGAAAGCAGCACGCAACGGCAACGAAGGAGCAACAGAATGAACGCCCGCACCGGTTTCCTCGCGCGGCGCCCGGAGGTGCTGCAAGGCACGAATCTGCGCGCGCTCGCCGGACCGATCCTGATCTGCATGATCCTCGGCATGATGATCCTGCCGTTGCCGCCGTTCCTGCTGGATCTGCTGTTCACCTTCAACATTGCGCTTTCGGTGATGGTGCTGCTCGTCAGCATGTACACCATGAAGCCGCTCGACTTCGCCGCGTTCCCGAGCGTGCTGCTGTTCTCCACACTGCTGCGTCTGTCGCTGAACGTGGCCTCCACGCGCGTCGTGCTGCTAGAAGGCCACACCGGCCCTGCCGCAGCCGGCAAGGTGATCGAGTCGTTCGGCCACTTCCTCGTGGGCGGCAATTTCGCCGTGGGCATCGTCGTGTTCGTGATCCTCATGGTGATCAACTTCATGGTGATCACGAAGGGCGCGGGGCGGATTGCGGAAGTGTCGGCGCGCTTCACGCTCGACGCCATGCCCGGCAAGCAGATGGCGATCGACGCCGACTTGAACGCCGGCCTCATCAACGAGGAGGCCGCACGCAAGCGCCGCACCGAGATCGCCCAGGAAGCCGAGTTCTACGGCTCGATGGACGGCGCGAGCAAGTTCGTGCGCGGCGACGCCATCGCGGGCCTCTTGATCATGGCGATCAACATCATCGGCGGGCTGATCGTGGGCGTGGTGCAGCACGGCATGCCGATCGCCGCGGCGGGCGAGACCTATACGCTGCTGACCATCGGCGACGGCCTCGTCGCGCAGATTCCGTCGCTCGTGATCTCGACGGCCGCGGGCGTGATCGTCTCGCGCGTGGCGACCAACGAGGACATCGGCACGCAGCTCACCGGCCAGCTTTTCACGAACCCGCGCGTGATGATGATCACCGGCACCATCATCCTGATGATGGGCCTGATTCCGGGTATGCCGCACTTCGCATTTCTGGTGCTGGGCGGGGGCGCGATCCAGCTTGGCCGCGTGCTGAAAAAGAACGCCGAGGCGAAGAAGGCGAGCGCCGTGCTCGCGGACGTGCTGCCGGCCGCCGCCGCGCCGGTCGAGAACGCTGAGGCGAGCTGGGACGACGTGGCGCTCATCGATACGCTCGGCCTCGAAGTGGGCTATCGCATCATTCCGCTCGTCGACAAGAACACCGACGGCGAACTGCTCAAGCGCATCAAGAGCATCCGCAAGAAGTTCGCGCAGGAAATCGGCTTCTTGCCGCCGGTCATTCACATCCGCGACAACCTGGAGCTGCGCCCGAATGCCTACCGCATCGCGCTAAAGGGCGTGGAAGTGGGCTCGGGCGAGGCGTTCCCGGGCCAGTGGCTCGCGATCAATCCGGGGCAGGTGAGCGCGGTGGTGCCCGGCACGCCGACCACAGACCCCGCCTTCGGGCTGCCCGCGATCTGGATCGACTCGAACATGCGCGAGCAGGCCCAGGTGTTCGGCTACACGGTGGTCGATTCGAGCACCGTGGTGGCGACGCACCTCAATCACCTCGTGGTGATGCACGCCGCCGAGCTGCTTGGCCGCCGCGAAGTGCAGGCGCTGATCGAGCGCGTGCAGAAGGACACGCCCTCGCTCGTGGATGACCTCGTGCCGAAGGTGCTGGCGGTCACGACCTTGCAGAAGGTGTTGCAGAACCTGCTGGAAGAAGGCGTGCCGATCCGCGACATGCGCACGATCATGGAGTCGCTCGCGGAGCACGCGCAGCGCTCGCCCGACGCGCACGATCTCACGGCGGCGGTGCGCATCTCGCTGGGCCGCGCGATCACGCAGCAGTGGTTCCCGGGCAATGCCGACATGCAGGTGATGGGGCTGGACGCCAATCTCGAACGCGTGCTTTCGCAGACGCTCACCTCGGGACCGAACCCAGGGCTGGAGCCGGGCCTCGCACATACGCTGCTCACGCAGACCGAAATGGCGATGGGGCGTCAGCAGGCGCTCGGTCTTGCGCCCGTGCTGCTCGTGCAGCATGCGCTGCGGCCGATGCTTTCGCGCTTTTTGCGGCGTAGTCTGCCGCAGTTGAAGGTGCTTTCGTATGCGGAGGTGCCGGATACGCGCAATGTGCGGGTGGTGAATGTGGTGGGGGCGGGGTGATAGGGGCGGGAGGCACGCGCCCGGCCACTTCTTCGCCATCACCCCGCGTACTTCGGTGAACCAGGACGCAACAGCGAATTGCGAAACGCTTCTTCTGACTGCACCTTGCCTTCAAGTGCGTCCTTGAATCCCTTCTCGGCGTCGTTCAACATGACCAGCCGTCCGTGCCCGGTTGCGAGCGCGCTGGTCTCAGTGCCCCTTTGCTGGCGGGTAGTTAAAACGGCGATCTTTCGCCATTTCCGTTTCACCGCTTCGTTTCACCGCTTCGTTTAATCCAGGCGAGTGCGTGCCTTGCGATAGGCTTGATCTGCCTCGCGCTTGCCGATCGCAATCACAAGAACAACGAGCTCTCCGTCAATCACCTGATAGACGAGACGATAGCCTGACGCTGCCAGTTTGATCTTGTAGCAATCCGGCATGCTACTGAGACGCGCCGAATCTACGCGAGGCGCAATCAGCCGCTCTACGAGCTTTTTGCGGAGTTGCGTACGCACTGTGGAGTCAAGGTGTTGCCAATCTTTAAGCGCGGATTTGTGGAACTTCAGCTCATAGGTCTTCAAGCTTGACGCTCACGACTTCTTCGCCAGCGCGGGATTTCACGATTTCGGCCAACTCGATATCTTCGAGACGGTCGCAGATCGCTTCCCATTCGCTGGCCGGGACCAGATAGGCAACCGGCTTGTTCCGGTTGAGGATTGCAACGGGGCCGTCGGCTTTTTCGATTGCTGCCATTGGGTTCATTTTCAGCTCGCTAATACCGATCGATACTCTTGCCAGAATGCTTTCCATTTTCCAGATTCCCGAAGTGTTGCGAACAGGACGAGATCGGCACAGGCTGACACCGATCAATAGACCGAATTATAGGTCAAATAGTTAGTCGCATATTTGGTCTTGTTCCGGTCAATGATCAGCGCCTGCAGTGGGTGATGCGCAAAGCCGCACTCAAGCACACCAGATTCCCGGCCTTCCCCCATCCCCCGAATTACCCACCTTTCCCCGCCCTGATCCACCGATCGTCGGGGGCGCACCTTCGAAATAATTCCAACATCGGAGAAGGGCTTGTGCGAGAACGCCAGGCCCGCGGTAATCCAGACGCAAACGACGGGCGGCACAGGCCGCTCACCTCAATCAGGGGCTTGGCTTGAACATTCGCAAATTCATCGGTGGCACCAGCCGCGACGCGTTGCGCCTCGTGCGCGAAGCGCTGGGTGCGGACGCCGTCGTGTTGTCGAATCGCACGCTCGACGACGGCAGCGTCGAGATCGTCGCACTCGCGGATAGCGACCTCGCGGCGCTCGCGCCGGCGGACGGCGCAGCGCCCCTGGGCGTGGCGCCTCTCGGCCGCGCTGTATCCGCTAGCGTTCAGTCGCAGGCTGGCGCGAGTTTCGCGGCGAAACCGTCGCGCACGGCTTTCGGCGGACAGCCTGCCGCGAGCGTTGCGACGTCCGCTGGCAATCCCTACGCAAGCGGCGGCATGCCCGACGTGTTCTCGTCGGTGTTCGGCGCGAGCCCGGAGGTGGGCGCGGAGCGCAACGCAGCCGGGGCGAACACCACAGCACACGACGAAGCCGACGATAGCAACGACAGCGACGACACCACGGTCTCCTTCGCCCAGGCCACCCAGGCGAAGCTGAGCGCCGAAGCGTCCGAAGCCGCGGCAGGCCACGCGGCACAGCAGTCGAAGATGCCGTCGGCCGCGCAACCGATGCAAGCCACACAGCCCGCCGCCGATTCCTTGGCCGCGCCGCGCACGATGGCCGAATCGAACCCCTGGCTGATCGACCACGCGCGCCGCATCGCGAACCAGCAAGCGAATCAGGATCAGACCCAACCGTCCGGCATGACACCCGCCGCCGCCATGGCGAGAGGCCTCGGCGTGGCCGCCGACCCCGTGCATCGCGCCGATGTGGACGCGAACACGCCCGAATGGGCGCGCCAGGCCGCACACGTCGCGGCGCGCCGCGCTGCCCGCAGCATCGGCCAGAGCCCGGATGCGGCCGGCCCGGCGCCCGTCGCAGCAGGCGCCGCTAACCTGGCCCACGCCGCACAAACCCCGGCGCAACCCGCCACGCCCAGCACCGCGCAAACGGTGAGCGAAGCGATCCGCGCGCGCGTCGAGCAGGTCGTCAACGAAACCGTGATGCACGAACTCGCCTCCATGCGCGGCATGATGGAAGAGCAGTTCGCGGGCCTGCTGTGGGGCGAGCATCAGCGCCGCAGCCCGGTGCAGGGCACGCTCACGAAGCAGCTTTTCGCGGCCGGCTTTTCGGCGCAGCTCGTGAAGATGGTGGTCGACCGCCTGCCCAGCGTGGAGACCGAAGAAGCCGGCATGGAGTGGGTTCAGTCGGTGCTCGAATCGAACCTGCCGGTGCTCGAAGACGAAGAAGCGCTCATGGAGCACGGCGGCGTGTTCGCGCTGATGGGCCCGACTGGCGTGGGCAAGACCACGACCACGGCAAAGCTCGCCGCGCGCTGCGTGATGCGCTTCGGCGCGAGCAAGGTCGCGCTGCTCACGACCGACAGCTACCGTATCGGCGGTCACGAGCAACTGCGTATCTTCGGCAAGATCCTCGGCGTCTCGGTGCATGCGGTGCGTGACGGCGCCGATCTGCAACTCGCGCTCACCGAACTCAAGAACAAGCACATCGTGCTGATCGACACGATCGGCATGAGCCAGCGCGACCGCGCCGTGACCGACCAGATCGCCATGCTGTGCGGCACGGGCCGCCCGGTGCAGCGTCTGCTGCTGCTTTCGGCGACCAGCCACGGCGACACGCTCAACGAAGTCGTGCAGGCGTACCAGCATGGCCCGGACAACTCGCCGCTCGCGGGCTGCATCCTCACCAAGCTCGACGAGGCGACCAACCTCGGCAGCACGCTCGACACGGTCCTGCGCTACAAGCTGCCGGTGCACTACGTCTCCACGGGCCAGAAGGTGCCCGAGAACTTGTACGTGGCCACGCGCCGCTTTCTCGTGCGCAGCGCGTTCTGCGTGCCGCGCGATCGCTCGCCGTTCGTGCCGCACGAGGACGACATTCCCGCGCTGCTCTCCGCGCTCTCGACGCGCTCGGCCACGCAAGCTCCCGAGGTCCGGTTTGGATAAGTTCGTGATCGATCAGGCAGAAGGCCTGCGACGGCTGCTTGCGCGCGAAGGCTCGCGCGTGATCGCAGTGACGGGCGGCCACGGCGCACCGGGGCGCACGACCGTGGTGATCAATCTCGCGGCCGCGTTGACCGCGCTGGGCAAGGACGTGCTCGTCATTGACGAGTGCCTTGGCCCGCGTTCGGTGAGCGCTCAGCTTGGCGGTGGCATGCGCGGCGCGGGCAGCGAAGCGCGCGGTATTGGAGGAAACCTCACGCGAAGCTTCGCGGCCGTGATGCGTGGCGAGATCGCGCTGGACCAGGCGGTAGTTCGGCATGCGCTGGGTTTCGGCGTGCTGGCCGCGCCGCGCGAACAGTGCGTGGGCGCGCAGTTGGATGCGCCGTTGAGCAAGCTGCTGGCCGGCCCCGCCGATTTCGTGCTGATCGACGCGCAGCTCGACGCCGAAGGCGCGCTCTCGCCGCTCGCCTTGCATGCGCACGACGTGCTGATCGTGATGCGCGTGGCCGCGCAGGCGATCACCGACGCCTACGCCTGCATGAAGCGGCTGCATTTCGCGCATGCGATCGGCCAGTTCCGCGTGCTCGCGAACCACGTGGCGAGCGCCGCCGACGCGCAAGCCGCGCTCGAGAATCTCGCCGATGTCGCGAGCCGCTACCTCGCGGTCTCGCTCGAGCGCGCGGGCAGCGTGGCCGCCGACCCGCACATGCCGCGCGCGCTGCAACTGTCGCGCTGCATCGTCGATGCGTTTCCGTCGACGGCGGCCGCGCGCGATTTTCGCCACGTGGCAGCCGAACTGCCGCACTGGCCGCTGCGCCCCGCGCTGTTGGCGTCGGCGGGCGTGCCGGCGAGTCCGGAGCAAGCAGCGAATTCATTCGTTTCATCCGTCGCGGACGTTTCGTCCGCGAGCGCGCCGGCTTATGCGGGATGGCGGGCGGACTCGCCCGTGCACGCGCATCGGCATGCATGACGGAAACAGGAAGGAGAGCCAGATGTATAACGCTCAAGGAAAGATTTCGCAGGCAGAAGTGCTCGCGAAATACGCGCCGCTGGTGCGGCGGCTGGGACTCCAGCTCGTGGCGAAAATGCCCGCGAGCGTGGATCTCGACGACTTGATCCAGGCCGGCATGATCGGCTTGCTCGACGCTGCGAATCGTTACAAGGAAGATCAGGGCGCGCAGTTCGAGACCTACGCGAGCCAGCGCATTCGCGGCGCGATGCTCGACGAGCTGCGCAGCAACGACTGGCTGCCGCGCAGCCTGCGGCGCACCTCGCGCGAAGTGGAGAGCGCGGTGCACAAGGTGGAACAGCGGCTTGGCCGCGCGGCGAGCGAGACTGAGATTGCCGAGCATCTGCAGATGCCGCTCGACGAGTACCAGAGCATGCTGCAGGATCTGCACGGCAGCCAGCTCATCTACTACGAGGACTTCGACCGCTCCGCCGACGACGAGCCGTTCCTCGACCGTTATCGCGTCGATCACTCGGACCCGCTCTCGGCGCTGCTCGACGAGAGCCTGCGCGGCGCGCTGGTCGAGGCGATCGAGCGGCTGCCCGAACGCGAGAAGCTGCTGATGTCGCTTTATTACGAGCGTGGATTGAATCTGCGCGAGATTGGCGCGGTGCTGGAAGTGAGCGAGTCGCGCGTGTGCCAGTTGCACAGCCAGGCGGTGGCGCGGTTGCGGGCGCGGCTGCGGGAGATGTCCTGGGCGGGAACGGAGAATTAAATCGGCGCTGGGCCGATGGGGTCAGTGCTGGGAGGGGGGAAGCCGGGGCGCGGGGGCGCTTCGGCTTTTTTTTCGCGAGAGCGGCTCGGGTGGCTTCGTCAATGTGAGCGACGTGCTGGCGCGCCGGATCACGCGCACGCTGCTCGATTTTGGATTGCTGGAATCGCCTTCGCTACGAGGTGCGTTTTCTTTTGCGCTGCCGCTGAAGAGCCTGCGATTTCTGTTTCCACGGCTTTGGCCGGAAGTCGATCAAGGGTGAATCGGTTTTATAGCCTTTGCCGATTCGTGGGGAACCGGGCTTATCGACCCGCAATCGCCCGCCACGTCATCGCCATATGCGGCGCTGCGTACAGACATCGAATAAGTGATCGCGCAGTTTCCTCGCATTACCCTGTGAGGCATTCAAATGCGGAAATGCAGACTTTCGTGGCGCTCATTCCGTTCACAAAAGCGCGCCACGCTCGGCAAGCTGTCCGCCCTGGCCGCGCTCCCATGGCTGAACGCTCTGCACGTTCAAGCCGCTCACGCCGCCGCGCCGCGCATGGCGCTCGTGCTAGGCAACGCGGCTTATCCGCCCGCACCGCTCAATAATCCCAGCAACGACGCTCGCGCACTCGCAGCAGCGCTGCGCTCACTAGGCTTTGCCGTTGACATGCGCCTCGATAGTTCGCGTCAGCAGATGGACGACGCCATCGGCGCGTTCTGCGACAAGGCCGCATCGGCGCAGTCGACCGCGCTGTTCTATTTTGCGGGCCACGGCATACAGATCGATTGGCGCAATTACCTGCTGCCGGTAGACATGAAGTTGTCTCACGCAGACGACCTCGCGCGCCAGGCGGTCGATCTCGGCACGCTGCTCGACGGCCTCGGCAGGGCGCACAGTTCGACCAACATCGTGATCCTCGATGCCTGCCGCGACAATCCATTCGGCTCGGCCGGCAAGACCGGCGCGGGCTTGAGCCAGATGGACGCGCCGCCGCGCACGCTGCTCGCCTATGCGACTGCGCCCGGCAACGTCGCATCGGACGGCGATGGCATGAACGGCCTCTATACCGAGAATCTGCTGAAAGAAATTGGCCGCCCCGACACGCGAATCGAGGACGTGTTCAAGCGCGTCCGGCTATCGGTTCGCCAGCGCTCGCAGGGCCGGCAGATACCGTGGGAAAGCACATCGCTCGAAGACGATTTTTACTTCGTCCCGCCCGTCGACATGCATACGCCAACGCAGAGCGAACTGGACGCGCAATTCGCAAAGGATCGCGACGATTGGAACGAGGCGCAACAGCAGGGCACGGCACAGGCGATCTTCGCTTACCTGAAGGCGCACCCGAACGGTCACTACAGCGAAATCGCACAGGCGGCGCTCGACCGCGTGCTCGCCGAGCGAGGCGAGGAGCGCGTGCGTATTCAGACATCGCCCGCGAATCCGTACAGCCATGGCAGCTACGACGCGGGCGTGATGCGCGTCGGCGACCGCTATACGTATAGGGTGATGAATCGACTCAATGGTCACGAGCGCGCAGTCACACAGACCGTCACGCGCATCTCCGACGGCATGGTCGAATTCAACAACGGTGCTTTCATGACCGATCAGCTCGGCAATCTGCTACGCAGCATCGAGGGCGCGCGCTACGACGACAATCAGGTATTTCCGCGCGACTATGCGGTGGGCAAGGAATGGGGGACGCGCTTCGGAGTCGTTCAGCCGAACGGCACGCACGACGCAGTCAGCTTCGACTGCAAGATCGTGAGCCGGGACGCGATCGATGTGCCCGCCGGACGCTATGACGCCTTTCACGTGGAAGTGACCGGCTGGAGGTTGTACCACCCGGCGCAGCGGATGCGTCGATACTGGATGGCTCCGGACAAGGTGCCGCGCTTCATCGCGATCGAGACAATCGACCGTGCGCACAACGGCAAAGTCACCAGGGACGAGCGGCGAGAACTGCTGTCGTTCGTACCGGGGTAGAGCGATATTTTTGGATTGTGTACGCGAGCACGCCGGGTACTGCTCAAGGCTGATCAGAGGTGCCGCAACGATCTCGGTGGCCGGGGCAATCTCTCACTGGAGGGGCTGGCGCGATTCAGACGCTACGCGGATGCCCTGTCCACTCCGGGGATTGGCCGGCATGTTTCCTGACCACAGGGCCCGCTCTGAGTCTCCGACGTAGCCAACGGAACCGAGTTTTTGGCTGACTTTTTTGCTACGCGACCTAAGCTGATAAGACTGAGCGAGGGTCGAATCCATGCATCTCAGACGCGCCGTGAACTGCGTGCTTCTGCTCGCCGTGATGCTGGCCGCGGGTTGCCAAGGGAGCGGCAACGGGAACAGCAACGGCACGGCATTGGTGGCGCCGGCCGGGTTGACCGAACGCGATGTTGCCGTGGTCTATGCGCAAGGCACTGAAATCATTCCTAATACGCTCAGTAGTAGCGGCGGCGGCCCCATCACACAGTGCAGCGTGTCGCCGCCTCTGCCCGCGGGGCTATCGCTCGATCCTCAGACCTGCGCGATCAGCGGCACGCCAAACGGCGTCTCTCCTGACACCATTTATACGATCAACGCCGGCAATGCGGCGGGTAGCGAGTCCGTCCGGGTCGAGATCGAGGTCAAGCCCGAGGCGGTCGCCCCGGAAAGCCTGAGCTACTTGAACACCTCTGTGATCTATACGACCAACGCACCGATCATTGCCAACACACCGATTGCCACTGGCGGAGAAATCACCCTGTACAGCATCTCGCCGGGCTTGCCTGCTGGGCTTCTGTTCAATCCGCAAACCGGCGTCATTTCCGGCACTCCCCTGACAGTTAGCCCCTCGGCCGTCTACACGGTAACCGGCAGCAACAGCGTCGATTCCGTCGAGATTCAGCTCACGATCGAGGTACACGCTGTGACTCAGCCACCGTTGAGTCTCGGTTATTCGGATCCGGCTCCCGTCGAAGTTGTGGACCAGCCGATCTCATACGACGAGCCGCTGTCCACTGGCGATGAAATCACCGTCTTCTCCGTGTCGCCCGCGCTACCTGACGGAATGAGCCTGAATACGCAGACGGGCGAGATCAGCGGTACGCCAACCAAGGCGCAGCCACCGACGACCTATACGGTTACCGGCAGCAACAGCGCGGGCAGCGTGACGACGCAGATCGTCATCGGCGTCGACGCCCCGGCAACCGGAGAGTGGACACCGGCTGACTCAATGAATCAGGCACGGTTCCGGCACACGGCCACACTGTTGCCCAACGGCCAGGTTCTCGTCGCTGGCGGAGTGAGAAAGCAGGTCACTGCCTCCGCCGAACTGTACGATCCGGTTGCCAACACCTGGACATCGACGGGCAGCCTGGGTCAGGCGCGGCAATCCCACTCGGCCACGCTGCTCTCCAATGGCCGCGTGCTCGTGGCGGGGGGATTCAAAACGGGCGCGGGCAGTGAGCAGTCGTCGGCGGAGTTGTACGACCCGGCCTCGGCTAGCTGGTCGTCCACCGGCAGCATGAGCGATGCGCGTGATTCACACACGGCCACGCTGTTGCCCAACGGCCTCGTGCTCGTGGCGGGCGGCGAGGGCAAGTCGGGAGCGCTGTCGTCGGCCGAACTGTACAACCCGGCGACGGGAAACTGGTCGCCAACAGGCGCCATGACGCAAGCGCGTTTTTCCCATACTGCCACGCTGCTGAACAACGGCCTCGTCCTCGTCGTGGGCGGGACGGGCGATTCGGGCATCCTCGCTTCGGCGGAACTCTACAACCCAGCAACGGGCACCTGGTCACCCACGGCTAGCCTGAGTCAGGTGCGCACCGATTTCGCCGCCGTGTTGCTGCCCGACGGCACGGTGCTGGCCATAGCCGGAACGGACGGGAACATCGAGCTGTCGTCAGCCGAACGGTACAACCCCGCTACGGGGACCTGGACGCAGACCGGCAGCCTGATCCATGCACGCGACTTCCTCACGGCCACCTTGCTGCCAAACGGCCGGGTGCTGGCCGCTGGCGGGCTGGCAGCCGGGACCGATCTCTATGCGGCCGAGCTTTACGATCCCACCACGGGCACCTGGACGCAGACAGCCAGCATGAGCCTGGCGCGCGAGCAGCATACGGCCACGCTGCTAACTGACGGCAGCGTGCTCATAGCCGGGGGAGTCGGTCGCGGAATATTCGCTCATGCCGAGCTGTTTCACTGATACGGCGTCCCGGGCGTTCCGGTAACGATTGCCGCTAGACAGTTCGCCCAAAAAACAAAAAAGCCGAAGCCCCCGCGCTTCGGCTTTTCAATTCCCCACGCAGCCGCCGGCCGCGTGGAAACGGGCCAGCTACAGCCCGAACGCCGGCAGGCGTCCATCCGGCCCGTACAACATCGACGTGCCGTTGCCGGTTTCTCCCCGCAAAATCGCGAGCGCCCGGCGGTTATGTTCCATGCGAGTGCGAACCATCATGCCGATCGTGAGGTTCTGTCGGCGCGCGCGTTCGGTCGAGCCCTTGAGCAGCGCCCACTGGCCCGCGAGCCGCGAGTCGCCGTCGCAGGCCATCTCGATGCCCTTGCGTCCAGCCGGCAGACCGAGCCCCGCGAGTTGTGCGTCACGCGCCTTTTCGAGCCCCGCCATGCGCTGCGTGAGCGTCGTCTTCTTTTCGACGATCTGCGGCAGCACATCGATGCCGTCCGCCGTCGTGAGCGCCTTCTCCTCGAAGGCGAGCAGCGAGGCGAACGCCTCAACTGCGGCGTGTTCGTCGATCAATGTGGCGAGAAGCGCGTCTTTCATCGGGGACCACCTGAAAATGCGGGTTGCTGGACGGCCAGACTCCCGCGCGGTTAGCCGCCCGAGGCCGGCTTGAGCAGGCCGCGCGCGGTTTCGATAATGCCGTCGGCGATCTTGCCGGCGTCGATTTGCAGCGTGCCATTCTTGATGGCGTCCTTGATCGACTGGACCTGGCCCATGTCGATGTCGGCGGCGCCGCTTGCCGCGAGCGAACGCAGCGAAGAGGACAGCGACGAAAGACTCACGTTGGTGTCTCCGCTCGTACCCGATGCAATGGCGCTCGATGCGGCGCCGGACGCCGTGCCGCCCGCGCCCAGCGCGCTCGCGGATTCGCCTTGCTGCGTGCGCGCCGGGCCATCCTGGAGCGAACGCGCGTCATTGCGGTTGGAGTTGTCGATTTTCACGATTGGGCTTCCTGATCCGTATGGCCTTGATAACGGCAAGGCTTCGCGCGAACTTTAGCGCGAAAGTCCTGCCGTTACATGCTGTTACGTGTCCTTGCCCACATTGCCGCCGCCCCGCCTTTTCTTCGGATCGAGAATCGAGCCCTAAATTTGCACCTGCACCGTTGCCGCGTCTTTCACGACACCGCTGATGATCTGCCCGCCGGCCGTGCGCACGCGCACCATCTGGCCGGGCGCGGCGTTGTTGAGCACGCTGCCTTCAGCGGAAATCGTGAAATTCGAGCCCACCGCGACCACCTTGACCGTCTGGCCGATCACCACCGATGAAGCACTGCGCAGCATGTCGGTGCGCAGCGGCAAGCCCGCCGTGATGCGCGCGAGCGCGACCGCGCCGTTGGCTTGCGTCGGATCCGTGATGATGGTTTGCGGCAGGCTCGCGAGGTCGCCTTCGCGCGGCATGAAGTCGGCGCTGGAGAGCATCTGGCCCGCGTCGATCTGGCGCGCGGCCACGTAATAGGTGATGTCGACGGCCACGCGTCCCACCACATAGAGCGTCCACGGTTTCGCGCCGACGCAGCGCACGCCCACGGTCGTGCGGCCCCACGTGCGCGCGCCTGGCGGCATGAAGGGCTCGAGCGCGGCGCAGGCGGCGAGGCCGCGCGGGAACACCGGCCCGACGCTCACGCTCACCTTGCCCGGCAAGCCCGCGGCCTGCTGCTGGAGGTACGCGACCACGGTGGCGCGGATGCGTTCGCCGTCTTCCTGGCCCGGCGGCAGTTGCGCGGTCTGGGCGTATGCCATGGCGCTCGCGGCGGGCGCGGAATTGGCGGCGGTCACGGCCGGCGCACGCGTTACCGGCACGGTGGAAAGTCTTGCGGCGGCAGCCGGCGCGGCCGTCTCGACGACGACCGGAGCGACTGCGCTAGACGGCCTGACGACATTCACGCGCTGCAATCCGCCCGTGCCTGCGTTGCCGTTCATGGCGGCAGTCGGGTACGCCGATGCGCTCGCAGACGCGCTTGCAGACACACTCGCCGCTGGCACGCGCATCGGCTGCACGGCGCGCGCGAGAGCGGGGCGCAGCGCGGGCGGCGTGGCTGCGGCGGAGGTGCCCGGTGTGCCCGGCGCGGGAATCGTGACGATCTCGGGTGCTGCGGCATCGCCCGCGCGGCCGCGTTCGCCCGGCCCCGGAATCGCGATCATGCCCGGCTGGTTTTGCGCTTGCGCGAAATCCTGCTGCTGATCCTGTCGCGGGCTTTGCGCGAGCACGGCCGCGTTCTGAGCGTAAGCATTAGCGCTCGCGTTGGCGTTTGCCGCAGCCCCTCTCGAGCCCGCGCCGCCGCCCTGCGCGAGCATCGCGCTCATCCGCGCGGCGTCCGAGCCTGCGCGGTCGCCGGGGCCCGCAATATAGATCTGCTGTCCTGCCGCTTCGGCTTCGCTTTGTGCGTGCGCGCCGCCGCTCACGGCCAGCGCCGCAACCACCACAGCGAACGCACGCGAGACCGAACGGCGCTGCGCGCGGCTCGCCGCAGCCTCGCGGCGCGCGCGAAAGAGGGCTGTGTGCGGCATCGTCGTTCTCCATTCATTGCATTGACACGCCTCGCATTCTAGGCGGCGGCCCTCGCGTGCTTGCGTCGAATAGAGGGGGCCTTTACCGGCTATTCGTCCGATTGGTTCTTGTCAGGCGCGCCTAACATTCGTCTCCATGCGCAAAAGTCTGTGCGCTTCGCCACGTTGCTGGATGCGCGATGCATGCGCTCATGCAGCCCCTCAATTCGAGTCACGGAGAACGCCCGATGCTGGACAAACTCGACGCCGAATTCGCCTTTGGCCGCGAAGCGCTCGATGTGCGAGCGACGCGCCAGGCGCTGCTGTCCTCGAACATCGCGAACGCCGACACGCCGGGCTACCGGGCGCGCGACGTCGACTTCTCGGCCTCGCTTGCGGGCGCGCTCAAGCAAGCGGGTGCGGCTACGCCGGGTGTAGCCACCTCGGGTGGAGCGGGCGGCGCAAGCGGCAACTTCCAGCCGCTCGCGCTGACGCAGCCCGCGGGCGTGACGAGCGGCATGTCGATGGCCGCGACCGAGGCGGGCCACATGGCCGGCAACGCGAAGCTGATCCCGACCGGCGGCCAGGCCGACACCTACTCGAGCCCGGTGATGTACCGCAACCCGACGCAGCCCGCGCTCGACGGCAACACGGTTGATCTCGACACCGAGCGCGTGCAGTTCGCCGATAACGCGCTGCATTTCGAGTCGGGCATGACGGTGCTTTCACAACAGATCAAGACGATGCTCTCGGCGATCCAGTCGGGTTCGAACTGAATGAACTGAAGGACAACGAAACCATGCCATCCCTGATGAACATTTTCAGCGTTGCGGGCTCCGCCATGTCGGCGCAATCGCAGCGTCTGAACGTGACGGCGTCCAATCTCGCCAACGCCGACAGCACGACCGGCCCCGACGGCCAGCCCTACAAGGCCAAGCAGGTCGTGTTCGCGGTCGACCCGCTCGGCGGCGCGCGCACCGCGTCGGGCCAGCAGGTGGGCGGCGTGAAGGTGACCGGCGTGATCGACGACCCGACGCCCATGAAGCAGAGCTACGAGCCCGACAACCCCGCAGCGGACGCCAACGGCTACGTCTCGATGCCGAACGTGGACCCGGTGCAGGAGATGGTGAACATGATTTCGGCCTCGCGCTCGTATCAGGCCAACATCGAGACGCTGAACACCGCGAAGACGCTGATGCTCAAGACCCTGACCATCGGCACCTGAGCCGAGACCTGAGCTGGCACCTGAGCCGAGACCTGAGCAGAAATCCGGGCCCAGGGCACACCGAACCACACCGAAACATCGAGCGGAGACCACGTTGACCTCCAGCAACACCACCATCGGCGGCAGCACCGCCACCGTGTCGCAGCAACTGCTCGACACCATGAATCCCACGGCGGCTGCGTCGGGCGCATCCTCGACCAGCGGCACGGGCAGCACGAGCGGCACCGACTTGCAGAACACCTTCCTGCAATTGCTCGTCACGCAGTTGCAGAACCAGGATCCGACCAATCCGATGGACAGCTCGCAGATGACCTCGCAGCTTGCCCAGATCAACACGGTCACGGGCATCCAGCAGCTCAACACGTCGCTCTCGTCGCTGTCGACGCAGCTTTCGGCGGGGCAGAACGCACAGGCCGCGCTGCTGATCGGCTCGACCGTGCTCGCGCCCGGCAACAGCATGACGGTGACGAGCGGCGCGGCGCCGCAACTGGGTGTGACGCTGCCCTCGGCGGCCTCGGACGTGAAGCTCACGATCACCAACTCGGCGGGCCAGGTCGTCAACACGCTCGATCTCGGCGCGCAGTCGGCGGGCACCGTGCCCATCACCTGGAACGGTACCGATGCGGCGGGCAACGCGGTGGCCGACGGCAACTACACCGTGAGCGCGAGCGCGATCGTCAACGGCCAGGCCGCCACCGCCACGGCGCTCGTCGCGAGCAAGGTGCAGGGCGTGATCCAGCAATCGGACGGCGGCGCGGGCCTCTCGCTCGCCAACGGCAAGACGGTTTCGCTCTCGGGCGTGGCCGGCATTCTCTGAACCAGACAAGACATAAGCGGAGTCGATACTCATGGGCTACCAGCAAGGATTGAGCGGCCTCGCCGCAGCGTCGAACGACCTCGACGTCATCGGCAACAACATCGCCAACGCGAACACGGTGGGCTTCAAGCAGAGCACCGCGCAGTTCGCCGATGTCTACGCGAACACCGTCGCCACGGCGGTCAACACGCAGATCGGCCTGGGCGCGGCGCTTTCGCAAGTGCAGCAGAACTTCTCGCAAGGCACGATCACCACGACTGGCCAGGCGCTCGACGTCGCCATCAACGGCAACGGCTTCTACCAGATGTCGAACAACGGCACGGTTACGTACTCGCGCAACGGCGTGTTCCAGCTCAACAAGGACGGCTATATCACCGATGCCTCGGGCCTTCAGTTGATGGGCTATGGCGCGGGCACGAACGGCGTGGTGAACTCGGCGCAGACGGTGCCGCTCCAGGTGCCGACGACCAATATCTCGCCGGTCACGACGACCAGCATCACGGCGCAGCTGAACCTCAACGCGCAGTCCACTACGCCCGCCGGGACGCCGTTCGACGCTGCCAACTCGAACACCTACAACTACTCGACGTCGATCACGGCCTACGACTCGCTGGGCGGCACGCAGCAGATCAACATGTATTTCGTGAAGGGCGGCCTCGACGCGAGCGGCAACCAGCAGTGGAGCGTCTACTCGGGCGCGGCGGGCGCGGTGCCGTCCACGGCCGTGGGCACGATGACGTTCGACAACGCCGGCAAGCTCCTGAGCACGGCTGATTCGACGGGCGCGCCCACCACGCTCGGCGAGATTCCCATCACGATCAACCCGACCGACGGCTCGAAGACCAACCAGGCGATCACGCTGAACTTCGCGGGCACGACGCAGTACGGCAGCGCCAACGGCGTGAACAACCTCGCGCAGGACGGCTATGCGAGCGGCACGCTGTCGAACTTCACGATCGGCTCGGACGGCACCATCACCGGCAACTACTCGAACGGCCAGACCAAGACGCTCGGCCAGGTCGTGCTTGCCAACTTCAACAATCCGAACGGGCTGTTGAACCTCGGCGGCAACCAGTTCCAGCAAACGGCCGCCTCGGGCGTGCCGCAGGTCTCCACGCCCGGCAGCACCAACCACGGCACGCTTACGGGCGGCGCGGTGGAGTCGTCGAACGTCGACCTCACGAACCAGCTGGTCGACCTGATCACGGCGCAGCGCAACTACCAGGCGAACGCGCAGACCATCAAGACGCAGCAGACCGTCGACCAGACGCTGCTGCAGATGTAAGCACACGCTCTCCTGATAAGACGACACCGGGCACATCATGGACCGACTGATCTACACCGCGATGACGGGCGCCAGCCAGGCGCTCGAGCAGCAGGCCGTAGTCGCGAACAACCTCGCGAACGTTTCGACCACGGGCTTTCGCGCGCAGCTCGCGAATTTCCGCTCCGTGCCGATGTCGTTCGGCGACGGTTCGAGCGTGAACAACACGACCACGCGCACCTTCGTGCTGTCGGCCACGCCCGGCGCGGACATGACGCCCGGCGCGATCTCGCGCACCGGCAACCCGCTCGACATCGCCATCCAGGGCTCGGGCTTCATCTCCGTGCTGACCCCGGACGGCAACGAGGCCTACACGCGCGCGGGCAATCTGCACGTGGACGAGAACGGCCAGCTCGTGACCGCCGCGAATTACCAGGTGATCGGCGGCGGCGGCCCGATCGCGGTGCCGCCGGGCTCGGCGGTCACGATCGGCCAGGACGGCACAGTTTCGGCGATTGCGCCGGGTAGCCCCGCGAGCGCCATCGCCATGATCGATCAGATCAAGTTCGTGAACCCGCCCGCGGGCTCGCTCACGCGGGGCGACGATGGCCTGTTTCGCACCGGCGACGGCAACCCCGCCGACGCCGACCCGAGCGTGCAGATTGCAACCGAGTCGCTCGAAGGCAGCAACGTGAGTCCGGTCGCGGCGATGGTCTCGATGATCGACAACGCGCGCCAGTTTCAAATGCAGACCAAGCTGCTGCAAACCGCCGACCAGAACGAACAGAGCGCTAACCAGCTGCTCAACTTCAGCTAAGCCCAAGCCTTAAGCCCAAAGCCTTAAGCCTTCCCGGAGAAAGACACCGTGAACCGATCGCTCTATATCGCCGCCACCGGCATGAATGCGCAGCAGGCGCAAATGGACGTGATCTCCAACAATCTCGCGAACGTGAGCACCAATGGCTTCAAGGGCTCGCGCGCGGTGTTCGAGGACCTCATGTACCAGACGTTGCGCCAGCCGGGCGCGAACTCCACGCAGACCACCGAGCTGCCCTCGGGCAGCCAGGTGGGCACGGGCGTGCAGCAGGTCGCCACCGAGCGCCTCTACACCCAGGGCAACCTGCAGCAGACCGGCAACTCGAAAGACGTGGCCATCAACGGCGCGGGCTTTCTCCAGGTGCAGATGCCCGACGGCACCACGGCCTACACGCGCGACGGCTCGTTTCAGACCAACTCGCAGGGCCAGCTCGTGACGTCGAGCGGCTATCCGGTGCTGCCCACCATCACGGTGCCCGCCAACGCCACCTCGCTCACCATCGGCAGCGACGGCGTGGTGACGGTCACCACGCCCGGCTCGGCGAACAACACCACGGTCGGCTCGCTGCAACTGGCCATGTTCATCAATCCGGCCGGCTTGCAGAGCAACGGCCAGAACCTGCTCTCGGAAACCGCCTCGTCGGGCGCGCCCACGGTGACCACGCCGGGCCTCAACGGCTCGGGTACGCTCAACCAGGGCTACGTGGAAGCCTCGAACGTGAACGTGGTGCAAGAGCTCGTGAACATGATCGAGACGCAGCGCGCCTACGAGATCAACAGCAAGGCGGTCACGACCTCCGACCAGATGCTGCAGACGCTGAGCCAGATGCAGGTTTGAGCATGAGCCCGTCCGTACGAAACCCCGCTCGCCAGCACGCCGCGCACACGCGTGCGCGAGCGAGCCTGCACACCACCGTGGCGGCCATCGCGCTCGCCACGCTGGCGGGCTGCGCCTATATCCCGAACCGGCAGCCGATCACCCAGCAGCCGATGACGGCCGTGCCGCCTTCGCCGCCGGTCAACAGCTCGCCGGGGTCGATCTACAACCCCGGCTACGTAGGACGGCCGCTCTTCGAGGATCAGCGCCCGCGCAATATCGGCGACATTCTCACCATCGTCATTTCCGAAAACATCAACGCGACCAAATCCTCGGGCGCGAACACCAAGCGCGGCGGCAGCACGGGCCTGGCCGCGCCGGTCGCCGGCTTTGCGCCGGGCTTCTTCACGCGCATGAATCTCACGGCTTCAGGCACGAACCAGTTCGACGCCACGGGCGGCGCGAACGCATCGAACACCTTCACGGGCGTGATCACCGTGACCGTGACGAACGTGCTGCCCAACGGCAACCTCGTGGTCTCGGGCGAAAAGCAGATGCTGATCAACCAGGGCAACGAATTCGTACGCTTCTCCGGCGTGGTGAACCCGAACACCGTGGCCGGCGACAACTCCGTGCTCTCGACCGATGTGGCCGACGCGAGGATCGAATACTCCGCGAAAGGCGTGATCGACGAAGCCGAGACCATGGGCTGGCTGCAACGCTTTTTCCTGAATCTCGCGCCATGGTAAAGATCCGTTTCCGCCACACGCGCCGCTCGCGCGTGAAGGACCTGCTCACCGCACTGGGCTTCGTGGTCGGCCTCATCTTCGCGTGCGGCGCGTTGCTGGCCTACGCCGTGCCCGCGCATGCCGAGCGCGTGAAAGACCTCGTGTCGATCTCCGGCGTGCGCGACAACCCGCTGATCGGCTATGGCCTCGTGGTCGGTCTCGACGGCACCGGCGACCAGACCACCCAGGCGCCGTTCACGACCCAGACGCTCGCGAACATGCTCGCGAACCTGGGCATCTCGATCAACAACACGTCGAGCGCGACGGGCTCCTCGCAGACGCTCAACAACATGCAGTTGAAGAACGTCGCGGCCGTGATCGTGACCGCCACGCTGCCGCCGTTCGCGCGACCCGGCGAGCAGATCGACGTGACGGTGTCCTCCCTCGCCAACGCCAAGAGCATTCGCGGCGGCACGCTGCTGCTCACGCCGCTTAAGGGCGCCGATGGCCAGGTCTACGCCATCGCGCAGGGCAATGTGGCGGTGGGCGGCGCGGGCGCGTCGGCCAACGGCAGCAAGGTGCAGGTGAACCAGCTTGCGGCGGGCCGCATCTCGGGCGGCGCAACCGTGGAGCGCGCAGTGCCGTCGCCCGTCACGCAGGCGGGCGGCATCCTGCAGATGGAAGTCAACGACATGGATTACGACACGACCCAGCGCATCGTGGCGGCGATCAACAACATGTTCGGCCAGGGCGTCGCGGCGGCCGTGGACGGCCGCACGATCCAGGTGCACGGCCCGCTCAATCCCGCGGAGCAAGTGGGCTTCATCGCGCAAATCCAGAATCTCGACGTGCGTCCGGCGCAGCCGGCGGCGAAGGTGATTCTCAACGCGCGCACCGGCTCGATCGTGATGAACCAGATGGTCACGCTCGATAGCTGCGCGGTCGCGCACGGCAATCTCTCCGTGGTCGTGAACACGCAGACGGCGGTGAGCCAGCCCGGCGCGTTCTCGAACGGCACCACCGTGGCGGCGCGCCAGTCGCAGATCCAGTTGAAGCAGGACAACGGATCGCTCAAGCTCGTGACGGCGGGCGCCAATCTCGCGGAAGTCGTGAAGGCGCTCAACGCGCTGGGCGCGACGCCCGCGGACCTCATGTCGATCCTGCAGGCGATGAAGGCGGCAGGCGCGTTGCGCGCCGATCTTCAGATTATTTAGGGAGCCAGCATGGATAACGCGAATCTCGGCAACAGCCTCGACCTCACGAACCGCTTCGCGCTGGATGTGCAGGGCTTTAACTCGATGCGCGCCGCCGCCAATGCCTCGCCGCAGCAGGGCGTGAAGATGGCCGCGAAGCAGTTCGACGCCGTGTTCACGCAGATGATGCTCAAGAGCATGCGCGACGCGACGCCCGACGACGGCCCGCTCGACTCGAAGGACGGCGCGCAGTTCGTTTCGATGATGGACCAGCAGCTCGCGCAGCAGATGTCGAATAAGGGCATTGGCGTGGCGAACGCGATGATCAAGCAGCTCATGCGCAGCATGGGCGGCGATGCGGGTGCGGGTGGCGCTGGCGGTATTTCCGGCGCGATGTCGGGCGCGGGCGGCAGCGGCAACGGCAACGAAGGCAACCTGGCGATGCTGAACGCGCTGGGCCGCGCCTACGGCAACGCCGCTGCGAACGGCGCGCTGGGCCGCTCGCAGGGTTGGGACGCCAATAGCGCGCTCACGCCGCCGGTGCGCGGCAACGGCGACGAAAAGGTGGACGCCTTCGTGAACAAGCTTGCGGGCGGCGCGCAGCAAGCGAGCGCGGCCACCGGCATTCCGGCGCGCTTCATCGTCGGCCAGGCGGCGCTGGAGTCGGGCTGGGGCAAGCGCGAGATCATGAAGGCCGACGGCTCGACGAGCTACAACGTGTTCGGCATCAAGGCCACCAAGGACTGGACCGGCAAGACCGTCTCGACCATGACGACCGAGTACGTGAACGGCGAGCCGCACCGCGTGGTGGAGAAGTTCCGCGCCTACGACTCCTACGACGACGCGATGGCCGATTACGCGAGCATGCTCAAGAACAACCCGCGCTACGCCTCGGTGATCAACAACTCGCGCAGCGCGGAAAGCTTCGCGCACGGCATGCAGCGCGCGGGCTACGCGACTGACCCGCACTACGCGAAAAAGCTCATGTCGATCATGCAGCAGATGGCCTGAGCGCGCGCCTGTGCGCCAGCGCGTGGAATATTTGTGCGATCCCCCTAAATTTCCGCCCGCGCTTGCCGCTAATGCAGGCGAGATCCAAAAGAATCACGGGCGGGGAGAACCGCCAGGACGGCGTGTGGGGGCTCAGCCCACGGCGCGCCGGCATGTCCACGAAATTCCGCCAGGCCGATGAATACCGTTCAGTCGAATCAACAGCATGCTCCCGAGGACGAAGTCCCCGACTATGGGCGGCGCAACCCGCTGGAAGTTGGCGTGCAGTTGCGCAACCTCGCCACTCGCGGCGATTTCCTGACCCTGCAATATGGCGGTGGTCAGTTGGTCACGCGCATCCTCGACGTGAACACGCGCGAGCGCAGCTTCGTGTTCGACTGGGGCGCATTGCCCGAGCAGAACCGCGACGTGCTCGCGAGTGCGCGCTGCCAGTTCCACGCGTCGCCCGACGGCGTGCGGGTGGAATTCTCCACCGCCACGCCGCGCGAGACCGAATTCGAAGGCCGCCCCGCGTTCGAGGCCGCTTTCCCCGAGGTGCTCTTCTACATGCAGCGCCGCGAGTATTTCCGCGTCGATACGCCGGTGCTGGAGCCCTGCCTGTGCAAGGGCGCGCTGCCCGCCACCGGCGAGCGCTTCCAGTTCGAGGTGCACGACCTGTCGCTCGGCGGCATCGGCCTGCGCACGACCGACGAGCGCGCGGCCACGTTCGAAATGGGGCTGAAGCTCGCGAACGTCGAACTCGACTTGCGCTCGCACGGCACGCTGCGCGTGGATCTCGCGCTTGCGGTGCTGCGCTTCATCGACTTGCCCAATGGCGAGCGGCGCTATCACCTCGGGTTTCGATTCGTGGCGCTGCCGGGCGCGGCGGAGAACAGTCTCCAGCGCTACATCACGCAGCTCGAAATGAAGCGCCGCGCGTTCCAGCGCGCCTGAGCATCGCGAGCGGGCCGCGGACGGCGGGCGGCCGCGGCCTGCGAGCGCCCAATCACATACACATGCTCATGCAGGCGCTCAATTTCCGCGCCTCGCTGCCGTTATTACATGGGTTCATCCACGCGGCCTGAACACACTGCATCAAGGCCGCTCCTGAGGATCAAGCATGTCCAACATCTTCTCGATCGGGCTCTCCGGGTTGCAGGCGGCCCAGGTCGGCATTGCCACCGCCGGTCAGAACATCAGCAATTCGTCGACGCCGGGCTACAACGTGGAAACCGCGGTCTACCAGGAAGCGGCCGGCCAGTACACGGGCTCGGGCTACCAGGGCGGCGGCGTGACCACGGCCACGGTGCAGCGCGCCTATAGCCAGTACCTCACGACCGCGCTGAACAATGCGCAATCGGGCAACAGCGCGCTCACCGCGTCGTACACGCTCGCCACGCAGCTCTCGAACCTCGTGGGCAGCCCGACCTCGGGGATCGCCACGTCGATCACGACGTTCTTCTCCGGATTGCAGAACGTGTCGAACTCGCCCGCGAGCACGGCCACGCGTCAGACCGCGCTGTCCGACGCGCAGTCGCTCGCCGACCAGATCAACGCCGCCGGCCAGCAGTACGACGCGATGCGCCAGAGCGTGAACACGCAGTTGTCGAACGCGGTCACGCAGATCAACACCTACACGCAGCAGATCGCGCAGCTCAACACGCAGATTTCGATGGCGAGCAGCGCGGGCCAGCCGCCGAACCAGTTGCTCGACCAGCGCGACCTCGCGGTGTCGAATCTTTCGCAGCTCGTGGGCGTGCAGGTCGTGCAGAACAGCAGCGGCTATAGCGTGTTTCTCGGCAACGGCCAGCCGCTCGTGGTGAGCGGGCAGAACTACAACCTGACCACGCAGCCCTCCAACGCCAACCCCGCGGAAATGACCGTGGCATGGCAAGGTTTGCCCGGTTCGACCGCCAAGGCGCAGCCGCTTTCCAGCGCGGCATTGCAGGGCGGCACCGTGGGCGGCCTCGTCTCGTTCATGCAGAACACGCTGGACCCGGCGCAGGCGCAACTGGGCGCGATCGCCACGAGCTTCGCCGCGCAGGTGAACCAGCAAAACGCGCTCGGCCTCACGCTCGGCGGCGCTGCGGGCGGCGCGCTGTTTACCGTGAGCGGGCCGGTGGTCACGGCTAATCTCGGCAACAACCCCAACAGCACCGGCGCGGTCTCGGCCACGCTCACCAACGCCGCGAACCCGCCCACCGACAACTACACGCTCTCGTATTCGAGCGCGGCGGGCGGCACGTGGACGCTCACCGACTCGACCACCAACGCGACGTACACGACCACCACCCAGCCGAGCCAGGGCAATCCATTCGCGCCCACGGGCAGCGGCCTTTCGATCACGTCGACGGGCACGATGAACGACGGCGACTCGTTCTCGATCCAGCCGACTGCGGGCGCGCTCGACAGCTTCGCCGTCGCGACGAGCGATCCGTCGCTGATCGCGGCCGCCTCGCCCGTTCTAGTCACGGCGGGCGGCACCAACACGGGCACGGCCACCGTCACGCAGGGCACGGTCAGCGCGGGCTATGCCGTGGCCTCGCCGGGCCTGCAACTGAGCTATGCGGCTCCGGGCACGGGATCGACTACCGGCACGCTATCGGGATTCCCGGTGGGCTCGACGGTCTCCGTCACGGTGCCGGGCTCGAGCACGCCCACGCCGTACACCATCACGAGCAGCACCACGACGATCCCGTACGACCCGAGCACGGGCGCGACCATCGCCATCAGCGGCGACACCAGCGGCACGGCCAACAACGTGAGCTTCTCGATGACGGGCGCGCCCGCGAACGGCGACACCTTCACCATCGCGCCGAACACGAGCGGTGCGCAGGACGGCCGCAATGCGCTCGCGCTCGCGAACCTCACCTCGGGCACGGCGTTCGCCGGTTCGCAGACGCTCACGAACGCGTACTCGAACTACGTGAACACGATCGGCAACACGGCGAGCCAGTTGAAGGCGTCGAGCACCTCGCAGCAATCGCTCGTCACGCAGCTCACTTCGCAGCAGCAGTCCGTGCAAGGCGTCAACCTCGACGAAGAGGCCGCCAATCTGCTGCAGTTTCAGCAGCTCTACCAGGCCAACAGCAAGGTGATCCAGACGGCGGCCTCGCTGTTCCAGACCCTGCTTGGCATCTTCCAGTGAGGCGCTGACCCATGCGTATCGCGACTTCCCAGCTTTATTCGTCCAGCGTGGCGACGATGGAGAACCAGCAATCGCAGCTGCTCCAGACGCAACAGCAAATCTCGACCGGCGTATCGCTTTCGACGCCCGCCGACAACCCGCTCGGCGCGGCCCAGGCCGTGCAGCTCTCGGCCACCAGCGCGACGCTCACGCAGTACGCGTCGAACCAGAACATGGCGCTGTCCTCGCTGCAGCTCGAGGATTCGACGCTCGGCAGCGTGACGACCACGCTGCAGGCCATCAGCCAGCAGATTCAGTCGGCGATCAACGGCTCGCTCAACGACTCCGACCGCCAGGCGCTCGCCAAGCAATTGCAGGGCGAACGCAGCCAGTTGTTCACGCTCGCCAACACCACCGATGGCCAGGGCAACTATCTGTTCTCGGGATTCAAGAGCACCGCGCAGGTGTTCACCAACGCCACCGGCGGCGGCGTGACGTATAACGGCGACCAGGGCCAGCGCCTGGTCCAGGTGGGCGGCTCGCGCCAGATCTCGGTGAGCGACACGGGCGCGGCGGTGTTCCTGAACGTCTCGGCGGTGGGCTCGCAGGCTGTCGCCGGCGGCAGCATGAAGAACACAGGCACCGGCACGATCAGCGGCGTCACGGTGACCGATCCGACCCAGGCCACGAACGGCCATCCGCTGTCGATCCAGTTCGGCACCGACACCACCTCCGGCGCGCTCACCTATTCGGTGATGGACAACTCGACCAATCCGGCGACGACACTCGCGTCGGATCAACCCTACACGGATGGCTCGCCGATCGACCTCGGCGCCGCCGGCAATATCGGCATGAACGTGACGATCTCGGGCACGCCCGTGGCGGGCGATACGTTCTCGGTCACGCCTGCTACCGCACCGCAGAACAGCAGCGTGTTCAGCACCATCGACAGCGTGATTGCCGCGCTGCAAACGCCGGTGAACGGCAGCCCGTCGGCCGGCGCGAATCTCACGAATGCGCTGCAAAGCGGTTTAACCGCAATCGGCAATTCGATCTCGAACGTGGTCACGATCCAGGCGTCGGTGGGCGGCAGAGAACAGGAAGTGAAGGCGCTGCAAACGGTGACGTCGACGAATTCGTTGCAAGTGACGTCGAATCTCAGCGATCTCACGGGCACCGACATGACTGCGGCCATTGCTCAGTACACGCAACTTTCCAATGCACTGACAGCTTCGCAGAAGAGTTTTGCAGCGACTCAGAATCTTTCGCTATTCCAGTACATCAATCCCTGACGGTTAAATCTGGGAATCATTTCCTGAATAAAAAAGCGGAGGTGCGCATTCGGCGCACCTCCGCTTTTTTTATCTCTGAGCCCGGGTTCTTTTAAGAGTCATCTTACGTATCGCTTTCCTTCGACCCAATAGAATCCTCGCTCTGCTTACGTTTACTTACATTTTTCAGATGTGCTTATGTAAGCAGTCCGAAGAGCCCCCGGCGTGGGAATAGACCATAGCGCCCCGTCCGGGTAATGAAAAGAACTCGTTACAAGGTCAGGAAATGAGCTACAACAAGTCCATTCGCCACCGACGCTCCCGAACGCCACACCAGCCGGCTTTCCGGCTCGCGATCATGCCCGCCATGCTGACTGCCGCTCTCGGCTATGCAAACGGCGCTGGCGCGGTCGAAGGCGGGGTCGTCGCGGCGGGCAGCGGCACGATCGCCACGCAGGGCACCAAAACGACGATCAATCAGGCCACCGACAGGATGGTCGTCAACTGGAACAACTTCAACATCGCCCGTGACCAGAGCGTGGCGTTCAACCAGCCCAGCGCAACCTCGGCGGTGCTCAACCGCGTGACGACGGCGGCGCCCACCCAGATCGACGGCGCGCTGACGGCGAACGGCCGCGTGTTCGTGGTCAACCCCTCGGGCGTGATGTTCGGCAAGACCTCGCAGGTGAACGTGGGCAGCCTCGTGGCGTCGACGCTCAGCGTCGATAGCCAGAAGTTCATGGACGGCGGGGAACCCGTCACCGGCATCATGAATCTGTCCGCGAACGGTGGTCAGGGCGTCGTCTCGAACGACGGTCAAATCACCGCGCGCGAAGCGGTCGTGCTGCTCGGCGCGAAGGCGACCAACCAGGGCACGATTCGCGCGAAGGACGTCACGCTCGGCGCCGCCGACGGCGTGGCCATGCAGATGAACGGCTCGGGCTTCAAGGTCATGCTCGGTCGCGAAGCGCAGAACGCGCTCGCGGCCAATAGCGGCGTGATCACGGCGAGCGGCGGCAACGTCCAGCTCAACGCCGCGGCAACGGGCGCGATGCTCGCCACGGTGGTGCAGAACTCGGGCACGCTGGAAGCCACGCGCGCCACCACGGGCGAGGGCGGCTCGATCATCCTCGGTTCGCAACTCGACGGCAACGTCAGCGCGGGCGGCCGCATCAACGCGGCAACCGACATTACGATCGGCTCCGCGCCGGTCAACTACCCGCCGCT
Source organism: Paraburkholderia caffeinitolerans (assembly GCF_902859945.1). GTDB lineage: Bacteria > Pseudomonadota > Gammaproteobacteria > Burkholderiales > Burkholderiaceae > Paraburkholderia > Paraburkholderia caffeinitolerans. The sequence continues at coordinate 94,354 of NZ_CADIKL010000004.1, read as the reverse complement.
CCTGTCGCCGTTCAACGCCGACACGGCGCCGTCGGGTGGCGAATACGCCAGCGCCGGCCACAATGTGACCATCGAGAAAGGCGCGAATCTGACCACTTCGCAAGGCTCGGTGTCGATCGGCAGCGCGGGCGGCGACGTCGTGTCGAACGGCCGCATCAGCAGCAGCGGCGACGTCAAGATCGGCGCGGGCGGCACTGGCGCCGTCGCGGTCAACGAAGCGATCAACGGGCGCAGCGTGGCCGTGCAAGGCACCGGCGTCGACATCAATTCGTGGATGACCGCCTCGACCGGCGACCTGTCCATCAAGGCCGATGGCGCGGGTGCAGGCAACCTGAACCAGAACGCGAACCTGGAAGCGACGAAGGGCACGGTCAACCTCACGGGCACCAACGTCACGCAGAAGAAGGGCACCAGCATCTATGGCGGCAACGGCGTGCAGATCGGCGCGACCGGCACGCTTCAGGCCGCACGGGTGAACGGCAACAACGGCGATGTCCAACTGGGCGCACTGGGCGGCATTACGGTCAGCGACGCGATCAACGGCGGCAGCGTGGCCATGCAGGGCACGGGCGTCGACGTCAACTCGTGGATCAACGCCTCGACGGGCGACGTGTCGATCAAGGCCGATGCCCTGGGCAAGGGCGACCTGAACCAGAACGGCGAAGTGAAGGCGTTCAAGGGCGCAGTCAATCTCACGGGGACCAACGTCACGCAGAAGGGCTACGTCACCTATGCCGCTAACGGCGTGAATATTGGCGCAACCGGCGCGCTCCAGACGGCGCGGATCGACACCGCGGGCGACGTGCAGATCGGCGCGGCGGGTCCGATCAAGGTCACCGACGGCATCAACGGCAGCAGCGTGTCGATGCAGGGCACGGGCGTCGACGTCAATTCGTGGATTACCGCCACGAAGGGCGACGTGTCCATCAAGTCCGATGCTCTTGGCAACGGCGACCTGAACCAGAACGCCAACGTGACTTCGAACCAGGGTTCGGTCAACCTCACGGGCACCAACATCGCCCAGAAGAGAGGCATCGGCACCTATGCCGGCAACGGCGTGAATATCGGCGCAACCGGCGCGCTCCAGGCAGCGCGGGTGAGCGCCAACGGCGATGTCCAGATCGGCGCGGCGGGTCCCATTGCGGTCAACGACGCGATCAACGGCCGCAGCGTGGCCATGCAGGGCACGGGCGTCGACATCAATTCGTGGATCAACGCCTCGACGGGCGACGTGTCGATCAAGGCCGATGCTGCGGGACCCGGTAACCTGAACCAGAACGGGGAAGTGAAGGCGTTCAAGGGCGCGGTCAACCTCACGGGCACCAACGTTACCCAGAAGGGCTACGTCACCTATGCCGGCAACGGCGTGAACATCGGCGCAAGCAACGCGCTTCAGACCTCGCGGATCGACTCCGCGGGCGACGTGAAACTTGGTGCGGCGGGCGCAATCAAGGTTACCGATGCGATCAGCGGCCGCAGCGTGGCCATCCAGGGCACAGGCGTCGATGTCAATTCGTGGATTACCGCTTCGGCTGGCGATGTGTCCATCAAGGCCGATGGTCCGGTGGGCCTGAGCGGCCAGGGCGACCTGAACCAGAACGCGGACGTGAAGGCGTTCAGGGGTTCGGTCAACCTCACGGGCACCAACGTCACGCAGAAGCTGGGCTACGTCACCTATGCCGGCGGCGACGGCGTGAATACGGCCACCAGCGGCGTGAATATCGGCGCAACCAACGCGCTGCAGGTGGCGCGCGTGGACTCCGTGGGCGACGTGCAACTCGGCGCGGCAGGCCCGGTCAAGGTCGTCGACGGCGTCAACGGCCGCAGCGTGTCGATGCAGGGCACGGGCGTCGATCTCAATTCGTGGATCACCGCCACGAAGGGCGACGTGTCCATCAAGGCCAATGGCCTTGGTAATGGCGACCTCAATCAGAACGCCAGCGTGACGTCGAACCAGGGTTCGGTCAACCTCACGGCCACCAATGTCCTGCAGAAGAAGGGCATTACCACCTATGGCAACAACGGCGTAAAAATTGGCGCGACCGGCACGCTTCAGGCCGCACGGGTGAACGGCAACAACGGCGATGTCCAACTGGGCGCACTGGGTGGCATTACGGTCAGCGACGCGATCAACGGCGGCAGCGTGGCCATGCAGGGCACGGGCGTCGACATCAACTCGTGGATCAACGCCTCGACGGGCGACGTGTCGATCAAGGCCGATGCCCTGGGCAAGGGCGACCTGAACCAGAACGGCGAAGTGAAGGCGTTCAAGGGTGCAGTCAATCTCACGGGGACCAACGTCACGCAGAAGGGCTACGTCACCTATGCCGCTAACGGCGTGAATATTGGCGCAACCGGCGCGCTCCAGACGGCACGGATCGACACCGCGGGCGACGTGCAGCTTGGCGCAGCGGGTCCGATCAAGGTCACCGACGGCATCAACGGCAGCAGCGTGTCGATGCAGGGCACGGGCGTCGACGTCAATTCGTGGATTACCGCCACGAAGGGCGACGTGTCCATCAAGTCCGATGCTCTTGGCAACGGCGACCTGAATCAGACCGCGAACGTGGCGGCGAACCAGGGTTCGGTCAACCTCACGGGCACCAACATCACGCAGAAGAAGGGCGTCAGCACCAATGCCGGCAACGGCGTGAATATCGGTGCGACGGGCACGCTCCAGACTGCACGCGTGATTGCGGGCGGCGATATCCAGATGGGCACGCTGGGCGATGGCGACCTGGCGGTAACCGGCGAGGTCAACGGCGCAAGCGTGGCCATGCAGGGCACGGGCGTCGAGATCACCGCGCCGATCACGGCCACCAAGGGCGACGTGTCGATCCAGGCGTTCAACACCAAGCTCGGCGATCTGACGCAGTTCGCGAACGTGACGGCCAACAAGGGTTCGGTCAACCTCATCGGCGGCAACGTCATTCAGACCTCGGGCGTCAATACCGTTGCGGGTCAAGACGTGAACATCGCCGCGGCCGGCGAGCTCCGGGCACAACGGGTGAGCGCGGGCGGCGACGTCCTGCTCGCTGCGGTCGGCGACGGAGCGCTGACGACGAACTCGGAGGTCCGGGGCGGCAGCGTGACCATGATGGGCTCGGGCGTCAACATCAATGGCAATGTGACCGCCACGACGGGCGACGTGCAGGTCCAGGCCGACGGCGCGCTTCCCGGCAACCTGAAGCAGTACGCGAACGTGACGGCCAACAAGGGCTCGGTCTTGCTCGCGGGCTCCAACGTCGTGCAGGACTATGGCGTGAGCACCACTGCGGGTCAGGACGTGAAGATCGGCACCAGCGGCACGCTCCAGGCAGGGCTGCTGACCGGCAAGACCGTCTCGGTCGAAGGTGACACCGTCTACCTGCTGCGCGATGTGAATGCCGATGGCGATATCGTTGCTCACGCAACGAATCGTGTTTGCACACCTGCGGACGCAGGATGCAGCACCGGCACGAAGGGCGTCTTCCAGCTGGGCAACATCACCAGCCGCAACGGTGGCGTTCTGCTGGCCGTCGATCCGGGCGTCTCGATCGATCCGAGGACGGGCATTCCGACCATCGCCTATACCGGCATGATCGGCCAGTACGCCTCGTCGCAGACTCGCGCGGCCACTGACATCGCGCTGCGCGGAGTTGCGGTCTATGCGGCCAACAACACGGCAGGCAAGTCGATCACGGTGGATGCCGGGCTCGCGAAGTATCAGGGCACGCTGAAGGCGCCGACGATCACGCTGCCCCAGGCCATTTCCGTTTCGGATAACGGCAGCGGCCAGTAACCGGCAGTAACGGCAGCATCGATCACCGGCGCCGTTTCCGGTGGTCGCGGAGACGGGCAGCCGCCCGTCTCCAGCCGGCTTTAGCTTCAATTGGCCGGCCCATACGACAAGGGAGAGGCACGCGTTGCCGCTCCCTCCCTGATTGGTCCTCCCTCTCCTCCCTTTCGCGTTCCGGCACCACCGGCACGTCTTGCGGATTGGGTCGCGCCGATTTGCACCCTTGTTTTCTTTTGCACCTTGAAAGTCTCTAACCGGTACCGGCACCTTTGCCATCGCCTCGGCCCTGCCTGTCTGCCGTTGCTCGGCCTGACGGCGTGGCATGTCTCCGCACAAGCCTTCGAACTCCCCAACGCCGGCGCATTGATCCGGCAGAACGCCGACACGACGCGCGGCATCGAAGGCGAGTCCGCAGTCGAGCGCGCGCCCGCTTTGCAGCCGTCGACGCCGGCCGAGACCGCTCCCGCCGAGGGCGAGTTCACCTTCGTCGTCAACGCCTTCGCGTTTGACGGCGCGCTTTCCGCAGCGGAGCAGCAGCGCGTCGATGCATTCCTCGCACCATGGCGCGGACGCAGCGTGACGCTTGCGCAATTGCATGCGCTGCGCGACGAACTAACGACGGTGCTGTACAACGGCGGCGATACGCTCGTGCGCGTGACGCTGCCGCCGCAGACCGTCACGGCAGGCGTGGTGCGCTTCGGCATCGAGCGCGGCCATGTGGAATCGGTCGCTGTGGAGAACGGTTCGAAGGTATCGACGCCAAGGCTCAAGGCCATCCTGGCGACCACGAGCGAGGCCACGCCGACCCTGCGCGAAATCGAGCGCAACATGCGGGTTGTCGAAGGCGTTCCGGGCGTCGGTTCGGTGTCGTCGACGCTCGCGACCGGAACCGAAGCGGGCGGCACGATCGTCGGTGTCGACGTCACGCCCGCCGACCGCTATTACGCCTCCGCGACCATCGACAACTCGGGGTCGCGCCAGGCGGGTTGGCGCCGCGTCGGCGTGTCCGGCGGCGTCAATAACCTGCTCGGCCTCGGCGACCAGTTGCAGGCGAGCGTCAACTTCACGCCGCGTTTCATGCAGACGAGCTCAGGCGAGGAAGGACGAACCCGCCTCGGCCGGCTGTCCTACGACATGCTGACCGGATTGGGCGCGAGCCGGGCGGGCATCGCGTACTCGCATGTCGATTACCGGCTTGGCGAGGAGTTCAGCGGCCTCGGCACCGGGAGTGCCGACGTCGCCAGCGTGTATGGCTCTTCGCCGCTGATCCGCACCGCCAATGCGAGTCTCGACCTCGGCGCGAGCATGGAAGCGTGGTTCACGAGCGACGAACGACTCGACAACATCCTCGAGAGCCGGCAACGCAATTACGTTGCGTCGATGCGCGCCGACGGCAACTACTACGGCCAGTGGGGCGGACGGCGCAACGCGACGCAGTACAGCTTCGTGACGAGCTATGGCACGACCACGCAGAAGGAATACGACTACACCACAGCGAACCCGGTGTATGTGGATCGCCGTTCTAATTTCCTGAAGATCGAACCGACCGCCACGTTTATTCAAGCGCTGACGTCGACCACGCAGGCGACACTCTCGGTGCATGGCCAATGGGCGAGCCGAAGCCTGAACGGTTCACAGCAACTCGGCCTGGGTGGGCCGACGGCCGTGCGCGCGTACGACCAGAACACCGCGTCTGTCGACGATGGCGTAATTGCCTCGGTTGGCGTGAGCCAGTTCATCCCGCCGCTGCCCGGTGTCGCATTGCAGGTCTTCTATGACGAGGCGCACGGCCGGATCCGCAACGATGGCGCCATGACGGGGGCGTCGGTGCGATTGCAGGGTTACGGGGTTGGCGCGAGCTATACCGGCAAGCGCGTGTCGGCGCAGATCAGCTACGCGATGCGCGCGGGATCCGCGCCCGAGCATGCGGCGCGTCAGCAGACGTGGGTGACGTTGACGGCGGCGATATAGGGCGTGATTGGCGTTGCAGTGCCTCACGGCACTGGCCTGAACCCCGCCGCCACCCGCCCCATCTGCTCGACCCCGCCATCGAAAAGCCGCGCGAAGTACGGAATCAAATTCGGCATCATCAACTGAATCAACAGCAAGCCCACGAGCATCGTGAGCGCAAACCCGATCTGAAAGATCCCGATCTGCGGTGCGGCGCGATTCAAAATGCCAAGCGAGATATTCGTGATGAGCAACGCCACCACCACCGGCAGCGAAAGCAGCAGCCCCGCATTGAAAACCGTCGCGCCCCAATTCACGATCAGCCGGTAGCCATTGCCGGAAAGCACGTTGGCTGACACCGGCACGCTATGAAACGTTTCCACCAGCGCGGCAATCATCTGCAAATGCCCGTCGAAGACGAGAAACGCGAGCATGGCCATGATATTGAGCCACGATGAAAGCGCCGGAGTCGATGTATTGGCCTGCGGGTCGAAGAACGACGCAAAACCCAGCCCCATCCCCAGGCCCATCAAATCGCCCGCCGCCGTCACCACCGCGAACACGATCTGCATCGTAAAACCCAGCGCCGCGCCGATCAGAAACTGATTGACGAGAATCCACACGCCTTCGGCAGAAAACACCGTGACCTGCGGCATCGCCTGAAGCGTGGGCGCAACGATAAGCGTAACGAACGTAGCAAGCCCGATCTTCACGCGCGTGGGCACGGAGCGATGGCCCACCAGCGGCGCGGCGGCCACCAGCGCAAGAATGCGCGTGAACGGCCAGAGGAACGCCGTGAGCCAGAGATTGAGCTGCGCGTAGGTGACGGTGAACATCGGCAGGCGAGCGTCGGTGAATGTCGAGAAGCGCGCGCAAAAAGATCACGCAAAAACGCGCTCAGCCCGCGAGCGCCGGAATGCTCGCGAACATGTGATGCATGTAATCGAGCATCGTCGTGAGCATCCACGGCCCCGCAATCACGAGCGTCACCGCAATCGCGATCAGCTTGGGAATGAACGAGAGCGTGCTTTCGTTGATTTGCGTGGCCGCCTGGAACAGGCTCACCACGAGACCCACCGCGAGCGACACGAGCAGCAGCGGCGCGGCCAGCAGCAACGCCACGTACATGGCTTCGTGCGAAAGGGTCAAGACGGTTTCGGGCGTCATGGCTACCTCAGGTAAAGCTCTGCGCAAGCGAGCCGATCAGCAGTTGCCAGCCGTCCACGAGCACGAACAGCATGAGCTTGAACGGCAGCGAGATCGTTGCGGGCGAAACCATCATCATGCCCATCGACATGAGCACGCTCGCCACCACCATGTCGATGATGAGAAACGGAATGAAGATCGTGAAGCCGATCTGGAAGCCGGTCTTCAATTCGCTCGTGACGAACGAGGGCACGAGCAGCGTGAGCGGCACGTCCTCGGGGCCCTGCATGGGCGCCGCGTGCGAGATGCGCGCGAACAGCGCGAGGTCGGACTCGCGGGTCTGGCGCAGCATGAAGGTCTTGAAGGGCGCGACGCCGCGCGTCACGGCTTCGTCCATCGGCAGCGTGCCGGCGGCGAACGGCTTGTAGCCGTCGTTGTAGGCTTTATCGAGCACCGGCGACATCACGAACAGCGTGAGAAACAGCGCGAGGCCCACGAGCACCTGGTTGGGCGGCGTGGTGGTCGTGCCGAGCGCCTGGCGCAGCAGCGAGAGCACGATGATGATGCGCGTGAAGCTCGTCATCATCAGCACCATCGCGGGCAGGAACGACAGCATCGTGAGCAGCAGCATCGTCTGCACGCTCAGCGAATACGTGGTGCCGCCGTTCGGGCCCGGGCTCGTGTTGAAGGCAGGCAGGCCTTGCGGCTGCGCAAGCGTCTGTGCGTTCGCGAGGTGCGGCAGCAGCATCGCCACCGCGGCTATGCCGAGCAACAGCGCAATGGGCAATGCGGCGCGCGAGATTTTCTCGATCAAGGAAGTGTGCGCGCGAGCGCGCGCCTCTGGAAGGGGGCTGCCGTACATTTACTGCGCTCCGCCGTCGTGACGCTTGAAACGTTTGCCTGCTTCGTGTTTCAACGCGTCACGAAAGCGCTGTCCGAAGTTGCCTTGAAGGGCGATGGAGCCGGTTGAAGCACCGGCGGCGGCAGGCAGTTCGCCTGCGGGCATCGTGTGCAGGAGCCGCACATTGCCGGGGGCTGCGCCGAGCACGAGCCAGGTGTCGCCGATCTCGACCACGGCCACGCGCTCCTTGCCGCCGAGCGAAGCGCCGCCCACGGTCTTCACGAGCGCGCTCTTCGGGCCGTGCTGGAGGCCGAGACGCCGCGCGAGCCACGCGCAGCCGAACACCACGCCAATCACGAGCAGAAGGCCGAACACGGTTTGCAGCACCGCGCCGAAGCCGAGCGAGGGCGCCGCGCTGCCCACGATCACCGCGGATGCGCTCGACGCCGAGCGTGCGGCTTCGTTCACGGCCTGGAGGTCGGCGGCTTGCGCGGGCGCGGCGGCGAGCCACGCGCATGTGCAGGCGCCAGCGAAGGCACTAATCCGCGCACTGAGCCGCGCAAAACCGGATGCGGCAAGGCGTTTCATCGATTGAGCTTCCGGATGCGCTCGGAGGGCGTGATGATGTCGGTCAGGCGGATGCCGAACTTGTCGTTCACCACCACCACTTCGCCCTGGGCGATGAGGCAGCCGTTCACGAGCACGTCCATGGGCTCGCCGGCGAGGCCGTCGAGCTCCACCACCGAGCCCTGCGCGAGCTGCAGCAGGTTGCGGATGGCGATCTTGGTGCGGCCCAGTTCGACGGTCATCTGGACGGGGATGTCCAGGATCATGTCGATGTCGTTGCGCGTCGCGCCCGAATCGACCTTCGAAAGCGGCTGGAACACGGCGGCGGGCTGCGCGGCCACTTCGTGGCTTTCGTGGCCGTTCTGCTCGGCGAGCGCCGCGGCCCAATCGTCCATCTCCATTGCGCCAGCTGGATCGGCCGCGGGGGCCGGTTCGCGCACGGGCTCGCTGCCTTGCAGGGTGTTCACGTCACTCATATCCACCTTCCTTCATCGTGTCGGCTGCGCTGATCATCTTCTGGACCCGCAACGCGTATTGACCATTGAAAATTCCGTAGCCGCACTCCATCACCGGCACGCCGTCCACCTTGGCGACGATGTGCTCGGGAATGTTGATCGGCAGCACATCGCCTTTTTTCATGTTCAGGATCTGCTCGAACGTGACCGGTACTTGCGCGAGATCCGCGGTGAGCTCCACTTCGGCAGCCTGCACCTGCTGGGAGAGCACGCGCACCCAGCGGCGGTCCACGTCGAGTACTTCGCCTTGCAGCGGCGAGGAGAGCACGTCGCGGATCGGCTCGATCATCGAGTAGGGCATGCAGATGTGCAGCGTGCCGCCCGTCGAGCCGAACTCGATCGAAAACTGCGTGACGATCACGATTTCGTTGGGCGTCGCGACGTTGGCGAACTGCGTGTGCATTTCCGAGCGCACGTATTCGAACGTGAGCGGGCGCACGCTTTTCCAAGCGGTGGTGTAGTGATCGAACACGAGGTTGAGCAGCTTGCTGATGATGCGCTGCTCGGTCTGCGTGAAGTCGCGGCCTTCGACGCGCGTGTGAAAGCGCCCGTCGCCGCCGAACAGGTTGTCCACCACGAAAAACACGAGGTTCGGATCGAACACGAACAGCGACGTGCCGCGCAGCGGCTTCACGTGCACGAGGTTCAGGTTCGTCGGGATCGGCAGGTTGCGCGTGAATTCGCTGTACTTCTGCACGCGCACGGGGCCCACGGAAATCTCGGCGGTGCGGCGCATGAAGTTGAAAATGCCCACACGCAGCAAACGCGCGAAACGCTCGTTGATGATTTCGAGGCCGGGCATGCGCCCGCGCACGATGCGTTCCTGCGTCGCGATGTTGTACGGCCGCACGCCGGGCTTTTCGGTCTGGGCGGCCTCGGTTTCGATTTCGCCGGTGACGCCCTTGAGGAGGGCATCGACCTCCTCCTGCGACATGAACTCGTCGTGACCCATGCTCATGATGCAAGGCTCCGGATTGGCTGCGCGCTATCCACGCCATCCACGCTATGCGCGCTGGCGCGCACGGCATGCAGGCGAACGCGCGGGTTCATGTTGAGCGTGTTCATGCTGGGCTTATTGCACGACGAATTCGGTGAACAGCACGTCTTCGACGCGAGCGGCCGTGCCGCGCGAATCGGACGGCTGGGCGATCAGCGTAGCGAGCTCGGTAGCGAGCGCGCGCTTGCCGTCGAGCGGCGCGAGATCGGCCGGGTGTTTGTTCGAAAGCGCGAGCAGCAGGCGGCTGCGGATCTCGGGCATGTGCGCGGCGAGCGCGTCCTGGGTCGCCTGGCTGTCGAGCTTGAGCGTGAGGCCAATGCGCAGATAGTGCGTCTCGCCGTCGTCGGATTGCAGATTGACGGTCATCGGCTCGAGCGCGTAGTAGACGGGCACGGCCGGCGGCGGGGGCGCGCTCGCCGCCGGGGCGCTCGCTGCGTGGCGCGACATGAAGAACCAGACGCCGCCGCCCGCAGCTCCTGCGGCAAGCACCGCGATGAGCACGATGAGAAGGACGCGCTTCAGCGGTCCGGGTTGCGTGCCCTGGGGCGCGGCTTGCTGGGTTGCGGTCGTGGTCGCCATGTCGGTCGTGAGCCTGGGTGAGTCGTGATCGTGCGGATCATGCTGTTGTCGGGGCCGGGCGGCGCTTCGTTGCCGATTGCCATGATCGCCATGGCGCGCGCGCATTCATACCGGCAGCCTGCATTGTTCCGGCTTTTGCATTACAGCGATGGGAGGAATAGACGGGGGATTTGCGGCTATCTCGCGGCTTTGTTGCGCGAGCGCGGCTTGGGCGGCGAGGCATGGGCGGGTTGAGGCGTCGATGGATCGACGCCTCGCTCTGTGCTTGCGCCGATGCGAGAGACCGCGGGACTGCGCGGGACTGCGCGGGAACGTCTCAGGCAAACGTGTCGATCAGGCCCACGCTACGCTGCGTGGCCGTGGCGGCGGTGTTGGTGGCGCTGTCCGCGCCACTGGCCGTGCCGATGCCCGCCACGCCAGCCGAACCCGACCCACGCGATCCGCGCGAGCTCGCGCCGCTGCCGCTGTCTTGTTGGGCCTGCTGGTTCATCTGGCGCGAGAAGCCGTCGCTCACGCTCGCGCTGCCAAGGCCGATGCCGTTCTGCTGCATCTGTTCGCGCAGCTTCGGCAGCGCGGCCTCCACGGCCTCGCGCACCTGCTGGTGCTGCGAGACGAACAGCGCGTGCGCATGGTTGTCGGCGACTTGCAGCACGACCTGCAACGGCCCGAGGTCCTTGGGATTGAGCGTGAGTTCCGCCGATTGCTGGTGGGCGTTCGAGAGGAACACCACTTTCTGGCTAAGCGCGTCTTCCCAAGGCGGCGTGCCCACTTGCGGCGCGAGCGTGGCGGATGCAGCCGCTGATGCAGCGGGGTTGGCGCTCGCGCTCTGGGCGGCCTGGGTCGCTTGTGCTTGAGCCGCTGCTGCGGCGGCTTGAGCGGCCGCCAGGGCGTCGGTGGCGCTGCTCGATGCAGCCGGTTGCGCGGACGTTGCCTGTTGCTGCGCTGCTGCGGCCAGCGTGGCATTGGCGTTTTGCGCGGCTGCGTCCTGCGGCGTGGCGGCTACCGACTTCGCGGCGTTGTCGGCGGCGTTCTTGTCGTCGATGCCCGCGCCCAGGGTTTTGGCCTTCGCCTGCGTGCCCATGTGCGCCGCAAAGCTGCCCGCTATCGTCGAATTGGCCGGGGGCGTGGCAGCGCTGCCCGCAACCGGCGTGTTCAGCGTGCCCGTACCGCCGCGCAGCGTCGCGAGCGCGGCGTGCAGCGCGTCGCTCACCGACTTCGGGTCGCCGCTGGCGGTGCTCGTGCCGTCGCCGGCCGTGCCGCTCGAGGTGCTTGTGCCATTGGTGCCGCCAATGCCGTTCGCGTCGGTGCTCGCGCCCGTTGCTCCGGCTGCCGCCGAGGCTACGCCCGCGAGCGCGGCCTCGGCAGTGGCATCGCCGTTGCTGAGCGCCTGCTGCGCCGTCTGCATGGCCTGTTGGGCTTGCTGCGCCTGAGCCTGTGCCGCGGCGGCCTGCGAGCCGGCGGCTTCGGCCTGCTTCTGGCGTGCGAGGGCGTTGTCGGCGCGGTGATCGACGCCGTGCGAAGCGCGGTTACCGGTCTGCTGGGACGCTTGCGCGGATGACGTGGATTGAGCAGGCTGCGCCGCAGCCGCGCGCGCGCCGCTGTGGGCAGACGAACCCGCACCCGCGGCATTCGCCGAAGCCTGCGCCCCTTGCTGTGGCGAACTGGCCTGGGCTACCTGGCGTAATGCGCCGCTCCGCGCGTTCTGCGCGGAAATGCTTTGCTGGAGCGTTTGCGCGAAGCCTTGGCTCGCGAGGTCGGAAGCGCTCGCGGCGGCGCCATTGCTGGCGCCGCTCTGCGCGCCCGTGGCCGCATCCACGGCGGCGCCGAGCAACGAACTGACTGCGGATAGAAGCGACATGCTGCTAGCTCTCTTGAACGTGATCCGGACGCGCCGGTGCCACTAATAAGTCACTAATTTCACTAATGCGCGTTGCGCATGCGCAGCGCGCGGGCGGCGTGCTCGTCGGCGTCGCGCTGTTCGGTGCGCGCATCCTTGCGCGCCTGCACCTCGTCATGGCGCGATTGCAGCACCTCGTACGAGCCGAGCTTCTGCTTGCTGCGCTGCCAGTCGGGCTTGGCGGCCTCCACGCGCTGCGTGGCTTGATCCAGCAGGCGGCGCTGCTGCTCGATGGCGGTGTCGAGCGTGTCGATGAACGCCTGGAAGTTGCGCACATTGCCGGCGGCCATGCCGGCGCGCGCCGATTCGGTGAAGCGCGTGTGATACTCGTCGCGGTAATCGATCAGCGACTTCAACTGCTTTTCGATTTCCCCGCGCTCGCGCTGCACGCGCCCGAGTTTTTGCGTCGCGGTGTCGACATCGTCTTGCGCGAGCCCGATGAGGGTTTGCAGTGCGGTCTGCCTCGTCATGTCCTGGTCCCCTGTGCATTACCGATGAGCGCGCCGAGCATCTCGACGCTTTGTTCGTAGTTCGCGGTTTCGCGAAAGCCCTGCTGAAGAAACGCTTCGATGCGCGGATACAGCGCGATGGCGCGGTCAAGCACCGCATCGCGTCCGCTCACGTAAGCGCCCACGTTGATGAGGTCGCGGTTGCGCTGGTAGCGCGAGAGCATCTGCTTGAACGCGCGCGTGCGGTTCAGATGCGGCTCGTCGATGAGCGCGGTCATCGCGCGGCTGATCGACGCCTCGATGTCGATGGCCGGATAGTGGCCCGCTTCGGCCAGCGTGCGCGAGAGCACGATGTGGCCGTCGAGAATCGCGCGCGCCGAGTCGGCGATCGGATCTTGCTGGTCGTCGCCTTCGGTGAGCACGGTGTAGAACGCGGTGATCGAGCCGCCGCCTTCGGGGCCGTTGCCAGTGCGCTCGACGAGCGCGGGCAGCTTCGCGAACACCGAGGGCGGATAGCCCTTGGTCGCGGGCGGCTCGCCAATCGCGAGCGCGATCTCGCGCTGCGCCATCGCGTAGCGCGTGAGCGAATCCATCAGCAGCAGCACGTGCTTGCCCTGGTCGCGGAAATATTCGGCGAGCGTAGTCGTGTACGCGGCGGCCTGCATGCGCAGGAGCGGCGAGACGTCGGCGGGCGCGGCCACCACAACCGAGCGAGCGAGGCCGTCAACGCCCAGGATCTGCTCGATGAATTCCTTCACTTCGCGGCCGCGCTCGCCGATCAGACCGATCACGATGACTTCCGCGCTGGTGGCCCGCGCCATGGTGCCGAGCAGCACCGACTTGCCGACGCCCGAGCCTGCAAAGAGGCCCATGCGCTGGCCGCGCCCGACCGTCAGCAGCGCGTTGATCGCGCGCACGCCCACGTCGAGCACCTTGTGGATCGGCTCGCGCTTCAGCGGGTTGATGACGGGCGCGGTGAGCGGCGCATCGGCTTCCACATTCAACGCGCCCAAGCCGTCGAGCGGGCGGCCCGAGGCGTCGAGCACGCGCCCGAGCAGCCCCCAGCCCACCGGCAGGCGCTTGGCGCCGGCCATCGGGTCCGCAATCGGCGCGCTTTCCAGCGGCCAGACCCGCGCGCCGGGCAAGAGGCCCGCGACTTCGGTGGTCGGCATCAGAAAGAGCTTGTCGCCGGCGAAGCCCACGACCTCGGCTTCGGCCATCGGCAGCGAACTGCCCGGCGGCAGTTCGATCATCACTTCGGCGCCCACGGCGAGACGCAGCCCCACGGCTTCGAGCACGAGGCCCGCTGCGCGCGTGAGACGGCCGCAGCCGCGCAGCGGCAAGGCCAGCGCGTTGCGCGCGCGCACGCTCGCGAGGCGGGCGTTCCAGGTGGTCAGGTGCGGGTTGGCCGGGTCGTAGCTGGGCGGCGGAGTGTGGGACACGCGCGGGTCGGCGGCCGGGTCACGCGGGCCGCTCTGGCTGGCCGATGGATTGTCGTGGCCGGCATCGGCGCCGTTCCGCGCTGCGCGGGAGGTATCGGCCGCATTGGCTGCATCGGCCGCATCGGCCGCATCGGCGATAGCGGCCTCGACGGCGTCGAGCGTCGCGGCGGCTTGAGTGACGGCATGTGCGGCTGTATCGGCGCCATGCTGGCTGGCTTGCGCGTCGTCGCCCACCAGCATTCCGTGCGTTTGCGCCAGGTCGTGCGCGCCGGGCCCGAACGATGCGAGCGCAAGCTCCTGCTCGAGCGGCGTGAGGCCGCCCGTGTGGATGGTCTGGTGCGGGTTGGGGCTCATCGTGTTCACCCAGCGCTCACCACGGCCGTGCCTTGCCGAGCGCCAGCGCCACGCGCTCCCAGCGCGTGCCGATTGCCGCATCCGCTTCGCCGCTCGCAGCCTGTGCGCGGCAGCCGCCGCGTTCGAGCGTCGCATCGGTGCGCACGGACCAGCCGCGCGCTTGCAGTTCTTCCATCAGATACGCCTCCACCACCGGCAGATCGGCGGGACTCACCACGAGTTGGGGCGAGCCTGTGAGTTGCGGCTCGTGTGCGAGCACTTCGCGCGCCGCGGCAACCAGCGCCGTCGGGTCGTGCTGCACGTGCTGGCGCACCACCTGCTGCGCAATGTCGATCGCGAGTTCGACGAGCGTATCGGCCACGCCCGCTTCGGCCGTTTGCAGCGCCTCGGCAAAATGTTGTGCGAGCAACGCAAGCTGCCGCGCCTGGGCACGCGCCTCTTCGCGACCCTGCTCGAAGCCCTGCTTGTGGCCCTGGTCGTAGCCGGCCTGATAGCCGAGCGCCTGGCCCGCCACGTGCCCCGACTTCAGGCCTTCCTGATGGGCGTTCTCGCGAATGCGCAGCAACTGCGCCTCGAACGCGGCCGTTTCATCGGGCGTGGGCGGCGGCGGCGGCGGGGGCGGCGGGTCGAACGACGCCATCTCCCAGCGCTGGTACGCGGAGCGCGCGTGAGACGGTTGCGCGGCCATCTGCATTGCCTCGTCAGACATAAGCGTCTTCCGCCTTTCCGCCGATCACGATCTGGCCGCTTTCAGCAAGGTTGCGAACGATTTGAAGGATACGCCGTTGTTGTGCTTCGACCTCCGAAACACGTACAGGGCCGCGCGCGTCGAGGTCTTCGGCGAGCAGTTCGGCGGCGCGCTGCGACATGTTCGAGAGGAACTTGGTGCGCAGCGCGGGCGGCGCGCCCTTGAGCGAGATGATGAGCGACTCCGATTCCACTTCCTTGAGCAGCAACTGGATCGCGCGGTCTTCGAGGTCGAGCAGGTTCTCGAAAACAAACATCTGGTCGATGATCTTCTGGGCCAGCTCGGCGTCGTACTGGCGCACGTTCTCGATCACGCCTTCCTCATGCTGGCTGGTCATGAAGTTGAGGATTTCGGCAGCCGTGCGGATGCCGCCCATCGGGCTGCGCTTGAGGTTGTCGCTGCCCGAGAGCAGGCCCGTGAGCACGTCGTCGAGTTCGCGCAGCGCCTGCGGCTGGATGCCGTCGAGCGTCGCGATGCGCAGCAGCACGTCGTTGCGCAGGCGCTCGGTGAAGCACGAGGCGATCTCGGAGGCCTGATCGCGGTCCAGATGCACGAGGATCGTGGCGATGATCTGCGGATGCTCGTTCTTGATGAGTTCGGCCACCGAGCCCGAATCCATCCACTTGAGGCCTTCGATGCCGCTCGTGTCGCCGCCTTGCAGGATGCGGTCGATCACGGCGCCGGCCTTGTCCTCGCCCAGCGCCTTGGTGAGCACGCTGCGGATGTAGTCGTTCGAGTCGAGCGAGAGCGCGCTGTGCTGCTCGGCTTCCTTCACGAACTCCTGCAGCACCGCGTCGATCTCTTCGCGCTTGACGTTCTTGAGCGCGGCCATGGCGGCGCCGATCTTCTGCACCTCGCGCGGGCCGAGGAACTTGAAGACCTGCGCGGCCTCTTCCTCGCCGATCGACATGAGCAGCAGCGCGCTCTTGGTGGCTCCTTCAGCGTTCATCGTTCACCCAGTTCTTGACCACGGTTGCGACGATCTTCGGATCCTGACGCGCGATGCTGCGCGCGAATTCGAGGTTGCGTTCGAACTTGTGTTTGTCGTTTTCGAGCGCGAGCAGGGCCGGGTCTGCCTCGGCGTCTGCTGCGCCTTCGAGCTTGTCCGCGGACGGCAGGCCGTCGAGCAGCATCGGCTCGCTATTGCCCCCGAGGCCCCCGAGGCCCGCGAGCCCGGGCAGGGCGGCGGCCGGCGCGGGCGGCGGGAAGGCGCGGCGCAGCGCGGGCTTGACCATCACGAAGTAGAGGAACAGTGCCACCGCGCCGATGCCGAGCCACGTCGCGAGTTGCTTCGCGAGCGCGAGCATGTCGGGCTGGCGCCACCAGGGCAGGTTCGCGTTCGGATCGACTTCCTGCTGGAACGCGGCGTTCACCACGTTCACCGAGTCGCCGCGCTTCGCGTCGTAGCCCATCGAGTCCTTCACGAGCTGCTCGACCTGCGCGAGCTTTTGCGCGTCGAGCGGCTGCAGCGTGGCGTGCCCCTTGGCATCCACCTTCTGCTGATAGTTCACGACCACCGCCACCGAAAGACGCTTGATGCTGCCCGGCGCCTGGCTGAAGTGGCGCACGGTCTTGTCGAGCTCGTAGTTCGTGGTGGTGTCGCGGTGATCCGAGACGGGCGTGGCGCCCGGTGCGCCGTTCGCGCCCGCAGCGGGAGCGGTGATGGGCGCGGAAGCCGGCTGCGGCGGCGTGTTCGAGAGCGCGCCCGGCACGCCGCCGGCGCTCGATTGCTGCGAGTCGGTGGCAATGCTCTGCTGCTGGCTGCGGATCGCGGCCTGCTGCGGGCTGCCGTTCGGGCTGTAGTTCTCCGAAGTCTGCTCGAGCTTCGAGAAGTCGAGATCGGCGCTCACCTGCGAGCGCGCGTTGCCGGCGCCGAACAGGGGCGCGAGGATCGCGTCGATGCGCGCCTGGGTGTCGTGCTCGACCTGGCGCACGTACTTGAGCTGCGAGGCGTCGAGACCGGCGCTCGCGGCGCTCTGCGTGAGCAGGTTGCCGTCCTGGTCGGCCACGGTCACATTGCGCACCGGCAGATCGGGCACGGCCGAGGCGACCATGTGCGTGATGGCGGCCACCTGGCCTTCGTCGAGCATGCGGCCGGGATACAGGTTGACGAGCACCGAGGCCGTGGGCGCTTCGCGCTCGCGCACGAACACCGAGGGCTTCGGAATCGCCAGATGCACGCGCGCGGACTTCACGCTCTGGATCGATTGAATCGTTTGCTCGAGCTCGCCTTCTAGAGCGCGCTGGTAGTTCACCTGCTCGGCGAACTGGCTAATGCCGAACTTCTGGTTGTCCATCAGCTCGAAGCCCACCGAGCCGCTCTTGGGCAGGCCCTGCTGGGCGAGGCGCAGGCGCATTTCGGCTACCTGCTCGGACGGCACGAGAATCGCGCCGCCGCCCTCCGAGAGCTTGTACGGCACGTTGGCGGCTTGCAGCGCCGTGATGATCGCGCCGCCGTCGCGGTCCGAGAGATTGCTGTAGAGCACTTTGTAGTCGGGCGCGCGCGACCACAGGATCAGGCCCGCGACCACGGCGACGAGCACCGCCACGGCCACGATGAGCGGCGCGCGCGGGTTGCCGCGCACATTGCGCAGCGAAGAAAGCGAACCGAGGCGCTGCGCAAAGCCGCCGCCCAGGTCCTCCGCGAGGCCACCCGCTGCGCCCGCCACGCCGGTAGCGGCCACGCCGGGGGCGGCGCCGCTGGTGGCGAGGCCCACGCGGGCATCGGGGTTGATCAACGAGTTGGCAGACGAATCCATGCGACGGGTTTCTCCGGGAGACTGGCTGTTCCTGCTCGCGCGGCATGCGCGCGGCGGAAACTTTCACGACAGCGATTATCCGCACCCGCTGGCAAGCCGATTGCGCGAATAGAGCCGGGTTTTCCCCCTAGTTTCGAGGCTGCCGGAAATGGCGAATTGCTATGCTCCTCTCCAGATTCGGCGCGCTGTATGCATTGCGCTTGTCACTGCTTGTCACTCACAGGCGCGCCGGATTCGCCGGGCGGCGGCATCCGCCCTCGCGCGATCCCTCTTTATTCGTGGAGCAAACATGACCGTGCCAGTCAACCCACTCACGTCGGCCCTCGCGCAGATGCAGTCCATGGCCGCGCAGGCGGCCAGCGGCGCCAGTGATACCAGCGCCGCCGACGTCGGCTCGGGCGCGGCCACCGCGGGCGGCTTTGCCGCGGCGCTCAAGTCGTCCATCGACAAGATCAGCGGCGACCAGCAAAAGGCCGTGGGCGAGTCGCAGGCGTTCGAACTCGGGGCCGGCAACGTTTCGCTCAACGACGTCATGGTCGACATGCAGAAGGCCAATGTGGGCTTCCAGTTCGGCCTGCAGGTGCGCAACAAGCTCGTTGCGGCTTACACCGACATCATGCAGATCCAGGTCTAGCGCGCCCCGTTGCGCCCCGTTGCGCCCCGTGGCGCCTGGTTCGCCACTTCGCGCCTGCCGAAGACATTAAAGCTTCTCCTGCGCCGTTCCGATAACACGGCTATACCCGGCTCGTGCCACGCAAGGCAAAGGGCCGGATGCACCGTATCCATAGCCGCACGTTCGAAGGAGAAGCGCCGATGTTTTCCCCTGCACAGTCTGGAGCCAACGCTTATGCACGCGTGGGTGTCGAAACAGGGGTCATGGGCGCGAGTCCGCACAAGCTGATCGCGCTCTTGTACGAAGGAGCGCGCAAGGCGATTGCGCAGGCCCGCATGCATTTGCAGATGGGCAATGTGGGACCACGCGGCGAGGCGATCGGCAAGGCCATCCGGATTGTCGAAAGCGGGCTTCAGCTGGCGTTGAACGTCGAGGCGGGCGGCGAAGTCGCGCAGCGCCTGAACGCACTTTACGGCTATATGACGCGACGTCTGCTCGAAGCGAACATTCAACAGAGCGAGTCCATGCTGGTCGAAGTCGATGGCCTGCTTGCGACGCTCGAGGAAGCCTGGTTAGGGATTGCGCCGGAAGTGGAGCGGATGGCGAGAGCGTCGTCCGCGCCGGTATCCGGTTCATTGACGAGATGAATTCGAAAGCAGACTACTTTGCCCGCTACGAGGCGATTGCGGCGGTCTCGGAGCAAATGCTTCATGCCGCGCGCGGCGCAAGCTGGAACGAGCTGATCGGCCTTCAGGAGGAGTACCGGCACTTGGTGGACGCACTCAAGAACGCCGATTTCGGCGTGCGGCTCACCGCCGCCGAGCGCACGCGCAAGTACGAGCTGATCCGCCAGATCCTCGCCGACGACGCCGCGATCCGCGACCTCGCGAGCCCGTGCATGGCGCGCCTTGCGGCGCTTTTCCACGGCACGGCGCAGCCGTCGCGGGTGTTGCAGGAGCTGTACGGCGCGCGGTAGGGCGGGATGGTGCGCGGCTTCTGATCGGCGCGCGCGAACCGGCACGGGCAGGCACGCTCGTGCACGAAAACTGACAGCGCCGCGTCACCGCTTGGGACGCGCGGCGCACAACCTGGCCCATGCGGGCCACGCTCCGCATGAACGGAATCGATACGAGCGCTGCGGCGCTGCTCGCGAGCCGCATAGGCGGCCTGGGCGCGGCGGGCTCCCAGGGCAGCACGGGCGCTGCGCAGGCGGGCGTTTCGGCGCTCACGGGCGGCGCAGCCGGGCTGGCCGATCCGCGCAGCGCCGGCTCACCGCAGGCATCGGCGCAAACGGTGCTTTCCGCCGTTGCGCTCGCGCTCGACGCGATCATCCGCTCGGGTGGCGAGGCCACGCCCGCCGTGGTCGGGCGCGCGCCGATCTGGGCCGATCCGGCGGCTGCCGGCGAGGCGATGGTGGGGGACGCTGGCTCGCTGCCATTGCCGGGCCTGGCGAATCCCATCGATCAGACAGGGGCCACTGTTCAGGCCCAGGCGCTGGAGGCCGCGTTGCTCGCCGACCTTGAGGCATCGACGGTTGATGCGCCGCAGGCAGGACTGCCAGGCAGTGCGCAAGGCGCCGAAGGCGCTGACGGCGCGGGGAGCGCGAATGGCGCTGCGAATGGCGGCATGACCGGTGGCACAAGCGGCGCGCAAGGCGCCTCGTCTCAAGGCACGCAGGACGCACAAGGAGCGCAAGCGGCCCAGCGCACCGCACTTGCTGCGCAATCCGGCCAGGTCGCCGCGCTCGCGGCCGCGCTCGCTCAGACGGTGGCGTCGAGCGGGCTCTTCTACGAATCGCATCTCGCCCAATGGCTGCGCGGCCAGCGCACGCCCGGCGAACTCGCCGACGAACCGCAGAACCGCCTGACCGGCGGCAGCGCGCAGTTGCCGCTCGAATTTCCGGGCGACAGGAGCCACGCCGCCGCCGACATCGATGACGTGCTGTGGATTGATCTGCCCAGCGCCACCCAGCAAGGCGCGCGGGCGGGCGGCGCGGGGGGGACGGCGGCGGCCTCGGGCGCTCGCGGCGAAACCCATGCCGCTGCATTCGCCGACGATGCGGAGCGCGAAGCCGGCGGCACAGCGGCTGCGCTCGCCGACGCGCTGCTGCCCGCCACTCGCACGCCGGCCGGGGCCGGCGCGGGCGTTGGCGTGCACGAGGCGCTGCTGCCGCTCGTGCGCCAGCAACTCGACTTGCTCGCGACCGGGGAATTCCGCTGGACCGGCGAGGCGTGGCCGGGTGTGCGGCTCGACTGGACCATTCAGCCGGACGACGACGAGCGCCACGCTCAGCACGACTCGCGCGCAGGGCGCGGCGCGGACGAAGACGAAACGCCCTGGCGCACGCGTCTCACGCTGGCGCTGCCGGCGCTGGGCACCGTCGACGCGGAGCTTGCGCTCACGGGCTCGACGCTCGCGGTGCGCGTGCAGGCGAGCCCGGACGGCGCGCAGCGCCTCAACGCGCACAGCGAGGCATTGCGCGGGCGGCTCGAAGCGCTTGGACTCGCGCTCACCGGGCTGTCGATCCGCGAGATCGGCGGTGCGGGTGGTTTGGGTGGCTTGGGTGGCACAGCGGGCGTGGATGGCGCGCGGGCCGCCGGCGCCTATGCGCGCGCAGCCGTTGCCACGCACGCAGCACCGGCCACGCACGCGGCCGATGCACCTCACGCCATCGACTCGACAGATTGGGAGCTCGGATGAGCCGCACGCACCGCCGAAGCGCCGCCGCACTGGCTTACGACGACCCGGTCGCGCGCGACGGCGCGCCGCGCGTGGTCGCGAAGGGTTATGGGCTCGTGGCCGAGATGATCGTGCAGCGCGCGAAGGAAGCGGGCCTCTACGTGCACGAAGCGCCGGAGATGGTCTCGCTGCTGATGCAGGTGGATCTGGATTCGCAGATCCCGCCGCAGCTATATCAGGCCGTGGCGGAACTGCTGGCGTGGCTGCATGGGCTTGAAGCAGCGGAGAGCGACGCGCAACAAACCGCGCAAACAGCACAAGCCACTCAGGCCTCGTCGCAATCACGCATGCCGGACGCCAAGTCGCTCGCGGGCAACCCGTTGCGCCTGCCCGCGCTGCCCCGCTAGTGGTGTTTGCGGCCTGCGCCTCCGCTAGAACCGCAACATCGCCCGGATCAGCAACCCAAACCGCTTGCCGTAAGGCGGCGCGATCAGCCGCCGTGCGTTCAACCGCGCCTGCGTGAACACGGGCTTCATCTGCGAGAACGTGGCGAAGCCCTCGTAGCCGTGATACACGCCCATGCCGCTCGGGCCGACGCCGCCGAACGGCAGCCCCTCGGCCGCGATATGCATGAGCGTCTCGTTCACCGACATGCCGCCCGCCACGGTCTCGCGCGTCACGCGTTCGACGGTGCGCGCGTCGTCGGCGTAGAGGTAGAGCGCCAGCGGCCGCGGTCGTGCATTCACATAGTGGAGCGCTTCGTCGAGCGAGTCGTAAGGCACGAGCGGCAGCAGCGGCCCGAAGATTTCCTCCTGCATCAACTGCGTGTGCTCGCCCGCGCCCGTCACGATCACGGGCGCGAAGCGCCGCGTGGCGGCGTCGCGCGGACCCAGCGCATGCAGTTGCGCACCTTCGGCGCGCGCTTCGTCGGCCAGACGTTCGAGCCGCTCGTAGTGGCGCGCTGAAATGATCGACGTGTAGTCGCGGTTGTTCGCGAAGTCGGGGTAGAGCTCGCCAAAGCGCGTGCGCGCCCGGGCGATGAAGGCGTCCTCGCTGCCGCGCGGCAGCAGCACGTAGTCGGGCGCGATGCAGGTTTGCCCCGCGTTCAGCGTCTTGCCGAGCAGCAGGCTGTCGACGGCATAGTCGAAGCGCGCATGCTCGCCGATCAGCACGGGCGACTTGCCGCCCAACTCCAGCGTAACGGGCGTGAGGTTCGCGGCAGCCGCGCGCATCACCTCGTGGCCCACGCGCGTCGAGCCTGTGAACAGCAGGTGGTCGAACGGCAGCGCCGTGAACGCCGCGCCCACGGCGGCGTCGCCGTTCACGACCGCCACATGGTCGCGCGCGAAGGTCTGACTGATCAGTTCTGCGAACAGCGCCGAGGTGCGCGGCGTCAGCTCCGACATCTTGATCATCGCGCGGTTGCCCGCCGCGAGCGCGCACACGAGCGGGCTCGCGCCTAGCAGCAGCGGATAGTTCCACGGCACGACGATGCCCGCCACGCCGAGCGGCTGCGGCACCACGCGCGCACGGCCCGGCGCGAGCCATTTGCCGACGCGGCGGCGCTGCGGGCGCATCCAGCGCTCGCCATGCTTGAGCGCGGCGTCGATCTCCTGCTTGAGCACCATGAACTCGGCCAGCGCGACCTCGGCTTTCGAACGCTGGCCGAAGTCGGCGTTCATCGCCTCGGCGAGCGCGTCCTGATTGGCGAACAGCACGTCGCGCAGCGCCCTCAGATCGCGCGCGCGTTCGCTCCATGCGGGAAACGGCGCACGCAGATAGGCCGCGCGCTGCGCAGCGTGCAGGGCATGCAGCAACTCATGCGATGACTCATGCGGCAATTCAGGCGAATCGTCGCCCGGGAAACCCGGCGTGCCACGGCTACGCTCACCGCCGCTTTCGGGGCCGTCGTCACGCGCCAGTGCTGCGGGCAAATCCTGTTTCATGGTCGGTCCTGGTGGGAAGGGCGCTGCGGCCTTTCATGGTAGTCGCGTGCGCGCCGCCTACACGGTCCGATGATTAGAGGAAAGGTTCTGACATAAAAACTGAATCGATCCGACAACGTTTCCTGCAAAGCGCGAAAAAGCGAAATCGAACGAGCGTGCATCAAGCGTGCTTTCAACGCCTTTTGCATGTCACGCCGGACCAAGGGAGGAGGCATGCAATACGACTACGTCATCGTAGGCGGCGGTTCGGGCGGCGCAGCGCTGTCCCGAGGCGAACACCGCGCTCGTCGACGACCATAGCCGCCGCCTGCACTGGAGCCACAGCTACTCGCTGCACGTGTGCGTGCTGCGCCCGGCGAGCTACGGCACGGTCACGCTCGCGAGCGCCGATGCGCGCGCCGCGCCCGTGATCGATCCGCGCTTTATCTCCGATGCGCGCGATCTCGATCTGCTGGTGCAAGGCGCGCGCCTCGCGCGGCGCATTCTCGACGCGCCCGCGCTTGCGCAAATGGGCGGCCGCGAGCTTTATACGCGCGCGGATCAGAGCGACGTCGAACTGCGCGCGGCCATCGCGGCGCACGCCGACACGACAACGCACAGCCCAACCGTCATCGCCTGACATCGGGCTTCTGACTCTCCGGGGCACTTGCGAGCGCCTCGTTTCGGCTTTGCATTGACGAAGCACCGCGCGATCGAAAGGTTTTCGTCAAAGAGTGTGCGGGGTACGGGTTCGCCGCATTTTCGAGATTTCGGACTCCCTATAATCGCCCCGGACTTGGGCGTGCCAGCTGGCGCGCCCGCGAACAGGAGAACCCGCTTCGATGAGCATCAACGTCTTTCAACTGCTGGAAACGGTTCTGAGCGACGATGTCGTGCGCACACTCGCTGGCCGCTTCGGCCTCGCGCCCGATCTCGCCCGCAAGGTCGCGAGCGCAGCCGCTCCAGCCATCGTCGCTGCGATCATGCAGCGCGGCAGCACGGCCGAGGGGGCGCGCGGCCTCTTTTCCACCATCATGTCGCCGGACGTCAACGCGCAGATCGGCAAGCAACTGCCCGACCTGCTCGCGAGCACCTCGGGCGTGAGCCAGCTCGAAACCGCGGGCCGCGAGCTGATCCAGAAGGCCGCGGGCGTCAATGTCGGCGCACTCGCCGACGCGGTGGCCGCGCAAACCGGCGCGGCGCAATCGACGGTCTTCTCGCTGACTGGTGTGGCCGGCGCGGCGATCCTGGGCATTCTGAAGCATCACTTCACGGCCTCGCAGGGCGTGGTCGGACAATTGCCCACGCTGCTCGGCCATCAACTCTCGTCGGTCAACGCGAACCTCACCGACCGCCTTGCGCAAGCCGTGGGCCTCGGCTCGGCGGCGGCATTCTCGGATTCGATCATCGCGCGCCTGAAAGACGTCTCGACGCATCTGAGCCATCCGGAGCCGGTCGTGCGCCCGGTTCCGGCTGCCGTGCCGCCGCAGACCGTCGTGCACCCTGCGCCGCCGGTCAAGGCCGCCGCGCGCGGACATTCATGGCTGTGGTGGCTGCTGGCCGCAATCGCCGTGATCATCGCGTTCTTCGCGCTGCGCTCGTGCCAGCGCGATAACGCCGAAGACACCACCCAGACCGGCGCTTCTCAGGCAGCTTCTCAGGCAGCTTCTCAGGCAGCTTCTCAGGCCGCTTCTCAAGCCGCTTCTCAAGCCGCTTCGAGCGTCGCGCCGGCGGCGGAAGCTGCATCGGACGCGAGCGGAGCCGTCGCGGCTTCGCAGGCATCGGACGCTGCGCCGGCTGCGGTTGCATCGGATGCAGCATCGGCCGCCGAGGCCGCTTCTGCGGCGAGCGAAGCTGCTCCCGCGCCCACCAACGACTCGCACTTCTCGGTCACGGTCGACAAGGCTGGCGTGCCGACGATCACCGCGACCGTGGGTACGCAGGAGGAGAAAACCCAGCTCATCGACGCGCTCACGAAGCAACTCGGCGAAGGCAAGTTCAACGCCAACGTGACCGTAGATGCCGCAACGAAGCCCGCCGCCTGGCTCGCGCATCTCGACGGCCTGCTGCCGCTGCTCGCGCTGCCCGGCGCCGAAGTGAAGATCGACGGCTCGCACGTGGAGTTGAGCGGCACGGCGGCGGACGCCAAACTGGGCTGGCTCGACAAGCTCAAGACGCTGTTCGGCACGGGCTTCGACATCGGCGTGTTCAACGTGCAGAAGGCCGTGGCCGACGCCACGCAGTCGTTCCGCGACGCGGTGAAGGGCCTGTTCGGCGCGGATGCCTCGTGTGCTTCGGCCGACATCGTGAAGGTGCTCAACCTGCAAGTGGTGAACTTCGCAACGGGCAGCACGACCATTCCGGCTTCGGCGGGCGAGGATCTGCGCCAGTCGGCCAAGGTGCTCAAGGCCTGCGAGAAGGAAGGCAAGCCGGTCAAGGTCGAAGTGGCGGGCTATTCGGATAACGCCGGCAACAAAGCGGGTAATCTCGCGCTCTCCAAACGGCGCGCGCAGGCCGTGCGTACGTACCTGGTCGCGCAAGGCGTGAATGGATCGACGCTCACGGCCGAGGGTTACGGCGAAGCCCATCCCATCGACAGCAACGACACCGAGGGCGGGCGTTTCCGCAATCGCCGCATCGAGTTCGTGGCACAGCAGTAAGCGGTAAGGAGTAGGCAGTAAGCGCAAGGCGCGTTACGCGGCGTGCAATGCGAGGAGACCACCTCTAAAAAAAGCGCGTAAAGAGCTGTCCGGCGTGAGCCGGACGGCTCTTTCACATTGCGCGGACTCAAAGACGATGCACGTCAGATGATGAGCGTCAGCGCCCCTCGTCGGCGGGCTTTTCGAGACCCGGCGGGTGCACGAAGTCATCGAGGAACGTGGAGGGCTTGCCGTATTCCTCGCGCGCCACGCCGAGCCACGCGCGCGCGGCATGCGAGAGATAGCCGTTGCGCTTCCAGCCGATGGCCATGTCCCACTCGATCTGCGGATCGGTGACGGGCAGGCAGGTGAAGCGCGCCGCGTCGAGCCGGCGCACATAAGGCGCGGGCAGCAGCGCGATGCCCACGCCCGCGAGCACGAGTGCCGCCATCAGGTCCCAGTGGCCGCTGCGGCCCACGATCTGCGGCGTGAAGCCCGCGGTGCGGCAGGCGGCGAGCACGACGTCGTTCAGCGCGAGGCTCTCACCGTAGAACACGAACGGCTCGCTGGCGAGATCGGCGAGCGGCACGCCTCGCGCGCCGTCCCAGCGCGAGCCGCGCTGCGCGACCAGCCACAGGAGTTCATGCGACATCGGCAGCACGTCGATCTGGTCCGGGTCGACCGGCAGCAGCACGCCGCCCAGTTCGAGCTCGCCGGAGATGAGCGCGGCCTCGATCGCGCGCGAGCCTTGTTCGAAGAGCTTGAGCTCGATCTTCGGATATCGCTGACGGAACGCGGCAATGGCGGGCGTGAACAGCGACCCGCCCATCGGCGGAATGCCGATGGTGAGCTCGCCGCGCCCGAGCGTGCCCAGATCGGCGAGTTCGGCTTGCAGGCGCGCGTGCGCGGCGAGCACGTCCTGGCCACGCTGATAGACGATGCGCCCGGCGTCGGTGAGCACCATCTGGCGCGCGTCGCGCAGCAGCAGCGGGGTGCCGGTCTCGTCCTCCAGCGTCTTCACCATCTTGCTGATGGTGGGCTGGGTTACGTGCAGATGTTCGGCGGCGATCGTGAAGCTCTGCTGCCGCACCACCTCGATGAAATAGCGAAGCGCGCGCAATTCCATGGTTTTGCCTCCTCGTGTTTCCCGATGCACGTCAGGCTATCGTATTCCATTATGGAATGCATTCAATAATTCTAAGTCATTTTATTTATGTCGATGAGGGCCATATACTGACTTCCATTCCACTGTCACTTAGGGTTTGCCATGACTGCACCGAACACCTCCGCACGGACCGCGCCAACGGGCGGGCTCGCACGCGCCGGCCGGATTTTCGTGCAGGCGGCGCTGCTCTGCGGGCTTTGGGTCGCCGCCGATGCGCTCGTGCGCACGGCGCACCTGCCCGTGCCGGGCGGCGTGGTGGGCCTCGTGCTGCTGCTCGCACTGCTGTTTTGCGGCGGCGTGACGCCGCGCTGGGTGAAGGCGGGCGCGGACTGGCTGCTCTCGGACATGCTGCTGTTCTTCATCCCCGCCGCCGTGGCGGCGGTGCAGTACGGCGGCCTCTTTCGCGCCGACGGCTGGCGCCTCGCGCTGGTGGTGATCGGCGGCACGCTGATGGTGATGGTGGCCGTGGCTTTCGCGGTGGATCAGGCCGCGCGGCTGGAGCGCCGCCTCGCGCTGCGCCGCGTGCACCACGCGCGTCAAGCACGGCACGCGGCTTGAGCGTCTTCATCTTCACGTACCCACAACAAGGATGACCCCGTCATGACCACGTTCTACGCATCCCTGTTCGCCGACGACGCCTCGCGGCTGATCGCCGCCGGCTGCTTCATCGTCACCGTCGTGCTCTATTTCGCGTCGAAGGCGTTGTACGCGCGCTTTCGCACGCCGTGGCTCACGCCGGTCGTCGCGGTGCCGGCCGTGCTCGCCGCGATCGTGCTGCTGCTCCATATTCCGTATCCGGTCTACTTCCAGGACACGCGCTGGCTCATGTGGCTGCTCGGCCCGGCCACCGTCGCGTTCGCCGTGCCTATCCACGAATACCGCGCCTTGCTCAAGCGCCACTGGATCTCGCTGAGCGTGGGCGTGACGGTGGGCATCGTGGTGGCCGTGGGCGGCTCGCTCGCGCTGGCCAAGCTGTTGCACCTGTCGCCCGAATTGCAGCGCAGTCTGATGACGCGCTCGGTATCCACGCCGTTCGCGCTCGCGGTTTCCGACAAGATTCATGCGCCGCGCGATCTCACCGCGCTGTTCGTGATCGCCACCGGCGTGTGCGGGATGTTGTTCGGCGAACTGGTGCTCGGCTTCGTGCCGCTTCGCACGCGGCTCGCGCGCGGCGCCTTGTTCGGCGCGGCGGCGCACGGCGTGGGCACCGCGAAGGCGCGCGAGTTGGGCAGCGAGGAAGGCGTGGTGTCGAGCCTCACGATGATGATCGCGGGCGTGGTGATGGTGCTGCTCGCGCCGGCGCTCGGCTTCCTGCCGGTTTAAGCGCGCCGCATTTCCGGGCGAGTCGTTGCGCGGCGGCCGCCCAGGGTTTCGCGATTTTGTGACCCGCCTATGATCCGGTTTGTTGCCACGGATCGACGACCATCGCCGCCGCCTCTCATGTCCCCCATTTCCATCGTCATCCCGTGCTTCAACGGCGCCGCCACACTGGCGCGCGCGCTCGAAAGCTGTCGCGGGCAGCCCGAGGCCGCCCGCATCTTCGTCGTCGACGACGGCTCGACCGACGCCTCGGCGTCCATCACCCGCGCGCATGCCCAGCGCGACCCGCGCGTGCAGCTGCTGCAGACGGCGAGCAACGGCGGCGCGGCGCGTGCGCGCAACTGGGCGGCGCTGCACGCGGCAACGCCGCTCCTCGCGTTTCTCGACGCCGACGACGAATACCTGCCCGGCGCGCTCGCCGCCGCTCATGCGCACTTGGAGCAGCACCCGCGCGAAGCGGCGATCCGCCTCGACGTCGACTACGCAGGCTTCCCCGAGCGGCTGACGAGCCATCCTGACTTCGAGCAATACGCGGTCGTGCTCAGCAACACGGTGCCGAGCAGCCTCGTGATCCGCCGCAGCGCCTTTCTCGCAATGGGCGGCTTCCCGATGGACGATTTTTTCCGCCGCCACGGCGGCGAAGACGGCGCGTTCTCGTGGGCGCTGCGCGAGATTTTTGGGCAGCGCCGCTTCACGGGCCAAAAGCAGGTGCGCATGCACTACCACGACGGCATTCATGCGGAGCGCTTCCTGAACATCCAGATGGGCTTCGTCCAAGCCGACACGGTCACGACGGCCGAAACGGTGCGCTGCTCGCAGGCCTTTCTCGAAGCCGCGTTCGCAAGCGTCCGGCAGATGCGCGCGCTCGACCTCGCGCAACCGGAGCGCTGAATCCGCGCATGGCGTGCTCGCGCGCTAAACGCCGCGTCACGCGCGAGCCATCCCGTTTTGCTACAATCACGCCTCGCCTTCGAGGAGCGTTGCGACGGATTTTCTGTGATCCGCCAGGCTCGAAGGTGCTCAATCCGGTTGTATTCCCTGAATCGACCGCACTGAAAAACGGCGCTCACGTCTTTAATTTCTAGTCACTTTTAGAAAGGAGGGCGTGATGAACGCCGCAGTCATGCACAACTCATCCCAGGATTTCGTCGTTGCCGATATGGCGCTTGCCGGCTGGGGCCGCAAGGAACTCGACATCGCCGAAACCGAAATGCCCGGTCTCGTGCAAACCCGCGAAGAGTACAAGGCGCAGCAGCCGCTCAAGGGCGCGCGCATCGCGGGCTCGCTGCACATGACCATCCAGACGGGTGTCCTGATCGAGACCCTGACGGCGCTCGGCGCCGACGTGCGCTGGGCCTCGTGCAATATCTTCTCGACCCAGGATCACGCTGCCGCTGCGATCGCGCAGGGCGGCACGCCGGTGTTCGCGTTCAAGGGCGAATCGCTCGACGAATACTGGGAGTTCTCGCACCGCATCTTCGAATGGCCGAACGGCGAGTTCGCCAACATGATCCTCGACGACGGCGGCGACGCCACGCTCCTGCTGATCCTCGGCTCGAAGGCAGAAAAGGACCGCTCGGTCATCGCCAAGCCGACGAACGAAGAAGAAGTCGCGCTGTACAAGTCGATCGCCGCGCACCTCGAGATCGACCCGACGTGGTACTCGACGCGCCTCTCGCACATCCAGGGCGTGACCGAGGAAACCACGACCGGCGTGCATCGCCTGTACCAGATGGAGAAGGAAGGCCGTCTGCCGTTCCCGGCGATCAACGTGAACGATTCGGTCACCAAGTCGAAGTTCGACAACCTGTACGGCTGCCGCGAATCGCTCGTGGACGGCATCAAGCGCGCGACCGACGTGATGATCGCGGGCAAGATCGCGGTCGTGGCCGGTTACGGCGACGTGGGCAAGGGCTGCGCGCAATCGCTGCGCGGCCTGGGCGCAACGGTGTGGGTCACCGAAATCGATCCGATCTGCGCGCTGCAGGCGGCGATGGAAGGGTACCGCGTCGTGACGATGGAATACGCCGCCGACAAGGCCGACATCTTCGTGACGGCCACCGGCAACTACCACGTGATCGGCCATGACCACATGAAGGCGATGCGCCATAACGCGATCGTCTGCAACATCGGCCACTTCGACTCGGAAATCGACGTTGCTTCCACGCGCCAGTACCAGTGGGACAACATCAAGCCGCAGGTCGACCACATCATCTTCCCGGACGGCAAGCGCGTGATCCTGCTGGCCGAAGGCCGCCTCGTGAACCTCGGCTGCGCCACGGGCCACCCGTCGTTCGTGATGTCGAACTCGTTCACGAACCAGACGCTCGCGCAGATCGAACTGTTCACGCAGGGCGAGAAGTACGAGAACAAGGTCTACGTGCTGCCCAAGCACCTCGACGAAAAGGTCGCGCGCCTGCACCTCGCGCGCATCGGCGCGAACCTGTCCGTGCTGTCCGACGACCAGGCTGCGTATATCGGCGTCGACAAGAATGGTCCGTTCAAGCCGAACCACTACCGCTATTAATCGGTTACTAATCGATACAACGCTGTAGAACGCGAAACAGCGCGGCCCTTATTTTTAAGCCGCGTTTAAGCGACCAGAACGAAGCTGTGTGAACGCCCGTGCGATGTGCCTCTTGCGGCCGCGCACGGGCGGCACACATCACAACGACGCAAAAGGAGTTCCCATGACCGTGCTGTTGACCTGGCTGATCAATGCGCTCGCGCTTCTGATCATCACCTGGCTCGTTCCGTCGATCCACGTGCGCAGCTTCGGCACTGCGCTGATCATCGCGCTCGTGCTCGGCCTCATCAACGCGATCCTGCGTCCGGTGCTCATCATCCTCACGCTGCCCGTGACCGTCCTCACGCTTGGCCTGTTCATTCTCGTGGTGAACGCGCTGTGCTTCTGGCTGGCGGCATCGTTGCTCAAGGGCTTCGAGGTGTCGGGCTTCTGGTCGGCGTTCTTCGGCTCGATCCTCTACAGCATCGTCTCCTGGCTGCTCTCGGCGCTGATCTTCGGCAACCGCAGCCTCGGCTGATGCATGCGCGGACCGAGGCCTTGCACTTCGGTCCCGCTTATTTCCAAACCGATCATGAAACCGATCGAACTCTCATTCGAATTCTTCCCGCCGAAGACCCCGGACGGCGTCGAAAAGCTGCGCGCCACGCGCGCGCAACTGCTCACGCTCAAGCCGCGCTTCGTCTCGGTCACCTTCGGCGCGGGCGGCTCCACGCAGCAAGGCACGCTCGACACCATCGTCGAAATCGCCAAGGAAGGCGTCGATGCGGCGCCCCACCTTTCGTGCATCGGCTCGTCGAAGGAAAGTCTGCGCGAGATCCTGCGCCAGTACCGCTCGCACGGCATCCGCCACATCGTGGCGCTGCGCGGCGACCTGCCTTCGGGCATGGGCGAAGTGGGCGAGCTGCGCTATGCGTCGGAACTCGTGGCGTTTATCCGCGAGGAAACCGGCGACGCGTTCCACATCGAAGTGGCCGGCTATCCCGAGTACCACCCGCAGTCGCGCTCGCCGCGCCACGACCTCGAAGCGTTCGCGAAGAAGGTGAAGGCCGGTGCGGACTCGGCCATTACGCAGTACTTCTTCAACGGCGACGCGTACTTCCGCTTCGTGGAAGACGCGAAGAAGCTCGGCGTGGACGTGCCCATCGTGCCCGGCATCATGCCGATCACGAACTACACGCAGCTCATGCGCTTCTCGGAAATGTGCGGCGCGGAAGTGCCGCGCTGGGTCGCACGACGCCTGGAAAGCTTCGGCGACGACCGCGAGTCGATCCGCGCGTTCGGCCTCGACGTGGTGACGGACCTGTGCCGCCGCCTCGTCGAAGGCGGCGCGCCGGGTCTGCACTTCTACACGCTCAACGCGGCGGGCGCGACCAAGGCGATCTGCGAACGGCTCGATTTGTGAGCGCCTGAGTCCTGCTGAGTCCTGGCCTGTCGCCTGCGCGCGGCGCCATGCAAACCGCGCGGCATCCTTTACCGGGTGCCGCGCGGTTTTTTTGTGCGCCGCCGTTCCAGCTAGCGGACGTGATCTGCGTCAAAGGCCACGGATGTCGCGGTGCCGATAATCGAAGGCTTTCCTTTTTGCCCACGTAATCGCGCCATGGCATGCGTCGTGCGCGGCAGGCCTTTGCGCATGACGACTTCCGTTCCCGAAACTCTTTCGCAAGCCGGCACTTTTGCCGATGCTGTCGCCGCGTGGCGCGCCGGCGCGCTCGACGAGGCACGCGCGCGCTGCGAGCGGCTGATCGAGGCCAATGCACGCGATGCCGATGCCTTGCATCTCGCCGGCATCCTCGAAGCGGCGCGCGACCGGCTCGCGGCGCGCGCGCTGATCGAGCGCGCGCTCGCGGTGCGCGAGGACCCGTACTTCCTCGTGAGCCTTGGGCTCACCCACGACGCGGCCACTGAGGCACAAGATGCGTTCGCGGCGCTCGAACGCGCGCTCGCGCTCAAGCCCGATTTTTCGATCGCGCTGAACAACCTCGCGAACCTCCATGTGAGCCAGGGCGACTTCCCGCGCGCGCTGGCCGCCTTCGAGCGGGCGCTGGCGCTTACGCCCGACTATGCGGGCGCGCATTACAACTACGGCAGCGCACTATTCGCGAGCGGCGACGCGGCGCGCGCCCAGGCGCCGCTGCGCCGCGCCGTGGCGCTGGACCCGGGGGCCGTGAACGCCTGGAACAATCTCGCGAACGTCCTGATCGCGCTCAAGCGCATGGACGAAGCGCAGGCGGTGCTCGAACACGCCCGGACGCTCACGCCCGAATCGTCCAATGTGCTCACGAATCTCGGCTGCCTGTTGCGCACCCGCGGCCGCCAGGCCGAGGCCCAGGCGGCATTGGAGCGCGCGCTCGAACTCGCTCCCGACGACGCCTCGGCATGGAACAACCTCGGCAATGTGTTCGTGGATCTCTCGCGCATCGATGACGCGCACACGTGCTTCACGCGCGCCCTCGAACTGAAGCCGGATTTAGCCAACGCCTGGAGCAATCTGGGCAACGCGCACAAGCATGCGGGCGAAATCGGGCCGGCGCTCGTGTGCTATCGCGAAGCACTCGCGCGCGAGCCCGGCAACCTCGGCGCGCACAGCAACTACGCGTATGGTCTGATGTTCGCGACCGAGGACGGCCACGCGATCCGCGCCACTGCCGAGCAACTTTCGAAGCAGCATGAAGCAGCCTTGCTTGCGCAGCCCGTTGCGCACGCGACCACGCCCGACGCGCAGCGACGGTTGCGCATCGGCTATGTCTCGCCGGACTTTCGCAATCACTGCCAGATGCTGTTCACGACGCCGCTGTTCCGGCATCACGATCACGCGGCGTTCGAGATCGTCTGCTATTCGAGCGTCGCGCAGTCGGACGAGGTGACGGCGCGCCTCGCCGCCCACGCCGACCTCTGGCGCGACGTGCGCGAGTTCGACAATGCGCGGCTCGCGCAGCAGATTCACGACGACCGCATCGACATCCTCGTAGACCTGACGATGCACATGGACGGCGCGCGCCGTCTCATGTTCGCGCGGCGGCCCGCGCCGGTGCAGGTGGCGTGGCTCGCTTACCCGGGCACCACGGGCAGCGCGGCCATCGGCTGGCGGCTCACCGATCCGTGGCTCGACCCGCCCGGCGCACCGGGCGTGGACGATCAGTACACCGAGCGCACGCTCCGCCTGCCCGACACGTTCTGGTGCTACGACGCGCTCGCGCCCGGCATCGAAGTCAACGGCTTGCCGATGCTGGCCGAGGGACACGACGGCGCCATCACGTTCGGCTGCCTGAACAACCCCTGCAAGCTCACCGACGCCACGTTCGCGCTCTGGTCGGGCGTGTTCGCGGCGCTGCCCACGGCGCGGCTCGTGCTGATGGCGCCGCCCGGCGCCGCGCGCGAGCGGCTCTTGGCGCGTCTCGCGGCTCACGGCGTGGAGCCAGCGCGCGTGCGTTTCGTGGGCTTTCAGCCGCGCGACGACTACCTGCGCACCTGGGCAAAAGTCGATCTCGCGCTCGACACGTTTCCCTACAACGGCCATACCACGAGCCTCGATGCGCTCTGGATGGGCGTGCCCGTGCCCACGCGCATTGGCCGCTCGGCGGCGGGCCGCGCGGGGCTTTCGCTGCTCGCCAACCTGGGGCTGGCGGAACTGGCCGCGCATAGCGATGCCGAGTACGTCGAACTCGTGGTCTCGCTCGCGCGCGATCCGGCGCGTCTCGCCGCGCTGCGCGCGGGCCTGCGCCCGCGCATGGCGGCATCGCCGCTGATGGACGGCGCACGCTTTGCGCGCAATATGGAAGCTGCATACCGCCTCATGTGGCGCGACTGGTGCGCTCGCGCGCAGCCGGTGAGCGGCTGATACGGCCACCCAAGGCCAGCCGAAGCCGAGCCTGAACTTTTGGGCGGGCGTCTGCGCCGGCACGGCCGGCCAAGGAAACTGCAAGCAAAATGACAGCGCGCTATCGTGCTTCAGAGAACAAATGCAGGCAAAAGCGGGACAAAGGCGGAATATGAGAAGAGCACGCGCGGCTAGAGCCGGCATATCGCCCGGAAAGCCGCTCGCAGCAACCCTGTCAACCAGGCATTTCCTGCGCGCGATGGTCATTTTGGCCGGCTTGTGAGCGTAGGCAGTGCTCAAGTAAGATCGCGCTACGCTGGCTCAGGCCGGCACCGAACTGGAGGAAACATGAAAGAAAACAATCTGTTGCGTGCCGCGCGAATGACGTCGCTCGTGGCGCTCGCAGCGGCATCGATTGCAGGGGCCACCGTCGCGCATGCCGCGGGCAGCATCCCGAACAAGACGCTCGTGTACTGCTCGGAAGGCAGCCCCGCTGGCTTCGACTCCGCCCAATACACCACGGGCGTCGATTTCACCGCGGCCACGTTCACCGTCTACAACCGCCTCGTCGAATTCGAGCGCGGCGGCACCAAGGTCGAACCGGGCCTCGCGCAATCGTGGGATGTTTCCCCTGATGGCAAGACCTACACGTTCCATCTGCGCCATGGCGTGAAGTTCCAGACCACGGCGTACTTCAAGCCCACGCGCGAATTCAACGCCGACGACGTCGTGTTCACGTTCGACCGCATGCTCAACGCGAACAACGCGTTCCGCAAGGCGTACCCGGTGTCGTTCCCGTACTTCACCGACATGGGTCTGGACAAGCTCATCGCGAAGGTCGAGAAGGTCGACCCGTACACGGTGAAGTTCACGTTGAACGAGCCGAACGCGCCGTTCATCCAGAACATGGCGATGGAGTTCGCCTCGATTCTCTCGGCTGAATACGCGGATCAACTGATGAAGGCCGGCAAGGCCGCCGACATCAACCAGTATCCGGTCGGCACGGGCCCGTTCATCTTCAAGAGCTACACGAAGGACGCGACCATCCGTTTCGATGGCAATCCTGACTATTGGAAGCCGGGTGCGGTGAAGCTCTCGAAGCTGATCTTCTCGATCACGCCCGACGCTAGCGTGCGCGTGCAGAAGCTCAAGCGCGACGAATGCCAGGTGATGAGCTATCCGCGTCCCGCCGACATCGCGCCGCTGAAGGCCGACCCGAACATCGCCATGCCGTCGCAGCCGGGCTTCAACCTCGGCTACCTGTCGTACAACGTCGAGCACAAGCCGATGGACAAGCTCGAAGTGCGCCAGGCGCTCGACATGGCGATCAACAAGAAGGCGATCATCGAGTCGGTGTATCAGGGCGCGGGCCAGGCCGCGACCAACCCGATGCCGCCCACGCAATGGTCCTACGACAAGAGCCTGAAGGCGCAGCCGTACGATCCCGAGAAGGCCAAGGCGCTGCTGGCGAAGGCCGGCTTGTCCAGCGGCTTTGAGATGACGCTCTGGGCCATGCCCGTGCAGCGCGCCTACAACCCGAACGCACGCCTGATGGCCGAGATGATCCAGGCCGACTGGGCCAAGATCGGCGTGAAGGCGAAGATCGTCACGTACGAGTGGGGCGAGTACATCAAGCGCGCGCACGCGGGCGAAGACGACTCGATGCTGATCGGCTGGACCGGCGACAACGGCGACCCCGACAACTGGCTCGGCACGCTGCTCGGCTGCGAGGCCGTGAACGGCAACAACTTCGGCAAGTGGTGCTACAAGCCGTTCGACGAGCTGGTCCAGAAGGGCCGCCAGACCTCCGATCAGGCGCAGCGCACGAAGTTCTACCAGCAGGCGCAGCAGATCTTCGCGCAGCAACTGCCGTTCTCGCCGATCGCCCACTCGACCGTCTATCAGCCGGTCAGCAAGAAGGTGACCGACATGCGCATCGAGCCGCTCGGCTATGCGCGCTTCGACGGCGTCGGCATGCAGTAATGTCTATCGGGTAGTTTTTCGCGCGGCCTTCACTCATACACCGAGGGCCCGCGAAAATGGTCCGGCGACCGGGGTCACGAGCTCCTGTCGCCGGTTGCGTTTCATTTCAAGCTTTCGGGGGAACGTCACATGTTCCGCTTCGTCTTGCGCCGCATCGGCATGGTGATCCCAACCTTCATTGGCATCACGCTGCTTGCGTTCGCGCTCATCCACCTGATTCCGGGCGACCCCATCGAAGTGATGATGGGCGAGCGCGGCGTCGATCCCCAAATGCACGCCGAGGCCATGCACCGCCTCGGGCTCGACGAGCCGCTGCCAATGCAGTACGTGCACTACGTCTGGCGCGCACTGCACGGCAACCTCGGCACGTCGATCATTACCAACACCAGCGTGATGGGCGAATTCCTCGCGCGCTTTCCCGCCACCGTCGAACTCTCGCTCTGTGCGCTCATCTTCGCGCTCGCCGTGGGCCTGCCCGCCGGCGTGTTCGCGGCGCTCAGGCGCGGCACCGTCGTCGATCACGGCGTGATGGGTACCGCGCTCACCGGCTATTCGATGCCGATCTTCTGGTGGGGCCTCATCCTCATCATGGTGTTCTCGTCCAAGCTTGGCTGGACGCCGGTGTCGGGGCGCATCGCCGTGGAATTCGACATCCCGCACGTCACCGGCTTCATGCTGATCGATTCGCTGCTGCCCGGCACTGACGAAGGCGCGTTCCGCTCGGTACTCTCGCATCTGATCCTGCCGGCCATCGTGCTCGGCACGATT
Source organism: Paraburkholderia caffeinitolerans (assembly GCF_902859945.1). GTDB lineage: Bacteria > Pseudomonadota > Gammaproteobacteria > Burkholderiales > Burkholderiaceae > Paraburkholderia > Paraburkholderia caffeinitolerans. The sequence goes on along the minus strand of NZ_CADIKL010000004.1, from coordinate 56,896 downwards.
CCGCTGGCGGTGGTTGCGCGCATGACGCGCTCGTCCATGCTCGAAGTGCTGCGCGAGGACTACATCCGCACCGCGCGCGCCAAGGGCCTTTCGCCTGTGCGTGTGATCGTCGTGCATGCGCTGCGCAACGCGCTGATTCCCGTGGTGACCGTAATCGGCCTGCAGGTCGGCACGCTGCTCGCGGGCGCCGTGCTGACCGAGACGCTGTTCTCCTGGCCCGGCATCGGCAAATGGCTGATCGATGCGATCAGCCGGCGCGACTATCCGGTGGTGCAGGGCGGCATTCTCATGATCGCGACGCTCGTGATCGTCGTGAACCTGTTCGTCGATTTGCTGTACGGCGTGCTCAATCCGCGCATTCGACATACGAGGTAATCACGCCATGACGATGCAAAACCCGCAAACCGCTCATCGAACCGTGGAGGCATGATGGCTGACATTCAGAACAGCGTGCCCCGCGCCGTCACGCCGCCTTCGGGCCGCGCGCTCGTGCTGCGCGAATTCTGGGCGAACTTTTCGCGCAACAAGGGCGCCGTGGGCGCCGGCATCATCGTGTTGCTGCTCGTGTTCCTGGCGGTTTTCGCGCCGCTGATCGCGCCGCACAGCCCCATCGAGCAGTACCGCGACTTCGTGAAGATCCCGCCCGCCTGGCTCGACGGCGGCAACTGGAAGTTCATTCTCGGCACCGACGAAGCGGGCCGCGACATCCTCTCGCGCCTGATGTACGGCGCGCGGCTCTCGCTGTGGATCGGCTGCGTCTCGGTGCTGCTCGCGCTGATCCCGGGCGTCGTGCTCGGGCTCGTGGCCGCGTTCTTCGAGAAGTGGGCCGACACGCCCATCATGCGTCTGATGGACGTGCTGCTCGCGCTGCCGTCGCTGCTGCTCGCGGTGGCCGTGGTCGCGATCATCGGCCCGGGCCTCACCAACACCATGTTCGCGATCGCGATCGTCGCGCTGCCCGGTTACGTGCGTCTCACGCGCGGCTCGGCTTTGGGCGAACTGCACAAGGAGTACGTGACCGCTTCGCGCGTGGCCGGCGCCGGCACGCTGCGGCTGATGTTCTCGCAGGTGCTGCCCAACTGCACCGCGCCGCTGATCGTGCAGGCGACGCTTGGCTTCAGTTCGGCGATTCTCGACGCTGCCGCGCTGGGCTTTCTCGGCCTCGGCGTGCAGCCGCCCAGGGCGGAGTGGGGCGCGATGCTCGCTTCGGCGCGCGACTATATCGACAGCGCCTGGTGGATCGTCACGATGCCGGGCCTTTCCATCCTGATCTCGGTGCTCGCGATCAACCTGCTCGGCGACGGGCTGCGCGACGCACTCGATCCCAAGCTGAAACGGATGGCCTGATCATGAATAAAGAACTGCTAACCATCCGCAACCTCGCGGTGAACTTCAACGGCCTGCCCGCCGTGGACCGCGTGAATCTCTCGGTGGCGCCGGGCGAGGTGCTCGGCATCGTCGGCGAATCGGGCTCGGGCAAGAGCGTGACGATGATGGCGCTGATGGGCCTGATCGACGCGCCCGGCAAGGTGAGCGCCGACGCGGTCACCTTCGATGGCCGCGACCTGCTCAACGCCACCGGCAGGGAGCGCCGCCGCATCGTCGGCAAGGACATCGCGATGGTGTTCCAGGACGCGCTCACGAGCCTGAACCCGAGCTACACCATCGGCTATCAGATCAAGGAAGTGCTCAAGCTGCACGAAGGACTGCGTGGCGCGGCACTGCACGCGCGCGCGCTGGAACTGCTCGACCAGGTGGGCATTCCCGACGCGAAGAACCGCATCGACAACTTCCCGCACCAGATGTCGGGCGGCATGAACCAGCGCGTGATGATCGCGATGGCCGTGGCCTGCAACCCGAAGCTCTTGATCGCCGACGAGCCCACCACGGCGCTCGACGTGACGATCCAGGCGCAGATCATGGAACTGCTCGTGCGCCTGCAGAAGGAGCGCGGCATGGCGCTCGTGCTGATCTCGCACGATCTGGCCGTGGTCTCGGAGGTCGCGCAGCGCGTGGCCGTGATGTACGCGGGCGAGATCATCGAGACCAACCGCGTGCCCGATATCTTCTCGCGGCCGCATCATCCGTACACGGAGGCGCTGCTCGCGGCGATTCCCGAGCACAACAAGGGGGCGATGCGGCTTGCCGCGCTGCCCGGCATGGTGCCCGGCCGCGACGACCGGCCCAGCGGGTGTCTGTTTGCGCCGCGCTGCAAGTACGTGGTGGATGGCTGCATGAAGGCGCGGCCGGCGCTCGGTCCGACCGCTGATGAAAGCGGCTACGCGCAGGTGCGCTGCATCAAGCCGCTGAACGCGGCGGTACAAACGCCTGGCTCACTTTCCAACGGAGGCGCGCGATGAACGCAGTCCAGCAATCCGCGGCTCGCGAAGATACGCGTGACGACAAGGTGCTCGTCGCGGAAGACCTCAAGAAGCACTACAGCGTGAAGCGCGGCATGTTCGGCACGGGCACCGTGAAGGCGCTCAACGGCGTGTCGTTCTCGCTCACGCGCGGGCGCACGCTCGCGGTGGTGGGCGAGTCGGGCTGCGGCAAGTCCACGCTCGCGCGCCAGCTCACGATGATCGAGCCGCCCACCTCGGGCAAGCTCACGATCGACGGCGAGGACGTCGCGCACGCGAACAGCGAGAAGATCGCCGCGCTGCGCCGCCGCGTGCAGATGGTGTTCCAGAATCCGTTCGCGTCGCTCAATCCGCGCAAGACCGTGGAGCAGACGCTCGGCGAGCCGCTGGCGATCAACACCAGGCTCACGGCGAGCGAGCGCGCGGACCGCATCGCGCACATGATGCGCATCGTGGGGCTGCGGCCCGAGCATGCGAAGCGTTATCCGCATATGTTCTCGGGCGGGCAGCGTCAGCGCGTGGCGATCGCGCGCGCGATGATCCTCGACCCGCAGATCGTCGTGGCCGACGAGCCGGTGTCGGCGCTGGACGTGTCGATCCAGGCGCAGATCCTGAATCTGTTCATGGATCTGCAGGAGCAGTTCCGCACGAGCTACGTGTTCATCTCGCACAACCTGGCCGTGGTCGAGCACGTGGCCGACGACGTGATGGTGATGTACCTGGGCGGCGTGGCGGAGCTGGGCGACAAGCACACGGTGATCGGGCGGCCGCGGCACCCGTACACGCGCTCGCTGCTTTCGGCGACGCCCGCGATCTTCGAGGCGGACCGGCGCGTGAAGATCAAGCTGGAGGGCGAGCTGCCTTCGCCGCTGAACCCGCCTTCGGGTTGCACATTCCATCAGCGTTGCCCGTATGCGGTCGAGCGGTGCCGCAAGGAGGTGCCGGTATTGCGCGAAGTGGATGGCCGTCAGGTATCCTGCCATCGTGCTGAGGAGGTAGGGGAAGAAGATGGGCGGCCCATGCCGGCCTGATGAAGTATCGGCGGCGCGCCGGCTTATATGCCGTTTCAAGCGCCGCAAACCAAAGGGCGGCCATCGCGCCGCATCGACGATGCAAAACCGGGGCCGCCTTCGGGCGGGCGGCGCGCTTTCACGGGGGCATGCGCGAGCGCTTGCCGCTGCGTTCGCGCGTGCGCGCCCATGGCTGCGCGCGGCGCTGGCAACGGCGCTCGCGCTGGCCGTTGCGCTCGGGCCGTCGCTCGACCAGCCGTTGCACGCGTCGTTCATGCCCAGCGCGTTTGCCGCCGCCACCGCCGCCAATGTCCCCGGCGTGCATCCCACCGTTCCCGCGCTTGGCCAGCCTTCGGGCGGCGGCCTGCCGGGCTTTCACGCGCCGCCCATGCCGAGCTACGCGTCGGGCACGACGGCGGGCGGCCCGGTGCGCACGCAACCGGCGCGCATGCCGTTCTACGTCGCCACGCGCGGCACCACCACCATTTATCTGCTCGGCACGCTGCACGTGGGCGACCCCGCCGACTATCCGCCGAACCAGCCGTTTCGTGCGCCGATCCTCGCGGCGCTCAACGCCTCGCCCACCCTCGCGCTCGAACTCTCGCCCGATGACCTGCTGGTCTCGCAGGACGACGTCTCGAAATACGGCGTGTGCCGCAAGCCCTGTCTGCAACAGCTTCTGCCCGATCCGCTGTGGGCGAAGCTCGCGGCGCGTTTGCGCGGCAATCCCGAGGCGCTCGCCGAGATCCGCAAGATGAAGCCGTGGCTCGCCTCGCTGCTGGTGGAAACCTACGATTCACTGAGCGCGGGCCTGCAGACCGAGTACGGCACAGAGGCGCAATTGCAGAACGTGTTCCTGCGCTTGAAGGGGCGGCGCGTGGTCGGGCTGGAAACGCTGGCTGAGCAGATGCGCGCGTTCACTCACCTCACGCTTGCGCAGCAGCGCGAGATGCTTGCGCAGGATCTCGCGCAAACGCCCGCGCAAAACGTCGCCGACGTGCAGACGCTGCTGCGCCTGTGGCGACTCGGCGACGCCGACGCGATCGCCGCCTGGGATGCCGCCCGCACCGAAAAGCTCGCGCACGACCCGCGTGTGGCGGCGTCGGTGGATAACCGCATCGTCTACGAGCGCAACCGGCGTTTCGTCGCGCGCATGCAGCTGTATGCCGGGCCCAACAAGCCGCTCTTCGCGGCGGTCGGCGCGCTGCATCTGGGCGGGCGCAACGGCGTGCTCCAGTTGCTGCGGCAGCGCGGCTTCACGGTCGATCCGGGCTGAGATCCAGCTCTTCGTTGATTGGCAAGCCGGTTGTCTTGGGCGCCCTCCGCGTGGATTTGCGCGTGCCCGCGCTGCTTGTTCCTCTTGTTCCTCTTGTTCCGCTTGTTCCTCTTGTTCCGCTTACGCCCGTCACGCGCCTGGGTTTTTCGGCAAGCGCTTCGCGCAGTTCTTCGAGCGCCGGCTGCCAGTCGCCCACTTCGCGCTGGCGGAACAGCCGCGCCGTGGGGTACCACGGCGAATCCGCGCGCTTTTCGAGCCAGCGCCATTCGCCGTTCGCGGGCACGAGGATCCAGACCGGCTTGCCAAGCGCGCCGGCCAGATGCGCGGTCGAAGTATCCACGGCAATCACGAGATCGAGATTCATGATGAGCGCGGCCGTGTCGCCGAAGTCGCGCAGATCGTCGCTGAAGTCGTGGACGGGAGCGCCGCCGCCCAGCGCCGCAAGCTGCGCGCGGGCCGCTTCGCCCTTTTGCAGCGAGAACCAGCTGATTTTCTCCAGCGCGAAGAGCGGCTGGAACGCCGCCAGCGCCACCGAGCGGTTACGGTCGTTGTAGAAGCCGGGATTGCCGCCCCAGACGAGGCCGATGTTGCGGTAGCCGGCCGGCCTGCGCGCGCTGCTGGGCGCACTTGGTGGCTTCGCCGCGGCTTCGAGCGCCGCCAGCGGGGCATCAGCCGATGCCTTGCCAGCCAGGCGCGCGAGGTCCGCGAACATGGCGGCTTGCACGCGCGGCTTCCACGCCTGAATGTCGACGTCGCGCGCAAAGAGATAAGGCACCGTGACCGGAACCGTCTCGAGTTCGGTGCCGCACGCGGACGGCGCGCTCATCACGTATAGCCAGTAGTCGTAGTCGCCCGTGGGCGTGCCGGTCCAGGCGCGGTGCACGCCCGGCACCGACTGCGCAAGCAACTGCAGGGTCTGCGGCACGCATACATCGACGCTGGCGCCGCGCGCGGCAAACTCGCTCGCGTAGCGCACGAACTGGATCTGGTCGCCGAAGCCCTGCTCATGCACGAGCAGGAGGCGCTTGCCGTCGAGCGGCTCGCCTTGCCACTCGGCAATGCCTTCGATGTCGAAGGGCGCGTAGTCGCAGGCGCGCCAGCGCCGCGCGTACTCGGCCCAGCCTTCGCGGTACTCGCCGCGCTTGAGCTTGAGCCAGACGAGGTTCTGGCGCGCGTCGGCGTTTTGCGGGTCGATCTCGAGCGCGCGCTGGTAGTAGGGCGCTTCCTCGTCGTTGCGCCCTTGCGCGCCCAGCGAGGCCCCGAGGCACACGAGATTCGCCGCGTTCGGCTCCAGCTCCACGGCCTGGCGATAGCACGTTTCCGCGGCCCGATAGTCGCCGGTCTGGCCGAGCGTGGTGCCGAGATTCACCCAGGCGGCCGCGTAGCCGGGCGCCAGTTCGACGGCCTCGCGGTAATGGGCGATGGCGGCATCGTCGTCGCCGAGTGCGCGCTGCACGTTGCCTAGATTGAAGTGGATGGCGGCATCGGCGGGCGCAAGCGCGAGCGCTTCGCGATAGCAGGCGAGTGCCTCCTCGCTGCGCCCGAGCTTCGCGAGCAGGCTGCCCAGGTTCACTTGCGCGTTCACGGATGCCGGCGCAAGTGCGAGCGCCGCGCGGCAGTGGCGCTCCGCGCCCGCGAGGTCGCCCGCTTCGCGCAGCGCGAGTCCGAGGTTGTTGTGCGCATCGGCGAATCCGGGTGCGAGACGCAGCGCCTCGTGCAGGTTATGCGCCGCTTCCACATGCTGGCCGAGCGAGAGCGCAGCGAGGCCGCGGTTGCTCCAGCAAACCGCGTCGTCGGGCGCGTGCCCGAGCGCGCGATCCATGAGCGCGAGTGCGCCGCGATGATCGCCGAGTTGATGGCGCGCCACGCCCCAGTAATGCAACGCGTCGGCATGGGTGGAATCGCGCTCGACCAGCGCGCGGTAGATCGTTTGTGCTTCGTCGAGACGTCCCGCACCGTGGGCTTCTAGCGCGGCGGCAAGACGCGCACCGGAATCGGCGGGTTCGTCAGGTGCGGATGAATCGGCAGAAGCGGCGGCGTTCGAAGTCATGGGTATGTGAGACCGATCGGCGCGCGGAGCGACGGGCGCGCATCTGACCGGAATTGGGGGGGGACCGCACAAAGTAAGGGTCTGGCGCTGCCGCTTCGATAAGAAAATTCCGAAAGCGATATGACCGGTGACAAAACATCTTGTGTGACCCGGGAGGAGAGCGCTGCTTTAGTGGGAATTCGATTTCAGCGCGCAAGAGGCGGCTCTACCATCCAGCTTCCAGCTATTTCCAGCTTTTGCCTGGCCAGGAGCGCCACATGCCGAATTCACCGAACGCCAAGACCAATGCGCCTGTCGTCAGCGTCATCACACCCACAAGGGACCGCGAGGCTATGCTGCCGCATGCTTATCGTTCATTCGCGCGTCAGGACCTTGGCTCCTGCGAATGGATCGTGGTGGACGACAGCGAGCGGCCCAGCACGTTCATGCAGAATCTCGGCGATGCGCGCGTGGTGTATCGCCACGTGCCGCAGCGCATGAGCGTCGGCGCGAAGCGCAATCTCGCGGTGGCGCTCGCGCGCGCCGAAGTCATCGCCCACTTCGACGATGGCGAATACTACGCGCCCGAATATCTGCGCGTCATGTGCGCGCAGTTGGGCGAGCGCCGCGCCGATTTCGTCAAGCTCAGCGCGTTCTTTCTGTATAGCCGCGTGTACGGCCAGTTCGCGTGGTGGGACTTGCTGCACAAGAGCGGGCTGCATTTCCACTGGAGCCCGCAGCCCATGACGGCGCTCAACTTTCCTGTCGACCACCGGGCCTTCGCCGACAACCATTCCGGCTACGGCTTCAGCTACGTCTACACGAAGCGCCTGTGGGCCGCCGGTCCGTTCGAGTCGGGTTCGTCCAATGAGGACGGCGAGTTCCTGCAGGCCGCGCTCGAACGCGGAGCGAACCTCGCGCACTTCGCCGACGACATCGGCCTGTGCCTGCACGTCCTGCACGCGCACAACGCCACGGCGAGCTTTCCGCAGTACCTCCTGCCCGAGGCGCTCGTGGCGCGGCATTTCCCGCGCCTCGCGCAGTTCGTCGAGGCGCTGGGCGAAGCGCCGTTCGAACGGTAAAACCGTCCGGGCGGGAGCGCGGCACGCCGCTGCCCGGACTCGCTCAGAACCCGAGCACGTACAGCAGCACGATATTGGCCGCCAGAATGCCGAGCCCCGTGGGCACCTGCACGCGGATCACCGCGTTCTTGTCGGGCAGCTCCAGCAGCGCGGCGGGCACGATGTTGAAGTTCGCGGCCATGGGCGTCATGAGCGTGCCGCAGTAGCCCGAGAACATGCCGATGGCCGCCATCATCGCCGGGTTCACGTGGAAGACGCCCACCAGCACGGGCACGCCCACGCCGCCCGTCATCACCGGGAAGGCGGCGAAGCCGTTGCCCATGATCACGGTGAAGAGCGCCATGCCGATGCAGTAAACCGCCACGGCCACGAAGCGCAGGTCCATGTTGATGTACGACGTGGTCACATGGGCGACCGCCTTGCCCACGCCCGCGTCCGAGAACACGAGGCCGAGCATGCCGAGCATCTGCGGCAGCACGGCGGCCCACGAGAGCGCGTCGACGAGACGGCGCGTCTCCTGCATCGACTGGCCGACGCTGTCGCGCGTGATGATGCAGGCGATGACGAGCGCGATCACGCAGCCAATGCCGAAACCGATCAACGTGACGTTCTTCGGATCGACGAGCGGTGTGGAACCCACCATGAGATGGCTAGCCGCGAAGGTGAGCACGACGGTGACGGCGGGGATGGTGAGCGCGGGCACGAAGAGCTTGTTGCCGAGACGCTTCGCGCTCGCGAGCCGCGTTTCGAGCGAGAGCACTTTCGGTGTGCCGCCGGTCACGCCGCCGAAGCCGGCGATCACCGCCATCGCGAGCGCGAGCACGCCCACGACTTCGGCGGGCAGGTAGTCGCCGACGAGGAAGATCAGCGCGTAGAGGATCCAGAAGCCGCCCGCGGTGAGGCGGCGCGGATGCTCGCGGTCGAGCACGATCATGCCGCCGACGATCAGCAGCACGATGCCGAGCAGCCAGTAGAGCCAGTTGAGGGTGATAGTCATGCCTCGTCTCCCTGTTCTGCAGCAGCGGACTTGTCCTGCGCGCCGCGCCCGCCGAGTTCGCGCTCGAGCTTGCGGTCGAGCAGCCACAGCCGCGCGCCGTGGATCAGGAACGCGCAGATTGCGGTGGGAATACCCCAGAACGCGACGTGGATCGGCTCGACCGAGATGCCCGCTTCCTTGAGCAGCGTGACCATCAGCACGATCGCGCCGAACGCCACGAAAATGTCCTCGCCGAAGAACAGGCCGACGTTGTCGGTCGCGGCGGACCAGGCGCGCAGCTTGTAGCGCACCGCTTCGGGAAGCTTGCCGAAGCGGTTTTCGGTGGCGCCTTCGGCCATCGGCGCGATCAGCGGACGCACCATCTGCGGATGCCCGCCGAGGCCCGTGAGCCCGACCGCGGCGGTAAGTTCGCGCACGAGCAGGTAGACGATCAACAGACGCCCCGCCGTGGCCGCCTTGATATTGCCGATCCAGATCTGCGCGCGCTCGCGCAGGCCGTGGCGCTCCGACAGCCCGATCACGGCGAGCGGCAGCAGGATGATGAGCGGCAGGTTGCGCGTTTTGATGAAGCCGGTGCCGATGGCGGCGAGGATCTTGCCCGGCGGGAACCCGGCGGCGAAGCCGGTGACGATCGCCGCCGCCGCGACGATCAGCATCGGATTGAAGCGCAATACGAAGCCGACGATGATCACGGCCACCCCGATGAGCGGCCATAAGTTGACGGTGCTCTGCATCTCTTTGTCTCCAGTTTTTGTGCGTCGTTATTGCCGTGGCCCGCTGCGTCATGTGCAGCGGGCCACGGTGATGAAACGCCGTGCAACGCGTGTAGCGTGGCGCGGCGCTCTGACTGCCGGGCTCTTGTCGGCCCTGTTTTTACCTCTGTACTTGCCTCTGTGATGCTTTTTGTCTTGTGTGTGCTCAGGCCTCGGCAACACCCGCCGCTCGCACGCCGATGCCGGCCTCGTCCAGCGCCGCCCGGATGCGCCGCGCGAATGCGAGCGCATGCGGCCCGTCGCCGTGCAGGCAGATGGTCTGGGCGTTGAGCGGCACCCACGCGCCGTCCACGGCCTGCACGCGCTGCTCGCGGATCATCGCGAGCGTGCGTGCGAGCACGGCATCTTCGTCGTCGAGCAGCGCGCCCGGCTGGCTGCGCGGCACGAGCGAGCCGTCGGCGCGGTAGCCGCGGTCGGCAAACACTTCCTCCACCGCCACGAGGCCCGCTTCGCGCGCGGCGCTCACGAGCCCGCTGCCCGCGAGCGCGAACACCGTCACCGAAGGATCGAAGTCGTGCACCGCCGAGACGATCGCGTCGGCGATCTTCGCGTCGCGCGCGGCTTGGTTGTAGAGCGCGCCATGCGGCTTCACGTGCGCAATGCGGCCGCCCTCGGCCTGGGCGATCGCCGAGAGCGCGCCGAGCTGGTAGAGCACGCCCGCGTAGATTTCCTCGGCGGGCAGGTTCATTTCCTTGCGGCCGAAGTTCTCGGGGTCGTTGAAGCTCGGGTGCGCGCCGATCGACACGCCTTTTTCCACGGCCCAGCGCACGCATTCGCGCATGGCGTTAGCGCCGCCCGCGTGCCAGCCGCACGCAATGTTGGCCGAGCTCACGAGGTCGAGCAGCGCCTCGTCGGAGCCGCAGCCTTCGCCGAGATCGGCGTTCAGATCGATGGTGGTCATGATGATTCTCTCCGTGTTGCTTCGCGCTGGGGTCGCACCGGCGCGTCGTGCTTCGATGCCTGGTTGCGGGGGCGCCGCCGCCCGCGTCATGCGCCTTGGCCTCGGGTGCCCGCCGCGCGCACGCGGCGGCTCGCATGGCGCTCGTCCTGCATGGCGATCGCGGTATCGATCTGCCGCAGATAGGCCCGTTCCTCCTCGAGCGCGCGGCGCGCGATGGCCGGCGTCGTTTCGATAAAGCGCACGCCCGTCGTGAGCCGCACCTGGGCGAGTTTCCACAAATCGGCGCGGATCACGGCGCCGATCTTCGGATAGCCGCCCGTGGTTTGCGCATCGCTCATCAGCACGATGGGCTGGCCGTTCGGCGGCACCTGGATCGTGCCCGGCAGCACCGCATGCGAGAGCAGGTCGGCGGGCGTGTCGCGCACGAGCGGCGTGCCTTCGAGCCGGTAACCCATGCGGTTGCTGTTGGGCGTGACCTGCCATTCGTCGGACCAGAAGGCGCGCTGCGCCTCGGGCGAGAAGCTGTCGTACTCGGGGCCGCGCAGCACGCGTACAGGCACGGCCCACAGCATGCCGTCCGGATGGCGGCCGCGCCTCGGCGGCACTTCGTCCGGATACACGAAGCTGCATTGCGACGGTGCCTTCACGCCGAACGGCGGCGCGCCTGCTGCGAGCGAGGCGCGCTCGCCGCCCGCCGCGAACGACGCGCCGGTGGCGAGGCGGTCGCCGTCCTTGAGCGCGCGGCCCGCGAGCCCGCCGAAGCCGGCGGCGAGGTCGGTGCTGCGCGAGCCGAGCATCGGCAGAACGTCGATGCCGCCCGCGACGCACACATAGGCGCGCATGCCGCGCTTCGCGCCATTGAGCACGAGCGTTTCGCCAGCCGCGACTGGCAGGCTCCACCACGACCACACCGGCTTGCCGCCTAGCGTCGCGTTGAAGTCGGTGCCGGTGATGGCCACGCGCGTCGCGCGCGCGAAGCGCAGCGCCACCGGGCCGAAGGTGATTTCGATCCCCGCCGCATCATGCCGGTTGCCGACGAGGCGGTTGCCCACTTCGAGCGCGAGCGTGTCGAGCGCGCCGCCGGTGGCGACGCCGAGATGCCGGTAACCCGGCCGGCCGAGATCCTGAACCGTGGTGAGCAGACCCGCGCGCATCACTTCGATCATGCGTGGGTCTCCTCGGGGATGACTTCGTTGATGTTCTCTACAACGAAGCGCACGCGGTCGCCGGGCATGAGCAGCGTGGGCGGATTGCGCGCGGGGTCGAAGAGGGGGAGCGCGGTGCGGCCGATCAGCTGCCAGCCGCCGGGCGCTTGCGCCGGATAGATGCCGGTCTGCTCGCCGCCGATGCCCACCGACCCGGCGGGGACTGCGAGGCGCGGCGCGCGCCGGCGCGGCGTGTGAAGCGCGGCCTCGAGTCCGCCGAGATAGGCGAAGCCCGGCTGAAAGCCGAGGAAGAACACGGTGTAGACGCCCGCCGCATGACGCGCGACGACGTCGGCGGGCGCGAGCCCGGTGTGCTGCGCGACCGCGCCGAGATCGGGGCCCGCCGCACCGCCGTAGCTCACCGGAATTTCGACTTCGCGGCCCTCGAAGGCGGCAACGGCTGCGCCCTCGGCCTCGTGCCATGCCGTTTCCAGCTCGGCGGCGAGGGCGTCGGCGCTGGCGGAGAGCGCATCGAAGGTGATCGTCAGATTGTTCATGCCGGGCACCACTTCGCGCACGGCGTCCCAGCCGCGCACGCTCGCAGCCACGGCCCAGACGCGGCGCTGGACCTCCAGCGTGGCGGGCGGCGGGGCCTCGCAGACGAGCGCCTCGTCGCCGAGGAAGTAAATACGGGGAACAGGATGGCTCATCGTCTCAAGCGGTTTCAGGCAATTCAGGCTCCGGTGTCATGGCCGGCATCCGATTTTTTCTCAGGGTACATTCTCGACAATTTATCGATAAATTATCAATAAGCGTTTCTGCCAGGGGCGAGGCGCGCGCGACCTCACTACACTGGCGGCACACCGTTTCGACCACAGGGTTGAGTCATGTCGCGCCCGCCGACCAAGATCGTTTCGTCCGAGCATCTCGTCTCCGAGACGAGCGCCGAGCTTTCCGAACTCGAATACGCCTTCATCATGGCAAGCAATGCGTTCAATCGCTGGATGGTGCGCTGCATGTCGGCGGCCGGCGCGAAGGACATGACGCCGGTGGAGGTGTCGCTGCTCCATCACGTGGGTCACCGCGGGCGCCGCAAGAAGCTCGCCGATATTTGCTTCGTGCTCAATATCGAGGATACGCACGTCGCCACTTACGCGCTCAAGAAGCTGGTCGCGCGCGGCTTGGTCGAGAGCGAGAAAAGCGGCAAGGAAGCGTTCTTTTCGGTGACGCCGGCAGGGCGCGATCTCTGCATGCGCTATCGTGACGTGCGCGAGAGTTGCCTGATCGCGACGCTCAAGGAAAGCGGTCTCACCAATCAGCAGATCGGCGACGCGGCACATTTGATGCGCAATGCGTCGGGACTCTACGACACGGCGGCGCGCGCAGCGGCGTCGCTTTGAGCATGTGCCGCGCCTGGGCGCGGCACGACGCGCAACTCAGCGCGCAACTCAGAGCCCAGCTTGGCGCGCAGCGAGACGCCCCACGAGATGCGCGCCGGCTTCGGTGACCACCGCGTCGAGCGGCAGGTCGTGCGCGCCGCGTTCGGGCACGCCATCGTCGATGCGGCACGCTTCATACGCGATGCCCACCGTGAGCGGCAACGCCGCGCCAGGCCAGGCGGCGAGCGTGCGGTCGTAATAGCCGCCTCCATAGCCGAGCCGGTAGCCGTCGCCGTCGAACCCCACGCAGGGCACGAGCAGCAGATCGGGCAGCGCTGCCTCGGCGGACTCCGGTTCGGGAATGCCGTGATGACCTTCGCGCATCGGCGCGCCCGGGGACCAGAAGCAAAACTGCAGCGGCGCGTGACGCTCGGCGATAACAGGTAGCGCTGCACGGCGCGACGCATCGGCCGCGAGCCACGAAGCAATCCATTCCCGTGCGTCGAATTCGCCTGGCAACGGCCAGTAAAAGCCAATCGAACGCGGTGCGAGACGGCCGACGAGAGCGTCGAGATGCGCGCTCAGCGCCGCGTTGGCCGGAGCGCTGGAAGAGGCTTCAAGACGGGCTGTGCGAAGTCGTAAACGCCACGCCTTTTTGGATTGAGCCGCAGGGTTGCATGCTATGCTTGGGTTCACCTCGCGCTCCAGAAATAACGATGTCTAAACGCCTTGTCCGAGTATATCGCGCGGCCGGTCTTGCACTGGCCGCCGCGGCACTCGTCGCGTGCAGCACGGCGTCTGCCGTGCGGCCTGTTGCCCTTGCTCCGGGCGCTGCGCTTTCAAGCGACGATCAAACCTTCATCCAGCTTCGCGAGGCCGCGCGCAATAACGATGCCGCGCGCGCCGCGCAGCTTGCCGCGACGATTCCGGATTATCCCGCGCCGTCGTACCTCGAATACTTCCAGTTGAAGCCACAACTGTTCGATTCGCAGGGCCATGCGCGCGTAGACGCGCCCGACGCGCCGGTGCTGTCGTTCCTGCAGCGCCACGACGGCGAGGCCATCGCCGACCGCTTGCGCAACGACTATCTGACCGTGCTCGGCGCGCGCCACGACTGGGCGAACTTCGACCAGCAGTACGCACGCTTCGTGCTCAACGACGACACGCAGGTGAAGTGCTACGCGCTGGAGTCGCGCGCGTCGCGCGGCGAGAACGTTGCCAGCGATGCGCGCGCGCTGCTGGTCGAGCCGCGCTATTACGGCGACGGCTGCGTCGACCTCATCACGGCGCTCGCAATCAAAGGCCAGTTCACCAGCGACGACGTCTGGCAGCAGATCCGCCTCGCGTACGAACAGAACCAGACCTCGACGGGCGCGAAGCTGCTCGACGGCCTCGCGCAGCGCCCCGACCCCGCTGCGTTCAGCCAGGCGGTCAGCACGCCGCCGCTCACGCTCGCGAACGGCGTGAGCGCCGATCCGCAATCACACCAGCTCGCGCTGCTCGCGGTTACGCTGATGGCGCGCAACGACCCCGCCATGGCCGCGGCCACTTTCGCGCAGGTCGCGCCTTCGCTCACCTCGCCGGAGCGCGCGATCGGCTGGGGCACGATTGGCTATCAGGGCGCGCTCAAGCGCATGCCGGCCGCGCTCGACTGGTATCGCCTCTCGGCCAACGCGCCGCTCTCGAACCCCGCCTACGAATGGCGCACGCGCGCCGCGCTGCTTGGCGGCGACTGGACCATGGTGCGCTGGTCGATCGAGCAAATGCCCGCTGCGCTGCGCTCGCAACCCTCGTGGGTCTACTGGCACGCGCGCGCGCTCAAGCAAGCCGGTGAAACGAGCCAGGCGAACCAGGAATTCGCGTCGATCTCGGCGGGCTATAACTTCTACGGCCAGCTTGCGACCGAGGAGCTGGGTCAGAAGATCACCATTCCGCCGAAGACCTCGGTGAGCGACGCCGAGATCGCCCAGGCCGCGCAGACGCCGGGCTTCGCGCTCGCGCAGCGCTTCTACGCGCTGAATCTGCGGCTCGAAGGCAACCGCGAATGGAACTGGCCGCTGCGCGGCATGAGCGATCGCCAGTTGCTGGCGGTCGCCGAATACGCGAAGCGCATCCAGTTGCTCGACCGCACCGTCAACACGGCCGATCGCACGCAGACCGAGCACGACTTCTCGCTGCGCTATCTCGCGCCGTTCCGCGACGTGGTGGAGCGCGATGCGCAAACCAACGGCCTCGACGTCGAATGGGCCTACGGCCTGATTCGCCAGGAGTCGCGCTTCATTCTCAACGCGAAGTCGGGCGTGGGCGCGAGCGGCCTCATGCAGATCATGCCGGCCACGGCGCAGATGGTGGCCAAGAAGATCGGCCTCGGCCCGCTCTCGCGCGACCAGCTCAACGACCTGAACACCAATATCCTGCTCGGAACGAACTATTTGTCGATGATCTACAATCAGTTCGACGGTTCCGCCGTGCTCGCCACCGCGGGTTACAACGCCGGACCGGGGCGCCCGCGCCAGTGGCGCGCGAACATGCCGCGCGGCGTCGAGGGCGCAATCTTCGCGGAAACCATTCCGTTCCAGGAGACCCGCGATTACGTGAAAAACGTGTTGTCGAACACGGTCTACTACGCGGCGCTGTTCGAGGGCCGTCCTCAATCGCTGAAGACGCGTCTAGGCTTTATCTCGCCGCTGCAGTGAACGTCGCGCGGCACGGCGCGTTCTCCCGATCACGAGCCGCGCCGCCGCACGAACCCCGGCGCCTGGCGCCGGTGCGCGCACGACGATGCGCGAGGAGGTCGAGGATGAGACATCAAGCCATCGCGGTCATCGGCGGTTCGGGATTCATCGGTAGCCATCTCGTCAACGCGCTCGTCGAGGCGGGCAAGGATGTGCGCGTGGCCACCCGGCGGCGCGCCAATGCCCGCCATCTCACCTTGCTTCCTATCGACGTGGTCGAAGCCGACGTGACCGATCCGGTCGCACTTGCGGGCTTCGTCGAAAATGCCGATGCGGTCATCAATTTCGTCGGCACGCTCAACGGCGGGCATGGCACACCTTATGGCCCGGGCTTCGCGAAACTGCATGTCGAGTTGCCCACGAAGATCGTCGCCGCCTGCGAGAGCAAGGGCGTGCACCGCTTCATCCACGTGAGCGCGATTGGCGCCGACCCGCGCGGGCCGAGCATGTATCTGCGCTCGAAAGGCGACGGCGAAAAGGCCGTGCACGCGGCCACGGCGCTGGCCACGACGATCCTGCGCCCGTCCGTGGTGTTCGGCCCCGACGACACCTTCCTCAACCGCTTTGCCGTGCTGCAAAAGCTTTTTCCGGCGATCCCGCTCGGCATGCCCGACGCGAAGTTCCAGCCCGTCTATGTGGGCGACGTGTCGAAGGCGATCGTCAACGTACTCGATCTCGACGCCGCGAGCGGGCAAACTTATGAACTCGGCGGGCCGACGGTCTACACGCTCGAACAGCTGGTGCAGTACTGCGGCGAAGTAGTGGGCCGTCACGCGCGCATCGTGCGCTTGCCCGATGCGTTCGCGCGGCTGCAGGCGCTTTCGTTCGAGATGGCGCCCGGCGTGCCGGTCCTCACGCGCGATAATCTCGATTCGATGAAAGTCGACAGCGTGCTCACCGGGCCGCTGGCACCGGAGTTGGGCGTGGAGCCCGTGAGCATCGAGACGATCGCGCCGCTCTATCTCTCCGACGCTTCGCTGCGCGCGCGCCTGAACATCTTTCGCACGAACGCACACCGATAGCGTCCAGAGCCGCACCAACGAAGCAGCAACGCAGCAGCAGCACATCCGCCGCGCGCCACGCATTCGGGCATGAGCCCGGGCACGTGGCGCACCCAACCTTGACTTCCTATTCAACGGTGATCATGAAACTCGTCATTGGAGACAAGAACTACTCGTCGTGGTCGATGCGCCCCTGGGTGCTGATGACGCATTTCGGCATTCCATTCGAAGAGGTGCTGATCGAACTCGGCGAGCCCGAAACGAAAGCGTCGATTCTTGCGGTTTCGGCGTCGGGCAAGGTGCCCTGCCTCCTCACTGACGACGGCCTTGCCGTGTGGGACACGCTCGCCATCGCCGAAACGCTCGCCGAGCGCTTTCCCCAACACGCGCTGTGGCCGCGCGATGCCAACGCACGTGCGCGCGCGCGCAGCGTGAGCGCCGAGATGCATTCGAGCTTCGCGGACTTGCGCACGACCATGCCGATGGCGATCCGCACGTCGAAGCCTGGCACGGGCGCCACACCCGGCACGCTCGCGGACATCGCGCGCATCGACTCGTTGTGGAACGCCTGTCTCGACGCCAGCGGCGGCCCATTCCTGTTCGGTGAGTTCAGCATTGCCGATGCGATGTACGCGCCCGTCGTGATGCGCTTCAACAGCTACGCCCCCGAGCTTTCGTCCAAAGCGGCCGCCTATGCGGCGCGCGTGAGCGCCGAGCCCGCCGTCGCGGCATGGATCGAAGCCGCGCGCAAGGAAACCCACCGTATCGAGCACGACGAACCCGACGCATGAAGATTTACGTGGTAGGCGGCGCGATCCGTGACGACATGCTGGGCCTGCCCGTGCGCGACCGCGATTACGTGGTCGTGGGCGCGACGCCCGAACAGATGGCCGCGCAGGGCTATCGCCCGGTGGGCAAGGACTTTCCGGTGTTCCTGCATCCGCAGACGCAGGAGGAATACGCGCTCGCGCGCACCGAGCGCAAGACCGCAGCGGGTTATCACGGCTTCCAGTTTTTCTACGCGCCCGATGTCACGCTCGAGGAAGATCTCGCGCGGCGCGACCTCACCATCAACGCGATGGCGCGCGAGATCCAGCCCGGGGGCGTGCTGACCGGGCGCGTGGTCGATCCATTTGGCGGTGCGAACGATTTGCGCGCGCGTGTGTTCCGTCACGTGAGCGATGCGTTTCTCGAAGACCCGGTGCGCATCCTGCGCATCGCGCGCTTTGCGGCGCGCTTCGCCGACTTCACCGTCGCGCCCGAGACCATGGCGCTGATGCAGTCGATGGTGGCCTCGGGCGAAGTCGACGCGCTCGTGCCCGAGCGCGTCTGGCAGGAAGTCTCGCGCGGGCTCATGGAAAGCAAGCCCTCGCGCATGTTCGCGGTGTTGCGCGAATGCGGCGCGCTCGCGCGCGTGCTGCCCGAGGTGGACAGCCTCTTCGGCGTGCCGCAGCGCGCCGACTATCACCCCGAAGTCGATACCGGCATCCACGTGATGATGGTGATCGACCACGCCGCCGCGCAGGGCTATGCGCTGCCGGTGCGCTTCGCCGCGCTCACGCACGATCTCGGCAAGGCGACCACGCCCGAAGACGTGCTGCCGCGCCACATCGGCCACGAAGGGCGCAGCGTCGATCTGTTGAAGCCGCTCTGTGACCGGCTGCGCGTGCCCAACGAATGCCGCGACCTCGCGCTGCTGGTCGCGCGCGAGCACGGCAACGTGCATCGCGTGATGGACATGGGCGCGGCTGCGCTCGTGCGCATGCTCGAGCGCAGCGACGCGCTGCGCAAGCCCGCGCGCTTTGCCGAGGCGCTGCAGGCCTGCGAGGCCGATTTGCGCGGGCGCCTGAACTGGGAAAACGCGCCGTATCCGCAAGCGGAGCGTCTGCGCGTGGCGCTTGCGGCCGCGCGCGGCGTGGACGCGGGCGCGATCGCGCGCACGATCACCGAGGCGGGCGCGGACAAGAACGCTGCGGAGAAGATCAAGGAAGCGGTGCACCGCGCACGCGTTGATGCGGTGGAAGAGGCGTTGAAGGCGGGCTGACGCAAGGCGTCATGCGCGTCATGGTGGTGTTCGAAACGGCGCACAAGTGCGCCGTTTTCGCGTTCAGCGTGTGATCAAAGCGCGCGCACGATAAACGAAAGCGCCATCGAGAGCACGAGCGTCGACATGAACGGCAGCGGATACTCGCGGCCGAAGATGCGCAGCGTGACATCGCCAGGCAGCCGGCCAATGCCGAGCTTCCTGAGCCACGGTTGCGCGCTGGAGAGAATCGCCACGGCGATGAAAGTGGTGATGAACCAGCGGATCATGAGCGCTCAGAGTGTGTGGCTGCGGTCGCCGCGCGCAAACGCGGCGATGGTCGCGTCGATGCCGCGCGAGAACGCGATCACCTTGAAGAGCTCGCCCATCTCCGCTTCCGATACGAGCTTCTGCACCGCGTTCGCGGCCGGCAGAAAACGCGCGGCGTCGTGCGGATCGATCTCGCCGAGCACTTCGGTGATGCCCGCGTTCATCAGGAAGCGCGCCTGCGAGGTATAGCCGAGCAGGTCCGCGCCCGCTTCGACGCCGGCTTGCGCGATGCCGCTGAATTCAACGTGCGCGGTGATGTCCTGCAAGCCGGGGTAGAGGAACGGGTCGCCGTGCGCGCGGTGGCGGTAGTGGCACATCAGCGTGCCTTGCACGCGCTGCGCGTGGTAGTACTCGCCGTGCGGAAAACCGTAGTCGATGAAAAACGCCGCGCCGCGCGCGAGCATCGCGCAGATCGTGCGCGTGAAGGCCAGCGCGGCCTCGTGCGTTTCCGTCACGTAGTCTTCGCTGCCGTCGATCTCCGCGAGCACGCTGCCGGGAACGCTCTGCGCCCAGCCCGCGTCGATCCCGCTCATGGCCGGGCGGTCCGAGAACTGGAGCGTGCCGTCGCCATTCACGCTCACGCCGCGCTCGTGCCACACGGCGTCCTTGCGCGCGAAGAGGCGCACCGGCATCGCGTCGAGCACTTCGTTGCCGATCACCACGCCTTCGAAGCGCTCGGGCAGCGCGTCGAGCCATTGCACGCGCGCGGCCAGATGCGGCGCAAGCTTGGCGATGGTTTCGCGCTGGCGCTCGCGCAACTCGCCCGACAGGTCGACGATGGCATACGAATCGAACACCACGCCGAGCGCTTCGAGCGCGAGCATCACGCCCGCCGCGAGCCGCCCCGTGCCCGCGCCGAACTCCATCAGCGCGTGCGTGCCGCTGGCCGCGAGCGCTTCGCCCACGGCGCGCGCGAGCGTGGCCGCGAACAGCGGCGACATTTCGGGCGCGGTCACGAAGTCGCTGCCGTCGTCGGCGAGCAGGCCGAACTTGCGCGAGCCGCCGCTGTAATAGCCGAGCCCCGGCGCGTAAAGCGCGCGCTCCATATAGCGGTCGAACTGCAGCCAGCCGCCCGCAGCGGCGACTTCCGCGCGCACGGTTGCGGCGAGCGCCTCGGACTGCGCGAGCGCGATCGGCTCGGGAACAGGTAAACTAGCGGGTTCGTGAGCTTTCGGATTCATCCCGGCATTGTAAATGAGTGAAACATCGGGCATCCGCCGGTCTGGCGGGGTTTCGGGGGGCCAGCCATCTGAGGGCCAACCAAAGGGCGCGCTGCCATCCGACCCCGCATCGAGCCTGAGCCAACCGTCCGGATCGTCTCCGCATTCTGGCGCAAGGGCTGCCGCGCGCGTGATCCTCGTGACGGGCGGCGCGCGCCGCATCGGCCGCGCATTTTCGCTGGGCTTTGCCGAACGCGGCTGGGACGTGGCGGTGCATTACGGCGGTTCGCGGGCCGAAGCCGATGAAGTCGTCGAGCAAATCCGCGCCATGGGCCGCCGAGCGGTCGCGCTGCACGCCGATCTGGCGGACGAGGCCCAGGTGGCGCGGCTCGTGCCCGATTGCGCCGCTGCGCTCGGCCTGCCCGCGTGCGTGCTGAACAATGCATCGCGCTTCGAGGAAGACACGGCGCGCGACGTCGGCTACGCGAGGCTGCAGCATCTCATGGCGATCAACGTGGGGGCGCCGCTGGTGCTGGCGCGCATGCTGTGGGCGGCGACGCCCGAAGCCGCGTTGCAGAACGAGTCGTTGCGCACCTGCGTGATCAACGTGCTGGACCAGAAGCTGTACAACATGAATCCCGACTACCTGTCGTACACGCTGACCAAGGCCGCTTTGCAGAACGCCACCGTTGCACTGGCCCAGGCGCTCGCGCCGAAGATGCGCGTGGTGGGTCTGGCTCCTGGCCTCACGCTGCAATCGGGCGACCAGACGCCGGAGAGCTTCGCCGCCGCGCATAAGGTTACGCCGCTCGGGCGCGCGTCGCGCCCCGGCGATCTCGTGGAGGCCGCGCTGTATCTCGCTCAGGCCTCGGGCGTGACCGGCTCGACGCTGGTAGTCGACGGCGGCCAGCACCTCGTGCCGCTGCCGCGCGATGTGATGTTTTTGACCGGCGATCAGGCGTCGGGCTGAGGTGGGCCTGATGTTGACCTGATGTTGACCTGATCGGGCGGCGAATCGCGTTGCGGACGCGTTTCGCAATCGACGCCAAATAATGCAACTAAATGCATAGACCGTAATCGCTGCGAAAACATTCAATCGCGGCCTGAATTCCGCAAACGCGCCTGCAATGCAATCGCACCAAGGCTTTGCAACCCAGGCTTTGTAACCCGTATGACCCGCGTGGCGCGCAGCGCCCGCCCACGTGCAAGAAAACGCACGCTTTTATCGACTGGAACGAACATGTCCGCTGTACTCCTGCATCCCCGGCTAGCCGATTGCCGCCGGCTTTTCTTGCGCAACTACGAAGTGCACATCAACATCGGTGTGCATGACTTCGAAAAACGCGGTGAACAGCGCGTCATCATCAACGTCGACCTGTTCGTTCCGCTCTCGTCGACCACGCCGCACGAAGACAAGCTGCGCGAAGTCGTCGATTACGACTTCATGCGCGCGACCGTCGCCGCACGTGTGGGCCAGGGCCATATCCATCTGCAGGAGACGCTCTGCGACGACCTCGCCGCCGCGCTGCTCTCGCACGAGCAGGTGCGCGCCGTGTGCGTGTCGACCCAGAAGCCCGACGTGTACCCGGACTGCGACGCGGTGGGCGTCGAGGTCTTTCGCATCAAGGAGGACTGAGTCATGAACGTCCCCGAAACGCTCGTTACCGAAACGTCGGCCGACGCCTCGCTCGAAGCCCCTTCCGAAGAGAACGGCCGCCGCGCGCTCACGCGCCGCGAGCAGAAGGAAGCCTACGAGAACAACAAGTTGTTCAAGCGCATCGTGCGCCAGGTCGGCCAGGCGATCGGCGACTACAACATGATCGAGGACGGCGACAAGGTGATGGTGTGCCTGTCGGGCGGCAAGGACAGCTATGCGATGCTCGACGTCCTGTTGCGCCTGCGCGAGCGCGCGCCGATCGACTTCGAGATCGTCGCCGTGAACCTCGACCAGAAGCAGCCTGGCTTTCCCGAGCACGTGCTGCCCGAATATCTCGACAAGGTGGGCGTGCCTTACCACATCGAGAATCAGGACACCTACAGCATCGTCAAGCGCCTCGTGCCCGAGGGCAAGACCACCTGCTCGCTGTGCTCGCGCCTGCGCCGGGGCATTCTGTACCGCGTGGCGGGCGAGCTCGGCGCGACCAAGATCGCGCTCGGCCACCATCGCGACGACATTCTCCAGACGCTGCTGCTGAACCTGTTCTACGGCGGCAAGCTGAAGGGCATGCCGCCCAAGCTGCAATCCGACGACGGCAAAAACATCGTGATCCGGCCGCTCGCCTACGTGAAGGAAACCGATCTGGAGAAGTACGCCGAGCTGCGCGAATTCCCGATCATTCCGTGCAACCTGTGCGGCAGCCAGCCGAACCTCAAGCGCGCGGAAATGAAGGCGCTGATCCGCGAGTGGGACAAGCGCTTCCCGGGCCGCGTCGAGAACATGTTCAACGCGCTCGGCAATGTCGTGCCGTCGCACCTGATGGACGCGTCGCTGTTCGGCTTCAAGGGCCTGCGCGCGACGGGCGTGGCCGACCCGGCGGGCGATATCGCGTTCGACGAAGACCCGTGCTCGACCGATTCGCCCGAGATGTCCGGCGACGGCGCAACGCTCAAGTTCACGCCGCTCGACGAACTCTGAAGCATGACGCAAGCGGCGCGCGCGAGCGTCGTTTGCAAAACGGCATCTGACCCCAAAGCGGCCTGTCGTGGCCGCTTTTTTTACGCCTGATTTTCCGCCTGACGCGGGTGTGTCAAGGAGTGTTGAAAGCTCTGCGAACGCCTGCCTGCAAGCGGCGTCGGGGTACCCCCCATGCTAAAATCGACCGCTTCATTCCCTCTCAAGTCACCGATGCAATGAACATCGTGATCCTCGCGGCAGGCATGGGCAAACGCATGCACTCCGCCCTGCCGAAAGTACTCCATCCTCTCGCCGGCAAGCCGCTTCTCTCGCACGTCATCGACACCGCACGCAGCCTCGCGCCCACGCGTCTCGTGGTCGTGATCGGCCATGG
Organism: Paraburkholderia caffeinitolerans; assembly: GCF_902859945.1. Taxonomy (GTDB): domain Bacteria; phylum Pseudomonadota; class Gammaproteobacteria; order Burkholderiales; family Burkholderiaceae; genus Paraburkholderia; species Paraburkholderia caffeinitolerans. The sequence continues at coordinate 33,687 of NZ_CADIKL010000004.1, read as the reverse complement.
CGGCGAGGCCGTGCGCGCAGCCGTGTCCGCCCCCGACGTGCAGTTCGCCGTGCAGGAGCAGCAGCTCGGCACCGGCCACGCGCTCGCGCAGGCGCTGCCGCTGCTCGATGCGAACCAGCCCACGCTCGTGCTCTACGGCGACGTGCCGCTCACGCGCGCGTCCACGCTCAAGCGCCTGACCGACGCCGCGGCCGAGGCGGGCGATAAAGCGGGCTACGGCATCCTCACCGTGACGCTCGACGATCCGACCGGTTACGGGCGCATCGTGCGCGGCGCGACCGGCGAGGTGCTGCGCATCGTCGAACAGAAGGACGCGAACGACGACGAGCGCCTCATCGACGAAATCAACACCGGCATCGTCGTGACGCCCACCGCGCCGCTGGCGGGCTGGCTCGCGGCGCTCGGCAATAACAACGCACAGGGCGAGTACTACCTCACCGACGTCGTGGAAGCGGCAATCGCCGCCGGCCATCCGGTCGTGACCGCGCAGCCCGACGCCGAATGGGAAACGCTCGGCGTGAACAGCAAGCAGCAGCTCGCCGAACTCGAGCGCGTGTACCAGCGCAACGCCGCCGAAACATTGCTGGCGGCAGGCGTCACGCTCGCGGACCCGGCGCGCTTCGACCTGCGCGGCTCGATCAGCTGCGGGCGCGATGTTTTCATCGACGTGAACTGCGTGTTCGAAGGCACGGTCTCGCTCGCCGACAACGTGCGCATCGGTCCGAACTGCGTGATCCGCGATGCCGTGATCGGCGCGGGCACGCGCGTGGATGCCTACACGCACATCGAGAGCGCCACGGTTGGCGCGCAGGCCGTGCTTGGTCCGTACGCGCGCCTGCGTCCGGGCGCGCAGCTTGCCGACGAGGTGCACGTGGGCAACTTCGTCGAGGTGAAGAACGCGAACATCGGCCTGGGCTCGAAGGCCAATCACCTGAGCTACGTGGGCGATGCCGACGTGGGCGCGGGCGTGAACATCGGCGCGGGCACCATCACCTGCAATTACGACGGCGCGAACAAGCACCGTACCGTGATTGAAGACAAGGTGTTCGTGGGCTCCGATACGCAGCTCGTCGCGCCCGTGCGCGTGGGCCGCGGCGTGACCATCGCGGCGGGCACGACCGTGTGGAAGGACGTGCCCGAAGACACGCTCGTGCTCAACGAAAAGACCCAGATCGTGAAAACCGGCTACGTTCGGCCGGTGAAGAGCAAGCGCTGATAGACAACTGAACGGCGGAACATCGCGGGCGCCGTGCGTGTTGAAACGCGGCGCCCCGCCCCTCATTGCAAAGGACCGAACTCCATGTGCGGCATCGTCGGCGCAGTAGCGCAACGTAATATCGTCCCCGTTCTCATCGAAGGCCTGCGGCGGCTCGAATACCGCGGCTACGACTCGTGCGGCGTGGCCATCGTCACCGCCGCTGGCCCGCAGCGCATGCGCAGCGTCGCGCGCGTGGCCGAGCTCGAGGACCAGGTGCGCGAGGCGCGCTTCGAAGGCGTCACGGGCATCGCCCACACGCGCTGGGCCACGCACGGCGCGCCCACGGTGAACAACGCGCACCCGATCTTCTCGCGCGACGCGCTCGCGATCGTGCACAACGGCATCATCGAGAACTACGAGTCGCTGCGCGAGACGCTGCGCGGCAAGGGCTACGAGTTCGTCTCGCAGACCGATACCGAAGTCATCGCCCACCTCATCCACAGCCTCTACCAGGGCGACCTGTTCGCCGCCGTGCGCGAGGCCGTGCAGCAGCTCGCCGGCGCGTATGCGATCGGCGTGGTGCACAAGGACCAGCCGCACACCGTGGTGGGCGCGCGCGCGGGCTCGCCGCTCGTGGTGGGCCATGGCGAGGGCGGCAACTTCATCGCCTCGGACGCGCTCGCGATCGCGGGCAGCGCGAAAAGCATCAGCTATCTGGAAGAGGGCGATGTGTGCGAGGTCACGCTCGAGGGCGTGCGCATCGTCGACCGCGCGGGCAATCCCGCCGAGCGCGTGGCGCGCGACGTGCAGGCCTATAGCGGCGCGGTCGAGCTGGGCCCGTATCGCCACTACATGCAAAAGGAGATCTTCGAGCAGCCGCGCGCGATCTCCGACACGATTCCCGCCGATGCCGCCTTCGATCCCGTGCAGTTCGGCGACACTGCTGCAGAGGTGTTCAGGGGCATCGACAGCATCCTGATTCTCGCGTGCGGCACGAGCTACTACGCGGGCCTGACCGCGAAGTACTGGCTCGAATCGGTCGCGAAGATCCGCACGGAAGTGGAGATCGCGAGCGAGTACCGCTACCGCGAGTCGGTGCCCAATCCGCGCGCGCTGGTGGTGACGATCTCGCAGTCGGGCGAGACCGCCGACACGCTCGCGGCGCTCAAGCACGCGCAGTCGCTCGGCATGGAGCAGACGCTCGCGGTCTGCAATGTGGCGACGAGCGCGATGGTGCGCCTGACCTCGCTCAGGTTCCTCACGCACGCGGGGCGCGAGATTGGCGTGGCGTCCACTAAAGCGTTCACGACGCAGCTGGTGGGCCTGTTCATTCTCGCGGTGACGCTGGGCAAGCTGCGCGGCCACGTGAGCGCGCAGCAGGAAGACGCGTACCTGAAGGCGCTGCGCCACCTGCCGGCGGCGCTCAATGGCGTGCTGGCGCTGGAGCCGCAAATCATCGCGTGGTCGCAGGAGTTCGCGCGCAAGGAAAACGCGCTGTTCCTCGGGCGCGGGCTGCATTACCCGATCGCGCTCGAAGGCGCGCTCAAGCTCAAGGAAATCTCGTATATCCACGCCGAGGCGTATCCGGCCGGCGAACTGAAGCACGGGCCGCTGGCGCTGGTGACGGAGGCGATGCCGGTGGTGACGGTCGCGCCGAACGACGCGCTGCTGGAGAAGCTCAAGTCGAACATGCAGGAAGTGCGCGCGCGCGGCGGCGAGCTTTATGTGTTCGCCGATGCCGATACGCATATCGCGAGCGAAGAGGGCATTCACGTGATCCGTATGCCGGAGCACTATGGTCTGCTCTCGCCGATCCTGCACGTGGTGCCGCTGCAACTGCTTGCGTATCACACGGCCTGCACGCGCGGCACCGATGTGGACAAGCCGCGTAATCTCGCGAAGTCGGTGACGGTGGAATAAGCGGGTGGAATAAGCCGTGACGTGTCGCTGACACGTCCGTCACAAGGCCGGATGCTCTACGAGCGTCCGGCCTTTTTTATTGGCGACGATTTGAGATTCCGCTTCGCATTTGACGGAAGACGTTAAGCGCTTCACCCGAATCCTTTCAAGACAGTAATCTTCGCGTTGAGTCACGTAGAATCACTCGGGGCCGTGGTTTCGGCCCGTGAATGATTGCGGAGAACGCTGGTGAAATCACGCGTAGGGATGAAGCGCCTGATCGGATACGGATCCGTGCTGATTATCGGCATGGGTATTGTCATAGCGGCCACGGTATGGGGCGAGGGCCGCCAAGGCGATGTCGAAGCGGCCGTCGCCACGACTCGTCCCCCGGCTGCAACAAAGCCTGCACCTGTGGCGCTGGCTGCCGCCGAGGCGCCCTCCGCCCCTCAGAGCGCGGGCGCAGCCTCCATGACCATGCCAGACGCGATCCGCGCCATCCAGAATGCAGCCACGACGAAGTGGACCGCCAACGGGGCTCAGGAGCCTCACGCCGGTGAGGCAGCGCCGGCGCTGCCGGCCGGATTCACATTCGATACTGCCGCTACCCCTGCCTCTGCACCCAGGATCTGTACCACGGCAAAACGGATTATCTGTGCCGACAAGACCACCTATGTGGCCACGGCCTATATCAACGGGACGCCGCAGTTTTCTTTCCCGTTCCGCCCCGGCGATGGCCGAGGCACCAGCTTTGCTACCGGGGACGGCCACGGACGGATTGACTGGAAATCACGCCATCACGTCTCCAGTCTTTACGGCACGCCCATGCCATATGCGATGTTTATCGCGTGGGACAAGGATTCGCGCAGAGGCCAGGCGTTCCACCTTTCCTATGATTTCCAGCGCGAGGGGTATGACGGCTTTAGCCACGGCTGCATGGGCGTCGGTTCCGAGGCCGTGATGCAGCGGATGTGGGACACGTTCAAGCCGGGCGACAGAGTCTACACATACCGTAGTTGACGCTGAGGCTTAATCGTCGTCGTCTTCGCGATGGTGCTTGTACCAGCCGCGATGACGGCCGTGGTCGTGCCAGCGGCGGTCCCCGTCGTCATCTTCGCGATAACCATAGCCGTACCCATAACCGTAGGCAGGCGCGGCGTAGGCCACGGGGGCCTGCTCGTAGACCACCGCAGGCGGCGCCGCGTAGACCGGCGCAGGGACGCCCAGCATCACGCTCAGGTCGGTATGCGCCGACGCCTCTCCACACGCAGCCGCAAGGGCCACGCCGAGAGCGGAAAGAATCAGTGCGCGTTTCATGGTGCTTCCTCGTCTTTTGTATTGATGTGTGTCCGGACGCTGCGAGGCGCCCGCGGATGCCCGGATACTAGACACTGGAATCGCTCCAAGGTGAAACCGCATGCGCTCGGCTGTAACCGTCTGTAAAAAAGCGGTTGCGCCCCGCGTACTTCCACGCGTTCCTCCCGCCTCCTGACGAAAGCCTGAATGCAAGGCCATAATGGCTCCGATCGAATTCAGGAGGTGAAAGTGGCCGATTTTGAGCAAGTCCTGCAGCAACCGGGTCAGCAAGCGCGCTTGCCCCGCCTGTATGTGTTCTCGGGCGCGGGACTCTCGGCGGAAAGCGGCATCTCGACGTTTCGCACCGGCGACGGCATCTGGACGCATGCGAGCATCGACGAGGTCTGCAATTACCACACGTGGCGACGCAACCGGCCCGCGGTGTTTCGCTTCTACAACCAGCGCATTGCCGAATGCTCGGGTGCGCGCCCGAACGAAGCCCATCGCCTGCTCGCGCAGTGGCAAAACACGTGGGGCACCGAGCGCGTGCATCTCATCACGCAGAACATCGACGACATGCTCGAGCAGGCTGGCGCGCGCCAGGTCACGCATCTGCACGGCGACATGATTTCGCTGCTCTGCACCGACTGCGACTACCGCTTTCCAAGCGTCGGCTCGAATCTCGATCCCGGCGCGGCCTGTCCGTCATGCGGCCAGGTGGAAAGCGTGAAGCCGGGCGTCGTGTTCTTCAACGAGGCCGCGCCCGAATACCAGACGCTCTGGCGCATTCAGCAAGCCATGACCGACGATGATCTGTTTATCGCCGTTGGCACGGCGTTCGAAGTGATTCCGCCCGAGCGGCTGTTGCCGCCCACGCGCTATGGCCGCTACGCGCGCAACTTGCTCGTCGATCCCGCGCCGCAGCGCACGGAGTTCTTCGGCGTGGTCGAGCAGGCGCCGGCGACCATCGGCTTGAGCGAGCTCGAACCGACCATCGAGCGGATGATGGAAGGCGGCTAACGCAGCCGCGCGGTGGATCGCCACGAGGGCGTGCTGGCTAAACGGCTGCACGCCCTTTTTGTTGCCTGCACTCACGAAGGTCCCACGAACCATGAACATATCGAAGCAGATCGTCGGTTATCTGCGTTCGCGCTCGCTTGTGCTGGCGAGTATCGAAACCTGCACCGCCGGAGCCATCACGGGCATGCTCGCCGATGTGGCGAGTGTTGCCGGGTGCCTGGATGTTGGTGTCGTCGCGCATACGAGCGCGGCGTTGGCGGGTTTGCCCGGTGCGGCGGGCAGTGCGCAGCCGGATGAGCCGCTTGCCCGTGCACTGGCCGAAGCATTGCTCGCGCAGCGCGCCGGACATGCGAACGTTGTGCTTGCAAGCATCGGATGGCTGACGCCGGAGCAGGAGCGCAGCGTAAGCGCCGCGCACTGCTTTGCATGGGCGTGTCTGCAAGGAGACCAAGTGGTGTCGGCAAGCGAGACCGTACTCTTTTCCGGGCGTCGCGCGGAGTTCAAGCGTTCAATTGCGCGTCGTGCGCTGTTGGGGCTGCCGCGCTTCGTCGATGCCTTTGCATCCTGACGTCGCATCTGGCAACGCACGTTATTCAATAAGAGTTATGAATCTATATATGTATACGTAGTAATAGTTAACAAGCCCTGGCATTTCCTGTGGATAACGCGGTATTTCTTATTCAGTTCAATTCGATGCAATCCGGACAGGCATGCGGACAATTGCTGTATGCATTTCGAACTGTGCGGATAACTTTTGGGCCTTTGATGAACCACCAGGAGTTATCAAGAAGTGATCCACAGATCATTCGCCAGGTCGTCCCCAGCTTGTCCAGAGGCTGGCGTGGATAACTCTCGCGGCCGCGTGTTATCCACACAATCGCTGAAGGCAAAAAAAAGTCGCCCGGAGGCGACGCTATCTTGATGCCGATGAATTGAACCGGTGAAATCGGCGTTCGCTTTTTCCGCGTATTCAGGCGGATTCTGCAGCCTGGGTTTCGTGCGCTTTGACGCGCTCGCGCGCAGTAGGCAGCAACTGGCAGACAAGCAGCCCAGCGAGCATCAGCGCGCAACCCACGAGCGCGCGGGTACTGAGCGTCTCGCCAAGTGCGATCCAGCCTGCGATTGCCGCGAACACGCCTTCCATGCTGAAAATCACTGCGGCGTGCGCGGGCGCCGCGTCGCGTTGCGCGACCACCTGGATCGTATAGGCCACGCCCACAGAGAGCGCGCCGCCGTAGAGAATGGCGGGCGCCGCACGGACGATGCTGTCGAGATGCATGGGCTCGACAGCGACGCCAATGACGAGGCAAACCAGTCCGCAGGCGACGAACTGCACGATCGAGAGCAAGAGCGGATCGTGACGCGGTGCGTAATGACTCACGAGCATCATCTGAATGGAGATGACGAGCGCGCAGCCAAGCTGATACCAGTCGCCATACATGATCGAAAAATGCTCGTTGATGCTCAGCAGATAGAGCCCGGCCGTCGCGAGCGCTGCGCCGATCCACGTGCCGGGACCGGTGCGATGGCGCAGCAGCACGCCCAGCATGGGCACGATGACAACATAGAGCGAACTGATGAAGCCGGCGTTGGCGATCTTCGTGTAGCGCAAGCCGATTTGCTGCAGCGAGATGGCCACGGCGAGCACGAGCCCGAGCACCGCGCCGGAGCGCAGCAGCGCCGCATCGAGGCGGGGCGCGTAGGCGGAGGCGGCTTGGTCGTGCCCCTGGCGCATGCGCTGCAGCCGGTTCATCACGAAGACAAATGTCGATACGACCCCGGCTCCTAGCAGGAACCGCAGGCCGGTGAAGAGGAATGGGCCGATGGCGTCGAGGCTCAGTCGTTGGGCGACGAATGCGGAGCCCCAAATCATGGCGGCGGCCAACATCAGTAGATTGGCGCGCAGGTGGTGGTTGGCGGGTTTCAAGCGAAATTCTCGATTCTGGCGTGACTCTGCCATGGACGGCAGATCCGCAAGGCGAACAGCCGTGCGAAACCTCGATCGTATCTGAATTGAAAGCAAATTGTCTCACCGAAAATACACTGGCCCGATTACGGATGACAAACGGCTTATGCTGCGTGATACTGCTTCGCGCGAATCGCCCGTCCAGATCGGCCGGCGGGCCGTTTCGCCGTACTGCAAAGCTCAATTCACAACGTGCCGGTCATACCAGGTTTGGGGAACAACAGATGAAAAAGATTCTCGCCTCGCTCATCGCAGCATCCTTCGCACTGATTTCGGCTCAGGCTTTTGCTCAGGAAGCATCGGGTGTCGCCGCCGCGGCAACCGCTGCCAGCGCTCCGGCCAAGGCCAAAAAGCAACACAAGACGCTCAAGCACCACGGCAAACGCGCCCCGGTTGAAGAAGCTGCTTCGGCCGCCGGCACGAACGCCAAGGGCACGACGAACTAAAGCATTCGTCGGGCCGCGCGGCAACGCGTTGCGTGCGCGGTCAGCAAAAAAAAGCCAGGGCACATGCCCTGGCTTTTTTTGTCCCCGTTTGGGGGGCTTTATATGGCGCTTATTTCACGCGTCGTTCGCGAGCCCGGCTTCGAGCAACGCCGTCAAAAGACCGGTCATGCCCTGCGGATGGCTTTCCGCGCGAGCCTTCAGCTTTTCCACGAGATCGGCGTTGAGCTTGCACGCGAACGGCACGAGGCCGGCGGCCTGATCGAGCTTGCGCTGCTCGCGGCGGTCGAGTGCCGCCGGCCCCGAGTCCTTGCCGAAGCGGTCGGGGCCGGCCTTGTGGGTCGATTGCATCAGTTTTAGCGCCTTGTTTTTCTCAAGGTCGAATTTTTTCATGGCCATGGGTTCAGCTCCGAGTTTGGGCAGTGGCGCGCATTGTACGCAAACGCCCGCGCGCGTCCATCGTGGCGATGCGCATCAGGGCGTCGCGCTGCCGTTGTGATTGCCGTTGCCGTCGGCATTGTTGTCACGCACCTCGTCGATCAACGCTCGCATGCGCTGCCAATGCGAACCCTCCCAGAACACCCGCTCGCAGACGTCGCAGGTCACGAAGCGCGTCTGCCGCTCGAACACGCCGGCGGGCACGCGTGAGCGCACCTCGGCGCGCGCGATGTGGCGCAGCGGGGCATTGCACGCGAGGCAGAGCCGGAACGGCCGCACGCTCGCGGCCAAATCGAGCCGATCGAAGAGTTCGTGAAGCTGCGCGCGCGGCTTGAGCGCGCGCACGTAGCAACCGTGCGTGATGCTCCGCCGCTTGAGCAGCTCGCGGTCGCGCGTGAGGACGATGCGGTGCTCGGTGAGGGCGAGCGACTCGATAGCGTCGTCGGCGAAGTGGTTGTCGTAAAGCGTGTCGAATCCCACGAGCCGCAATAGTTGCGCGAGGCCGCCCAGATGGGCGTCGGCGATAAAGCGCAGCTCCCGCAGCGGGCTTGCGCGCACGCGCAGCAAGGGCCGGATGTCGAGCGCCTCGAACTTCGGATAGACGGCCACGCGATCGCCATCCGCGAGCGGATGCTCGAATCCCACCGATTCGCCGTTCACGAGGATCAGTTCCACTTCGGTGTGCGGCACACCGAGCGCCTCGATCATGTGCTTCGCGGTGGCGTCGCGCGCGCACACGCAACTGAACGCGCGCCGTCGCAGCGGCCGCGCGAGAAAATCGTTCAACTCCTCGTAGAAGCGGAAAGTGGCGGTGACCATGACGCCAGTATCGCACCGGCGCGTGCGCGCGGCATGGTGCCCGGATGCGCTGCACGATGCACTGCGTTGGCAGGCGTACTGTGTTCTACTCGCGTTTTTCACCATGAGGAGCAGGCAATGGATATCGGCTTTATCGGCCTTGGAGAAATGGGGGCCGTGATGGTCGTGAACTTGCTGAAGGCCGGGCACACGGTGCGCGTCTGGAACCGCACGCCGGCGAAGGCGCAGGCACTGGCCGACGCGGGTGCGCGCGTGGTCGCGTCTCCGGCCGAGGCGTTTGGCGGCGACGCCGTAATGTCCATGCTCGCCGACGACGCGGCGCTGCGCGAAGTGTTCGACGCCGCATTGCTCGCGCAGGCGCCTCGCGGTCTCGTGCACGTGAACATGGCGACGATTTCGGTGGCGCTTGCCGAGACACTCGCGCGCGAGCACGCGGAATTGGGGCTGCACTATGTTGCCGCGCCCGTGCTCGGCCGGCCCGACGTCGCCGCGGCTGCGAAGCTGACAATCATCGCGGCGGGCGCCGCCGAAGCCATCGACCGCGTGCAGCCGCTCTTCGACGCGATCGGCCAGAAGACCTGGCGCATCGGCGCGCTGCCGCAACAGGCGAACGTGATGAAGCTGGCCGCGAACTTCATGCTGGCGGCGGCAGTGGAGGCGCTCGGCGAGGCGGCGGCGCTACTGGGCGGCCACGGCGTGGCGATGCGCGATTTTCTCGACGTGGTCACGGGCGGGCCATTTCCGGGTCCCGTGTACGCGGGCTATGGCGGCATGATCGCGGAAGGCCGCTACGAGCCGGCGCAGTTCAAGGCGCGCCTCGGCTTGAAGGATGTGCGGCTCGCGCTGGAAGCCGCCGACGCGGTCGCGACGCCGCTGCCCGTCGCGAGCGTGCTGCGCGACAGCCTGCTCGATGCCGTTGCACACGGCGATGGCGAGTGCGACTTCGCGGTGCTCGGCAAGGTTGCGGCGCGCCGCGCGGGGCGTGCTTGATCGACGCGGCCAAAATCCTCGGGCCCTCGCGTGTTGACGCACACAGCGATGGCGGGCGCGGGTGGATAATGTGAGACGAATAAGGCGCTTGATAAGGGGCTGACGGCAAGGCTCCGCGCCACGCGAGCGGACGGGGAACGATGCAAATCAGCGGAAACAATGGGAACGGAGGCGGCGGATGGAGACGCGCATCCTGATCGCCGATCATGACGAGAAGTCGCTGACGGGGCTCGGCACGTTACTGGCCGACCTTCACTACGCGACCGCCTTGGCGAAAACACTCGACGACGCAGCCGAAGCCGCTGCGCGGTTTGTCCCGGACGTGGCGATCGTCGCGCTGTCGCTTGCGCCCGACGACGAGCCGGCCGCTCTCGTGCAGCGTTTGCGTGAAGCCTGCGGTGCGCGCCCGCCGCTCCTGATCGCGCTGAGCGGTTGGGGCGAGTCGCGCCACCGCGATGAAGCGCTCGCCGCTGGCTTCGACGTGCATCTGGTGCGCCCAGTGGGGCTCGATCAGCTGACGTTCATTCTCTCGATGGTTTCCCAGTAGCGGTGCCGGGGGGGCTCAGGTCGGTTCGCTTGTCATAGCAGCGCCTCGCGAACCCATGGCCCCTATCCGGGTAATCCTGATGATCATTTTTGTTGCTTATTAGCAACGTTCAGGGTCCCTACTACTTTACATGTTGCGTCGCACCAAGTAGTTCGCTATACTTGTTTCTGTCTCCTCCATGTCTCCTCTGATATGGATTCAGCCCGCCAAACATGGCGGGCTTTTTTTTGCCTGTGCGTTTTGCGTCACTGCAATCCGGCGTGTGCTGGCCGCCCGCACAAATGGAAAGACCCGACACTTCGCAGTGCCGGGTCTTTTGCTTTTTGCAGCCGCAGGGATATCGGGTGGCTTAACGGAGCCTCAGGCCTTCAGCCCGGTGTCCTCGGCCGCGCCGATCGCAAGATTCATGCACTGAATCGCCGCGCCCGAAGCGCCCTTGCCCAGATTGTCCAGACGCGCGACGGTTACGAACTGCTCGTCGTTGCCGAACACGAACAGGTCGACGCGGTTGGTGTCGTTGTTCGCCTGGACGTCGAACATGCCCGAATCCAGATTGGCCTCGGCATTGAACGGCATCACGCGCACGAATTTTTCACCCTGGTAGTACTCGGCGTAGAGCGCCAGCACGTCTTCGGGCTTGGTGCGGCGCGCGAGCTGCTGCGGCGAATAATAGGTCGTGACCGCGAGACCCTTGTAGAACGGGCCCACGATCGGCGTGAACACGGGCGCGCTTTTCAGGCCGCCGTGGAACGCCATTTCCGGCAGATGCTTGTGCGTGAGGCCGAGCGCGTAGGGGCGCGGGCTCATGAGTTTCTCGTTGCCGCCGGCTTCGTACTCCGCAATCATCTTCTTGCCGCCGCCGCTGTAACCGGTAAGCGAGTAGGCGTGCGCTGCGAAATCGGGCGCCACGAGCCCAGCCTCGACGAGCGGACGCATGGCCAGCACGAACGCCGACGCGTGGCAGCCCGGCACGGCGATGCGCTTGGCGCTGCGCAGTCGCTCGCGCTGCGCGCGGGCCAGTTCGGGCAGGCCGTAGGCCCAGTCGGCATCGGTGCGGAAGGCCGTGCTCGCGTCGATGAGCACCGTGTGCTCGTTCTCGACCAGCGAGGCCGATTCGCGCGAGGCGACGTCGGGCAGGCACAGGAAGGTCACGTCGGACGCATTGATGAGGCGGCGGCGTTCCTCGACGTCCTTGCGCTTCGCTTCGTCGATCCGCAGGATCTCGACGTCGGCGCGCTGCGACAGGTATTCGAAAATCTTCAGGCCGGTCGTGCCTTCCTGTCCGTCGACAAAAACTTTCGTGCTCATCTCGGTCTCTCTGAAACTCGGGGATTGCGGGCGCTGCCCGCCGCGCTGGCGAGAGTCGCCGCGCGGCGCTCACTGATGCGGCGCCGGAACGGTATTTTAAGACCGATGGCCGCGCGACGTACGGCGGCCGGCAGAAAAAAATCGGGAGGAACCCGTATCAAGCCGTGGCGGCGCGGTGAGGTCTTATTCGCTGCGATTCGTCCGGACTACACAAGAACCGCATGGCAGGCGTATATTTCAGCGCCCGTACATGACAGTTATTCGCGCGCTGCCGAGCGTGGCACCGTTAATCTCGTGATCGAACGCCATCGCCGGCCCGCCTGCGGAGAGCGCGAGTTTGTCGGCCCCGAGTGCGTAGACGGTCACGATATAGCGATGCGGCTTGCCCGGCGGCGGGCATGGGCCGCCGTAGCCGGTGCTGCCGAAGTCGTTGCGCGCCTCGAGCGCGCCGAGCTTCGTTAGCGCGCCCGAGGCACTGGCGTTTTCGGCCAGCGTATTCACGCGCGCCGGAATGTTGGCGACGGCCCAGTGCCACCAGCCGCGGCCCGGCGCATCGGGATCGAAAACCGTGACCGCGTAACTGCGCGTACCTGCTGGCGGGTTGCGCCATGCCAATTGCGGCGACCGATTCGCGCCCGTGCAGCCGTTGTCGTTGAACACCTGCGGTGCGGCAACCTGTCCGCCGTCGCGAAAGTCCACGCTGCTGAGCGCAAACGTGCCTTGCGCGTGGGCATTTGCGCATGCCAGTGCGGCGATAGCCAGGCCCGCGCCGACGAAACCGGTCGCCCAGATGGCCTGCAAAGCCTTGGTGGGCGGCAATGGGGACCAGGCACGCGCATGTACGCCTGAGGCTCGCATGGGGCGGATCTCCTATAGGTTTGTTAAAGATGCATGACACACTGCCGACGGGGTGTTTCGAATTGTGTGCCACACTGAACTTCGTTCAATATTACGACTTTAAGCTAACGCGTTTTGGCCGTCTGATGGCTGCGCGCGCGAGGAAATCGGCTATAGTCGCCTGCTTTGCTGCCCACGCAAAAGGCGATGTTTCGGCAACGAGAGGTTTCTCGGGCAACTAGCCGACCACAAAGAAAGATGACCAGGACGGTCTCCACGGAGGGGTAATGCAGCAGCCAATCAGGGTCGTAGTCGCGGACGATCATCCGGTGATCTTGTTCGGCGCCGAGCATGCGCTACTTAAGTTCCCGGGCATCCAGGTCGTCGGCCGTGCCCGCCAGTCCACGGAACTGATCAAGGCGCTGCAGACTACGCCGTGCGACGTGCTCGTCACCGACCTTGCCATGCCGGGTGGCCAGTACGGCGATGGCCTGCCGCTCATCGGCTATCTGCGCCGCAATTTCCCGAACATTCCTATCGTCGTCCTTACGATGCTCGAAAACGCGGCGCTCCTGAAGCGGCTGGGTGAACTCGGCGTGATCGCGGTGGTTCACAAATCCGACGACTTGAGCCATATCGGACTCGCCGTGCAGCACGTGAGCCGCAATCTCGAGTACATGAGCCCGCAGGTGAAGGTGGCGCTCGAATCGTTGCGCATCAACAGCGGCGGCAAGAACGAGGAAGTCATCCTCTCGAAGCGCGAACTCGAAGTGGTGCGGCTTTTCGTTTCGGGCATGACGATCAAGGAAATTTCCGAGAAGCTCAATCGCAGTATCAAGACGATCAGCACTCAGAAGAACACGGCCATGCGCAAGCTTGGGCTCGATCGCGACTCGGAACTGTTCCAGTACGCACAGAGCAACGGCCTGCTCAATCTTTCGTCGCATGCGCCCGACGAAGGCCTGGCCGGCGACGCCGCGCCCTGAGCGCGCGCCGCCGCATAAAGTTTTGCGCGGCGCATGAAAAAAGCCAACTGTCTTTCGGACAGATGGCTTTTTTTGCTTGTGAACGGGGCGCGCGGCGGATGCGGCACGCGCAGCCCGCTCGCAGGCTTATTGCGGTGCCGAGGTCGCGCCGCCGTGTGCCGCCGACCATTCGGCCGGTGCGTGGAGGAACTTCTCGACTTCGTCGAGCGTCTTCGTTTCGAAGTAGCCCGATTCCTTGGCGACGCGCAGCACGTCCCACCACGTGGCGAGTGCGTGCAGGTCGACGTCGATGTCCTTCAGGACCGAGACGCTTTCCTTGAAGATGTTGTAGTGGAACAGCACGAAGCAGTGGTTCACCTGTGCGCCGGCGGTACGCAGCGCGTTGATGAAGTTGATCTTGCTGCGGCTGTCCGTGGTCAGGTCCTCGACCAGCAGCACGCGCTGGCCTTCGGTGAGCAGACCTTCGATTTGCGCGTTGCGGCCAAAGCCCTTCGGCTTCTTGCGCACGTACTGCATCGGCACCATCAGGCGGTCCGAGAGCCATGCCGCGAACGGGATGCCCGCGGTTTCGCCGCCGGCGACGGCGTCGATCTGCTCGTAGCCGACGTCGCGCAGAATGGTGGCTTCAGCCATTTCCATCAGGCCGCGGCGCACGCGCGGATACGAGATCAGCTTGCGGCAGTCGATATAGACTGGGCTCGCCCAGCCGGAAGTGAAGATGAAGGGTTTTTCGGCGTTGAAGTGCACGGCCTTCACTTCGAGCAGCATTTTCGCGGTTGCGTCCGAGATCGTCTGGCGATCGTAGCCTGTCATGGGCGAATCCTTGGATAGATGAATGCGGAGGAGGGTGGGCGCTGGGCCCGATGGCGCTGGCACGGCGAGTCTGCGTGGCATGCAGCGGAACTCGCGATGCGCGGCCCGGATGGCGTCGATCGTCTGAGGTTTGGCCTCTGGCGACTCGCCTGCTCCGGACGGTTTTTCTTGCGCGCGTAGCCGAGTATTTTACCCGACTTGACGATCGCCGACGAGTCGCGCTGACAGTGTTCGTCGGCTTTATAGGGTGGGATCTGGGTTGCGCGGGGGAGTGTGCCGGCCATGCGGTTCTGGTTGTGGCTGCGTGGGCGCGCCAGTAAACTCACGCCGTTTTTCGTCTGGCACGCGCCCCCAAAGGATTGTTCGAATGACCACCGCCTCCCGTCCTGGACCACCTTCTACACCTTCCGAATCATCGGAACTCTCTCCTGCCGATACCGCCATCGCGCCCGCTGCCGTTCCGCATACAGGAAGTGAAACCTTGCACGAGGGGCCCGTGGGCGGTCATGCCGTGCGCGCGCTGATTGCCTCGGTGCTCGGCTACGCCATGGACGGCTTCGACCTGCTGATGCTCGGCTTCATGCTGCCCGCCATCAGCGCGGATCTGCATCTCTCGGGTGCGCAGGCCGGCTCGCTCGTCACGTGGACGCTCGTGGGCGCGGTGGTGGGCGGCATCGTGTTCGGGCTGCTTTCGGACCGCTTCGGGCGCGTGCGTGTGCTCACCTGGACGATTCTGGTGTTCGCCGTCTTCACCGGGCTGTGCGCGCTCTCGCGTGGCTATACCGACTTGCTGATCTACCGGACCATCGCCGGCATCGGGCTCGGGGGCGAGTTCGGCATCGGCATGGCGCTGGTTGCCGAGGCATGGCCCGACCGGCTGCGTGCGCGGGCGTCGTCGTATGTCGGGTTGGGCTGGCAGGTCGGGGTGCTCGCCGCGGCGCTGCTCACACCGTGGCTCCTGCCGCTGATCGGCTGGCGCGGCATGTTCGCGATCGGTCTTTTGCCCGCCGTGGTGTCGTTCATCGTGCGCCGGAGTGTGGAAGAACCCGAGCTGTTCGTGGCCCATCGGGCGCGTGTCGAACGGATGCAGGCCCGGGCGCCTGCACACGAGCGCGGCGCTTGGCTGCGTGCACTTCGCCTGCTGGTCGCCGACGCCCGCACGGCGCGCGCGAGTCTCGGTGTGACGGTGCTCTGCTCGGTGCAGAACTTCGGCTACTACGGGCTCATGATCTGGCTGCCCGCCTATCTTTCGAAATCCTTTGGCTATTCGCTCACGAAGTCCGGTCTCTGGACCGCCGTGACCGTCTTGGGCATGGCGCTCGGGATCTGGCTTTTCGGCGTGGCGGCCGACCGTTTCGGGCGCCGGCCCACGTTCCTGTTCTATCAGGTGGGGGCGGTGGTGATGGTGTACGTCTACGCGCATCTGAGCACGCCGTTCGCGCTGCTGATCGGTGGAGCGGCCATGGGCGTGTTTGTGAACGGCATGATCGGCGGCTATGGCGCGCTCATTTCGGAGCTCTACCCGACCGCCGCGCGCGCGACCGCCCAGAACGTCCTTTTCAACATCGGCCGGGCGGTGGGAGGCTTCGGGCCGCTCGCGGTCGGCGCGATGGCGGCCCGCTATTCGTTCACGGCGGCGCTCGGCATGCTGGCGGCGATCTACGTGCTGGACATTCTCGCGACGCTGTTCCTGATCCCCGAACGGCGCGGCGCAGCGCTCGAATAAGCGCTGAATTTCGCGGGGACGGCATATCGAGATGCGGCGCAACGTCGCATCTCGCGTCTCGTTGGCGCGCATATGGGGCCCGATATAGCGCCATGCGCCCCAAGTTTTTCAGTGACTCCAGCGCGCTACAAATTCCCGGTATCAGTCTTTGCCCCGACTCGCTGCGATCATGGCGAGGTGTACACTAATCCCCCGCCATTTCGCCCGCGCCGTTTCGCCTATGGTCCGGGCCTGCCGCCGCTGCATTTGCTGCATGTGCGCAGGACCCGCTATCGCCGAAAGCCCGAGCGTCGCGTGAACCGGCGGGCCTACGAACATAAAATTTCACTCGTCTCTCACGTCCTGGCAGGCCCGAAAATGGATGAACAACTGAAGCAAAGCGCGCTCGCGTATCACCAGAATCCGAAGCCCGGCAAGATTTCGGTCACGCCTACCAAACCGCTCTCCAATCAGCTCGATCTCTCGCTCGCGTATTCGCCGGGCGTGGCAGCGGCTTGCGAGGCGATTCACGCCGATCCGCTCGATGCGCAGAAGTACACGTCGCGCGCCAACCTCGTCGGCGTCGTGACCAACGGCACGGCCGTGCTCGGTCTCGGCAACATCGGCCCGCTCGCGGCCAAGCCCGTGATGGAAGGCAAGGGCTGCCTGTTCAAGAAGTTCGCCGGCATCGACGTGTTCGACATCGAACTCGACGAGAACGACCCGGACAAGCTCGTCGAAGCCATCGCCATGCTCGAGCCCACGCTCGGCGGCATCAACCTCGAAGACATCAAGGCGCCCGAGTGCTTCTACATCGAGCAGAAGCTGCGCGAGCGCATGAAGATCCCCGTCTTCCACGACGACCAGCACGGCACGGCCATCATCGCTTCGGCGGCCATCCTCAACGGCCTGAAGGTCGTGGGCAAGGAGCTCGGCAGTGTGAAGCTCGTGTGCTCGGGCGCGGGCGCAGCGGCCATCGCCTGTCTGGACCTGCTCGTGAAGCTGGGTCTGAAGAAAGAGAACATCCTCGTTGCCGACTCGAAGGGCGTGATCTACGAAGGCCGCGGCAATCTCGATCCGTCGAAGCAGCGCTACGCCGCCAACACCGAAGCGCGCACGCTCGGCGACGCCACCAAGGCCGCTGACGTGTTCCTCGGCTGCTCGGGCGCGGGCGTGCTCAAGCCCGAGATGGTCAAGGAGATGGCCGACAAGCCGCTGATCCTGGCGCTGGCCAACCCGGAGCCGGAAATCCGCCCGGAAGAGGCGAAGAAGGTGCGTCCGGACGCGATCATCGCCACGGGCCGTTCGGACTACCCGAACCAGGTCAACAACGTGCTGTGCTTCCCGTTCATCTTCCGCGGCGCGCTCGACGTGGGCGCCACCACTATCACGGAAGAGATGAAGCTCGCATGCGTGCGCGCGATCGCGGAACTCGCCGAAGAAACCGACCAGGGCGACGAAGTGGCGAAGGCCTATGAAGGCCACACGCTCGAATTCGGCCCGGAATACCTGATTCCGAAGCCCTTCGACCCGCGCCTCATCATCAAGATCGCGCCGGCAGTCGCACAAGCCGCGATGGATTCGGGCGTGGCCACGCGCCCGATCGCCGACATGGACGCCTACCGCGAGCAACTCGGCGCGACCGTCTACCGCTCGGGCATGGTGATGCGCCCGGTGTTCGTGGCGGCCAAGGCCAACAACGCGCGCATCGTGTTCGCCGAGGGCGAGGACGAGCGCGTGCTGCGCGCCGCGCAGTTCGTGCTGACCGAGAAGATTGCCCAGCCCATCATCGTGGGCCGTCCTTCGGTGGTCGAGATGCGCCTGAAGAAGATGGGCTCGAAGCTGCGACCGGGCACCGACTTCGAGATCGTCGATCCCGAAGACGATCCGCGCTTCCAGAAGAGCTGGCAGGCATACCACGAGCTTGGCGCGCGCCATGGCATCACGCCTGACGTCGCGAAAGCGTCGATGCGCAAGTTCAACACGCTGATCGGCGCGATCCTCGTCCATCTGGGCGACGCGGACGGCATGATCTGCGGCCTCATGAACAGCTTCGACTATCACCTCAAGTACATCGAGCAGGTGCTGGGCAAGGCGACCGACGCCGACAACTACGCAGCGATGAACCTGCTGATGCTGCCGGGCCGCAACCTCTTCATCAGCGACACGTACGTGAACGAAGTGCCGAGCGCCGAGCAACTCGCCGACATGACGATCCTCGCTGCGCGCGAGATCGAGAAGTTCGGCATCACGCCGAAGGTGGCGCTGCTGTCGAGCTCGAACTTCGGCAGCGTGCGTTCGTCGACCTCGCAGCGTATGCAGGCTGCGCGCGAACTGATCGCCGAGCGCGCACCGCAACTCGAAGTCGATGGCGAAATGCACGGCGACGCGGCGCTCTCCGAGCTGATCCGCAAGCAGTCGTTCCCGGGCACGACGCTCACGGGCGAAGCGAACCTGCTGATCATGCCGAACGTTGAAGCGGCGAACATCGCGTACAACCTGCTGAAGGTGGTGGGCGGCGAAGGCGTGACGGTGGGCCCGTTCCTGCTGGGCGCTTCGAAGCCGGTGCACATCCTCACGCCGGCGGCGACGGTGCGACGCATCATCAACATGACGGCTGTGGCTTCGGCCAATGCCAAGGTGAACAAGGCCGCGCGTTAAGCGGGGTTTTGCGAGCCGCATGAATGAGAAGGGCGCTCCGCTTCTGGCGGAGCGCCCTTCGTTTTTTACGGCTTTGAAATTGCGGTCAAGCCACGATCATGCCGCGTGGCGCGCCGTCCCGTTCTCCGGCGAGCGCCATTTTGCGAGCAGCGTCGCCCATTTCGCGCGCGTGGCGTTGAGGTTGTTCTCCTTCACGTGGCCGTAGCCGCGAATCGCATCGGGCAAATTCGCAAGCTCGATCGCGAGCGGGAGGTTCGCCTCGCTCAACCCTCCGATGATTTCGCGCACGAGCGCCTCATACTCGCTGATCAGCGCGCGTTCGTGGCGGCGTTCCTCGGTGCGGCTGAACGGATCGAACGCCGTGCCGCGCAGGAACTTGAGCTTCGCCAGCACGCGCAGAGCCGTGAGCATGCGCGGGCCATACTGCTTCTTCACCAGATGGCCCTTGTCGTCGTGCTTCGCAAACGACGGCGGCGCTAGATGGAAGTTGAGCTTCCAGTCGCCCTCGAAGCTCGCCTTGAGCTTCTCGACGAAAGCCGGATCGGCATAGAGGCGCGCAACCTCGTACTCGTCCTTGTACGCCATCAGCTTGTGCAGGTTCTTCGCGACGGCTTCGGTCAACGGCTGTTCGTTCGGGCCGCTATCCAGGCTGGTATCGGCGCGATCGAGCTTCGCTTCGGCACGGCGCACCTCATCGACGAATGCAAGATAGCGTTGAGCATAGGCCTCGTTCTGGTACGCAGTGAGATATTGCGCGCGCTTTTCGATCAGCGTGTCGAGCGCCTTGGGCGTGTGCAGTGCAACGATCTTTGCGCTGCCGGCATCGGCGTCCGGCGCCTGCGATTTCACAAGCCGGTCCACGGCCTCGCGGTCGTGCGCGACGCGTCGGCCCCATTCGAACGCGGCGAGATTCTTTTCGACCTGCACCGCATTCAACTCGATCGCGCGCGTGAGCGATTCATGCGTGAGGGGCAGCCAGCCGCGCTGCCACGCGTAGCCGAGCACGAACGGGTTCGTGTAGATCGCGTCGCCGAGCAGGGCGAGCGCATAGCGGTTCGCATCGACGGTGGCGACGTTATCGGCGCCGGCCGCCGCGCGCACGTCGGCTTCGGTGTTGGAGCCCGGGAATCGCCACTGCGGGTTCTTGATGAACTCGGCGGTGGGCGTGGGCGCGCTATTGAGCACGACGTGGGTCTGGCCTTCCTGTATGCGCGAAACGCAGTCGTCGCTGGCGGTCACGATGGCGTCGCAGCCGATCACGAGCCCCGCCTCGCCCATGGCGATGCGCGTCGCGTGGATGTCCGCCGGGCGGTTGGCGATCTGCACGTGGCTCATCACCGCGCCGCCCTTTTGCGCGAGGCCGGTGACGTCGAGCACGGTCACACCCTTCGCTTCGAGGTGCGCGGCCATGCCGAGCAGCGCGCCGATCGTCACCACGCCGGTGCCGCCCACGCCCGTCACGAGCACGCCGTAGGGTTGGCCGATTGCGGGGACATCGGGCATCGGTACGGGCGGCATTGCGTCGCCCACCACCGTGTTCGATTTCGGCTTGCGCAACTGGCCGCCCTCGACCGTGACGAAGCTCGGGCAGAAGCCCTTCACACACGAGAAGTCCTTGTTGCAGGTGGACTGGTTGATCTTGCGCTTGGTGCCGTATTCGGTGTCGAGCGGCTCGACGCTCAAGCAATTCGATTGCACTGAGCAATCTCCACAGCCTTCGCAGACCGCCTCGTTGATGACGACGCGCTTCGCCGGATCGGGATACGTGCCGCGCTTGCGGCGGCGGCGTTTCTCGGTCGCGCAGGTCTGGTCGTAGATCAGGATGGTCGTGCCGGCAATCTCGCGCAGTTCGCGCTGGATCGCGTCTAGCTGGTCGCGATGGTGGATCGTCACGCCCGGCGCGAGCGTGGTGGCGCCCTGGTACTTTTGCGGCTCGTCGGTCACGATCACGATCTTCGCGGCGCCTTCGGAGGCGAGCTGATGCGTGATCTGCGGCACGGTGAGCACGCCATCCACGGGCTGGCCGCCCGTCATGGCGACCGCGTCGTTATAGAGGATCTTGTAGGTGATGTTTGCCTTCGAGGCGATCGCCGCCCGGATCGCGAGCAGGCCCGAGTGGAAGTAGGTGCCATCGCCGAGGTTCGCGAACACGTGCTTGTCGTTCGTGAACGGTGCCTGGCCGACCCACGCCACGCCTTCGCCGCCCATCTGGCTGGAGGTGCTCGTGCTGCGGTCCATCCACACGGTCATGTAGTGGCAGCCGATGCCGGCCATCGCGCGGGAGCCTTCGGGCACATTGGTCGACGTGTTGTGCGGGCAGCCCGAACAGAACCAGGGCTTGCGCTCGGCCTGCACACGCGGCTTCGCGAGTGCTTTTTCCTTTGCTTCGATCACGGCGATGCGCGACGCGATGCGCGCGCGCACGTCCGAGGGCATCTCGAACTTGTCCAGACGCGTGGCGATGGCCTTGGCGATGATCGCGGGCGACAGTTCATAGTGCGCGGGCAGCAGCCAGTTGCCCATCGGCACCGACCATTCGCCGCCGGCGCCGTCCTTTTCGTCGAACTTGCCGTACACGCGCGGGCGTTGCGCGTCGGGCCAGTTGTACAGCTCTTCCTTGATTGCGTATTCGAGGATCTGGCGCTTTTCCTCGACCACGAGAATTTCTTCGAGCCCGCGCGCGAACGCATGCGCGCCCTGCGCTTCGAGCGGCCACACGCAGCCGACCTTGTAGAGCCGCAGGCCGATGCGCGAGCAGGTTTCGTCGTCGAGACCGAGGTCTGTGAGCGCCTGGCGAACGTCGAGATACGCTTTGCCGCCCGTGATGATGCCAAAGCGCGCGTGCGGCGAATCGATTTCGATGCGATCGAGCTTGTTGGCTCGCACATAGGCGAGGCCCGCATACCACTTGTAGTCGAGCAGCCGCGCTTCCTGCACGAGCGGCGGATCGGGCCAGCGGATGTTCAGACCGCCCTCGGGCATTGCGAAGTCTTCGGGCAGGACGATGCGGGTGCGATGCGGATCGATCTCCACCGATGCCGACGATTCGACCACGTCGGTCACGCACTTCATCGCGACCCAGAGGCCCGAGTAGCGGCTCATCGCCCAGCCGTGCAGCCCGAAGTCGAGATATTCCTGCACGTTCGAGGGGAACAACACAGGCAGGCCGCAGGCTTTGAAGATGTGCTCGGACTGGTGCGCGAGTGTGGACGACTTGGCGGCATGGTCGTCGCCGGCGAGCACGAGCACGCCGCCGTGCGGCGACGAGCCAGCGGAGTTGCCGTGCTTGAACACGTCGCCGCAACGGTCGACGCCGGGGCCCTTGCCGTACCACATGGAAAACACGCCGTCGTATTTCGCCGATGGGTACAGGTTCACCTGCTGCGAACCCCACACGGCGGTGGCGGCGAGGTCTTCGTTGACGCCGGGCTGAAATACGACTTGATGGGCGGCGAGATGCTGCTTGGCCTTCCAGAGGGACTGATCGAGGCCGCCCAGCGGCGAGCCGCGGTAGCCTGAAATGAACCCCGCGGTATTGAGACCGGCGGCCTTGTCGCGCTCCTGCTGCAGCATCGGCAGGCGCACCAGCGCCTGGATGCCGCTCATATACGCGCGGCCGCGTTCGAGGGTGTATTTGTCGTCGAGCGTGACGGAAGCGAGTGCGGCTTCGAGCGAAGCGCGCTGACCGGCTTCTAGCGGGGCATTCATTATGTGTCTTCCTCCATTCAACCAATCCGTTGTGGGATCGCCAGAACTTCGTGTGCCCTCGGCGTCTTTTGAACGCGTCGGCCAAGGCTCGCCATCGTGGCTTCTTTTGAGCGATGGTAGCACTCGGGCCAACCCGCCGCCCCCACGGGAAACCCTGCATGAATCGTGCGCACCACCGGGTTCTGTCGGGCTGGATTCAGTGGTGGGGTAAGGGCTCTGAAAGCGCTGAAGGGGCTGTGTAACAAATGATGTGTCAGAGTTGGGTGCGAGGTAACGGCATGTAAAAGTTGCACCGCAGGGGGCTACCCTTGAATATCCTCTGTACCTCCCTCATTTGTGCAAACCGCGACGCGCCCGAGAAATTCAGGGTGCGAATGGGCCATTGCGCAGTGAAAGGTTGTTTCAAAATAGGAGTACCGCATGAACAATCGACATATCCAGACCTTCCTGACGGTCTCGGCCGCGTTCTTCGCCATGAGCGCGCCCCTGCATTCGAACGCCAGCACGAAAAGCGGCGCGAATGCATCGACGTCATGCGCGCAGTACACGCTGTGCGCCAAGGCTGACTCGAACGCCATGCCGACTGTGAAGGTCGGGCCGAGCGTCAAACGTTAATCCCGATGCAGCGCTGATCCGCGCAGCATTCCATTCATCAGAATCCGTTGCCGGGTGTGCGGCGGCGGATTTAAAAACTAAAAAGGGCGAAGATCATGCGATCTTCGCCCTTTTTGCGTGCTGAAACGCGGAATTTCGTCAGGCTCAGGCCTTGTCTTTCACCACGCCGCGGCGGATCTGGTCGAGTTCGATCGATTCGAACAGCGCCTTGAAGTTGCCCTCGCCGAAGCCCTGATTGCCCTTGCGCTGAATGATCTCGAAGAAGATCGGGCCAATCTGGTTCTCCGTGAAGATCTGCAGAAGCAGGTCTTCGGGCATGCCGTCGATCAGGATCTTGCGCTTCTTGAGCTCGTCCAGCGGCTCGCCGTGATTCGGAATGCGGCGGTTCACGAGCTCGTAGTACGTGTCGATCGTATCGAGCAGCGCGATCTGCGAGGCGCGCAGGCCATCCACCGTACGGTAGATGTCATTGCTGCCGAGCGCGATGTGCTGGATGCCTTCGCCGTGATACGCGTCGAGATATTCCTGGATCTGGCCGGCCGTTTCGCCGCCTTCCTCGTTGATCGGAATGCGGATCTTGCCGCAGGGCGAGGTCATCGCCTTCGACTTCACGCCCGTCACCTTGCCTTCGATGTCGAAATAGCGGATTTCGCGGAAGTTGAAGAGGCGTTCGTAGAACTCCGCCCATTCGTTCATGCGGCCGCGGTGCACGTTGTGCGTGAGGTGGTCGATGTAGGTGAGGCCGTGGCCGGCCGGGTTTTGCTCGGCGCCCGGAATCGGCTCGAAGTCGACGTCATAGATGCTGATGTCGCCGATGCTGCCCGGCGCCGCGTCGTTCTTGCCGCGCCAGCGGTCGACGAAATAGATCAGCGAGTCGCCAATGCCCTTGATCGCCGGGATGTTCAGCTCCATCGGGCCGGTCTTGTTGTCGAAGCCCCAGGCGCCCAGTTCGAGCGCGTGCTTGTAGGCCTTGGCGGCGTCCTGCACGCGGAACGCAATCGCGCAGATCGACGGCCCGTGCAGGCGTGTGAAACGCTGTGCGAACGAATCCGGCTCACCGTTGACGATGAAGTTGATGTCGCCCTGGCGGTACAACGTCACGTCCTTGTGCCGATGGCGCGCCACGGCGGTGAAGCCCATGTTTTCGAACAGCTTGCCGAGCGCCTTGGGGTCCGGCGCGGTGTATTCGATGAACTCGAAGCCGTCGGTGCCGACGGGGTTCTCCCAGGTGGGAACGTGCATGGCTGTCTCCTATGACGATCGCGGAATGGTGACTACGTGCGGCAAAGTGTAGCTGTCCAGATTGGGCGAAAGCTTGCGAGTTGGGTCGTCTGACCGACTATTTGCGCTATAAACTGTCTTTGTTGAGGTATTAGGTGGCAGAAAATGGCGAACATCGAACTGGACGCGATTGACCGGCGGATTCTGGCGACTCTTCAGGAAAATGGCCGGCTCTCGAATCAGGAAATTGCCGAGCGTGTGAATCTCTCTCCAAGCCCATGCTTGCGGCGCATTCGGCGGCTCGAGGAGATTGGCGTGATACGCGGCTATGTGGCGTTGCTCGACGCGCAAAAGCTCGGGCTCGACCTGCTGGCCTACGTGAACGTGCGGCTGGAAAAGCGCGGGCCCACGGCGGCAGGGCGCGAAGGAGTTACCCACGCGGAGCTTTTTCGCGCGGCCGTGCAGACCTGGCCGGAAGTGGTGGCGTGCCACGCGATGACGGGCGACATGGATTTCCTGCTGCGCGTGCAGGTGGAGGACATGGCGCACTTCTCGCGTTTCGTGCAGGACCAGTTGCTGCATCACCCTTCGGTGATCGACGTGAAATCGAGCTTCTCGCTCCAGACCTTCAAGGAGACGACGGCGTTACCGATCCTGTGAGCCGTCGCGTGCCCACTCCGCCCGGCAGATGTAAAAAAAGCGGCCGAAGCCGCTTTTTTTCGATTTACTTCACCCGATGGGGCAGGAGTCATGCCGCAACCGCTTGCGGGAGGATCGTCTCGATCAGCCGCGACGCCTGGCGGGCCTGGCGCTTGAGCGCGTAGTCGAACACGGCAGCCTGCTCTTGAAGCATTTCCGCGATGATGCTGCTCTGGTCGGCGGGATCGAGCGAGAGGTACGCATCGGCTTCGCCGTAGGCGTACTCGATCTTCATGCCCGACTTCTTCGCGATATGCATCATGGTCGAGTTGCGCGACAGGCAGTGCATATAGAGCGTCGTGACGTGCGTGTTGCGGCTGCGAATAGCGGCGCGTTCGAACAGCTTCGTGCCGACGCCCTGGCCGCGCGCGGCTTCGAGCACGGAGACGCCGAACTCGGCTGTGCGGCCGTTGCCGTCCGCCGGCAGATAGGCCAGGTGGCCGACGCCCATGAGTTGCAGTTGGTGATCGAACACGCCGAAGACGGTGTCGCGCGTGAAGTCCATCGAGCGGACGTAGTTCTCGATCACATGGTCCGGTGCGGCCTGGCCGAAGCGCAGGAGGCGGTCCTCGGTGTCGAGCGCGAGGAAGTGAGTCAGCAGGCGCTCGCGATCGGCGGAGGTGAGGACGCGCACCATGGCCGGCGAATGACCGGACGACAGCGAGCGGCCGGACGGCAGGATGGGCTCGTTGGTTGGGGTCGGATACTGGGTCATGATGGGTTCTCCTTGGAATGCGAGGTGCAGCGCATGCATGATGCGATGCAAAACGAATTCTAGCGGAAACCCTGGGTGTGATCTAGGGAAAACCCGTATTTGTGGCCTGAGGGCTGCGTCTAATTTTTCAGAATTCAGTCGTAATCAGTTGATTTTAAACAGATATTATTTTTGGATAACTTGACGCATCAATTATTGTGTCGGCATGTCTTGTTGCGATGCATCAATTCGATCTGAAAAATCGTGGCTGATCAGGCGGCCTTCAGGCCGTGGTCGATCATCTCGATGACCTGCTCCGCGAAGTCCCGGTAGCCCATGCGCCCGCCCGGCTTGAGCCAGGTGAAGGTCCAGTTGATCATGCCGAACACCATCATGGTCAGCGAGGTCTGATTCTCCGCCGTGACGCGGCCGGGGTAGGCGCGAGCAAGCTGGCGCGTGAACGCGGCGACCACGTCGCGCTGGCGGTTCAGGACAATCTCGCGTTGTGAATCGACGAGGTACTTCACGTCGTTGAGCAGCGCCACATGGCGGCTGTGCGAGGTCTCGTATTCGGCGAGGAATGCGCGGATCAGCTCGGCGAACGTCTCGTGCTCGTTCAGGCCCCGCCGCTGGCTGGCGCCTTCCACCTCGGCAATGATCAGCATCAGCCGCTTCGTGTAGCGGTCGAGCAGGTCGAAGAGGATGGCTTCCTTGCTCTCGTAATAGTGGTAGAGGCGCGCTTTCGAGGTCCCGCTCGCCGCCGCGAGGTCGGACATCGACGTGCTCGGATAGCTCGTCTGTGCGAACTTGGCTGCCGCAAGCTCGAGAATCTGGTCGCGTTGCGTTTCGTGGTCGGGCGCTCGGGTGCGTGCCATGGCGTGTCAGCGGGAAAAGGAAAGATGGGCGGCGGTATGGGGGAGCGAGGGACGTGCTGCGCGCGAGCCGTGGGCGGCGGCGCCTGCGCAGGATTCAGCAGCGCTCGCGCGGGCGACGCACATGTCGTCGCGCAGACGCAATTCGCCGGCCGTGGCTAGTTCGCGCAGGCGCCAGAGCACTAGCGGCTCGCCGACCGTGAAGCCCGCGCCACGCCGCACGAGCGCTGCGCCGAGCGTGTCGCATGCGAGCCAGGGCGTGCCTGCCGTGCCCGGCCTGGCGTGCGCACCCTCTAGCGTGGCCGCGCCAAGGATCTCGAGGATCAGCGTATCCAGATCGGCCCACGTGCCGCTCGTGAACGTATTGTTGCGCCATCGGCGCATCTCGCCGTTGGCGAATTTCGCTTCCTGCCATTCGAGCGCGAGCCGGGTGATGCGCAGCACCGAAATCGGCGCGGCGTCCGGCAGGTGCGCCAGAAGGCGCGCGGCAGTGGCGTCGGGCGGGCCGGCCAGGTCGCCGGCGGCGAGGCGCACTTCGTTCAGGCGCTGCGGCGCGTTGCGCAGCCGGTAGCAGGCGCGCCGCAGCGCGAGTTGGTCGGCAGCATCGGGCGTGTGCCAGATCACCACGTGAGAATCGTCGGCCTCCAGCGCGGCAAGCGCCATGCAGTCGTCCTGGACGAGTGTCTCGGACACGCCGCCAAGGCGCTGCCAGAAAGCCGCGCGCTGTGCGGCGCCCGGGTCGCCGGCCTCGTCGATGTCGCGCAGAGGCCCGGCCGTCAGGTCGTCGGCAAGTGCGATCACGTGCGCGGCTGTTCCCGCCGCACCAGCGGTTTCGCTGCCGCGCGAAGCTTCACGGGCCTCGAGGGCCTGGAGCAGCGCAGCCGCTGCCGGCTCGCCGTGGATGAGGTGGATCGTGGTCATCGACAACTCGTTGCGTTCGGGTCGAACGCCGAAGACGCCTGAATGCGCGCCAAAGACAAAAGGGGCCGCCCGCCGGTGTTGCATCGCTGCGCTGCAACACCGGCGGGCGGCCCCTAGTGTAAGCGGATCGCCGGAGGGCTGAAAGCGTGTCGTTGATCTAAGGCTTATTCCCGAATCCTGATGACGCTGGACCGCGTGGCAGGGGCACGCACAGGCCCCGCCGCTTTCATCATCGTTCGTCGAAGCTCACCACCACGCGCTCGCTGACCGGATGGCACTGGCAGGTGAGCACGAACCCGTCCTGCACTTCCTGTTCTTCGAGCGTGTAGTTCTTGTCCATCTTCACTTCGCCCTCGAGCACCTTCGCGCGGCAGGTGCAGCACACGCCGCCCTTGCACGCGTAGGGCAGCGCGAGCCCCGCTTTCAGGCCGACGTCGAGCAGGCTCACACCCTCGTAGGGCAGGCGCATCTTGCGCTTCTTGCCGTCGATGACGATCTCCAGATCGGCGGCCGGCGTACTTTCGGTGATCTCGACCGCCGGCACGCCCGCCTGCGGCAGCGGCGAGCCGAAGCGCTCGACGTGCACCTTCGGCTGCGGCAGGCCAGCTTCCTTGAGCGCGGCTTCGGCGGCGTCCATCATCGGCGCCGGGCCGCAGATGAACGCTTCGTCGATTTCGTCGACCGGCAGCAGCGCCGCGAGGAACTCCGCGCATTTGGCCTGATCGAGCACGCCGTTGAAGAGCTCGACGTCCTGAATGTCGTCGGAAAGCACGTGATAGAGCCGGAAGCGATCCATATAACGGTTCTTCAGGTCTTCCAGGTCCTCGGCGAACATGATCTGGTCGACACTGCGGTTGCCGTAGACCAGCGTGAACGTGCTGCGCGGCTCCGTTTCCAGCGTCGTCTTGATGATCGCGAGCACCGGCGTGATGCCCGAGCCACCTGAGAACGCCACATAGTGCTTGCCGTGCTCCGCGTTCAGGTGCGTGAAAAAGCGACCATCGGGCGTCATCACGTCGATTTCGTGGCCCGGTGCAAGCTGCTCGAACGCGAAGTTCGAGAAGCGGCCGCCGCGTACACGCTTGATGCCGATGCGCAACTCGCCGTCGCGGTCGTAGTCGGTCACGCCGACGCAGATCGAATATGAACGGCGCGTTTCCTCGCCTTCGATGTGGGTCTTGAGCGTGACGAACTGCCCCTGGGTAAAGCGATACGCGTCGCGCAGCTCGGGCGGGACTTCGAAAGCGACAGAGACCGCGTCCGCGGTTTCGGGCCGCACTTCGCGGATGCGCAGCGAATGGAATTGCGGAGTGGCCATATCAGTACGGTTTGAAGTAGTCGAAGGGTTCGCGGCAATCGATGCAGCGGTACAGCGCCTTGCACGCGGTCGAGCCGAATTGCGCGAGGCGCTCGGTATGGTGCGAGCCGCAGTGTGGGCAAGCGGGTGCGGGCAGCAGCTTCGGTTTCGCCATGAAGGAGATGGGCTGTTCGCCGGCCGGCGCCGTGCCGCCGCCGCAGTTGCCGGTGGGCGGCGCGATGCCGTAGGCGCGCAGCTTCTCGCGCGCGGCGTCGGTGATCCAGTCGGTGGTCCACGCGGGCGTGAGGGTGGTCTCGATGCGGTAGGGCGCAAGTTCGGCGATATCGAGCGCGTGCGCGACGTCCTCGGCGATCTGTGACATCGCCGGGCAACCCGAATAGGTGGGCGTGATGATCACTTCGATCTGGCCGTCGGCGGCGCGGCGCACGTCGCGCAGGATGCCCAGTTCACGGATCGACACGACCGGGATTTCCGGATCGGGCACCGTTTCCAGCACTTCCCACGCACGCTCGAGCGCTTGATCTGCGGTCGCTTGCATCGTGACTTCCTCTTTTCCTGCGAGTGTGAAACCGTGGGCGCTTACCAGCGTGCGCCCGGATGCTGGCGCGCGAGGCTTTGCATCTCGGCGAGCACGAAGCCCATGTGTTCCGAGTGCTCTCCGAACTTGCCGGTCGTGACGTGCTTTACAGGCGCGGGCGCGGTGAGCGTCGCTTCTTCGAACGCGGCTTCCACGTCGGCGCGCCACGCGGCTTCGAACTGCGCCGTGAGCGGCGCGATGCCGGCTTCGGCGACAGCCGTTTCCACGGCGTCGGTGCTGAAGAACTCGCGTGTATACGGCATCAGCCAGTCGAGCGCGGCCTGGGCGCGGCGATGCGATTCTTCCGTGCCGTCGCCGAAGCGGATCAGCCACTCGCGCGCATGATGGACGTGGTAGCGCGTTTCCTTGATCGAACGTTCCGCGATCGCAGCCAGTTGCGGGTCGGCGGAACGCAGCAGCGCGGTCCATAGATGCCCCATCAGCGCGGCGTAGAGAAAGTTGCGCACAATCGTCACGGCGTAATCGTTGGCCGAATGCGTGGTGCCGGCGAGCGGGCCGAAGTGGGGCAGTTCCGCGAGCGTGTAGTTCGCGAATTCGCGCTCGGCGCGGAAGTAGGCGTAATCGTCCTCGGTGCGTTCGCGGCCGTTGAGCGCCTTTTCGAGCGTGGCGGCGTGCGTGTAGAGCAGGCGCGCCTGGCCGATCAGGTCGAGGCTCATGTTGGCGAGCGCGATGTCCTCTTCGAGGATCGGGCCGTGGCCGCACCATTCCGTGTTGCGCTGACCGAGGATCAGCGCCGTATCGGCAAGGCGCAGCACATATGCCAGATGTTCTTGCGTGGGCGTCGTCATGTGGGCGCTCTTACATGTGGTTGACTTCATCGGGCAGCGTGTAGAACGTCGGGTGGCGATAGATCTTGTCGCCGGCCGGCTCGAAGAGTTCGGCCTTCTCGCTGGGATCCGAAGCCGTGATCGCCGACGACGGCACCACCCAAATGCTCACGCCTTCCTGACGGCGCGTATAGACGTCGCGCGCCATGCGCAGCGCCATCGAGGCGTCGCTGGCGTGCAGGCTGCCGCAGTGTTTGTGATCGAGGCCCTGCTTGCTGCGCACGAACACTTCCCAGATCGGCCATTCCTTGTTCATCGTGGATCTCCTTCCTGCTTCCAATATTGGTTAGGCGGTTGGTTACGCGGCGTGCTTTTCGGCGCGCTGACGCTGCTTTTCGGCATGGGCGAGGGCGGCTTCGCGCACCCAGGCACCTTCGTTGTGCGCCTTCACGCGCGTGCCGAGACGTTCGCGATTGCACGGGCCGTCGCCGTTCACGACGCGCCAGAATTCTTCCCAGTCGATCACGCCATAGTCGTAGTGACCGCGTGCTTCGTTCCATTTCAGATCGAGGTCGGGCAACGTGACGCCCAGCACCTTGGCCTGCTCGACCGTGGCGTCGACGAACTTCTGGCGCAGATCGTCGTTAGAGATGCGCTTGATCCCCCATTTGGCCGACTGGTTGCTGTGGACCGAATCGGCGTCGCTCGGGCCGAACATCATCAGCACCGGCCACCACCAGCGGTTCACGGCCTGCTGGACCAGCACTCGCTGCGCTTCGGTGCCTTGCATCATGGCGAGCAGGGCGTCGAAGCCCTGACGCTGGTGGAACGACTCTTCCTTGCAGATGCGGATCATCGCGCGTGCATACGGGCCGTAGGTGCAGCGGCACAGCGGGATCTGGTTCATGATCGCAGCGCCGTCGACGAGCCAGCCGATCACGCCGACATCGGCCCATGTGGGCGTCGGATAATTGAAGATGCTCGAATACTTGGCCTTGCCGGCGTGCAGCGCGTCGACCAGCTGGTCGCGCGAAACGCCGAGCGTTTCCGCCGCGCTATACAGATAGAGGCCGTGGCCCGCTTCGTCTTGCACCTTGGCAAGCAGGATGGCCTTGCGCTTGAGGCTTGGCGCGCGCGAGATCCAGTTGCCTTCTGGCAGCATCCCGACGATTTCCGAGTGCGCGTGTTGCGAAATCTGGCGCACGAGCGTCTTGCGATAGGCTTCGGGCATCCAGTCCTGCGGCTCGATCTTGCCGTCGGCGGCCATGATGGCGTCGAACTGCGCCTGCTCTGGCGATGCCGCGTCCGCATCGAGCGGAGCGACATTGCCGGGAATGTCGAGGGATTGCGTGTACATGAAGACGCTCTCGTCGGTGTTGGGTATGGCGCAGTATAAACCAACCGACCGGTCGGTAAATCAATTTTTTGCGCTTTGTCAAAAGGAGCTCGAGTGCGGTGCGAACTTCGGGTGCGCCGCTACTGAGTTTTAGTGGATGGACGGCTGAGCGTGGCGGATTTCGCGCGTAGCTTGCACTATCGACGGGCATTACTTTTGTCAGGACGATAGAAGGTCGCGGGCCGGGCTATGCGGCACAATGGGCGCTTTGCCCGCTTACTCCCTCACTCATTTCCGGATGAAGATTTCCCTCGCCACCACCGCGGCTGGTTCCGCGCTGCTCGTTGCACTCGCTTTTTCCGCGCCTGTATTTGCCGAACAGCCTTCCGGCGCCCCATGGGTGACGAGCTGGGCGACGCCGCTGCAGTCCATTCCCCAACGCGATGCGCTGCCGCCGCTCTATCGCGCGCCGGACGTCGCCGGCCGGACGGTCAGGCAGATCGTCTATCCGACGCTCGGCGGCGATGTCGCGCGTGTGCATATCAGCAATCTCTATGGGCGCACGCCGCTCGTGATCGAGGCAATGGCGATTGCGCCGTCGGCTGGCGGTGCGGCGGTCAGCGAGGCCGGGACGGTGCGAGTGACGTTTGGTGGGCGGACGTCGGTGTCCTTGCCGCCCGGCGCCGAGCTCGACAGCGATCCGGTTCGAATCGGTCTGAAGCGCGGCGCGCCATATGCAGTTAGCACCTTCATGGGCGCTCAGCAGAAGATGGTTGCCTGGCATCGGGTGGCGAGCCAGCTGAACTATGTGTCCCGCCCCGGCGACCACGTGGCTGATCCGTCGATCGGCGCGTTCACCCAGCGCTTCACGCAATATGCGTGGGTGACGGGGCTGGCGGTCGAGGCGCCGGGGGCGTCGACGATTGCCGCGATCGGCGACTCCATCACCGACGGCATGCGTTCATCGCTCAATGAAAACCGGCGCTGGCCCGATGCGCTGGCGCGCCGTCTCGCGCGCGAGCAGAGCGCCAATCTGGCTGTGATCGATATGGGGATCAGCGGCAACCGCCTGTTGAGCGATTCTCCTTGCTACGGTGAGGCGCTCGAGCGGCGCTTCGAACGCGACGCGCTGCGTCCGGGCGTGCGGGCGGCCGTACTGCTCATCGGCATCAACGACATCAACTTCCAGGCGATGCCGGCGCGCTCGGGCCTCGACTGCGATTTCCCGCATACGCGCGTGAATGCCGACGACCTGATTGCAGGGTATCGGCGCGTGATTGCGGCTGCGCATGCTCGCGGCGTGCGCATTCTCGGCGCGACGCTCACGCCGGCGGCGCTGCCGCCGGAACGCGAAGCGATCCGTGTGAAGGTGAACGAGTGGATCCGCACTAGCCATGCATTCGATGGCGTGGTGGACTTCGATGCGGCGCTGCGCAACCCCGCCGATCCGCTGCGCTTGCGCAGTGAATACGACAGCGGCGACCATATTCACCCGAGCGACGCGGGCTACGCGGCGATGGCGAACGCTGTCCCGCTGGCGGCGTTGATCGGGAAGTAAGGTATTTGTTCGCAGGGGGCTTGCGCATCTGATTCGCTAGCGCTAAGATTCGCCCCCTTCGCTAGCTGAAGTCCGGCAGCGAAGCCTGCCGCGAGAAACGGCGGGGGTGTGGAAGTCGACAGTTTTTAAACGGTGACGTTAAAAAAGATGTTGACGAAACGCGAAAGAGTCTGCATAATCTCGTTTCTCTGCTGCTGACGCAGCAACGCAGAAAGAAGCCGGTAGTTGAGTGGTTGTTTGAACGAAACTGCGCGGCAACTTCGCGATCGATCTTTAAAAATTTACAGCCGATAAGTGTGGGCGCTTGATGGGTTTCGTGACCTGGTGATTCCTTCGGGAGTGACCGGGAGTAGCGAAAGTATCAAGAGTCTCACACAAAAGTAAGTCAGGTTTTTGAATTTATTCAGAAAACCTGTCAGCACTTTGAGTGAGCGACCGGTCTCGAGAGAGACCG
>NZ_CADIKL010000003.1 GCF_902859945.1 Paraburkholderia caffeinitolerans | reverse complement strand
CGCGCGCTCCAGCGCCGCCTTGATGACCAGCGCGCCCAGATCGGGCGCGGCAATCTTTGCCAGCGAACCGCCGAATTTGCCCACCGCGGTACGCGCGGCCGAAACGATCACGATATCCGTCATTTTCAGTTCCTCCAGGCGGCGGGAAGTTGCGTTAGCCGCCTGCCCGTCACGTTAAAAACCCTTCACCGCGCATCACCGCAAAATTCGCGGCGCACGCTTCAGACCAACCCGACCTGCGCTTCGACCAGCCTCAGTCGCGCTGCTGCACGTAGCGCCCAGGCGCAGGTTCGATTTCGGGAAACTCCGCCGAGCCAGGCTGCGCGCGCGGCTTCACCTTCTTGCCACCGAACTGGTCGAGCCACTCGACCCAGGTCGGCCACCAGCTACCCGGCTTTTCCTCGGCCGCGGCGAACCAGTCGTCGGCCTCACCGGGCAGTTGCTTCGCATCGGCTTCGACGCTCCAGTAGCTGCGCTTGTTCTTCGAAGCCGGATTGATCACGCCAGCGATATGCCCCGACGCGCCCAACACAAATTTGAGCGGCCCCGAAAGCAGCGGCACCGAAGCATAGGCGCTGCGCCACGGCACGATGTGATCCTCGCGCGAACCATAGATGAAGGTGGGCACGTCGACGCGCGAGAGATCCACTTCCTCGCCGCACACGGTGAGCGCACCGGGCTCGCGCAGCTTGTTCTCGAGATACGTATTGCGCAGATACCACGCATACATCGGGCCCGGCAGGCTCGTCGAGTCGCTGTTCCAGTAGAGCAGATCGAACGCGGCGGGCGTGCGGCCTTTCAAGTAATTATCGACGACGTAGTTCCAGACCAGATCGTTCGGACGCAGGAACGAGAACGTGTTCGCGAACTCGACGCCGCGCATCAGGCCCGGCTTACTGCCATTCTTGCCCCCGATGGTCTGCTCGCGCATCTGCACATGCGCTTCGTCGATAAACACGTCGAGCACGCCCGTGTCGGAGAAGTCGAGCATCGTCGTGAGCAGCGTCATCGACGCCGCAGGATGCTCGCCGCGCGCAGCCGCGACGGACAGCGCCGTGGCGAGCAGCGTGCCGCCCACGCAGAAGCCGAGCGTGTTGATCTGCTCGCGCCCGCTGATGCTGCGCGTCGTCTCGATGGCGGTCAGCACGCCCTCCTCGATGTAGTCGTCCCAGCCTTTATGGATGATCGACGCGTCGCCGTTATGCCAGGAAACGAGGAACACCTGCTGGCCCTGCTCCAGCGCGTACGCGACGAGCGAATTCTCGGGCTGCAAGTCGAGGATGTAGTACTTGTTGATGCACGGCGGCACGAGGAGCAGCGGCCGCTCGCGCACGGTCGCCGTGCGCGGCTTGTACTGGATGAGCTGGAACAGCGCGTTCTCGAACACCACCGAGCCTTCGGTGTTCGCGAGATTACGGCCCACCACGAAGCGCGATTCGTCGGTTTGCGAGATCTTGCCGCGCGACATGTCGCCGAGCAGATTCATCACGCCCTGGCGCAGGCTCTCGCCATGGCTTTCGAGCAGCGCGTGCTGCGCGTCGGGATTGAGCGCGAGGAAATTGCTGGGCGACGCGGCCGCCGTCCATTGCTGAACCGCGAAGCGAATGCGTTCGCGCGTTTTTACATCGGTATCGATGGCGTCGACCATTTCATGCAGGTAACGCGCATTGAGCAGATACCACGCCGCAGTGAACGCATAGGCCGGCGTGGCCTTCCATGCGTCCGCGTTGAAGCGGCGGTCCTTGAGTTCGGGAGCCTTGGGCGAGGCGGCGGACGCCTCACGCAGAAGCTCGAGCGCGTCGCGCGAATATTCGGCCTGCAGATGCTGCAAACGCGAAGGCTCGATCGAGGCAGAAGGAAGCTTGAATCCTTCGAACGCGCCTAAAGCCGAGCGCATCGCAGCGGGATTCATCGCGGCATTGAACGCCGCCTGAGCGGGATTCGGAGCGGCATTCGCGGCGCCGTTGGCCAAGCCTTGCCAGAATGCGCCAGGCTGCGCCGCCTGGCCCCATTGCGGCATACCCGATTGCTGCGCGGCATCCATGGCGCTGCGCCATGCCTGCGTCCACGCATCGAGCATCTGTTGCATGCCAGCGGCGTCCGGTGTGAATTTCGGAATGAAAGACTGTGCACCGTCGGTTGAAGCGCCCGCACCCGGGGTAGTCGAGGAACGTTGAGATGCCGTCATGCCTGCTTTTGACCGATATGTCCCGAAGGACTGGTTGAGAGGCAGGTGGTCCGCGCGCGGCGCACTGTTGCTAACGTGAGCCTTGCCGCGTCCTGTCCCGTAGGTGAGGGACATTCTTGCTCCCCACTGCAAAGCATGTCAATGCTTGTGCCCGATTTTGCCGCACTGCGATATTTTTTTTATTATCGTTTTCCCGATGTAAGCCGTTCTTAAATTGGCTGACACAATGCGCCGCGCACGGCAGTGCGAAAAAAATCGCCTTGCGCGCAAGTGCTTGCAGTGCAATGAAGGAATCGCCCGGCTGATTTGAATTGCATGAAATACGGAGCTTCGCGCCGATAGTGCAATGCAGCAAAACAGGCCCGATCGAGCCTTAAAATCGGGGTTTGAAATACCAGGCAGGAAGCCGCGAATCGGAAATGAAGTAGCGGCTACCCGGGGCAAGGTTCAATACGTGATTCCGTTTGATTCAACGTGGCTCAGCGTTGCTCAAGGGGCGAGCCAGATGAGCGCCGCCATGCGCCCGGTCACGCGTTCGCGCCGATAAGAGTAGAACCGTTCACGATCTGTAAAAGTGCATAGCCCCCCGCCGCTGATATGCGTCACGCCGATTTCAGCAAGACGCAGGCGCGCCAGGCGCTCCAGATCGGCCAGATACTTGCCAGGCGCTTCGGAGCGCGGCACGAATGCCGCCGCTGTGCTGACGCGCACGGCATCGCGCTGTACACCATCAATGGTTTCGACGTGATCCATGAACGCAGTGCGCACGTCCTCCCCCACTTCGAACGCCTTCGGGCCGATTGCCGGCCCAAGGTAGGCGTGCAGTTCGCTCGCAGCGCAGCCCGCGAGCGTGGCCACGCGTTGCGCGGTTTTCTCGATGACGCCCGCAGCGAGCCCTCGCCATCCCGCATGCGCTGCGCCGACCGCCCGGCCCGCGCCATCGCAAAGCAGCACCGGCATGCAGTCGGCGACCATTACCGTGCAGGCGATGCCCGGCTGGTTGGTTACGCTCGCATCGGCCTCGAGCAGGGTACCCGCGCGAGCGGCCTCGAGCGCGACGGCCGCGTCTACCACCACTGGCCCGTGAATCTGCTTCAGCCACGCTGCCGGCACGCCCGCATAGGCGAGCAAGCGCGCGCGATTGGCTTCGACGTGCTCCAGGTCGTCGCCGGACGAACGGCCCAAGTTCAGGCCGCACGGCAACTCCACACCGTCTTCGTGTGCTGCATGCGCAAGCGATGCCTCATCGGCCTGCCAACGGCCGAACGGCGGCAAGCTCACGCCGCCGTTACGCGTGGTCACGATCGCACGCACGCGCGGCGTCACATGCCACTCCGGATGCAACAAATCAGCGGAGGTCAGTTCCGGACAGGTCGTCATGCGGGCTTGTTCTCCTCTTCGCCTTCGTCGTCTTCTTCGTCGTAGTCGTAATCGCCCTCGTCGCTGCCGATGACGTAACCCTCGTCGGTGTACGCGCTATCGAACATCTCTTCGTCGAAGCCGTATTCGTCCCCGCCCTCTTCGCGGCCGAAGCCGAGCGCTTCGATCAGCGCGTCCATGTCGTCGGGCACCTCCGCGCGCCATTGCATCGCACGGCCCGTAACCGGATGGATCAGGCCGAGACGCCACGCGTGCAGCGCCTGGCGCGCGAAGCCGCCAGGCAGCGCGGCGACCGAGCGCTTGCCACGCGCGTGCCCATACACCGGGTCGCCGAGCAGCGGATGGCCGATGGCCGCGCAATGCACGCGGATCTGGTGCGTGCGGCCCGTCTCCAGGTCGCAATGGATCGCGCTCACGGGCTGGTTGTGCCAGAGGGTCTTGTCGATGCGCCGGAAGTGCGTGCGCGCGGGCTTGCCCGAGGCGCCCGACACGACCGCCATACGCGTACGCTCGCGCGAATCGCGGCCGATGGGCGCGTCGATCGTGCCCTCGTCGCGAATATTGCCCCACACGAGCGCGAGATAGCGGCGCTTGACCGTGCGCGCCTGCAACTGGCGCACGAGATCGGTCTGCGCTTCGAGCGTGCGCGCGACCACCATCAGCCCCGAGGTTTCTTTATCGAGACGGTGCACGATGCCTGCGCGCGGCAGACCCGCCGCCGCCTCGCCATAGCGGTGCAGCAGGCCGTTGAGGATCGTGCCGCTCCAGTTGCCGGCGGCCGGATGCACCACGAGCCCGGCGGGCTTGTTGATCACGACGATGGCGTCGTCTTCGTAGACGACGTCGAGCGGCAGCGGCTCGGGAGTGAACGCGAGCTGTTCAGGCAGCAAATCGGGCACGAGCTCGATGACCGCGCCCAGCGGCACCGGCTGGCGCACCTTGGCCGGCTTGCCGTCGACGCGCACGCGCTGCTCCTCGATCCAGCCTTGCAGACGGCTGCGCGAAAACTCCGGAAACACTTTGGCGAGCACCTTGTCGAGCCGCTCGCCGGCAAGCTCGTCAGGCACCTCGACGCGGCGGGCTTCCTGCTCCTGCTGGGCGCGACGCGTACGCGGCGCGGCGGCGGACGTGCCGCCAATGGGGGCGTCATCACGCACCTGGCCGGCTGCTGCGTCATTGGGCGCATCGCCCAGGCTATAATCGCTGATGCTGTTTTGGGCGCCGGGAGCGCCGGCCCCCCGAATAACTGAACGGGTCATTGAGTCTGGGTCACCTGTGGACCTGTAGCTGGACTGGATAAATGCGAGCCTTGAACACGATTACGAAACTGGCCCAAGAAACAATGGCCCGAAACGCAACGCACACGGCGCGAGCACAAACGCTCGGCAAGATTGGCAATGTTATTCGCGTTGCCGCCTGCGGTGCCGCGCTCGCCTTGGTCGCGGCCTGCCACGGCCTGCCGCAAAAAACCGACGAAACGGCAACGTGGAATAACAACAAATTATATACGGAGGCCCAGGACGCGCTCTCCGGCGGCGACTGGGGCAAATGCGCGAAATACTTCGAGCAGCTCGAAGGCCGCGACCCGTTCGGCCGCTTCGCCCAGCAGGCGCAGATCAACGTCGCCTACTGCAGCTGGAAAGATAACGAGAACGACGCCGCCGACCAGGCCATCAATCGTTTCATCCAGTTGCACCCCGATCATCCGGACATCGCCTATGCGTACTATCTGAAGGGCATGATCCACTTCAACGACGACCTCGGTCTGTTCGGCCGCTTCTCCGGCCAGGACATGAGCGAGCGCGATCCGAAGTCGCTGCGCGAGTCGTATGACGCGTTCAAGGTTGTCGTCGACAAGTTCCCGAAGAGCAAATACGCGCCTGACGCGGCACAGCGCATGCGCTATATCGTGAACGCACTCGCCTCGCACGAAGTGCACGCGGCCGACTACTACTACCGCCGTGGCGCCTACGTGGCGGCGATCAATCGTGCGCAACTGGCGATCCAGGACTACAAGAGCGCGCCGGCAATCGAGGACGCCTTGCACATCATGATCCTCTCGTATCAGAAGCTGGATCAGCCGCAGATGGCCGAGGACACCCGCCGCGTGCTCGCAGCCACGTTCCCGGACAGCCCGTACATCACGGGCCACGCGCGCGCCGGCAAGGAAAGCAAGCCGTGGTACCAGATCTGGTGATCGCAGCTTCAGGCCAGTCCGCCCAATAAAAAATCGCCACGGAAATCCGTGGCGATTTTTTTTGCTGCTGCCGCCGCTAACGGTAATCGCGCTGCGGCAAGAACAGGCGCCAGAGGCGCCATCCTCGTTCAGTCTCGCTCGAACAGCGCGATCGACTCGACGTGCGACGTGTGCGGAAACATGTTGACCACGCCAGCGCCCTTGAGCCGGTAACCCGCTTCGGTCACGAGCACGCCCGCGTCGCGCGCGAGCGTCGCCGGGCTGCACGACACGTAGACAATGCGCGACGGCAACGGACCCTCGCCGCTCTTCGCGATCTCGGCGAGCGCCTGCGACACCGCGAGCGCGCCTTCGCGAGGCGGATCGATCAGGAATTTGTCGAACGCACCGAGCGCGCGAAGATCGTCGGCGGTGACTTCGAACAGATTACGGCACGCAAACGACGTATGGCCGTCCACGCCATTGGTGCGCGCGTTTTCGAGTGCGCGCGCCGTCAGCGTATCGCTGCCCTCGATGCCTACCACTTCGCGCGCGAGACGCGCGAGCGGCAGCGTGAAGTTGCCGATGCCGCAGAACAGGTCCAGCACGCGGTCGCCTGCCTCGGGCGCGAGCAGACGCAGCGCGCGGCCGACGAGCACGCGGTTGATCTGATGATTGACCTGAGTGAAATCCGTAGGCTTGAACGGCATGCGGATATCGAATTCGGGCAGCGTGTAGTCGAGCGCCTTGTCGAGCGGATAGAACGGAAACACCGTGTCCGGCCCCTTGGGCTGCAGCCAGAACTGCACGTTGTGCTGATCGGCAAAGGCGCGCAGCTGGTCTTCGTCGGCGGCGGTGAGCGGCTCGAGGATGCGCAGCACCAACGCCGTCACGCTCGATCCGACGGCCAGCTCGATCTGCGGCATGCGATCGCGAATCGACAGCGCCTCGACCAGCCGGCGCAGCGGCACGAGCATGGCCGAAACGTCAGGCGGCAGCACCTCGCAGCTCGTCATGTCGGCAACATAGCTGCTCTTGCGTTCGTGGAACCCCACCAGCACGCCGCCCTTCTTCGGCACGTTGCGCACAGTCAGACGCGCACGGTAGCGATAGCCCCACGACGGCCCGTGGATCGGCCGGAACATCGTTTCCGCACGCACCTTCGAGAGATGCATGAGATTGTCTTCAAGCACGCGCTGCTTGACGGCGATCTGGGCGCGCACGTCCAGATGCTGCATCGAGCAACCGCCGCAGGTGCCGAAGAACTGGCATTGCGGCCTCGTACGGATCGCGCTCTCGCGCAGCACGTTCACGACCTGGGCCTGCTCGAAGCTCGGCTTCTTGCGGTAGCTCAAATATGTGACCCGTTCGCCCGGCAACGCGCCCTCGACGAAGATCACCTTGCCGGGTTCGCCCGTTTCGGTGACGGTGCGGCCCACGCCACGCGCCTCCATGTCGAGAGACTCGATTTCCAGAATCGGGGCATGAGCAACCGACGCTTCGATGGATGCGCGTTTCTCGGCACGGCGCTCGCGCTTGCTGAGCTTCTTCGCGGGCACAGGCGGGGAAGCAGCGGCGGCGGATTCGGCACGGCCAGTTTCGGCACGGCCAGTTTCGGCGTGAACAGTTTCAGCTTGAGGGTCGGGGGCAGCTTGAGACACCAGCGGGTTCCTGACAGACAGTGAGGGGAATTTTCAGGCGAAGGCGAGATTGTAGTCGATTCGGCGTCTGCTCCCTACACGCGGCTGCGACACGCCCCCGCTCACCGCGGCATGCGCGCTTTCAAATTAATCCGATATTCGGCACCGGCACCGGTCAGTACGATGTTTCTCGCGATGTGCCATATGAGGCCAGCGCCCGAGACCCGACATCATGGACATACTCCTTTCTGATCAAGGCTTTGCGATCCCGCTGGCCATACTTTGCACCGCGGTCGTTTTGCTCGCCCCTTTTCTGGAAGTGCCGCCTCGTCGCGCCATCGCGCGGCGCAGATCGTATGCGGTCGCGGCAATCATGCTAGGTAGCCCGTTCCTGATGGTCGGCCTCATTTATCTCGTCGTCCGCTTCGTATTCGATTGAGTGTCCGAGTAAGCGGTCACCCATGCGTGCACACAATGCTTTGGATTCCCTGGCACGTTGAATTGAGACGAATCCGATAGGAAATCTCGCCCCGGGAGCGTACAGATAGCGCACCCATCATGATCCTCTGGTTTGAAATGAACAAACTGCTTTATGCGATGCTCGTCGCGACTGTCCTCGGTGCGAGCGCCTGCACCTCGCCGACGCCCGCTCCTGACGTGACGATTTCCTCCGTCACGCGGGGCATGACGCAAACCGAAGTCACCAAGCGCATCGGACCACCCGATCGCATCTTTGGCGAAAACGGCAGCGAGTGCTACCAGTACGCGCTCGGCGATTACGGAAGCGTCCCCTTCGCCGTTTATTTCAAGCAGCGCGCCGTATCGGCTAGCGCGCGCGGGAAATGCGACCTGGCCCTGGTGCGCGCGGCAGCCGGGCCCGCCGTGGCCTATCATTCTTCCGATTACGCGGTCATGCGCCGATAACCCGCTCGCAGCCACTCCGGAGTCCGGCGCTTCCGTCGTTCAATGATGCGTGAGCTGGAGCCGGCCATGAAACTCGTTAGCTGGAACGTGCAGTGGGGACGCGACGCATCCGGTGTCGTAGATCTCGCGCGCACGGTGCGCGAAGCCCGCCGTCTCGCCGACTTCGACATCCTGTGTCTGCAGGAAATCACGCGAGGCTTTCGCGCACTGCCGGGCGGCCCCGGCAACGATCAGTTCGCCGAACTGGCAGCGCTTCTACCCGGTTTCACGGTAATCGAGGCAATCGGCGCCGATCTGGGCGCCGATCCAGCCGCTGCGCCGGGCACTGGACCCGCGCCGCGCCGGCAGTTCGGCAATGCGATCGCCACACGCCTGCCCATCGCCCAGGTGTTTCGCCATCTGCTGCCGTGGCCCGCCGATCCTGCCGCACCGTCGATGCAGCGCGTCGCGCTCGAAGCGGTGCTCGATGTGTCCGGCGCGACTTCGTCGGGCGGCGCATTGCGCGTACTCGTGACACACTTGGAGTTCTATTCCGAGCGCCAGCGGCTCGCGCAGGTCGATGCGCTTCGGCAACTGCAGCAGGACGCCGCCGCCCACGCGGCGCACCCTGCCCCCGCCGAAAACACCGCAGGGCCGTTCGCTGGTACCGCGCGGCCGGTGAGTGCAATTATCTGCGGGGATTTCAACAGCGCCTTCGGCAGCGCTGCTTACACGCGTATGCTCGAGCCGCTAGCCGGCAGTCCGGCATTCGTCGATGC
Source organism: Paraburkholderia caffeinitolerans (assembly GCF_902859945.1). Lineage (GTDB taxonomy): Bacteria > Pseudomonadota > Gammaproteobacteria > Burkholderiales > Burkholderiaceae > Paraburkholderia > Paraburkholderia caffeinitolerans. The sequence goes on along the minus strand of NZ_CADIKL010000003.1, from coordinate 301,244 downwards.
CTGGACGGCGCTGCATCCCGGCGCGACGCCACCGCCCACGGCAGGCGTCTTCGACACTGTGCAATGGTCCGACGGGCCGCTCGCCTGCGATTTCGTGTTCGTCACCGAGGATTTGCGTGGACGTCTCAAGTACTGCGAGATCGACGGCGCCACCGAAGCGTCCGATCATCAGCCCATCGTTCTCGAACTGGACTGACTCAGGGGAGTACCTCAGGGGACTAACTCAGAGGACTAACTCAGGGGACCAACTAAGCGCTGACCTTCACTGGCCGAACGCCTCCAGATATTCCTTCCAGTGCGCCGCGGGCTCGGCCGCGAGCGACTGCTTCACGAACGCGATTTCATCGTCGTATTCGCGCTCGGTGAAGCCGCCGCGCATCTTCTGGAAGCGGCAATAGAGCAGATACGTGTTGACCACATCGGTCTCGCAATAATTGCGGATTTCCTCAATATGCCCCTGCTGGAACGACGTCCACACCTGGCCGCCGTCCATCCCGAGCTTGCCCGGAAAGCCGCACAGTTTCGCAAGCGCATCGAGCGGCGCGTTGGCGCGCGGCTGATACATGGCGAGCAGGTCCATCAGGTCGGTGTGACGCGAGTGGTAGCGGCTGAGGTAGTTGTTCCACTTGAAGTCGCGGTCTTCCTCGCCCATTTCCCAGTAGCGCACGGCGCGGATGCCGTGCACCAACGCCCGATAATGCAGCACCGGCAGGTCGAAGCCGCCGCCGTTCCACGAAACGAGTTGCGGCGTGTACTTCTCGATGGTGCGATAGAACGAGTCGATCAGCTTCGCTTCGCCATCCTCGGGCGTGCCGAGCGAGCGCACGCGAAAGCCTTGGCCGTCGCGGAACACGCACGAAATCGCGGCCACGCGCTGCAAATGATGCGGCAGGAAATCGCTGCCGGTTTTCTCGCGGCGCGCGGCGAATGCGTGCTCGGCCACTTCGGCGTCGGTGAGCGAAGCGGGCAGATCTTCGAGACGGCGAATGCCGTCGACATCGGGAATCGTCTCGATGTCGAATACAAGTACGGGAACTGTCATTCAGGTTGACGCGAGGTTTTATAGAACGGCGTCCTTGCGCACGCCGTTCGAAGCGAAAAAGCGCTTGAGGCGCACCAGCGCTTCCTGCTGGATTTGCCGCACGCGCTCGCGGGTGAGGCCCATTTCGTCGGCCAGCTCTTCGAGCGTGGCGGGCTCGATATGGTTCAGTCCAAAGCGCCGCTCAATGACATGGCGATGCTTGTCCGAAAGCCGGCCGAGCCAGGCGCGCGTGAGCGTCTCGAGCTCGCGATGCTGCACCTCGGCGTCGGGCGACTGGCTCTGGTCGTCCGAGAGCAAATCGAGCAGGCTGCTTGCCGGATCGAGATCGAGCGGCGCATCGAGCGAAGCGGTGTGCTCGTTGAGCGCGAGGATGTCGGTGACTTCCTCGGTGGTCTTGCCCGTGAGATAGGCGATGTCGTCGATGCTCGCGTCGCGCCGGTCGGACGCCGAGTCGGCGTTCAGCGAATTCTTCTCCAGATGGCGCTTCGCACGCAGTACCTGGTTGAGTTCGCGAATCACGTGCACCGGCAAGCGCACCGTGCGAGCCTGGTTCATGATCGCGCGCTCGATGCTCTGGCGGATCCACCAGGTGGCGTAAGTCGAAAAGCGGAAGCCGCGCGTGGGATCGAACTTCTCGATCGCGTGCATCAAGCCGAGGTTGCCCTCTTCGATCAGGTCGAGCAGCGGCACGCCACGGTTCAGATAGCCCTTCGCAATGCTGACGACGAGACGCAGATTGCGTTCGATCATGACCTGCCGGGCCTCGAATTCGCCGGCCTTGGCAAGACGAGAGTAGCGCTGCTCTTCTTCGACGGTGAGCAGCGGCTTCACGCTGATCCGGTTCAGATAATGCTGGATGGTGTCGGCCGTGAGTTCGGCCTGCAAGATCGCGCGGAAGTCGTCCGCATCGGACGGCGCTTCCGCAGGTTCTTCATTTTCGCGGCCGCCCTCTTCCGAGGTGGACTCGCGCTCGTCGAACTCGCGTGCGTTCTCGAGTTCTTCGTCGTCGCCTTGCCGAGCGCCGTCCTCCACCGAAACCTGGGCGGCTTGACTGTCAGACTCGGACTGCTGCAGACGGCGCTTCGATTTCGGCATAGTCGGCTCGCTTTATTGCGGCGGCAAGTACTTCATAGGGTCGACGGGTTTGCCCTGACGGCGTACTTCGAAATGCAGCATCACACGGTCCGAATCGGTATTCCCCATTTCGGCGATTTTCTGACCCTTCGTGACCGCATCTCCTTCTTTTACCATCAAAGTCCGGTTGTGTGCGTACGCTGTCAAAAACGTCGCGTCATGCTTGATGATAATGAGATTGCCGTAACCGCGCAGCCCATTTCCGGCATAAACCACTCGTCCATCACCAGCCGCCTTGACCGGGTCACCGGTCGCACCACCGATATTGATGCCCTTGTTCTTCGCATCGTCGAAGCGGTTGAGCACCGGGCCACGCACCGGCCACGCAAGCGTAATGTTGCCCGCCGGCGCCGCAGCCATGTCGCCGCCGCTCGCCGGCGGCGGCACGGCTGCAACGGGCGGCGGTGCACCTGCGCCCGAGCCGTATATCGGCGGCATCGCTGCAGCCGAGCCCGACTGCGCACCCGGCGCCAGCGCAGCGACGACACCCGGCGCGCTGCTCGCACCATTCGGCGGCGCGACGCGCAGCAACTGATCGACTTCAATCTGATTCGGATTGGTGAGATTGTTCCACGTAGCGACGTCGCGGTAGTTCTGACCGTTTTCGAGCGCAATCCTATAGAGAGTGTCGCCAGGCTTCACCCGGTAGTATCCCGGAGGCGGCGGCCCGAGCGGCACCGCCGGCTGTGCACCCGCCGTCCCGAGCGGCGCAGTGCGGTCGACGACAGGTGCGTTGTCGAGGCGCGTTGCACAGGCCGTCAGCAGGCAGAGCGCGATGACCGAAGCACCGTTACGGGCTGCGGTCAGGTCAATATTCAAGCGTTTTCTTTGCATCGCGCGCAACATACTCATCGGTTTCAAATCACTCCGGATTTTAAAGGGACAAAGAAAACGCGATCAAGCCGCGACTCCCGCCACTGCGCAGGCCCCGTCCGCTCGACGAGCGTGAGCACCTGGGTCGTCTCACCCTGCTCCGCGACAGGCGCGACGAGCCGTCCGCCAATGGCAAGCTGTTCGAGCAGCGCCTGCGGCACCTCGAAGCCGGCGGCAGCGATCACGATCGCGTCGAACGGCCCCGCCGATGGCAAACCGAGCCGTCCGTCGCCATAGTGCAAGCGGATGTTCGGAATACGCAGTGGGCGCAGGTTCGTTTTCGCGCGCTCGTACAACGGCTTGATGCGTTCAATCGAATACACGTCGCGTGCAATCTGGCTCAGCACCGCGGCCTGATAGCCACAGCCCGTGCCGATTTCGAGCACGCGCTCGAGGTTGCGGCCCGCACCCGCGAGTTCGAGCATGCGGGCCACGACCGAGGGCTTCGAAATGGTCTGGTGATGGCCAATTGGCAACGCCGCATCTTCGTAGGCCTGGGTCGCGAGGCCTGGGTCGACGAACATGTGGCGCGGCACACCCGCAATCGCCTGGAGCACGCGCGGGTCGGCAATGCCATTCGCACGCAGGCGTTCGACCATGCGTTCGCGAACCCGTTCCGAAGTCAGCGCGTGCGCGCCATTGAGCGCGACGCCCGGCGCCCCCGAACTGGGCGCCACGCCGGTGCGCGCGTTGGCTGTGGGCCGTGCCTGGGCACTCTTGGCCACAGACGTGGTAGCAGAAAAAGATGCCGCAGCGCGCGGTGCAAGTTCGCTGCGGCGCACCTCGGGCTTGCGCGCGGGCGACGCGGCGGCGTGCAGCGCGCCCGGCGCTTTTGCGGGTTGAATGCCGTGCGCGGCAGACGACGAACCCGATGCGCCCGTCGTGCCCTTCACACCGGCGCTTTTCGCAGGCGCGGCTTTCGCCACGGGATTGACCGCCCGCTTCGCTGCGCCTGGTGCACCCGGCTGGCCTGCGCGCCCGAGCGGCGCACGCGCCTCGCCCGGCCGCCCATCGTGACGATCCTGGCCGTCATGACGCCGCGGCTCGCGCACGAGATCCGCGAGGCCGAGCGGGAAACGCTTCGTGCGTTCGCCCGTCATGAAGCGCTGCCGCCCTGACGCACCCAATCGTGCGTCGCTGGCAACATCTGCGTGTGTGTGAGGTCTAGTTGCAGCGGCGTGATCGACACATGGCCGTTCGACACCGCATGAAAGTCCGTGCCCTCGCTCGCGTCGCGCGCGCTACCCGACGGACCGATCCAGTAGATCGGCTCGCCGCGCGGATTGGTCTGGCGGATCACAGGCTGCGAAGGATGACGTTTGCCGAGACGCGTGACACGCCATTCGCCGAGTTCGTCGTATGGCAGATTGGGAATATTGACGTTGAGCAGCGGACTGCCCGGCAGCGGATTCGCCAGATAATGCGCGACGATGTCGGCCGCCACGCGTGCGGCGGAGTCGAGATGCACCCAGTCTTTATCGACGAGCGAGAACGCGATGGCGGGAACGCCGAACATGATGCCTTCGGTGGCCGCGGCGACCGTGCCCGAATAAAGCGTGTCCTCGCCCATGTTCTGGCCGTTGTTGATGCCGGACACCACAAGGTCGGGCTTGTGATCGAGCATCCCCGTGAGCGCGATATGCACTGAGTCCGTGGGCGTGCCGTTCACGTAATAGAAACCCGTGCTCGCCGAGCGCAGCACCGAGAGCGGGCGCCATAGCGTGAGCGAGTTGGAAGCGGCGCTGCAGTTCTGCTCGGGCGCCATTACCGTGACCTCGCCGAGCGGCTTGAGCGCTTCGTAGAGCGCAGCAAGGCCGGGCGCGAGATAACCGTCGTCGTTGCTGAGTAGGATTCGCATCCGCCGATTGTAACCGAGGATAGAAGGCAGGCGAACGACAGTCCGGTGTGCGCCGCGCCGCCGTGCACGGGCTGATTCGTAGTGCATTCCGGCGCGTATCGGAAATCTCGTGCGAGCCGCTTTTCGCCCCCCTCACACACCCTTTTGCGCAATCTTTCATGGCCGCATGCGTACCGGATTAATAACCTGCTCGCGGAAATAAATGCACGGTCGTTCGCGTTCGCCGGGATTGCCGTACACTGTGGCGCTGAGTCTTATCCATGACCGCCCCACCAGAACGACAGAAGACAGGAGACACGATGCGCGCAATCCGCTGCAACCAGTACGGCCCGCCCGAAACGCTCACTCTCGAAGACCTGCCTGAACTCGTGCCAGGCGCGGGCCAGGTGGTGATCGACGTGAAGGCGGCGGCCGTCAACTTCCCCGACGTCCTGATCATCGAGAACAAATATCAGGTCAAGCCTGCACTACCCTTCACGCCCGGCGCCGAAGTCGCTGGCATCGTGCGCGCCGCCGGCGAGGGCGTAGCGCTCGCACCCGGCATGCGCGTGGTCGCCTATGTGGGCAACGGCGGATTCGCGGAGCAAGTGCTTGCCGATGCCGCCGCCTGCGTGCCGCTGCCCGAAGGCGCCGACTACGCCACTGCAGCCGCCTTCACGCTTGCCTACGGCACCTCGCATCATGCGGTGGTCGACCGCGCCGCGCTGCGCGCCGGCGAAACGATGCTCGTGCTCGGCGCCGCGGGCGGCGTGGGTCTGGCGGCGGTGGAAATCGGCAAGGTGCTGGGGGCGCGCGTGATCGCGGCGGCATCGAGCGACGAAAAACTCGAGGTCTGCCGCCGCTTCGGCGCCGACGCCACCATCAACTACAGCACCGAGGACCTGCGCGAGCGCATCAAGGCGCTCACCGACGGCAAGGGTCCCGATGTGATCTACGACCCGGTCGGCGGCGTCTATGCCGAACCGGCGTTTCGCAGCATCAGCTGGCGCGGCCGCTATCTCGTGGTCGGCTTCGCCAACGGCGAAATCCCGAAGCTGCCGCTGAACCTCACGCTGCTCAAGGGTGCGAGCATCGTCGGCGTGTTCTGGGGCGATTTCGCGCGCCGCGAGCCGCAGCGCAACGCAGCCGCCTTCGCGCAGATGGTGGGCTGGATCGGCGAAGGCAAGCTCAGGCCCTATGTCTCGAAGCGTTACGCGCTCGCCGACACCGCGCAGGCGCTCAAGGACATGGCCTCGCGCAAGGTGACGGGAAAGATCGTGATCGAGCCCTGAGCGGCGCCTTATACCAGCGGGAATAAAAAAGGCTCGCAATGCGCGAGCCTTTTTTGCGTTTTTTGGCGCAATAACTGCGTTGTTAGACGATTTGTTGCGCGTGCAACTGTGCAATGCGCTCCGCGTCGTAACCGAGCGAACGCAAGACTTCGTCGGTATGCTCGCCCAGTTCGGGGCCGAGCCAGCGCGTGTCGCCTGGTGTTGCCGAGAGCTTCGGCGTAACCGCCGGCAGTGCGATATCGACGCCCTCGCCTTCCTGCCCGTCCTTCTTCTGCCAGCGGAACTGCTGGATCATCTGGCGCGCGGCGAACTGCGGATCGGTGAACATATCGGCCACCGTGTAGATGCGGCCCACGGGTACGTCCGCGTCGTTGAGCACGTCGAGCGCCTCGTCGATGGTGCGTGTCGCGAGCCACTGCGCGATCGCGCCATCGATCTCCGCGGTGCGCGGCACACGGCCATCGTTATGCGCGAGGCCGGGATCGTTGGCGAGGTCGTCGCGTTCGATCGCTGTCATTAGGCGCTTGAAGATCGGATCGCTGTTGCCGCCGATCACGATGCTGCCATCGCGGCATGGATACGTATTCGACGGCACGATGCCCGGCAGCGAGGCGCCGGTGCGCTCGCGCACCATGCCGTAAACGCCGTACTCGGGCACCACGCTCTCCATCATGTTGAACACGGCCTCGTAGAGCGCGACGTCGACAATCTGGCCGCTGCCGCCGTTCATATTGCGATGATGGAGCGCCATCATCGCGCCAATCACGCCGTGCAGCGCGGCGATCGAATCGCCGATCGAAATGCCGATGCGCGGTGGCGGCAGTTCGGGATAGCCGGTGATGTGGCGCAGCCCGCCCATCGACTCGGCAATCGCGCCGAAACCCGGGCGGTCGCGATACGGGCCGGTCTGGCCATAGCCGGAGAGCCGCACCATCACGAGACCCGGGTTCTCTTTCGAGAGCACGTCATAGCCGAGCCCGAGCTTTTCGAGCAGGCCAGGCCGGAAGTTCTCGATAACGATATCGGCTTCTTTCGCGAGCCGGCGCACGATCTCCTTGCCCTCCTCAGCCTTGAGATTGATCGTCACCGACTTCTTGTTGCGTGCCTGCACCGCCCACCAGAGCGAGGTGCCGCCCACTTCGGGATAGAGCTTGCGCCACTTGCGCAGCGGGTCGCCGCCCTTCGGATCCTCGATCTTGATGACCTCGGCGCCGAATTCGCCAAGAAAGCGCGCTGCGAACGGGCCTGCGATCAGCGTGCCGAGCTCGAGCACTTTCACGCCCGCGAGCGGACCGGCGGGTTTCGTACCGGATTCAGGGGAAGAGGCTGCGCTCATGAGTCTCCTTTCGTGTTCTGCAATCGGCGCGGCGCTACATCGAGCGCCGGTCGAGCATTGCGCGGGCAATGGTGCCCGCGTCGACGTATTCCAGTTCGCCGCCCACCGGCACGCCGCGCGCGAGGCGCGTGACAGCGAGGCCTCGCGCCTTGAGCGTCTGGCCGAGATAATGCGCGGTCGCCTCGCCTTCGTTGGTGAAGTTGGTTGCGAGCACAACCTCCTTGACGATGCCATCCGAGGCGCGCTTCACAAGGCGGTCGAAATGAATTTCCTTGGGACCGATGCCGTCCAGCGGACTCAGATGGCCCATCAGCACGAAATACAGTCCGCGATAAGTCATGGTCTGTTCGAGCATGATCTGGTCGGCGGGCGTCTCCACGACACACAGGAGCGTGGGATCGCGCTCATCGTCGAGACATGTTTCGCAGACCTGAGCTTCGGTGAAGGTATTGCACTTCTCGCAATGCTTCAGATGGTCGGTCGCGAACAGCAGCGCGCGGCCGAGCTTTTCAGCGCCGTCGCGGTCGTGCTGCATCAGGTGATAGGCCATGCGCTGCGCCGACTTCGGCCCGACACCGGGCAACACGCGCAGCGCCTCGACGAGCGCCGCCAGGGCGGAAGGTTGTTTCATGCGGATTCAGCGTGGCAATGCGTGAGCGTGTGCGGTGGCCGGGAAAGCCACCGCGCACGAGGCTGCGCGCAGCCACCGGGCCGCGCGGCGCGCCTGCTTTAGAACGGCATTTTGAAGCCCGGCGGCAGCGGCAGACCGGCGGTCATGCCGCCCATCTTTTCCTGCGACGTGGCTTCGGCCTTGCGCACGGCGTCGTTGAACGCTGCGGCGACGAGATCTTCGAGCATGTCTTTGTCGTCGGCGAGCAGGCTCGGATCGATCGACACACGGCGCACGTCGTTGCGGCACGTCATCGTGACCTTGACGAGGCCGGCGCCTGCCTGACCCTCGACTTCGATCTGGGCAAGCTGCTCCTGCATCTTCTTCATGTTTTCCTGCATCTGCTGAGCTTGCTTCATGAGCCCGGCGAGTTGACCTTTCAACATTTCACTGCTCCTTCTGGATCATGTGTGATTCGTAAATGACGTGTTCGCACGCGCGGCGCCCGGAGCGCCGCGCGGCGCAATTCAATGGGCGGCCTGGTTGCCGCCCGTCGCGGCTTCGGGCGCGATCGGCCGGATCGAACCCGGCACGATGCTCGCGCCGAAGTCGCGAATCAGTTGCTGCACGAAAGGATCGGCGCCGATCTCGCGCTCGGCGTCGCGCTGGCGCTCGGCGCGCGCAGCGGCATCCAGCGCAGCCGCCGTGCGGCGCGCTGGGCCGACCGTGACGTCGACTTCCACGGACTTGCCGAGACTTTCGGCCAGCGCCGTCTTGAGCTTGGCGACCTGCGAGGTTTCGGCGTACTGCGGCACCGGCACGCTGAGCTTGAGCACGCCGCCTTCGAGCGCGGTGAGCTCGCTGTTGAACGCAAGCTGATACGAGATGCCGGTGAGCGGTAGCGTGGCGGCAAGCGCCGGCCAGTCGCCCGAGAAGCCGATGGCGTCCAGCGGAATGCCTGCAGGCAGCTTGCTCACGTCGACCACTGCCGCCGAAGTCGCGGCGGGAGCAGCTGCGCGTGGCGCAGCGGACTCGCTCTCATACGTGGGCACGAAATTGTCGTCGGGCGCGGAGAAATAAGCGTCGTCGGCGCTGAGCGGCACGTAGTCGTCGGGCGGGATGTCATCCCAAGGCGGTGCGCCCGATGCGTCCTGACGCGGGCTCGCCCCTCGCGCGGGCCGGCGCGGCTGCGCTTCCTGCGCAGCCGCGGCGCGACGCGCGGGGTCCGGCGTCGGCACCTTCACCTCCGCGCGTGGCGCGGCGGCCTTGGGAACCGCCGTGGGCGCTGCGGCCTGGGCCGCTGGCCGGGAACCGCGTTCGGAGGAAACACGCATGCCCTTGCTACGCAGCACGTCGAGCGCGGCGCCCGCGCCGCTGCGCGACGAAGACGCGGCTACGGCCGCCGCCTTCTCAGGCTGCGGCTCGGGCGCTGCCGGCTCTGCGGCGACAGGCGCAACAGTGGGAGCCGAAGCGGTTTGCACGTCGGCTTGTGCTGCGGGCTTTGCGTCGTCGTCGCCCGACGCGGTCGTGGCTTCGTCTTCCCAAGGCGGCACGATGCGCGCTAGCGCAACAGGCGCGGCGTCCACCACATTCGCCGCCGCGGCGTCTGCGGGCGCGGCACGCACATCGTCGGCAACCGGCGATGCGGTGCCCTGCTTCGCGTCTTCGACCACAACGGCACGAAGCGGCGCGCTCGCCACTTCCGCCGGCGCCTGTTCGGCGCGCGGTGCGACCGACTTTGTCGGCGCGGCAAACCTCGGCTGGGCAACAGCACGTTCGGCGGACGCAGCGCCCGCCGCCGAAGTTACCGTCTGCGCTGCTGTCTGTACAGCCGCACGCACGCCGGCGCCTGCGGCAGCCGGCCTCGAGACCGGCGCGCTGCCGACACTGCCCGCGCCCACCGAAGGCTCGAACGCAAGCATGCGCAGCAGCGTCATGGTGAAGCCTGCGTACTCGTCGGGCGCAAGCCCGAGCTCGCTGCGCCCGAGCGTCGCGATTTGATAGAAAAGCTGCACTTGCTCCGCGCTCAGCACGTCAGCGAAGCGGCGCAAATCGTCAGCCTCGGGCCATTCATCAAGCACCGACGCCGGCGCGAATTGCGCCCACGCCACGCGATGGAACAAGCTCGCGAGATCTTGCAGCGCGGTCGAGAACGACAGGCTGCGCAGCGACATTTCGTCGGCGATCGCGAGCACCTGCGCACCATCGCCGGCAACCAGGGCATCGATCAGGCGAATCAGGTAGCTTTGGTCGAGCGCACCGAGCATGCCGCGCACGGCCTCTTCCGTGACCTGATTGGCCGAATAGGCAATGGCCTGATCGGTGAGCGAGAGCGCGTCGCGCATCGAGCCGTCCGCGGCGCGCGCGAGCAGGCGCAGCGCTTGCGGCTCGAACTCGACTTTCTCTTCGCCAAGAATATGCGTGAGATGCTCGACGATATTGCCGGCCGGCATCTGCTTCAAGTTGAACTGCAGACAGCGCGAGAGCACCGTGACCGGAATTTTCTGCGGATCTGTGGTCGCGAGGATGAACTTGACGTGCGGCGGCGGCTCCTCCAGCGTCTTGAGCATCGCGTTGAACGCGTGGTTCGTGAGCATGTGCACTTCGTCGATCATGTAGACCTTGAAGCGTGCATCCACTGGCGCATAGACCGCGCGCTCGAGCAGCGCCGCCATTTCGTCGACGCCGCGATTGCTCGCCGCGTCCATCTCGACATAATCGACGAAGCGGCCTTCGTCGATTTCCCGGCACGCGCGACACACGCCGCATGGCCTGGACGTCACGCCGGTCTCGCAATTAAGCGCCTTGGCGAAGATGCGCGAGAGCGTCGTCTTGCCCACGCCGCGTGTGCCCGTGAAGAGGTACGCGTGGTGCAGACGCCCGCCGTCGAGCGCATGCGTGAGCGCGCGCACCACGTGCTCCTGTCCGACGAGCGAAGCGAAATCCTTCGGTCGCCACTTGCGTGCGAGAACTTGATAGGTCATCCGGAAATTGTATCAGCAACGCCCGCGCGCCCAGATGGATTCGAAGCGCGTCTCGCGCCCTCCGGACGGGCACGCCGAACCACCGCAGCAGCACTGCCACGAGGCATCTCTGACGAGTTCTTGCACCCTGCCTCTTCGCTGCCAATCCGCATGCGAGCAACGTGCGCAGGCGGCACACTCAGCCACATTCGGCAAGGCTATGCACCAGGGAGAAAAACGAGGGGAAAGAAGAAATAACGCGGAAAAAAAGGAAGGTGACGAGCCTGACCCTCGGCACTGGCGGAAAACGGCTGTGGCTGCTTCGTTCCCGACCTGACCAGGTTGACCGCCCCTCCATGCGAGGAGGCCCGTCACGGCGCATTCTAACATCGGTTGTGCGGCATTGCGAATGCCGCATCGCAAAAAGTCTTCAAAAGACCCTGGACCAATGCGATGAATGAGCCGGGATGAGTCCGTGAAAAACATGAAGGCAGACGCAAAACGACACATCGTGTGCGCCCTCTTGCAAACACGCACGGCATCGCCATATCGGCATTGTGATGGGTGCGTCGCTCGGTGGGAGGCGTTGGCGCAAAGCAATGCTAACGCAGTAGAAACGCCCGAAAATGCCCGGAAACCCTGCTGCTGATATGCGTACTATCACCGTCGGCAACGCATAGGGATTTAGGCTACACTGGCGTCGACCGTTACCTGGGCAGGCCCGGCGACCGTGTCACGGCGACCGCATCCGGTCTCGCCTGGCTAGGCCTTGGCACCCCCGGATATATTTTGAGTTTTGGTGTATCGTGGCGAGCAATTCAATCAGCCTCGATCGTGAAGAGGTATTCATATAATGAGCGAACAAATCAAGCATATCAGCGACGCATCGTTCGAACAGGACGTCGTGAAATCCGACAAGCCCGTGCTGCTGGACTTCTGGGCCGAATGGTGCGGCCCCTGCAAGATGATCGCGCCGATTCTCGACGAGGTCGCGAAGGACTACGGCGATCGCCTCCAGATTGCGAAGATCAACGTTGACGAGCATCAATCGACGCCCGTGAAGTTCGGCGTGCGCGGCATCCCGACGCTGATCCTCTTCAAGAATGGCGCCGTTGCGGCACAAAAGGTCGGCGCGCTCTCGAAGTCGCAGCTCACCGCGTTCCTGGATAGCCACCTGTAACCAGGCGCTCCACCGCCCCGCCGCGAGAACAAGCGAATGGGCGGGCGAATCAAAGGTGCGTGTTGTCCACCGACAACACGCACCGCAAAAACATGCCGAAACTTACTGCCGGGCTCCACTGGCGGCTTCCGGCGTGTGCTATGCTAGAATTCATAAAGCGTCTACCCGGCGCCCTTATATAAGTCCTTGAGCGGTTCCGCTCGCTTCTTTTCCCCCAGACTTCTTTTCGTCGCATCCTCCCCGACGGGTTCTCCGTATGCATCTTTCCGAGCTCAAGTCTCAGCATGTCTCCGCACTGATCGAGATGGCCAATGGCCTCGAGATCGAAAGTGCGAACCGCCTGCGCAAGCAGGAGTTGATGTTCGCCATTCTTAAAAAGCGCGCCAAGACGGGCGAAACGATCTTCGGCGACGGCACGCTCGAAGTCCTGCCGGACGGCTTCGGTTTCCTGCGCTCGCCGGAAACCTCGTATCTCGCGAGCACGGACGATATCTATATCAGCCCGTCGCAGATCCGCCGCTTCAACCTGCACACCGGCGACACAATCGAAGGCGAAGTACGTACGCCGAAGGACGGTGAGCGCTACTTCGCACTCGTGAAGGTGGACAAGGTCAATGGCCAGCCGCCCGAGGCCTCGAAGCACAAGATCATGTTCGAGAACCTCACGCCGCTCCACCCGAACAAGGTGCTGCTGCTCGAGCGCGAAATGCGCGGCGAGGAGAACGTGACGGGCCGTATCATCGACATGATCGCGCCCATCGGCAAGGGTCAGCGCGGCCTGCTGGTCGCCTCGCCCAAGTCGGGCAAGACCGTGATGCTTCAGCACATCGCCCACGCCATCAAACAGAATCACCCCGACGTGATCCTGTTCGTGCTGCTGATCGACGAGCGTCCTGAAGAAGTGACCGAAATGCAGCGTTCGGTGGCGGGCGAAGTGATCGCCTCGACCTTCGACGAACCGGCCGCACGCCACGTGCAAGTGGCCGAAATGGTGATCGAGAAGGCCAAGCGCCTCGTCGAAATGAAGCACGATGTCGTGATTCTGCTCGACTCGATCACGCGTCTCGCACGTGCGTACAACACGGTTGTGCCCGCATCGGGCAAGGTGCTCACCGGCGGTGTGGACGCCAACGCGCTGCAACGTCCGAAGCGCTTCTTCGGCGCCGCGCGTAACATCGAGGAAGGCGGCTCGCTCACCATCATCGGCACCGCGCTGATCGAAACCGGCAGCCGCATGGACGACGTGATCTACGAAGAGTTCAAGGGCACCGGCAACATGGAAGTGCACCTCGAGCGCCGCCTCGCGGAAAAGCGTGTCTATCCGTCGATCAACCTGAACAAGTCGGGCACGCGTCGTGAAGAGCTGCTGATCAAGCCGGACATCCTCCAGAAAATCTGGGTGCTGCGCAAGTTCATCCACGACATGGACGAAGTCGAGGCCATGGAATTCCTGCTCGACAAGATCCGTCAAACGAAGAACAACTCCGAGTTCTTCGACATGATGCGTCGCGGCGGCTAAGGGCCACGCCCATCCTGCCCCTTTGATGTACCGCAAACGCCCGCACACGCGGGCGTTTGTCATTTCTGGTCAAGACAGTTTAACGCCCCAACCTGCACGTGAACGTTCACGTTGAACTATAATCCGCCCATCACTCCACCGCCGCAGCCATGCGGCCGCCCGCCGATGCCCAGGGATTCCAGCGCACTGCTGACGGTGCGCGACGCCGCCCAGCGGCTCAACGTCACGCCGCGAACGCTCAAGTATTACGAGGAACGCGGCCTCGTCACGCCCACGCGCAGCGAAGGCCGCTACCGCCTCTACGACGAACAGAATCTAGAGCAATTTGCCCGCATCCTGCGGCTACGTGCGCTCGGCTTCTCGCTGCACGGCATTACCGAGATGCTCAAGCGCCCGCTCGAATCGCTCGACGACGGCCGCCGGCGCTATTCGCAGGAATCGCTGCAGCAGATTGCCGATGCGCTCGCGCAACAGATCGACACGCTCGACGCACGGATCGCCGCAGTGCGCCGCGAGTTGAGGGAAGCGCAGACAGTGCGCACCGAACTGGCCGGCGATCTCGACTATCTGCGGCAGCGCCTTTCTGGCGTGCCATCGGAGACGTTGATCGACGAGCGGCTTGCCGCCACGCGCCGGCGCAAGGAGGAGGCAAAAGCCTCGGAGCCGCCCGGCCGCCGCCCGAGCACGAGAGGCGGCAAACGCAACAGCAATACAAGCGGCGCCTCACCCGCTGCCAAGCCTGCCGAGAGCAACGATGAAGGCGAAAGCGCCAGCGAGCGCAAACATGGGAGCGCTCGCGAATGAGCAGCACCCCGACCCGCGCCCCGCTGTTTGACGCGGCACGCCTGCGAGGCGACTTTTTCCCATGGGTGCTCGCGCTCGCGACCGGCCTCGACTACTACGACAACGCGATCTTTTCGTTCTTCACGAGCTATATCGCCGGCGGCATCAACGCTTCTCCCGACGAACTCGTCTGGGCATCCAGCGCTTACGCGGTATGCGCCGTGCTCGGCATTCTGCAGCAGCAATGGTGGGTCGAGCGCATCGGCTACCGCCGTTATGTGGGTGGCTGCCTGCTGCTCTATTCCGCGGGCGCGGTGGCGGCGGCGCTCTGCGAATCGTCGATCGAACTCGCCTTCGCGCGCGGTTTCCAGGGCTATTTCATAGGCCCGATGATGGGCACCTGCCGCATCCTCATCCAGATTTCCTTCACACCACAGCAGCGCCCGGTGGCGACGCGCGCGTTCCTGATCCTGATCGTGCTGTCCAGCGCGCTCGCGCCGCTCGCGGGCGGCTTTCTCGTTGCGCATTTCGACTGGCGCGCCCTCTTCGCGTTTTCCGCGCCCGCCGGCGTGCTCTATGCGGTGCTCGCCCTGCTCGCACTGCCCGACGCCGGCCACGTGCTGCCCGAAGAGCGCGGCGATACGCATTTCTGGCCCTACATCATCTTCGCACTTGCCCAAGGCGCGCTGCAGATCGCCATGCAGCAGGTGCGCTTTGCGCTCTTCAGCACCTCGCCCGGCACCATCTTGCTTAGCGTTGCCGGCATAGGAGCGCTCGCGTGGTTCGCCTGGCACCAGTGGCATCATCCGAAGCCGCTCATGCGACTGCATGCACTGCGCGAAAAGCCGTTTCGCGTCGGGCTGCTTCTCTACATGGTCTATTACTATCAGAGCACTGCGCTCAGCTATCTGGTCTCCCGCTTTCTCGAGGGCGGGCTGAATTATCCGGTGGAGAATGCGGGCCGCCTCACTGGCGTCACCTCGCTGATTTCGGCTTCGACGCTATTCTTCTATTTTCGCTACGCGAAGTACATCACACACAAGAAGTGGATCATCGTGCCGGGCTTCGTGCTGGCGGCGTTCATCTCGTTCTGGATGACACGCCTCACGCCCGAAACCAGCGAAAATTGGCTCGTTTTCCCGCTGCTGCTGCGCGGCCTGCTGCTGCTCTTCATCGTGCTGCCGGTCGCGAACCTGACGTTCCGCATCTTCGACAACGAAGAGTTCACGCACGGATACCGCTTGAAAAACGTCGTCCGTCAGTTGACGATATCGTTCGCGACCGCAACGATTATCATCGTCGAGCAGCACAGGCTGGCGCTCCACCAGACGCGGCTCGTGGAATTCGTGAACCCGTTCAACCCGATCTTCCAGAGCACTTATGCCACGCTCACGCACGCCTTCGAAGCGCTCGGCCGCTCGCCCGGCGAGGCCCATGGGCTCGCGCTCGTGCAGATGAGCCGCCTGGTCGCGCAGCAGGCGAGCTTTCTGAGCTCGCTCGACGGGTTCTATTTCCTGATCGGCGTGGCCGTGTGCGGCGGGATATTCGCAGCGTGGCAAAAGCAGATCGACTGAGCGGCTGAGCCTTCGAACACACCTGAACACGCACCCAAATGTGCAACAGAATACGCAACTGAGCGATGCTTTCGAAACTGACCCACTGGTTCGGCGCGCGCCGCCGCGAAAAGGCACTGCGCACCTATGCGATCGACGACGCGCTCTGGCAGACGACGCTTGCCGGGCTGCCCTTCCTCTCGCACCTCGAGGCCGCCGCCCTCGCGCGCCTGCGCGAACTCACGAGCCTCTTTCTCGCGCAAAAGGAGTTCTCCACGGCTCACGAACTCGAACTCACCGACCAGATCGCGGTAGCGATCGCGGCGCAGGCTTCGCTGCCGGTGCTCAATCTTTCCCTTGATCTCTATAAGGGCTGGGTTGGTGTAACCGTCTATCCCGGTGAATTCGTGATCCGCAAGACCGTCGAGGACGAGGACGGCGTGGTGCATGAAGTCGAGCACGACGCGAGTGGCGAAGCATGGGAAGGCGGGCCGGTGATCCTCTCGTGGGAAGACGCACAGATGACCGATGGCAGCGATGCCTACAACGTCGTGATTCACGAGTTCGCACACAAGATCGACATGCTCACCGGCGAGGCCGATGGTCATCCACCCCTTTTTCGCCGCTGGCATGCACCGCTCGACGGGCAGGCCTGGGCCGATGTGTTCGACAACGCCTATGACCAGTTCTGCGACAAGGTCGATGCCGTGCCCGAGCGCCGCTGGCCGCGCTTCGAGCGCGACTCGCTGATCGATCCCTATGCTTCGGACCATCCGTCGGAATTCTTCGCCGTGTGCAGCGAGGCGCTGTTCGTGAAGCCCAAGGCATTCGAGGCCGAATATCCCGAGCTTTACCGGCTGCTCGCATGCTATTACCGGCAGGATCCGGCCAAAGTGGGCGCGCTGGCCGCGCTCGCCGCTCCACCCACGTGAACCCGCCTCGCGAGGCAGCAAAAATTCGCCAACCAGCTGATTTTCTGGCATAATCGCCGTTTTTCGACCTTGGGCAAGTGGCTCGCGCCGAAACGACCTTCACAGTGAAGGCACGCGGGTTGGCTACCGCCAGATTTAAGGAATAACCATGAAAGAAGGCATTCACCCGAATTACCGCGAAGTCCTGTTCATCGACGTTTCGAACGACTTCCGGTTCGTGACCCGCTCGACCATCCAGACGCGCGAGACCGCCGAGTTCAACGGCAAGACCTACCCGCTCGCAAAGATCGAAGTGTCGTCGGAATCGCATCCGTTCTACACGGGCACGCAAAAGATCATGGACACGGCCGGCCGTGTCGAGAAGTTCAACAAGAAGTTCGGCGCGCGCGCCTCGGGCAAGGCAAAGTAAGCTTTCGAAGCGAGCTTCGCGCACCGGCTCTCGAGTCGGTCCCGCACAAAAAAGGGCAGCGTACGCTGCCCTTTTTTATTGCCTGCACGGTGTTCGCGCTGGTCCGCGCCGTGACGCTCGCTGGCGCGGGCGGCTAGAATGCCGGATGCTCCCGACCGGCGGCGCACGACGACACTGCCGCGGCAATTCCCGCGGCATCGCCCCCTTGAGGCCACGACCGCCATTGGCGCGCCCCGGTCTGCTTACCCGAATTCCTTCGCACTGCATGAAGCCTGCCATTCGCCTGACCGCCTCCGCCACCAGCGCCCTGCCGCGCTGGCTGCTGCTGACCATCTGCATCATCTTCGCTTCGTTCGGCCTGTTCGGCCGCGACCCGTGGAAGAACGAGGATGCGGCCGGCTTCGGCGTGATGTGGACGATGGCCGGCGGCACCACGCACGACTGGCTGATGCCGAACCTCGTCGGCAAATACATCACCGCAAATGGACCGCTTGGCTACTGGCTCGGCGCCATCTGCATCCGCGTCTTCGCCCCTTGGGTAGACGCGAGCAACGCAGCCCGCGTGGCCACCGGCGTGCTGTTCTGCAGCGCCTGCGCATTCGTCTGGTACGGCGCCTATCTGCTCGGCCGGCGCCCTGAAGTGCAGCCGTTCAAATACGCGTTCGGCGGCGAACCCGAGCCGCGCGACTACGGCCGTACGCTCGGCGATGGCGCCCTGCTCATCCTGCTGGCCTGCTTCGGCCTGGCCGAGCGCGGCCACGAAACCACGCCGCAACTGATGCAGTTCATGGGCATCGCCATGCTGGTGTACGGCCTCGTTCGCGCCATCGACAAGCCCATTCAGGGCGCGCTCTGGTGGGGCCTCGCGCTCGGCGTGGTGATGCTTTCGAGCGGGCCCGTGCTGGTCGGCGCACTGCTCATCGGCACGCTCGTCATGCTTGTGTTCGCGCCCGAGACGCGCTCGCGCTGGCTGCTCGTGGCCGGCTTGCCGGTCGCACTCGTGGTGTCGCTCTCCTGGCCGATCGCCACCCTACATCTCTATCCCACGGATGGCGTGTGGTTCCTCGACCAGTGGGCGCGCACGAGCGTCAGTGCCTTCGCGGGCCCTCCGGGCTCGGTGCTGCGCTACGCGGCCAAGAACCTGCCGCTATTCACGTGGCCGGCCTGGCCGCTCGCCATCTGGGCCTGGATGAGCTGGAAGGGGCTGCGGCGCGCGCCGCATGTCGCGATTCCGCTCTCGGTCATCGTGCCGCTTCTGATCCTCGTGATCGTGCAGAGCCACGAAACCAACCTGCTCTTCATGCTCGTGCTGCCTGCGCTCTCGGTGCTCGCGACCTTCGCGCTGCCCACGCTCAAGCGCGGCACGATCAACGCGATCGACTGGTTCGCGGTGCTGAGCTTCACGATCCTCGGCACCTTCGTATGGCTCGTCTGGCTCGCCAGCATGACCGGCTTCCCGGCGCCGCTCGCGCGCAACCTCGCGCGCCTCGTGCCGGGCTACGTGCCGCAGTTCAAGATTCTGTCGTTCGTATGCGCGGTGGCCGTGACCGTGTGCTGGATCACGCTCGCACACTGGCGCGTCGCGCGGCACCCGAAGGTGCTCTGGCGCAGCGTCGTGTTGTCGAGCGCCGGCACCACGCTGATGTGGGTGCTACTGATGACGCTCTGGCTGCCGGTCGTCAATTACAGCCGGACCTACAAGGACGTCGCTCAGCAGATCGCCGCGCATCTGCCGGTCGACTATCAGTGCATTTCGCCCGTGCGCCTCGGCGACGCGCAGATCGCCACCTTCGCGTATTTCGGCAAGATGCATTTCTCGTTCAACGAGGACTGCGACGTAATCCTGCGTCAGGACACGCAGGACTATAGCGAGCCGAGCCCGATGTCGAACTTCGCGTGGAAGCTCGTCTGGGAAGGCCGCCGCGCGGCCGACCGCGACGAGCGCTTCCGCCTCTATGTGCGCATCGACCGCCCGCAGCCGCCGCTGAAGAAACGCATCTGGCACAAACGGCCCGACTGAGGCCCCGGTGACAGCAACCTTCCTCGGCGATATCCGGCGCATCGCCACCCTCGCCTGGCCGGTGCTGGTCGGCCAGCTCGCGATCATCGCGTTCGGCGTGATCGACACCGCGATGGTGGGCCGCTATTCGGCGCTCGATCTCGCGGCGCTGGGGCTCGGTTCGTCGATCTATGTTTCGGTCTATATCGGTCTGACCGGGATACTCACTGCGCTGCAACCCGTCGCGGCGCAGCTCTACGGCGCGCGCAAGGACATCGAGATCGGCCTCGAAGTGCGCCAGGCCTTCTGGCTCGCGTTCGTGCTGATGGTGATCGGCTTCGTGATCCTGTACTTTCCCGGTCCGCTGCTGGACCTCGCGCGCGCGCCCGAGGCGCTGCGCGAGCGCACCATCGCGTATCTGCGGCTGCTCTCGTTCGGGCTGCCTGCGAGCCTCGCGTTCCGCATCTACAGTTCGCTCGCCAACGCCGTAAGCCGGCCGCGCCTCGTCATGTTCCTGCAGGTGGCCGCGCTCGGCATCAAGGTGCCGCTGAACACTTGGCTCATTTTCGGCGGCCTCGGCGTGCCCGCACTGGGCGGCCCGGGTTGCGCGCTCGCGAGCACCGCGATCAACTGGGCGCTTGCCGCGTGCGCCGCAATTGCGCTCACGCGCATCGACGTATTCGCGCCGTTCGAAATCTTCAAGCACTTCTGCTGGCCCGAGTGGAAGCGTCAGGCGGAACTGCTCAAGCTCGGCATTCCGATGGGGCTTTCGTATCTCATCGAAGTGACGTCGTACACCTTCATGGCGATCTTCATCGCGCGCCTCGGCACGACGACGCTCGCGGGCCACCAGATCGCCGGCAACGTGGGTGCGGTGCTCTACATGACGCCGCTCTCGATCGGCGTGGCGACTTCCACGCTGGTTGCCCAGGCGCTGGGCGGCGCGCGCCCAGCCGAAGCGCGCACGCTCGCGCGGCATGGCGTGATGACCGCGGCGGCGATCGCCTGCTGCTATGGCGCGATCGTGCTGGTGCTGCGGCCGCTCCTGATCAAGGGCTATACGCCGGACCCGACTGTCGCCGTGGCGGCGATGCCGCTCGTGGCGATCGTCACGGTCTATCACGTGTTCGACGCTCTGCAGATCACCACAGCATTCGCGCTGCGCGCCTACAAGGTCGCTGTGGTGCCGACGGTGATCTACGCCATTGCGCTGTGGGGCGTCGGCCTCGGCGGCGGCTATGCGCTCGGCTTTAATGTGCCTGGCACGCTGCCCGAGTGGGCGACCGGAGCACGCGGCTTCTGGATCGCCAATACGGCGAGCCTCGCGCTTGCCGGTGTCGGGCTCGTGATCTATCTGTCGTTTGTCAGCAGGCGGTATCTGCGCGTGAAGGCGTAAAAACCACCACTGGGCAACCGCCGAAGCAGGCACCCAGTCTAGGCAGTTAGTTGCAAATTAATCGACTTCTTCACGCGCCGATGCATGACCCCGCGCGGCTTCGACGGTCTGCGCGGCGTGATACGACGAACGCACGAGCGGCCCCGCCACCACCTCACTGAACCCCATGCCAAGCCCGGCCTCGCGCAGCGCCGCAAACGCGTCCGGATGCACGTAGCGGCGCACCGGCAAGTGATAACGCGACGGCGCGAGATATTGCCCGATCGTCAGCACCTCCACGCCATGCTCGCGCAAATCGCGCATGGTCGCGTACAGCTCGGTGTCGGTCTCGCCCAGCCCCACCATGAGTCCCGATTTCGTGACGAGCGCCCCATGCGCGGCCTTTGCACGCGCGAGCAGTTCGAGCGAGCCGCGATAGTCAGCGCCCGGCCGCGCCGCCCTGTAAAGCGACGGCACAGTCTCGATGTTGTGGTTGAACACATCGGGCCAGGCCACCGAGAGCGCCTCCAGTGCGCGATCGATGCGTCCACGAAAATCCGGCGTCAGAACCTCCACGCCGATGCCCGGCACGCGCTCGCGCACATTGGCGATGCAGCGCGCGAAGTGCGCCGCACCGCCATCACGCAGATCGTCCCGGTCCACCGAGGTGATCACGACATGACGCAGGCCGAGCGCCGCGACCGCCTCCGCAAGGTGCACGGGCTCATCTTCGTCGAGCGGCGCTGGCCGCCCGTGCGCAACGTCGCAAAACGGGCAGCGCCGCGTGCACAGACCGCCCATGATCATGAAGGTGGCCGTGCGCTGCGCGAAGCACTCGCCGATATTCGGGCACATTGCCTCCTCGCACACCGAATGCAGGCGGTGCTCGCGCAGCACGGCTGCCACCCCGGCGACCGTCGTGCTCATGAGCGGACGCGCGCGCAGCCAGGGCGGCTTGGGCAGCGCCGTGCCCTCGTCCGCCGGCACGATCTTCACGGGGATGCGCGCGAGCTTCTCGCGGCTGCGCAGGCCATGCTGGCCGAGCGCAGTGTCGCCGGACGCGCCCGGCGATGGTGCGCCCGCGCACGCCGCTTCAATCGTGACGGCGTTCATGGTCAGCCTCCCGTCTCGAAGAGCGCCTTGAGCGCGCGATTGACCTCGGCGGCGGCCTCCATCTGCACCATGTGCCCCTTGCCGGCGATCACCTCGACGCGCACTTCGGGCGACAACCCTTGTGCGTGCTTGACCGGAATGATCTGGTCAGTCTCGCCCCAGATCACCAGCACCTTCGGCGCCAGCGTCGACAGGCGATCTCGGAACACGCGCCGCTGCGCGCCGCCCTCGAAGGCCTGCGCCGAGATTTTCCTCAGCGCGTCCTGCACGCCTTCGAGCCGCTTGTACTTCACGAGGTCTTCCACGAGCTGGCGCGTAACCAGCGCAGGATCGGCGAACAGCTTCACCACATGCGGCTTGAGCGCGTTGCGGTTCGCTGCCGCGACGAAGCCCTCGATATACGCGCCGTCGATCTCGTCGCCGAGCCCCGCGCTCGCGATCAGCGCGAGCGTTGCAACGCGCGCGGGCACGCGTTCGGCCACCGTCATCGCGACCGCGCCGCCCAGCGAATGCCCGACCAGATGGGCACGCTCGATCTTCTGCGCGTCGAGAAAATCGACCACGCTCTGTGCGAGTTCGTCGAGCGCGCCGCTCTGGACCGCCTTGCCCGATTCGCCGTGTCCCGGCAGATCGAGCGCCCACACGGTGCGTTCCGTGGCGAGATCGGCATGATTGAAGAGCCAGTTGTTGAGATCGCCGCCGAAGCCGTGGATCAGCACGACTGGCGTGCCGTCGCCCTCGCCCAGCTTCAGATAGCGCAGCGTGCGCCCGCCGATTTGCGCCTTCTCCGGCTGCGGACCGGCATCGGCGTCGCCGGCTTTCGCAGGCACGAAATCGCGCTGGAATTCGGCCACCGCCGCATCTATTTCGGCCTCCGAATCTTCTACGCCCGCCACCACGCCGAGCAGCGCGCCCACCGGCAGCGTGTCGCCTTCCTGCGCGATCTGCCGCCGCAACACGCCGTCGAACGCGCACTCGACGCCCGACGCGATCTTGTCGGACTCGACGTCGAGCAATTCCTCCCCCTTGGCCACCTTGTCGCCGAGCGACTTGAGCCAGCCGTTCACCTGGCCCTGCTCCATCGAAAGGCCCCACTTGGGCATCGTGATCATGTGAATCGGCATGACTTCAGCTCCTTGCTGCGCGCACGGCATCGGCGATCTGCTGCGCCGAGGGAATGTAAAGGTCTTCGAGCGAGGCCGCGAACGGTACCGGCGTATGCGGCGCGGTCACCATGCCGACCGGTGCCTTGAGATCGCGAAACGCCTTATTCGCCACGAGCGCGGCGATGTCGGTCGCGATCGAGCAACGCGGGTTCGCTTCGTCGACGACCACGATGCGGCCCGTGCGGCTCACGCTCTCCAGAATGGTCTCCTCGTCGAGCGGCGAGGTCGTGCGCAGATCGATCACATCGGCTTCGACGCCGTCCTTCGCAAGCTGTTGCGCCGCGTCGAGCGCGTAGTGGAGCATACGCCCATAAGTGACGATGGTGACGTCGTCGCCGTCGCGCGCGATGTTGGCCTCGCCGAACGGAATCGAATACGACTCTTCGGGCACCTCGCCCTCCATCGTGTAGAGCAGCTTGTGCTCGCAGAAGATCACCGGGTCGTTGTCGCGGATGGCCTCGATCATGAGGCCCTTCGCGTCATAAGGCGTGGCCGGGCACACGACCTTGAGGCCCGGAATATGCGTAAAGAGCGACGTGAGCATCTGCGAGTGCTGGGCCGCCGCGCGCAGGCCCGCGCCGTACATCGTGCGAATCACCACCGGCGTGACCGCCTTGCCTCCGAACATGTAGCGGAACTTCGCCGCCTGATTGAAGATCTGGTCAAAGCACACGCCCATGAAGTCGATGAACATCAGCTCCGCCACCGGCCGCATCCCGCACGCCGCCGCGCCCACTGCCGCGCCGATGAAGCCGCCCTCCGAGAGCGGCGTGTCGAGCACCCGACCCGGGAATTTGCCATAGAGGCCCTTCGTCACGCCGAGCACGCCGCCCCACGCGTCCTGCTCGCCAGGCGAGCCCGCGCCGCCCGCGTTGTCCTCGCCCATCACGATCACGCTCTCGTCGCGCGCCATCTCCTGGGCGAGCGCTTCATTGATCGCCTGCGAATAGGTGATTTTCCGTGCCATTTCCGTCTCCTTGATCTGGAATCCTGATTACCTGATTGAACCGCGCTCAGGGATACGACACGTACACGTCGGTAAGCAGCGCGTCGGGGGCCGGCAACGGCGCGGCCTTGGCCTTCGCCACGGCGTCGTCGATCAGCGCCTTCACTTCGGCGTCCACCTTGCGCAAATCGTCGGTGCTTGCGAGTTCCGCGCGCACCACGCGCTCTTCGAAGCGCTTGAGACAGTCCTTTTCCTCGCGCAGCTTCTGCACCTCGCCGGGGGCGCGATAGGTTTGCGCATCGCCTTCGAAGTGGCCGAAATAGCGCGAAAGTTTCATCTCGATGAGCGTCGGGCCGCCACCATTGCGCGCCCGCGCCACGGCCTCGCCAAGCGCCTCGTGAACGGCGAAAAAGTCGAAACCGTCGACGATCACGCCCGGCATGCCAAAGCCGTTGGCGCGGTCGGCGATGTTGTCGGCTGCGACCGACCACGTAGACGAAGTCGCTTCCGCATAGCCGTTATTCTCGGCGACGAAAATTACAGGCAAACGCCATACCGAAGCAAGATTCATCGACTCGAAGATCACGCCCTGGTTCGACGCGCCATCGCCGAAAAAGCACACGCCCACACCACCGGTTTTCTTTTGCTTCGCGGCGAGCGCCGCGCCGCACGTGAGCGGCCCGCCCGCACCGACGATGCCGTTCGCACCCAGCATGCCCTTCGAGAGATCGGCGATGTGCATCGATCCGCCCTTGCCACGGCACGAGCCGGTGGCGCGGCCATAGATCTCGGCCATCATTTCACGCACGTCCACGCCCTTGGCGATGCAATGGCCGTGGCCACGGTGCGTGGTGGCGACGTAATCGTTGTCGTTCAGATGGCTCATGGTGCCGACGGCGGACGCCTCCTCGCCCGCATACAAATGCACGAAGCCCGGGATCTCGCCGGTTGCGAATTCGACGTGCAAGCGCTCCTCGAACTCGCGGATCGTGCGCATCGAGCGATACGCCGCGAGCAACTGCTCCTTGTTCAACGTGACAGACATGGTTGTCTCCTGTCGAGTTGTGATGACCACGGTAGTAATGCCTGCTGTTTCCGAAACGAACTGGGTGGGTGGAGTGGCTCCTTTATTGAGGAAAGTTGGAAGGGAAAATCCGATGAAGTGCGCGTTACTCCGGCGCCGCGCGCAACAACTGATGCGAGGCCGCATAACGCAAGGTGCGTGCAACGTCCACAGTCACCGGACCGCCCCAGTCGAGCGCGATTTCGTAGCGATCGCCGCGCGCCGGTTCGATCTCGCGCTCGCCATCGAAGGCGAGCGTGCCGTGATCGGCGTCGAGCGGCAGCGCCATGCCCACCTCGAGCCGCTGGCAGGTGCGCATCATCAGGCGCTCGATGCGCCCGGGCGCGATGGGCGCGATGAGCGGCACGCCTTCGCCCTCGCCGCCTTGCGTAGACGCCTGCGCAAAGGTCATGTGCAGGCCGTGCGCGGCGTCTCGACCGACCGGCGCCCATGCACCGCCGATCGACGCGAGCCCGATGCCATCGGGCGGCGCAAAGGCCAGGAATAACGATTCGATATCCGAACTATCTGAAATCGCGCGCGCGCCAATAAACGGCTGACGCGACACGCAGATATCGACCAGCGCGATCTCTTCGCGCCCGCGATTCGGCCCCTCGACGCAACGCGCGACAAGACGTTTGTTGCGCGCCAGCGCCGTTTCGGGCGGCACGGCGCCGGTGGCGACGAGCGCGCCCGCGAGACCCGCGACCGTGGCTTCGCGCAGTTCGGGAAACGCGTTGTTGGTGCCGGTCGAAAGCGCGAGCAGCGGCGTGTCGCCGCAATGCGCGGCAACGGCGCGATGCGTGCCGTCGCCGCCGAGCACGGCGATCAGCGCGACCCGCTCGCGAACCATATGCGCGACGCCCGCGTGCGTGTCGGCCACGCTCTCGCTGATCGGCAAATCGATGAACTCCACGGCGGGCCAGCGTTCGTTTCGCGCCACGGCCGCATGGGTTTCGAGCGCGCGCAGCACAAGCGCGGCCACGCCGGTGCGGTCGCGCAGCGTGAGCACGCGCTCGACGCCCAGTGCACCAAGCCCCGCGAGCAGGCGCACGACCATGTTGGCCTTTTCCGCAGTCGGAAAGACGGAAGCGTGCGTGGTAAGACGGCGAATGTCGCGCCCCGAAGCGGGGTTCGCGATCACGCCAACGGTCACGGGCGTCGTCACGGGCGTTGTCTCCTATGTCGCGGCGCATCTGCGCACCGCTATTGCCCTGAATCTCTGCAAGCGCTGTGCCAATGCACTCGAATGGCCGTCGATGTCCTGCCGAACACCGTATCTACTGGCGTTGCGGGAGCAGTGAAGGCGCATCCGCACGATCGTTCACGGCCCGCACGGCGTCTCCGTTGCGACGGGAAGGGCCCACCCCACAAGACTAAGCCCGTCTCCCGCGTCCATGGCAAAACCCGTCCGGCCCAGCGCAGCAGGCCTCGCGCCGCGTCTCACGATCGTCTCGTCGCACCCTGAGACGATCGTCTCGGCTGTCTCGCATGCTGCGCTGCGGTGTGATCGCGCGCCGCAGATGTGCTACAAAAAGGCTCCCGCCGAACGCTCCAAGCGCCGACGCCCCTCGTCAGGAATCGTCTGGAATCGCCCATGCCCTACGCACTCGCGCCCACCCGCCACGCCGAACGCGTACGCGGCGCCGTCGAAGGCCGGCTGCCCGCGCCGAACGACTCGCCGCGTCTCGTCTCGTCCTGGCAGCGCTCGTTCGAGCGTTATCAGCTCGACCCGGGGTCGGTGATCGGCCCGCGCGTGCTGAGCGCCGCCGAGCTGCGTGAGATCCGCGACCGTGAAGAGGCTTTCCTGCGCGCCTCTGGCCAGTGCCTCACGCGCCTGCACGAGACCGTGCGCGACGCCGACTATTGCGTGATGCTCACCGACGCACACGGCGTCACCATCGACTACCGCATCGATCGCGAACGCCGCAACCACTTCAAGCACGCGGGGCTCTATATCGGCTCGTGCTGGTCGGAGAGCGAGGAAGGCACGTGCGGCATCGCGAGCGTGCTCACCGATCTCGCGCCCATCACGGTGCACAAGACCGACCACTTTCGCGCCGCGTTCACGACGCTCACGTGCAGCGCCGCGCCCATCTTCGCGCCGGGCGGCGAGCTGATCGGCGTACTTGATGCCTCTGCCGTGCAGTCGCCCGACAACCGCGACAGCCAGCGCATCGTCAATCAGCTCGTGCGCCAGAGCGCGACGCTCATCGAAGACGGCTACTTTCTGCATCGCACCTCGGCGTGCTGGATTCTTTTCGGACACCAGAACCGCAACTATGTCGAGGCGCAGCCCGAGTTGCTGATCGCCTTCGACGAGAACGGCAACGTGGCCGCCGCGAACCGACGCGCGCGCGAATGCATTCCGGGGCTCGACGGGCCGCGCCATATTGACGAGATCTTCGATTCGTCCCACGTGCAGTTGCGCGATATTGGCCGTATCGAAGCCATCGCGGCGCTGCGCCTGCGCGCGAACGGCGCCATGCTCTATGCGCGCATTCGCGCACCGCTCGGGCGCACCGGATTCCCGGGCGCGGCGCGCGCCTCATCGCCGGCTGTACACGGCGCAACGCCGCTGCGCAACGCGCGTGCCGAGGACACCCGGGACCATGGCGCGCTAGGCCCATTCCTGCGCAGCGCGGATGCGCGCGTCGCGGAAAACGCGCGCATCGCGCAGCGCGTGGCAGGCAAGCGTTTGCCGGTTCTGCTGCTTGGCGAAACGGGCGCGGGCAAGGAAGTGTTCGCGCGTGCGATCCACGACGCGGGGCCGCGCCACAACCGGCCGTTCGTAGCGGTGAACTGCGGCGCGCTGCCGGAGTCGCTGATCGAGAGCGAGCTCTTTGGCTACGCGCCGGGCGCGTTCACGGGCGCGCGGCGCCATGGTTCGCGCGGCAAGATTGCGATGGCCGATGGCGGCACGCTCTTTCTCGACGAGATCGGCGACATGCCGCTCGCGTTGCAGACGCGCCTCTTGCGCGTGCTCGCCGAAGGCGAGGTGCTGCCGCTCGGAGGCGAAACGCCCACGCACGTCGACCTCGAAGTGATCTGCGCGACCCACCGCGATCTCACGCAGATGGCCGCTTCAGGCACGTTTCGCGAAGACCTTTACTACCGGCTCTGCGGCGCTGTGCTCACATTGCCGCCGCTGCGCGAGCGGCACGACATCGCCGGGCTCATCGAATCGGTGTTCGCCGAGGAGGCGCAGGCGGCCGGCCGGCCGCTCGTGCTCGACACCGATCTCGCCGCGCGGCTTGCGGCGTTCGCCTGGCCCGGCAATCTGCGCCAGTTGCGCAACGCCATGCGCTACGCATGCGCGGTGTGCGATACGGTACGCGTAGAGGCGCGGCACTTGAGCAGCGACCTCGCGGCGCAACTGGCCGCAACCGGCAATCCAGGCAGCGCTCCGATCAGAAATCCGGCGGACAACCATTCCGACGAACGCTCGCGCATCATCGCGGCGCTCACCGCGCATCGCTGGCGGCCCAATGCCGCCGCTGCGGCGCTGGGCATTTCGCGCGCGACGCTCTATCG
The DNA here is from genome assembly GCF_902859945.1 of Paraburkholderia caffeinitolerans. Classification (GTDB taxonomy): domain Bacteria; phylum Pseudomonadota; class Gammaproteobacteria; order Burkholderiales; family Burkholderiaceae; genus Paraburkholderia; species Paraburkholderia caffeinitolerans. The sequence goes on along the minus strand of NZ_CADIKL010000003.1, from coordinate 272,585 downwards.
GCGCATTGCGAAACTCGGCATCGTCGGGCCGCATCGCGCCTGAAGCACGTCGCAAACGCCATCCAATTGCACAGAAGTATTAAAGATTGTGCGGCGCGATTGTATTGCCACGAAACCATGGGTATAAATCGAGCGCTTCCCGTTCACGGATACGCCAACTGACTTATCCTTGTAGTGCAGCACCACCTACTCGATGCGTCGTCCGTTCCCGGCTAACCGAAATGCCCTCAATGGAGTGATTGCCATGCTCAAGAAGTTGCTGATGCTGTTCCTCGCGCTGGGTCTGTCGCTGTCCGCCGCGCTGGCGGCGGCTGTCGAAGTCAACACCGCTGATCAAGCCACGCTTGAATCCGTCAAGGGCATCGGCCCGGCCCACTCCAAGGCGATCATCGACGAGCGCACCAAGAACGGCCCCTTCAAGGACGCCGACGATCTCGTGAACCGGATCAAGGGCATCGGCCCGAAATCCGTGCAGAACCTTGAAGCCGCGGGCCTCACGATCAACGGCTCGTCGGCGCCGCCTGCGGCCAAGAGCGCCACGACGTCGAAGAGCAGCAAGAGCGCCGCTCCTGCCGCGCCCGCTGCCGCCGGCACCACGCCCAATCCGATGACGACCGCGCAAGCGCCCGCTGCCACGACCGCGCCGCAAGCCGCGTCGGATACGGGCGCAAGCAAGTCGAAGCACAAGAGCAAGAAGGACAAGGCAGCCGCTGGAGCAAGCGCGCCTGAAGCAGGATCCGCCGCAGCGGCGCCGGGCGCTGCCTCGGACACCACGGCGAAGAAGTCCAAGAAGTCGAAGAAGAGCAAGGCTGCGTCCGACGCGGCTGCTTCGGGTGCATGATTCGCATACCCGGTTTGCATTCCGGGTTCCGGTTTTCCGGCCGCGGCCTCTGCCGCGGCCATCCTTCAGAGAGATTGTCATGAGCCTGCTAGATACCCTCGGTTCCCTGCTCGGTTCCTCGTCGCAGCAACAAAGCGGCGGCCAAGCCCAACTCCTCGCCGTCGCGATGGAATTCATCAACAACCAGCCGGGCGGACTGAACGGCCTGATCCAGAAGTTCCAGCAAGGCGGCCTTGGCGATGTCGTGCAGTCGTGGGTCGGCAACGGCGAGAACCAGGCGGTTTCGCCGGATCAACTCCACAATGCACTGGGCTCCGATGTGGTTTCGGGTCTCGCGCAAAAGGTCGGCATGCAGCCCGACCAGGTCAGCGGCCTGCTCGCGCAGGTGCTGCCGCACGTGATCAACGCCGGCACGCCGAACGGTGAAGTGCCCGCCGGCGGACAGATCAATTCCGAGAGCGTGCTGGGCACGCTGGGCGGCCTTGCTTCGCTGCTTGGCGGCGGGAACAAGCAGACATAAGCAGACGTAAGTTGTCGCGCGCCAGGTGCGCCACATAGGAAAAAGGGCAACGGAAAATTCCGTTGCCCTTTTTGTTTGCCGCTGCGCGTGCCTTCCGGCACGCGCTTCGCGCTGATTGAACCGCGCCTTAGTGCACGACGTGTTCGAACACGAACTTGCCGTCCTGGACGTTGACCGGAATCACATCCTTCGGCCCGAACTTGCCAGCGAGGATCAGCTTGGCAACCGGATTCTCGATCTCCTGCTGGATCGCACGCTTGAGCGGCCGCGCCCCGAACAGCGGATCGAAGCCGACCTCGGCGATCTTCGCGAGCGCCTCGTCCGACACCTCCAGTTCCATGTCGAGCTTCACCAGACGCTCGCGCAAACGCCGCAACTGGATCTTCGCGATCGACTCGATATTCGCGCGGTCGAGCGCATGGAACACCACCACTTCGTCAATCCGGTTCAGGAATTCCGGCCGGAACTGCTGCTTCACTTCGTTCCAGACTGCTTCCTTCACCACTTCCTGCGGCTCGCCCGTCATCGACTGGATGAGATGCGAACCGAGGTTCGACGTCATCACGATCACCGTGTTCTTGAAGTCGACAGTGCGTCCCTGGCCATCGGTCATGCGGCCGTCGTCGAGCACTTGCAGCAGCACGTTGAACACGTCCGGGTGCGCCTTCTCGACTTCGTCGAGCAGGATCACGCTATACGGCTTGCGACGCACGGCCTCGGTCAGATAGCCGCCCTCCTCGTAGCCCACGTATCCCGGCGGCGCGCCGATCAGACGCGCGACGCTGTGCTTCTCCATGAACTCGCTCATGTCGATGCGGATCAGATGATCCTCCGAATCGAACAGGAAGCCCGCGAGCGCCTTGCACACTTCGGTCTTGCCCACACCCGTCGGCCCGAGGAACAGGAACGAGCCATAAGGCTTGTTCGGGTCCGCAAGACCGGCGCGCGAACGGCGGATCGCATCGGCCACCGCGTTGATCGCCTCGTCCTGCCCCACCACGCGCTCGTGCAGCTTGTCTTCGATCAGCAGCAGCTTTTCGCGCTCGCCTTGCATCATGCGCGAGACCGGAATGCCGGTCGAACGCGACACGACCTCGGCGATTTCCTCGGCGCCCACGTGGGTGCGCAGGAGCCGCCGGCGCGTCGGGTTGTTCTGCTCGTCCGCCTCGGCCTGCGCGACCTGCTTCAGTTGCGATTCGAGTTGCGGAAGCCTGCCGTACTGCAATTCGGCAACCTTTTCGAGCTTGCCTTCGCGCTGTAACTTCGTGATCTCGGCGCGCACCCGATCGATTTCTTCCTTGATCTGCGCGCTGCCCTGCACTGCCGCTTTCTCGGCGGTCCAGATCTCTTCGAGGTCCTTATATTCGAGGCTCAGGCGGTCAATCTCTTCCTCGATCAGCTGCAGACGCTTTTGCGACGCTTCGTCCTTTTCCTTCTTGACGGCTTCGCGCTCGATCTTCAGCTGGATCAGGCGACGGTCGAGCTTGTCCATCTCTTCGGGCTTCGAATCGATTTCCATCTTGATCTTCGAAGCCGCTTCGTCGATCAGATCGATGGCCTTGTCCGGCAAGAAGCGATCGGTAATGTAGCGATGCGAGAGCTCCGCCGCCGCGACGATCGCCGGGTCGGTGATTTCCACGCCGTGGTGCAGCTCGTACTTCTCCTGCAAACCGCGCAGGATCGCGATGGTCGCCTCGACCGACGGTTCGTCGACGAGCACCTTCTGGAAGCGGCGCTCGAGCGCGGCATCTTTTTCGATGTACTTGCGATATTCGTCGAGCGTGGTCGCGCCGATGCAGTGCAGCTCGCCGCGCGAGAGCGCCGGCTTGAGCATGTTGCCCGCATCCATCGCGCCTTCGGCCTTGCCGGCGCCCACCATCGTGTGAATTTCGTCGATGAAAACGATGGTCTGACCTTCGTCCTTCGCGATGTCGTTGAGCACGGCCTTCAGGCGCTCTTCGAACTCGCCGCGATACTTCGCACCCGCGAGCAGCGCCGCCATGTCGAGCGAGAGCACGCGCTTGCCCTTGAGCGTTTCCGGCACTTCGCCGTTGACGATACGCTGCGCGAGACCTTCGACGATGGCCGTCTTGCCCACGCCCGGCTCGCCGATCAGCACCGGGTTGTTCTTGGTGCGGCGCTGCAGGATCTGGATCGAGCGGCGGATTTCGTCGTCGCGGCCGATCACGGGGTCGAGCTTGCCCGCGCGCGCACGCTCGGTCAGGTCGACGGTGTACTTCTTGAGCGCTTCGCGCTGGCTCTCGGCATCCTGGCTATGGACCTGCGCGCCGCCGCGCACCGCGACGATCGCCGCCTCGAGCGCCTTGCGCGTGAGGCCGTTCTTGCGCGCGATCTGGCCGGCATCGCCCTTATCCTCGGCGACCGCCAGCAAGAACATCTCGCTCGCGATATAGGTGTCGTTGAGCTTCTGCGCTTCCTTGTCGGCCTGATTCAGCAGGCCCGTGAGTTCGCGGCCGACCTGCACGTTGCCGTCGGTGCCCTGCACCTGCGGCAAACGGTTGATGGCGTCGTTGAGCGCGTTCTGCAATGCCTGAACCTGCACGCCAGCGCGCGACATGAGCGAGCGCGCCGAGCCGTCCTGCTGCGCGACGAGCGCCGCCAGCAGATGGACCGGTTCGATGTATTGATTGTCGTGCCCGACGGCAAGGCTTTGTGCGTCGGAAAGTGCTTCCTGGAACTTGGTGGTGAGTTTGTCGACTCTCATTTAAAACGAGACCTCCAATTTTTTAACTGTCACCAAATCTGAGGGGTGTTGCGCGGGTTTCAAGCGGGCGCCGCGTAATTTTTTCCGATTTTCTCACCCAGAGCCTGGGCGAACGGCCGCACCTGCCTGCCGCGAAACGGCAGGCAGGTGCGGTGTGGCGAGGCACCTTTGTGAGAATAGACGCTAAGCGGGGAAACGCGGCGTGCGCGAGCGACGGGTGCGCCGCGCTGCGGGCTTCAGTGGGCTTCAGTGCTCGCCCGGCGGCGCATGCGGCACGACTCGCGCGCGTGGCATCAGGATAACGGGCGCGAGGCCCAGCAAGCCGGTCAGCTCCCCGGCAGGCTGCGCCAGCTCGCCGATGGTGTGCCGGTCGAGCTCGGCCAGGAACGCGTCACGCGCCGCCGCCAGCGCATGCTTGAGCCGGCATTGCGGCTCAATGACGCAGCTTCGGCGCTCGCCATGCTCGTCGGGGAAGCATCCGACCAGCGCGAAATCGCTCTCGGTCTGCCGCACTACTGCGCCGACGCTCAGTTCTAGCGAATTCTGCCCGAGCCGCAGGCCACCGTTGCGCCCACGGATGGTATCGACCCAGCCGAGCTCGCCCAGACGCTGCACCACCTTCATCAGATGGTTCTTCGAAATGCCGTAGGCATCCGAGATCTCCTGGATGGTCGAGAGCCCGTCGCGACGCAGCGCGAGATAAAGCATCACGCGCAGCGAATAATCGGTGTAGTCGGTCAGTCTCATGGTGCCAGGCTGTCAGTGGGCGCGCGAGCGCGAATAACCATACAATAACATGCAAGTCGCATGCACGTTTTTGATCGCCTGGGTATTATGATCGCTTCGATCAGTACTTCGCAAAATCATTCGTTGTGTGGCGGCTCAGCGCCCCGCCCCCAGGCTTCCGACATGACGCACCCCGACACCAGCGCCGCTCCCGCGCGGCACACCGCCCCTACCGAAGACAACATCCGCGAGCTCGTCTACGCGTTCTACGACCGTGTGCGCGCGGATGCCCTGCTCGGTCCTGTTTTCGAGGGGGTGCTGGCTGGCCGCTGGGACGAGCATCTACCGAAAATGTGTCGTTTCTGGTCGAGCCTCGTGCTCGGCACGAAGACTTACCGCGGCAATGTGCAGCAGGCGCATGACCCGGTGCCGGGCGTCGAGCCGAAGCATTTCAGCCACTGGCTCTATCTGTTCCTCGACACGGTTCAGGCGCATTACGAGCCCGCTGTGGCCGTGCAGTTCATGGAGCCCGCGCTGCGCATCGCGCAAAGTCTGCAGTTGAGCCGCTTCGGCTGGGATTACGTGGTTCCGCCCGAACAGCAGGCCCTACTCGATTCGATCGCACCGCGCCGCCGTCCGACGGATCACGGTCACGATCTGCCCACTCGACCGGCTGGCGAGCCGTTTCCGGCCAAATTCATTGGCCGCTCGATGGACGAGAATGAGGACGAAGCCGCGCGCTCGCACTGAACGCGCCCGCCATGCATGCGCGGGATGCGCCGGGCTGTTAGTTGCATAACACCCCGCTTGCCGAATGCCTCGTCTCAGAGCAGTTTGCGATCGACTTTCGGCACCTCGGGCGCCATCTTCTCCAAACGCTCGGCCTGCCCGACGATAAAGTCCGCGACGGTCTGTAGCAGCCCGCGCTCTTCACCGACATAAGTCGCGCTCCGAGCCAATTCCGGAGCCAGGCTGCGTGCCGCGTACGCCATGCGGACCAGCTCACGCGCGAGATAGCGCGGCTGTACACCCGTGCGCTGCGCGAAGCACGCCAATTCGAACGGTGTGACCGCGTCGAGGTGAAACGCGTCGCCGTAACCCATCGCCATTTCCTGCTCGACCATTTCGCCGTACGCGTTCACCGACACAAGGTCGTATAGCGGCGCTGGAACGAGGCCGCCGCGCTGCATGAAGAACGAGAGATTCTTGCCGTGCGCATCGCTGTTGCCGATGAGCAACTGGAACACCGCCCAGCGCGTGAGGAACGTACGAGCAGCCGCCGGCGTAACGAAGCGCGACGTCAACGCGAAGAGTTTTTCGAAGCTCGCGCCTTCGCGGATCATCCGCACGTCTGCCGTATTGCCGAAGTTGCGCTCGTACTTGAACGAAACGGGCAAATCCAGCGCCTGACAGCCGTCGATCACATGAAGGCGCTTGACTGCCGCCACACGCCCGGAACTAATCTCCTGCTCGACCACGCGATCGAAGCGCTCAATGAGGAGGATCGGCTCGGGAATCCTGCGGATCGTCACCGGCGCGACCGGCAAGCCCATGCGCGCCGCGAGCGTCATGCAGAAGTGCTCGTTGGCGACCATGAACGGCGTGCCCGGATTGCGCGACTCGGGCTTGAGAATGTGTGTCGAGCTGAGCGGACTACCGTCGACGAGCGAAAGCTGGCTGCCTTCCACCAACACCTGCAACTTGTCCTGATAACCGGCGATGGACAGACGCACGCGCTTGTCCCATACCGGAAAAGGCAGCGTGTCACGGTCACGGATGCGCTCCGTCAACTCCTCCTCGCCGACGATGCGGCGCCCGTGGTCGCCCAACGGCGCCCCACTCTCCACCGCGACCTGTGAAGCGGCCGCCATCGGCTGGGTTTCCTCGCCCGTGACAAGAAAGCTCAATGCCCCGACCGGCTCCTGGCCGAGCATGCGAATCAGGCCGTAGAGGTTGTCTTTCGAAATCTGGTAGACGATCGAAGCGACGTCGAGCGCCCGCCCTTCCGGCAGCAGATTGCCGATGAAGCGAGCAAGCGTGCCCGTGGGGGGCGCGGCGCCATCGAGCCCGATATGCGGCGAGAGCGGAAACGCGTCACGCCGAGCAAGCCAGCCGTCTTCGTAGCGGAAGTCGTAACGATCCTCGCGAGGCTCGAAGCCTAGTGAGCCGACCGGCTCGCCATTCGTCGAGACATTCAGGGCGTGTCGCATCAACGGCGCTCCTCGCCGGACGAATCGAGCATGTGGAGCACCTCGGACGCCTCGACACGCGGCAGCACGAGCAGGCTCAAGCCGAGGCCGTCGAGAATCAGGAACAGCTTGTCGAGACCGATCGGGCGCCCGTTTTCCAACCGCGAGAGCACGTCTTTTGAAACGCCGATCTGGTCGGCTGCATCGTCGATGCGCAACGCGCTCTGAGCGCGTCGATTGCGCACGAGCCGGCCGAGTGCGGCCAGGTCGGGCGCGCCCGGAGTCAACTCGATGGGTTTCGGTAGTACGCGAGCCATAGTTCCGATATATCAGGAATAATGGCGGCTGGCAGTGCCTTGACAGCCATAATTCCGCCAATAACGGAATTATGGCTCAAAATCGGACGGGAATCCAATAAAACCTTAAATATCGGAACTATCTGTGGCCGCTCGGGTGTCAACCCAATAATTCCGCGATACCTGAACTATTTCACGGTCGACGGCGCGTTCAGGCTTCTTTCGCCGCATTCGTCGACGTCACGCCCCAGCGCGCGAGCGCCGCATCGTCGCTCTCGCGTGCATCGACCCAGCGCGCGCCTTCCCCAGTCTCTTCCTTCTTCCAGAAAGGCGCCTCGGATTTCAGGTAGTCCATCACGAACTCGCACGACGCGAACGCATCGCCACGATGCTTCGAGGTCGTCGCCACCAGCACGATCTGGTCGAGCGGCGCGAGCTTGCCCACGCGATGGATGATCAGCACCTCGATGCCAGGCCAGCGCCGCTGCGCCTCAGCGACGATGCCCTCCAGCGCCTTCTCGGTCATGCCCGGATAGTGCTCGAGCTCCATACCCGCGACCGCGCTGCCGTCATTGATGTCGCGCACGGTCCCGACGAAGCACGCCACCGCGCCAATCGCCGGATTACTCGCACGCAGTTGCGCAACTTCGGTCGTCAGGTCGAAATCCCCGGTCTGGACACGTACTGGCATGGCCGCTCTCCTCGTCGCCCTTGGTCGTCTTTGTGAATCAGCCGCCCGTGACCGGCGGGAAAAACGCCACTTCGCAGCCATCGGTGATGCGCGTGGCCGGATCGGTCATGACATGGTTGCAGGCCATGCGCAGCGCACGCCCCTCCGCCAGCGTTTCCGACCACACGCCGCCGCGCGCACGCAGCCAGCCGCGCACGTCGCCCACCGTGACGATGCCATCGGGCAGCGTGACCGTCTCGTCGGCCACGCCCAGCGCCTCGCGCACGCTCGCAAAAAATTTCAACTGGATCTTCATCGGATAACGCTCAACTCAATACAGCAGTTCGGTGAAAGGAATGAAACGCACGGTTTCGCCCGCGCTGATCGCATGATTCGGCGGATTGTCGATGAGGCCGTCGCCCCATACCGTCGATGTGAGCACCGCCGAGCTCTGATTCGCAAACAGGTCGAGGCCGCCCGCCGGGTTCACGCGCGCGCGCAGGAACTCGTTGCGGCGATCGGCCTTGGCCTGCGAGAAATCGGCGCGCAGAGAAAGCGCGCGCGGACTCACGTGCGTCGCGCCGGACAGGCGCAGCAGGAACGGCCGCACGAACAGCAGGAAGGTCACGAAGCTCGACACCGGATTGCCCGGCAAGCCGATGAAAAACGCCTCGTCGGCGGCAGCCTGATTCGCGTCCTGCGGCCGGCGCACTGCGCCGAACGCCAGCGGCTTGCCCGGCTTCATCGCGATCTGCCACATGTTGATGTGCCCTTCGGCCTCCACCGCCGGCCTCACGTGGTCTTCCTCGCCCACGGAAACGCCGCCCGAGGTCAGGATCAGATCGTGCTTCGCGGCGGCCTCGCGCAGCGTCGCGCGGGTGACGTCGAGCCGGTCCGGCACGATGCCGTAGTCGGTGACCTCGCAGCCGAGATTGCGCAACAGGCCCGTGAGGGTGAAGCGGTTCGAGTTGTAAATCGCGCCCGGCTTGAGCGGCTCGCCCGGCATGGTCAACTCGTCGCCGGTGAAGAACACCGCCACTTTCACGCGACGCACAACCGTGAGCGTCGCGCAGCCCACCGACGCCGCCAGCCCGAGCGCCGCCGGCGTGAGCCGAGTGCCCACGGGCAGGATCACGGCGCCGTTCTTGATATCGGCGCCCTGAGCCGTAATCCACTCGCCCGCCTTCGGCGCATGCAGGATCGTCACCTCGCCGTCGGCGGCCTCAGTCTGCTCCTGCATCACTACGGCATCGGCGCCCGGAGGCACCGTCGCGCCCGTGAAAATGCGCGCTGCCGTGCCCGCCGCCAGCGGCTGCGGCGCATGCCCGGCGGGCACGCGCTGCGAAACCGGCAGACGGCGGCTGCCCTGCGCGAGATCGGCCACGCGCACCGCGTAGCCGTCCATCGCGCTCGTGTGCATCGGCGGCACGTCGAGCGGCGAGACGACCTCGGCCGCCAGCACGCGGTTGAGCGCGTCGAAGGTCGATAGTGTCTCGGTGGCGCTGCCGTGCGCGGCATCGGTCAGGGGCCTGGCGGCGGCCAGCAAAGTGGCGAGCGCGTCGGCGGTCGAAAGCATCGGCGCGCGCGGCGCAGGCGCGGCGGCAGCGGAGGATGGCGATTGAGGCGTGGACATTGGCGGGGATGTTGGGCTTGACTGGACGCCGCGTGCGGCGCCTTCGACAGAAGTGGTCTGTCGGTATTGTAGCGGCGAGGACGCGGCGTTGCGCCGCTACGCTTTATGCCACGAATTTGCAGCGCCCTGGTCGCGAGCGCGACCAGGGTTCATACGGCCACTCAGTGGGCCATCAAAGCCCCGTGTGGGCGGCGATGAAGTCCTTCACGCGCTGGGCATCGGCCGGCATGACTTCGAAGCGCTGCGGCAGCGCCTCCAGGCCTTCGAACGCGGCCGGGCGCTCCGCTTCGCGATCGAGCGCCTCGCGAATCGTTTCGCCGAACTTCACTGGCTGCGCGGTTTCGAGCACGATCATCGGCACGCCCGGTTGCAGGTGCTCGCGCGCGACCTTCACGCCGTCCGCGGTGTGCGTGTCGATCATGGTCTGATAGCGCGCATACACGTCGCGGATCGTCGCGATGCGGTCGTCGTGGCTGCTGCGCCCCGACACGAAACCGAATTGCTGCACACGCACGAAGTCGCCGCTGGCCGCGAGATCGAAGCCGCCCTTTTCCTCGACGTCGCGGAACAACTGCGTCACGCGCGACGGATCGCGGCCAAGCAGGTCGTAGACAAAGCGCTCGAAGTTCGATGCCTTCGAGATGTCCATGCTCGGGCTGGTCGTGTGATAGGTCTCGGCCGAGCCGCGCACGCGATAGATGCCCGTGCGGAAGAACTCGTCGAGCACGTCGTTCTCGTTGGTGGCGACCACGAGCTTCTCGATCGGCAGGCCCATCATGCGCGCGATATGGCCCGCGCAGACGTTGCCGAAATTGCCCGAAGGAACCGTGAACGAGACGCGCTCGTCGTTGCTCTTCGTAGCCGCGAAGTAACCCGCAAAGTAGTAGACGACCTGGGCCACGACACGCGCCCAGTTGATCGAATTGACCGTGCCGATCTTCTGCTGCGCCTTGTACGCGTGGTCGTTCGAGACCGCCTTGACGATGTCCTGGCAATCGTCGAACACACCTTCCACCGCGAGATTGAAGATGTTCGGGTCTTGCAGGCTGAACATCTGCGCGGTCTGGAACGCGCTCATCTTCTTGTGCGGCGAGAGCATGAACACGCGCACGCCCTTCTTGCCGCGCATCGCATATTCGGCGGCGCTGCCGGTGTCGCCGGAAGTCGCGCCAAGAATGTTCAGCTGCTGGCCCGCCTTCGCGAGCGCGTACTCGAACAGATTGCCGAGCAGCTGCATCGCCATGTCCTTGAACGCGAGCGTCGGGCCGTTCGAGAGTTCGAGCAGCGAGAGCTGCGCGCCGTTTTCCTCGCCGAGCGTCGTGAGCGGCGTGATCTTGCTCGCGTCCTCGCCATGGCGCACGTTGCAGTACGTGGCGGCGGTATAGGTGCGGCGCGTCAGGTCGCGCAGGTCCTCGGCGGGAATGTCGTCGCTGAACTTCGAGAGAATCTCGAACGCGAGGTCCGCGTACGAGAGGCCGCGCCAGCGCGCGAGTTCTTGCTGGCTAATGCGCGGATACTCGGCCGGCAGATACAGGCCGCCGTCGCGCGCGAGGCCGCCCAGCAGGATGTCGGAAAACGAGTGATGCTCGCCGGCACCCGCGCCGCGCGTCGATACGTAATTCATTGCCTTTGCCTTATTCAGCGCTTCAGTTCAGTCCTTCCATGCGCAGCTTCGTCACCGACGACTTCACGGTCGCCAGCTTCTCCACCTGCGCAATTGCCGCGTTGACGCGCTTCTCGACCGTCTCATGCGTGATCAGGATGATGTCGGTTTCCGCCTTGCCCTGCGCGTCGACCTGCTCCGATTCCTTTTGCAGCAGCGCGTCGATCGAAATACCGCTGTCGGCGAGGATGCGCGTGATGTCGGCCATCACGCCGGTCTGGTCGGCCACGCGCAGGCGCAGGTAGTAGCCGCTCGTGACTTCTTCGATCGGCAGGATCGGCGTGTTCGAGAGGCTGTCCGGCTGGAACGCCAGATGCGGCACGCGGTGCTCGGGGTCGGCCGTGTGCAGGCGCGTGACATCGACGAGATCCGCTACCACGGCCGAGGCCGTCGGCTCCGAGCCCGCGCCCTTGCCGTAGTAGAGCGTCGTGCCCACGGCGTCGCCGTGCACGACCACCGCGTTCATCGCGCCTTCCACGTTCGCAAGCAGGCGCTTGGCCGGGATCAGCGTCGGGTGCGTGCGCAGCTCGATGCCCTTCTCCGTGCGGCGCGCGATGCCGAGCAGCTTGATGCGATAGCCGAGTTCTTCCGCGTACTTGATGTCGATGGCGTCGAGCTTGCTGATGCCTTCCACGTAAGCCTTGTCGAACTGCACGGGCACGCCGAACGCGATCGCGCTCATGATCGTGGCCTTGTGCGCGGCGTCCACGCCTTCGATGTCGAAGGTCGGATCGGCTTCGGCATAGCCCAGCTCCTGGGCGCCCTTCAATGCGGTCGCGAAGTCGAGGCCGCGCTCGCGCATTTCCGAGAGGATGTAGTTCGTGGTGCCGTTGATGATGCCGGCGATGTACTCGATGCGGTTGGCCGTGAGGCCTTCACGCAGCGCCTTGATGATGGGAATGCCGCCCGCGACCGCCGCCTCGAAAGCGACAATCACGCCCTTGGCACGCGCCGCTTCGAAGATCTCGGTGCCGTGGACCGCCAGCAGCGCCTTGTTCGCGGTGACCACGTGCTTGCCATTGGCGATGGCGCGCAGCACGAGGTCCTTCGCGACGCTCGTGCCACCGATCATTTCGGCAATGATCGAGATCGACGGATCATCGACGACCGCGTTGAAGTCGCTCGTCAATTCGACCGTGCCGGCTTCGGCGCCGAGCGCCGCCGTGGCCTTGGCCGGGTTGCGCACGGCAATGCGCGCGACCTCGATGCCGCGGCCCGCGCGGCGTTTGATTTCTTCCTGGTTGCGGCGCAGTACCGTGAAGGTGCCGCTGCCCACCGTGCCGAAGCCCAAGAGACCTACTTTGATCGGTTCCATGCAGCGTGTGTTCGTCTAAGTGTTTAAAAGGAAAAGCGGTTGCGCCGCGCCAGACAATCAGCCGCGCGGCGCGCATGGCGTATGTGCCGGACGCGGCTCAGGTGCCGTGCCTCTGGCGGTAGTTGTCGAGGAAGCGCGCGATGCGGTTGATCGAATCGGTCAGGTCGTCGACGTTCGGCAGGAACACCACGCGGAAGTGGTCCGGCTGCTTCCAGTTGAAGCCCGTGCCCTGCACCAGCAAGACGCGCTCAGCGAGCAGCAAGTCCAGGATGAACTGCTGGTCGTCCTGGATCGGATAAAGCTTCGGGTCGAGGCGCGGGAACATGTAGAGCGCCGCCTCGGGCTTCACGCAGGTCACGCCAGGAATGGCCGTGAGCATGTTGTAGGCGAGTTCGCGCTGACGATACAGGCGCCCGCCCGGCTGGATCAGCTCGTTGATGCTCTGGTAGCCGCCCAGCGCCGTCTGGATCGCGTACTGGCCCGGCACGTTCGCGCACAGGCGCATCGAGGCCAGAATGCCCAGGCCCTCGGTGTAATCCTTCGAGCGGCGGCGGTTCTCGGCCGTCAAGCCCGACAGGAACATCCAGCCCGCGCGGTAACCGCACGCGCGATAGCTCTTCGACAGGCTGTTCAGCGTGACCGTGATGACGTCTTCGGACAGCGAGCCGAGCGCCGTGTGGGTCTTGCCGTCGTAAATGATCTTGTCGTAGACCTCGTCGGCGAAGATGATCAGGCCGTGCTCGCGCGCGATGGCCACGAGGCCGCGCAGCAGCTCGTCCGAGTACAGCGCGCCCGTGGGGTTGTTCGGGTTGATGACCACCAGCGCGCGCGTGTTAGGCGTGATCTTCGCGCGGATGTCGTCCAGATCCGGCATCCAGGCGTTCGATTCGTCGCAGATGTAATGCACGGGCGTGCCGCCCGACAGGCTCACCGCCGCCGTCCAGAGCGGATAGTCGGGCGCCGGCAGCAGCACTTCGTCCTCGTCATTCAGGAGCGCCTGCATCGCCATCACGATCAGCTCGGACGCGCCGTTGCCGATGTAGATGTCGTCAAGCTCGACGCCCTTCACGCCCTTTTGCTGCGCGTAATGCATGATCGCCTTGCGCGCGGCGAATACGCCCTTCGAGTCCGAATACCCCGAGGAGCCCGGCAGGTTCAGGATCATGTCCTGAATGACCTCGTCGGGCGCATCGAAGCCGAACGGCGCGAGATTGCCAATATTCAGCTTGATAATGCGGTGGCCTTCTTCTTCAAGGCGCTTGGCATGCTCGAGCACCGGCCCCCGGATGTCGTAGCAAACGTTCTGCAGCTTGTTGGATTTGAGGATCGGTTTCACGGCGGGCGGTTGGTCCAAAAGCGTTTGTTGTGTCCGGGGGCAGTCTGAAAATCTGGATCGGGCTGCGACGGGGTTGATCGGCATAGACGACGCGCGGGGCTGCGGGCCGCACAGAGGCAGCACACAATTGCACGAAGCATGGATTGTACGGTCTGGCAGCCAGCCTGCAGCTTGTGACTGCGTTCGCCCTTCGATGGATGATGACCCGGGCCGATGGGCTGATGCGGATGCTACCAGGGCACACCGGAACACATCAGGCACGCACCCGACGCGCGCGGAAGGCTCGCTGCCGGGGCCGGCGCTGGCTGCACCCTTTCGGTGCGCCTTTAAGCGCACGTTCAAGCACGTCATCGGGCCCTTTGAGCAAGGCCCGTCGTCGCAGCCGCTAAAAAGCTATAATTTAGCGGATTTTGGCCGACTTCCGCAATGCGCAATAAGCCGCGCGCCTCCCGAACCGAGACCTTCCGGAACCGAAGTTTTGAAACTACACCAGGACTCCAGCGGCGCCCTGAACACCGTCACCAGTTACGGCGCCGATTACGTCGAAATCAACCTCGAACGCCACACCGGCAGCGTCATCGTGATGCCAGAGACGCCCGTCATACCCTGGCCGGTCAGCGCGTTCGACGCCTTGAGCCCCGAACTTTTCGAGATGCTACTGCCGCTCGACCCCGAGGTCGTGGTGTTCGGCAGCGGTGAGCGACTGCGCTTCCCCCATCCGCGCCTGACCGCGGCGCTGGCCGCGAAGCGCATTGGCGTGGAGGCCATGGACTTCAAGGCCGCCTGCCGCACCTACAACATCCTGATGGCCGAAGGCCGGCGCGTGGCCGCCGCGCTACTGATCGAATCCTGATTCAATCCTGACCGAAAGCTGAGCCGTCTCGCATCGCCTTAAGCCCGCCTTCAGGTAAGCCCGGCGCGCCGTAGTACACTTGCGCGCCGCAGCGGGCGCTGCACGCCCGTTGCGATATCACGGGCGCCGCACCGCCTGACCGACCGCAACATCAACAAGAACAGGCTGGAACCCATGAACGATACGCCCTCGCGGCTGCCGCTCAATCGCAGCACGATCCTGCTCCTGATCGTCGCCCTCGCCATCATCTGGTTCGTGCCGCTCGGCTGGCGCCATCTGGTGCCGAGCGACGAAGGCCGCTATGCCGAAATGGCGCGCGAGATGTTCGCCAGCGGCGACTGGATCACCCCGCGCTACAACGGCTACAAGTATTTCGAGAAACCACCGCTGCAAACCTGGATGAACGCGCTCACGTTCGCGTGGTTCGGCATCGGTGAATGGCAGGCGCGTCTCTACACGGCGCTCACGGGCTTCGCAGGCGTGCTGCTGATCGGCTTCACCGGCGCACGCGTCTTCAACGCCGCCACGGGCTTCTTCGCCGCGCTCGTACTCGCCTGCGCGCCGTACTGGAACCTGATGGGCCACTTCGACACGCTCGACATGGCCCTGTCGTTCTGGATGGAGCTCACGCTCTGTGCGCTGCTGCTCGCCCAGCGCCCGAACCTGTCTACGCGCGCGGCGCGCCTGTGGATGTGGGTCTGCTGGGGGGCGATGGCGCTCGCGGTGCTCTCGAAGGGCCTGATCGGCCTGATCCTGCCGGGCGCCGTGCTGGTGCTCTACACGGTGATCGCGCGCGACTGGGCGCTCTGGAAGCGCCTCTACCTCGTGAGCGGCCTGATCGTGTTCTTCGCGATCGTCTCGCCGTGGTTCGTGCTGGTGCAGCAGCGCAATCCCGAGTTCTTCAACTTCTTCTTCATCGTCCAGCAGTTCCAGCGCTATCTCACGCCCGCGCAGAACCGTCCCGGCCCGTTCTACTACTTCGTGCCCGTGATGCTGGTGGGCTTCCTGCCGTGGCTCTCGGTGAGCGTGCAGAGCGTGCGCCACGCGCTGCGCGCGCCGAACCAGCCCAACGGCTTCGCCCCCGTCACGCTGATGCTGGTCTGGAGCTTGTTCATCTTCCTGTTCTTCAGTGCATCGCACTCGAAGCTGCTTTCGTACACGCTGCCGATCGCGCCGCCGCTCGCGCTCATCATCGGTCTGTATCTGCCGCTCATGACCCGCAAGCAGTGGAACCGTCATCTGGCGGGCTACGCGCTGCTCGCCGTTGTGTTGATGGCCGGTTCGTTCGTGCTCACGCGCATCGGCGACTCGCGCAACCCCAACGCGCTCTATCGCGAGTTCCAGGTCTGGGTGTTCGCCGCGGCTGCGGTCGCCTTCATCGCCACCATGATCGGGCTGCGCCTGAACCGCGCGAAACGCACGCCCGAGACAGGCGCCAGCTCGCCGGCCGTGGCGCTCGGCGCCGCGTGGCTGCTGCTCGCGACCATCGCGGGCACGGGACACGACGTGTTCGGCACGCTCAGCTCGGGCGCGCCGCTCGCGCCCGCGGTGCGCGCTGCCATCGCGAAACTGCCGCCCGACACGCCGTTCTACTCGGTGGGCGTGCTCGACCACACGATGCCCTTCTACGTGCGTCACACGATGACGATGGTGCAGGTCACCGACGAACTGGCCTTCGGCATTTCCGAGGAGCCGCAAAAATGGGTGCCGACCATCGCGGAATGGGAGCAGCGCTGGAAGGACGAGCGCTATGCGCTCGCGCTGCTGCCAGCGGACCGCTACAACGAGCTGGCCGCCCAGGGTTTCCCGATGCAGGTGGTCGCGCGCGACTCGCGCCGCGTGATCGTCGAGAAGCCGCAATCCTGACGATTCCCGGGCTTGCGGCGGCCATGCCGCGCGCATAGGCGATAATGCTGCGCTCCGGCGCTACGTGAAACGTGGATAGTGGCGGCTGCGAATGGCGGCTGTACCGGCCGCCTGCTGCGGCTCCGGCCCAGTGAGCGCGTCTGCACACCGCCATTGCGCCGCCAGAGCAACCGTGGTGGGCCCGCCAGCCGCGCGCCCACGGCAATCCCGCCCCTGATTCACTTCGCGCCCCTATTAGGCCCCTATTAGCCATCCAACACGATGAATCCGATTTCCCTCATCTGCATCCTCGCCGGCGTCAGCCTGAATGCCTGTGCGCAACTGTTGCTGAAAGCCGGTGTCAATGCCGTTGGACACTTCGAATTCACCCGTGCGAACATCCTGCCCATTGGCTGGAAGCTGGCGACGCAACTGCCGATCATCGGCGGTCTCACCTGCTACGTGTTCAGCGTGGTCGTGTGGATCGTGGGACTCTCGCGCGTGGACGTCTCGATCGCCTATCCGATGCTCTCGCTCGGCTACGTGGTCAACGCGTTCGCAGCGTGGTATCTGTTCGGCGAGGTGCTGAGCATGCAGCGCCTGATTGGCATCGGCATCATTCTGATCGGCGTGTTGGTGCTCGCGCGCAGCTAATGATGCAGCGCACCGTAGCACGCCCGGGCACGCATCGAGGCGTGCCTGCGTGTCTCTGGCATCCTTGCACCGCAGCCGAATTCCGATTTTTTCTGACGTTCTCACGAGCAAAGCACTCATGACCCAGTCATCCGCGCAGTCTTCCGTTCCGTTCCTGCCGTTCGTCAAGCCCGAGATCGACGAAGAAACCATCGCGGGCGTCGCCGACGTGCTGCGCTCGGGCTGGATCACGACCGGCCCGCAGAACCAGGCGTTCGAGGCCGCGCTCTCCGAGTACTGCGGCGGCCGCCCGGTGCGCACCTTCAACTCGGGCACCGCGACGCTCGAAATCGGCCTGCGCATCGCGGGCGTGGGCCCCGGCGACGAAGTCATCACCACGCCCGCCTCGTGGGTCGCCACCAGCAACGTGGTCTACGAAGTGGGCGCGACGCCCGTGTTCGCCGACATCGACCCCGTCACGCGCAACATCGACCTCGACAAGCTCGAAGCGGCCATCACGCCGCGCACGAAAGCGATCATCCCCGTCTACCTCGCCGGTATGCCCGTCGACATGGACCGCCTCTACGCCATCGCCCGCCAGCACAAGCTGCGCGTGATCGAAGACGCCGCGCAGGCGTTCGGCTCGACGTGGAACGGTAAGCGCATCGGCGCGATCGGCGACATCGTCTCGTTCAGCTTCCACCCCAACAAGAACCTCACGTCGATCGAAGGCGGCGCGCTCGTGCTCAACAACGCGGACGAAGCGGAGCTCGCCCGCAAGTATCGCCTGCAGGGCATCACGCGCAAGGGCTTCGACGGCATGGACTGCGACGTGCTCGGCGGCAAGTACAATCTCACGGACGTCGCGGCGCGCGTGGGCCTCGGCCAGCTCAAGCACATCGAGCGTTTCACCGAGCAGCGCCGCAAGCTCGCGCATGCCTATTTCACGGGCTTCGAGGGCAGCGCTGCCGTGAAGCTCGGCGTGGGCCTGCCGGTTGCGGACTTCACTAACAGCAACTGGCACATGTTCCAGATCACGCTGCCGCTAGAGCAGCTCACGCTCGACCGCGCGGGCTTCATGGAGCAGCTCCAGGAGCGCGGCATCGGCTCGGGCGTGCACTACCCGGCCATCCACCTCTTCACGCTCTATCGCGAGAAAGGTTTCCGTGCGGGCATGTTCCCGCACGCCGAGCGGTTCGGCGCGACCACGGTCACGCTGCCGCTCTTCACGCAGATGAGCGTCGCCGACGTGGCGCGGGTGTGCCGCGCCGTCGACGACATCTGCACGCAGTACGCAGTCGGCGCCGCCGCCTGACCTGGCGCTTCACACGGGATTCAGGCACGCGGGTGCGGTAGCCCAGGGGGGACGCACTCGCTTGAGAGCGGCAATTTCGACGCCAATTACACGCATTACCAGAACGGAAAAGACGCACTCATGACCCAAACGGAACAACGCACCTTGACCCCGGAGTCGCCGGAAGTCTCGGTCATCATTCCGGTCTACAACGAGGAAGCGGGACTCGCCGCGCTGTTCGCGCGCCTGTACCCGGCGCTCGACGCGCTCGGCACCTCGTACGAAATCATTTTCATCAACGACGGCAGCCGCGACCGCTCGGCCGCGATGCTCGCCGAGCAGTTCCGCGCCCGGCCCGACACGACGCGCGCGATCCTGCTCAACGGCAACTACGGCCAGCACATGGCGATTCTCGCGGGCTTCGAACAGGCGCGCGGCGAAATCGTCATCACGCTCGATGCCGACCTGCAGAACCCGCCCGAAGAAATCGGCAAGCTGGTCGAGAAGATGCGCGAAGGCTACGACTACGTCGGCACCATTCGCATGCAACGCCAGGACAGCCTGTGGCGCCGCAAGGCCTCGCAGATGATGAACCGCCTGCGCGAGCGCATCACGCGCATCAAGATGACGGACCAGGGCTGCATGCTGCGCGCCTACAACCGCCACATCATCGACACGATCAACCGCTGCGGCGAGATCAACACCTTCATTCCGGCGCTCGCCTATACGTTCGCGCAGAACCCGGTAGAAGTCGATGTCGCGCACGAAGAACGCTTCGCGGGCGAATCGAAGTATTCGCTCTATAGCCTGATCCGGCTAAACTTCGACCTCGTGACCGGCTTCTCGGTCGTGCCGCTGCAGTGGCTCTCGTTCATCGGCGTGATTCTCTCGCTCGGCTCGGCGGGCCTCTTCATCTTGCTGCTGATTCGCCGCTTTATCCTCGGCGCGGAAGTGCAAGGCGTGTTCACGCTGTTCGCCATCACGTTCTTCCTGCTCGGCGTGATCATCTTCGCGCTCGGCCTGCTCGGCGAATACATCGGCCGCATCTATCAGCAAGTGCGCGCGCGTCCGCGCTATCTCGTGCAGACGATCCTCGAAGAGCGCAATGGCCGCGAAGTAATGGGCGTGCCGCGCCAGGACGTCGTCCAGGGCGTGCAGGCGTCGCTCAACATCGGCACCGGACCCGCCGCAAATCAAGGCGCAAACCCGGGCACACAGCGAGGGGCACAGTCATGAAGCCGCGTGCCGTCGTTTTCGCCTATCACAATGTGGGCGTGCGTTGCCTGCAGGTGCTACTCGCGCGCGGCGTGGACGTCGCGCTCGTCGTCACGCACGAGGACAGCCCGACCGAGAACATCTGGTTCGGCAGCGTGAAGTCGGTGGCCGAGGAACATGGTATCGACGTCATCACGCCCGCCGATCCAAAGGGCCCCGAACTGCGCGCGGCCGTTGCCGCCGCGCGGCCCGACTTCATCTTCTCGTTCTACTACCGGCACATGCTGCCGGTGGACCTGCTCGCGATCGCTCCGCGCGGCGCCTACAACGTGCACGGCTCGCTGCTGCCGAAGTATCGCGGCCGCGTGCCCACCAACTGGGCCGTTATCAAGGGCGAGACCGAGACCGGCGCGACGCTCCACGAGATGGCCGCCAAGCCCGATGCGGGCGCAATCATCGCGCAAACGCCCGTGCCGATCCTGCCCGACGACACGGCCGCAATGGTGTTCGACAAAGTGACCGTGGCCGCCGAACAGACGCTCTGGCGCGTGCTGCCCGCGCTGATCGCGGGCGAGGCGCCGCATCTGCCGAACGATCTCTCGCACGGCAGCTACTACGGCGGGCGCAAGCCCGAGGACGGCCGCCTCGATTTCATGCAGCGCGCGCAGGACGTCTACAACCTGATCCGCGCAGTCGCGCCGCCCTATCCCGGCGCGTTCACCGACATCGGCAGCGAGCGCTTCGTGATCGCCCGCGCGCGCATGGCGCGCCCCGGCACCGATCTGTCGAAGCTAGCCGGATTGCCCCCCGGTATCCACGTAAGCGATAATGCGCTTTTCGCCGTCTGCGGCGACGGCCGCGCAATCGCGATCCACGAGCTGCGGCGCCAGCAGAATGGTCAAGAGACCATCGTTACCCCCGCCGCGTTCTCCGAACTCACTTCATCTGTCCCCCGTCCATGAAAAAAGTCCTGATCCTGGGTGTGAACGGCTTTATCGGCCATCACCTCTCCAAGCGCATCCTCGAAACCACGAACTGGGAAGTGTTCGGGATGGACATGCAAACGGACCGCCTCGGCGATCTCGTCAAGCATGAACGGATGCACTTCTTCGAAGGCGACATCACGATCAACAAGGAGTGGGTCGAGTACCACGTCAAGAAGTGCGACGTGATCCTGCCGCTGGTGGCGATCGCCACGCCCGCGACTTACGTGCAGCAGCCGCTGCGCGTGTTCGAACTCGACTTCGAGGCGAACCTGCCGATCGTGCGTTCGGCGGTGAAGTACGGCAAGCATCTGGTCTTCCCGTCGACCTCCGAGGTCTACGGCATGTGCTCCGACGAGCAGTTCGACCCGGACGCCTCGGCGCTGACCTATGGCCCGATCAACAAGCCGCGCTGGATCTACGCGTGCTCCAAGCAGCTCATGGACCGCGTGATCTGGGGTTACGGCATGGAAGGCCTGAACTTCACGCTGTTCCGTCCGTTCAACTGGATCGGCCCGGGCCTCGACTCGATCTACACGCCGAAGGAAGGTTCGTCGCGCGTCGTGACGCAGTTCCTCGGCCACATCGTGCGCGGCGAGAACATCAGCCTCGTCGACGGCGGCGCGCAAAAACGCGCGTTCACCGACATCGACGACGGCATCGAAGCGCTCATGAAGATCATCGAGAACAAGGACGGCGTCGCCACGGGCAAGATCTACAACATCGGCAACCCGACCAACAACTTCTCGGTGCGCGAACTCGCGCACAAGATGCTCGCGCTCGCGGCCGAGTTCCCCGAGTACGCCGAAACGGCCAAGAAGGTCCAGCTCGTCGAAACGTCGTCGGACGCGTACTACGGCGCGGGCTATCAAGACGTGCAGAACCGCGTGCCGAAGATCGAGAACACGATGCAGGAACTCAGCTGGGCGCCGAAGTCGACTTTCGACGAAGCACTGCGCAAGATCTTCGAAGCGTACCGCGGCCACGTGGCCGAAGCACGCGCGCTGGTCGAGCAGCAATAAGCAAGGGACGCGCTCCTTGGCCCGCATCGTCCTGAAAATCGACGTCGACACGCTGCGCGGCACGCGCGAAGGCGTGCCGAATCTCGCACGCATCTTCGACCGCTACAAGGCACGCGCGACGTTCCTCTTCAGCCTCGGCCCGGACCACACCGGCTGGGCGCTGCGCCGCGTGTTCCGGCCTGGCTTTCTCAAGAAGGTCTCGCGCACGTCCGTGGTGGAACACTACGGCGTGAAGCAGCTGATGTACGGCGTGCTGCTGCCCGGCCCCGACATCGGCGTGCGCGCTGCGGCCGAGATGCGCGCGATCCACGAAGCCGGCTTCGAATGCGGCATTCACACGTGGGATCACGTCTACTGGCAGGACAACGTGCGCAACCGCGAGCCCGACTGGACCGCGCGCGAGATGAACAAGAGCCACGAGCGCTTCGCGCGGATCTTCGGCACCGCGCCGGTCACGCATGGCGCGGCGGGCTGGCAGATGAACGAGGCCGCGTTCGAGCAGATCGACGCGTGGGGCATGCAGTACGCCTCGGACGGACGCGGGCATTCGCCGTATCGCCCCGTGGTGCGCGGGCGCACGCTCAACCACGTGCAGATGCCCACCACGCTGCCCACGCTCGACGAAGTGCTGGGCGTGGACGGCGTGGACATCGACAACGTCGCCGCGTGGCTGCTCAAGCGCACCGAGCACAATCCGCACGACCAGGTGTTCACGCTGCACGCCGAGCTCGAAGGTCAGAAGCTCGCGCCGGTGTTCGAGCAACTGCTCGCCGGCTGGCGCGCGCAGGGCCATACGTTTGCCACGATGGGCGACTACCATGCGGCGCTGGACCCGGATTCGCTGCCATCGTACCCTGTCACCTGGGGCGAGATCGCCGGCCGCTCGGGCCAGTTGATCGTCCAGCCCGACTGAAATCCGCTGCATGGCGATGCCGCGGCGCAGCGTGCACGAGACTGCGCTGCGCCGCCCATGCGAGCCCATAACAACAGGAGAGCCACGTGCCTGACGTGACCATCGCAGTCGACCAACCCGTTCCCGATTTCACCGCACCCGCCACCGGCGGCGACTTCACGCTCTCGAGCCTCAAGGGCAAGAAGATCGTGCTGTACTTCTACCCGAAGGACAACACGCCCGGCTGTACGCGCGAAGGCATGGAGTTCCGCGACCTCTATCCGAAGTTCAAGAAGGCGGGCGCGACGATCGTGGGCGTCTCGCGCGACAGCGTGCGCTCGCACGAGAATTTCAAGACCAAACTCGAATTGCCGTTTACCTTGGTATCAGATGGCGACGAAGCGCTCTGCTCGCTCTTCAACGTCATCAAAATGAAGAAAATGTATGGCAAAGAAGTGAGAGGAATCGAGCGCTCCACGTTCCTCATCGACGCCAGCGGTGTGCTGCGCCAGGAGTGGCGCGGGCTCAAGGTGCCGGGCCATGTCGAGGAGGTCCTGGAGGCTGTACAAGCGCTGTGAGGCGCGTTATATTGGGCTGCAATGAGTGCCTGTCCACCCCATTTTTTGTCGCATTTGCCACGCCCGCGCGGTCTTGAGAACGGTCACAGGATGACCGCTTCAGCGCATCCGGGGCAACGCGCCATTAAAGCAGTCAAGCCGCTTGCCTCGTCACCCGGGGGAGCGGCTTTTTTGTTTGCATCTTTGTTAGCTGTCACTCCCTCCACGTCGTACCGGATTAGCGACCCGGCGCGCGTCAACGTCAAGGAGCCGATCGAAAAACAGGCGAACCGGCATTTTCAGACCTGAGCGCGCACCCAAGCGCGGTCACGGCGGACGCCTACCCGGCATCCGCACGCTCCGCCCGAAAGCGCACCGTACGGTTTAACACCGCGACCACTCGACCCGATTTTTTCGAGGGACACCATGCCTTTGCCTACCCCCCCCAGCAAGCTCGGCAACCTGCTGCCGCCCGATGAATACAAGGCCCGTGCGCGCACGACGCGCAGCACGCGCAAAACAGCGAGCGAGAACGACGCCGCCGATGTCGCCGACTACGGCGCGGACAGCGTCGCCGAGCCGATGACCCTCGCCGCCAATGCGGCAACCACGCTGCGCACCGTGCCCATGCACACTGCCAGCGCCGAACTCGCAGCGCTCGAACCGATCGCACCGGCGCCGGCGCGAAAACGCAAACAGCAAACCGCGGCGCTGCTGCAGCCGGTGCAAGCGCATGCCGAGCCGCAAATCGAAGCGCCCGCCGCACCCGTGGCGCGCGGCGGAAAATCGCCTGCGGCCAAAACGACCGGCAGCACCACCGCAAGCGCGCCGCGCACCAGCACGAAGAAGCGCCTGCACCCCGAAGAAACCATGGAGGTCCAGAAGCTCTTCGTGCTCGACACGAACGTGCTGATGCACGATCCGACCTGCCTGTTCCGCTTCGAGGAACACGACGTCTTCCTGCCGATGATGACGCTGGAAGAGCTCGACAACCACAAGAAGGGCATGTCGGAAGTGGCGCGCAATGCGCGTCAGGTGAGCCGCACGCTCGATCAGCTCGTCGCGAACGCGGGCCCGATCTCGGAAGGCATCTCGCTCGACCGGCTCGGCAGCCGCGAGGCGCTCGGGCGTCTGTACTTCCAGACCACGCTCACGCACATCGATCCGGTCGACGGCCTGCCCGAAGGCAAGGCCGACAACCAGATTCTCGGCGTCGTGCGCGCGCTGCAGCGCGACCGGCCGGACAGCCTCGTCGTGCTAGTGTCGAAAGACATCAACATGCGCATCAAGGCGCACGCGCTCGGCCTGCCCGCCGAAGACTACTTCAATGACCAGGTTCTCGAAGACAAGGACCTGCTCTACTCGGGCATCCGCGCGCTGCCGCAGGACTTCTGGACCAAGCACGCGAAGGGCATGGAGTCCTGGCAGGACACCAAGACCGGCACCACGTATTACCGCGTGACGGGTCCCGAGTGCCTCTCGATGCTCGTGAACGAGTTCGTCTATCTGGAGCCGCAGAACGGCGAGCCCACGTTCCACGCGATCGTGCGCGAGCTCAACGGCAAGACGGCGCTGCTGCAAACCTTGCGCGACTATGGCCACCACAAGAACAACGTGTGGGGCATCACGGCGCGCAACCGTGAGCAAAATTTCGCGCTGAACCTGCTGATGAACCCCGAGATCGACTTCGTCACGCTGCTCGGTCAGGCCGGCACGGGCAAGACGCTCGTCGCGCTCGCGGCGGGCCTCGCCCAAGTGCTCGACGACAAGCGCTACAACGAGATCATCGTGACGCGCGCGACGGTGCCGGTAGGCGAAGACATCGGCTTCCTGCCCGGCACCGAAGAGGAAAAGATGCAGCCGTGGATGGGCGCCTTCGACGACAACCTCGAAGTGCTCCAGAAAACCGACGATGCCGCCGGCGAATGGGGCCGCGCCGCGACCCAGGAACTGATCCGCTCGCGCCTGAAGGTCAAGAGCATGAACTTCATGCGCGGCCGCACGTTCGTGGACAAGTATCTGATCATCGACGAGGCGCAGAACCTGACGCCCAAGCAGATGAAGACGCTCGTCACGCGCGCCGGTCCGGGCACGAAGATCGTGTGCCTGGGCAACATCGCGCAGATCGACACGCCGTATCTGACCGAAGGCAGCTCCGGCCTCACCTATGTAGTCGACCGCTTCAAGGGTTGGGCGCATAGCGGCCACGTGACGCTCGCGCGCGGCGAACGCTCGCGTCTCGCCGATTACGCATCGGACATTCTGTAAAGCCACGCTTGCAGCGCTTCTCGAAGCGCTACCCGCATCCCCAAAGACCGTATCCGGGCAACCGGATACGGTCTTTTTTTATCCGTCGAAGCGCGCTTCGGCGTGCCGAACCGGCAACAGCCCACCTGCAAACTTCAAGTAAGTTGTGAAGAATTCTTGCCGAAGCCATGTTCGGCGGGCTACCATCCGCTCATTACCGGTTTTCCCCAATGGCAAATGCTCGGCGTTTGCCGGTTGTATTTTTCATGCGGCGACTCTGGCTTCCCTTACTGATCGTGGTCTTTCTTGCAGCGTGCTCCAGCGCGCCGCAGAAGAACTCGCGCAGCGAAAGTTCGGGCTCGAGCGCCAACGCGTGGCGCACCAAGCCACCGGGCTTCCCCAATTTCGTCGATCACAGCGTCGGGCGCGAGGAAATCTCCATCCAGGCGATGAGCCTCGTCGGCATTCCATACCGCTGGGGTGGTAATACGCCCGACAGCGGCTTCGATTGCAGCGGTTTGGTAAAGTATGTGTTCGCGCGCTCGGCGCAAGTGGACCTGCCGCGCACCACGGCTGACATTAGTCAGCGCGGCGAGGTCATCGATCCCGACGAAATCGCGGCTGGCGACCTCGTGTTCTTCAACACGACCGGCCGGCCGCACTCCCACGTAGGCATTTATGTCGGCAAGCTGCGCTTCGTCAATGCGCCGTCCACAGGCGGCACAGTGCGGCTCGATTACTTGACCAACCCCTACTGGGCCAAGCATTTCGACGGCATTCGCCGCATGGCGCCGGCGAAGCGCGCTCCGAGCACGCCGTTCGACACCCCAACCTGGGAAGCCTCCACGCCTGCGCCTGCCACACCGTCGGCGGCCGTTGCGGCTGCGGCTCCCACCCTTGCTCCGGCTCCTGCGGCGCCTTCCGCCACGCGAGCCAACGCCGCTGCAACCGCCACGGCACCCGCCACCGCGCCGCGCATGGCTACGGTGGATCAGAGCCGCTTGACGTCAACACCTCAGCCCGGCTATGCCGACGGCGCCGTGCCGATTTCAGGCACAAGCTCCACGCCGTCGGCCGACGCCTTCGAGCCGCCGCCCGCCGCGCTCAACGCCGCCCAGGCTCAGGCCCGCCAAGCCGGCGCGGCTGCGCCCGCCGTCGCGCCCGCTGCCTCTATTGCCCCCGCAGCCGCTCCACGCGACGCCATCAACGCCGCTGCCGATGCCTTCGAGCCGCCGCCGCCCGGCATGAACGCTGCAGCACGCCAAGCCGCACAAGCGGGTTCAACGTCAATCGAACCCGCGCCGCCCTCGGGCGCGCCCGCACAGATCATGCGCGCGTCGACGGCAGGCGGCAGCGCCCCTGCTCCAACGCAATCGAGCGACGATCCAATCGCCCGCTTCGCCACTGGCTCGTTCTGAGCCGCGCGTTCTGAGCCGAACGCACCAGCCGCGTTTTCCTCCGCGCAGCGTCCGCAACCCGCCAATCCCTGGCCGAAAGGCCAATCAAAAGACTTAGGCGGTTTCGCGCGCGCTGCGCGTCTGCTATCGTTTTGGGACTGTTTTTCACTTTCGTGCAGCGAGGCAGCGATGGAACTCGGACTCGGCAGCAAAGTAGTTCTCGTTACCGGCGGCAGCAAGGGGATCGGCCTCGCTTGCGCCCGCGCATTCGCCAAGGAAGGCGCGAAAGTCGCGATCGTCTCGCGCGATCCCGCCAATCTGGCGCGGGCACGCGAGCAACTGGCGAGCGAGGGGCTCCACATCCATCTCACGCGCGCCGACCTGCACGAGCCCCATAGCGCCGCCGACGTGGTCGAGGAAGTCGCCACGGCCGTGGGCCCCATCGACATCCTCATTAACAGCGCGGGCGCTGCCCGCCGCTACGACCCGGAACTGCTCGACGCTGAAGCATTCAAGGCGACCATGGAAGCCAAGTACTTCCCGTACATCTATCCGCAGCAGGAGGTGCTGCGCCGCATGGTGGATCGCATCAAGGCGGGCACGGCCAGGGAGCCCGGCGCGATCGTCAACATCATCGGGATGGGCGGCAAGTACGCGAGCGACATTCATATCGCGGGCGGCGCGGCGAATGCGGCGCTCATGCTTGCCACGGTGGGGCTGGCGCACTACCACGCGCGCTACGGCATCCGCATCAACGCGATCAACCCGGGCGCGACACTCACCGAACGCCTGCAAGAGGCCATGCAACTGGAAGCGGGACGCGAAGGCATCAGTGCCGAAGACGCACTCACGCGCGGCGAGGCCAGGGTGCCGCTCGGGCGCTACGCGAAACCCGAGGAAATCGCCGACGTCGCGCTCTTCCTGGCGAGCCGCCGGGCCAGTTACGTGACCGGCGCAATCGTGCCGATGGACGGCTGCACGACGCCGATCATCTGATCCGCCGGCGGCCACCAGCGCGCCATTCCGGCTACGCGCAAACAAGAACGGCGCCCGAAGGCGCCGTTCTTTGCTGCTCTACCTGCCCTGCATTCTCACAGGAACCGGTGACCGATCCACCAGCCCGCTGCCGCGAGCGTGGCCGAGGCCGGAATCGTCAGAATCCACGCCCAGACGATGTTGCCCGCTACGCCCCAGCGCACAGCGCTGAGCTTCTGGGTCGCACCCACCCCGACGATCGCGCCGGTGATCGTATGCGTCGTGGACACGGGAATGCCCAGTGCAGAAGCCGTGAAGAGCGTAAGCGCCCCGCCCGACTCCGCGCAGAAGCCGCCCACGGGCTTGAGCTTGGTGATCTTTTGACCCATGGTGCGCACGATCCGCCAGCCGCCGAACAACGTGCCAATACCCATGGAAAGATAACAGCCGCCGATCACCCAGATGGGCGGCGCAGCAGCGGTTGCCGAGGCATAGCCCGTCGCGATCAGCAGCATCCAGATGATGCCGATGGTCTTCTGCGCGTCGTTGCCGCCGTGACCGAGGCTATAGAGGCCCGCGGAGACCAGTTGCAGGCGCCGGAAACGCCGGTCCACCTTGCTTGGTGGCGTTCGGAAATACAGCCACGACACCGTGAGCATGAAGAACGACCCCAGCACGAAGCCGAGCAGCGGCGAAATGAAGATGAAGGCAACGGTCTTCATGAGGCCGTCGAGGTTCAGCGAGTGCCAGCCCGACTTGGCGAGCGCCGACCCAACGAGCCCGCCGATCAGCGCGTGCGACGAACTCGACGGAATGCCGTAGTGCCACGTGAGCACGTTCCAGCCGATCGCGCCCACGAGCGCGCCGAACACCACGTAGTGGTCGACGATATCGGGGTCGATGGTGCCCTTGCCCACCGTCTGCGCCACCTTCAGGTGGAAAACGAAATAGGCAATCACGTTGAACATGGCGGCGAACGCCACGGCCTGCTGCGGCTTGAGCACGCCCGTCGACACGACGGTGGCGATGGAATTCGCCGCGTCGTGAAAGCCGTTCATGAAGTCGAAGATGAGGGAGATGGCCACCAGTCCGACGACCACCCAGAGGGCGAGTTGTATCGAATGCATCGTGGTCCGCTCAGGCGTTCTCTAGCACGATGCCTTCGATGATGTTCGCGACATCCTCGCACTTGTCCGTGATCGTTTCGAGCAGCTCGTAGATCGCCTTCAACTTGATCAGCGTCTTGACGTTGTCTTCCTCGCGGAAGAGCTTGGACATGGCCGAACGAAGCAGCCGGTCCGCTTCCGATTCGAGGCGGTCGATGTCCTCGCACGCCTTCAGGATCTCGCGCGCCTGCTTCATGTCGGAGAGCAGCGCCACCGCTGCCTGCACGCGCTCGGCCGTGGCCGTGACCACGTGCGCGAGCTGGCTGGCCTCGGAGGTCAGCGACTGCACGTCGTACAGCGAGATGGCCGTGGCGACGTCCTCCATGAGGTCGAGGCAGTCGTCCATCGTCGTGATCAGCTTATGGATCTCGTCGCGGTCCAGCGGCGTAATGAACGTCTTGTGCAGCAGGTCGATGGCTTCGTGCGTGAGCTTGTCGGCGGCCTTTTCGGCGGTCTGCACGTTCTGTTTATGGATTTCCGCGTCAGCCAGATTGTCGATCAGAAGCTCGAGCTCACGGCTTGCGGATACGATGCACTTCGCGTGCGCGTTGAAGATTTCGAAGAACTTGCCCTCAGTGGGCATGAATCGACCGAACATTGGAATCCCGGTAATTGGTCTCGGATCGCCGTCACAAAACGGCAAGATAGCCGTCATAAAACGGCGACATTGTATCGTCACGGGCTGGTCGCCGCATGCATCTGGGGATGTCGGAACGCAGCTTGCGCCATTTGGGCGCAAGCGCACATCCCGTTTTTCAGCAACTTCCCAGCTACTTCGCCTTACTCGCTGTAAAAGTTCTGCGCGCCAGCAAAATTGTCGAACTTCGTGTATTGACCGTGAAACGTGAGTCGAACTGGCCCGATCGGGCCATTACGCTGCTTACCGATGATGATCTCGGCCGTGCCTTTATCAGGGCTGTCGGGATTGTAAACTTCATCACGGTAGATAAACAGAATGACATCCGCATCCTGTTCGATAGCGCCCGATTCGCGCAGGTCGGACATGACCGGACGCTTGTTGGGACGCTGTTCGAGACCGCGGTTGAGCTGCGAAAGCGCGATCACGGGCACGTCGAGTTCCTTGGCGAGACTCTTGAGCGAGCGCGAAATCTCCGAAATCTCGGTCGCGCGGTTCTCGCCCGACGAGGAACCACTCATCAGCTGCAGGTAATCGATGATGATGAGCCCGAGCTTGCCACATTGGCGCGACAGGCGTCGCGCGCGCGAGCGCAACTCCATCGGGTTCAGGCCGCCGGTTTCGTCGATGAAAATCTGCGCCTCGCTCATTTTCTGCACGGCGTGCGTGAGCTTGGGCCAATCTTCGTCGGTGAGGCGGCCGGTACGCATGCGGTGCTGGTCCAGTCGGCCGACCGAACCGAGCATACGCATGATGAGTTGCGTGCCCGGCATTTCCATCGAGAACACCGCGACCGGCAGACCGTACTCCACGGCCACGTATTCGCCGACGTTCATCGAGAACGCGGTCTTGCCCATCGACGGACGCCCCGCCACGATGATCAGCTCGCCGCCGTGCATGCCCGAGGTCATGCGATCGAGGTCGATGAAACCCGTGGGCGTGCCCGTCACATCGCTCGGATTGGCCGTGTGGTAGAGCGTGTCGATGCGCTCGACCACCTGCGTGAGCAGCGGCCCAATCTCGAGGAAGCCCTGGGTGCCGCGCGCGCCATCCTCGGCAATCGAGAACACCTTCGACTCGGCCTCGTCGAGCAACTGCCGCACTTCCTTGCCCTGCGGGTTGAAAGCGTCGGCCGAAATTTCGTCGGCGACGGAAACGAGGCGGCGCAACACCGCGCGGTCGCGCACGATTTCCGCATAGCGGCGAATGTTCGCGGCGCTCGGTGTGTTCTGTGCGAGCGCGTTCAGGTACGCGAGGCCGCCGACGTCATCAGCTTTGCCTGAGGTCCCGAGCGCCTCGTACACCGTCACCACGTCCGCTGGGCGCGTCGCCGAGATCAGGCGACCAATATGCTCGAAGATGAGGCGGTGATCGTAGCGATAGAAGTCGCTTTGCGAGAGGAAGTCGGCAATCCGGTCCCAGGCGCCGTTATCCAGCAGCAGGCCGCCGAGCACCGACTGTTCGGCCTCGATCGAATGCGGCGGGACTTTCAGCGATTCGAGTTGGGGATCTTTCGGAGCGTTCATGGAGGGCAATTATCGGACAAGCCGGCTACCTGGAACAAGCAAAACGGCTGCAATTTGACGACACAATGCCAGCACTTCGGCGGCTGCCGATGTGCACACAACAAAAAAGGCAGAAGCCGCGGCGGGCTCCTGCCTTTTTTGAATTTACAGCGCTCAAGCGGCCTGACGGGTTGCCCCGCTGGCTGCCTGGATGCTTAGGCGTGCTCGCCCAGCACCGACACCGTGACGTCGACGAGGACGTCGGTGTGCAGCGAAACGTGCACCGGGTGGTCGCCCACCATCTTCAGCGGGCCTTCCGGCAGGCGCACTTGCGCCTTTTCCACTGCGAAGCCAACCTTGCCAAGCGCAGCGGCGATGTCCGCGTTCGTGACCGAACCGAACAGACGGCCGTCCACGCCGGCCTTCTGGCCGATCTGAACGGTCAGGCCATTCAGCTTTTCGCCTTCGGCTTGAGCAGCGACCAGCTTTTCAGCGGCGGCCTTTTCGAGTTCAGCGCGGCGAACTTCGAATTCAGCGATTGCGTCCTTCGTTGCACGGCGTGCCTTCTTGTTCGGGATCAGGAAGTTACGTGCGTAACCGTCCTTAACCTTCACGATGTCGCCGAGGTTACCCAGGTTGACGACTTTTTCCAGAAGAATGATCTGCATTCTATTGCTCCTTATCGCGTCGTCTTATTAGGCCTTGTGCTGGTCGGTGTACGGCATCAGCGCGAGGAAACGCGCGCGCTTGATAGCCGTGTCCAGCTGACGCTGATAGTGGGCCTTCGTACCCGTCAGACGAGCCGGCGTGATCTTGCCGTTTTCGCCGATGAAGTCCTTCAGCGTATCGAGGTCCTTGTAGTCGATCTGTTCGACGTTTGCAGCCGTGAAGCGGCAGAACTTCTTGCGCTTGAAGAGCGGGTTTTGTTGCTGACGACGCTTGTCGAATTTCTTACCAGTCGGGCGGGGCATGATTAGTCCTTTCCTGTGCCTTGCATTTCGGTGATGTGAAACACCAAGGTTCGCGCATTGCGGTGCTTTTTCGCCAGAAAACCGGTGAAGAGCGCTTCCACGCCCATCTCGCAGCTTTCAACGAGACCGCAGGCCTTGCCGGCCGCCACCGCGGGCATCGTGAGTTCGACGAAACGGGCGATGCCGGCTTCGACGACCTCCGTGCGGTGCTGCAACGTGACGCTTGCGATCGGAACGCCGGCGGGGGTGTACCGCACCGGTTCGCGTTCGACGACGCTAGCCGTTAGCTGCAGCCTGTTCACGGGGCTTGCTTGAATCCTGATGGCTTGTACTTAAGCCTGCGCTTCGGTCGGCTGGGCAGCCGCCTTCTTGGCTTCTTCGCGCTGCACTTCCTTCATCATCGGCGACGGGCCGGTTTCGGCCTTCTTCATCTTGACGATGAGGTGACGCAGAACAGCGTCGTTGAACTTGAACGCGTGTTCCAGTTCGTCGAGCGTGGTCTGGTCGCATTCGATGTTCATGCAGACGTAGTGAGCCTTCGCGAGTTTCTCGATCATGTAGGCCAGTTGACGACGGCCCCAGTCTTCGATGCGGTGGATCTGGCCACCGTGCGACGTGATCGTGCTCTTGTAACGCTCGATCATCGCGGGCACTTGCTCGCTTTGATCGGGATGCACGATAAAGACGATTTCGTAATGACGCATATTCACTCCTTGTGCTTACTTGTGGATATAAGCCACCCGGGCGTCGGAACCGGTGCGGCAAGTGAGAAGCCGAAGATTGTAGCGCGATCTGCCCCGCCCATGCAACCTGAATTATGGCTTTGCGCAGTGTTTCGGGCGTGTTTTCAAGGACTTGCGCGGCAATTCACGCCCACCAGCGCCTCAGCCACTACCGCTGTGGCTGTCAGCGAGCCGCGCATCGAGCGCTGCGCGCAGGCCGGCCAGCGCATCCGGACCCGCATCGGTGACGGCCCACCAGGTCATGCCGGCGGCCTGCCAGCGGGCAAGCGAATAGCCTTCACTAGCGCGAGGCGCTGCGGCCTCTGTCATCGGCCCCGCCACGCCGGGTGGGAAGACGTAGACGTCGATCACATGCTTGCGGTAGCGGTAGACCAGCACCGCGACTCGCTCGCGCCCCACATAATCGAGGCGGCCGCCCACGAGCGGGAAGCCTTGCGCGGAAAAGTCCTCCACGGGCGGCGCGTAGTCGATGCGGCCGTTGAACCACGGCTTCACCGTGTGGCGGTCCGTGGACACCACATCGAGATCGCGCCCCGAGATCTGCGCACGCACGTGGCTCGCCACGAGTTCCTCGACAAAAGCCCCGTCAGCAGCAGGTTTGCGCAGATGCAAAACCACGGCCACGCTCAAGGCACAAAGAACCAGCACGGCGCATGCAAACCCTGCGAGCCCCGCAGCGGGCACACCAGCCGATGCGAGTCCGCGGGCGCCGCCATCGCCCACCGCACGCCCCCGAATGCCGGGCAACGGCCACAGCCCATGCAGCCAGCGGCGCCATGCATCGGTTCGTGCCGGCGCTGAGCCTTGCACGCTATCCAACGTCATCGATGGGCTTTGCGCGGGCGGCAACGCGGCCACAATGCGCGCGGCCAAGCCCTCCGGCGCCCGATGGTAGGGCGCCGTACGCGTCAGGCGGGAAATGGCCTCGACATTCGCAGCCGCGCTACGGCACTGCGCACAGCCAGCCAGATGCTCGCGCACGCGCCATTCGTCGGCGGCGGAAAGTTCACGGTCGACACTCGCGTCGACCAGCGGGCGCGCTTCGTCACAGTTCATCGGGCGCCTCCTTGGCAGGACGTGGCACACACGGCCCCTGAGGCTCGCACGCTCCGCCGTCGACGGCCGGCTCCTCCCGGAACCGGCCGTCGGGCCCCCGGCCGGATGGTCTCCACGCTTTGCTGCTTGCCCCGAAATCTGCCTTGTTGGCCGCGTCGTTGGCTGCGCTGTTGGCCATATCGCCCGCATCGCCAGCTGTCTTTTCAAGCGTCTTTGCCGGCCCGGCCGCGGCACCACCGCTACGCGCGTGCGCCGCCAGCATCGCGGCGAGGCGCTTGCGGCCCCGCGCAAGCCGCGACATCACCGTGCCTATCGGTACGTCGATGACTGCCGCGATCTCGCGATAACCCAACTCCTCCAGTTCGCGCAACACCAGCACCTCGCGGTACTCCACCGGCAGGCGCTGCATGGCCTCCTGCACGATCCGCGCGTCCTCCGCGCGGATCGCGAGCGCCTCCGGGTCGGCGCTGCCCGTGTCCCAACCGTCCGGCGGCTGGTCGTCGCGCAACTCGTCGAACGGCGCGACTTCCTCCGCGCCCGCGCGCCGCCGCCACTCGTCGTACCAGACGCGCCGCACGATCGCGAGCAACCAGGGCCGCGCGTGCTCCCCGCGAAACGCGTCGAAGAAGCGGAACGCACGCAAAAAAGCTTCCTGCACGATGTCCTCGGCGTCGCCGGGATTACGCGAAAGCCAGCGGGCGAGGTTGTACGCGGCATCGAGATGCGGCAGCGCCAGCGCCTGAAAACGGCTGCTTCGCTGCGCATCACCAGGTCCCTCGTGCACTTCGTGCATCTCGTGCGCCCCGTTCGCGGATTCGCCCACGTCGTACCCTCGTGCCTTATGGCTCGCGGCGCGACCTCAACGCTCGACGCCGCGCACAACGCACACGCCGGCGCCGGTCTCGCCCATGCATTACTCGCACAACAGCCAGTTTATTCCCGAGAAATGCATGCGAAAACGAAAAATAAATCGGGAATGCGAGGGGCTGAAAACTCCGGCTCCGATCAGGCCACGCCGCTCCAGTACCCCGGCCGCGCGTAGACCTCTTTCAGGTAATCGATGAAATAGCGCACCCTGGCCGGCACGTAGCGTTGCTGCGGATACACGGCGAGGATGTCGTAGTCGGGCAGCGCGTATTCGTCGAGCACGGTCTCCAGTTCGCCACGCGCGAGTTGCGCATCGATCTCCCACGTCGAGCGCCAACCGAGTCCGAGCCCCTCGGTGACCCAGCGGTGCAGCAGCTCGCCGTCGTTGCAGTCGAGTGTGCCGCCCACGCGCACGGTCGCGAGCTTGCCGTTGCGGCTGAAATACCAGCCGCGGTTCTGGCCGCCCTGCAGATTGAACGCGAGACAGTTGTGACCCGGCAGGTCTTCAAGCGTCTTCGGCTTGCCGTGCTTGCGAAAGTATTCGGGTGTGCCGCACACTACACGCCGGTTCGTGGCGAGCTTCACCGCGACGAAATTCGGGTCCACGGCCCCGCCGATCCGAATCGACAGGTCGTAACCCTCGCGCACCAGATCGACCACACGATCGGTCAGGTTGAACGAGACCTGCAGTTCGGGCTTGTCGGCGAGAAATTCGGGTGCGAGCGGCGCCACATGCTTGCGCCCGAAGGCCGCCGGCGCGGAGACGATCAGATGCCCGTTGACCACGCGCCGTCCCGCGGACAGCTCGTTCTCGGCCTGCTCCCACTCCGACAGCAGGCCGCGGCAACGCTCGAGGAACGCAGCGCCCTCCTCGCTCACTACGAGCCGCCGCGTCGAGCGGTACATGAGTTTCACGCCGAGGCGCTTTTCGAGCGCGTCGATGCGCCGCCCGAGTATCACTGGCGAGACGCCCTCGGTCAGCGCGGCCGCCGCGAGGCTGCCCGAGTCGGCCACGCGCACAAAGGTTTCGATCTGCTTGAAGCGGTCCATTGCCTGTTCTCCTGTCGGCTGGAGTTAGCACTTCAGTGCTAACTCCAGCCCCATGCCGCGCGCCCAAGGCGCCGGCGCACCCTGGCCTGCCCTGCCCGCCCGGGGCCCAACGCCCGAAAGCGCCGCCCCACGGCGATTCCATACTTTTTGTTTCGGAATAAACAACCTGGGCTGATCTTATCAAACCTTTCTGACAAGCCTAAAGTTAGCCTCAATCGTTGTATCCGATGCTCGCCACCCCCTTGGCGCAGCCCATCAAGCATTAGTTACATTCAGGAGACTTTCCATGGCCAAGATGAGAGCCGTCGACGCAGCCGTTCTGGTGCTCGAAAAAGAAGGCATCGACACCGCCTTTGGCGTGCCCGGCGCTGCAATCAACCCCTTCTACTCGGCGATGAAGAAAGCCGGCGGCATCACCCACGTGCTCGCCCGCCACGTCGAAGGCGCTTCGCACATGGCCGAAGGCTACACGCGCGCCAACGCTGGCAACATCGGCGTGTGTATCGGCACCTCGGGTCCCGCTGGCACCGACATGATCACGGGCCTGTACTCCGCTTCCGCTGACTCGATTCCTATCCTCGCGATCACGGGTCAGGCACCGCGCGCTCGCCTGTACAAGGAAGACTTCCAGGCCGTCGACATCGAATCGATCGCCAAGCCCGTCACGAAGTGGGCCGTCACCGTGCGTGAGCCGGCACTCGTGCCGCGCGTGTTCCAGCAAGCGTTCCACCTGATGCGCTCGGGCCGTCCGGGTCCGGTGCTGGTCGACCTGCCGATCGACGTGCAGCTCGCCGAAATCGAATTCGACATCGACACCTACGAGCCGCTGCCGGTCTACAAGCCGCAAGCATCGCGCAAGCAGATCGAAGCCGCAATGGAGCTCCTGAACGCCAGCGAGAAGCCGCTGATCGTCTCGGGTGGCGGCGTGCTCAACGCTGCAGCCGAAGACCTGCTCGTGCAGTTCGCGGAAACCGTGGGCGTGCCCGTGATCCCGACGCTGATGTCGTGGGGCGCCATCCCCGACGATCACCCGCTCATGGCAGGTATGGTCGGTCTGCAAACGTCGCACCGCTACGGCAACGCCACGATGCTCGCATCGGACTTCGCACTTGGCATCGGCAACCGTTGGGCGAACCGCCACACGGGCAGCGTCGAGGTCTACACGAAGGGCCGCAAGTTCGTGCACGTCGACATCGAACCGACGCAAATCGGCCGCGTGTTCGGCCCGGATCTGGGCATCGTTTCGGACGCCAAGGCTGCGCTCGAACTGTTCGTCCAGGTCGCACAAGAGTGGAAGGCTGCTGGCAAGCTCAAGGACCGCAGCGCATGGGTTGCTGACTGCCAGGAACGCAAGCGCACGCTGCAGCGCAAGACGCACTTCGAAAACACGCCGATCAAGCCGCAGCGCGTGTACGAAGAGATGAACAAGGTGTTCGGCCGCGACACGTGCTACGTCAGCACGATCGGTCTCTCGCAGATCGCAGGCGCCCAGTTCCTGCACGTCTACAAGGCGCGCAACTGGATCAACTGCGGCCAGGCAGGCCCCCTCGGCTGGACGATTCCGGCAGCGCTCGGTGTGCGCGCAGCCGACCCGTCGCGCCCCATCGTGGCACTCTCGGGCGACTACGACTTCCAGTTCATGATCGAAGAACTGGCAGCCGGCGCACAGTTCAAGCTGCCGTACGTCCACGTGCTCGTGAACAACTCGTACCTCGGCCTGATCCGCCAGGCACAGCGCGCGTTCGACATGGACTACTGCGTCCAGCTCGGCTTCGAGAACATCAATGCGCCTGAAATGAACGGCTACGGCGTCGATCACAAGACCGTGGTCGAAGGCCTCGGCTGTAAGGCACTGCGCGTGTTCAAGCCGGAAGAAATCGAGCCGGCGCTGAAGCAGGCTCAAGCGATGGCCGCTGAATTCAGCGTGCCGGTGGTGGTCGAAGTGATTCTCGAGCGCGTGACGAACATTTCGATGGGCGCCGAAATCGACTCGATCAACGAGTTCGAAGAACTCGCCGAGAAGCCGGAGCATGCACCGACGGCTATCACCCCGCTGAACGCACTCGACTAAGCTTGAGCGCATTCGACTGAGCATCACCCAAGCAGGCCGCGCGTCCGGCATCGGTGCGCCGCCTGCCTGATTTCATTTTACTGACCGACCAGCGAGACCCAGCACCATGCCAAAATTCGCCGCGAATCTAACCATGCTGTTCAACGAAGTGCCGTTCCTCGACCGCTTTGCCGCGGCAGCCGAGGCGGGCTTCGATGCTGTCGAATTCCTGTTCCCGTATCCGTTCAAGGCCGAGGAACTGGCCGAGCGCCTCGCCGCGCACAAGCTCAAGCTCGTGCTGCACAACCTGCCCGCCGGCAACTGGGAAGGCGGCGAGCGCGGCATTGCCTGCCTGCCCGACCGCAAGGGCGAGTTCAAGGAAGGCGTCGGCCGTGCGATCGAGTACGCCAAGGCGCTGAACGTGCCGCAACTGAACTGCCTCGTGGGCATCCCCACGGCAGGCGTCGACCGCGACACCGCGCTTGCGACCATCGTTGAAAACCTGAGCTACGCCGCGGGCGAGCTCAAGCGCGAAGGCATCCGCCTGCTCGTCGAGCCGTGCAATTCGTACGACATCCCGGGCTTCGCGCTGAACCGTTCGGCTGAAGCGCTCGATGTGATCGCGAAGACCGGCTCGGACAATCTGTTCCTGCAGTACGACATCTATCACATGCAGCGCATGGAAGGCGAACTCGCCGCGACGATCAAGAAGCACTTCGCGAAGATCGCTCACATCCAGCTCGCCGACAACCCGGGCCGCAACGAGCCGGGCACGGGCGAAATCAACTACCCCTTCCTGTTCGATCTGCTCGACACGCTCGGCTACGAAGGCTACATCGGCTGCGAGTACAAGCCGCGCACGACGACCGTCGAAGGCCTCGGCTGGCTGCGCAACGCGCAGCTTCGCTCGGCGGAACTCGCCTGACCTGGTCGCGTCGACACACTCATCGAACCGCATTCGACTCAACGGAGACATACAGATGGCAAAGATTGGTTTTATCGGCCTCGGCATCATGGGCTCGCACATGGCCCGCAACCTTCTGAAGGGCGGCCACGAGCTCGTCGTGAACGGCAAGTTCCCGGTGCCTGAAGACCTCAGCAAGCAAGCTACCGTGGTCGCCGATTCGACGGCCGTGGCGCAGGCTTCGGACATCGTCATCCTGATGGTGCCGGACACCCCCGACGTCCAGAAGGTGCTGTTCGGCGACGACGGCGTTGCGAAGGGCCTCTCGGCCGGCAAGCTCGTGATCGACATGAGCTCGATCTCGCCGATCGAAACGCAAGAGTTCGCCAAGCAGATCAACGCACTCGGCTGCGACTACCTCGACGCACCGGTTTCGGGCGGCGAAGTCGGCGCACGTGAAGCGACGCTCACGATCATGGTCGGCGGCCCGGAGAAGTCGTTCGAAATCGCCAAGCCGCTGTTCGCGCTGATGGGCAAGAACATCTCGCTGATCGGCGAGAACGGCGCAGGCCAGACCACCAAGGTCGCGAACCAGATCATCGTCGCGCTGAACATCGAAGCCGTGGCGGAAGCCCTGCTGTTCGCAGCACGTTCGGGCGCCGATCCGGAGCGCGTTCGCAAGGCGCTGATGGGCGGCTTCGCTGCATCGCGCATTCTCGAAGTGCACGGCGAGCGCATGACCAAGCGCACGTTCGATCCGGGCTTCCGCATCGAACTGCACCAGAAGGACCTGAACCTCGCCATCGACGGCGCACGCAAGCTGGGCATCGCCCTGCCGCACACCGCCAGCGCACAGCAGCTGTTCAGCGTCTGCGTCGCGAACGGCGGCAAGGCATGGGATCACTCGGCAATGGTCCGCGCACTCGAAATCATGGCTAACTTCGAAATCGCCGAAGGCAAGAAGGCCTAAATCAAAACCGCTTGAATCGCTCACGCGACTCGAAAGCGGTTTGATCGAGTAGTTCCCCCCGGTGAGGCATTGCACGCAACACTCGCGCGCAATGCATCACCGGGATTTCGCAGTATCAAGGCAACATCCAGGCAGTAAGCAACATCCAGATTCCGGCTGGCGCGAACGATACGCGACGGCTACAAGTGGGGCGCTTCGTGGTGGCGGCAACCATCGCGGAGCAAATCGGGGCCGCTCTGGGCTGAGGGCGGCCAGTGGGGTCCGAAAGCGGCACTCGGTGACGGCGGGGAAGCCTTGGTCGGTCAGACGTCATCACCGGGTGTCCGCCTGTCGGATTGCGACACTCCATCAGCCATCCTGGATTCAGCGCACTCGCGCTTCCCTCCTCAACGCACTCCCCACCCTGCTCTCGCGCAACGCCTGCCGCGCACTTCACACTCTTTTACGCTCGAGCGCTGGACGTCTTCGCGCCCGCGTTTCTAGAATCGTGCTTTCATTCGTCTGTCACGCAGACGGCGCAAGGTGGAGCCGCTACCCGTTGCGTGGCCACCCAATCAATCCCAGCACGTAAGGAGTGTGATCGATGGGCATCATCAGCTTCATCAAGGAAGCCGGCGAAAAGCTGTTCGGCGCAGCCGCCGCACCGGCCCAAGCCGCAGAATCCGCAGCTGCACCGGCCGCGAATCTTGCCGAATTGAACCAGAAGGCCGGCGATGCAATCGCCGCCTATATCCGCTCGCAGGGCCTCGACGCCGACAACCTCGGCGTGACCTATGACGGCGTTTCGCACACGGTCACGGTCACGGGCAATGCCGTTGACCAGGCAACCAAGGAAAAGATTCTGGTGGCCGCCGGCAATGTCCAGAACGTGGACAAGGTCGACGACCAGATGAGCGTGACGAACCCCGCGCCCGAAGCGCAGCACCACACCGTGGTCTCGGGCGACAACCTCTGGAAGATCGCCGAGAAGTACTACGGCAGCGGCGCGAAGAACGACGTCATCTTCCAGGCGAACACGCCGATGCTCAAGAGCCCGGACAAGATCTATCCGGGCCAGGTGCTCGTGATTCCGTCGCTGCAATAACACGCTCGACGAAAACGAAACAGGCCTTGCGGTGCAATCCGCAAGGCCTGTTTGCATGGTGCCTGCCGTTCAATACGTATCGAACACGCGCTGCAATGCGGCCTTTTCGTTCGTGCCCGCCGCAAGCGCGAGCATCAGCAGCACGCGCGCCTTGTAGGGATTCAGCGTGCCCGCCGAGACGAAGCCGAGCGCATCGTCCTTCGCCGCGCCGTTGTGCATCACGTGCCCCGACCCCACGCGCGACGCGCGCACCACGGCGACCCCGCG
The DNA here is from genome assembly GCF_902859945.1 of Paraburkholderia caffeinitolerans. Classification (GTDB taxonomy): domain Bacteria; phylum Pseudomonadota; class Gammaproteobacteria; order Burkholderiales; family Burkholderiaceae; genus Paraburkholderia; species Paraburkholderia caffeinitolerans. The sequence goes on along the minus strand of NZ_CADIKL010000003.1, from coordinate 231,488 downwards.
CGCCGCTACTTCGGCAAGCGCTTGCTGCAGCGTGATGTGAATCGAGCCATTGCCGGTGCCCGCCACGACGATGCCGCGCACACCCGCGCTCACGAGCGCATCCACGGCGATGCGCGAGACGCCCGCATAGCTCGTGACGATCTCGACCTGCGGCCATTGCACATCCGCATTGAAGGACGCATCCACGGTATGGGGACGCAGCGCGCGCCGCTGGAATTCCACCCGCCCGTCCTGCACCCAGCCCAGCGCGCCGATCTCGGGCGACTGGAACGCGTCCACCGCGTAGGTGCTGATCTTGGTGACATCGCGCGCGCAATGGATGCGGTTATTGAACGCCACCAGCACGCCCTGCCCGGCCGCCTGGCCGCTCGCCGCGAGCGCCACCGCATTGAGGAGGTTCAGCGGGCCATCGGCGGAAAGCGCCGAGGCAGGCCGCATGGCCGCCGTCAAAATCACGGGCTTGCGGCTCTTCACCGTGAGATGCAGGAAATAAGCGGTTTCTTCGAGCGTATCGGTGCCATGCGTGATGACGACGGCGTCGATGTCGTCGCCCGCGAGCAACTCGTTCACGCGCTGCACGAGCGCGCTCCAGAGCGCGAACGACATGTCCTTGCTGTCGACGCTCGCGACTTGCTCGGCATGGATCTGCGCGAGCGCATCGAGACCCGGGACGGCCGCCAGCAGTTGCGCCACGCCGATCACGCCGGCCTGATAGCCGGCGGTATTGGCCGCGTCGGGCGCGGAGCCCGCGATGGTGCCGCCAGTAGCCAGCACGGCGACGCGCGGCAGCGCCTGGGCGCCGGGCGCGATTTGGGGAGAAGTTGGCGTGTTCATGGCGGCGATTCTAAGCGAATCGCCGCCCGCCCCGAAATAGACAGAAGACCGGAGAACGACCGGGCCAGACAGTCCGCATGAAGGCCCCCCTGCTTCAGACCGTCTCGCGCAACTGGCCCGCGATCTGCTGCTCGGTAAGCTGCGGCGCGAACATTTCAATCAGCTTGTAGGCGTACTGGCGCAGGAAGGCGCCCTTGCGCAGGCCCACGCGCGTCGTGCTGGCCTCGAACAGATGCTGCGTGTCGAGCGCCACGAGTTCGCTGTCGCGCTTGGGGTCGTAAGCCATCGCGGCCACCACGCCCACCCCCATGCCCAGTTCCACGTAGGTCTTGATCACGTCCGCGTCGATGGCGGTCAGCACCACGTCCGGCACCGTGCCGGCCTTCGCGAACGCCTGGTCGATATGCGAGCGGCCCGTGAAGTCCTGGTCGTAGGTGATGATCGGGAACTCGGCGATCTCCTCGAGCGTGAGGTTCTCGCGGCCCACCAGCGGATGCGTCTTCGGCACGACCACCACGTGATGCCACGAATAGCACGGGAACGTCACGATATCGGGGAAACGGTCGAGCGCCTCGGTCGAGATGCCGATATCGGCCTCGCCGTTGATGATCATCTGCGCGATCTGCTGTGGATTGCCCTGGCGCAGCGCGAGATGCACCTTCGGAAACACTTCGCGGAACTGGTGCACGACCTTGGGCAGCGCGTAGCGCGCCTGCGTGTGCGTCGTGGCCACGACGAGATGGCCGCTGTCCTGATCGGCGAACTGGCGCGCCACGCGGCGCAGGTTCTCGGCGTCGAGCAGCATGCGTTCGATCAGCTGATGCACGGCCTTGCCCGGTTCGGTAAGGCCCGTGAGGCGCTTGCCGCGGCGAATGAAGATGTCGACGCCGAGCTCGTCCTCCAGGTCCTTGATCTGCTTCGAGACGCCGGACTGCGAGGTGTAGAGCACGTTCGCCACTTCGGTCAGGTTCATGTTCTGCCGGACGGCTTCACGCACGAAACGCAACTGCTGAAAATTCATGTTCTTCTCTCCGGAACTGCCAACCGCTTCTTTGTCGAATAGTCTGTTGGTTATTCGTTATTTTCGCCGATCATCAGGCGGGAAACACGCGCAGCCCGCGCGGCACCGCCGTCACGCCATCGCCGGGCGCGAGGCTCAGCGCGCGCCACGTCTCGCGGTCGAGCTGCGCCTCGAGCACACCGCCCGCACGGCTTTCGAGTTCCACGCGCACCGCGCCGCCGAGCGTCACCACGCGGCGCACGTCCACGACAATGCCGTCGCGATGCGTATCGGCCTCGCGATGCAGCACGATATCGTGCGGCCTCACATAGGCGAGCGCTGGGCCTTCGAAGCCGGCCTGCACCGCGATCGGCTGCGCCGCGCCGTCGGCCACGAAGCCTTGCGCATCGACGCGCCCATGCAAGCGGTTCGCCGCGCCAAGGAATTCGTAGACGAACGCCGATTGCGGATGATCGTACACGTCCTGAGGGCTGCCGACCTGCTCCACATGCCCATGATTCATCACGACGATGCGGTCGGCCACTTCGAGCGCTTCTTCCTGGTCGTGCGTGACGAAAATCGTCGAGATGTGCAGGTCGTCGTGCAAGCGCCGCAGCCAGCTGCGCAGCTCCTTGCGCACCTTGGCGTCGAGCGCGCCGAACGGCTCGTCGAGCAGCAGCACTTTCGGCTCCACAGCGAGCGCGCGGGCCAGCGCGATGCGCTGGCGCTGACCGCCGGAAAGCTCGGACGGATAGCGCTGCGCGAGCCAGTCGAGTTGCACGAGCTTGAGCAGCTCATGCACTTTCTCACGGATTTGCGCTTCGGAGGGACGCTCGTTGCGCGGCTTCACGCGCAACCCGAACGCCACATTCTCGAACACGGTCATATGGCGGAACAGCGCGTAGTGCTGGAACACGAAGCCCACCTGGCGCTCGCGTGCGCCAACCGTGGCCACGTCCTGCCCCTGGAGCACGACCTGGCCTTCATCGGCATATTCGAGCCCCGCGATCACGCGCAGCAACGTGGTCTTGCCACAACCGGAAGGTCCAAGCAAGGCGACCAATTCGCCCGCCGGAAAGTCGAGCGAAACATTGTCGAGCGCCGTGAAGTCGCCGAAGCGCTTTTGCAGATTGCGAACGATGATGCCCATCTTTACAGCTCTCCCTGTTCGAGCGCGCGGCGCAATGCGCCTGCGTGTTGTGCGTGTTGTTGCGCATTGACTGCGCCTTGAGGCGCAGACGCGCTGCGCATGACCGGCGGCCCCGCGAACGCCGGCACGTCGCCGGTATCGCGCAGCTCGGCGGACAAGTGGCGCTCGGCCAGCAGCTTGAGCCCCAGCGTCACGAGCGCGAGCAACGCGAGCAGCGAGGCCACGGCAAACGCCGCCGCGAAGTTGTACTCGTTGTAGAGGATCTCCACATGCAGCGGCATCGTGTCGGTCTGGCCGCGAATGTGTCCCGACACCACCGAAACCGCGCCGAACTCGCCCATCGCGCGCGCATTGCAGAGAATCACGCCGTACAGCAGGCCCCATCGGATATTCGGCAGTGTCACGCGCCGGAACATCTGCCAGCCAGAGGCGCCCAGCACATGCGCCGCTTCTTCCTCGTCGGTGCCCTGAGCCTGCATCAGCGGAATCAGTTCGCGCGCGACGAACGGGAACGTCACGAAGATCGTCGCGAGCACGATGCCGGGCACCGCGAAGATGATCTGTACATTGTGATCCGCGAGCCAGGGGCCGAGCCAGCCCTGCGCGCCGAACAGCAGCACGTAGATAAGCCCTGAAATCACGGGTGAAACCGAAAACGGCAGATCGATCAGCGTGGTGAGCAGCGCCTTGCCGCGGAACTCGAACTTGGCGATGGCCCACGATGCCGCGAGGCCGAATGCCAGATTCAGCGGCACGGCAATCGCGGCGGTGATCAGCGTGAGCTTGATTGCGGCGAGCGCATCGGGGTCGGCGAGCGATTCGAAATAGAAGCCGATGCCCTTGCTCAACGCCTGCCAGAACACGGCGACGAGCGGCACCACCAGAAACAGCGCGAGAAACGCCAGCGCGATGCCGGTGAGAAACCAGCGTACCCACGGGGCTTCCGTTACGGAGTTCGGATGTCCCGCGTTGCGGGCCCGCGTATTTATCGTGCTCATTGCGCACCTCCTGCGACAGCGGCCTGCGCCGGATTCGCTGCACGCGGAGACGAAGCACGGCGGCTCGTGCGCCGCTGCAAATACCATTGCAACGTGTTGATGAGAAGCAGCATGACGAACGACACGCACAGCATCACCACGGCCAGCGCGGTCGCGCCCGCATAGTCGTATTGCTCGAGCTTCGTGATGATGAGCAGCGAGGTGATTTCCGACTTCATCGGCACATTGCCGGCGATGAAGATGACCGAGCCGTACTCGCCCAGCGCGCGCGCGAACGCGAGTGCAAAGCCCGTGAGCAGCGCGGGCAATGCAGCCGGCAACACCACGCGGCGGAACGTGAGCCAGCGCGACGCGCCCAGGCAAGCAGCGGCCTCTTCCTGCTCGCGCTCGAATTCTTCGAGCACGGGCTGCACGGTGCGCACGACAAACGGCAGGCCAATGAACGTGAGCGCCACCAGCACGCCGAGCGGCGTGAACGCGATCTTGAGGCCTAGCGGCTGCAGGAACTGGCCGATCCAGCCATTGCCCGCATACACAGCGGCAAGCGAGATGCCCGCCACGGAGGTCGGCAGCGCAAACGGCAGATCGACGAGCGCATCGATCACGCGCTTGAACGGGAACGTGTAGCGCACCAGCACCCAAGCGAGCAGGAACCCGAACACCGCGTTGATGAGCGCCCCGCCAAGCGCGGAGAAAAACGTGAGGCGGTAAGACGCGATCACGCGCGGCGACGCCACCGCGCGCACGAACTGCACCCAATCGAGCGTCGCGGTCTTGAGGAACGTGGCCGCGAGCGGAATGAGCACCACGAGGCTCAGATACGCCACCGTGATGCCGAGCGTCACGCCGAATCCCGGCAGCGCGCCTGGCTTCTGTAATCGAAACGTCGTCATGCTCTATCTCTTCACATGGGTTGCGCAGACCACCTCTCGTCATGCGATGGGGCGCCGCGGCTAAAGGCGCGCCTCGTTGGGCGCGCCTTGTATTTGTCGTTTGCGTTGCTTGCTACTGCTTATTGCAGCCTGCTTACTACGGCTTGCTTATTGCGGCTGATAAATCGAATCGAACACGCCGCCATCCGCGAAATGGGTTTTCTGCGCGTTGGTCCAGCCGCCGAACGCCTCGTCGACCGTGTAAAGCTTGAGCTTCGGGAACTTCGCCGTGAGCGCTGCGGGCACCTTGTCCGAGCGCGGACGATAGAAGTTCTTCGCGGCAATCTCCTGGCCTTGCTCGCTATACAGGAACTGCAGATACGCCTGCGCCACCTTGCGCGTGCCGTGCTTGTCCACGACCTTGTCGACCACCGCAACCGGCGGCTCCGCGAGAATGCTGGCCGACGGCACCACGATCTCGAACTTGTCCGGCCCGAACTCCTTGAGCGAGAGGAATGCTTCGTTCTCCCACGCGATCAGCACGTCGCCGATATCGCGCTGCACGAAGCTCGTGGTCGCGCCGCGCGCGCCCGAGTCGAGCACGCCTGCGTTCTTGTAGAGCTTCGTGATGAACTCCTTCGCCTTCTGGTCGTTGCCGCCCGGCTGATGCGCCGCATAGGCCCAGGCCGCGAGGTAATTCCAGCGCGCGCCGCCCGAGGTCTTCGGATTGGGCGTGACGATCGAGACGCCGGGCTTCACGAGGTCGTCCCAGTCCTTGATGTGCTTCGGATTGCCCTTGCGCACGAGAAACACGATGGTCGAGGTGTACGGCGAGGCGTTGTCGGGCAGACGCTTTTGCCAGTCCTTCGCGATCAGCCCTTTATTGGCGAGCGCGTCGATGTCCCAGGCGAGCGCAAGCGTCACGACGTCCGCCTGCAGCCCGTCGAGCACCGAGCGCGCCTGAGCGCCCGAGCCGCCGTGCGACTGCTTGATGGCGAGCGTCTCGCCACCCTTCGCCTTCCACTCCTTGATGAAGGCCTCGTTGATGTCCTGATACAGCTCGCGCGTGGGATCGTAGGAGACGTTGAGCAGCGCCGTGTCCGCATGAGCCGCCGGCGTGAAAGCCGCCATGCCAACGAGCGGCGCCACGCCGATCACCAGTTTCGCCGCCAGTGTCCTGAACCATGCGCGCCCCGTAGTGCCTTGTTTCATCTGATTTTTCTCCGTGCCGTCGTGTGTTTTCGTGCGCTTTCTTACGTTTGCGTGTGCCATGCAGCAATCGATGGAGGCCAGTCTAGCGATTGGCTTACATTATTAAAAATGATGTTTTCTCATTTTTTAATACGCAAAAGTGGTAAGGACGGAGGACTTGGGCGCTTGTGCATGTTTTCGTCTGTGATTGCGCCTGTCTGGGCGGGGGAAAGCGCCGTCACGACGCCATCCAGAAAACAAAGTTCAAGTAACACTTGAAAAGCGGCGAGTACTGTATAAAAATACAGTTACCTGTTCAAACATACAGTAGCGCCATGACCAAACTCACCGCACGACAGCAGCAGGTTTTCGATCTGATCCGCCGCGCGATCGAGCGCACCGGCTTTCCGCCCACGCGCGCCGAAATCGCTGCCGAACTAGGCTTCAGCTCGGCAAACTCGGCAGAGGAACATCTGCGGGCGCTGGCGCGCAAAGGCGTGATCGAGCTGGCTGCGGGCGCATCGCGCGGCATCCGCCTCGTACCCGGTCCCGGCGATCTGCCGCATCAATTCACGCTGCCGCACGCGGGCCTCATGCAGCTATCGCTGCCGCTCGTGGGCCGCGTCGCGGCGGGTAGTCCGATCCTCGCGCAAGAGCACATTTCGCAGAATTACACCTGCGACCCCGCGCTCTTTTCCAGCCGGCCCGACTACCTGCTCAAAGTGCGCGGTCTGTCCATGCGCGACGCGGGCATCCTCGACGGCGACCTGCTCGCCGTGCAAAAGAAAAGCGAAGCGAAGGACGGCCAGATCATCGTGGCCCGACTTGGCGACGACGTCACCGTGAAGCGCCTGAAGCGGCAGCGCAACGGCATCGAGCTGATCGCGGAGAACCCTGACTACGAGAATATTTTCGTCGCGGCCGGCAGCGCGGATTTCGCGCTCGAAGGCATTGCCGTTGGTCTGATCCGTCCCACCGAATTCTGATAATTCCGCCTGCGCATTTTCTGCGCATTTTCTGGAGAGAGTCATGGAACGCCTTGCCCGCCTGTTGCCCTTCCGTCAATTCGGCCGCCTGCGTCATCTGCGCGGGATTGCCTCGTGCGCCATGCGCGAGGCGCGCGCCTCGGCGGCCGCCCTCGGTCTTCAGCGCGGCTATCCGGTCAATGGCTCGCTTTTCGACGACATCGAGCGAGAAGATGAAGCGCCCGCGCTGCCTTCGGCGCAGCCGGCTTTCGCGCGCGTTTCGCTCAACAGCACGCTGAATACCGAGCAGCCCGACCGCCGCGCACCGGTGCGCGTCTATCACGGCCAGTCGCGGCTCATCATGGTGGGCACGATGGAGGCAGTATGTCGCGCCATCGACCGCTGCATCGCGGAACAGCAAGCCGACGTGCCGGTTGCGCTGGCAAAGTAATCAACAAAAGTGGGATCGTTTTTGATTGCGCGCGGTCAACACCCTGATTGAACATCTCGGGGTTGCATTAGCCAATGACTGATACCCAAACGTATCCGCGCAAATCATCAAGCTGGAAAAAGCCCGTCGCAATCGCCGTCGCAGCGGTTGCGATCGTGGCCGCAGTGGGCTACGGCTACGCATCGCCGTACATCGCCTTGAACAATCTCAAGGCAGCCGCCGACGCACGCGACGCGGCTGCACTGCGCGAATACGTCGATTACCCGGCGCTGCGCGCGAGCTTGAAGCAGCAGGTTGGCGAGATGCTGCAACAACGCATGGAGGCCGCGCACGCCAGCAATCCGCTCATGCTGTTCGGCGCCATGATCGGCAATGCGCTGATCGGCCCGCTCGTGGACGCGTATGCCACGCCTGAAGGCGTGGCCGCGCTGCTCAGCGGCATGCCACCGACCGGCAAGCCGGGAGAACGGCCTGCGCCTGTGCCGCCGTCTGAAGCGCCGCCATCGTCACCGTCCTCACAGCAGGGCGGATTGCCGCCCGCGCCCGGCAATCCGCCGGCACAGGCGCAATCTCCGCAGCCGCGCGCGCAAACCTCGGCGGGCTATCGCAGTCTGAACACGTTCGCCGTCACGTGGCAACGCGGCAGCAGTGGCAATGGCGGCGAGCGCTATGCCGCCATCCTGCAGCGTCATGGGTTGTTTTCGTGGAAGCTCGCCGCGGTGGAATTGAACGAGCCGAATATCGGCAGCGGCGCGAACGCGTCGAACTGAGCCAGCCGTATTGAGATAACGGTAGGAAACTGCAGGAACCGCGAGAATTGCGGCGAGCCATCTACGTGGTGACTCCGCCGCTTCGGTGATCGCCTGGGCGCTGGAATAGCGCCCAGAAGCGACTGGAAGCGGCTAAGCCGCCGCCTGCTGTTGCTGTTTTTCCTCGGCAGCCGAAGAGCAGGCCACGAGAATGCTGCACGTCACGCGGTCGAGCAGCGGCGTATTGCCCGCGCCCATCCACCAGCGCGAAAGTCCGGTGCGGCAGCGATGCCCCACCACTACGAGATCGACGTGCAACTCATTGGCGAGATTCGCAATCTCGTCGATGGGATGCCCAAACGCGAAGTGGCCCTGCGCACGCACGCCGCGTTCAGTCAGCCAGTCCACGCCTTCCTGCAGAATCTCGCGCGCCGTTTCCTCAAAGCGCCCACACGCCACGTCGGTGAGCAAGCCCGCGCTTTGCGCGATCGTCGAGCGCATGTCGACCACCGAAAGCAGATGAGTCTCCGCTTGCAGGTCCAACGCCAGATCCGCGCCGCAACGCAGCGCCTTGCGGCCTTCGCGCGAGCCGTCGTAACAAAGCAGAATTTTCTTGTAGCTCGCCATGATCGATTCTCCCCACCCGCGTGGAAACGCAGGTCACTCTCACATGATGGTGCGCCGCAATTCGACACGCAAGGGCTGGAAAACGCCAGGTTTGCGTGCACATGGATGGTGCAACGGCATGGGGAGGGAAACGCCCTACGCCCTATAATAGGCCGCCTTGCAACGTGCAACAGCCGCCTAACCATGCCCGCCATCGAATTCGAGCAGGTCATCAAGCACTACGGAGACAAGACAGTCGTGAACGGCCTGTCGTTCGATGTCGTCCCTGGCGAATGCTTTGGGCTCCTCGGCCCCAACGGCGCGGGCAAGACCACCACGCTGCGCATGCTGCTCGGCATCGTTTCGCCCGATGCCGGTCGCATCAGCCTGTGCGGCGAACCCGTGCCCGCACGGGCACGCCATGCGCGAGCGCGCGTGGGCGTCGTGCCGCAATTCGACAATCTCGATCCCGATTTCACGGTGCGAGAGAACCTGCTCGTGTTCGGCCGCTACTTCGGGCTCTCGGCTAGCGAAACGCGCGCGCTCGTAGCGCCGCTGCTCGAATTCGCGCGTCTGGAAAGCAAGGCCGATGCGCGCGTCGGCGAGCTTTCCGGCGGCATGCGCCGGCGTCTCACGCTTGCGCGCGCGCTCGTCAACGACCCCGACGTGCTGGTGATGGACGAACCCACTACCGGCCTCGACCCTCAGGCACGCCATTTGATCTGGGAGCGGCTGCGCTCGCTGCTCGCGCGCGGCAAGACGATTCTCCTCACGACGCATTTCATGGAGGAGGCCGAACGGCTTTGCAATCGCGTCTGCGTAATCGAGGAAGGCCGCAAGATCGCCGAGGGCGCACCGAAGGCGCTGATCGAATCGGAAATCGGCTGCGACGTGATCGAGGTCTACGGACCGGACCCGGTGGCGCTGCGCGACGAACTCGCGCCACTCGCCAAGCGCACGGAGATCAGTGGCGAAACGCTCTTCTGCTATGTCGACGAAGCCGCGCCCGTGCATGCGCTTCTGCGCCATCGCTCGGATTTGCGCTATCTGCATCGGCCTGCGAATCTTGAAGACGTGTTCCTGCGGCTCACGGGCCGCGAGATGCAGGATTAACATCGCCACTATGCAGACCCGCACGCAAACCCCGCCGCCCACGCGCCCTGCCCAGTCGCCCATGCGCGAGCCACGCGCGGCGCTGCCGTCGAACGCAACCCACTGGATCGCCGTGTGGCGGCGCAATTATCTCGTCTGGCGCAAGCTGGCGATCGCCTCGATGTTCGGCAATCTCGCCGATCCAATGATCTATCTGTTCGGTCTGGGTTTCGGACTCGGGCTGATGGTCGGCCACGTCGACGGCGTCTCGTACATTGCCTTTCTCGCGGCGGGTACGGTGTCGTCTTCGGTGATGATGTCGGCGAGCTTCGAGTCGATGTACTCGGGCTTCTCGCGCATGCACGTGCAGCGCACGTGGGAAGCGATCATGCACACGCCGCTCTCGCTCGGCGACGTGGTGCTCGGCGAGGTGGTCTGGGCCGCCAGCAAGTCGGTGCTCTCGGGCGCGGCCATCATGATCGTGGCGGGCCTGCTCGGCTACGCGAACTTTCCGTCGATGCTGCTCGCGCTGCCCGTGATCGCGCTCGCGGGCCTCGCGTTCGCGAGCTGCGCGATGATCGTCACCGCGCTCGCGCCGTCCTACGACTTCTTCATGTTCTATCAGACGCTCGTGCTCACGCCGATGCTGCTGCTTTCCGGCGTGTTCTTTCCGATCGCGCAATTGCCCGCCGCCGCACGGCACGTCACGCTGATGCTGCCGCTCGCGCACGCCGTCGAGCTGATCCGCCCTGCCATGCTCGGGCGCCCGATCGAGCACGCGGGATTGCATCTCGCCGTACTCATGTTCTACGTGGTGGTGCCCTTCGGCATCGCCTCGATCCTGTTCAGGCGGCGCATGATGCGCTAACGCGCAGGCAGTTCGTTCGAAGGAAGCTCAGTCTTCGTCGTCGCCCCAAGGGATGTCGACATCCGAAATGAACGCGACGGTCGCGAACGGGCCGCCCTCCTGGCGGCCGATCTTGCCGTCAGCGCGATGCCATTCGACGCGGAACTGCGTGGACTGCGACTGCGCAAGCAGGCGAATCGTGCGGATCTCTTCCGGGTCCGAGTCCTCGACCGGGCCATCGAGCGAAATCAGCAACTGCTGCGGCCAGAGGCCGTCGGCGGGATCGTAGATGCGATCGCCATCGGGAATCGACGTGTGCGCCTCGACACCGATGGTCGCCGACGCCTCGATGATCATCTTGCCGAGCGCGCGCAAAACCGCCGTTGCGCGAGCGGAATTAGCCTGCCGGATGGCGAGGTCGCCCCGCGTCAGGGCCTGTTCGAGTTTCGGATTCGTCTTTTGCTTTGCCATGGCGGTTCCTGGGCCGCAGCCCTGTTCTGTGCGGATTTTGCGCGGAATTGTGTGCGGATAGCCAGCCGGCTGGCCGGCCGGCCGGCAATCCACCGTTGATGCGTGTCTCTTATCTTAGGGCCTGTTCACGCCGATGCGCGCTAATAAGTGCTAACGGCAAACCCTAAAACCCCAGCGCGACTGTCGCCAGTCCCGCCACCACGCCGAACAGCACGACCACCGAGCCCACCAGCGCCAGCGTACGCACCCGGAACGAGCCGGCCAGCATCGCGAACGACGGCAGGCTCACGGGCGCCAGCGTCATCAGCAACGCGCCCGCCGGCCCCACGCCCATACCGAGCGCGAGCATCGCCTGAATGATAGGCACCTCGCCGGCGGTGGGGATCACGAACAGCATGCCGGCCGCCGCGAACACGACGATCCAGCCGAGGCTGCTCGCAACGTCCGGCCCGATATGCGGAAACAGCCAAGCACGCGCCGCGCCCAGCAACAGCACGAGCACGATGTATTCCGGCACGAGCCGCACCGCCATGCGCACGAAGAGGCGCAGCCAGCGCGCGAACACATTGCCGCTTTCGGCCTGCTCCTGCGCGAACATCGCGAGCCGAACATCGGCGGCAAGCGCCTCCTCGCGCGTCACCAGCCGATTCGCGAGCCAGCCGAGGCCGAACACCATCAGCACCCCCAGCACGAGGCGCAGCGCGCTCCACTGCCATCCCAGCACGAAGCCCATGAACACGAGCGTTGCAGGGTTGAGCACCGAATTGCCGAGCCAGAACGCGATCGCCCCGCCCGGCGACGCATTGCGCGCGCGCAACCCCGCCACGACAGGCGCCGCACAGCACGTGCACATCATGCCGGGCACCGCGAGCAAACCGCCCGCCGCGACGCTGCCGAACCCGTGGCGCCCCAGCGCTCGCGCAATCCACTGCGCCGGCAACAGCGCCTGCACGCCCGAGCCGAGCAGCAGGCCCAGCACCATCGCCTGCCAGATCGCCTTGCCGTAGGCCAGGGCATAGTCGAGCGCGGCCGTGAACGACGGCTCAGGCGCACTCGCCGCGCCGCCCATCAGGATGGACTTGCCGATCGAATGCGTGGCCTCGGCCGTGAATGCGCGGTGGTAATACGGGAACCACTTCACATAGAACAGGCCGGCAACAGCCAGCAGAATAAAAAGGGGCCAGCCCCACGAGGGCGGCGATTGGGGTGGTTGTGCGTCGCGTGCGCTGGTCATTGTAGTGATACTCCGCTAAGGGGCTCGGGGTCGGATGATCCGGGTCGAGCGGGTCAAGCAAGGCGCGCCCATCGGTAACATCGGACAAAACCCGATGGAACCGGGCAGCGCGCGCCGCATGATGCCAGCACACACAATGCTTGATCAAGCCAAATTCAAGGTGCGGGGTTGGGCTGCGCTTCGTGCAGCGCGTCGATCTGCGCGAGCGCCTCGGGCGAGAGTGTGACATCGACGCTGTCGATATTCTCCTTCAACTGCGCCATCGAAGTCGCGCCAATCAGGTTGCTCGTCACGAACGGCCGGCTGTTGACGAACGCGAGCGCGAGTTGCGCGGGCGACAGCCCAAGCTCTTTCGCGAGCGCCACATAGCGCGACGTCGCCGCCACCGCCTGCGGCTTGCTGTAGCGCTGGAAGCGTTCGAACAGCGTAATGCGCGCCCCCTCGGGCCGCGCGCCGCCCTCGTACTTGCCCGAGAGCCAGCCGAACGCGAGCGGCGAGTAAGCGAGCAGGCCGATGCCATCGTGATGCGAAAACTCGGACAGCCCGCTTTCGAACGTGCGATTGAGGAGGCTATACGGATTCTGGATGCTGACGATGCGTGGCAGCCCCAGCTTTTCGGCGGCGCGCAGGAATCGCGCGACGCCCCAGGGCGTTTCGTTCGACACGCCGATATGGCGCACCTTTCCCGCCTTCACGAAATCCGCGAGCACGGCGAGCGTCTCCTCGATCGGCACCGTGTAAGCATCGTCGACCCATGGATAGGCGTTGCGGCCGAACGTCATCGTGCTGCGGTCGGGCCAGTGCAATTGATAGAGATCGACGTAATCGGTCTGCAGGCGCGCGAGGCTGCCATCGAGCGCTTCGGTCAGGTTCTTGCGGTCGAACTGATTGCCCTCGCCACGGATATGGCGTGGATTGTGCGGCTGACGCGCCGGGCCCGTCATCTTGGTCGCGAGCACAATGCGATCGCGCGCCGCGCGATGACGGGCGAGCCACGTGCCGATGAAACGCTCGGTCTGTCCTTGCGTTTCGGGGCGCGGCGGCACCGGGTACATCTCCGCGGCATCGATGAGCGTGACGCCGCGATCGAGCGCGAAATCGATCTGTTCGTGCGCTTCGCGCTCGGTGTTCTGCTCGCCCCACGTCATCGTGCCGAGACCGATCAGGCTCACCTTGACGTCCGTGTCGCCGAGAGTGCGGTATTCCATCGAAGCGTTTTCCATCGTCTGATTGAGAAGAACCGCGAAACTATCACGCCGGCCGATTTTTTTCAGGCGCCGGGTAATCCGCGCGCAAAGCAAAGCGCCGGGGTCCTGAGGACACCCGGCGCCCAAGCCACCCAACTGGTGGGCGGCGCTTCGGACAGCGAGAAACTCGCTGGCCGAAAATTAGTGGCCGAAGAACACTTGCTGCGAACGCGGCGTTTGATCGTTGCGGCTGCCCGACTGCGTCGCCGCGCTCGCGACACCGCCGTACGACGAATCGACGCCTTGCTGCTGGGCACGCTCGACGGCTACCGTCTGGGCGCTCTGGCCACGTTGCGAAGCCGGCGCGCCGACGTCCGGACGATAGTACGGCGCCGGGCCATAACCGCTGGCGAAAGCCGGTGCGGCAATGGAAGCGGAAGCTGCGACCAGCAGCGCTGCGATCAGTTTGGTCTTCATGGTGGACTCCAGTATCAGGTTCGATTGCGGTTCGAGGATGGCGCCGCGCCCGGGAGGTCGATACCCATCAGCTGCGTCACTGAGTCTCAGTGTATCTACCTACTATCAAAAAATAATCACGATAAACCGAATTTACTATTCCAGCCCGGTAAACAATCGGCCCAGCCAGTCCTGGCGGGCCTGAGCGCCGAACAGACCCTAAAAGCGTCCCCGAAATTTTTGGCGCGACGCACAATTCAGACTGCGGATTACATAACGCTAAAAGGGTCTTTTGTTCAGCCGAGCTCGCCGGAAGCGAGCCTGCGAGCACTCGCGTAAATAATCCGCCGCACGCTGCCGCCTTGCCGCAGTGCGAAATCGCCGGGATCGCCCGAGAACTCGCTGGGCGGGTTGCGATAAAATAGAAGGTTGATCCACGCTTGCCGCGCTTCTCGCGCACCGATTCGCCATGTCCACCCACCGTATCGCCAGTCCCCGCCGCGTGTCCGTCGCACCGATGATGGATCGGACCAAAGTAAAAGAGAAATCCTTTTAATTTCAAAACCTTGGCGCGGAATTCTCTCATGAAATAACAGTAGAGAAACAGTGAGCACCGAACGTTACTCGGCACGCTCGCGACGGCGATTCACAACCCGGTCAATGAGGGCTTGCTGACGAGGAGTCGCCTTATCAGTCAAGCACGGTTCGGCGTCTAACTCGCGCTCGAAGCAACTCCAGACCGAAGACGGGACGACGCCGCTCCCACCCGGCCCGAGAAAGGCGCGAATCTGATTTGCGCGGGAGATAGTCGCGCGCAAGCGATGGATTTCCCAAAGCAACTCAAGGACGACAGGAGACGGAGTCTCGTCCCAAATTTGCGCGAGGCGATCGGCTGAGAGTGGAGGTCTATGCGGCATGGCCGGGATACGATACTGTATAAAAACACAGTATATATAGCCGCGACCTCAACACGACCGGACAAACGCAAAAAAGCGCCCGCCGATCCCGAAGGACCGAGCGGGCGCTTTGTTACTGGCACGACTTGACGGCGGCTTCGAGCTTTCCCTCGTAGCCTTTGCGCTCCTCGCGGTCAGCGAGCAGCGTCTTCGCTTGCGTGTAAATGTCGGCGCCGAGCGCGAGACTGTCGAAAGCGAAATCAGGTTTTTGCACTTCCCCGACCTTGCACGGCACCGGGACGGCTTTGTCGACCTGAGTCACAACCGGAGCGGGCGCGTAGGATTGGGGAGCCGTCTGACACGCCGACAGCATGATCGCGACGGCACATGCCGCGAGCATCATCTTCATTTCCGATCCTCCTTGATTTGCGCGTCGATGAGTGCCGACGCTGCGGCGCACACGTCCGAGGCTGCGTCGGGCTTGCTGGCGAGTAGCACCGCGGCGCGACTCTGATGTGACACGTTCTGTGCGTCCGCCGCTGCGACGGCTGACGCGGCTTGCGCGGCCCGCGTGTCTGCCTCCTTCTGGAGGGCGAGGATCGACGTGTTCTGAAGCTCAGCAGCACTCTTCAGCGTGCCGAACGCGGCCTGATCGTCGGCGATCGCCTGACTAGCCTTGCCAAGCTGCTGATTGAGCCCCGCGACGATCGGCGCATAGTGCCTCGACGCGCCATATGCGCCGAGCCCAAGCAACGCGAGAGCGAGCGCACCGATCGCGGCGAGCTTCGCTATAAGCGTGAATTGCATACTCCTCCCTTACTTCCCGATTTTCGCCGACAGGCCGAGCCCGCCGAGCAATCCCACGGCGCCGATACCGTAAGCCTGAAAGTCGAACGGCTTTCCGGTTACGACGCTGAACACTTCGAGCCCAAGACCGACGACGATCACGACAGCCGACCACGTATACGCGGGCTCGATTGTCTTGTTATCGTCGCCCGTCACTAGCTCCCCGAGCTTCCTCAGTTTTTCGAGCATGTCAGCTCCTTTAGTGAATGGTCGGCGCTTCGTCGGGCGAGAAAACGAAGTCCGCGCGTTTGTTGACCTGCATTTGCCACAGGGGGAACGGAAGCATATGGATGCCGTGATCCTTGCCGCGATGGTGTTTCGCGCAGAGGACCATCATGTTGTATTCGCTGTCGATGAAGTCCGTCGGCTCCCGGTAGTTCGCCCAGTCGAAGGCCGGATGTAGACGGCGCATCTTGTCCCAGTCGATTCCGTTCGCATCAGCCCATTCGGCATGGAAGTGATGGACCTCGCGGCCCTCCTTCGTCCCGCACGCGAAACACGGCGTATCGAGGTCATGGATCAGGTGATGTTTCGTGCACCGGAAGAGCGACGACTCGGTCCGCGGCGGATGGTCCGGGTAAAACCGATCAATGACGATCGTTTCCCGCTGTTCGTGTTCGTGTGCGATCTGCATGGGGAGAAGCCGCAGCGCGGCGAAATAGAGGTTACGAGAGCCCGAGCGCCTTTCGAGCGACCGCATAACGCGCGTCGCGATCCGGCTTGCCCGCCATTGCGGGATTGATGCGGCGGGTCACGGCGTCAAAGTTGCCGCTGTCTGCGAGCGCGTTGAGTCCGTGATTGATCCAGTAGAAGCCCGCGGCGAGCGCCGCCGTCTGCGGATCGCTCCGGAGGAGGTCGGGATTGGCGACGAGGTCGACGCCGATGTCGTGCCCCGCCTCCTCGAAATTCGCTTTGAAAGTCGTCTGGATCAGCCCCGACCCGCGAAACGACCACCCGTCTCCGCTTTCCGTCGGCCCGTTGCCGTACTTGTTCGCGTAGACAATCGAGGCGATCTGCTTTTGCCGATCGAGCGGGACCACCTTTTCACCTGGCTGACGCCCGTACTTGCTCGCGAGAGCAAACGGCATCGCGCGAGGAAAGGTCGCCATCAGGGCGGGAATCGCATAGTTGAACGACTCCGACGTCGACGAGAGAGACGCCGACTCATGCCCGATCTGAGCAAGGAAGGCCGCTAGCCGCTGTGGCGTATTGATGCTGTAGCGGTCACACGCTGCACGCAGCGGAACAGCATAGTTCGCGGCGTCGGCCTTGCTCGCACCGCATGCGACTAGCAAAGAGGCACTTACGATCACGGCTTGTCCGCCTTTTTGTCGAGCTTGTCGTCGATCTTGTCGAGCTTCTGGAAAATCGCTTCGACCGCACGATTGAAGTTGCCGATTGCCGTTTCGAGCGTGTGACTCGTCACGTATGTACGCGCCGCGAAGAGTTCGAAGGCGCTTTGCGACTCCTTCAGATTTGAAATCGCGTCCCCGTGCAACTGAATCGCCTTGTCTCGCTGCCCCTCGGAGCGACGCCACAGGTACGCGAATACACCGCCGAGCGCGCTGAAAAGCGCGCATCCGACTTCGGCCATTGCCGTTGTATCCATCCGGAATCCCATAAAAAAGCCGCCAAGTGGGCGGCGATTGATTACTCTTGACACTTAGGCCGATTAGGCCTAGCTTTATGGATAGCGGCTGCGCGTATGCGCGGCCCTCCATCCGATGAGGACACAATGAAAAAATTTTTCCGTGCCTTTCTTGGCACTTGGCAACCACGACATGCTCTATCAACCACCCACCGCAGACGAGCTAGCGCGCCTCAAGGAAGAACTTGGTCTATCCAGCGCCCAGATGGCAAAACTCTTCGGCTTATCGGGCGGCAGACACTGGCGCAAGTACACAGGCGGTCCCGATCCACAGGGAATCAGCCCGCATGTCCTGTTCTTTGCGATGGCGCAATTGGAATTGGAACCCTCAACGATCGAGCGCGTACTTCAGCGCATGCGGAAGCTTGGGGCGGTCATCGACCTTTCAGCGGATACCGACGAACGAGAGTAATCCCCTCGCCTAGCGACGTGTACAATCGCGCCACGTTATACAAAAGAATGGGAAAACAAATGGCGCGCGGGGCGATCGCATCCTTCTTGGGAATGCTCGTATTGGCATGCAGCGGATGTGGCGGCGGCGGCGGAAGCCCGACCCAATCCGCATTAACAACGGCGGCGACGCAACCTGACAAGGCGCCAAAGACTCTTATCATCATGCTGGATGGAGACAGCACGAATCTTGGCTTCAATCCCACTGAAGTCCCACAGATTCCCAACCAAATCCCCAACAATCCTGCTGTACTCATGCAACGCGATATGGACGCAGCCTTCGGCGCTGGCCGGGTGACGATCGTAGACAAGACCGCTTCGGGATCAACGCTGGCAAACGACATTTCCGGTCAGAACTATGCAGGCAAGGGCACGCTCGCTGAGCGCCTTGCCACAGTCAAACCGGATATTGTGTTGACCAACAGCGAGATAAACGACTACAACAATTACGACCTAGCTACTTACAAGACGAACCTTATTCAGTGGATTCAGTTTGTACAGGCGGCGGGCGCGCGCCCAATCTTGCAGGAGCCAAATCCGCTTTGTCCGAACAACATTGCCAAGCGTGATGATATGAGCTTCGTGCTGGCGATGGATCAGACCGGAAACCAGATGGGTGTTTCAGTGCTTCCGAATTACGAGGCATGGTTTCCGATTCAAAATTGGTGGGAAACCTACCTTCAGCCTGATTGCATCCATCCGTCTGATGCTGGCTACGCGTCCAAGGAGCAGCAATACTTCAAAACGCTTCAGCCAATCGTTGCGGCAATGCTGCAATAGGCGCGCGCCGCGGTCATGATCCAGAAGGTGCTGGCATCGCGGCTTGCATGGCTGGGAAGCTATCATAGAACGACTTATATCGCGCGTCGTCCGTCAGCACGGTGCCGATGTTCGGATAGGTCGTTTTATCCACAATAGGGGCGAGACTCCACGCAACGATAACCGTTTCCGTAGAGTCTAAGAAAGCGACATTTTCTGCACTTGCCATCTGAATTCCTTAGAACGTGTACGCGCTCGCGAAGAACGAAAAATTCACCGCAGTTGGAGAGCCAGTAACGTTGTAATAGAGATACAGGTTTCGGCTCGTATCGCACGCAATGTCAATGAACGGCGCTGAGGGGCCACACCCGGAAGGGAACGTCGAATTCGTCGTTTGATTGCCGATGCCGTTAGTGTCCGAACCCACTCCCATATTAAAGACAGGATTGCTCGACGAGGTTGCGGTTGCATTGTAGTCGCCCGTAATGGTCAAAGCTCCAGGCGGGGCGAAGCCGCCGAAGCTTTGCTGATGCCACGTAGTTCCGCCGTTCGTCGTGGTGCCAAATACACCTGCGCGGGCCGTGAAAATCTTTCGATTCTTTTGTTCGAACGGCGTGATTTGGCCGCTAGCGTTCGTACTCAGAATCGAAATAAGCGCCGAATCGACGTAGCCTGCGGGCATATTTGCACCGCTATATACAGGCGATGGCGCGCTTCCAACCGATTGCGCAAGAGTTGCGGTTGTTTGCGTCGCTGGATTATAAATCGCATAAACAGCGAGCGCTCCACTCACAGGCGCCGACCCCGTGTCCATCCCATTCGCCCCGACCGTCGCAATATTGAGCGTAGGCGAAACACCCCCAATGATCTGACGCGCGCCACCAATACTCGAAGCCATCAAAACTTGCTGGATCGCGAACTGAACGCTTGTGCCAGCCGTTGAGAGATACGCAGTGATGCCTTGCCCGCCTACCAGCGCCCCCATCGACTGTGCTTGGGCGAGTTGGACTGCATGCTGACTCTGCGTCGCGGGCGCGACCTGCATCGGAGACGCGCCGCAGTGATACAGGACCCAAGCTCCCGAAGACGATAGCGACGAATTAAATCGAATGACGGCGATCCCGTTTGCCGTCAATTCGCCCCCCTGCAACGCGGCGCCATTGAGCCCATAGATCGGGTAAGACGTACCCGAGCCGTCAAGGATGAACGTCGACGCTCCCGTATTCGTCGTCTTGACTTTGAACGTGCGGGCCATACCGTCTGACGGCGAAGACACCGTCGGACTGTAGGTCGCTGCATAAGCATTCGCGACACCGAAGTCTGCGGCATAATTCGACGACCCGGATTGACCGATCGTCTTAATCGCTGTGTATAGCTGATTGAACGACGACTTCGAGAGCGCGAGACCCGCCCCCGTAATGGCATTCATGATTTCCAGCATGAGTGCGTTCAAGAACTCAGCCGGGACTACCGTCGCAGCAACACCGGTTGCCGCATTGCCGTCAGTGAAATAGCCGGTCGTCCCGAGCGCGGTCGAAGCAGGCTGCGTGCTTGCCGCGGTCGAAACATCAATCTGATACATTCGATGTCCTTACGAGTATTGGAACAATAGGTAGGTATGCGCGGGCGAAACTGAAGAAAGCTCACATTCGAGGACTTTGTTATTCCAAGTAGCGAGCGCCTCGCCCGCTGTGGAACTCCCAGCCCTGAATCGCGTAACCGTGTTGAGCGGAGCGTGTATCGCCCAGGTGTAAAACCAATCGACGCCGCCGAGCGAGTCGCCGCATCGGCTTTGCCCACAGCGAAACGGCGCGTATTGACGGACCGTGACCGTGTAGCCGAGATTCAGCGAAAAGTTGATGTAGTACGCTGCGGACTGTCCGCCGCTGTTCGCGAACCGTGCGACAACCTGATTCCGTCGCTGCTGAATCGTCGGCGAAGTCCCGGCGCACGGGTCGGGAAGCCCGAGCGTGCTTTCCCATTCCGGCAGAAGTTCCACTGTACTTGCCGGGAAAGCATCAGAAATCAGGTTTTGCGCTCGCTCAGAACTGCGCTCATATACCGCCGCAAGTCCGTTAAAAACCTGCGATTGAAGTGCGTCCGCGTCGCGAGGCCAGACCTTCCCGATCGGCATCAACGCCTGTAGCGCGAGGGCGAAATCATTCGCAGAATAGACGGGAGCCGTCATGATGCCTCCTTACGGGAACGTCACGCCGCCGAGCACGGGGAGATACCCGGTCAGAGACGTGATGTTCCCCGTATAGGGCGTCGTCGTGCCGCCCTGCGTTCCGGTAATCGATGTGATGACGAAACCCGCTGTACCCGATACCGCGGCAATCGCCGCCTCGATATGGGAGAGGTCAATCGTTCCGGCGCGGGGATCGCCGTAGGAGACGAGCACCTCCGTGATTGCCGCCTGAACCGCGGCGCGCGTCGCCGTGCTCGCGCTCGTGAGTCCGCTGATCGTGAAATTCAGCGTATTTGGCAACGGCGCGCAGACATAGACGAGCGGCGTGACCGGCTGCTCGGGATAGATCGCATTGGCGATCGTCAACTGATCGCCGGTCGCGACCGTCCCGCGCGGATTGCCATTCGGCAATACGTCGCTCGATGAAATTCCGTTTGTGCCTTGCGGGAACCCGTTGTGAGCCGCGTTCGCATTGTCGAGCATCACATAGACGACAACTGTCCCGGCGCCGAATCCGCTCGGCGCGCACCATGCGCGCGTCACGCCTGCGACGTCCGTTGCCCAGGTGACGTAGTCTCCTTTGGCGCCGCCCTGCGGCGAGGTCTGATAGGCTGCAATGACGCGCTCACTGAACGCCTCGTCGGTCTCCTGATCGGCACCGCCCGTGAATGCCGTCGCCGCAACGCCGTTTGACTGGATACCGGGAATGGCTGTCGCGAGCGTCATGACAACACCCGCCGCGCAGTTCCCGGCAGCGCCCGCGACCGCCGCCTGAGCCGTCACGGTCACACTCCCCGCCGCCATCGTCCCAGACGAGGTCGCCGTGTACGTCGTGCCATCGCCTAGGACAAACGACTCCCCCGCGCTGATCGTGCCCGACGACCCCGCAAAGGTCACCGAGCCTGTCGCCGCCGTAGCATCCTTTTTCGTGATGTTCTTCAGCGCGCCCCATGCGGCGAGATATTCATCTGTCGCCGTCCACGGAACCGCCTGTTTTGCGATCCAATCGATGTAGCCGAAGTGCAAATAGGCGAGCGCCGCCTGAGCGTCACCCGTAATCTTGAGATTCGAATATCGGAGAAGTGGGTCCGATCCCTGTACGCTCGAAGCGATGTCGGACGCCACTTGCGACCGTAAATCGGTCAATGTTGGTCGTGCATATGGCATGTCAGGTGATCGCACTCCATAGCGATTGATAGGCAACCGAAGTTGTCGTCCCGCTCGTCTTGTGGGCGACGATCAGCGCGCCAAGCCGCGACGTCTGAGTCCATTCGACTGAGATGTCAAAGGACGCGACGGCGCCGTCGTCGATGAGCCACTGAAGTGCCTCGGCGATGTAGTCATTCGCGCGCTGAAGGGTTTCGGTTGTTTGCTTGGCGCGGCTCAGCAACCAAAGGCGCGAGCCGATTTGCGTGTCGGAGTCGAGGTCGCCCCACCATCCGCGAGGGTTTGTCGTTCCGTCTGGAATCTCGTCATCCGTTGCGGCCTGACGGTCAGTAAAGAGACTGATGAGGATTGCCGTTTCGAGGTCGTCGCCCGTTTGAAGCAACGCCCCGGATAAAACCCAATCGCCACGGCCTAGCGTTGGATTCCATGCCGTTTTTGTGTCTGCCATTTCGTGAGGACGAAAAAGAGCCCGCACTCAGCGGGCTTGTGTGTTGACTGACTCGGCGCTTACTCCGTCTGCGTCGGCGTATTCGACGTAACCTGACTTGATCCGGCCTGTACGCCAGTCACGATGTGATTGTGTCCGTCGTAGATCGTGCGCATTTGCGCCATCGTGTGTGAATTGGTCCCGACGTTGTCTTGCATGTCGCCGCTCGATTGAACGGTCGGCGTCGTGAAGTTCGTCCCACCGGGCGCAACGACATTGAACTTCCCGCCGAGCTTCAGCGTGAAGTCACCTGAGCAATTCCACGTCACGTTTCGCGCGTCATTGACGACGACATCCTGACCTTTCGCCTCGACGATGATTCCTCCGCCCGAAGTCAAATAGACCGACTTACCGTCCTGACTGAATATCATCGTCTCGCCGACGGCGAGGCCAGTCGGTCGACTCCCCTGATGGTTCGTGCCAACGATGACCCCATTCGATCGGTCTCCGCCAATGAAGACGGCGAGGACATCGGACCCGTCAGGCGGGCGTGAGGTAAAGCCAAATTCGGCGACGCGAGGCATGTCGTCAATCGTTTCGAGGTCGTTAAACTTCGTTTGAACAAGCTGGACGACACCCGAGTCATTTGAGGTCGAAACGCGACCGCGCCCGATCGCGAGCAGTACGCGCCGCGCCAATCGAGAAGCAATATTTCCGTTTTCCATTACTGAGCCGAAAGAGTCGCTCCGTCGACGAAGCCGTATTGCAAAGCGGTAGGCTCGACCGCGAAGGCATCCGGACTCATGATGACAAGCTCAGCGTGAGTGCCGTTCTCATCCATGCGGAAAGTGACCTCACTAATCAGCCACGTTTTGCGGCCGAGCTTCAACGACGGCAGATAGACCGATACAAGCATGTTCGGCGCCCATAGCATTCCGTCCCCATCACGCCAGCTATCGACAACGACACGCACGACTACGGAACGACCATTGCGCCGGTTCATTTCCCACGCAGCGCGCTGCGCAGCAACGTCCATGTAACCGGCGACAGCTTCTGCGATGATGAACTTCTGACGATTGCGCAAAACTCCGCTATCGGTCGTCGTCGCAATCAGATTTCCGCCGTCGCCGCCTTCCTTGAAAGTGTTGATGGCCTGTAGAAAAGCCTTGTAGGTCTGGAATCGCTGATCGGCGGAATACTCGACGCTCGCCCCTTCTACGTTTTGCCCCTCTTCGAGGTTTGTCGCGTGTTGCAACGAGCTAGCGCGGGCGAGGATAAGACTACCGTCCGTCTCCTCGTAGGCAAGCAGAGAGCTGTATTTCGAGACGCGATCGATGATTTCAAAAGGCGTTTCACCGAGCATCAGGTTAAATTGCGGAATGACGCGCAACCCGCTTTCGTTGCATGTCGCCGTGATTCCGTATGGAGCCGCAAGCTTCGAAGCGACGGCGAGCGCCGAGGCCCCGCTTATTTGGCCGTTCACCCACTCCGCCGAACAGTCGACGAGGTCCTGACACTTCCCGCGGCCCGCGATGCGGATTCGATGATCGTATGTGTCGAAGCTCGGAATGTATCGATCGACATATCCCGTTACGACCGTGTCGCCACCAATCTGCACGACACACGCATCGCCAGGCGTAACGACGACCTGATCGAGTTCGCCGGGAAAGAGTTCTGTCAACCCAATGTCAAAGTCGCTCGGAATGCGCTCAATGCCGCGCGTGACGCGAACATCAGTCCACCCCGAAATGACCTTTCCGCCTACGGTTAAGGTAAGTTCATCAGACATTGCGCTCCATCAGGTTACGTCGCCAGGGCGGCGAACGATGTCGGCATGAAGGCCGGATGAATAGGATTGGCCTCCGCGACAATTTCGTCGGCCCGGCTCGCGTCGCGATACATCCGGGAGGCGAGAGAAAGCGCGGGGAGCGACGAAGCGAAGGAGAACGTCGTCATAGCGGGAAGACTTGCGCCTCGGCTGTTGAGGTCTGCGATAACGGCTGTGCGAAGCGCTCGCAGCGCAGCGTAAGTCTCGTCGTCACCCGCGTCGCCCGCAGTCGTAACC
Source organism: Paraburkholderia caffeinitolerans (assembly GCF_902859945.1). Lineage (GTDB taxonomy): Bacteria > Pseudomonadota > Gammaproteobacteria > Burkholderiales > Burkholderiaceae > Paraburkholderia > Paraburkholderia caffeinitolerans. Next base: position 206,939 of record NZ_CADIKL010000003.1, on the reverse strand, counting down.
TCGTCGTCGATGAGAGAGACGATAGAGTCACGGACCGACGCGGCGTCGTCCGCCGACGACGGCTGATATGACGTCGAAGCGATTGCCATTTGAGCGACGACTGTAGTCCGCACTAGCCCACCGATTGCGGTTTGCATACCGGCCATTCCATCGCCAATGACCGAAGACGTTGTCGGGTCATCCGGATAGAAATCAGCGAGCGTCGAGAGCATGCGAACCGCGTCTGCCGGGTCGGTCGCCGTTGCGGCGACAGCTTCAACGACGGCAGTTATCGCGCTTGAAAACGCATCCGTATCGCTAACCGACGAGGCTGCGCTCACCATGCTCGCGCCCGCAGTCTCGACCGCCGTGCGCTGCGTGACCGCCGCGGACAGTAGGCTCGCTACCGTCGCGCTCGAAGCTGCTTTCGCGTTCGATTTCGCGTATCCCGAATTCGCTCCCGATGAGTAACGTCCGTAATTGCCGCTTAGCGAGGAAACCACGCCAATGACCGCCTTCACGTCTGCGATAACCGATTTCACAATCGAATACCACTTCGTTACCGTCGAAATCGCTTGATTCACGATCGACACGCCCAATGTGACATAGCTCGCGACTTTGGATGCGAAGTTGAGCAGAGCTGCGGCCACCGCCGCGAGCCCCGACAACTGGACCTGATCGCCGGTCGAATTGGACGCCTTCGGATAGACGCGCGCGCCGCCCTGCATGAGCGTCAAGCCGATTTCGAAGACTCGCCCGAGGTCCTTCCGCTCGTTCATCTGGAGCGGCTCGATACAGGTCACGTTTTGGACCGTGCCGAGCGTCGGATGGACGAACGTTTTCCCGCCAGGCGAGTTGCACACCGCGAGGAGCGCGTTTGCCTGAGAGACAACGCCTCCGCCACCATAGATCGCGCTGTTCTCGATCAGGAAGCCATTGATGCGGAAGACCTTCGGCAGAAGCCCCAAGTCCTCGATCCAGACCGTATCCCGGAACGGATAACTATGGATGCTCACACGTCGCCCGCCCGAGGTCGTAACGCCCTCGATCCCGAACGGCACTCCGCCAAAGCTCGCCGTGCGAAGATTGCTTGCGAACGATCCGCCCGACAGCGTCGAGGCGAGGGACCCGACCGCGCGCGAGGCGGCGGACAAGTTCCCGAGAGTCGAGGTCAGGCTCATACTTGCTCACCCCCGACAGACGATTGCCCGATCTTGACGGACGCCGTTACGTTTGCCGACGGCCGCACGCGCGCCGTCGTCCCCGGAGGCGCGTTCTTCAAATCAACCTCCACGTAGATATGCTGAATTGCCGACATCGGATCAGACGCCGTAGATTGATCCGGCGCATCCTGCGCTGCGCTTTGTTGCGGAGGCGCGTAAATCGGCGTCGACATTGCGAGGCTCGAAGCCCCTCCCGACATGCCCGCCATAACCTTCCGGACGTAGTCGCGCGTCTCCGCGGGCGCATTGCTCATACCCTTGCGCGAAAGGTTTCCTTGCCCCCAGTTGTACGCAGCGATCGCGAGTGGAAGGCTCCCGCCGTTCTGACGCAACAGGTCCGAGTACATCTTCGCGGCGCCCGTCGCGGACTCGCGCAGATTGAACGGGTCATGAACTCCATACGCGCGAGCCGTGTCGGGCATGAACTGAAAATGCCCTTGCGCGCCCTTCGGCGAGACCATCGAGCCTTTACCGCGGCTCGATTCCGTATTCCAGACGCTGTCGAGAAGCCCCTTCGGAAGCGAATACTTCGATTCGAGGTCCGCGAAGAGCGCCGAGGGGCCTTCCTTCTGCGCGTCGGTGTTTTGCGTTTGAACCGAGTCACCAGGCCAAGTCGCACCCGGCGCCGCCTGATGCTTCGCGAGGTAAGCATCCTCGCCCGTATTCAGCCCTTCCGAGTGCGTCATCAGCCACAATGGCAAGCCGAGACGGACAGCCCACGGGGCGACACGCCCAAGAAGGCCCTTTCCGGCTGTTTTGGCGGCTTCGCCCGCTCCGGCTGACCCCGCTGCACCAGCAGCGGCGCCCGCGGCGTCTGCCGCGCCTTCTGCGGCGGATGCCGCTTCCGCAACCTTGCCCGCCGCATCCGCCGCGACCTTCGCCTTCCCGAGGCGCCCGAAGCCAGCGATCGCGAGCGGAATCGCGAACGTCGCGAGTCGAACAAGGCCGGTCACCATCGAGAGGATTCCAGCGATCGGCGTCGCGAATGTGATCGCCGCGATTGCGATCGCAACGGTCTTGACACCGCCGATCTTGTCCAGGAACGAACCGACGTCGTTCGCAACCTTCGCCCAGTCCGTCCTGTCGATCCAGTTCGCGAGCCGCTCGGCGTATTCGGCGATCTTTGTCCCGACGACCGCGCCGTATTTGTCGACGAGGCGCCCGACCACGCCGACGACTCTCTCGACAGCGGGCGCGAGCGCATTCCCGAAAGTGACCTTCAGCTTGTCGGCCTGAAGATCGAGCGCGACCATCTGCTCGTTGTATCGCTCGCCCGCTGCGATCTGCTCGGGCGTCATGACGGCCCCGAGCGATTTCGCCTTGTCGACGAGCTTGTCGATCCCTTCGCCGCCCTTCTGGAGCATCGGAAGAAGCTGCTCGACGCCGAAGATGCTCGCGAACTTCTGTTGCGCCTGCGCGTTCGGCATCTTTTGAATCACGCTTGCGATGTCCTTCAGCGCACGAGTGGTGTCGATTGATCCATTCTTTAGGCGATGGACCTCGATGCCGAACTGATTCATCGCGCCCGCTGCCTCTAGGTTCCGGCCCGTGACCGAGTCCTCGAAGACGTTTCCGAGCGATTTAAGGCCAGCGCTCATGTCGTCGGACGATAGCCCGACGAGGCGAGCCGCGCCCGTATATGCCTGTAACTGCTGCGTTGGCATGCCTAGCACGCCTGCCGTATTCTTGACGGACGTTGCCGTCCTTCCGAACGCCGTCGCGAGCGCAACGATCCCGGCAATTGTTCCCGCGCCCGTAAGCGCAGCGATCGGCGTCACCACACTCGCCACGCTACGCGCGGCATTGACCGCCGAACCGCTCAGTTTTGTGAAGCCCTTGCCGATCTGCGTGATCCCCGTCATCTTTCCGATGACGCTGAAGTGATCTCCGAGGGCCTTCGTTTCCTTACCGAGTTTGTTGATCGGATCAGTAATCCGCGCGAGCGATTTATTGACCTTGCGCGCGACATCAGTTGCCTTGTCGACGGCGCTGATCGTGATCGTAAAATTGTTCGCCACTACATAGCCCCCGAAGCACGCAACCTAAGCGCCTGTTCGTGCCACCAAGTCAGGCGGCTTAGCGGGAGGCCCCACGCATCGTTAGGACCCCATCCGTAATACTTCGTGACCTCGGCTACGCGGTCTCGCCAGACTCCGGAGTCGAGGTCGCCTCCGAGCCATCGTCGGTAAAACCCTCGATGAACTTGTTCGCCTCCGTAAGTTGGCGGCTCGGGAGCTTTTCGATAACTACGCGCGGAACGCCCGCGATCATGGCGATCAGGTCGATCATCATCGTCAGGCCGGTTTTCCCGCCCTTGGTCGCCCGCTCCAGTTCACCCGCCGTCGGCTCGCGCAAGGTGAGCGTGGGATATTCGAGGTCGCCGATCGTGATCGGTTTCTTCAGTACGATGATCTTTTCGTCTTCCATGTTTCTTTAGCTCGATGGGGCTTCCGTCACGCTCGGGCCTTCGAAACGAACGTCGAAGGTTGCTTCCATTGCGTCGACTTCCTGATCGTCGACGGACCACATACCTTTTCCAGTGACGACCTTCTGATTGGCGAGAGTCAGCACGACCGTAACGTCGGTCATGTTGTTGAAATTGGCGACCACAAGTCCACCCGAATCGCGGAACCGAAGTGCGATCGAGCCGGTAATGTAGGATTCCTTGTAGCCGTGGACGCCGTCATACCCGGTCAACGACTCGCGCTTCTTAGTCGAGACCTTGTATTTGACGTCGCCCTCGACCATGTACGTCGTACCGTCGACCGTGACCGATCCAGTACCAGCAAGCAGGCTCAAAGCTGCCTCCACAAATGAAAAAAGCCGCGCTAGGCGGCTTTGCGTCGGTTAGACGGCGTTATTGAAGGGTGAATTGCATCAACAGGGCGAAGATGCGAAGCTGATCGATCAGGACCGCCGGATAGACGACGTCGACGCGATTCGGGTTCGTCGTGTTCTTCTGGACGATGAGGTTTGCGGCAAACGTCGCGCTGTCCTGCACGAAGCCGTCATCCTCCATTTCCTTGTATTGCGCGACGAGTGCACCCTTGATGATCGAGGGAGTCACGACGTTCGTCCCCGGCGAGACGCGCGTCCCGTCGTCCGCGAGCTTCATGCGCGGGAACTGACTCGTGATCGCGAGCTTGAGCTGTCGAAGCACATACGTCAGCGTCGTCATCGTCTCGACTTCGAGATAGCTGTTGTCCGCCTGACCGTAGCTGTTCGTCTGATAGGTCGTGATGACGTTTTCGAGCGCGACAGTGCCGTCCTGGGCGACCGTGAAGGTCGAGATACCGTCCCAAAGCAGCGTATTGCGGTCGGTCAGCGCGAAGCGCGATGCGAGCGGAGGCGCGAGAGCCGTCGACAGCGCGAGCGTCTGAAGCGGACGGGCCGGATCGGCACGAATCGCAACGGCGGCAGTCGCACAGATGTCAGCCGCCCATACATACGACGGCGACGGCGAGTCGTAGAAGCCCATCACGGAGTAATGCTCGCAGTTCTGCGTCGCCCCGAAGGTCGTGCAGGAAGCCAGCGTCCCGCGATAGGCCGCGAATGCATGCCCGAAAATCTGTTTCGACCACGACCAACGGCCCGTTTTCGAACTCAGGAACGACGCGATCGCTGCGAGCGACGTCGCATCCGTGTATGGAAGCGCGATGAAGTCGAATTCCTGATCGAGCAGGTTCGCGAGGCCCGCGGTAAGCGACGGATTGACCGCTCCACCGCTCATAGGCGTGATCGTCAACGCGAGGCCCGTCGGCGTCGATTCGCCGCTGAGCGCCCCGCGGTAATTCAGACGGATGTCGATGTCACCCGCGGCGAGGCCCTTGTTCTTCGCGGTCAAGTCGACCTTGCTCGTCGTCGTTGCATCGACGACTGCGGTGACCGGAAGATCGCTCGCCGCGTTGATCGCCGCCGCGAGAGCCGTCGCAAGCTGAGAGATTGACTGCGAAGCCGTCACCGTCATCGTCACGAGTTGGCCCGCGATATACGTGTACAGCACGCCCGTCGCAGTCGCCGGAGCCGTGAAAGCGATCGCGCCTGTCGCGGCGACTGCTGTCGGATCATCAGCGAGCGGCAGATACCAGACCTCGCCGAAGTTGTCTGCCGCACGATATGCCGACGTCATCAGCGCGAGCATCGAGCCGACTCCACCGACGGACTTCGCGTCGCCAATGCCCTGCGAAATGACGGGCGTATTGGCGACACCCGTTCCGCCCGATGCGATCTGCCCGATGATGAGTGCGCGCTGAGTCGTCGCGCCCGTGTTCGCCTTGCTGTTATCGAGGTCCGCGTAAAAGAGCGGAACACGGATGTTTTGCGGAATATTCGGGAACGAGATATTTCCCATTAGTCAGCGTCCTTCGTTTCGGTTGCGGACGCTGCGTCGTCGACGAGAATGACGTCTCCGTCGCGAAGGCGTCGCGTGTAATAGAAGTCGATGTCCTCCACTTCCCGACCTTCAATCGGTAAGTAGTCCTTTAGAACCGGGTCACGGACCTTGAGCCCCGGAGCAGGCTTAACTTTCATGGTTTGTCCTATTGCGGGAGCGTGATAACCGCGCCTTGCTGCGGCGTACCGTCCGCGACTGGGACTGAGACGTCCGTCTCCTCGAAGGCGGCTGTCGGCGGCTGATAGAAGTCGTCGGGGCCTTGGAAGAACTCCATGCCGATCTCAATGACGACTTGGCCCTGATGGAAAGCGCTGTCCTCCTTGCCTCCGACCTCCATACGAGAGCGGAAGAACGAGAACTGCTGAAGCTGCGACATCAGCGCCGGATAGTTGATGACGGCGACCTTGACCTGATCGCGGATCGTTTCGAGCGCTGCGTAACAGAGGGCGGCGCCGACGTCGTCGTTTTGCGCCTCCTGCTCGACACGCCCGACGACCTTCAGCGTCGAGGTCACATTGAACTGAGGCGGACCATTCCGCCCGAGGCCGTCGCCGTCTTCATCGCCAGCCGTGACGATGAGCATCGGATACGTCTGATCCCAGGACGGAATGTCGCGAGGCGAAAACACGTTTGCGCCCGCGACCGTCGTCCCGGTCAATGCCTGAACGGCAATCGCGCGCAGTTGAGCAGAGGTCGTCATGCGGCCTCCTTCAGCTTGAGATTGAGCCACCCGATACCGTTCGGTTGCGGCTCGATGACGAGATAGGTCTCGCCCGTCTTCGTCCGCGTGATGCGATCGTTTTTCGCGACGGGCGCCTTCAGTTGCGATTGCTGGAGACCGACGGACGGAGCGACCGTGACCCAATGAGCGGCGCCGTCGCCGTCGAATTCCTGTCGACGGTACGGCTCAGCGAAAACGCCGGTGATCGGGTACGCTGAGCCCGAGGCGGGCTGATAGGTCAACGGCTCGCCGAACGCCGTAGCGGCGGGGCCATTGACGAGCGCGTCGAAATCAATCATCCGCCGACGCGCCGAATGACCGGACGGCGCGACGCGCCGAATTCCGGTCCGTTTCCACGTTTGACCGCCGCCGCCTTCGGGTCGACAAGGAAGCCGCTCGCGCGGAGCGCTTTTACGTCTGAGGCGGACAGTTCGATTTCATCGCCCGGAAGATAGAGCTTCCGGCCCGGTCCCTCGATCGATCGCCCCGGCGCGACCGTCGCCTTTTCAGTTTTGACGGTCACTGTCATTACGCGCCCGCCACGCCAGGCACGACCTGAGCAAAGAGGCACGCATTTACGCGGCTCGGAATGACAAGCGGCGCCGATTGCATGAGGATCAGGCGCTGTGCCGGGTCTTCCTCGACCCACGTCTTCGGCGCATACGGCATCGCTTCATAGGAGAAGCGCGGGTCCATGATCTGGCCGAAGGCACGCGTCCCCATCATGTCGGGGCCGCACATGACGAGCGCGCCGTCGGGAATCATCGGCTTTTCGACGTCGTCTTCGTCGACAAACCAGTCGCTGTAGACCCACAGGTCCCACTGCGCCCACCGGCCCATGTAGATAGCGCCCTTGACCGGAGCAACAGCCGGATTCACCGCGTTACCGAAAGGCGACAGCGTCGGGAAAGTGATGCCAACGCGACGGACTTCCGGGTCGAGCTTGAACGCCTCGAACGCGCTGAGCGTGAAGACGATGTCCGTCACCTGAGCGCCTGACTTCCTCAGGATGCGCTGCGCCCAGGTCGTCAGGTTGCCCGACGGCGACACAGAGCCGGGCGCCTGATCGGTCCCGACGTTCGCGATCGTCCATTGTTGACCGCCAGTCAGCGAGACCGTCAGTGACGGATCGCGCCCGAAGTCGACGACGACCGTTTCGAAGCCTTCGCCCGAGACCGTCACGGTCCCGGTCTGAAGCACTTGCGCGGCCATCCATTCGAGGCGACGGTTGAGAATGTCGATCTGATCGGTCAGCTCGGCTTCAAGGTTCGCGGCCTCGCGCTCCTCACCGGTCATTTCGCCGCCGATGCGCTCGCCGATCATGCGGCGGACGGGCTTGCGGAGGTCCGGCGCCCGCTTATCCTTGATATAGGCAGGCTTGAAAGTGTTCGTCTGGTAGCGACGCTGCTCGACGAGCTTCCCCTCATGCAGCGGCGAGACGAACGGCGCCATACGGCGCTTACCGACGTCGACGTCGATCGAGATTTCCTCGGAATCCGCCATCACGACATTCGGGAAGAAGCGGTCCAACAGGAAGTTTTGCGACGTCTTCAGGTTCGGGACGACCTGAATCAGCGTATTGGTATCGTAAACAAGCGAGGACATTACCTCGAACTCCTAATGAGATTGTGTTTTTCCGGACGAAAAAAAACCTGCCGAGGCGGGTTCTTCCGGAGTGGCGAGCCGCGTTAGCTCGGGTCAGCAGCCGAGACCGACGACTTCACGAAAATTCCGTAGGGACGGAGCGCGGTCACCAAAGTGGAAATCGTCCACGACGGGTCATAGATCAGCGCACGCGCGTTGAATTCGCCCATCACATACGCGGCGCTCGTTACCGGACCCGCCGAGGCGTCGGCGTAGTCGACGAGCACGCCGACCGGCGTCTGACTGCCGTCCGACGCCGTCTTCACGCACTCGACGAAGGTCCCGATCGCGTCGACGACAGCCAGGGTAAAGGCGTCGCCAGCGGAGAATGCGGTCCCGCCCGCGGTCAGCGTGAAATTGATCGCCGAGCCCGTATAGGGCGTGCCGACCGTTGCGTCAGGGAGGACATTCCCCTCGGGATCGACGACGCCGAAGTCGGTTGCGGTCTTCGCGGTCAGCGTGTAATTCCCGATCAGAGGCGTTGCGCCGAGACTGATCGCGCCGAGCGTGCCGTTACCGACGTTCGCCGCGCCCTTCGTCGCGATGGTTCCATACGACGTCACCTGACCGAGGACGGTCCCGCGCGCGAGCGTTCCTGCGGAAATCACGACTGGCTGCGTTACGAGCTTGAGATTGCCCGCGATGAGTTGATCCGGGACATACGTTTCGGCACGCACAAACGGCTGAGCCGAGTTGTCGCCCGTGCTGATAATGCTCAGAGACATTTACTCTCCAGAATGGATGCTGTGTTTTTACTGCTCGCCGCGGCGCTTCTTGCCCGCCGCGAGGATGCGCTCGGCCGCCGAGCTTGCGCCCGAACTTTGCTTGCCCTCGACGCGCTTCGGCGCGGGCTCACTGTTCATGCGGTCGCGGAGGCTCGATCCTTGCGGCTTGCGAGGCGCCGCCGAGCCCGCGGCGTTGAGCGCGGCGATCGCCGCAGCGGACGACATGCCGGTATCGAATGCAAAGACCGCGGCCTGTTCCGCGCGACCGCATTTGAAGCCGTGCGACATGATGCGAGCACATCGATCGCGCTCCGCCTTCGCGGCCTTCTTCGCCTTCGAGTCCTTCTTGTCGTCGCCGTCGTCATCCTCGGCGGCGTCGTCGCTCGCGGCGTCGTCGTCCTCCTCGTCGTCGGCCTTGGCGCCCTTGGCGTCAGTCGCGCCGTCGTCTTCGTCTTCCGACTTGGCGTCGGCGTCGTCGCCGTCGTCGTCGTTCGCCTTCGAGCCCTTGGCGTTCTTGTCGTCCTTTTCGTCGTCGTCTTCGGCCTTGGCGCCCTTGGCGTTCTTGTCCTTCTCGTTCTCGTCATCCTCGGCGCGCGCGCCCTTCGGTTTGACATAGCCCATCAGCGACGCGAACGGCGCCGCAAGAAACTTGCTCATCTTTTGTCCTGAGATTGTGGTTACTTCAGCTTTGAATACAGCGCTGCGAACGCCGCATCGGGAGACATGACCGCGTCGGCGAGTTTGAGCGCGACGCCGCGCTCGCCGAGATAGGTCGCTGCTTGTGTTGCGCGCACTTTCGACGCCGCGAGACCGCGATTGCGCGCGACGGTCTCGACAAAGAGTTCGCCCATCGTGTCGATGTCGGTCTGAAAGCTCGCGCGCGCCTCGTCGGAGAGCGGAATTTCGGGATGCCCGTCGGCCTTTCGCTCGCCGTATGTGATGAAAGTCACCTTGACGCCTGATTGCGTCAGCGCTTTCGACCAGTCGACGTGCATCGAGATAACGCCGATCGAGCCGACGCCGCCCGTGCGCGGAACATAGATTTCATCCGCCGCGCTTGCGATCGCATACGCAGCGGAATACGCCCCTTCGTCGAGGATTGCGGCGATCGGCTTCTCGCCGCGCGCCTCATAGATCATGTCGACGAGGTCGAAACACCCCGCGACCTCGCCTCCCGGCGAGTCGATACTGAAGGCGATCGCCCTGACGTCAGGATCGCCGAGCGCCGTGAGGAAGTTCTGACGGATACCGTCATAGCCCGTCATGCCGGAATAGGGCTCCAGCGTGCCGAGCTTCTGAACGAGCGTCCCCTCGACCTGAATGACCGCGACGCCGCCGACGTTAAAGTACCCTTCGACAGAGTCCCGGCCTTTCTGCGAGAACTCCCCGCCGAACGCATGGGGCGTCAGCGCGAGTTCGGCGCCGTCGAGCCGGATCATCTTCGAGATACCGAGGCGCTCCGCAAGGGACGCCATGATGACCTCTGCCTTTTCCGGACGGATCGCAATCGGCGTATTGAATAGCCGTTGCGCCAAATGTCCAAACCGCATCAATGAACCTCCTCGGGCTGATCGGCCTTGTTCGCCGGATTGTTGTTCCAGTTGGGAAGCTGGAGACCGCGCTCGCGGTAGTACTCCTGCTCGATTGCGCGACGGTCAGCGACCTCGCGCCAGTCGACACCCTGTTCCGCGCATTCGTCTTCGAGCGAAGACATCCCGGCATCAAGCCCGAGAATCGCGCCTTGCTTTTCCTTCACAGGATCGACGTATCCCTTACCCGGACCCATCCAGCGCGCGCGCGAGTAGGCGCCCCGCGCCTCCATGAAGGCCGGGATTTCGCCGCTCGACGGCATCGGATAGTCGTCGACCTCGACCGATTCTTCGAGGAAGTTCGCGTAGATCGGCTGAGCGAAGCCGACGACAAAGTCGAACCGGCGACGATGGAAGGTTTTCCACGCTTCGAGCATCGCGGCGCGGAACGACGAGTAATTGATTTCCGCCCAGTTTTGGCTAATCTGCTGAGCGGCGAGACCGGTCGCGGCGGCGACGTTGCGGAGCATTGCGCTCTGGAACCCGTCGTAATTGCCGCTCGGACGGTTTGCGGAAACCGATCCGATCTTCTCGCCGGGATAGAGCATCGTCATCCCGACGTCGCCCAACGAGGTTTTCCGATGCTTGTGATACTCCGCGCGTTCCGTCTGATAGGCGTTGATCTTCGTCGACTGCCCGAGCGCACCCTCGACGAGTTCCTGATCGAATGGGCTCTCGATGTAAGCCGCGAAAAACGCATTGATGATCGCCGCATCAAGTTCGGTCGAATCGTACTTGATGAGCATCTTCAGGCGATTGACGATCGGCGTCAGGAAGCCGACGCCGCGATGCTGATTCGCGCGCTCGCGGTCGAAATAGTGGATCAGCAGCGGTCGACCAAACCTAGTTTCGCGCGGGACGCGCTCCCATGTGACGCTCTTCGCCGCGCTGAAGTAGTCGCCCTGATGCGCCTCGCGGAGCCAGTATGCGACCGCCGTCCATCGCGCATCGACCTCGACGCCGCCGCGCATGTTTTGCTGATCGAACTTCAGTTGAGGATTCGACAGGCGGTCGGGATCAACAATCTCGACCGCCGTCGCATACCGCGCCCCGCCGCGGCGGACGCGCTCCTCAATCCAGTGATCCCGCGCAATCGCCTCGCCGTCCGCCAGATAGTGACGAAAGCCCAGGCGGAGCATTTGCGGGACCGTCTGAAACCGCGTCGAATCACAGTACTTGCCGGGATCATTCGCCCACGCGCGATAGTTCGCCGACGCGGCCTGCCCCCATTCCTCCGCCCACTTGTGATCGAACTTCTTGTTTCCGCTCATCGCCTGAAGGACCGCATAGTCAGGCTGAGACGTCGGGCTGAAGTTCGGCCCGATGACGTTGTCGAGCGTTCGCGTTACCGCCGCGGACGCCCACCCGTCATTACGCACGAGGTCCCGCACCCGCGATACCATGCGGTCGCGGAACATGTTGATTTCGCCGTCGGGCGACCACACGTAGGGATTCCAGTCCTGCATGTGACCGCCGGAAATGTCGGCGGCATCGTATGGCGTGTTTTGCCTACCGGCGAGCATCGAGGCGCGCGACGGTCGGCTCGGAGGCAACGGAGAGCCATTCGCCCCGAGAATTCGAACCTGATCTGTCATCGCATCGCAAACCGGATTTGTCGACGACCATGCGAGAGACCGAGCTTCTTCTGAATGAGCGCGATGTCTGCCTGAAGCCGTAGGATGTCGGCGGGCCGGTACGTAACGGACTTCGATCCGTCACCTTGCGCATAGCTCACGCTCGCGACCTGCTGACCCGTTGAGAGGGCGAAATAGGCGTTTTGAAGCGCCTGTAACTGGGTTTGAAGTTGTGCGGTAGTTAATCCATCGTAGACACCCATTCGGTTTTTCCTTGTGGTTACGCGAGCATGCTGACGCGCGACTTCGCGGGCGCGCTGTCCCCGACGACTGTCACGGACGGCCCGCGCTGCGTCAGCTTGAATTCGGGCTTGTCGTCCTCGACAGGCGCGCTACCCTTCAGGACCTCGGAGAGGTCGTCGACCAGCCGGTTAAGGCGCAATCCAAAATGAAGAAGGCTCGATAGCGCGGCGTAGGCGTAGACGCGACAGTCGAGCGCCTCGTTACGCTTGCCGGGAGGCAAGTCCCACACGCGATACCGCACGCCCGCCGTCTCCTTGATGAGGATTCGCTCGGACGTCAGTTGCGCGTAATAGTTGATGTCCCGGTCGTGCGGGAAGTGCATGTAGCCGGGACCGGGCGTCTCTTTCTGGAGGCGATTGCGGATAGAATCCTTCGCCGAGTTGACGCCGATGATGAACGGCTGATAGGTCTTCGCCGTCCGTTGCGTCGGCCTCTTCGTCGGCCAAACCGGACTACGCTTCCCGTTTTTGGCGGACTCTCCCTTGATGCCGTAGACGCGTCGCCCGAGTCGGGCCTTTGCAAACTGATAGGCGGCTTCCGTATGGTGACCGCCCGTATCGAGACAGACAGCTTCGATGTGATACTCGCGACCGTCGTAGCGATACCAGTTTTTCAGGAGGTAGGCGTCGAGACGATTCCACACTTCAGGCGAACCCGGATCGCCGACAAACGTCTCGTAGTCGATCGACCAGCTCTCCTCATCGCGGCCCCATCCGACGACCTCGACTTCGAGGCGATCGTCCTGCACGTCGACGCCCGCCGTCAGCACACCAACGCCAAACGGCACGCGCGAAGGCCAACGCTCACCGCGAGCCGCGAGCGCTTCGAGATCAATCTCCTTCCCGGCATGAGGCCGGTACGGCATGCCCATTTGCGTATTGAACCAAGCCTGTTTTTTGTCCTCGTCGTCTGCGGCCTTGAGCCACTTGTCGGCGATGTCGGACGGCTTGTCCTTCTGCCACGGGCTGAAAAGTTTCGACGCCTGGAATCCGGCGTGAGAGTTGTCGACGCCCCATGCACCGCAAACGCGGCATTTTGCGCGATAGACCGCATGACGCGGCCCCTCCCACCAATCCCATACTTGCTGAAGCGCGGCGCCGCTGTCGCCGTTCTGCGCGCCTTCGGGTGCCCGCCATCCGCGCTCATAGTCCTCTAGCGGGACATGCCGCTGCCCGCAACACTCGAAGACGCGCGACTGATGCCATCGGACCGTCGAGAGCGAGCGAAGGCGATCGCCTTCCGACCACTCGCACCCGCAATGCTCGCAATAGATGCGAGCCGTCTTCGGATGGTGGACGCCGCGCTCGTCCTTCTTCCAGTCGACATGCTTGAAGAAGTCCGGGAACATCCGATGTCCGCAATGCGGACACGCGACGGACGCGCGACGCTGATCCGAATCCTTGTAGCTTGCCTCGATGCGCGACTCGTTCTCGACTGTCGGCGAGCAAGCGCGCACCGAAAGCCAATTGACGCCAAAGGTAGCCGTCCGCTCTTCCGCGAGGATGATCGGATCGCCTTCACGCGTAATCGGGTATTTGTCGATTTCGTCGGCGAGGATGACCCGCACGGGGCGCCGCGCTAGGTTGTCGGGGCTACCCGCGCCCGCGAGCGCGAGAAAGCCACCGGGGAAGGATTTATAGAGGAGCGTCTCGTCGGCGTTGCGACTTTTGCTCGTTCCGATGAGGTCACGCAAGACGGGCGTGACCCGGATCATCGGCGTAATGCGCTCCTTGCTGAACTGCTCCGCCGCCGCCTCCTTCGGCTGAAGGAGGAGCATCGGGCACGGGTCAAGGTGCGCGAAGTACCCAAATACGTTTTCGAGGAGGGCCGTCTTAAGAAGCTGCGTGCTGACCATCGCCGTTACAACGTGGACACCCGGCTCGGTCACTGCGAGCATGACCCCGCGGGCGACCTCCACGGTCGACGTCTGCCAGTTCCCCGACGTACTCCCGGCCTCCTTGGCGAGCTTGCGGTATCGATCCGCCCACTCGGGGACGCTGATACGCGGCGGAGGCGTCCAACCGGCTAGGAAGTCCCGTCGAATCTTTTCGGCTCTAGGATGCCGTGAAATCCCCCTCTGGCTCGCCGAGCGATGCGATTTGCTTGTGTACATGCTCAGTCAGAATCTCGGTCATTTTGTCCGCCTCGACGCCGAGGTCCGCAGCGATGAGCGGCGCGACGCGAGCGGGCCAGTTGAGCCATGAATCGCGCGACGCTCGCGAGCATTCGAAAAGCACGGTCCGCGCAAGATCAAGACTGATGAGCGCGCCTGACTTCTCCTCATAGGTGAGGCGATTCAGGAGCGCGAGATAGACCTCTTTGACCCGACGGGCTTCTTCGATGGTTGTTGTCGCGACATCGAAATCGAGATTCGAGGTCAGCCGATCGGCGGCGTCTTCAGCCGATTCACCAGGCAAAAGGAGCGGCTCATCGTCAAACGAACCGGGCGCCGGTTCGGCGCTTTTGGCGGGCGTTGCACCCGCCGACTTTGAAACCTTGGCTGAAACCTTTTTTGAAACCTTGCTTGAAACTTTGGTTTCAGATTTGGTTTCAATTTTCTCCGAGGTTGAAACCTGCTCGCGGCCCCGCGTCGCTCGCGCGTCGCCGGAATCCCGATACTTCGCGAGCTTCGCATTCGAACCCTCGACATCCACCTTCGAGCCTTGCAGCACAAGCCATCCGGACTTTTGCCACTTGCTGACCGCCGTATGCGAAACGTCATGCATGCGTGCGAATTCTGACTTGGAGACGAGCGTCAAAATTGAAACCTCAGATTGAAACTTGAAACCAAATTTGGAAGTTTGTAGCTGGAGGAAGTACGCGGTGCGCAATTGCCCTCGATGCCCCCTCCCCCTAGGGAGGACCCAAGACACCCCCCCTATGCGGGGAGGGCAGGCACTCCGTTCTCGCTCGGGCTCTCCCTGTACGGCAATGCGGGCGGATGCCGGTAGTCGCGGAGAGGATCGCGCACGAATCGACCACCCTCTACCAGATTCACCCGGTAGTTATCCGCAATCTGACTGGAGTCATACGTTTCGCGACACTCATCAAGCAACGCAGCGAACTTCGCTTGCCACTCTTCAGGCATTCCCTGTAGCAACGTGCGTGGAATGACGAGATACGCCGCATACGTCAGCCCGAACCATTCATGCATCGAACCGTGCCAGTACGATTCGCGCTGCTTTGCTTGCGTCATAGCCGTCCCTTAGTTGTTCGTGGCTCGATTCAACGCGGCATGCGCCAATCCCCACACCCACCCGCCTATGAACGTCGCCACATACAGCGCCCACTTGGGAATATGGATAGTCATTTGCGCTTCCTCCACACCGATACGCGCCCATACAGCCATCCACCGGATAACCACCCCGCACGCAGCGCACTCCCTGTTAGCCAATACCACCCGAGAAGCACAAGCCAGTGCGGGACAGTGATCGTCATTGGATCGCCCATCAGTAAAGGTTCTCGGAGTAAAGCGTCCCGCCGTCTACGTGGTCACCACCAACGCGGCGAACGATCTGCCCCGCAGCTTCTGCAACCTTCCACGCCTCGACGCGCCCCAAGAAACGCCCCTCATTGTCAATGAAGCCCTGATCGACCGGATCGCCTTCCGTATCCATCCGATGCATGAAGGCGTCCCAATGGCGCAGGCCGAGCACGACCTCTCCAGTGAATCGCTTCCGGTTCGCGGCGCATACGATGCGATGGCCCGTCATTGCGTCGCTACCTTGTCGAGATACGAGCCGATGCACACCATGTAGGCGTCGGCGCATTGCTCGATCGGCTCGGCCCGCGTGTCTTCCGCGCTCTGGAAGGCGTCCGGATTCGCTCGCACGTCGCTTTCCCACAGGATGACCGCCTCACGAAGCTGCGCGATCGTGAATGTCTTCTCTTCCGTCATACGTTACCTTCCCTCAGTGAGCGCAGGTAATCGCCGAATGTCGGCATATCCCCGGCATTTACCCATTTGATCGTCGAGCGCATCACCTCACCGCACTTGACATCGATCGGCGATTGGTCGTGCGCACGGGCAGCGTACATACTCGGGCGAAACCGCGGCGATACGACCACGGTTCGCACATACTCGCCGCGATCGTCACCAGCCTCATGCATCAAACGGCGAAACGCTCGCGCGTCCTTCTGCGTCTCTTCGAGTTCGCTCATGCGCGCGTTTCCGCTTCCGCATAGAGGGCGTCGTAAGCCGCACCCGCCAAGGCCCACGGCTCGACAATCGCTTCGCCGACGGCGGCACCGAATATCGCCTTCGCCATCACACCGACATCGCGCGTACGATCCCGCTTGCCCATGACTTGCCTCATGAAGAAATCGACGAGAATCACATTCTTATCGTCACCGGGCCGAGCGCTGAACTGATCCGGATGATCCTGAATGTAGTCCCATGCCGGTTGAAGCGCTTTCACCATCCGATCGAAGATCCACGTCGGCATCATGCCGTCGCGCCTCTCCCCAGATGCGTCCACACTTCCGAGCGGCGGCTCGACGCACTCCGACGTCGAGACGACCATCCGAAGCCCCGCATCGTGCGCGCCGTTCCAGTCGACGGCCTGCGCCCACTTCTTCAGCGCAAACGCTTCGAGCGATGAGCCGGGAACGATCGTCAGCGTCCCGTTTTCCGTGATGTCGACCTTCATAGCAACGCCTCCCGGAGCGCCTGGCAGATTGCAACCTTCACTTGCTCGAAGGTTTCAGGTTTCAGTTTCATCCCCGTGAACCGCTTCAGGGCTCGGCGGATGAGCGTGTCATGCCGACGAATCTCCCGACGGAGCTTGCGTCGACCGTGCGACGTCAGCCCGAACGAGCGGGCGTAGCGCTCGTATGTGCGCCTGTAGACTGGCTTCAATCGTTCTTCCCGTTCTGGATTTTTCGAAGGCGCCGTCTATCCTTCATTGCATTAACGAAGGAGGCGCTATGAACTGGCTTTGCATCCGATGCCGACACGAATTCCCGTTCTACCCGGAGAAGATCGGTATCGACGACTTCGGCATCTATGTTTTCTGCCCGCATTGCGGACGACGCAACCAGCTAATCAACGTTGGCAAGCGAGGCCGCATCGCACTACAGCAAACCGGGAAATAACCTACGCCTCGGCTTGTTCGCGCGCGATCCGGCGAAGGCGCGGATCGGCCATCGTGAGAACGTCGAGCAACAGCCGCTTCTCTTCGAGATAGGTGACCGCGAACTTCGGATCGTGCTGGACGATGCTCCCCGTATTGCTGATGAGGTCGGCGCACTTGATGGTCTGCACCCAGTCAGGCGCCCGAGCCAATCGCTCGCGAGACGCCGCTTTGCGCTCCGCGCGATTCCCGCTCTCCATGTCGGAGAGCCACCGGACGCCCTCCGCCACCGGCCAACCGAATTGACCAATCAGCGCGGCCTCTGTAACGCCCTGATCCTCCATGACGTCATGCAGCCATGCGACCACCATCGTCAGAGGCGAGCTATCCACCGTTGCCACGATGCCCGCGACTTCCGCCAGGTGATCGAAGTACGGAGCGCCCGTGTATTTGCGCTTCTGCTCCCGATGCCGGAAGCGAGCGAAGCTCATCGCCTCGAAGACGAGAAAGCCGCTCACGGCTTGACCTTGACGCATTGCATCTGCATTGCGTGGCTGTCGTTCTGACGCGCCACGTAGCACACGACGCCGTGCGAAGGGTCTTCGATGACGTCGAGCGTGTCGTGCCACTGGCCCCACGACTTATGCGTCGGCAGTTCATGTTGATCGGAATCGCGCAAACCGTCGGCGTGCGCCGGAAGCGCGATCGCACAACACATGAGCAAAGCGGCAAGCTTGAACATCAGGCGCTCTCCGTAGATATGTGCGCGGTCGCGCGGATTTAACTCTCTCGACTGGCGACTCCTGTCGACCAACTCATTTACCTCCGACGTCGCGAGGGTGTTCGCCGTGCGTCGGAATCGCCATGCGAGAGAGGGGAAGCAACGCATCAGCGCAAAGCCGAAGCTCACGCATAGTTCTGCATGCTTCCCGAGTGACCGTAGAAGCCGCCCGACGGCGGCGAGGTCATGAGGTGATACGAGGGAACGGCGAAATAGCCGAATGCCAACGGTCGAGCGTGTCGGCGTCGAGGAGGTCGAAGAACGAATAGTCGCGGAGCTTGAAATAGCCCACACAAGCGGCGATCTTCTTCTCACGCTCGCGCTGCACGTTCTCGACGATCGCCTCGGCCCACGCCAGTTCAATCGCGCGCTCAGCCCATGCGCGGATGATCTCGTCCGGATAGCGCACCCACGACGCGAAGACACCGGTCACCCGACGGAAAATCTCGACGTCCAGCGCTCGGCGCTCCGCGTCCCGGCCTGCGTTTTCGGCTCGCGCCTCCTTCTCGGCGTCTTCGAGCGCGGCGCTCGCGATCCATGCGAGGTCAGCGTCAGAAAGGCGATCCGGCTGTCCCCGCCCCCACTGGCGCGTACAGATTTCGATGTTGCGCTCGCGCTCGAAGCCGGTCCCGAAGACCGCAGACACAGAATAGACATACGCGTCGAGCATCGACGAATCGAGAACCTTCGGCGGACTCAACAGCGGCATCAACGACGCGATGATCGACTGATTGACGAGATCCATCATTGCCGCAAACGAGGGCGATGCGTCCATCAACTCGCCAAACGTCGGCTCTTCACCCTCGCAAGCGTTACAAGCGCCGCACACGCTTCCTTGTGTGTTGGTCATACTCGCTTCCCCCGTATGAAATCGACTTTGATGACGTTGCTCGGAGGCGGGATCGTCCCGTCCTCGCGAAGTGCGTTGATGATCTTTTCCTGAAGCTCGATGGCCTTCTTCGCGACGGCGCTTTCGGCGTTTTGGAGCGAGAGAAACTGATCCGCTCCGTACACATGCTCAGTCCGGACGATTTCCTCATTCGGACCGAGATACTCGAAGCGCAGCCGGAATCGCGCCGCGATCGGCTCGGACCCTGGCGCCGCGCTCATTCTTCGTCCGACTCGTCTTCCGAGTCTTCGTCTTCCTGCATATAGTCGAACGGGTCGTAACCGCTCAAATGCGAGCCGAGCAACTCCTCGACCTTCGCAATAAAGTCCTGATCTTCCGACTTGACCGTAATGTCGCCACGGTCGAGCGTCCCGGAGACCTCGGAATGCTTGCCGAGGATTTCGCCGAAGTAGACTTCCTTCCCGTATGCCTTTTCGAGAACGTCCTTCTCGACGACGAAAAGGCCGTCGACCTCACCCTGACGACCGCAATCCCAATGAAACTTAACGAGCAACTTCATTTGACGATCCCCTATCGTTTGCGCCCGTAGCGCGACTGTTCATCCTTCCATTGAGCCCGACGGCGCTCGCGCTTCTCAGCGGCGCCCGAATAGACTGCCCATCGACCATCGCGACAACTGAGCGTCACCGCTCCACCAGGCTCGACCATTTGGACGCCATCGCCATACATCAGCAAAACACCTTTCTGCGTTGTTACTGAAAACGACTGCAAGCGCCCGACGACCGCGCCGCTGACGGTCAACGTCGCGACGCCGGTCACACCAGCACCGCCGCAACCTCGACGATCGCCTTGCGCGTCGCCGCCGCACGGTCGCCCGTGTAGTGGTAGTTGAAAAGGATCGCTCCCGCGTCCGCGACGACCGTATGGTCATTGACCAGCACGCGGACGCCCGAGCCGATCAGCACCTGAAAGGCGTCAGCATCGGACGCTAGCGGATCGAACGCGGCATGTGGCGCCCCGGCGAAACGGAGCTTGATGTCTTTCGTACCGTCGCCGCGATGGTCCTCCCATACGTCCAGCTTGATGCCCGCGGCCTTCGCGGCGCGCTGCATCAGTTCGATGTCTGTCATGTGTCGACCTCGTCGAAAACGAATGCACCATAGCGGAGGGCCACCAGCGCACGAAGCGCGGCGACCCTCCAGCTAACCGAAATGAACCGGAACCCCGTCGGCGTGAGCGCGGCCCATGCGGGACCGATCGGCGTTCCGATCCGCATCAGGCGAACCGGCGAAGCGCCGACGATCTTGTCGCAAAGGTCCTCGTCAGCCGACGGCGCGAAGGTCTCGAATACCGTCCCGTCGACCTCGACGAGACACTCGCTCGCGCCGTTGCTCTCGACCACGATTACGGGCTTGCGCATCTCGATCGAGCGCGCGACCCAGTAGTCGAGAGCCGAGCCGATGAGACCGGCGACTTCAATTCGTTGCATTGCCGCGGCCTCCCTCGTCAGGCGGCTCGCCGCAATAGAAGCCGATGATCGTCGGCGACGGCGCCTCACGCGACCGATAGCGCTGCGCGAGAAGGTCGAGCGCGTCGCCCTCGATCGAGCGCAGCCGTTCCGCGTTGTCGAGGACGATCGCCTGATATTTGTCGAGAACCCCTGAACTCAGAAGCTCCAGCGACCATCCGAACGCGGATGCCCTCGGCATCCCGTGGCGCATTGCGGCGCCAATCGCGCAAACTTCCTTTTCTGCGATGTAGGCCGCTTGGATTCCGATCTCGCGGTAGCCGATGACTAGCGCCGCGGCGGCTGTCGTTTTGCCCGACTGGCGAGGCGCAAAAACGCGTTGAATCAACTTAGGCATTCGACGCGACTCCCGCCCACGGCTTAAAACACGTTGCAACCTGACGCCCCAACCACTGAAGGAAGGGGTCAAACTTCGCTCGCATTCGATTCATATCTCTCCCGGTCTCTCAACGCGCCGACTGGAGCGCCGCGTCCATTGCCTTCAGAAACTCCCGTTTGAACCCCGCATCGACCGATCGCTTGGCGACCGCCCGATAGTTGAGGCGTTGCTTTGCTTCGTGCGCGTCCTCGAATTTGACGAGGAGCTTCAATCCGCCCGGTTTGCCGCGCTTCACCTTCGTGCGCTGCCAGAAACCATTTACGACGCCGTTCTTCGTCTTGACCTTGCCGACGAAGACATCCTTTCGCGCGTTCAAGCGCTGAAGCGCTCGCGCCGGGAGGTTCCCGTATTGGTTGACTTTCTGCTTGACCGGCTTCAGCAGCGCTCGACTGTTGAGCTTGTTCAAGCCGCCGTTTTCATACGGCTCCAGGTATTCAGCCGTCTTGTCCATCACGAAGACGGTCGCCTCGGGCTTCGCCTTGGTTGCCTTCTTGATTCGGACGGCGTTGATCGTGAAGGGCGTAGGCCCATCAAAGACCTTGAGCATGTTTGCGCGTTCTTCGTCGCGAACGCGCTCGGCGACGGCGTTCAATGCCTTCGCCGTCGCAAACGGGATTTGCCCTTGCGCGAAGAAGCTGAAATCCTTCGCTAGCTTCTTCACGTCTGCCGTGACTCGAATGTCGAACATGACCGAGGAAACAAAAGCGCCCGCCCCGATGAACGGGAGCGGGCGCGGCTTAAATATGGAGCGGGCTATCGGGATCGAACCGATGACATACAGCTTGGAAGGCTGTCGTTCTTCCACTGAACTAAGCCCGCGTTGATCCTCACGACTGGCGACTGACCGTTGCGCCGACCAAAGCGCGGCTAGTATTCCCGTCAGCTAGGCGCCATCGACTCGCGGCATTTAGTCCGGAGTTGGTCTCGACAGCCTTTTAGCACCGCCATGCGTGAGAAGCCCGCCGAAACGGGCGACTTGCTCTCACGATTGGCGACTGATGGAGGAGTAGCGATCAGCCGTTTCCGCGCCGAATCAGTCGCCATGCGTGAAAGCAAACAAGCCCGCGCGATTTCGCAACGGGCTTTTTCATCTTTACTGGACTCTCATAATCTAAAGGCTACTGCGTACCTAGCCGTACTCCGTTTGGGTCGGCTTATTGGTCCGGTAGAAACGGCGAATCGGCGCCTCGCGCTCGTATTCGCCGGGAGCCGCGAGCGCTGGAGTCCACAGCGCGCACAGCAAAAACAGAAGAAGCGGCATCGGTTCCGCTCCTCGCGGTTGAATTCTGTTTAAAGACTTGCGGGGGCGACGGGCTCAGCGCCGCTCGCGGGCTTGCAGGAAGCCCCCGCTATCTCACTTACCTCTACGTCCCGCATCCCGCAAACATCGATTGCGAACCCTTTTCCCGAGAACGCCTACGCGTAGCGTCGTCGCCTACTTGATTCACTAGAGCGCGCTCTGTTGGGACCGGATAGCCCGACACACAGACGGGCCAACTTGATTTTTCACATCAAGCGCGATCGCGCATGTAATGCGCCGCGTTAGCGGCTTCCTATCTCTTCATCGACGCCCCTCCATAGAAGCGCACGCATTTACTAATCGCCCGTGCTGGCGTCGCTCAATAGTTCGCGGCGTAGCTCTCACGCCGCTTTACTGCCGGAAACCCTCGGGGATGGTTGCCGCATTGCTCGCGTCAGCAGAGCGCCGACCGGACGCAATGACGGGGCCGACAACCATTCCCGAAGGGGCGTTTCTACGTTTCGCCAAACGATGCGGCTTTCAGACGCGGCATTCCTTGCGTAACTGCCTACCTCGCTGCACGATCCCCCATTCTCAAGTAAAAGGGGCCGCTCCCCACAACAGGAAGCGGCCCCGGAGCCCTGCACCGAGAGAGAAGAACCGTTCAGATAGACTATCGTTACGGTAGCTGAATGGTATTGGAACCCCGTAAAAGCGTCAAGCGCTTTTCTAAAATTCCCTCCTATTCGGTAGCGCAAGTCACGGAAACACCGCATTTCGGCTTGCATGACGACTACCAAATTGGTATCTTTGCCTCGCAGACGTAAAACTACCATTATGGGAGCTTTTATGCGTGATGCGAAGACCGTGCTTTTGAACACACTGACCGAGGTCGCCGGAAGCGCACCGACGTTTGTAGAGATTCGGGCCGACGGCTTCGTCGCGCTCTTCAGCGATGAGCTGAACGCGCTTCGAGTCGCCTACCACTACCGGAAGAAGAAGGTCACTTGCAGTCACCGCCGAGCGCTTCGCGTTTGGTCTGTCACCGTCCGCAACCAATAACCGAGAGAAGCAACATGAACCAGACGCACATTGGCGAGCACGACCTGAAAACTAGCGATGGTGGACGCGGCTACATCGCTGAGTTTTTCGCGAAGCGCCTTCGCCGTCACGACTTCCAACGCTATATCAAGCAACGGCTCGCGGCAGATTTCGCGTGCGTGCTGGCAAAGCATCTGAGCGAGCGCGACACCGCGGCGCCCACTTTCCCTTCCGATGCAGCGCAAGCGCCGATGCGGCACTTCGTCTACGACAACGACTGCGGGTACGAGGAATTCGACACCGACGAGGCGCGCGACAAGGCGCACCAAGCGGCAATCGACGGGTATCTGGACGACGGCTGGAGCGAAGAAGTCACGAGCGTCGTCTCTGGAATCGTCACGCACCGAACCGTACAGACGAACGTCGAGCACCGACCGCCGCGTTGCACAGAACACCCGGAGCAGGACAACGACGACTGTGACGTCTGCCTGGCATGGGGCGAATTCCCGAATCACGATTTCGATATATGCTGCCGCTACGAGCCCGAGCAGATCGCCGCCGCTCCCGCCGTTCCTGCTGCGGCAGCGCCGCGAAACGAGACACTCCCGTTCGAAAGTGCGCTGTTTGAGTTGATCAACAAGATCGACAGCAACCTGGACACCGGCGACATGCTGGAGGATGCGAAGCGCGCATCGGCCGCGCTCGACGCGATCCTTTCGAAGGGGGATCTGGTCGCGAACGCGCATGACTACTTCCGCGACTCGCAGGACCGCTACGAGAAGTCGATCGAGTTTCGCATTGGCTGGAACGCTTGCCTCGACGCGCTCGTAAATGCGCGCGCCGTCGCCCCTACGCCTACCGTCGCCGCAGATGCGGCAGCGCTGGCCAAATGCGCGTACAACGACAAGGCATGCGAACTCCGCTGTATGGGCCAGGCAGGCGGCGAATGCAAGGCCGCGCCGTAAAGATCCCACAAACCACGCAATACCCTGAGAGCCCGACGGCGGACCGACATTGTCGGCAATCGCCCGAGGGCTCTTCCGATTCTGAGGCATGCGTCGACGGCGGCTTCGTCGGTGGGACGATCTCCTCAACCTCTACGACGACGCTCACAGCTTGAATGCTTCACTGAGCGGCCCCGGAAGCTCGCGAACGTATTGGACGACGCGCCAACACTCGACGGCCTGTTTTACGCTGACCTCTACGCCGTCGGGCCATGCATCAGCCCGATTCAGCGTAGCAAGCGCGTCACCAAGGTCAGGCGCGTGGACGTGGAGCTTCGGGACATGCCGATCGATGTCCGCCTTCAGCCCCGAAACTATCTGCCGAACCGTCACGCGGCCTCCGCCTCTTCGTCGTTCTCAGGCTCACGAATTCCGAGCGCGCCACGCACGACGGCGACCATCAGCGCGTCTCGCGTCTGGACCTCACGCGGGAGCGCAGCGTACTCGATCAGGTGCGGATGCGTCTTCGCATTCTTGTCGAGCACATCGCCTCGCGTCCATCCGAGACGCGTCATTTCCTTGACCCATTGTTCGTGCGTCGACTCGGGCGTCATGAAGCCCCCAGCGACAGCGCGAACCGAGAAGATCGCGCCCTCGCGCGCTTGCGCCGACGCCCTTTCCCACGACGGAACGTCGACCTCGCCGACCGACGTCCGATATGCGCGTTCGACCTCATGAACCACTCGCGCGACCTGCGTTACATTCATTCTCAACCCCTTTCCCAAAGATGTACGGCTACCGAATATTTAACAAATTCAACTATCGTTTCGGTAGCCATTACGGCTACTTTAGGTGAAAACCCCTAAATCTGGATTTTCTTCATACGATTGGATAAATGTTGCTGAGGCGCAACAAGCAAAAAGGGCCGCGACGGTTTTACCGTAGCGGCCCTTTCAGAAGATGGAAACGCGCGTCTTCCGCTACCGAAACGATAGCGGAATCGTATTGGAGTGAATCGGAGACGTCAAGCAAGCCCGGAGGAACCTCCTCGACTTCGCTCGCGCGTCAGAGTTGCAGCCAAATTGTGAATTTCAGGGACGTCGCTCTCGTCGATCGCACTGAGCATGCGAACCAAATCCCCTACAGTTTCTTGCCCCACCTTGGAAAGACCCGGCCCGTCCACCGCGCACCCCAGGATGGGGTATGCGCTCCCTACATTTTGGATGGATGCCCCCAAGCTTACTGCTTTTTCTATCACGTTCACGGCTCCATATCGAACATTGCTTGTGACCTACTCACAAAACAACTACCGACATGGTAGCACTACGCAGAAACATTTTGTTACCTAACCAACACCTCAAAATAAAATTTGCATGCAAAGCGCATTAACTCTTTTTCGCGCCAGTCATTTTCTCCCGGACGAGCTTCATAACCTCGGCGGCGCCCTCTTCGCTACCGCTCTTCAGCAGTTCGACTACCATCGCGACGACCTCTTGCTTCATCGGCGACAGGGTCTCAGCCGACTCCTCGGAATGGGTTTCGTCCATCCAACCACGCGGAAGCCCCATTGCGGCCTCGATCTTTAGCGCGGACTTGTCGCCGATAGGCTTGCGACCGGTGTTGATGTGTGAAACGAACTTATCAGAGATACCAAGCTGCTCAGCAAAGCGCTTCAGCATGCCGCGATCCGGCTCAGAAGGAAGCGTCTGGCGAACACGCTCCTTGAACTGATCGAATAGGAAAAGAAAGTTCTCTCGACGAATCTGTTTGATTCGAGCTTCTTGGTTTTCCACTTTGCTACTCCCCGGTTTGATTGCGTTGTTACATCCGACAAGCGCCAGATTACCATATCGGTAGGGCTTGAAACTACCTATGGGGTAGCATCATTTGCTCGCCACCGCACGCCTATCCTGATAAGCTACCGTTTCGGTAGCTGAACAAGGAGGCTAATTTGATGCTCACCGCGATCGAGTTTTGGAGAAAGGTCGGCACCCCAAAGGCGCGCGAAGTGTGCGGGCTCGCCGGGACCACCTTCGAATATTTTGAACACATTGCGCACGGGCGCAAGCGCCCAAGCGAAGCACTCGCGGGCGCGATCGCCGAGGCGGCGAAAAGACTAACGGGCCTTCATGTCGACGCCGCGTCGATGCGCAAGCCGATCGGCGAGACTGCCGAGAGCAAGCGCGAAGCTCGCCGAAAAGAGCGCGCCGCAGCCTTTGCTGCATCACTTGCGGAGGCTAGCGCATGAGCTTTGACGCACTCGCCTGGGCATGGAATCAGAAGACCGGGAGCGCGGGGCGTAAGGCTACGCTGATGGGCGTCGCCCAGTTCGCAGACGAGGACGGCTATTGCTGGCCGGGACAACGCATGCTCGCGGAGTACACCGAGCAAGGCGAGCGGACCGTCCGCGATCACCTCGTATGGCTCGAAGCAAACGGCTACCTGACGCGCTGCGCTCGCAAGCGTCCGGACGGCACGAACGCGAGCGACGCGTA
The DNA here is from genome assembly GCF_902859945.1 of Paraburkholderia caffeinitolerans. Taxonomy (GTDB): domain Bacteria; phylum Pseudomonadota; class Gammaproteobacteria; order Burkholderiales; family Burkholderiaceae; genus Paraburkholderia; species Paraburkholderia caffeinitolerans. The sequence continues at coordinate 180,458 of NZ_CADIKL010000003.1, read as the reverse complement.
TTACCTCAACCTCCAAAAACCGGCCGCAGAATTCAAAACGAAGAGAAAGAAGCAACCGGCAGATTTCGCCGCAAGCGAAAAGCCGAAGAACAACCGGCAGAATTCGCCGACGGCAGATTTCGCCGACGGCGAAAAACTGCAAAACCAACCGGCGAAATCTGCCGGACATGAACCAGTCATAGTTAAACCTAAAGGTTTAACTGAACCAGTCAGTACGGCGCGAGGCTCGCGCCTGCCCTCGGACTGGGAATTGAAGACGGAATGGCTCGACTGGACGACGACGTCGACCGCCCGCTTCGCTGAAGAACTCGACGAATGGAAAGACGGCGCATGGTCCGTGCAACACACGCTTTTCGAGGCCGAGAAGTTCCGCGACTACTGGACCGCCAAATCCGGCAAGGATGCGTCGCGCACCGACTGGCCCGCGACGTGGCGCAACTGGGTTCGCAAGGCAGGGCCGATGCGTGGCACGAAGAAGAGCGGCGGCGCATGGTGGCTCGCGCCTGAGAGCGCTCTCGCGAAGGCGAATGAGGTCGGCGTCGGCCCCGCACTCCGCGGCGAATCTGACGCGCAATGGCATGCACGCATCCGCGCAGCGATCGACAACGGAGGCAAGCCGCCCGCACCGCGAGCGATCCAATCCGCGGCACCGCAAATGACCTTGCCGAATGAGGACGAGAAGCGCGGGCCGTCGCCAGCCTCTCGCGCGTCGCTCTCCGAATCGCTCGCGCTTCTCCGCGCCCGCAATGCCGGAGCGCTGAGCCAACCCTCGCAGCAACCCTGAAGGAGCCGCAATGATTGCCTCGACTAGCGTCGACTCGCTGATCGCGCACAAGGAATCCGGGAAGGCCGCGGGACAGCGCCTCGCAATCCTGAACCACCTTCGCGCCGACCCCTCGCGAGCGATGAGCCGAAACGAAATCGCGCGTCACTTCGACATGCCGATCCAGTCGGTATGCGGTCGCGTCGGAGAGCTCAAAGACGACGGCCTCGTCGTCGAAGACCTCCCGAAGCTCGACGCCGGGACTGATCGCATGGTGAAGCCCGTTCGCGCGGCCCCGGACCTCTTCGCGGGGCAACGATGAGCCAGTTTCAAAGCGCTGAAGCGACGCGCGCCGACTACGGGAACCCACTTATCGCCCTGATCCGCGCCGAGGCGCGAACCTGCAAAGGGTGCGTTTGGGCGATCGGACAAACGGAGTTTTTCGACGAATCGGTATGCGCGAAAGACCGCCTGATGCGCAAGCGATGCAAGCAATACGTGAATTCTGATTCGTACCGCCAACACTGGAGAAGCCGCAATGCAGAGCAAGCCTCTTAAGCAATTCCCGCTGTTCAAAAGCGTCGATCAGGCGCTCGCAAAGGTCTACGAGGTCCGCGCCGCGTCGGGCGTGAAGGTCGCGTCCTACGGCATTCAGACCGCCGCGAGTAGCTCGACCGATCGCCTGAGCGCGACGGATCGGCTCACAGAGGCGACATGGGTGATTCAGGTCGTCGAAGCGACCCTCAACGAAGCACAGCGCGCATACGTCACCGGGACCTATGACGGGCTCGGCGTCGAGCGAGAGGACGCGCTCGATCTGCTGACGCGGACGTATCCGGGCATCGCGCGCCGCGACGCTCTCGTTCGCGAGCTTCTCCTCCGTGAATTTGATTTCGGCGAGACCTATTCGAAGTCGCTCCCGCAAATCGCGCTTGAATGCCAGGTATCGCTAAGCACCACCGAGAAGTCGGCGCGCAAGGCGCGATCCGTCATCAAGTCACTGGAGACCGAAGTCGAGGCCGCGCTTCGCGCAGTATTCGAGCCCCGCGGATGGCTCCGTGCGCGCGAATTGAAAGCAGCCTGAGAAACGCGCGCAAGAAAGTAAGTTTTCGCTTGCGCTACAGCTACCGTTTCGGTAGCATTAAAGACACTTCAAAACGACCCACATCGGGAGAAACGAAGATGGAACATCTGTCCTGCACGACGGCGCTCAACAATGAAGCGGCTCGCATCGCGATCCGCGAGTCGGCCGCACGCGCCCAAGCTGGCGTTTTTGCGCCCGTATTGGCTACCGAAACGGTACTGGCGCCGCGAATCGGAGGTTTTACGGAACTCATCGCGAACGCCCGCGCCTCGGCGGCGCACGGCGTCGCAATCGCGAAGTCGTGCCGCTATTTCAACGACACGCACGCAAGCCATGCCGTCGCAGACGCGGAGCGCATCGCGACGCTCGTCGAGCATCAGATTTCCGCGATCGAGTCTCTCCCGGAAATCATCGCGCTTCTCGCCGACCTCGCCACCGAGCCGGAACGCCGTCGCGCCAACTTCCCGCACGAAGTTCGCCCCGAGTGGATCGCGCTGCTCTCGGGCCGCGCCGCAACGATTCTCCGCCGAATCCAGCGATGAGAGCCCGGTCGGCGGTTTTCGCCGACTGGATCGCCGCCGCGCTGATTGCGCTCGCAGTCGGCGCGATCGCGGGACACGAATCCTATCCGGCCCACAACGAAAACGCCCCGCACGCAGCACGCGGAATTCAACCCAAATGGAACGCCTGACCACATGAAGCACGTTCATCAAGCGATCAAGCAAGTCTCGAAGGCGATTTCCGTCGACGGCATTGCGAAGACGGGACAAAACGCCGAAGACGGCTATTCGTTCCGCACGATCGACGACCTCCTCGAAAAGCTGTCGACGCTCCTCGCGGATCACGACCTCCTCATCCTGCCGACCGTCATCGAGCGCGAATCGGTCGAGCGCCGCACGGCTACAGGCATGGCGCTTTTCTTCGCGACCGTGCGCGTTCGATACGACTTTACGTCGGCGATTGACGAAAGCGTCGCATCGGTCGAGGTCTACGGCGAAGCGATGGACACTGCCGACAAGGCGACCAACAAGGCGATGACAGCCGCTTACAAGGTCGCCGTGACGCAAACCTTCTGCATTGCGACGAAGAACAACGCAGACGCCGACGCGACCAGCCACAACGCCGCGGCGCGCCTGACGGAATCCGAGCGCACGAAGCATGAGCGCGCGATCCTCGCCGCGCCCGACACGAAGTTGCTGACGAGCGCTCACAAGCTCGCTACCGCCGCAGCCGTGCGCGTCGCTGACGAAGAGTCCCGCAAGACGTTCAATGAGGCGAAGAAGAAGCGCGCCGAAGAACTCGCCGAGGCGAAGAAGAAGCCCGCTCAGACGACCGAGCAGAAGCCCGCGGAGGCGACCGCCTGATGAGCGTCAACAAAGCAATTTTGATCGGCAATCTTGGCGCCGATCCGGAAGTCCGCTACCTGCCGAGCGGCGACGCCGTCGCCTCGATCCGCCTCGCGACGACCGACCGCTATCGCGAGAAGTCGAGCGGCGAAATGAAAGAGGTCACCGAGTGGCATCGGGTGAGCTTTTTCGGGAGGCTCGCCGAAATCGTCAAGGAGTACGCACGCAAGGGTGCTCAGGTCTACGTCGAAGGGAAGATCAGGACGCGCAAATGGCAAGCGCAGGACGGGACCGATCGCTATTCGACGGAGATTGCAGCGCTGACGTTTCAACTCCTCGGCGGCCCGCGTTCGAGCGAGCGCGGAGACCCCCGCAATCAGAGCAGCGCGCAACCGAACGGGACGCGTCACTCGATGAGCGCCGACGACATTCCTGACGACGACATCCCCTTCTAGGAGGAGTAACCCGCGGGCGCTTCGGCGCCCCTCACGAAGTGCAATCAGTAGTCCGAACCGAAGAGAGAGAAAATGGAACAACTTCAAGAGATTGTCCCCGGCAACGTCAAGGAAGTCATGCGCGCGCACAAGACGGGCGTAGCGGACGTCTACATGGTGAAGCTCGAAGCGCTCAGAAAGCGTCCGGGCTTCAACGCAGCGCGCGAAGTAGATCCGGACTATCCGCTCGCCGTCCGCGAACTCGCAGACTCGATGAAGGCTAACGGCTTCTTTCGCCATAAGCCGATCAAGGTCGCCGCAGCGTCTGACGGCCTTCTCTACATCGACGACGGTCATACGCGCTTCGACGCCGCCAATCTCGCGAACAGCGAGGGCGCAGGCATCGAATCAGTTCCCGTCATCAACGAAATGCGCGGCACGACGGAAGAGGACCGAATCTTCGGCCTGATCCTCGACAACAACGGTCGCAAGCTGACTCCGCTCGGCGAGGCGATGGTTATCAAGCAACTTCTCGGACGCGGCATCGGAGAGAAGGAAATCGCGCGACGTCTCGGCTACTCGATCACGAAGATCATGAACGCGCTGACGCTCGTCGCCGCGCCTGCCGCTATCCGCGATATGGTCGCCGCGGGCGAGGTTTCGGCGACGACCGCGGTCAAGACGATCAAGGCAGAAGGCGCGAACGCCACGGGCGCCCTCGAAGCCGCGAAGACCGCAGCGAAAGCCGCGGGCAAAGAGAAGGTGACAAGCAAGCACCTGAAGCCGTCGACGGCGCCCGCGAAGACGCTCACGGCGTCCAGCGGGACCGGAGAAGGCATCGACGCCCGCCACCCCGACACGATCCGCCTTGAAGCCTTTACCGCGAATTCTTGGTATGTCGGCGAATACGGCGGAACGTTCATCGTAGCGAACAACGCAGGCGATGACGTCGCGAAGGGCTCGACCATGCGCGAGGCGATCGACAACGCAATCGCAGCCCACCAGGCATCGGGAGGCTAAACGATGGCGCGCTTCCACGTTCGTTGCCGGAAGTGCGAGACGCGCCGCGTCTTGCCCTTCCATCCCGACCAATACAACTCGCACGACAAGGCGCCGAAGTGCCGTTGCTGCGGCGAGCGCGACTATCGCCTCGACGCATATATGATGAATCGCAATGTCCGAGCGATGACGTGCACTTGCGCCGGTTATTGGTTTTGGCATCGACGCGGAAGCCTCTATTGCTGGCATCGAGCAGACGGCTCGACCCGCACTCCCGGAGACCCTGACTTCGCCGATCGCAACCTGACGGACGACGAAGTCGCAGCACTGATCGCCGCATGAGTACGACCCCGACAGAGCGTCGCAACTATCGCGACGTGCCGTCCTACGCATGCGGGACGTGCGGCAAGCCTCACGTACTGCCACCCTACGTCATATCGCACTGGTTCAAGACGGTTTTACATCACTGCGACGCCTGTTTCGCGATTCACGAAGTCACCCAGGGCGTCGCGATACTCAAGATGAAAGGAGCGACCAACCGATGAGCACCACCAACAGCGCCGAGCTTCACCTCATCAACCGAAAGACGCTCACAGAATTCGGCGAGTCAATCGCAAACGGCCCGACCGCCGAATCGGTCCAGCTTGCGCGCGACAACATCCGCCACGCGAAGCGCCTCCTCGCGCAAACCGAAATCGAGTACGCGGAGCGCCGCAAGGCCGAAAAGCGCCGCGAGCGCGCCCGCAACGCCGCATTGACGCCCGAACTCATCGACTGAAGCAACTACGGCCCGATACTTCGGGCCGCGTCATTCCCGGTTGATGGTCTTGCTGTCGATGATGCTCTCGTCGGCGATCATGCTCAGAAGGTTTTTGAACAGACCTCCCGCGACGACGGCGCCGACGGCCCAATAGACCCACGCACTGAAGGCGTCGTCCGTGAAGTACCAAAGCGCGGCTCCTGCGGCGACGCCGCTCGCAATGCTCCCCAGCGCGATCTTCTCGCTTCTCTTCATTGGTTTCCCTTTATGGAAATTGGCCGAAATTTTTCGCATACGCCTTCAACATACCCTGACGCAAAATAGAGCGGGTACTTCCCATTATCTACATCTAGAAATAGAACATCGACCCATCCATCCGCCATAGGAACGCGACCGCTTCCGTTCTCAAAAGCCAACAACTTGACAGACTTGTACCCTTCACCCGCCCTCAGACATTGAGCCTGATGGAGAAGTGACTGGATGCTCGATTTCTCAGACGCCGCCGCATTGAAGCCAAATCGCTCAAATACGAGCGCCGCCACATCAGGAGACGCGCATCCGATTGCAGCACGAGTCTTCAAGTGACACCCTGCATTACCGTCCGCACGGGCGTTAATCGCAACAATCACCGCAGCCAACGCCACCACGGGAAGCCTCAAAAGTCTCATAGTGGTATTGCTCGATAAATTAGGGATGGAAAGTCTACCTCATACGCCTAGGGCTTCAGCTAAGCGCATCGCACGCCCCTGTCGCTGCCGCCCGAAGGACACCACTCCAAATGGCTACCAAATCGAGCGCCACTCCACTAGCATAGCGCTCGCATCAACTACCTTTTCTGGAGATATATGTCCCTCTCGCTTTACAACCTGACCGGCCAATGGCTCGAAATGCGAAACCAACTCGCCGACGCCGGTTTCGATGAAACGACGATCGCAGACACGCTCGATGCGGAGTCTGGAGAATACGACGAGAAGGTCTCGCGCGTCGCGATGGTTATCGAGGAATTCGACGCGATGGCCGACGCGAAGAAGGCGCTCGCAAAGAAGTTCACCGAAGAGGCGACGCTCCTCGAAAACCGCTCGAAGTCGCTGCGCTCGTATCTGTCGAACTCGCTCGCGACGACGGGCCGCACAAGCGTCGATCACCCGCTCATCCGCGTGAAGCTCTACATCGGGCGAGACGATCAAATCATCATCAGCAATCCGGATGACGTGCCGATCAACTTCCTCCGCACGAAGAGCGAAACCTTCCCCGACAAGACGGCGATCAAAGCGGCCCTGAAGAGCGGCGGCAAGGTCCCCGGCGCGGAGCTTGTGAAGAAAGACCGCCTGACGTTCCTCCACTGATCGGGAGCGGCGACGATGGACAAACAGATTTTCACGCTCACGCGCACAAATCGACGATTCGTCGCCGAGACGATCCGCGACTCGCCTGACGGTCACATGGTCATCGTCAGCGAGCCGACGCGCACGCTCGATCAAAACGCGCTCCTTTGGCCCCTACTTACCGAGGTCTCACGTCAGGTCGTTTGGTACGGGCGAAAGCTCTCGCAGAATCAATGGAAGTCGTTCTTCACTGCGGCCCTGTTCGGAATGGATGTCGTCCCGAACATGGACGGAACCGGCTTCGTTGCGCTCGGCGAGCGGACGTCGACCATGTCGAAAAAGAAGTTTTCGGAACTGATCGAACTGATTTTCGCCTTCGGCGCCGAGCGAAACGTCCGCTTTGCCGCGCCCAAGGATCAGTATCTCGCCCGCGTCTGAGCGGCCGATTTTTTTCGACCGTAACAGCTACCGTTTCGGTAGTTCTATGGTAGTATCACTACCAAGTTGGGAGGTTTAGTAGTTGCCTGCAACGACAGCAGCCGAAAGGCGCTACATGGGCAAAGTCGCCGAACTCGGCTGCATTGTCTGTCAGCGCCTCGGATACGAAGGAACGCCCGCGATCGTGCATCACCAGATTCGCGGGCGCGGAGGATGGGGAAGGTCGAGTCACTTCCGCACCATTCCTGTATGCCCGACGCACCATCAGCATAGCGGCGTCGGGATACATGACATGGGCGCTGACCAATATCTCGAAATGTTTGGCTTCACCGAGGCGGAACTCGTAGACGAGGCCCGAGAAAGGCTGAAGAAGCACCTACCCCTGTCCGAGACCATTCACTGAACGGGGCGTCTCGAATGCCGATTTTGGTTACAGAAAGCGAATTGCTCGCCGCAATGGTCCAGGGCCACAGCTACCGCTTCGACGCGGTAGCTCGACTGATACCGGAAGCGCCGAAGGCCGCAGTAAAGGATGCGCTGAGCGGCCTGGTCGATAAGGGCGACGTCTGGAAAACCTATGTCGGCGGTCGATGGGAATACATCCGGCTTTCCGAACAAGATTTCGACGACATGCGCAAGCGCAGCGCGGACCGAGTCGACATCCCCGATTGGATGCGCGGGCAGCTCACCGGATACGAGGCGACTCTCGCCCGACACCGCGCAGTCTGCGAAGCCTCCCGACGCCTCTTTCGATCATAGCCATACGCCCGGAGAACCCTGAATGTACCCCCGCTCGCAACTCAAAAAATTCTATGTGTACGCCGCCGACAAGCTCGTCGCAGTCGTAAGCGCACTCACGGACCGCGGCGCGATCGCGCAAGCATCTGAACTGACCGGATACGGCGTCGCGAGCCTCTCCGCCCAAACGGCCATTCGCTAACCAAATCAATACCAATTCACAAGGAGAAACCATGCAACGAGTTCAAATACCGGCACTTGCCGAAGGCGAGGTCTATGTCGGCGTGATCGGCGACAAGAACGGCGACCTCCATCACGTCATCCTGCTTCCGGGTGACAACGACGACGCTAGCTGGCAATCGCAGATGGACTGGGCCAAAAGCATCGGCGGCGACCTCCCGACACGTGTCGAGCAGGCCATGCTGTGGGCGAATCACCGCGACCAGTTCAAGATGGATTGGTATTGGAGTAACCAGAACGACGAAGACGGCTGGGCTTGGTGTCAGCACTTCACCAGTGGCGGCCAGGACTACATCGACCACGGCATTGAGTTGCGCGCCCGCGCCGTCCGCAGGTTGTCGATTTAACTCTTTGTCCATTTTCAACGGAGAATCGCAATGACGATCACGCTCGAACAGATCGAAGCCGATCACGCGCGCATCAGCGCACTGATCGAGGAGTTCAAAAAGCAGCCGAAGGCGACGGAATACATCGTCGCTGGCGTGAAAATCCCGCTCGCGCCGGGCGAGCGCTACGCAGGTCTGGTACTCGGCCAGAACGGCGAGCCGGACTATCACTTGATCCTGATCTCGGGCGAGATCGAGGATGCACAGTGGGGGCGCGCTTGCGAATGGGCCATTGAGCAAGGTGGCGAACTGCCGACACGCAGCGAGCAATCACTGTTATTCGCCAACCTGAAGGGCGAGTTCGAGGCCGCTTATTACTGGTCTGGAGAGCGTCACGAGACCAACTCCGGCTGGGCTTGGTATCAGTACTTCGGCAATGGCTACCAGTACTACAGCAACCACCGCAATGAGTTGCGCGCCCGCGCCGTCCGCAGGTTTATCCCTTCAGTAATTTGATTATTTAGACCCCCGTGGCACTGCATACCCAATTGCCAATTTATCGAGCGGCATACAGCCTGCTCGACGTCGTAACCGACTTGGTCAAAAACATGCCTCGCGACTTCAAGCGCAGCATTGGCGAAAAGATCAGCGCAGAATGCATCGAGATTATGGTCCTCGTGTTTCGCGCGAACGTCGCATCCGAAAAGTCGGCGCACCTTTCCGAGTTGCTCGAACGCCTTCAGGTGATTGAGCTTCTGCTTAGGCTCGGCATGGACAAGCGCTTGATCGCGCGACAGGCATACGCTGGCGCGATCGAGCAGACGACGAGCATTGGGAAGCAGGCCAACGGGTGGAAGCGTTCCGCAGACAATCGCCCGCTCCGTGGAGGTCAAGGCTTTCATGGCTGAGCGATCTTTCAATCTGGTCGTGCCGCTGGCTCACAAGGCCACCGCCATGCGCATCGAGGAAACCGACTGCCAGCGTGCAGATAGGTCCAGCGCAGTTTCCCGCTTGAGAAATCGACCGGGCGACGTAGATAGCACGATATTTCCGGCTGGGCTTGGTATCAGAACTTCAACAATGGCAACCAGAACTACAACAACCACAACAATGAGTTGCGCGCCCGCGCCGTCCGCAGATCGAAACGAGTTTTCGTTCGTCGAGCTTGTCGAGGCGTATCTCGACTGCCGTCGCACGAAGCGCAACACCGGCGCCGCGATTGCGTTCGAATTGAATCTCGAACGCAATCTGCGCCGTCTTTACGACGAGTTAGCCTCTGGCGCTTACGCGCCAGGACGATCGAAGTGTTTCGTCATCACGAGACCGAAGCCACGCGAGGTATGGGCGGCAGAATTTCGCGATCGCATTGTGCACCATCTTCTTTACAACCACATCGGACCGCGTTTCGAGCGCTCATTCATCGCCGACTCATGCGCGTGCATTGAGGGCCGCGGCACGCTATATGCCGCACGCCGCCTAGAAGCAAAGGTTCGCTCGATCACGCAGAACTGGTCGCGTCCCGCGCACTACCTAAAGTGCGATCTTGCGAACTTCTTCGTAAGCATCGATAAGCGCATTCTTCTCGATCTGCTGCTTGCGGAGGTCACCGAGCCATTCTGGCGCACCCTGACCGAGATCGTGCTGATGCACGACCCACGGGTCGACTTCGTCTACCGGGGCGATCCGGCGATGATGAAGCTCGTTCCGCAGCATAAACGCCTGCTCGACCAGCCAGCCCATCTTGGGCTGCCGATCGGGAACCTGTCGAGCCAGTTCTTCGCGAACGTCTATCTAGATGTACTCGACAAGCGCGCGAAACACGTCCTCGGAGCGCGGCACTATATCCGGTACGTCGATGACTTCGTGTTCCTGCACGAGTCTCCAAAACGCCTGACTGAGATTCTCGCCGACGTGACGGCGTTCCTCCCAGAACGCCTCGGTGTTCGGATCAATCCACGCAAGACCATTCTTCAGCCGGTAGCCCGAGGCGTGGACTTTGTAGGGCAAGTTATCAAGCCGTGGCATCGCGTGACGCGCAAGCGCACGCGCAACGAAGCGCTTCGCCGCGTAATCGCAACGCCGGTCGATGATCTGATGTCAGTTGCGAACTCCTATTTCGGCCTATTGGGACAGGCGACAGCCAGCCACTATGACCGCGCGCGGCTCGCGAACGTCGTGCGATCGCGCGGGAAATCGGTCGATCAGAATTTCACGAAGACCTATCGGGGCGCATAACAACGCGACGGTCTATGAAGACCGGATCGCCTGAAACACATAAATCAAGATTTAACTCCGCAAGCGGACTGAAGGAAGAAAATGAATGCTCTGTTTTGGGTTATGGGCCGCGTCGACGGTCGCCTTGTCCTGAACATCGAGGAAGTCGCCGACACGATCGGCCTCGAAGTCCAGACCGTCTACAACCAACTCGGCGCGGGCGCGTTCCCGATTCCGATGCGGAAACAGGGTAAGCGATGGTTCGCTGATGCGCGCGACGTGGCCGAATACCTAGATGCGCAGCGCGAGCTAGCCCGGCAGGCCCATGACGCGCTACGGAAGCGAATGGGAATCGCAGCATGAACAAAAAAGCCGCGGATGCTAAGCACCGCGGCTTTTTTCTTATTCGCCTGTCGACACAGGGAAGTCCCGATGTAGGTCTCGCGCGCGGACTTGCGTATAGCGACGAAGCATCTTCCAGTCTCGATGCCCGCTCACTAGCGCGACTTGCTCGATCCGGTATCCCTGCTCAAACAGCCGCGAGACGCCTTCATGGCGAAGGTCATGGAACCGGAGGTCGACGATCTTCAACTCGCCGCAGGCGCGCGGGAAGATCGATGAGAAGCTATGCGCGTTGTAAGGGAAGACAAACGGACCACGCCGCGGCTGTCGACTGGCGATTTCGAACGCCTCGCCGAGAAGAGGGACAGTCTGATTGTTCCCGATTTTCTCTTCAGGATGCTTTCTATCGCGGATGACGATCGTCCGGTTTTCGCTGTCGAGGTCATCCCACAGAAGCGACGTTATCTCGCTTGCGCGCATCGCCGTCGCGACCGCGAACCGGATAATGTCAGACATCGGAATCACCTGACGCGCCTTGCCGTCGAAATGGCGGCAGAGCGCCTCAATCTCCTCCGACGTCGGACGCCGGTCACGCTCCTTTGACTTCGACAGCAGCCCGAGCATTTTCAGCGCGGGCCTCGCCTCGCGCACCGGCTGAGCCCGAAACGGGATTTTCCAGACCGTGCGCGCGACCGTCAGAAGCCCGCTCAGGTAGTTGAGTTCCAGACCGATCGTGACGCCGCCTGCGCCCATAGCGTTGCGGCGCTTCGCGTAGGCGATCATCGAAACGTCATCAAGCGACGCGAGCGAATCGTTCTTCATATGGCGGCGTAGCATTTTGAGCGCGCCGCGCTTCGATTTCCTGAATGGCCCAAACTCCTCCTCATAGCGGGTGACTAGGCTCGGAATGGTAAAATCCGCCAACGCGCGCGCGTCAGCAAATCCGCCGCTTCGAATCTCATCCTCGGCTTTCGTCGCCCACGCGACCGCCTGGGCTTTCTTATCGAAAGTCCTAGCGACGGGCTTATGCCCCTTAATTCTGACTTGAGCGCGCCAACGCTCGCCGACCTTGATGTAAGTTGCCATACCGTTCCCCGAGTAACATTTCAGTAACACCAACAGGGCAAATACTACCAAATAAGTAGCGTAATTGGGAAGAACCGCTACCGAAGGCGAAATACTTAACTCATTGATTTTTATGAAAAGCACTGCAAAATCAAGGCCGCGAAAGGTAGCCGTTGCCCCGATGATGGATTGGACCGACCGCCACTGCCGCTCGCTGCACCGCTTCATCTCACGGCACACGTGGCTGTATACCGAGATGGTGACGACAGGCGCCCTGCTCCACGGCGACGTGCCGCGCCATCTCGCGTTCACGCCCGACGAAGCGCCCGTCGCGCTGCAACTGGGCGGCAGCGAGCCCGACGACCTCGCCCGCTCGGCCAAGCTCGGCGAGCAATGGGGCTACGACGAAATCAACCTGAACTGCGGCTGCCCGTCCGAACGCGTCCAGCGCGGCGCATTCGGCGCGTGCCTGATGAACGAGCCGCAGCTTGTGGCTGACTGCGTGAAGGCGATGCGCGACGCGGTCTCGGTGCCGGTGACGGTCAAGCACCGCATCGGCGTGGATGCGGTCGAGGACTACGCGTTCGTGCGAGATTTTGTCGGCACCGTCGCGGATGCGGGCTGCACGGTTTTCATCGTCCATGCGCGCAACGCCATCCTCAAAGGATTGAGCCCGAAGGAAAACCGCGAGATTCCGCCACTCAAGTACGAATACGCCTGGCAGCTCAAGCGCGATTTTCCGCAGCTCGAGATCATCATTAACGGCGGCATCAAGACGCTCGACGAGGTGGCTTTGCACCTCGAGCACGTCGACGGCGTGATGCTCGGCCGTGAGGCTTACCACAACCCCTACGTGCTGGCCGGTGTCGATGCGCGCTTCTATGGCGCCAGCGAACCCACGCCTACGCGCGACGACATCGAAGCCAAGCTGATGCAGTACTGCGCGAGCGAAATGGCGCGTGGCACACATCTGGCCGCGATCACGCGCCACGCACTGGGGCTGTACCGCGGCGAAGCCGGCGCGCGCGGATGGCGGCGCGTGCTGTCGGACAATCGCAAGCTCGCCAAGGGCGACCTCGCGATCTTCGAGGAGGCGCGCGCGCACCTGCGCAGCCCTATGGAAGCGTCGCCCGCGCTTTCTTCTGAAATATTTGAATAAAGGGGCTAGGCAAGCCCGATCCACTATGTATATAATCTTGCTTCTTGATTGATGCCGCTCAAAAAGCAGCGCTAGCAAGGAAGCAGTAACAGTGGTGGCTGTAGCTCAGTTGGTAGAGTCCAGGATTGTGATTCCTGTCGTCGTGGGTTCGAGTCCCATCAGCCACCCCAAGAAATTCAAGCAAAAAGCCCGGTTCATTGAACCGGGCTTTTTGCTTTCTGGCGTTCGATTAGCTGCTCCCTCCTCTCCGCCATCAACTCAGCGAATGATCAGTCCCGTGGAGTCCTTATGAATTCCATCACACTACGGACTGCCGGCGACTCAACACCTTAATGCCCAAAGCGGCCTTTACCGTATGCAGAATGAGTAATTCAGGAAAATCTATTCACCACGAATAATATGCAGGACGCCAAATCAATAAATTCGAAAATATCGATGACATCCCGCCGTCACACTTGCGTAAAATCGCTTTCCACAGCGGGATAAATCCAATAGCACGCAATCGACGACGGAAATATCGACACCATGGAAAAATGGCTCGAACGACGCTTCACGCTTTCTGGCCGCGCCACGCGCCGCGAGTACGCCAGCACGATGGCGCTGTTCCTGATATTCGTTTACGCGCTCGACATTTTCACGCCCGAAGACGGGCTCGGCAACACGCTCCCGGCCACGATTCTCGGCATAGTGATTGTGTGCGTGGCATTCTGGGTTCTCATTGCTGCAATGGTGCGCCGGCTCCACGATATTGGCGTGAGCGGATGGTGGTGGTGGTTGATGGCAGCCATGCCGCTTGCCCAGATCGGCGTGGTGCTGCTGCTGTTTGTAGGCCCCGATAAATTCAACCGGACACGCTTTTATCCGGACCCACGCAAAAGCGAGGCGCACGCCTTCTGAAGCGTGCAAATTACCGGGCGGCGCCGTGCCGGCAACGAAGTAAGCCTCATTGCACAGCACCGCCGTCGATCCACGCGCGCGCCGCCTCGAAACCCGCCTCGGCCGCCGCATGCTCGGTCGACCAGAGGCGGTCGATATGGACCAGTTGCCAGTCGGTTACCAGGGCGCCGGCCTTGAGCACACGAAAGTGCGCCTTCACGCCCGTGAGCACCTGCTCGACCGCGACTTCGATATCGTAGTCCTTGTAGCGCTCTTCGTAGTCGCCCATGTCGATGCCTTTCGGCTCCATGATCGTCTCTCCGTCGTGGCTGAGTGACCCATCCTCGCACTTCCACGCCGAGCGCACAACTAAACTCACAAGCGCGCGATCGACACCTCCGTCGACTTCACGAGCGCGACGACTTCCGAGCCGACTTTCAGCTCGAGTTCGTCGACCGAGCGCGTCGTGATGACCGACGTGACTACACCGAACGGTGTGTCGACGTCGACTTCCGATACCACCGACCCGCGGATGATCTCCTTGACCTTGCCGCGGAACTGGTTGCGCACGTTGATGGCGGAAATGCTCATTGATTCGGCTCCTGAAGTTGATAAACGAAAATCGTCGGGTACGGGTTCTTTGCCCCGCAGTTACACTGCCCAGCGCACCTCGGCGGGTCGCAGGCCATAAGGCATTTCGTTGGCACGCGGCGCATGCGCGCTCGCAGGCGTCTCGCTGCCCAGCACGCGCCGGAGCACGCGTTCTTCGATCCCGGCAAAGCGTGCATCTGCGCGAGCTCGCGGGCGTTCGAGCGGCACGCGCTGGTCGAGTGCGATACAGCCCTGCTCCACCAGCAAAATGCGGTCGCCCAGCGCGACGGCCTCGTGTACGTCGTGGGTGACCAGTAGCGCGGTAAAGCGATGCTCGCGCCAAAGGCGCTCGATCAGCGCATGCATTTCGATGCGCGTGAGCGCGTCGAGTGCGCCGAGCGGCTCGTCGAGCAGCAACAGGCTCGGCCGGTGCACCAGCGCCCGCGCGAGCGCTACGCGTTGGCGCTGCCCGCCTGAGAGCCGCGCGGGCCATTCATCGGCGCGGGCGAGCAGCCCTACTTCATCGAGCACCGCGCGAGCGTCGTCGCGCGCCCCGCGCCCAAGCCCGAGCATCACGTTCTGGAGCACCGTCTTCCACGGCAGGAGCCGTGCGTCCTGAAACATCATGCGTGTCTCGAGCGGTGCGCCGTGCTCGTCGCGCCGCGTCAATTCGCCGGCATCGGGCGCTTCGAGCCCGGCGACGAGCCGCAGCAGCGTGGACTTCCCGCAGCCGCTTCGCCCCACGATCGCCACGAAGCTACCGCGCTCGATCGAAAGGTCAAAGCCATCGAGCACGACGCGATCGCCGTAGCGCTTGCTCACGCGACGCAATTCGACGGCGGGATCGTTCGCACGCGCGCCGCTGCGCGCAGTTGCCGTTTCTGTCGTTACTGGCGTGCGATGACCCTGATCGCCGGCGTGAATCCGTTGCGTGCCACGCGGCTCATCGGCCTCATGCGCTTCGCGCTCCTGAGTGCGCGGCAATTCGATCTCGGCCTCGAGATCGCGGCCCGCGACGCCGCCGAAGTGAACCGCCAACGTGCTTGCGTTCATGCATCGCTCCCTTGTTGATAGGCGGGGTGCCAGCGCAGCGCGACGCGCTCGAGCCATTTGGCGAGCCAGTCGGCGAGTTTGCCCAGCGCGGCATACAGAAGAATGCCAACCACCACCACATCGGTCTGAAGAAATTCGCGCGCGTTCATCGTCATGTAGCCGATGCCCGACTGCGCGGAAATCGTTTCTGCAACGATCAGCGTCACCCACATCAGCCCGAGCGCGAAACGCACGCCCACGAGAATCGACGGCAGCGCGCCCGGCAAAATCACCTCGCGATAGAGCGCAAAACCTCTGAGGCCGTAGCTGCGCGCCATCTCGATGAGGTTCGCGTCCACCGAGCGAATGCCGTGAAAGGTATTCACATACACCGGGAAGAACACGCCGAGCGCGACGAGAAACACCTTCGCCTGCTCCTCGATACCGAACCAAAGGATCACGAGCGGAATCATCGCGAGCGCAGGAATATTGCGGATCATCTGGATGGTCGAGTCGAGCGCGGTTTCAGCGGGCTTGAAGAGCCCAGTGGCAAGACCGAGCACGAGACCGATGCTGCCGCCAATCGCGAAACCCGAAATCGCGCGCCACGTGCTCACGCGCACGTCCTGCAGCATCTCGCCCGATTCGATGAGCGACCAGGCGGCCTTCACGACCGCGAGCGGTTCGGGCAGCACGCGTGTGGAAAGCGCGCCGCTGCGGGCGGCCAGTTCCCATGCGGCGAGAATCGCGAGCGGCACGAGCCAGGGAGCAATGCGGGCGAACGCCTTGCGCCCGACGAAGGCGAGTGGCCGCCCGCTACGTGGGGCTACGGCCGCTCCAGCGGCAGTCACGGCGGATTGATTCATCGATATGTCATCCTTATCATATTGCGCGGTTCGAGCGATGAGGCATCCGCGGGTGTCGCCACTCGGCGGCCTGACGCGCTATTGATTGCGGATCAGCTCTGGCTCACCTTCGGCAGATACTGATTGCCGACCACCTCACCGAACGGACCGGAGACTGGACCATCGGACGTCTTCGTACGACGCCCCGGCAAGAGCGGGAACACCAGCTCGGCAAAACGGTAGGATTCCTCAAGATGAGGGTAGCCAGAAAGAATGAAGGTCTCGATACCCAGTTGCGCGTACTCCTTCATGCGCTCCGCAACCTGTTCCGGATTGCCGACCAGCGCGGTGCCCGCGCCGCCGCGCACGAGGCCCACGCCCGCCCACAGGTTCGGATACACCTCCAGTTCCTTGCGGGTGCCGCGCTTGCCGCCGTGCAGCGCAGCCATGCGGCGCTGGCCTTCGGAGTCCATCTTGTTGAACGCGGACTGGGCCCGCGCAATGGTGTCGTCGTCGAGACGGCTGATGAGGCGCTCCGCTGCTGCCCACGCTTCTTCTTCGGTCTCGCGCACGATCACGTGCATGCGAATGCCGAAGCGGATCTTGCGGCCATGTCGCTCGGCCCGTGCGCGGATATCGGCGATCTTCTTTGCGACGGCCTCGGGCGGCTCGCCCCACGTCAAATAAGTATCGATGTGCGCGCCCGCCATGTCGTGCGCAGCCGGCGACGAGCCGCCGAACCACAACGGCGGATGCGGATGCTGCACCGGCGGATAAAGCGCCCTGCCCCCCTTCGAACTCAGGTGCTTGCCTTCGAAATCGATAGATTCATTCGTATGCGAAGCGGCCAGCAGCTTGCGCCAGATATGCAGGAATTCGTCGGTGATTTCATAGCGCGTGTCGTGATCGACGAACACCCCGTCGCCTTCGAGTTCGGCGGCGTCGCCTCCCGTCACGACGTTGACGAGCAAGCGTCCGTTCGAAAGGCGATCGAAAGTCGCAGCCATGCGCGCGGACAGCGCCGGCGACGAAAGACCCGGGCGAATCGCGACGAGGAACTTCAGGCGCCGCGTCACGGCAATCAGACTCGATGCCACAACCCACGCGTCTTCGCATGAACGGCCCGTCGGCAGCAGAACGCCTTCGTAACCGAGCGTATCGGCCGCGACAGCCACCTGCTGGAAATAGGCGAGATCAGCGGCGCGTGCGCCTTCGGCCGTACCCAGATAACGGCTGTCGCCATGGGTCGGGATGAACCAGAACACATTCATGCATTGCTCCTGCTTTTGTTCGAGCCGTGAAACGGAAATTCGGGGCGCGGCCCATGCGATTGCAAGGACCGAAACACCGGCGAGGCCGGCAGAGTCGATTACATCGGCGGGGTCACAACGGTGGCGCCGTCTTCATGGAGACCCAGTCTAGGGATCGCCCTAAGCGTTTTGAACGATTTTTTTTAGCTTAGGTTTTCCAATTTCGTGCTTTACGCGACGCTTTAACATACGCCGGTGCAATCACAGGCGCGGCGCGCCGATATAATGGCCCACACATCGACAATAATCCGGCCGGCCGCGCTTTTACGCCTTTTCATTTCAGGCATGCGCGGTCCTCGCCACGCAATCCTCGCGCCTCCTCATGCAAAAACTGATTTTGCCGTTCGTATCCGGCTTTCTGGCCTCACTGTTCTTTCGCGAGGCAACACTCGCGCTGCTGCACGCGGCGCAAGTCATCGACGCCGCCGGCTTCTCCACCGAGCCGTTCGCACCTGTCGGCCTGCCCGAATTCCTCGTCAATGCAATCTGGAGCGCGCTGTGGGCCATCCCGATGACGTGGCTGCTGCGCATCTCGCCGTCGCGCCCCGCGCCGTGGGTGCCGGCGTTCGTGTTCGGCGGCATCGTGCTCACTGCCGCGATGCTGTTCGTGGTCGATCCGCTGCGCGGCATCTGGCCGAGCGGCAACATGCTGCCTCGCGTCGCCATGGGCTTTGCGTCGAATGCGGTCTGGGGCTGGGGCGCACTCGTGTTCATGCGCGCTTTCATGAGCGAAACCAGCGAAGACTGAGCCGGCTCACGTGCGCGGCGCAAGATGCAGGTGCACCGCGCGCAGTACCCACCGGAGCAGATCTAATCCGGCAGCGCCCTCAGCGGATGCCCGGCCGCATCCCAAGGGCTCTTGAACATCGCCTGCACGTCGGCGGGCGGCACATCCTCGATACGCGCGAAACGCCAGTGCGGATCATTGTCCTTGTCGATAATGCGCGCGCGTATGCCTTCCATCGCGTCGCCCAAGGCAAAGCTCGACCGCGTGAGATCGAGATCGCGGCGCAACACATCGGCCATCGAACCTTCCGCCATCGACACCGCCTCTAGCGACACCGCCATCGACAATGGCGAGCGCTCGCGCAATACCCCCACGATCTGCTCGGCCCAGTCGCTTTGCGCATCCTTCGCATCGCGCTTCACGCTCTCCAGCGACGCCAGAATCGCCGCCACTGAGGGCCGAGAAAAATGCTGATCGATCCATGCGCGCGCAACGGCCAGCGCGGAGCACGCTACACCGCGCTGCACCGCCTCGCTCGAAGCGGCAGCGCCGCGAATCCGTTCGACGATTTCCTCGCCCGTTGCGAACGGCTCGGTCAGCAGTGCATCGAGCAGCGCGGGCCGCGCCGATTCGTCGATGAACACATCGGCAAGACCGGCGTATAGCGCGCTGTCTGCATCGATCGTCTCTCCGGTCACGGCGAGATAGCGCCCGAGCGCACCCGGCGTGCGCGCGAGGAACCAGCTCATGCCGACGTCGGGAAAGATCCCAATGCGCGTCTCCGGCATCGCCATGCGTGTCGTGCTGCCCACCACGCGCAGTCCGCCGGTGCGATGCGCGCCCTGCGAAATCCCCATACCGCCGCCCATTACAACGCCATTCAGCAGCGCGATATAAGGTTTCGGATAACTGAATATTGCATGATTCAGCCGGTATTCCTCGATAAAAAACGTATCAAGCGCATCCTGATCGCCAGCGCGGAACGACTCATGGAGAAAGCGGATGTCACCGCCCGCACAGAATGCGCGCGGATGACGCGTGTGCACGATCACGGCGAGCACTTCGGGGTCGTCGCGCCAGGCGTCGAGCGCGGCCTGCATCGAGCGAATCATCGCCGTGGACAGCGCGTTGAGCGCCTGCGGGCGATCGAGCTCGATGAAGCCGATGCGGTTCTCGACCTGCGTGAGCACGTACTGCGCTGCATCGGCGGCAAAGGCGCTTGCGGTGACTTCCTGTGACATGGCAATCGATCGATCAGGATGAAAGCACGATGAAAAAATGCGATCTGCGACAGCGCGCGCCATGCTCACGCCCTCAGCTAACCGCGCCCAGCGAGGCTATCACGACGGGCCCTCCTGCGCTTTCTCCGCTGCACGAGCCGGTGGCAGCGAACCGCCAAGCCAGCCACCGAGCCCGGCGTCGACGATCGGCGCCAACGACGCTTCACGCGCGAACCCCGGCCCGATCAGCGAAAACATCACCACGCCATGGAGCATCGCCCATAACGCGCGTGCGAGCAGCGCAGGCTCGCCTTGCGCGCCGCTGCGCAAATGCCCCGCGTTCGCAAGCGCTTCCAGCGCATCGGCAAACAAATCCGCTACGCGTGCGGCCTCCTCGCAAGGCAGCGCATCGCCCGGTTCGCCAAGCGCCGGCGGTTCGCTTGCCTCCCGCGTTTGCGCCCGGCCCGCCCCGTGCGCCCTAGAACGGCCACCCTCTCCCGGCTCCATATACATGAGCCGGTAAGCCTCCTGATGCGCGCGCCCAAATGCGACATAGGCATGCGCCAGCGCATGAAGCCGCTCCCACGGGTCGCGGATCTGCGCGCATGGTTCGAGATGCGCAAGCAACTGTGCAAAGCTCTCGCGTCCCAACGCGCGGGCAATCTCATCGCGGCTGTCGAAATGGAGGTAAAGCGAAGCCGGCGAATAGCCGATCGCCTCGGCAAGCTTGCGCATCGAAAGCGCATGAAGCCCGTCACGCGTCACGATGCGTCGCGCGGCATCGAGTATGCGCGCGCGCAGTGCCACGCGAAACGCGGTGGCGTCGGGATCTTTGGGTTCAGCGGTGTTCATGAGAACAGCCTGGGCGCGATTATCGAACCATCGCGCCGAACTCGTGCGGCGCGGGTACGCGCAGCGTCGTCAGGAAAACAGACGGCCCGGCGGGAAATGGCCGCTTTTGAGCAGTACCGGCGTGCCGTTGCTGAGTTCCAGATGCGTACGCGCGACAGCCTCGATGCGGGTGCGTCCCGCATCGAACGCCTGCATCCACGCCTCGCGTCCAGCGGACAGCGCACCGAAATGATCTTCGAGCGCCTCGACGGAGATCGTGCAGGGCACGCGCGCACCGTCCACCAGCGCCGGAAATCCCACGGTGAGAGTCGCATCATGCCAGGACGGCGCCTCGGAAGGGAAACGGATATCCATGTCCAGCCCCGTTGAAAATCTGCAGAAGAAAACCCGCGCCGGCGGGAGGCGAGATCGCATCCCATGTTACTCGCTGCACGCCGCGACAGGACCGATACGCGACATCGGGCGCCGTGCAAACGCTAGACGAATGGGCATGGAACCTGCAGCATTGGAACATGCCCGGCACGCGAGAAAAGCGCGCCATACAACCCTTTCACTATTGCAAGCGCGGCCTTGCATAAAGCAGAGCGCCAGCCCCGTTCAACGCAGGAGAACTATGGAATCGCACCTGAGAGGCCAATACTTCGAACAAAACCGCGAAATACCGGAGCCGCAGGCCGCGAGCCGCTGGTTCACTTACGCGCAGGAAAACGGCATCGAGGTCTCGCGCGCGATCAGCCTGTGGGAAGACGCGGCCACGCCCGAAGGCGAACGTAGCCGCGAGACCATCGCGAGCAGCGGCATCCGCATCGTGCCGCCTGAATACTGAATGACCTCGGTGTGGCCGCAGTGCGGGCTCGCAGTGCGGGCTTAGTGAGCCTGCATTTTTGAAAACAGATTCAGCACGACCACACCGGACACGATGAGCCCGAGTCCGAGCACCGCGGGCAGATCGGGCACCTGCTTGTAGAGCACCATCGCGACGAGCGTGATGAGCACGATGCCCACGCCGGACCAGACGGCGTAGACCACGCCCACGGGCAGATTCTTGAGCGTGAGCGAGAGACAGTAAAACGCGACGCCATAACCGGCGACTACCACCGCCGATGGCACGAGCCGCGAAAAACCCTCCGAAGCGCGCAGCGCGGACGTGGCAATGACTTCGGCGACGATGGCGATGATGAGAAAGAGCCAGGGAGACATGCGCATCGCGTCACGCCTTCGCAAGCGCGAGCTTGCTGTAGTCGGCGCCGAGATGCGCGCACAGCGCCTCGACCACGAGTTCGTGATCGGCGCGCTGCGGCAGGCCCGAAACCGTCACCGAGCCGATCACGCCGGCGCCCGCGACGGTCAGTGGAAATGCGCCGCCGTGCGTGGCGTAATCGGCCACGGGCAAGCCGTTTTTCTCGGCGAGCGAAGAGCCCGACTGCTGCACGCGCAGGCCGATTGCGTACGAACTACGCCGGAAATGCTCAACCACGCGAGACTTGCGGCGCGCCCACTCGACGTTTTCGGGCGTCGCGCCGGCAAGCGCGCAGAAGAACAGTGGCAAACCAAAGGTGCGCACGTCAATGACAACCGCGTGCGAACGCGCAACAGCAAGCTCACGCAACGAAGCGCCGAGTTGCCAGGCGCGATCGGCGTCGAAACGGGGGAACACCAGCGCGTTTTCCTGCGCGGCTATCGATTGCAGATCGAGGGCGATGTCCATGAGAGGTGATGAGGCTGAGTCAGGGGCGAAAAGGTTGGGCGGCGCGCGACTTCTGCTGCGGCAACCGGGCACACGATTCTAGCCTGGCGCCCTGCGCAAACGGCCCGGGTGCAGCCTCGCCCGCCCTGTCCGCAATCGTTCTGCAATCGGTCAGAAGGTTATTCGTTAATTGTTGTTGCGCCGCGGCGAGATTTGCCCTATAATCTTTTTCTCTGACGGACGCGGGGTGGAGCAGTCTGGCAGCTCGTCGGGCTCATAACCCGAAGGTCGCAGGTTCAAATCCTGCCCCCGCAACCAAAGCCTGTTCATGTTCGAGGCTTTGCGAAAAAATCGTCGTGCCATCAAACCCGCTTCGGCGGGTTTTTTGTTGTCCAGCGAAATCTGTCCCGAACACGGGCAATATTGGGGGACCGTTCCATGAAGAAACGAGCATTCGTTTGTTTGGCACTTGCTGCCGCCTCTATCGGCGTGGCCAGCATGGCATACGCGACCGATGTTAACGTGGGAATCAACGTGGGTACCCCCGTCCCTGTCGTGGTCGCGCCGCCACCGCCCGCCGCTATCGTCGTCACGCCTGGTTGGCATGGCGACCGCTATTGGGATGGCCGTCGTTACTGGGACCGCGACGACTGGGAACGGCACCATCACCACGACAAAGGTTGGCACTGCCCGCCCGGACACGCCAAGAAAGGCGAATGCTAATCGGGCATCCCATCCGGTTACGCACGTAGCATGAAAAGAAGCCCGGCCTCGCGCCGGGATTAATGAGATGGTCAGCCTCTCCCGCCGCCGACGTAAAAACAGCCCCGATCTGGGTACCCGGTCGGGGTTTTTCATTGGCGCATCGTGTGCCCGGTTGCTCATGCCAAGGATGAAGCCTGACGCATTGTTCGAGGTAATCCCGGCTGAAATCGACCGATTTCCCATCGGCACACCAGCAGACGCGCCCCGCTATACCGGGAATCCGCGCCCGCTCCCGTCGCCCCGCCCTGCGGTGATACACTCGCATCACCCATCCCCCTATCGTGCCCATGAAATTCTGCTCGACTTGTGGTCAGGCGGTCAGCCTGCTCGTTCCGCCCGGCGACAACCGCGAACGCTACGTCTGCTCGCACTGCGGCACCATCCACTACCAGAACCCGCGTAACGTGGTCGGCACCGTTCCCGTCTGGGAAGACAAGGTGCTGCTGTGCCGCCGCGCGATCGAGCCGCGCTACGGCTACTGGACGCTGCCGGCGGGCTTCATGGAGATGGGCGAGACGACCTCCGAGGCCGCCGCGCGCGAAACGCTGGAAGAGGCCGGCGCGCGCGTCGAAGTACAGAATCTCTTCTCGCTGCTGAACGTGCCGCGCGTGCATCAGGTGCATCTGTTCTATCTCGCACGCCTGCTCGACCTCGATATCGAAGCCGGCGAAGAGAGCCTCGAAGTGCGCCTCTTCGAAGAACACGAAATCCCGTGGGACGACATCGCGTTCCCCACCGTTGGCCAGACCCTGCGTTTCTTCTTCGCCGACCGCCAGTCGGGTAGCTACGGCCTGCACACGGGCGACGTCCTGCGCTCCCTGCGCGACGGCTGACCGGCGTTACGGCGATGGTGCCCTGGCTTTCGCCCGACGACCCGTTCCCGCCTGTCGAGCGCGCCCTTGGCGCGTCGAGCGGCGCGCCGGGACTGCTTGCCGCAAGCGCCGACCTGTTGCCTTCGCGCCTCGTCGACGCCTATCGGCACGGCATTTTCCCGTGGTATTCGGACGGCCAGCCCGTGCTCTGGTGGAGCCCCGATCCACGCATGATCCTGCGCCCCGACGAGTTCAAGGTCTCGCCCTCGCTCAAGAAAACGCTCAAGCGCGTGCTGCGCGACCCCGCCTGGGAAATCCGCGTCGACAACGATTTCGCCGCCGTGATGCGCGCCTGCGCGAACGCGCCGCGACGTGGCCAGCGCGGCACCTGGATCACCTCCGATGTGATCGATGCCTATTCGAGCCTGCATCGCATTGGCGACGCGCACAGCATCGAAGCGTGGCTCGACGGCCAGCGCGTGGGCGGCCTCTATGGCGTCTCGCTCGGCAAGATGTTTTTCGGCGAATCGATGTTCGCGTCCATCACCGACGCCTCGAAGATCGCACTCGCCGCACTCGTCGCGCATCTACGCCGCAACGGCGTCGAGCTAATCGACTGCCAGCAGAACACCACCCATCTGGCCTCACTAGGCGGGCGCGAAATCGGGCGCAAGGCGTTCATCACCCATGTGCGCGCGACGGTGGGCGCAGGCGCGATCGGCTGGCGTTTCGATAAAAGCGTGCTCGCCGATTGGGTCCGCCAGGACCACGCCGACAACAGCGCCGTATCCGTACTCTAAGGCCACTCGAAGGCACGCGCCAAAGCACGCTCACGCCCGCCAGGCATGCACGGCGGCGCGTAATTCGATGGATGCCCGTCAGGCGTCAATGTTAGTATGCAAGGAGAAAACGTCGCATCCGCTGCGCGTGGCGCTGCGCGACGATCCGAACCGCTACGAGAGCTGCCAACGTGACGCATCCGAACGAGCTGCCGCTTTCACCGCTTTCCGCGCTGCAATTCTATGCAACGGCGCCCTACCCCTGCAGCTATCTGGAGGGGCGCATCGCGCGCTCGCAAGTGGCGACGCCCAGCCATCTCATCAACTCCGACGTCTACACCGATCTCGTGAAGGCGGGCTTCCGCCGCTCGGGTGTCTTCACCTATCGCCCGTACTGCGACGGCTGCCGCGCCTGCGTGCCGGTGCGCGTGCCGGTCGAGCGCTTCACGCCTAACCGCACCCAGCGCCGCGCCTGGAAGCACCATGGCGAACTCGTGGCGACGGTCGCTCCGCTCCATTACGACGAGGCACACTACGCGCTTTACATGCGCTACCAGTCGGCGCGGCACGCGGGCGGCGGCATGGATCGCGACAGCCGCGACCAGTACGAGCAGTTCCTGCTGCAAAGCCGGATCAACTCGCGCCTCGTGGAATTTCGCGAGCCCGATCCGCAGCGCCCCGACGAGCCCGGCACGCTGCGCATGGTGAGCATGATCGACATCCTCGGCGACGGGCTCTCCTCGGTCTACACCTTCTTCGAGCCCGACAGCCCGCACACGAGCTACGGCACCTACAACATCCTCTGGCAAATCGAGCAGGCGCGCAGTCTGCAACTACCCTACGTCTATCTCGGGTACTGGATTCGCGAGAGCCCGAAAATGGCCTATAAAGCCCGCTTTCAGCCGCTCGAAGGCCTCTTCGACGGCGTCTGGTGTGCGCTTGGGCCCACTGGCGAAGCTGCCGAAAGCTAGCCCGCAAGCGGCGCCACGGCGATCTTCCCGTGCATGCGCCCGGCACCCTGCTGTTTGCGATGAATGGCGTTGTGAACTGCGTTGTGAACTGCGCCGCGGACTTTGTCGCTAAAATGACGGGTTCTCATTTTTCCGGCGCCCACGCCTTTTTCCAGTGTTCAGCACCCTTTATCCGCTCGTCCGCGACCGGCTCTTCCGCATGGACGCCGAAGACGCCCACCACCTCTCCCTGCGCATGATCGGCGCTGCGGGCCGCACGGGCATGGCAAGCCTCATCGCGCCGCGCGTGCCCGACTCGCCGCGCACCGTCATGGGTCTCACGTTCCGCAATCCGGTGGGTCTCGCCGCGGGCCTCGACAAGGAAGGCGCGGCCATCGACGGATTCGCCGCGCTGGGCTTCGGCTTTATCGAAGTGGGCACGGTCACGCCGCGTCCGCAGCCGGGCAATCCGCGGCCGCGCATTTTCCGCCTGCCCGAGGCCGGCGGCATCATCAACCGGATGGGCTTCAACAACCAGGGCGTCGAGCAGTTCGTGAAGAACGTGCAGGCTGCGCGCTATCGCGGCATCCTCGGCCTGAACATCGGCAAGAACGCCGACACGCCGATCGAGCGCGCCGCCGACGATTACTTGTTCTGTCTCGAGCGCGTCTATCCGTTCGCGAGCTACGTGACGATCAACATCTCGTCGCCGAACACGAAGAATCTGCGCCAACTGCAGGGCGGCGGCGAACTCGACGCCCTGCTCGCCGCGCTCAAGGACAAGCAGCAGCGTCTCGCCGATATGCATGGCAAGCTCGTGCCGCTCGCGCTGAAGATCGCGCCGGACCTCGACGACGAGCAGATCAAGGAGATCGCCGACACGCTCCTGCGCCACCAGATCGAAGGCGTGATCGCGACCAATACGACGCTTTCGCGCGCCGCCGTCGAAGGGCTACCCAACGCAAGCGAAACCGGCGGTCTCTCGGGCCGCCCGGTGTTCGACGCTTCCAACGAGGTGATCCGCAAGCTGCGCGCCGAACTCGGCGAGCAGGTGCCGATCATCGGCGTGGGTGGCATCTTCTCGGGCGAGGACGCACGCGCGAAGATCGCCGCGGGCGCTTCTCTCGTGCAGGTCTATACGGGTTTCATCTACCGCGGCCCGGCGCTCGTTGCCGAATGCGCGCGGGCGCTGGCCTCGGGCCGCGCGTGAGGCTATAGTTTCAGGCCATGTGCGACGCATGGCGCGCATCGGGCCATGAACGCCGCTCCAGAAGACGGCAGGTCCGGGGAATCCTCGGGCTCGCTACAAAACCGCAGCAAAACAAGAGGAAAACAATGAAAGTCGCCTTGCTGAAAAAGCTCCTTGCGCTCGCACTCGTCGGCGCATCGTTCGTTGCAGCGAGCGCCCACGCCGAAGACCTGCTCGATCAGGCGAAGGCGCGCGGCACGCTGCGCATCGGCCTCGAAGGCACGTTCCCGCCGTTCAACTCGAAGGCGCCCAACGGCGATCTGGTTGGCTTTGACGTCGACATCGCCAAGGCCGTGGCCACGAAGATGGGCCTGAAGCCCGAATTCGTCACGACCGAATGGAGCGGCATCATCGCGGGTCTGCAGGCCGGCAAATTCGACGTGATCGTCAACCAGGTGGGCGTCACCGACCAGCGCAAGGCCGTGCTCGACTTCTCGCCGGCCTACACGTACTCGGCCGCGCAACTCATTCAGCGCAAGGACGATACGCGCCAGTTCACGTCGCTCGAAGAGCTTAAGGGCAAGAAGCTCGGCGTGGGTCTGGGCACCAACTACATGGACATGGCGAAGTCGGTGCCGGGCATCGACGTGAAGACCTATCCCGGTGCGCCGGAATACCTGCGCGACCTCGCGGCCGGCCGTCTGGACGCGGCGCTCAACGACCGCCTGATGCTCGCCTACCTGCTGAAGAACTCGCAGCTGCCGCTGCGCACGGGCGCGATGGTCGGCACCGGCAACCCGTCGGCCATTCCGTTCAAGAAGGGTAATCCGAAGTTCGCCAAGGCCATCGACGACGCCATGGCCCAACTCGAAGCCGACGGCACCTTCACGAAGATCTCGGACAAGTGGTTCGGCATCGACGTGACCAAGCCGATCACGAAGTAACGATGCAAGTCACGGGGCGGCATCCCAGGGCGCCGCCCCTTGTTTTTTATAGCTCGCCTCGCGAGCGCTTCCCATCCCCGTCCTCCCATGCCCATCTCCACGCTCATCATCCAGTCGCTGCCGGTGCTCGCGCAGGGCGCGGTACTGACGGTCAAGTTCGCAGTCCTGTCGATGATCTTCGGGCTCGTCGGCGGTGCGGTGCTCGCGCTCATGGGCATCAGCTCGAACCGTTCGCTCGTGTTCATCGCGCGCGTGTACGTGAGCCTCATGCGCGGCACGCCGCTGCTCGTGCAGATCTTCGTGATTTACTACGGATTGCCGAGCATCGGCATCTCGCTCGACCCCACGCCCGCCGGCGTGATCGCGCTCTCCGCGAACGTTGCGGCCTATCTCTCCGAGAGCATGCGCGGCGCGATTCTCGGCATCCACAGCGGCCAGTGGCTCGCGGCCTATAGCCTGGGGCTCTCGCGGCGCCAGACGCTGCGCTACGTGATCGCGCCGCAGGCGCTGCGCATTGCGGTGCCGAGCCTCTCGAACAGCCTCATCAGCCTCATCAAGGACACGTCGCTCGTTTCGGTCATCACCGTGACCGAACTGCTGCGCAGCGCCCAGGAGATCATCGCTTCGACGTATCAGCCGCTGCCGCTCTATCTCGCGGCCGCCGCCGTCTACTGGGTGCTCTGCCAAGTGCTCGAGTGGATCCAGCACTGGTATGAAAAACGCCTCGCGCTGCCCGCGCGGCATTGAGTGTCACTGAGGGGGCACTGAGGGGACACTGAGCGTCACTCGCAGTCGAAGCGCAAGCCGAGCGCCGCGCGAGCGGCATCGGCCATCGCGATCATGCGCCTCGAGGTCTCGTGCGGCATGACCGGGCTCTCCAGCACGCCGGCGCGCAGCAACTCGCAAAAGTGCGCGGTCTCGTAGTTCAGGCCGCCGCCTTCGAAGGGCTCGTCGAACTCGACCGTGCGGCCGTCGACATAGCGAATCGTCGCGCGCGCCGGGTTCCACCAGTTCGCATGAATCGTTACGTTGCCGAGCGGCCCCGCCAGCAGCGCATCGCCAAAACCGTGCAGGTCGAGCCCGCAGAAGAGTTGCGCGATGCCGTTTTCATGCTGGCAATTGAGGCTTGCAAACGTATCCACGCCCGTGGCGCCCAGACGCCCGAAGGTCTGCACCTCGCGCGGCGCGCCGAGCCAGTCGACCGCCAGAAACATCTCGTACACACCGATGTCGAGTAGCGCGCCGCCCGCGTGCTCGAACGAAAACGACGGATGGTCGGCGGGAACGTTGGCAACCGAGCAGCCCGCGCGCACGAGGCCCACGGGGCCGATGGGATCGGCCTGCAAATGCGCGCGCAAGGCGCGATATAGCGGATAGAACGGCGGCTTCATCGCCTCCATGAAGAGACGTTGCGCGCGCCGCGCGGCGTCCAGCACGCGCTCGAGTTGCGCGCCATTCACCGTCGCGGGCTTTTCGCAAAGCACGTGCAGGCCGGCCTCCAGCGCCGCGACCGCATAGTGCGCGTGGCTGTCCTGCAGCGTCGCGATATAGACGGCGTCGACGCCGCTCGCGAGCAGCGCCTCGAAACTCGCGCACGCAGTGGCGCCGAACTCCTGCGCAAGCGCCTCGGCCGGCGCCGCGCGGCGCGACCACACCGCGCCCACGCGGGCGCCTTGCACGTGCGCCACGCCCTGCGCGAAACGGCGCGCGATGCGTCCGGCGCCCACGATGCCCCAGGTTATCGTGGCCGATGTGCTTGCGTTGCTGGTTGCGCTGCTGTGCCTTGAATCGCCCATGCCTTGCCTCGTATCGCCGATTGTGTCGATTGCGTGATCCTGCACGCCGCGCACCGGACACCGGCCGCAGCGAAGCAAAAATACGCACGATACGGGCTTGCGCGCGCGCAGGCAACCGCGCAGTGAATCGCGCAATTATTCACGCAGTCGAACGCTCATCAGACGCTCAGGCAACGCACGAAAGCGTTAGCGCGGCTCGACAACCTCGGGCGAAAGCGCGCTGTGAAGTTCGTCGGCGGTGAGTTCGATCATGGCCATCGCGGCCGCGCGCGCGTCCTCGGGCGCACGTCGCTCGATCGCGTCGACCACGCTGCCGTGCGCGTTGACCACGTTGATCCAACCGTCCTCGCGCTGGCTCAGGATGGGACCCACGAGCGTGAGCGCGCCGCGAATGATAGCCGCCATCTGCTGATAGAACTGATTGCCGCTCGCGGCAAGAATGCGCGTGTGCAGGAGCGTATCGGCAGATTCGCAACCCGCTTCGCCGGGACTCGTCTGGCGCAGCGTCTCGTAGGCCTCGCGAATGCCGGTGAGATCCGCCGTGCTCGCGCGCTCGGCTGCCAGCGCACACGCGGCGGGCTCGATCAGCGCGCGAAACTCGATCACGTCGCGCAGAAAATTCTTGTCCGGCTTCGCGCGAAAACGCCAGCTCACTACGTCTTCGTCGATCATGCGCCAGTCGCGCATGGGCCGGATGCGCGTGCCGATCTTGGGCCGCACGTCGAGCATGTGGCGCGCGAGCAGCATGGACAGCGCTTCGCGCATGACCGTGCGGCTCACGTCGAATTCCTTGGACAGGACATCCTGCGGCGGCAGAATCGCGCCGTAACGTTCTTCGACGATGCCCGAAATCAGGCCATCCATGACCTTGCTCACCAGTGAGCGTTCCTTATTCCCCAGTTCCATGACCCCTCCCCCGATGCCGCGTAAGCGCGCCTGTTTGACGGTTGCTGCGTGGGCCCTAGTGCTTCGTCGAACTTAGTCATACGTTGCCATGCAAATTGCATGACCCGCCAGCCAGGATATCTCCTGACGCAAGGATCGCGCGGCAAACGCCCTGTCCGTACCCGCTTTTCCGAGTTCTCCCGAGTTGGTCCCGAGTTTCTCCCGATAGGCCCTTTGGTTTCCCGATTTTTGTGATTTACCGCTTTTTCGATGTCAATTCGTAAGCAGTCTGTATGGATTCTCCTGCCTACTTTCTTGGCCCTGCGAGCGCGTCTTCGTGTTCTCCCGCACGCCCGTACTGATCGTCGAAACGCACGATGTCGTCTTCGCCGAGATAACCACCCGACTGCACCTCGATGATCTCAAGCGGCGTCTTGCCAGGATTTTCGAGCCGGTGCTTCACGCCGAGCGGAATGTAGGTGGACTCGTTCTCCGAGATCAGGAACACTTCGTCGCCGCGCGTCACGCGCGCCGTGCCGCGCACGACCACCCAGTGCTCGGCGCGGTGATGATGCATCTGCAACGAGAGCCGCCCGCCTGGCTTCACGACGATGCGCTTGACCTGGAAGCGCTCCCCGCGGTCGACCGAGTCATAGCAGCCCCACGGCCGTTCGACGCGGCGGTGATGCTGCGCCTCCTCGCCGCGTTGTGCCTTGAGCTTGCCGACGATCGCCTTCACGCTCTGCACCCGATCCTTGGCCGCGACGAGCACCGCATCGGCGGTTTCCACCACTACCACGCCGTGCACGCCCACGCAGGCAACAAGCCGGCCATCGGAGTGCGCGAAACTCTCGGTCGAGTCTTCGAACAGCACCCGCCCGCGCGCGACATTGCCGCTCGCGTCCTTGTCGGAGACCTGCCAGACGGCGTCCCACGCGCCAACATCGGACCAGCCCGCCACGAGTGGCACGACCACGCCCGCCAGAAGCGCATCGGCGCCCACGGACTCCATCACCGCGTAGTCGATCGAATCGGAAGGACACGCGGCCAGCGCCGCCGCATCCAGATGAATCGCGCCGTCCGCATCGACGTTCGCGCGCTCGAAGGCCTGCGCACACTGCGTCGCGATGGCGGGCCGGCAGCGCGCGATGGCCGCGAGCCACACCGAAGCGCGCACCACGAAAATACCGCTGTTCCACCAGTAATCGCCGGAAGCGACGTAACGCGCGGCAACCTCGGCATCGGGCTTTTCGACGAAACGTTCGATGGTGCGCGCACCGCTCGCGCCAAGCGTCGGGCCGGCGCCGATGTAGCCGTAGCCCGTCTCCGCGCGTTGCGGCGGCACGCCGAGCGTGACGATCGCTCCACGCGCCGCGTAGGTCACGGCGTCTTCCAGCGCGGCGGCAAACGCGGCCCGATCGGCGATCAGGTGATCCGCGGGCATGGCGACCAGGATCGGATCGCTATCGTTTTGCGGCGCTTTTGCCGGCGCATTTACTGATGCGGTTTCCGCCGCTGTTTCGACTGTTGCCTGCGCCGCGCATGCGGCGAGCGCAGCCACTGTAAGCGCCGGCGCGGTGTTGCGCGCGACCGGCTCGAACACGACGCGCGCCGCCATGCCGCTGCGGCCGAGCCGGTCGGCGGTCATGTGGCGCAGTTCCTCGCTGCTCACGACGAGCGGCGCGGCCTTGCGCACCGACGCGCCACCGCGCGCATACACACCATCGAGGCGGCGCACGGTGGCCTCGAGCAGCGACTCGCCATCGAGCAGGTCGATCAGCTGCTTGGGGCAATGTTCGCGCGAAAGCGGCCATAACCGCGTTCCCGAACCGCCGGCCAGCACGACGGGCTGGACGACGAGTGCGACTTCGGGTTCATTGGCCGCGGCAATCAAGCCGGCCTGCGTAACGACCTGGTTCATGCAGGAAGCTCCCCGTTCGGATATCTGGTCCCGGACAGGCGCGGCATCGTGTGCTGACTCGCGCCCCCTGGGCATTCGGACTCCATTGGAGCAAAGCGCAGCGAGCGACTCTGTACGCATACCCACACTGATCGCACGAGTGGCGTGCCGTCGAGCAACGAGAGATTTGCGCACGCACGTGCTGAGCAAGTACGGCCAGGCATCCATGTTTCAGGAGCGAACATCTCCGTGCAGATTGCCTGCGGCGCAACACAACTGAATCAAATTCGAACGGTTCCGCGTGCGTTACGCGCGGACGGCCGCAGTCCTCGATCACGCGTGTTTCAGCATGGAGTCATTTTTGAACATGCGCCCTTGAACACCAAATAAACCAATAAATTCAATTACTTGCCAAGTTACATCTAGTTACAAAATGCTCCGGCGGCACCCGGGCCTGCCCTAAGCGTCGTACAGATTTGAAACAAAAACGGCGAATTGCTTAGGTGCGTTCGCACCGTTACACCCGCAAAGCCCCGCGCACACGAGGTTTGTGTCGTTCTGGCACACACCCTGCTTAGTGGGATACGCCACACAGCGTGACGCATACAGCCGATATAGCGCACGCATTCGGGACTATGGGGCCGGCACGACGAACCAATAGCCGCTACGGGAAGCGGCAAACAAAAAACGGTTCGACGACCGGAACGAAAAGACAAGAGGCGGTGAAGGCCGCTTCGCACGAGGACCAAAATCATGTTGACCCTTCAATCGGATCTGCACGGCAACCATTTGCTCGGAGCACTGCCGTCACACGAGTGGCAAGCACTCGCACCGCATCTCGAACTCGTCCATCTGCGCACCGAACAACTGCTCTGCGACTCCGGCCAGCGCATTCATCACGTCTATTTTCCGACCACGGCCATCATCTCCATGCTCTCGACGATGGAAGACGGCAGCTCCGTGGAGATCGCCGCGGTAGGCCGCGAAGGCATGACCGGCGTGCCCGTGCTCACGGGCGGCGAAACCATGCCCAATCGCGTGCAGGTGCAATGCACGGGCTTCGCTTATCGCATGAGTGCGCAAAGCCTGCGCCAGCAGTTCGCGCGCTCGGACTTTCTGCGCCGCCTCATGCTGCTCTACATGCACGCCCTGCTCACGCAAGTGGCGCAGACCGCGGCCTGCAACCGCCATCATTCGCTCAGCAAGCAGCTGTGCCGCTGGCTCCTGATCGAAGTGGACCGTGTGGCGTCGAACGACTTGACGGTCACGCAGCAGCTCATCGCGGACATGCTTGGCGTGCGCCGCGAGGGCATCACCGAAGCGGCCGGCAAGCTGCACGACGAAGGCCTGATCCACCACAGCCGCGGCCGCATCCGCGTGCTCGACCGCAAGGGCCTCGAAGCCCGCGCCTGCGAGTGCTACGGCCTCGTGCGCCGCGAATTCGACCGCTTGCTGCCGCGCCTTCATCAAGCGGAAACGGTGGAATGAGCGAATCCTTGGCCGTCACGACGAGACAGCATCGCTTTCTCGTCATGACGGCTCGGGTCGCGAAGCCTGCCCGCATGGCCACATCATCAGGATCCCTGAACGATTTGCGGGCACCTGCAAAAGGGACTTGCTCACTTGACGGCGCGCGCACCGCATAACAGTGCTCGCGCCGCCGCTCGTGCAGGCTATCAGCCCTTGTAATCGATGCGTTCGACGCCCGACTCGCCGCCGAGCAGGCACAGGTCGGCGCCGCGTGCCGCGAACAGGCCCACGGTCACCACGCCGGGCCATGCGTTGACTTGCGCCTCGAGCGCGCGCGGGTCGCTGATGCTCAGGCCCTTCACGTCGAGAATCTCATTGCCGTTGTCGGTGATATAGGGCGTGCCGTCCTTCTGCACGCGCAGCACCGGCACGCCGCCCAGCGCCGTCACGCGGCGGCCGATGGCCGTGCGCGCCATCGGCACGACTTCGATGGGCAGCGGGAACTGGCCGAGCACGTTCACGCGCTTGCTGGCGTCGGCGATGCACACGAACACCTCCGACACCGACGCAACGATCTTCTCGCGCGTGAGCGCCCCGCCGCCGCCCTTGATCATCGCGCCCGATGCGTCGATCTCGTCGGCGCCGTCCACATAGACAGGCAGCGATTCGATCTCGTTCAGGTCGAAGATCTTGAAGCCGTGCGCTTCGAGGCGCGCCGTCGTCGCAACCGAGCTCGATACGGCGCCGCGATAGCGGCCTTTGCTGGCGGCCAGCGCGTCGATGAAACAATTCGCAGTCGAGCCGGTGCCGACGCCAATCACGGCGCCTTCCGGCACATGCGCGTTGACATAGTCTGCGGCGGCCTGGCCGACCAGTTTCTTGAGTTCGTCTTGAGTCATGATGGGGAGCTGCCCGAGGAGGGAAAAACGCGGAAAACGCATAGTTTACCGGAGTTGCGTGTCACCGCTGCCGCGACTATGCAAGCTGCGCACCGATGCACGATGTCTCGCGCACCTCGCGCAACGCATTCAAGGCGCCGTTTCGTTCGCGCCTGCCGGCGCGGGCGTCGTCCGGTCGACATATTTGTCGAGCAGCGCCTGCGCAATCGCATCGGTTTCGGCGTCGGGCGTGCCCGAGTAGTCGCGTGGCCGAAAGTGCATCTGGAAGGCTGCGAACACGCGTCGCGTGCGCGCGTCGAGCACGCCATCGGTCGGGACCTCGTAGCCATAGCGCGCAAGCTTCGTTTGCAGGCCGAGCACGTCGGCCGGCGCGTCGGGAGCCCGACCCGCGAGGTCGGCCTTCACGGTCGCGTCGTCGGGCCATGCGCCCACGCCGGCCTCGTAAAGCTGTTTCCACGGGAACAGCGGCCCCGGGTCGATCTTGCGCTGAGGCGCGATGTCGCTATGGCCCACCACGCGCGTGGGCGCAATACCGTAACGCGTGACGATGTCCTTCGAGAGCGCGATGATCGCCGCGACCTGATCGGGGGGCCAAGGCGCCCACTCGCGCGGCAGAGATCCTTCCTGCGTAGCTTGTGATGTTGCCTGTAGGTTGTCGAGCGGTCCCGGATTGACGTTTTCGATGCCGATCGAAGCCGCGTTGAGCTCGGTCGTGCCCTGCCACTCGCTCACGCCCGCGTGCCAGGCGCGTTGCGCTTCGGGCACGAGTTGCAATACGACGGGCTTGCCGTCGCGCATCGGCGGATGCACCGGAACGAGGTAATGGGCGCTCACGTTCTCGCGCGTCAACTCTTCGAGCGCGGTGGGTTCATCGCCCTGCGTGTAGTGCTCCACGAGAAAGCGGATGCGCGAGTCGGTGCTGCGCGCGTGATATTGCGTGTCGGCAACGTAGCCGCCGCGATCGACCATCGTGGCGGGCGCGCACGCGGCAAGCGCCAGCGCCGCGAACGCCACTACGCCGAGCCTCGACTTGCGCAGGATCGACATGCGCGGGACGCGTCAGCGCGCGACCGAACGTTGACGCACCGCCTCGAACAGGCACACGCCCGAGGCCACCGAAACGTTCAGGCTCTCGACCGTGCCCGCCATCGGAATCTGCATGACCTCGTCGCAGGTTTCGCGCGTGAGGCGGCGCATGCCCTCGCCTTCGGCGCCCATCACGAGCGCGACGGGGCCGTCGAGCTTCGTCTGGTACAAGCTCGCGCTCGCCTCGCCCGCTGTGCCGACCACCCAAACGCCCGCGTCCTTCAGTTCGCGCAGCGCGCGCGCGAGGTTCGTGACGGTGATGTACGGAACCGTATCGGCCGCGCCGCTCGCGACCTTCGCGGCGGTGGCGTTCAGGCCCACGGCGCGATCGCGCGGCGCGATCACGGCGTGCGCGCCGGCCGCATCGGCCACGCGCAGACATGCGCCGAGGTTGTGCGGATCGGTCACGCCGTCGAGCACGAGCAGCAGCGGCGAGCCCTGGATGCCGTCGAGCAGCTCGGCCAGGTTCTGCGCGAGCGGCAGGTCGTGCACGCGCGCGACCACGCCTTGATGGCGCTCCGTGCGCGCGAGGCCCCACAAGCGCGTCTCGTCCGCGGCGATGATGCGCACACCCGCTTCCTTCGCTGCGTGCAGGAAATCCTGCATGCGGCGATCGCGCCGCGTCGTGTCGTAATAGACATCCTCGACCGTGGACGCGTCGTGCCGCAAGCGCGCGGTCACCGCATGAAACCCGTAAAGAACCTTGAAACGTGACATGACTGGATACAACCTCTGATGAGCGGTTCGCAGCGCACGTGGCCTGCGGCCTTGTGCGTTGAGTCTCGTGTTTTGAGCCTCGCGCCGCGAACGAGTGTGATTCTGCCGGCCGACGCGCGGTCCGGGTACGCCCTGCCCG
Source organism: Paraburkholderia caffeinitolerans (assembly GCF_902859945.1). Lineage (GTDB taxonomy): Bacteria > Pseudomonadota > Gammaproteobacteria > Burkholderiales > Burkholderiaceae > Paraburkholderia > Paraburkholderia caffeinitolerans. Next base: position 143,754 of record NZ_CADIKL010000003.1, on the reverse strand, counting down.
CGTCGCTGGCCATTTCGATGGCCACCGAGGCGACAAGCCCGGCGTGTCTATTAAACGTGCATGCGCCGCGCGGCATTCGCGGCGCGGCGCATGGTTGCTACCCACGTTGCGCGCTCTCGCGCGCAACGTGGCTTCAGCGCTTCTTGCGCGATACCGGATTCTTGGCCGCCGATTTCGACGCTGCGCGCTTCTTCGCGGTCTTCGCCGCGCTGCGCGCCGCGCGCGCTTCCTTCACGGCCGCGCTCTGCGCCGGCGCGGCCTTCTTGCGCCGAGCGTCTCCGGCCTGGCCGCCTTGCCCCCCCTGGCCCTGCTGCATCGAACGCACGCGCGGACCACCACCCTCTTGCGGCCCACCACGTTCCTGCTGGCCTTGCCCGCCGCGATTCAGAGCGGGTTTGACCGGCGTATCGCGCACGAGGCGGAAATCGATCTTGCGCGCATCGAGATCGACGCGGCTCACCTGCACGCGCACGCGGTCCGAAAGACGATAGCGGATGCCGGTACGCTCGCCGCGCAACTCGTTCTTGATCTCGTCGTACTGGAAATAGTCCGAGCCGAGTTCCGTCACATGCACAAGGCCTTCGATGAACAGCGAATCGAGCTGCACGAAAATGCCGAACGACGTCACGCCGCTCACCATGCCGCCATATTCCTCGCCAAGCTTGTCGCGCATGAAATAGCACTTGAGCCAGGCTTCGACGTCGCGCGAGGCTTCATCGGCGCGGCGCTCGTTGGCCGAGCAGTGCAGGCCAAGTTCTTCCCAGATTGCCGTATTCGCGCCGCGTGCGCGCTTGCCGCGCTTCGCCTCGTCCTCTGCCTGCATCGCGCGGGCGCGCGGCGAGAGGGCCGTGTTGAGCTCGACGCCTTCGGGCGCCGCCGGCTGATACTTCTTGCCCTGCAGGATCGCGTAGATCGAGCGGTGCGTGAGCAGGTCGGGATAGCGGCGAATCGGGCTCGTGAAGTGAGCGTAGGCCTCGTAAGCAAGGCCGAAGTGGCCGATGTTGTCCGGGCTGTAGACGGCCTGCTGCATCGAACGGAGCAGCATCGTTTGCAGCATCTGCGCATCGGGCCGGTCGCGGATGTGCGCCATCAGCGCCGCGTAATCGCTCGCGTGAGGCGTGTCGCCGCCGCCCAGCGAAAGACCCATGCCGCGCAGGAAGGTGCGCAGGTTCTCGAGCTTTTCCGCGCTCGGCCCCGCGTGCACCCGGTACAGGCCCGGATGCTTGTTGCGCTTCATGAAGTCCGCCGCGCAGACGTTGGCCGCGAGCATGCACTCTTCGATCAGCTTGTGCGCATCGTTGCGCTGGCGCGGCACGATCTGCTCGATCTTGCCCTGCGCATTGCAGACGATATATGTCTCGGTCGTATCGAAGTCGATCGCGCCGCGTTTCTGGCGCGCCGCGAACAGCGACTTGTAGACGCCATAGAGGTTCTGCAGATGCGGCATCAGCGTCGCACGCCGCGTCGCCTCCGGCCCCTTGGTGTTCTTGAGCACCGCGGCGACCTCGGTATACGTGAGGCGCGCAGCCGAATGCATCACACCTGGGTAGAACTGATACGCCTTGATCTCGCCGCGCGCGGTGATGACCATGTCGCACACGAGCACGCAGCGGTCCACGTGCGGATTGAGCGAGCACAGCCCGTTCGAGAGCTTCTCGGGCAGCATCGGAATCACGCGGCGCGGGAAGTACACCGAGGTGCTGCGCTCGATGGCGTCCACATCGAGCCCGCCGCCCGGCTGCACATAGTGCGAGACGTCCGCGATGGCCACGAGCAGACGGAAGCCGTCACCGCGCCCGACCTTCATCGGTTCGCAGTAAACAGCGTCGTCGAAGTCGCGCGCATCTTCGCCGTCGATGGTGACGAGCGGCACGTCGCGCAGATCGACGCGATAGCGGATATCGGTCGGACGCACGGCGTCGGGCAGCTTCGCGGCCTCGTCGAGCGCGGGCTGACTGAACTCGTGCGGCACACCGTACTTGCGCACGGCGATCTCGATCTCCATGCCGGGATCGTCGATGTCGCCGAGCACCTCCAGCACGCGGCCGAGCGGCTGCGAGTGGCGGCTCGGGAAGTCGGTGAGCTCGACCACCACCACTTGCCCGACCTTGGCCTTCTTCGCGTTCTGCGTGACGAGGATGTCGTGGCCGATGCGCTTGTCTTCGGGCGCGACGATGAGCGCGCCGTTTTCGTTCAAGAGCCGCCCGATCACGCTGCGGTTCGCGCGGTCCGTGACCTCGACGATATGCCCTTCCGGACGCCCGCGGCGGTCGTACCCGACGATGCGCGCGAGCACGCGGTCGTTGTGCATGACCTTCTGCATCTCGCCTTGCGGCAGAAACAGATCGTCCTGGCCGTCGTCGCGCACGAGGAAGCCGTAGCCGTCACGATGGCCCTGGACGCGGCCCGCGACAAAGTTGGAAGGATGCGCAAGCTGATAATGGCCGCGCGAGTCGAGCCGGATCTGCCCGTCGCGCTCCATCGCAGCGAGCCGCCTGAAAAACCCTTCACGCTCCTGGCGCTTGATGGCGAGAGCCTCGGCGATATCGTTCGCGGTACAGGGCGATTCGCTGGTCCGCAGCACGCCGAGAATCTCTTCGCGGCTGGGAATCGGATAGGGATATTTGCTCAAGGGCTTGTCGATGGTTGTTCTCGTGGCGTGGACAACGGATAGTGCGCGGACACGGGAAATCATGCCGCGCCCGGTCTTGCTGCGAGGCATTCTAACACCCGAGCCGCGCCCAGCAATTCAGCGTGGAAGCTTGCGGATGCCCGCTGCACGCGCCTCACGCGCCGGACTCACGACCAACGCCAGGAGTGCACTTTTTTCTCAAACTTCCTCAAAAGGGCCTTGACAGGTCCTACAGACGCGCTAGAATCTCGTTCTCTGCTGCACAACAAGCGCAGCAGCAAGTAGTAAGCGACACCTTGCCCAGGTGGCGGAATTGGTAGACGCACCAGGTTCAGGTCCTGGCGGTGGCAACACTGTGGAGGTTCGAGTCCTCTCTTGGGCACCAAGATTCAAAAAAGCCGGCTTTATGCCGGCTTTTTTCGTTTCCGCGCAGCACGATCCGCAGCTCAATATGAGCACACTGCGCCGAATGTTTCGCGGCTTCCCGCACGCGGATACAGATCTTTCGCGATGTGAAGATTTTTTGAAAACATTGATTGACAGCGCTCGCAAACACGCTATAATCGCTGTCTAGCTTGAAGACGTGCCCAGGTGGCGGAATTGGTAGACGCACCAGGTTCAGGTCCTGGCGGTGGCAACACTGTGGAGGTTCGAGTCCTCTCCTGGGCACCACGCTTCTTCAAGTAACGGTTTCATCAAAAAGCCCGCAAATTGCGGGCTTTTTTGTTTTCTTCAGATCCACCAGTCACTCAATTTGGCCGTAATCACGACCGGATCGGCACCACCGCGTGCTTGCCATGAAACTCGCTGATTTGGCGGGTTGAAGTGCAGGCCGTAGTTCGCGACCAGAGGACTTCTTTTCTTGTCATACCCCCCACACGGTGCCCGATCTCTGCTGCGGAAGTGGGTGCCACGCCAAGACTGCGATTCCTGAAATGATCGACCGCCAGATAGGTGCGCTGCGGGTCGTCCATTCCATAGATGATGAAAGGTTGACCCTGTGTTCGCTTGAGGTAGTGCGCGGGATCCGGAGCGCCGAGCAAAATGGCGTTGATCTCGTCGACCATGATTGAAGTCACCTTCATCTCTGCTCCCCGCCGATTGAAGACTGAACGGACGTGCGTTACTCCAAAAGCATCTCGTTATGTTTAGTGGTATACATTGAAATCGAACCAACGGCGCCTGAACCGCATCGTCGGCACGAGTTCAAGCCATGAAACATGGAGCAGAAATGGAAATCGTCGTTATCGCCGCGATCATTGCCGTGGGCTTCGGCGCCGCGGCGACGTGGTTGATTGCGACCCGATTGCCGGCCGAGTGGATCGAGCGCGGCCAGACCGAGGGACGCTACGCGGCGCTATCCACAGCGGACGACACCAACGAAGCGCCCGACCCGCACCGCGTGCAGGCACGCACTGATTCCCGGCGGGTGCGCCGTGCGCGCGTACGTGCGTTGCCAGCGGCAGCGCTCATGCGAAGGTTGCGCACGCACCCGGACGGCGGCGCGCAGGCGTGCGGAGCACCCTATTCCGATAGCACGAGCCGCCCGCCCCGTTATTAACTACTCGCCCGCGCCCAGCGGATTGCGAACGAACGCCCTGTCAACATGCCCAGCGGGCTTGGCAGACTGGAAAATCCAGCGCCGCCGCATCGGCTGCAACACCACCTTCGCGCACACCCCCGCCATCATTGCGATACAGGCCGCGAATTCGAACACCGTGTTCCAGCCGCCGTGCACTGCGAGCAGCGTGGCAACCGGCACCAGCAGCGCAGCGGTCCCCTTCGCCGTATAAAGCGTGCCAGCATTGCCCGCCGCGTAGCGCGCGCCAAAGGTGTCGGCGCAGGTGGCCGGGAAGTTCGAGAAGATGTCGCCGTAAAACAGGAACACGAGCCCCGAAAACAGGATGAAGAGATACGGGTCGTGGCCGAAGTAGCGCAGGCCGAGTAACGCGAGCCCTTCGCCGAGGAAGGTGATGAACATCGTGTTCTCACGGCCGATCCGGTCCGAAATAAGCCCGCACAGCGGCCGCGTGAATCCATTGCACAGATTGTTGACCGACAGCGTCATCGTCAAAAGCGGCAGCGTCATGCTCATGAACGTCACCGGCATCGAGGCGAAACCGTACGACTTGGCAATCGGCCCGATCTGAGCGGTAGCGATGATGCCGCCCGTGGCGACGCACACGAACATCGCGTACATCACCCAGAACAGCGGCGCGCGGATCATCTGCCGCGTCGTGTAGTCGGTCTTCGTAGCCACCACGCGCTGCACGCCGGCCGCATGCGCGGGCGGCTTCGGGCGCACCATCACGAGCGCGAGCGCCATGATGCACACGCCTTGCAGCAAACCGAAAAAGACGAAGGCCGTTTCGTAACCCGAATGCTGGATCATGCGCGCAATCGGAATGACCGTGAGCGCCGCGCCCGCGCCAAAGCCCGCCGCCGTCATACCCGCGGCGAGCCCGCGCCGGTCCGGAAACCATTTGAGCGCCGTGCCCACGCACGTGCCGTACACGCATCCCGCGCCGATGCCCGAAATCACCGCCGCCAGGTAAAGCACCGGCAATACCGGCGCCCACGCGTCGAGCACCCATCCAAGCGCCACGCAGCATGCGCCGCCCATCACGACCGGACGCGGCCCAAAGCGGTCCACGAGCCAGCCTTCCACGGGAACGAGCCACGTCTCTGTCACGATGAACAGCGAGAACGCGAGCTGAATGGCAGCCTGTCCCCAATGGTGCTTCGAATCCATCGGCACTACAAACAATGTCCATGCATACTGCAGATTGGCGACTAGCCCCATACAGGCGACACCGGCCACGAGCTGCACCCAGCGGTTGTGCCGCCGCGCCGTATAAGGGGCGTCGATGCGATCGGTTTGTGCCACGTTTGTCTCTCCGTCGTACGGTGATCCGCCAGTCCCGGCGGTCTTGCGCGCGGCCGGGGTCTCGCCGTGCCGCGCGCTACTGCTTCGTCAAGCCGTTTCTAGTTGTCTGAGCAGAGCATCGACACTACCCTTTGCGTCGCCAAACAGCATTCGGGTGTTCTCCTTATAGAAGAGCGGATTGTCGACGCCCGCGTAGCCCGTCGCCATGCTGCGCTTGGAAACCACCACGGTGCGCGCCTTCCACACCTCGAGCACCGGCATGCCGGCGATCGGGCTGCCCGCATCCTCCTGCGCGCCCGGATTCACGATATCGTTCGCGCCGATCACGAGCACGACGTCGGTGTTCGTGAAGTCCTCGTTGATTTCGTCCATTTCGAGCACGATGTCGTACGGCACCTTCGCCTCGGCGAGCAGCACGTTCATATGGCCCGGCAAACGCCCGGCAACCGGATGGATGCCGAAGCGCACGCGCACGCCCTGCGCACGCAGCCTGCGGGTGATTTCGCTGATTGTGCTCTGCGCCTGGGCGACCGCCATGCCATAACCGGGCACGATCACGACCTCGGAGGCGTCGCGCAGCAACGCACCCACCTCGTCGACCGAAGTCGCCACCACTTCTCCCTGCGGCGCGGCGCTCGACGTGCTGGCCACGGCGCCAAAGCCGCCGAGAATCACCGAGACGAAACTGCGGTTCATGGCGCGGCACATAATGTAGCTGAGGATCGCGCCGCTCGAGCCCACCAGCGCACCGGTCGTCACCAGCAGGTCGTTATCGAGCATGAAGCCGGTTGCCGCGGCCGCCCAGCCCGAATAGCTGTTGAGCATGGACACCACCACCGGCATGTCCGCGCCGCCGATCGCCATCACGAGATGCACGCCCAGCACCGCCGCAATCGCGCACATCGCGCCGAGCGCGGCGAGCGCATACGGGCCATCCGGTGCGCCCACGAAAACATAACCGAGCGCGATGCACACCGCGAGCGCCACCGCGTTCATCAGATGCCGGCCGGGCAGCACGAGCGGCTTGCCGCCCACCGTGCCCTGCAACTTGAGGAACGCTACGATCGAACCGCTGAACGTCACGGTGCCGATGAACGCGCCGATATAGATCTCCGTGTCGTGAATCCCTCGCTCGACGGCGCTCATGGCGGCGGCGGGCGAAAGAAAGCTCGCGACGGCGATGAGCGTTGCCGCAAGGCCGACGAAGCTGTGCAGCACGGCCACGAGTTGCGGCATTTGCGTCATTTCCACGCGCCGTGCCAGCACGGCGCCGATGCCGCCGCCCACCAGCGCCGCGCCAAGCGCGACTTCGAGCCCCGCCCCGCCCGTGACGAGCAGGGTGGCGAGCACGGCGATCGCCATCCCGCAGATGCCGAAGAGATTGCCGCGCCGGGCGCTAGCCGGATGACTCAGCCCGCGCAGGCTGAGGATGAAGAGCGTGGCCGAGCCGAGCCACGCCATATTGCCGATTCCACCAAGCATGACTTCAGTCTCCTTAGGTCCGTTGGAACATCTTGAGCATGCGCTGGGTCACGAGGAACCCGCCTGCAATATTGATTGTCGCCACCACGAGCGCGACGCCCGCGAGCACCTTCACGACCGTGCTCGTTTCCGCACCGCCGGGATTCAGCAGCGCACCGATCACGATGATCCCGCTAATGGCGTTGGTCACGCTCATGAGCGGCGTGTGCAACGAAGGCGTTACATTCCAGACCACCTGATAGCCCACGAAGACGGCCAGCACGAACACCGTGAAGTGCGCCACGAACGCAGGCGGCGCGACGGCGCCGAGCGCGAGCAGCAACACTGCGGCCACTGCCAGTGTGACGAGCGGCCATGCACTGCGGCCACGCGTTGCGGCAGCGTCCGGGCCTGCGCCATGTGCGGAAGTCGCTGGCTGCACGGTCTTCGCCGGTGCGGCCGGAGCCACCGCCGCCGTCGGCACCGGCGGCGCGGGCCAGCAGAGCTTGCCCTGCTCCATGACCGTGGTGCCCCGCTGCACGACATCTTCCATGTCGATCTTTAGTTCGCCATCCTTACCAGGCGTGAGATCGGTCAGCAGATGGCGCAGGTTCGTCGCATAGAGCTGGCTCGACTGATTCGCCATGCGGCTCGGCAGATCGGTATAGCCGATCACCGTCACGCCGTGCGCATGCACCACTTCGCCCGCGCGCGTGAGTTCGCAGTTGCCGCCCTGCTCCGCCGCCATGTCGACGATCACGCTGCCCGCGCGCATGCACGCGACCATCTCTTCGTCGATCAGGCGCGGCGCGGGCTTGCCCGGGATCAGCGCGGTCGTGACGATGATGTCCACCTCGCTCGCCTGGGCCTTGAACAGCGCCATCTCGGCTTCGATGAACTTCGCGCTCATCACCTTCGCGTAGCCGCCACCGCCGCCGCCTTCTTCCTCCACGTCCACGCTCAGGAATTCGGCGCCCATGCTCTCGATCTGCTGCCCGACTTCGGGCCGCGTATCGAATGCGCGCACAATGGCCCCCAGTCCGCGCGCCGCGCCGATGGCCGCTAGACCGGCCACGCCCGCGCCGATCACGAGCACCTTGGCGGGCGGCATCTTGCCCGCCGCCGTGATCTGCCCGGTGAAGATGCGTCCGAAATGTTGCGCGGCTTCGATCACCGCGCGATAGCCCGCCATGTTCGCCATCGAGCTCAACGCATCGAGCTTTTGCGCGCGCGAGATGCGCGGCACGCAGTCCATCGCGAGCACCGTTGCATTGCGCGTGGCGAGCACGTCGAGCAGCGCGCCGTTCTGCGCGGGCCAGATGAAGCTGACGAGCGTCGCGCCGGTCTTCAGGCACTGCGCCTCTTCGATCGACGGCGGACGCACCTTGAACACGATGTCGGCGTGCGCCCAGAGTTCGGCCGCGTTTTCGACGATGCACGCGCCCGCCTTGCGATACGCTTCGTCGCTGTACGACGCGCGCTCGCCCGCACCGGCTTCGATCTCGATCTCGTAGCCGAGCTTGATTAGTTGTGCGACGCTTTCAGGTGTCGCCGCTACGCGCCGTTCGTCTTCGAATGCTTCGCGGGGCACCGCAATGGTCATTGCCATGTCGAACCTCCGCGCGTGGATGAAGCGCTATTGCTGGCGCGAGGAATCGGCGGGGCGCAAAGGCCCCTGGCGCGCCGATGGCGTGGCCATGTCGTCATGAAACGTCTCCTGTGTCGGCCGGAGTAAGCGCTTCAGCACTTACTCCGGTCCCATGCAAAGCCCAGATGTTGAAATTGTTCGTGTGCGACGAGTCTTGCGCGTCGCGCCCTGCGCCGCGCATTGTCTCGTTGCGTGTCGCCGGAACCGCTAGCGCGGCGGGTTGACGGTCCCTAGATCGCCGAGTACGACGAGCGCTGCCTCGCGGGCGCCCGCTATGGCGGCAGCCTCGCTGGCGAAAACAGTCTCGTCGGCCACGCGCTGCTCGGGGAACACGGCGGCGCGCGCTGCGTGCTCGTCGTCCTCGTCCTGCTGGCCGTGGATGGCGGCAAACGCCGCCCATCCGCCGTTGTGTATGAATTGACGGGCCGAGAGTTCGACCTCGTAATGTCCGAGTCTTTCTGTATGCATCGAAGCGCTCCGTGCGGACCTGGATAGGGGAATCAGGCGATCTCAGGCCAGCCCGCAGGCTGGCTCATTGGCTCACGACTGTTGGGCCTGGGCTTCGAGCTCGTTGATGCGCTTGCGCAGATTGCGCTCTTCCTGAAAACGTGCGGTCTCGTCGCGAATCACGGCCACGATGCCCGTGATCTCGCCTTGCTGCCCATGCAGCAGCGCAACGGTAAATGCGATGGACAGTGCACGCCCGTCCTTGTCGACGGCGGGCACGCGCAGCACGTCGTTGCCGTAACGCGTCTGCCCCGACGCCATCGTCTTGTGATAGCCGTCCCAGTGACGGCCGCGCAGCCGCTCGGGAATGATCAGGTCGAGCGTCTTGCCCATTGCCTCGTCGCGCGTAAAGCCAAACATGCGCGTAGCGGCGGGATTCCAGTACGTGATGTCGCCGGCGGCGTCCGAGATAACGATGGCGTCGCCGATAGCGTCGGCAAGCTGGGCGAAATCGATGGCGGTTGACATGGTATGGGCTATGAAGGGAAAGGATTGAATCGCCGGAGCGCGGCGCGCGCGACCCTCATGCGCGCACCGCGCTCCGCTGGCCTGCGGAGCGTCCCGTACCTCAGACCGCGCGCGCCTCATGCAGCGCCGCGATCTGCTGCGGCGTGTAGCCAAGGTTGGCGAGCACTTCGTCGGTATGCTCGCCGAGCAGCGGCGAACCCGTGATTTCCGGCTTCAGATCCGAGAACTTGATCGGGCTGCCCACGGTGAGATACGTGCCGCGTTCCTTGTGCGGGACTTCGACGATGGTACCGCTCTCGCGCAGCGACGGGTCATTGGCGATTTCCTTCATGCTGAGCACCGGCGCGCACGGGATGTCGAACTTGCGCAGAATATCGACGGCCTCGAACTTGGTCTTGTCGGCAAGCCACTCCTCGATCACCGCGAAAATGTCGAAGATATGCGGCTGGCGCGCCTGGGCCGTCTTGTAGTCCGGATCGTCGATCCACTCGGGCTTGCCGATTGCGCGGCAGATCGGCTCCCACGCATGGCCCTGCACCGTGAAGTAGATATACGCGTTCGGATCGGTTTCCCAGCCCTTGCACTTGAGCACCCAGCCCGGCTGGCCGCCGCCGCCCGCGTTGCCGCCACGGGGCACCACGTCGCTGAAGGTGCCGTGCGGGTACTGCGGATACTCTTCCAGATAGCCCACGCGATCGAGACGCTGCTGGTCGCGCAGCTTCACGCGGCACAGGTTAATCACGCTGTCCTGCATCGAGACGGCCACTTTCTGGCCCTTGCCGGTCTTGTCGCGGCCGATCAGCGCCGTAAGAATGCCGATGGCCAGGTGCATGCCCGTGTTGCTGTCGCCGAGCGCTGCCGCGCTGACCGTGGGCGGGCCGTCCCAGAAGCCCGTGGTCGAGGCCGCGCCGCCCGCGCACTGTGCAACGTTCTCATAGACCTTGAGGTCGTCATAGTGGTGGCCTTCGCTGAAACCCTTCACCGAAGCGACGATCATCTTCGGGTTGAGCTCCTTGATGCGCTCCCACGTGAAGCCCATGCGATCGAGCGCGCCGGGGCCGAAGTTCTCCACCATCACGTCCGACTCGCGAATCAGTTTCTCGAGCACTTCCTTGCCTTCCGGCTTCTTGGTGTCGAGCGTGAGCGAACGCTTGTTGCTGTTGAGCATCGTGAAGTACAGCGCGTCCGCTTCGGGAATGTCGCGCAACTGCGAGCGCGTCACGTCACCGGCGCCCGGGCGCTCCACCTTGATCACGTCCGCACCGAACCACGCGAGCATTTGCGTGCATGCGGGGCCTGCCTGTACGTGCGTGAAGTCGATGATCTTGATGCCGTCGAGGGGTTTGCTCATGTTCTGGCTCCTGATTAATGTGTCCTGTGAGACTCAGCTTATTTCTTCATGGCCGCGCTTTGCGGATTGAGATTCGTGAGACGACCGCTTTCGGTGCCGGCCGATTCGTCGATCACTGCGTTGATCAGCGTGGGCTTGCCCGACGCGATCGCTTCGAGCAGCGCCGCAGTCAATTCCTCGGGCGTCGTAGCCTGGTGGCCGATGCCGCCGAACGCCTCGATCATCTTGTCGTAGCGCGCGCCCTTCACGAACACGGTGGGCGCAACGTCGGCGCCGCCGGTCGGGTTCACATCGGTGCCGCGATACACGCCGTTGTTGTTGAAGACGATCGTGCAGACCGGCAGGTTGTAGCGACAGATGGTCTCCAGCTCCATGCCGCTGAAGCCGAACGCGCTGTCACCTTCGATCGCCACGACTTGTGTGCCGCTCGTGACCGCCGCGCCGACCGCGAAGCCCATACCGATGCCCATGATCCCCCACGTACCCGAGTCGAAACGCTTGCGCGGCTGGTACATGTCGATCACGGCGCGCGCATAGTCGAGCGTGTTCGCGCCTTCGTTCACCACGTTGATGTCGGGACGCGTCTTGAGCACGTCGCGAATCGCGCGCAGGGCGCTGTGGAAATTCATCGGCGTCGGGTTCTTCTCGAGCGTCGCGGCCATCTTCGCGAGATTCTTGTTCTTGCGCTCCGCAATGGCGCCGAGCCATTCGGCGCTCGGCTGCGGGAAGTTCGAGCCCATGCCGGCGACCAGCGCCTCAACACACGAACCGATGTCGCCGATCACCGGTGCTTCGATCGCCACGTTGCTGTCGATCTCGGTGGGTGCGATGTCGATCTGCACAAAGCGCTTGGGCGACGGCGCACCCCAGGTCTTGCCCTTGCCGTGCGAGAGCAGCCAGTTCAGACGCGCGCCGATCAGCACGACGGCATCCGATTCGGCGAGCACGAACGAGCGCGCGGCGGACGCGGACTGCTCGTGCGTGTCGGGCAGCAAGCCCTTGGCCATCGACATCGGCAGATAGGGAATGCCGCTCTTCTCAACCAGCTCGCGGATTTGCGCGTCGGCCTGAGCATAGGCTGCGCCCTTGCCGAGCAGGATGAGCGGGCGCTTGGCCGTCTTGAGGACTTCGAGCGCGCGCTGGACCGAGTCGGGAGCGGGCAGTTGGCGCGGCGCGGCATCCACGACCTTGATCAGCGACTGCTCGCCCTTCACGGCGTCGATGGTCTGCGCGAGCAGCTTGGCCGGCAGGTCGAGATAGACGCCGCCCGGGCGGCCCGAGACCGCAGCGCGGATCGCGCGGGCAATGCCGACGCCGATGTCCTCGGCATGCAGCACGCGGTAAGCGGCCTTGGCATACGGCTTGGCAGCGTTGAGCTGGTCCATTTCCTCGTAGTCGCCCTGCTGCAGGTCGACGATCTCGCGCTCGCTCGAGCCGCTGATGAGGATCATCGGGAAGCAGTTGGTGGTGGCGTTGGCGAGCGCGGTCAGGCCGTTGAGGAAGCCAGGCGCCGAAACCGTGAGGCAGATGCCCGGCTTCTTCGTCATGTAACCCGCGATGGCCGCGGCGTTGCCCGCGTTCTGCTCGTGCCGGAAGCCGATGAAGCGCATCCCTTCGGCTTGGGCCAGACGCGCGAGGTCCGTGATCGGAATACCGACGAGACCGAAAATCGTGTCGATGTCGTTGAGCTTCAGCGCGTCGATGACGAGGTGAAAACCATCGGTCGTCGGTTGCGCTTCCTGCGCAGGGCTGTTCTGCGCGTCGTTCATACCTGCTTCTGCCATGACGTCTCCTCGTTGGCGGGGCGTTGGGTTACTCGTGATATACAATATTCCACACACAATATTAGTCAAGCATTTTTTTGAGATCCCCGCTCTGTGTAGCAGCGTCAGACGCTACTATTTATTACGGAGTCCAAATTTACTGACCAACGGCAACACTTGAAAAAGCACAACAGCGGCACGCAATGTGTACGCGCGAGCCGCTCAGTCTAGAAAGTCGCAGTTCGCCTCGACAAATAACGCAAGATCGATCGAATGCTGGCGCACGAGCCGCTCTACTCTCTCGGTATCGCGGGCCTCGAGGGCCTCGATGATCCGCATGTGGTCCACGATCGATCGTGACGCGCGATCGCTCTGCGCGATCGTCATGCGCCGGATCGCTCGCACATGCATGAAGATGTTCTTGATGGTCTCGACGATGATCGGCGACTTGGACAACTCCACCAGCGCTTGATGAAACGTGATGTTCGCTTCCGAGTATTCCTCGATGTGCTCGGTGGGTTTGTCCTCGCCGAAATCCGCGAACATATGGCGCAAACGCGCGATGTCCTCATCGGAAGCGCGCTGTGTGGCGAGCCGCGCGGCAATGCTTTCCAGCGCGGCCCACATATAGATCATCTCGACGATCTCCTTGCGGGTCTTGCGCAAAATATAGACACCGCGCCGCGGCACAGTACGCAGGAATCCTTCCTGTTCCAGCAGCGTCATGGCCTCGCGCACCGGCGTGCGGCTCACGCCGAGCTTTTCAGTCAACTCTTTTTCGTCGAGGCGAATTTCGTCTCGCGAGCGGTAGATGTCGGTCTCTGCAATCGCCTGCTTGAGTTTCGCGTATGCCTGATCGCGCAGCGAAACCGTGGCGTGGATGGGTTCGAGCGTCAAGCTCAGCGGGGACAACCCCGCTACGTCCTGGAGTTCGGCAGACATCGGTGGTTTATCTCCAACGTTGTGTTTAGCCGGCGTTAAGATCAAATTCCATATGTGCCATACAATATATCAGAAGCAAGCACGTCACCAAGCGGGTTTACGCGTAGGCCGATCGTCAGTCTCGCATCTATATGCGATTCTTTATATAAATCTAAAAAAACTTTAACTATCGTTTATTCATCTACGCTTCTACGATTGGCTCACGTCATCTGAACTCATACGGAGACCAGCCATGAGCCACTCTTCAGCCAGCCGGACCACGGAACACGATCAGCACCTGCACAACCAGTTGAGCGCATTCAATTCCGCCTTTGCCGAACTCGGACTGCGCTTTCGCTGGGATGCCACCACGCTTTACTCCCTCGCGGCGATCAAGGGCGAGGCGGCGCGCCTCGCGTCCTATATCGAAACGCATCATGCGCATTTGCTGAACGCGTACAGCATCGACTTTCTGTGCGAGGCGATTCTCGAGCGCAAGAACGCGCAAGCGCCCGGCGAATGGTCGCCGGGTCACGTCGCGCAGCACACGGGAACGAAGGGAGCGGCCGCCGAAGCGGCACACGGAGGATGGGGTTGGAGCGAGTTGCATCTGCCGGCATTGGCAGGCGCCTGATGCTCGCGAGGAAGGAAAGAGGTTCGGTGCGCCGCGTTAATGCACGTCAGCGCGCGGCGGCCTCCTCTTCCTGCAGCTTGCGCCAGAGAATCTTGCCGCTGCCCGACTTCGGCAACGCTTCGACAAACTGAACGATGCGCGGCGCCTTGTAGGCCGCCATATTTTCGTGCGCCCACGCGACGATCTCCGCTTCGCTCACGCTGCCCACCTGCTTCGGATCGAGCACCACGACGGCCTTCACGGTCTCGCCGCGCTTCGGGTCCTGGGCGCCGATGATGCAGACCTCCTTGATGGCGGGATGCCGATACATGAGCGCCTCGACCTCGGCCGGCCACACCTTGTAGCCGGACGCGTTGATCATGCGCTTGAGGCGGTCGGTCATGAAGTAATAGCCGTCCGCGTCGCGCCGCACGAGGTCGCCGGTGCGCAAAAAGCGCTTGCCGTCGCGCTCGATGAAGGCCTCGCTCGTTGCCTTGGGGTTGCCCCAGTAGCCTTGCATCACTTGCGGCGCGCTCATGATGAGTTCGCCCGCCTCGCCCTCCGGCACCTCTTCGAACGTGATCGGATCGACGATGCGCGCATCGACGTCGAAGACCGGAATGCCGAGACACTGCGCCTTCGGGTGCTGCGGTGGATTGATATGCGTGGCGGCCATCGTCTCCGACATGCCGTAGCCCTCCACGAACTCGAGACCCGTGAGGTCGCGCAGCTTCTTGACCACGGCATCGGGCATGGTCGCGCCGCCGCCGCGCATCGCGGAGAGACTCGACAGGTCGTATTCGCCGACGCGCGGATTCGACAGGAAGTCCACGACCATCGTCGAGATCGACTGCCAACACGTGATGCGGTAATGCTCGATCGCGCGCGCCGCGGCGTCGCGGTCCCAGCGCGGCAGGATCACAATCGTGGAACCGTTGTAAATCGGGCTGTTCATGCCGCCCTGCATGCCGGTCACATGAAACAGCGGCAGCACGGAAAGCTGTACGGCATCCTGAGTATTGCCGAACCAGACGCAACCACCCACGGCCGTGGACATCACGCTGCGATGCGTATGCATGCAGCCCTTGGGCTTGCCCGTGGTGCCCGACGTGTATGGCATCACACACAGATCGTCCGGTCCTGCCGTGAGTGCGCCGGGCGTGCAGCCCGCCGCCAGCACGTCGGCCCAGTGCGCGACGCCCGGCCCCTGCACGTGGCGCGGCGCACTCACGAATTCGGGCGGCGTTGAGAACGGTTCGTTCTTCAAATAATCGCTGTACGTGGCGACAAGCAGATGCCGCAATCCCTGCCCCTCTCCCGCGCCCACCAGCGACGCGATGCGCGGATACAGATCCTGCGCGACGAACGCGGTGGTCGCACCGCTATCTTCCACGTAGTGCGCGAGTTCGTCGGTGAGATTCATCGGGTTGACGGGCACGACCACGGCATTCGCGCGCAGGATGCCGTAATAGGCGATCACCCATTGCGGACTGTTCTGCATATAGAGAAGCACGCGGTCGCCGGCCTTCACGCCGCACTCCGTCTGCAGATAACCCGCCACGCGCTCGGCCTCGTCCTTGAACTGCGCGAAGGTAACGGGCGTGTCGTAGAAGACGATGAAAGGCTTGTCCGGATAACGCGCGGCTGAAACCTCGGCGTTATAGAACAGGTTCGTGGCGGGAAGGCTCAAGTGCGGCGAGAGATGCGAAGGCCAATATGGCGAACTCGTGCGCGACGCAGCGGTAGTGGACTGAGGCATGGCGGGTAATCGTCTCGTGAGCGTGGTGGAATTCGTGGAACGCGTGCAATTCGTGCGGCGTCAGGCGATGCTCGCGCCGCCGTCGATCGCCAGGTGCTGGCCGGTGACATGACGCGACGCGGCGCTCGCGAGAAACACCACCGCGCCCTTAAGATCGCTTTCGTCGCCGAGGCGATGCAGCGGCGTACGATCGATCACCGCTTGCCCGGCCGTATCGAGCAGGCCCGCCGTCATCTTCGACGGGAAGAAGCCCGGGCAGATCGCGTTCACGTTGATGTTGTACTTGCCCCACTCGGCGGCGAGCGCGCGCGTGAAGTTGATGGCTGCGGCCTTCGAGGTGTTGTATGCGATGGCCTGCATGTGGCCAAGCGATCCCTTCAAGCCCGCGACCGACGCAATATTGATGATCTTGCCGCGCTGCGCGGGAATCATGCTGCGCTTGCCCACTTCGCGAGCGAGGAAAAACGGCGCGTTGACGTTGAGGTTCATGACCTTGTGCCATGCCTCATCGGGATAGTCCTCCGCCGGCGCGCCCCACGTCGCGCCCGCATTGTTCACGAGAATGTCGATCCGACCGCATGCCGCCAGCGTTTCATCGACTAGAGGCTTGACGGCCTCGGCACGCTGCAGGTCGCTCACGATCGTCGTGACTTCGATGCCGCGCGCCTGCAGATGCTGCGCCGCCGCAGCAAGCTCGTCGGCCTTGCGCGCCGTAATGACGACACGGCAGCCCATTTCGCCGAGCGCCTCGGCCATTTGCAGCCCGAGCCCGCGCGAGCCGCCCGTGATAAGCGCCGTCTGTCCACCCAATTCGAACATTTCCCTGACCTGCATGCTTGCGTCTCCTTGATATCTACTGGCCCCGTTCCGCATGACGGAATACGCGGGGGATCAAACCGATTCTAGTGAATCTGTCCATTCACCGGAATCAGGAAAAGCACGGTCGTTCATTGTGCTCGATGGCTTGCACCTGCGCAGCAAAGCTGCACCGACGGCAGATGGCGCGCAGCGGCGACGCTCATTTTAAGAAGCCTCCGATATCGACCGGCCATACCCCTCAATAGGATTTCTCCGATAAATATTCCTGACACCCCAGCAATGACCATTGATCCGGAACAGCGACTCTTGCAAGCATTCGTCGCGCACGCCCACTGCCCCTCCGACCCTGCGCTACTGATCCAGATTTGCGAAGCGCTCGTCGGCGTGAAGCGCGACGAGCACATACTGCCTTGGGCCGAAAAGGGCCTGATGCTCGACCCGCACAACCGCAGTTTCGTTCACGCGCGCGCCCGCGCGCTGCGCCTGCTGGGCCAGCATGCGCAAGCGGCGCAAACGTGGATCGATTTCGCGGCGCTCGACTGGTCGCCACTGTTCTATCAGGCAAGGCTCGGCCGCGACCTTTACCTGAGCGGCGACACCGCACGCGCCATCGCGCTGCTGGAGCACGTGGTAAATGGCTCGACCGACGACCTCGATCCCGACAAGCTGCGGGCGCGCAAATGGCTGGCCGAGGCGCTGCTCAGCGCGGGAGACGCGCGCGGCTTCGCGCACTGGGTCTGGCGCAATCGCGGTGACAGCGGCAACTACCGCTACGGCACGGTGCCGATGTGGGACGGACAATGTGACCTGCGCGGCGAACGCGTGCTGGTCACGCACCAGATGGGCTACGGCGATCAGTTCATGATGTTCGGCAGCATCGCGCATTGGCGCGCGGCCGGGGCGGAGATCATGGTGACCTGCGACGAGCCGATCTACCGCGTCGTGGAAGCGTCGCTGCCCGACTGCCATGTAGTGGCCGCGCGCCGCCCGCTCGCCCAGCGCTCGCCATTGGACGCAGAAACGCTGCCCGCCGTCGAGGCATTCGCACCGACGATGCAAGCCACGCTACTGCATCTGCCGATGCTCGCGTCCCGCCTCCAGCCGCGCCCCGATCCCTGGTTCGCAGCCTGGATACGCGCGCCGAAACTCGCGCGCGACCAGGCGGCAAGCTGGGCGCAGACGTTGCGCGCCCAGCACCCTGGCAAGGCGCTGGTTGGCATGTTCTGGGATTGTGCGCAGCGCCATAACCGCAACATGCGCAGCAAGGAGCGCAGTTGGGCCGGCCTGCGCTCCTTGCCGCTCGCGGCGCTCGAGCGTCTCACCACGAACCCGGCGCTCTGCGCTCACGTCCATTTCGTCAGCCTCCATCACCCCGCGGCGGAGATGTTGGGCGGCTCGCCGCGCGGCAACATCGCCCACTACGCGCCGGGCATCATGACGTTTGGCGACACTGCTGCGTGCATCGAACAACTGGACGCGGTGATCAGCGTCGACTCGGGCGTCGCCAATCTCGCGATCATGAGCGGCAAGCCCACTGCCGTGCTCGTCAATCCGGCCGGCGAGTGGCGCTGGGGCGCGGCCGGCACGCGTTCGCCCTGGATGCGCGACGCTCACGTGCTGCGCCAGACCACCATCGGCGACTGGGACGATGTCGTATCCCGCGCCGCCGAATGGCTGATGCAACGTTGAGTTTCAGCACCTTCGCATTCAATCAGAATTGCAGATAATTCCCGGAAATACCGCGCACGCTTCATTCGCCAGGCATTCGATTTTTAATTCAAATAAATTACGTTTTATTTACTATTAAAACAATAACCTTTCGATCGATAAGGCCCGATAAACCGATTCTCCAGGGATTTGTCCCGGTTGCGCGGGACATTCCTGCAAATGTTTAATGCGCAGCGTACACTCGTACGGAGCTCGCCACGCGGGGCCGAGCACGCCATGCGCGCAATGCCGGAAAACAGGGACAAGCGCGGCCACATGAGGAGAACAACGCCATGAGCTGGACGCGAGAGCAGAAGAACGTCACCATCGCAGCGTATTTGGGGTGGACACTCGACGCATTCGATTTCTTTCTAATGGTGTTCGTTCTGAAAGATATCGCCACTGAATTCAATACCCAAATCCCCGCCGTTGCATTTGCCATTACGATCACGCTGGCCATGCGCCCGTTAGGCGCCTTGATCTTCGGCCGACTCGCCGACAAATTCGGCCGCCGCCCCACGCTGATGGTCAATATCGCGTGCTATTCGCTGCTCGAACTGCTCACTGGCTTCTCGCCCAACCTCACGACGTTCATCGTTCTGCGCGCGCTCTTTGGCGTGGCGATGGGCGGCGAATGGGGCGTGGGCTCCGCGCTCACCATGGAGACCATCCCGCCGAAGGCGCGCGGCATCGTCTCGGGCCTCCTGCAGGCCGGTTACCCGAGCGGCTATCTGCTCGCCTCGATCGTATTCGGCGTGCTCTATCAGTACATCGGCTGGCGCGGCATGTTCTTCGTCGGCGTGCTGCCCGCGCTGCTCGTGCTCTATGTGCGCGCGCACGTGCCCGAGTCGCCGGCCTGGAAAGAGATGGAAAAGCGCGCACGCCCGAGCCTGCTCTCCACGCTCAAGCACAACCTCGGCCTCTCGATCTACGCGATCGTGCTGATGACGGCGTTCAACTTCTTCTCGCACGGCACGCAGGACCTCTATCCGACCTTCCTGCGCGAGCAGCATCACTTCGATCCGCATACGGTTTCGCTCATCACCATCACGCTGAATATCGGCGCGATCGTCGGGGGCATTTTCTTCGGCTCGCTTTCGGAAAAAATCGGCCGCCGCAAGACCATTTTCATTTCGGCGCTGATCGCGCTGCCGGTGCTGCCGCTCTGGGCGTTCTCATCGGGCGCGATGCTGCTCGCGCTCGGCGCGTTCCTCATGCAGATTTCCGTGCAAGGTGCGTGGGGGGTGATTCCGGTACACCTCAATGAAATCTCGCCCGACGAAGTGCGCGCAACCTTCCCCGGCCTCGTCTACCAGCTCGGCAATCTGCTGGCTTCCGTGAACGCCACGATGCAGGCCTCGCTCGCCGTCACGCACGGCCAGAACTACGGCATGGCGATGGCGATCGTCGCGGGCACGGTGGCCGTCGTGATCGCCGTGCTGATCCCGTTCAGCCGCGAGCGGCGCGGCATCGACATGACGCAGGCCGCCAAGCAGATGACCGGTTGATGCGGCGCGCGGCCCGGCGCGAGATAGTGCAAGATGGCGGGAGACCACGCCACGCCCGGAGCACGACAATGAGCGAGACGCCACCGCCGCCACTGGCTCAACCCGACACAAACCCGGCAGACCCGGCGCCACCGGAAACGGATGGCGTCTGGTACGCCTCGTATCCGCCGGGTGTCCCGCACGAAGTCGACGTGACGCAATACGCCTCGCTCGCTCATTTCTTCGACGACTGCACCGCGCGCTTTCGCGACAACGTGGCCTACGTGAGCGCCGGTTCGCCGATGACCTATGGCGCACTCGCCCGCAAGGCCGCCGCGTTCGGCTCATGGCTGCAGGGCGTGGGCGTGCAGCCCGGCGAGCGCGTCGCCATCATGCTGCCCAATACGCTCCAGTACCCGGTCGCGCTATTCGGCGCGTTCAAGGCCGGGGCGGTCGTCGTGAACGTCAATCCGCTCTACACGGCGCGCGAACTCGCGCACCAGTTGAAGGACAGCGGCGCGCAAACCATCGTCGTGTTCGAGAGCTTCGCGAAGACGCTGGAAACCGCGTTACCCGGCACGCGCATCGAGCGCGTCGTCCTCACGCAACTGGGCGATCTGCTGGGCGCAGGCCTCAACCTCAAGGGCCGCTTCATCAACTTCATGCTGCGCCACGTGAAGAAACTCGTGCCCGCGTACCGGCTGCCGCCCAGCGTGCGCACGGTGCGCCTGCTCGACGCACTCGCCGAGGGTGCGCATGCGCCGCGCGCACCGGTGGCGCCGCAGCGCGACGACCTTGCCTTCCTGCAATACACGGGCGGCACCACGGGCATAGCCAAAGGCGCGATGCTCACGCATGGCACGGTCGTCGCAAACGTACTGCAGGCGAAAGCGTGGATCGCCGGGCAGCTCGAAAACGAGCGCGAAACCATTCTCACGCCGCTGCCGCTCTATCACATCTATTCGCTCGCCGTGAACGCACTGTGCTTCATGGCGATTGGCGGGCGCAACATCCTGATCGCGAATCCGCGTGACATGCCCCGGGTGATGAAAATTCTGCGTCACGAAACGTTCAGCTGCATCAGCGCGGTCAACACGCTCTACAACGCGTTCCTCGAAAACGAAGCATTCCGCCAGCGCGATTTTTCGGGCCTCAAGCTAGCGATGGGCGGCGGCATGGCTACGCAGCGGGCCGTCGCCGAACGCTTCAAGGCGGTCACCGGCAAGCCGATCGTCGATGGCTACGGGCTCACCGAGTGCTCACCCATCGTGGCGATGAATCCTGCCAATCTTCAGGATTTCGAAGGATCGATCGGGCTTCCCGCACCGTCCACGCAGGTGCGTTTTCGCCGTGACGACGGCACGTGGGCGAACCTCGGCGAGCCGGGCGAGCTATGCGTAAAAGGCCCGCAGGTCATGAAGGGCTACTGGATGCGTCCTGACGAAACGGCGCGCAGCTTCGTCAATGACGGGTGGTTCGCGACCGGCGACATCGGCGTCATGGATGCGCGCGGCTATATCCAGCTCATCGACCGCAAGAAGGACATGATTCTCGTCTCGGGCTTCAACGTGTACCCGAACGAAATCGAGGATGTGATCGCGCTGCATCCGGGTGTGCGCGAAGTCGCGGCCATCGGCGTGCCGGACCCCGTGCAGGGCGAGCGCGTGAAGGTGTTCGTCGTGCGCCGCGACCCCGCGCTCACCGAGGACGCGCTGATCCAGTTCTGCCGCCAGCAGCTCACGGGCTACAAGGTGCCGCGTCTCGTCGAATTTCGCGCATCGCTGCCGCAAAACACTATCGGCAAGATTCTGCGGCGCGAATTGCGCGACGAAGAGATCGCCAAAATCGCCAAGCCGGGCGCGGGTTAAGCCCGTAGCACGATGCAGCCGCGCGGGGCCGCGAGACGCTCCAGCACGAAGCGGTCGGAGCCACGCAGCGCACAGAGGGCGACGGCGGGCGCTACAGCGCGGGTTTCGAGGCGGCGCGCAAGCTGCGCGTGCCACAGCGTGCCGATGTCGTCCGCGCATTGCGCGCCGAGTGCGAACGCCGGCACGCGCATTCGCGCCGCTTTGCCCGCGAGCGCCCTGCCCTGTTCCAGCGCCGGGTCGTAGATCGCCACGCGCACCGGCGGCGCGCCAGGCCGCCACGCAAGCGTCACCGTGCAGGCCGCCGCAAACGCGCCACTCGCTGCATGAAGAAAGGTCCGCCGGTTCATCGCGTCGCCCCCAGTTCTGTGATGCGGATGAACGCCTCACGTATAGCCGCGCATCGCGCGCCACGCGGCCGGCCACACTCCCTGCTTGCCTGGCGCCAGCACGCCCTGCGGATCGAGCGCATCCTTCACCGTCTGCGCGAGCCGCAGCAGCGCGCCATCGTTGAAGTCGTACTGCGCCGCCGCGTAATCCATGTAGAGCAGATGCGAGCGGTACACGCCATAGCCTGCCGCGCGTGCATCGCTCATCAGCGCGCGCAGCAGGTCGCCTGCACGCGCGGCATCCTCGCGCCGCTCGCGCGCGAAGATCGCCGCGAACACATGATGCAAACAGCGCCCCGCTGCCGTGAAGCCGCCGTAGTAATCGAAGCCGTATTCCGCCGCGCGCGCTTTGACGAGCGCGTACTGGCGCAGCGCGTCGCGGCCATCGGCGGGACACAGCGGCGAGAAGTCCACGTGCGCGCCTTCTCCGCCCGGCCAGTCGAGCATGCGAAACGCGCTCATCGATGGAATACCGGCCATGTTGCGCTCACCGCCGCCCTGCGGCTCCTCGCTGCCCGCATAGCGTTTCGCGAACGCACGCGCGTGCGGCACCACTGCGAACGCGCGCTCGACCTGGCGGCGCTGCAACTCGATCACATCGGGCTCGCCGTAGAGTGCGTAATGCAGATTCCAGCGGCCGATATCGAGGTCGCGCTGCATGGCTGCAACGGCCGCTTCGGGCATCGGCCCGTCGCCCGCGTACCAGCGCGAGCGCGGCGCAATGCTGGCGGCGCGGCGGATCGCGCCTTCGATCACCGCATGCTGCGCAATCGTGCCGCCCAGTTGCAACGCGCGCAGCGTATCGACGATGGCGCCCAGATCGTCCTCGCGCGCAAACTGGATTTCGCCGATCACATAAGCGGGCGGCGCCGGCATCAGCCAGAGCCCCATCTTCGTGACGATGCCGTAATTCGATTGCGTGAAGAGCGCGTCGAACGATGGCCCGTAGCCCGGCTTGTAGAGCTGCCAGGCCGTGCCCGTCCCGATCGCGCCCATGCCGGTGCGCACGATGTCGCCGTTGGCGAGCACGATTTCCATGCCGCACTGCGCCGCTGCATGATCGCCATATGCGGTGTAGCCGAAGCCGCGCTCGAGCGTATTGCCGATCACGCTGCCCCATCCCGCCGCCGGCGGATCGACCCATAGCTTCAAGCCGTGTTCGCGCAGATGCGCATGGAGGTCGAAGTAGCTCACGCCGGGCTCGACGAGCGCCCACGCGAGCCGCTCGTCTACGTCGAGCACGCGGTTCAGGCGCTGCAAGTCCAGCACGACCGATCCCGCGAGGCGCGGGGCCGCGCCGCCGTATGCGAAGTTGCGGCCCGTGGAGACGGTCCAGAGTGGCACGCGCGCCGCGTTGGCGACGCGCAGGATCGCGCGAATCTCGTCGACGTCGGCCGGCAGGAGCGCCGCCGAGGGCGCAAACGACGACGCATCCTCAATGGGCGCGAACGGATCGAAATACGGCGCGAGTGCCGCGCCCCCGCGGCAAACGTTGGGCGCGCCCACGATGGCTTCGAACGCAGCGAGCGAGCGCGCAAAGCGCGCCGCGCTCATGCCGGGCGGCAACACGCGAGCCGACTCGGATCTGTGCGACGCCATCGCGCGCCTGTCACCATTGCGCCGGCGTGCCGCCGAGCGCGCCGCACACCTCATAGGCGATCGTGCGCAAGCGAGCCTCGGTGGCCGGACCGGACAGTGCATAGCCCATGCCGCCGGTGCTCCAGTAGAAGGTGCGGCGGCTGCCGTCGCTCAGTAGATGCACGGCATCGCGATCGCGGCCCGATGCGCTCACGTAGAGCGTGAGCCGCGCCCCGGCGTGGTTCTGATACATGAACTGCGCCGCCGGCCCGGCCGCGCCCGGCAAGAGACGGCCGCCGACGAGCGCATAACCGTATTCGCCGAGCGGCGGAATGGCGAGCGGCTTGCCTAGCCGCTTCGAAAGCCACGCGACGAGGTGGGCCTCGTCCGCCGCGCCCACCTCCACCGGATGACGCACTTCCGGCGAGTACACGGCATAGGCAATGTCGGCGCGTCGCGCGAAGCCTTCCGCGTCGCGCGCCAATGATGCAGGGGCCTGCCCCAAGTCCGCCACGCTCGTCACGCCCGCCGTCTCTCCCTCGCCCCACGAGCCATTGGGGAACCACTGCGGCATCAGTGCGCCCGCCGCCACCGCGAAGCCCGCACCCGCGACAGCCCAAGCCGCCGCGAGGCCCGCGCGCCGCCACCACGGATCGCGCCGCCTCAGCACCAGGTATGCCGGCGCGGCGGCTTCGTCGCCGGCACCGCACAGCGTTTGCAACGCGGCCTTCTGTGCGCGCCAGGCCGCCACGCGCTGCGCGGCATGCTCGTCGGTCGCCAGCCGCGCCTGCACGGTCACGCGCGCGTCGGCGGGCAGTTCGTCGTCGAGCCAGGCGCCCAGCGCGGCAAGATCCATGTCGGAGTCCGAATCAAGCGGATGGACCGGAGGCGGCATCGAGCCATGCAGCGCACCGCCATCGGGCGAAGCCGCTGGTGCTGAGTTCGCGCGCTCGCGTTCGAGTTCGTCGTCGTTCATCGTGTGGTCCCCACCACCCTAAGCGGCACGACATGCCGCGCCGGATCCTGCACCGGTCCCCTGTCGAGCAATGCGCGCAAATGCTCGCGCGCACGCGAAAGCCGCGACATCACGGTGCCCGCCGGTACGCCGAGCACCGTCGACGCCTCCTGGTAGCTCAACTCCTCCACGCACACCAGCAGCAGCACCTCGCGCTGCGCGGCGGGAAGCTGATAGAGCGCGCGCTGCAGATCGCGCAGCACGAGGCCGTCGACTTCGCCGTGCGGCGCTTCCAGCGTGCGCCAGGGCGCACTTTCATCGTCTACCGCAATCTCGCGCCGCCCTCGCAACTGGTCAATGTAAATGTGGCGCAGGATCGTCAGCAGCCAGGCGCGCAGGTTGCTGTCCGGCCGAAACGACGCGGCGCGCGAAAGCGCCCGCTCCGCGGCGTCCTGCACGAGATCGTCGGCCCACGCGGCGTCGCCGGTGAGCGCACGGGCATAACGACGCATGGGCGCGAGCTGCGCGACCACTTGCGCTTCGAACTCCGCAGACGGGCGACGCAGCATGGCGCGCGGGACCCGGTGGCGTGGCTAACGGTAAATCAGTAACCGCCGCCGCCCGATGAACCGCCCGAACTGCTCGTCGAGCTGCCGCCGCCTGAATTCATGTCGCCGCACGCGGTAACCGAACCCGAGACCGCAGCCATCGTCAGACAGAGAAGACAGGCAAAAACAATGCGAAACCGCTTCATGGTCATCTCCTGCGCAGGGTGAACGTCGTGCGCGGCTCATTGCGCTCATCTCGAACCGTCGGCGTCGACAACTGATAAACGTAGCACGCCAGCGTCTTATTCCCGGCTCATGATGGCGCACTTGCCGCGCGCGTGCGTCGCCGCACGGAACGCACACGCGGGAGTCCGGAAAATCGCCATTCAGTAAGGTGCTGGAAAGGTCAGATGCGCTCGTGCGCAAAGGCAGCGAAATCCGTGACACATTCGCCCGCGCTTTGCACTACGCTATGAACGTATGCGCCGCGGCCGCGTCTGATAGTTCGAGACCCGCTTTTGTGGATCTTTGCGGACATACAGCGTGTCAGCCCTGCAATTCCGCCATTGCGGCCGCGAGCCGGTATAGTTCTGCAATAAAGTATGTCAACGCACGCGCGCTTGGCCGGCGCAAGGTAGAATTCCGGCGAGCAAACGTTTCCAAATGAATTGCGGCATTGCGCCGCCTAGTCAAAATTCGTCCATGCCTTCCGCAGAATCGCACCCGCAAAACGACTTCATGAACGCCGCGCGCAAAGAGCGCAAGCGCGTCGAAATCTATCTGGTCAACGGCATTCGTCTGACCGGATGCATCGAGTCGTTCGATCAGTACCTGGTGATGCTGCGCACGCCTGTCGGCCTGCAAGGCATCTACAAACGCGCCATCTCCACCATCCAGCTCGACACGGGCACGCGCCCGGGTCCGCGCACGCCGCGCCCCTCGCACGGCGAGCACACGAGCCGTGGCCCGCATGGCAACTACGGTGGCCACGGCGGTCATGGTTCGCGCGAGCCACGCGAATCGCGCGAACCGAGGGATCGCGAACCGCGCGAATCCTGGTCGGCGCCGGGCTCATCCACTTCGCCGGGTTCGTCCGAGCGCCCCGCCCAGGACGGCCCAGTGGTCGTCACGCGCCGCCGCCGGCTCTACGGCACCGTGAACAACGGTGGCAACGGCGGCGAAGGCTCGAACAACAGCTGAGCCATGCGCGTGCGTGCCGCGCGCGCTTTTTCAGCAACGGCCGATCTCACGAAGCGCAAGCGCGCGGGATCTGGCCATGTACTTGTGATCTTCGTCTTTGCGTTATTCTGAAGGTGACTCTCTTCGCCAGGAGAACGCCATGAGTGCATCCAAACCGAAGTCTCCTCAGCCCTCGCAAGAAGACGCGCTCGACGAAGCGCTCGAGGAGACTTTCCCGGCGAGCGATCCCATCGCGGTCGATCCTCCCCCCTCCAGACCGAAGCCCGCCGACGACACCGGCAAAGGCCGTACCAAGCATCATCGTCACGGCAAGCATTGAGGCGCGCATCGGCGCCCCAGGCGATCCGTATGGGTTATGGCTCCGTTGCACGGTCCGCCATCGCCCACCAGGAATTCGTCAGGTTTTCGCGAAACATCGCCCCCAGAAACAACGAAGGCGGCGCGTCATGGACGCCCGCCTTCGTCTCCCATCCCTCGTGCCTGCAACCGATTACCGGACCGGCAAGCCGCCCTCGACCTCGCGTTGCAGTTCCTGCACCTGGCGCTGGGCCGCACGCAGTTGATCCTGCGCAGCCGCCTTCTCGACCTGAAGCGCATTGGCCTGGATGCGCGCCTGCTTCTGCTGATCCGCAACAATGGACTGCTGTTGACGCGCGATCGCGAGATCGGCCTGCAGGCGATTGGCGTGATCTTGCGTCAACGCGAGCATGCGGGCCGTGTACACCTTTTGCGCCTCGAGGCGCGTGCGGCGGATCTCGACGTCCGACAACTGCAACGTCTTCTGCACGAAATCGCGGTAGATCGCCTCGGCGCGCGTCTCGTCGCTGGTCTTGATCACGCGCCAGAACGTCTTGTTCTGGAACAGCGTCACGTAATAGGTCATCTCCTTGCCGTAGAACAGGAGACTCGTCCCGTAAGTGCCGTTGTAGGTCGTGCGCAATTCATTGAGATCGGAACCGCGGATCATCTGCTGCAGCTCGGCCACATTGCCTGCGGCGTTTTGCTGCGCCTCTTCCTGCGTCAGCGCGACAGGCGCACCGGGCAACGGCTGCGCGCCCGGCGCCACCTGCGGCTGCACCGCCGTGGTTGCCGGATCCTGGGCAGCCATGTTCGCGGCCACGTTGACCGTCGACTGCCCGGCCGGTTGCGCAGCCTGCGGTTGCATTTGCGCGCAGCCGGCTTCCAGTCCCCCAAGCAGCATCAGCGCGGCAAGCGCAAGCTGTCGAACTCTCCACTTGTCGTTCATGAAGCCCCTGTTTTGTACAGTTCTTTTGTATGATTTTACAAAAACGCACAATTATTACTCACTTTCGCCGGTTACGGGCTCCTCGTCGAAAATTTGGTATTTGAGGATCTCTTCCCACAACACTTTGCGGCTGATTCCCAGATATTGGCCCGTGTCCTTGCGACGCCAGCCGTTCGCATCGAGCGTGGTCCGCAACCGGCTGCGCTCGGCCATGTCCCCCTTGCTGCGATCGACGATGGGCGCCTGCGCCGGCTCCACCGGCGCTGGCTGCACACCGCCCGACCCCGCAAGGAGCCGCCGCAGGCGCGATGCGTCCCAGCTGCCCATCTGCCGCACGGTCACGCCGACCCGTTCGGCCAGGTTGCGCAGCTCGCGCACGTTGCCCGGAAAGCGCATCGCCGCCACTGAGTTGGCCAGTCAGTCAGGCAGCTCCGGCAGCGCCCCGAGCCACTCGCCGCCCACCACCGACGCCACGAACGCCTTGAAGAGCGCGATCTTGTCCACCGGACCGCGCTCCTCGATCGACGGCACGATCAGCTCGATCACGGCAAGCCGATGCGTGACAGGCACATCGGCGGATTGCTGCGCGGCACGCTGCACAAGTTTTTGTTGTGCGCACAACCATTGTCATGCAAGACATGCGATGCATGAAGCGGCGTTTGGAGAGGAATGCCGCGTCACGCAAAGCCTGGCAGCACGGCATCAGCTAGTAGCGAGTACGCAGGAACTAAACGCAGGCAATCGGGGAGGCGCACATAAAGACTGCCACCAAAGCGGCACATAGAGACGACCACGCCGGAGAACCGAAGCAACCAGCGTGTGCCGCCCGACAAGTCGAGAGGTCGTTCAATGAAAGGCACACAATGGGCCGTGCTCGCCACGGCGAGGGTAATCGAGAGCGCACGCTTCACATGGATCGCGGTCGCTCAGCAGAATCGTCCGGTATCGGTGGGGAGTTTGCAGGGTGGCAACCCGCTCAATTTTCTGGCGCAAATTAACGCACCAGAGAAGGCGCCCGTGCCCGCCGACTAGAGTTTCTCCTCGCAAACGCGCGAAGCGCTTTCGCGTATCCTGCGCTGACCGCCGCGCGCGTTTG
This sequence comes from Paraburkholderia caffeinitolerans, assembly GCF_902859945.1. Taxonomy (GTDB): domain Bacteria; phylum Pseudomonadota; class Gammaproteobacteria; order Burkholderiales; family Burkholderiaceae; genus Paraburkholderia; species Paraburkholderia caffeinitolerans. The sequence continues at coordinate 114,854 of NZ_CADIKL010000003.1, read as the reverse complement.
CCATAACGCCCCGCCACGCAACCCGGATCGAGGCGGTTTTACGCACACATACCGATAATCATCAGTGGAGGAAGACACATGTTTCAGTTCAACACCCGCGGCAATGCGTTCGCCGCTCGCGCGGCGCGTCGAATCGTGCTGGCCGGCGCGCTGCTTGGCGGCGTGATCGCCGCTCATGCACAATCGAATTCGCCCGTCGGCGTCTGGCAAACGATCGACGATCACAGCGGGCAGCCCAAGGCACTTGTGCAGATCAGCGAAGACGGTAGCGGCGGCCTAACCGGCAAGATCATCAAGGGACTGCGCGCGAACGACCAACCGGACCGCCGCTGCACGGCATGCACCGACTCACGCAAGGACCAGCTGATTCTGGGCATGACGATCATCGACGGCATGAAGCAGGCCGGCAGCGAATGGGACGGCGGACACATTCTCGACCCCGAGAACGGCAAGGTGTACCGCTGCAAGATCCACACCGAAGACGGCGGCCAGAAGTTGGTGGTGCGCGGTTATCTGGGCATTTCGCTGCTGGGCCGCTCGCAGACCTGGGTACGTCAGCAGTAATCCAAAAAGCTCACACGAGCGCTCAAAAACGCGAAGGCCGCCTTGCAACGAGGCGGCCTTCCGAGTATTTCATATGCGCATGAAACGCACAACGCGCCCTATTCGATCAGGCGCGATCAAGCCGTGTGCCGATACACCGACCGATAACTAAACGGCTGCGGCACGCCGGGCGTAGCCGGGCTGAACGGCGAATGGCGCGTGGTGGGCGGCAAACCGGGCATGCCTTCCTGAACGCGTGCAGCGGCTTTTTCGGCACGGCTCAGATGCTTGCGCATGCGCGATTCGATCGTGTCGCACAGCGCGATGCCCTCTTCGCCGAAAAGCTCGGCCATCACGCGCTTGAGAACCCCTTCGTCATGCCAGGCTTTAAAGCGGCGGTGGCAGGTTTGATAGGACGGATAGCGGCGGGGCATGGCCGACCACGTAGCGCCGCTATACATGACCCACAAAACGCCGTTGAGCACCGAACGGGTGTTGGCAAGCGGACGGCCGCGCATTTCCGAGCGCGGGCGCAGTTCTGGCAGCAGCGGCATCACGCGCTGCCATTCTTCCTCGGTAATATCGCGATGGGGGGTCATGGTCTACTCCTTTGTCAGAACCTGTCCTGACTAAAGATATCGACTTGACCTTGCGGCCCCTATCAGACGAGTCCGAATCTTGAAAAAGCGGATCCGCGCCTGTTTTTCCAATGCAGTAGCGCAATTTTCCGGGGCGACAGACCCCACTGCTTATGTAAGCGTCGTATCGACGATGCGGCGCGGCGTTTCCAGATACTCCTTCGACTGCATCTCGACGATGCGCGAAACCGTGCGCGTGAACTCGTTGGCCATCAGGCCTTCCACGTAGAGCTGCTCAGGCGGCACCGCTGCCGACATCAGCAGCTTCACCTTGTGGTCGTAGAACACGTCGATGAGCCAGGTGAAGCGGCGCGCTTCGGACTGCATGCGCGGCGTCATCTGCGGCACGTCAGAGAGAATCACGGCGTGAAAGCGGCTCGCGAGTTCCAGATAGTCGTTCTGCGAACGCGGGCCGCCGCACAGCGTGGCGAAATCGAACCACACAACACCATCCGCCTTGCGCAACGCCTTGAGTTCGCGCTTCTCAATGCGCAGCAGCGGGCTTTCGTCCGGCACGGCGGCAAGCTCCACGAACGAGTGGCGCAACGCCTTGTCCGCAGCCGCGCCGAGCGGCGTGTGGTAGACCTCGACCTGTGCAAGCGTGCGCTGGCGATAGTCGATGCCGGCATCGACATTCAGGACATCCAACTTTTCCTTGATGAGTTCGATGGCGGGCAGCATGCGGTCGCGATGCAGGCCATCGGGATAGAGCAAATCGGGATCGTAGTTGGACGTCATCACGAACTGCACGCCATTCTTGAACAGACCATCCAGAAGGCGATAAAGGATCATCGCGTCGGCGATGTCCGAGACGTGGAATTCGTCGAAGCAAATCAGGCGATAGCGCTTCGCGATGCGGCGCGCGAGTTCGTCGAGCGGATCGGCCTGGCCCTTGAGCTCTTCAAGCTCGCGGTGCACTTCGCGCATGAATTCATGAAAATGCAGGCGCGTCTTGCGTTGCAGCGGCGCGACCGCATAAAAGCTGTCCATCAAGAAACTCTTGCCGCGGCCTACGCCACCCCACATATAAACGCCGCGCGGCAGGTCCGGGTGGTTGATGAGCTTCCAGAACGCATTCGAGCGGCGTCCCTTGTAAGCGACCCACTCGTCGTAGCACCGCTGCAGCCGGTCGATGGCGGTGCGCTGGGCCACATCGGGTTTATAGCCCCGCTTCTGCAGTTCGTTTTCGTAGTATTCGGTGACGTTCATTTTTCTGGACCGCAAACAAAAAGAGGCGGGAGAGCCTGAGCCCACCCGCCTCTGTACTAATGCATGGTACTGCGAGGCAGAGTCCTGTCTCCTGGGAGAAGACCCGCTACCCTGCCCTTGCGCATTACATGTTCAGCGCGCGCTTGTCGGTGGCGAGCGCCGCTTCGCGCATGACTTCGGACAGCGACGGGTGCGGATGGCAGATGCGGCCGAGGTCTTCGGCGGCAGCCTTGAATTCCATCGCCACCACGGCTTCCGCGATCAGGTCCGATGCGTTCGCCGAGATGATGTGCACGCCAAGCAGCTCGTCGGTCTTCGCGTCGGCGATCATCTTCACAAAGCCGTCGGCCTTGTTGATGCCGAGCGCGCGGCCGTTCGCCATGAACGGGAACTGGCCCGTCTTGATGTCGCGGCCTTCGGCCTTGAGTTGCTGCTCCGTCTTGCCGACCCACGCGATTTCCGGCTCGGTGTAGATCACCCACGGAATGCAGTTGTAGTCGATGTGCGGCTTCTGGCCGTCGATGATCTCGGCCACCAGCACGCCTTCGTCTTCGGCCTTGTGCGCGAGCATCGGGCCGCGCACCACGTCGCCGATCGCGTACACGTTCGGCACGCTCGTCGCGCAGTGGTTGTCCACGTCGATGAAGCCGCGCTCGTTGGCCTTCAGGCCGATCGCTTCGAGACCGAGGTTGTCGGTGTTCGGCACGCGGCCAACCGACACGATCAGGCGGTCGGCTTCGAGCACTTGCGCGTTGCCGTCCTTGTCCGTGTAGTTGATCGTGACGTTCTTGTCGGTGGCCTTCACTTCGCCCACCTTCACGCCGACATGAATGTCGAGACCCTGCTTCTTGAAGAGCTTCGCGGCTTCCTTCGAAAGCGATTGATCGGCAGCGCCAAGGAATTCCGGCAGTGCTTCGAGGATCGTGACGTCCGCGCCGAGACGGCGCCACACCGAGCCGAGCTCCAGACCGATCACGCCTGCGCCGATCACGGCCAGCTTCTTCGGCACGGCGTCGAACGTAAGCGCGCCTTCGTTGTCGGCGATGATCTTGTTGTCGACCGGCATGCCCGGCAGATGGCGCGCCTTCGAGCCCGTCGCGATGATGACGTTCTTCGCCGTAACGACTTCGGTTTCGCCTTCGCCCGACACTTCGATCTGCACGCCGGCTTCATTCTTGCCGGTGAACTTGCCGTGGCCCTTGAGCCACGTGATCTTGTTCTTGCGGAACAGGAACTCGATGCCCTTGGTCATCTTCTCGACGATGCCGTCCTTGCGCTCGAGCATCTTCGCGACGTCGATCTTCACGTCGCCCACGCTGATGCCGTGATCGACGAGGTGATGCTGGGCGTTCTCGAACTCTTCCGACGAGGCGAGCAGCGCCTTCGACGGAATACAGCCCACGTTCAGGCAGGTCCCGCCGAGCTTCAGCGCGCCGGCCGGGTTCTTCCACTTTTCGATACACGCAACCGACTTGCCGAGCTGCGCGGCGCGGATCGCCGCGATATAGCCGCCGGGGCCGGCGCCGATCACGACGACGTCAAATTCTTTGGACATGGTCATCCTTTCGATACGTGAGCGCGGCGCGCGGACTCCGGTTTCCGAAATCCGCGCGCACGGCGCTCAGTGTGAGACTGGATGCGCGGGTGGACCTGAGCCCAGCCCCGCGCTACAACGCGTTTTACAGGTCGAGCAGCAGGCGGGCCGGATCTTCCAGCGCGTCCTTCATCGCGACCAGCGACAGCACGGCTTCGCGGCCGTCGATGATGCGGTGGTCGTACGACATCGCGAGGTAGTTCATCGGGCGGATCACGATCTGGCCGTTCTCCACCACCGCACGCTCCTTGGTGGCGTGCACGCCGAGGATCGCCGACTGCGGCGGGTTGATGATCGGGGTCGAGAGCATCGAGCCGAACACGCCGCCGTTCGAGATCGAGAACGTACCGCCCGTCATTTCCTCGATCGAGAGCTTGCCGTCCTTGGCCTTCTGGCCAAATTCAGCGATCTTCTTCTCGATGTCGGCGAGGCTCATCTGGTCTGCGTTGCGCAGGATGGGCACCACCAGACCGCGCGGCGAGCCGACAGCGATACCGATGTCGAAGTAGCCGTGGTAGACGATGTCGTTGCCGTCGATCGACGCGTTCACGAGCGGGAACTTCTTCAGCGCATGGACTGCCGCCTTCACGAAGAACGACATGAAGCCGAGCTTCACGCCGTGTTCCTTCTCGAACTTGTCCTTGTACTTGTTGCGCAGATCCATGACCGGCGCCATGTTCACTTCGTTGAACGTCGTGAGGATGGCGTTGGTTTGCTGCGACTCGAGCAGACGCTCGGCGATACGCGCACGCAGACGCGACATCGGCACGCGCTGTTCCGGGCGGTTGTTGAGCCAGTTGGCGGCCGATGCCGGCGCGTTGACTTGCGGCAGCGAGGGCTTTGCGGCAGCGGCGGGACGGGCAGCCGGCGCAGCGGCGGGAGCGGCCTTCGGCGCGCCCGCGCCGAGCACGTCCTGCTTCGTGATGCGGCCGTCACGGCCGGTGCCGGCGACATCGCCGCCCGAGAGGCCCTGCTCGGCCATCAGCTTCGACGCTGCGGGCGAGGCCACGGTGCTGCTGGCCGTCGAAGCGGCAGCGGCGGCAGCCGGTGCTGCTGCGGGAGCCGCGGCAGGTGCTGCAGCAGCGGCCGGAGCCGCAGCGGCGCCCGCCTTGGCTTCCGTGTCGATCTTCGCGATCACCAATTCGCTCGTGACGGTTGCGCCGTCACCCACCACGATCTCGGCCAGCACGCCGGCAGCCGGCGCGGGCACTTCGAGCACGACCTTATCGGTTTCGATCTCGATGAGGACTTCGTCCTGGGCAATAGCTTCGCCCGGCTTCTTCTTCCACTGCAGCATGGTGCCTTCGGAAACCGACTCCGAAAACTGGGGGACCTTGACTTCAACGATAGCCATGTGATTTTCCTGAATACTTGTCCGGGGACTTTCCCCGTATGACGAACCGGGTCGCGCACGTGAGCGCGGGAAAGCGCGTGATCCATAAATCGCGCTTTCCCGGTTCGATTCGCTCTATGTGTGCTTACTTCGCGAGCTGCGCGCCCTTCAGGCGGCCGAACGCACCTTCGATCAGCGACTTCTGCTGCTCGTAGTGCTTCGCGTAGTAGCCGACGGCCGGCGAGGCGGAAGCGGGACGGCCGCTGTACGCGAGCTTCATGCCTTCCTTCATGCCTTCCTTCAGGTGGTGCTCGATGTAGAACCACGGGCCCTGATTCTGCGGCTCGTCCTGCACCCAGACCACTTCGGTCGCGTTGTCGTACTTCTTCAGCTCGGCTTCGAACTGCTTGTGCGCGAACGGATAGAGCTGCTCGATACGGATGATCGCGACGTCGTTCGACTTCGATTCGCGGCGATGCGCGACGAGGTCGTAGTACACGCGGCCCGAGCACGCGACCACGCGCTTGACCTTCTTCGCGTCGATAGCCTCGTCCACTTCACCGATGACCGGCTGGAACGTGCCCTTCGCGAGCTCCGACAGGTCCGACACGGCTTCCTTGTGACGCAGCAGCGACTTCGGCGTGAAGATGATGAGCGGCTTGCGGAACAAGCGGATCATCTGGCGGCGCAGCACGTGGAAGATCTGTGCCGGCGTGGTCGGCTGAACGACCTGCATGTTGTGCTCGGCGCACATCTGCAGGAAACGCTCGATACGCGCCGACGAGTGCTCCGGACCCTGGCCTTCGTAGCCGTGCGGCAGCAGCATCGTGAGACCCGAGACGCGGCCCCACTTCACTTCGCCCGACGAGATGAACTGGTCGATCACGACTTGCGCTCCGTTCACGAAGTCGCCGAACTGGCCTTCCCACGCAACCAGCGTGTTCGGCTCAGCCGTCGAATAGCCGTACTCGAAGCCGAGCACCGCTTCTTCGGAGAGCACCGAGTCGATCACCGTGAAGCTTGCCTGGTTCTCGCCGATGTTCTGCAGCGGGATGTACGTGCCGTCGTTCCAGCGCTCGCGGTTCTGATCGTGCAGAACGGCGTGACGGTGGGTGAACGTGCCGCGGCCCGAGTCCTGGCCCGTGAGACGCACGGCGTAGCCCGAAGCGACCAGCGACGCGAACGCGAGGTGCTCGCCCATGCCCCAGTCGAGCTTCGCTTCGCCCTTGCCCATCGCGCGGCGGTCGTTAATGACGCGCTCGACCAGCGGGTGAACCTTGAAGTTCTCGGGGATCGTGGTGATGCGCTCGGCGAGACGCTTGAGTTCCGCGAGCGGCACGGCCGTGTCCGCTGCGTCGGTCCACTTGCGGTTCAGGAACGGCACCCAGTCCACCGCGTACTTGCTCTTGTAGTTCGAGAGCACCGGGTCGACCGTGTGGTGACCTTCGTCCATCGCGGCACGGTAGGCCTTGACGTAGTTGTCGCCGTCCTCGGCCGTGATCACGCCTTGCTGCACGAGCTTCTCGGCGTACAGCGCACGGGTGCCCGGGTGCTTCGCGATGGTCTTGTACATGAGCGGCTGCGTGACCGCCGGGGTGTCCTGCTCGTTGTGGCCGAGCTTGCGGAAGCAGATGATGTCGACCACGACATCCTTGTGGAACTGCGTGCGGAACTCGACCGCGAGCTGGATGGCCAGCACGACCGCTTCCGGATCGTCGCCGTTCACGTGCAGCACCGGCGCCTCGATCATCTTGACCACATCGGTACAGTAGAGCGTCGAACGCGCGTCGCGCGGGTCCGAGGTCGTGAAGCCGATCTGGTTGTTGATGACGATGTGCAGCGTGCCGTGCGTGCCGTAACCGCGCGTTTGCGCGAGGTTCAGCGTTTCCATCACGACGCCCTGGCCCGCGAAGGCCGCGTCGCCGTGGATCTGCACCGGCAGCACTTGCAGGCCGTCGGCGTCGCCGCGGCGATCCATACGCGCCTTGGCCGAACCTTCGACCACCGGGTTGACGATTTCGAGGTGCGACGGGTTGAACGCGAGCGACAGGTGCACCGGACCGCCTTCGGTCGCGATGTCCGACGAGAAGCCCTTGTGGTACTTCACGTCGCCGGCCGGCAGATCGTCGACGTGCTTGCCTTCGAATTCGGCGAACAGGTCCGACGGCATCTTGCCAAGCGTGTTCACGAGCACGTTCAGGCGGCCGCGGTGGGCCATGCCGATCACGATTTCTTGCACGCCCTTGGCGCCCGCGTGACGAACGACTTCATCCATCGCGGCGATGAAGGACTCGCCGCCTTCGAGCGAGAAGCGCTTCTGACCGACGTACTTGGTGTGCAGGAAGCGCTCGAGGCCTTCGGCGGCCGTGAGGCGCTGAAGGATGTGCTTCTTCTTGTCGTTGGAGAAATTGGGCGTCGAGCGAATCGACTCAAGACGCTCCTTCCACCAGCGCTTTTGCTCAGGATCGCTGATGTACATGTACTCGGCGCCGATCGTGCCGCAGTACGTGTCGCGCAACGCCTTGACGATCTCGCGCAGCGACGCACGCTCGAACCCGAAATACAGGTTCGTGGCGCTGAACGTCTCGTCCATGTCGGCTTCGGTGAAGTCGTAGAACGCGGGCTCGAGCTCGGGGATATTCGGGCGCTCGCGGCGCTTCAGCGGATCGAGGTTGGCCCATTGCGAGCCAAGGAATCGATAAGCACCGATGAGGGACTGAACGTAAACCTGCTTGCGTGCCGTGGCGAGGTCTTCGCCGCCTCCGCGCGGAATGAACGCGTTGGCCTTGGCGCGCTGGGCAAACGACTCGACGATCGGCCCATGGGCGATGTCGTTGTCCGTGGTGCCGCTCGACGACGGCACGTTTTGCAGTGCGTCGAAGTACTCGCGCCAGGTGTCCGGAACGGACGCAGGGTTGTCAAGATATGCTTCGTATAGCTCTTCGACATACGGAGCATTGCCGCCGAACAGATAGGAGTTCAGCTGAAATTGCTTCATCGTTTCCGACATTTACGCTCACCTTTCTTCGAGTTTCTCGAAAAATAGCGGGTTACTCAACCTTCCGCGCCACGGCCTGACCGTTTAGCGGATTGCGAATCAAGTCTGCTTGGAAGGACCTAAATCATGCATCCGCGGAGGATATCACATAAGTGATACTCGCCATAGATTGCAATGTGGCACGAACGCGCACGCAAACCCTTTGTAGACGGGCCTTTGCGGGATTCGCAACACACCCTTTACGCACTGCAACACAATTGTTACCAGACGCAAAAAAGCCGCCCACAAAGAGGCGGCTTTTCTGAGTTCCAGCTTGCATTGCAGTGCGCAAAATTCAATAACTGCGCTTACTCGGCACCGGCTTCGCGGCTTGCGCGGCGACGCTCGTGCTCCTTCAGATGGCGCTTGCGCAGACGAATCGACTGCGGCGTGACTTCCACGAGTTCGTCGTCGTCGATGAATTCCACTGCGTATTCGAGCGACATCTGGACCGGCGGCACGAGGCGCACGGCTTCGTCGGTACCCGAGGCGCGCACGTTGGTGAGCTGCTTGCCCTTGATCGGGTTCACGACGAGGTCGTTGTCGCGGCTATGGATGCCGATGATCATGCCTTCGTACAGCGCGTCGCCCGGCTTCACGAACATGCGGCCGCGGTCCTGCAGCTTCCACAGCGCGTAGGCAACGGCGGCGCCGTCGTCCTGCGAGATCAACACGCCGTTGCGGCGCTCGCCGAGCGTGCCTTCCTTGATCGGACCATAGGCGTCGAACACGTGGCTCATCAGGCCCGTGCCGCGCGTGAGCGTCATGAACTCGCCCTGGAAGCCAATCAGGCCACGGGCCGGAATGCGGTACTCGAGGCGCGTGCGGCCGCGGCTGTCTGAAGCCATGTCGAGCATTTCGCCCTTGCGGCGGCCCAGTTCCTCCATCACACCGCCCTGGTGGCCGTCTTCGACGTCCACAGTCAGCATTTCGTACGGTTCCTGCTTCACGCCGTCGACTTCGTGCAGCACCACGCGCGGACGCGACACGGCCAGCTCGTAGCCTTCGCGACGCATGTTTTCGATCAGGATCGTGAGGTGCAGTTCGCCACGGCCCGAGACTTCGAAGGTGGTTTCGTCGCCGGTGTCCTTCACGCGCAGCGCGACGTTGTGGTTCAGTTCCTTCGTAAGACGGTCGCGGATCTGGCGGCTCGTCACAAACTTGCCTTCCTTGCCCGCGAGCGGCGACGAGTTCACGAGGAAGTTCATCGTCAGCGTGGGCTCGTCCACCGTGATCATCGGCAGCGCTTCGGGCGTGTCAACCGCGCAGATCGTGGCGCCGATGCCGATGTCTTCAATGCCGTTGATCAGCACGATGTCGCCGGCTTCAGCCGATTCGACCTGCACGCGCTCGAGACCGCTGAACGACAGCACCTGGTTGATCTTGCGGTTCATCACGTCGCCATCCGGGCCGAAGCGCAGCGCCACCGGCTGACCCGGCTTGATACGGCCACGCTTGATGCGGCCCACGCCGATACGGCCAACGTAGGTCGAGTAGTCGAGCGAGGTGATCTGCAGCTGGAGCGGACCTTCCGGATCGGCGTCGCGCACCGGCACGTGTTCGAGAATCGCTTCGAACAGCGGGCGCATGTCGCCTTCGCGCGCATCGGCGGACAGCGATGCGTAGCCGTTCAGGCCCGAGGCGTAGACCACCGGGAAGTCGAGCTGCTCTTCGGTCGCGCCGAGCTTGTCGAACAGGTCGAAGGTCTGGTTGATCACCCAGTCGATGCGGGCGCCCGGACGGTCGATCTTGTTGACGACGACGATCGGCTTCAGGCCGAGCGCCAGCGCCTTCTTCGTGACGAAGCGCGTTTGCGGCATCGGGCCTTCCACGGCGTCGACGAGCAGCAGCACCGAGTCAACCATCGAGAGCACGCGCTCGACCTCACCGCCGAAGTCGGCGTGGCCCGGGGTGTCGACGATGTTGATGTGGGTGCCTTCGTACTCGACCGCGCAGTTCTTCGCGAGAATCGTGATCCCGCGCTCTTTTTCGATGTCGTTGGAGTCCATGACACGTTCGGCGACCTGCTGGTTGTCACGGAACGTGCCGGACTGGCGCAGCAGTTGGTCGACGAGCGTAGTCTTGCCATGGTCGACGTGGGCAATGATGGCGATGTTGCGAAGGGCGCGGGACATAGGAACCTGGGTACTCAGTTGGGTGCGGCGCATGAGCTCGAAGGCGGGCTCGCGCAACGGTTCTGCGCGCCCCCCCGACACTCGGATCGGGCATTGCGAGCAGGCGTTGTGAATGACGCACTTTTGGGAACCTGAAATTATAGCACGTGCGAATGACTTGATCATGCTCATACTCAGGACGGGTTGCGGCGCGCGGCCGGGCGCCTCGGCCGCAAACTCCCGCGAACGCACGTGTGACGGGCTTCGCCGGGCCTCCCCATGCACATCGAGACCCGATTAAAACCCTGCCCAGCAAAGGTTTCTCCGCCCTGCCACAATAAAACCTTGCCGCGTCAACTAACGACTCCTATAATCCGTGCCTGGTCAATCATTGCAGTCGCAGCAGAAACATGACGGATCCGACTCCCACGCCGCCCCCCGAAGTACGCGATTACGACTTCGGCGAAAGCGTTGGCTACCTCCTTTCGCGGGTGAAATCGACGATGTCGAACCTGATCACCCAGCGCACCGTCGCCGAGCTCGGCGTGACGAGTCAGCAAGCCAGCGTGCTGTTCATGGTGGCGAGCGGCAAGTGCGTGCTGGCGGCGGAACTCGCCCGCGAGTACGGCATCGACGCAAGCGCGGTGACGCGCCTCGTCGACCGGCTCGAAAAGCGCGGCCTCCTCAAGCGCGTGCGCAGTTCCGAAGACCGCCGCGCCGTGCGCCTTGCGCTCACGCCCGAGGGCGAAGCCATCGCGGCGCGCATGCCGGCCATCTTCACGAGCGTGACGGACATGCTCTCGCAGGGCTTTACGCCCGAGGAAGTCGGCTTCCTCAAGAGCATGTTGCGGCGGGTTCTTGCCAATAGCTGCGAAGCTATGCAGAACGCGGCACAGACCTCCCCACCCAATTCATGACAGAGCAAGTAAATTCGCGGCTGCAGCGCGGAAAAATAGCTGCAACGTCCAGCATTACTTCACTTTTTTCGACTCACGCCATGAGACGAGCAATGAAATCCGGTGTCCAGTTTGCCCAGTTTGCGCCAGCGCTCTCCTGCCGGGGCGCAATCGCCGCTGCGGTGGCGACGCTCGCGCTGGCGGGCTGTGCAAACTATTTCGGCGTCAAGAGCGACAAGACCATCGCGCAACCGCAGCAGTTCGAGAGCTCGCAGAGCATCCCGGCCGAAGGTGGCCAGTGGCCCACGCTCGACTGGGCGCAGCAGTTCGGCGACCCGCAGTTGCCCAAGCTCATCGACGAGGCGCTCGAAGGCAGCCCGACCATCGCGCAGGCACAGGCCCGCATCGCCAAGGCGTCTTCGTATATCGAGACGTCGAAGGCGGGGCTCTATCCGAAAGCCAACGCGAGCTATTCGTGGACCCGCGAGATCTTCACGGAAAACACGATCTTCCCGCCGCCCTACGGTGGCACCTGGTACAACGAGAACAACGCGCTCGCGAGCGCTTCGTGGGATCTGGACCTCTGGGGCAAGAACCGGCAGCGGCTCGCCCAGGCGGTGTCCGCCCAGCGCGCCGCCCAGGCCGACATGCAGCAGGCGCGCATCACGCTCGCTTCGTCGGTCGCCCGCACCTACAACCAGCTCGCACAGCTCTACGCGCTGCGCGACATCGCCGCGCGCGAGATCGACAACCGCAAGACCATCGGCACGATCACGAACGGCCGCGTGACGGCCGGCCTCGACACCAACGTCGAGCGACAGACCGCGAACGGCAACATCGCGACGAGCCAGGCAAACCTCACGCAAATCGACGGCCAGATCCAGAGCGTGCGCTACCAGTTGGGCGCGCTGCTCGGCAAGGGCCCTGACCGCGGCCTGCAGATCGCGCCGCCGGTGCTCAACCCGGCCGCCGACATGACCCTGCCCGGCAACTTGCCCGCCGACCTGCTGGCGCGCCGCCCGGACATCGTCGCCGCGCGCTGGCAGGTGGAAGCTGCGATGCACGACGTGAAGGAAGCCAAGGCCGAGTTCTATCCGGACGTGAACCTGAGTGCCGCGATCGGCCTCGACGCGTTCGGCTGGGGCCGCTTCCTGACTTTCTCCAGCCGCACGATGAACTTCGGCCCGGCCGTGCATCTGCCGATCTTCGACGCGGGCGCGCTGCGCGCGCAGTTGAAGGGCCGCTACGCCGATTTCGACCTCGATGTGGCGAACTACAACCAGACGCTCATCAACGCGCTCCAGCAAGTGGCCACGCAGGTTTCGTCGATCCGTTCGGCGGACCAGCAGCTCGTGGACGCGCAACGCGCGCTCGACGCCTCCACCAAGGCGTACCAGCTCGCCGTGATCCGCTACAAGGCCGGGCTCTCGGAGCAGCTCCAGGTGCTCAACGCCGACCAGAACCGCCTCGTCGCGGAGCAAACCGTCTCGAACCTCAAGATGCAGCGCCGCGATCAGCAGATGGCGCTCATCACAGCGCTCGGCGGCGGCTTCGACGCGCACGACGCGGGCCTCGTACCGCCGGTCGAGATCGGCAGTGACGCGAAGGGGCAAAGCGACGTGAACGGTGGACCGTGGAGCCGCACGTCCGTGCCAGCGCAAAGCGCCGCAGCCTCGGCAAGCGCGCCCGCCGCGAACTGAACACCCATAACTGAACGAACAGCACGCCAGAACCCGGAGATCCTTCCATGAGCACCCCCCAGCAACCGGCGGCCAATCCCCAGCCGAACGCGAACAACGGCAAGCGCAAGCGCATGATGACGCTGCTTGTGCTCGTGATCGTGATTGCAGCCATTGCCTACGGCCTCTACTACTTCCTCGTCGCGCGCTTCTCGGAGAGCACCGACGACGCCTACGTGAACGGCAACGTCGTGCAGATCACGCCGCAGGTAACGGGCACGGTGATCGCCGTGAACGCCGACGACACGCAAACGGTAAAGAGCGGCGACCCGCTCGTGCAGCTCGACCCCGCCGATTCACGCATCGCGCTGCAGCAGGCCGAGGCGAATCTCGGCCAGACGGTGCGCCAGGTGCGCGGCCTGTTCGCCGACGACAGCCAGTACCAGGCGCAAGTCGCCGTGCGTCAGGCCGACCTCTCGCGCGCCCAGGACGACCTGCACCGCCGCATGCAGGTCGCGCAGACGGGCGCCGTCTCGCAGGAAGAGATCTCGCACGCACGCGACACCGTGAAGAGCGCCCAAGCCGCGCTCGAAGCCGCGCAGCAGCAGCTCGCCGCGAACCGCGCGCTCACCGCGAACACGACCATCACCAATCATCCGAACGTGATGGCTTCCGCCGCCAAGGTACGCGACGCCTATCTCGCCAACGCGCGCAACACGCTGCCCGCACCGGTGACGGGCTACGTGGCGAAGCGCTCGGTGCAGGTGGGCCAGCGCGTCTCGCCGGGCACGCCGCTCATGTCGGTGGTGCCGCTGAACGCCGTGTGGGTGGACGCCAACTTCAAGGAAGTGCAACTCAAGCACATGCGCATCGGCCAGCCGGTCGAGATGACGGCGGACGTGTACGGTTCGTCGGTGGTCTATCACGGCAAGGTGGTGGGCTTCTCGGCGGGCACGGGCTCGGCCTTCTCGCTGCTGCCCGCGCAGAACGCCACGGGTAACTGGATCAAGGTGGTGCAGCGCCTGCCAGTGCGCGTCGCGCTCGATCCGGAAGAGCTCAAGCAGCACCCGCTGCGCATCGGCCTCTCGATGCAGGTGGACGTCAACATCAAGGACGAAACGGGCAGCCAGCTCGGCAACGCGCAGAACACGGTTTATCAGACCAGCGTGTTCGAGAAATACGGCGACGAAGCCGATGCCGAAATCGCCCGCATCATCGCGGAAAACGCAGGCCAGGGCACGGGGCAAAATGCCGGCAAGGCCCAGGTTTCGTCGACGGGGGCGGGCAATAGCGCCGCAAAGCCCGCGGCCAAGCTGATGTAAGCGCGCGGCCGCAACGACGTCAACTACAAAGCATTCAATGGCAGCACAACAACCCGTAGTCCATCCGCCGTTGCAGGGCGCGCAACTCGTGATCGGCACCATCGCGGTGTCGCTCGCGGTGTTCATGAACGTGCTGGACACGTCGATCGCGAACGTGTCGATCCCGACCATCTCGGGCGACCTTGGGGTCGCCTCCGATCAGGGCACGTGGGTCATCACCTCGTTCGCGGTCGCCAACGCGATCTCCATTCCGCTGACCGGCTGGCTCACCGACCGCATCGGCCAGGTGCGCCTGTTCATGGCGTCGATCATCCTGTTCGTGATCTCGTCGTGGATGTGCGGGCTTTCGCCCACGCTGCCCTTCCTGCTCGCCTCGCGCGTGCTACAAGGCGCCGTGGCGGGCCCGATGATCCCGCTCTCGCAAACGCTGCTGCTCGCGAGCTACCCGCGCGCGAAGGCACCCATCGCCCTTTCGATGTGGTCGATGACGACGCTGATCGCGCCCGTGGCCGGCCCGATTCTCGGCGGCTGGATCTCGGACAACATCTCGTGGCCGTGGATCTTCTATGTGAACATCCCGGTGGGCATCGTGGCCGCGCTCGCCACGTGGGCGATCTTTCGCAACCGCGATTCGGCCATCAAGAAGGCGCCCATCGACGGCGTGGGCCTTGGACTCCTGATCGTCTGGGTGGGCTCGCTGCAGATCATGCTCGACAAGGGCAAGGACCTCGACTGGTTCGCCTCCACGACCATCATCGTGCTCGCGCTCACTGCGGTCATCGCCTTCGCGTTCTTCGTGATATGGGAGCTGACCGCCGATCATCCCGTGGTCGACCTGTCGCTGTTCGCGCGGCGCAACTTCACGGGCGCGACGATCGCGCTTTCGGTGGGCTACGGCCTCTACTTCGGCAATCTCGTGCTGCTGCCGTTGTGGCTGCAAACCACGCTCGGCTACACCGCGACCGACGCGGGCCTCATCATGGCGCCCGTGGGCTTCTTCGCGATCATGCTCTCGCCGATCACGGGCCGTATCCTGCCGCGCACCGATCCGCGCTACATCGCCACGATGGCGTTCGTGGTGTTCGCGCTGTGCTTCTGGATGCGCTCGCAGTACACGACTGGCGTGGATACCTGGGCGCTCACGGTGCCCACCCTGATCCAGGGCATCGGCATGGCGGGGCTCTTCATTCCGCTCGTCTCGATCACGCTCTCGGGTTTGCCGGGCAATCGCATTCCGGCGGCCTCGGGGCTCTCGAACTTCGTGCGGATCATGTGCGGCGGCATCGGCACCTCGATCTTCGAGACCGCGTGGGACCATCGCACGACGTTCCACCACGCGCGCCTCACCGAGCAGGCCACGCCCACCAACCCGATCTTCAACCAGTCGATGCAGCAGATGCAGAACGCGTCCGGCCTCGATCCCTCGCAGGCGCACGGGCTGTTCGACCGCATGGTCTCGCAGCAGGCAGCGCAGCTCGGCGTGAACGACCTGTTCTGGATTTCCTCGATGATCTTCATCGTGCTGATCGCGCTGATCTGGGTCACACGTCCCGAGCGCACTGGCGGCGGCGATGCGGGCGCGGCGGCTTCGGCGGCGCATTGAGGGTTTCGACGCGCACGCTGATTTCAGTGCACGTGCTCTAGCCACTCCAGCGGCACCAACAAAAAACGGCACGTCCGGTTCAACCGGCGTGCCGTTTTTTCATTTCCTCACGCGCATTCTTGCGTTGCGCGCTGTGCGGCTCAACTCAAGCCGCGCCGCTCACCACCAGACGCTCCGGTGCGAGCACGCCGTTGGCCGCCTTCGCTACGCCCAGCAAGCGCCCTTCTTCCCCATACACGCGCACGCGATCGGCCGCTTCGCACGCCGCGCGGTCGAGCACGAGTTCGTTGAGCGGCAAGCGCTGGCCATGCGTGAAGCGGCGCGCCGCCTCGGCGTTCAGCGTCACGAGGGGGAACGTGGAAAGCAGCGCGTCCACGGGTTGCAGCCATGCGTCTCGCGCCGGCTCGTCAGCGGCCGTGAGCGCGTCCAGCGTCACCGCATGTTCGAGCGTGAGCGCGCCCACGCCGGTACGCCGCAACATCACGAGATGCGCGCCGCAGCCGAGCGCCTCGCCAATGTCCTCGGCGAGCGTGCGCACATACGTGCCTTTGCTGCACGTAACGCGAAAGGTCACGTCCGGCAGCGCGCAAGCGATCATCTCCAGCGAGAGAATCGTCACCTGGCGGCCTTCGCGCTCGACCGTCTGGCCGGCACGCGCGTATTCGTAGAGCGGCTTGCCGTCGCGCTTGAGCGCCGAGTACATCGGCGGCACCTGCACGATATCGCCGACGAACTTCGTCATCGCTTCACGCACGGCAGCCTCGTCGCAACGCACCTCACGCGTTTCGACGGCCTCGCCTTCGGCATCGCCCGTCGCCGTACGCACACCGAGGCGCATGGTGGCCTCATAGGTCTTGTCGGCCTCGAGCAAGTCCTGCGAGAACTTGGTCGCCTCGCCGAAGCACAGCGGCAACAAACCCGAAGCGAGCGGATCGAGCGTGCCCGTGTGACCCGCCTTCTTCACGCGATAGAGACGCTTGGCGCGAATCAGCGCGTCGTTGCTGGACAGGCCAATCGGCTTGTCCAGCAGAAGCACGCCATCGAGCAGGCGGCGCGGCACCTTGGGACGGGGCGCGCCTTGAGCATTCTTGGATGATGCAGTCATGCGTGGCAGCGTCAGTCGTCCTTCGCGCGCGTCGCGTTCGCCTCGTCGATGAGACGCGACATCTCGACACCCTTTTCGATCGACTGGTCGTAATGGAAATGCAGCGTCGGCACCGTGTGGATATGCAGGCGCTTGAACAGCTGGTTATGCAAATGACCCGCGGCGTGATTGAGCGCTTCCTGCGTGGTCTTCGGGTCGCCCGTCAGGGTCGTGAAGTAGACCTTCGCATGCGCGTAGTCGGGCGTGAGCTCCACGCTCTGGATCGTCACGAGACCCACGCGCGGATCCTTCACTTCGCGCATCAGCTCGGAGAGGTCGCGCTGGATCTGGTCGGCGATCTGCACGTTGCGATTCGGGGAAGTACGTTTTTTCGGCATGATGATTCCAAAAACAAAACGGGCGGGGCTGGCCAGCGCCTGCCCCGCCCGTTATCGGCTAGCGCCGCTGGATTACAGCGTACGCGCGACTTCGGTGATCTCGAACACTTCGAACTGATCGCCTTCGACGATGTCGTTGAAGTTCTTGATCGACATACCGCACTCGAAGCCTTGCTTGACTTCCTTGACGTCGTCCTTGAAGCGCTTGAGCGAGTCGAGTTCGCCGGTGTGGATGACCACGTTGTTGCGAATCACGCGCACCGACGACGAACGCTTGACGAAACCGTCCGTGATCATACAACCCGCGATCAGGCCGACCTTCGGCACGCGGATCACCTGACGCACCTCGGCCATACCCGTCACCGCCTCGCGCTTCTCCGGCGCGAGCATGCCGGACATCGCCGCCTTCACCTCATCCACTGCGTCATAGATGATGTTGTAGTAGCGGATGTCGATGCCGTTCGCCTCGGCCACCTTACGCGCCTGCGCATCCGCACGCGTATTGAAGCCAATGATGACTGCCTTCGAAGCCGTTGCCAGGTTGACGTCCGACTCGCTGATCGCACCGACCGCGCTGTGCACGATCTGCACGCGCACTTCGCTGGTCGACAGTTTGAGCAGCGATTGCACCAGCGCTTCCTGCGAGCCCTGCACGTCGGCCTTGACGATGAGCGGCAGGTTCTGCACTTCGCCTTCGGCCATCTGCTCGAGCATGTTCTCGAGCTTCGCGGCTTGCTGCTTCGCGAGCTTGACGTCGCGGAACTTGCCTTGACGGAACAGCGCGATTTCGCGCGCCTTGCGCTCGTCCGGCAGCACGATGACTTCTTCGCCTGCGCCCGGCACTTCCGAAAGACCCTGGATTTCGACCGGAATCGACGGACCCGCTTCCTTCGTGGGCTTGCCGGTTTCGTCGAGCATGGCGCGAACGCGACCGTAGGCGCTGCCCGCGAGCACGACGTCACCGCGATTGAGCGTACCCGACTGCACCAGAATAGTCGCAACCGGGCCCTTGCCCTTGTCGAGCTTCGCTTCGATCACGAGACCCTTGGCAGGAGCCACGACCGGCGCCGTGAGTTCCAGCACTTCGGCTTGCAGCAGCACGTTTTCGAGCAGCTCGTCGATGCCCGTGCCGGCCTTGGCCGACACCGCCACGAACGGCGAGTCGCCGCCGTACTCTTCCGGCACGACGCCTTCGGCCACGAGTTCCTGCTTCACGCGCTCGGGGTTCGCATCGGGCTTGTCGATCTTGTTGATCGCCACCACGAGCGGCACGCCGGCCGCCTTCGCGTGCGAGATCGCTTCCTTCGTTTGCGGCATCACGCCGTCGTCGGCCGCTACCACGAGAATCACGATGTCGGTTGCCTTCGCACCGCGTGCACGCATGGCCGTGAAGGCCTCGTGACCCGGCGTGTCGAGGAACGTGATCACGCCGCGCGGCGTTTCGACGTGGTAAGCGCCGATGTGCTGCGTAATGCCACCCGCTTCGCCCGCTGCGACCTTGGCGCGGCGGATGTAGTCGAGCAGCGAGGTCTTGCCGTGGTCGACGTGACCCATGACGGTGACGACCGGCGGACGCGGCAGTTGCTCGACGTCGGCGGCCTCCTGGCCTTCGACCAGCAGCGCTTCGGGATCGTCGAGCTTCGCGGCGACCGCACGGTGGCCGAGTTCCTCGACGATGATCATCGCCGTTTCCTGGTCGAGCATCTGGTTGATGGTGACCATCTGGCCCATCTTCATCATCACCTTGATGACTTCCGATGCCTTCACGGACATCTTGTGCGCGAGGTCGGCAACCGTGATGGTTTCCGGCACGTGCACTTCACGCACGATCGGCTCGGTCGGCGCCTGGAACGTCGAAGCGTTGTCCTGGTGACGGCCACGGCCCTTCGGGCCACCGCGCCAGCCGCGGTCCACGCCGCCCGACGAGTCGCCGCGCGTCTTGATCCCGCGACGCTTCGCGGCGTCGTCCTGCCAGCCGCCCTTGCCTGCGCCCGGCTTCTTGTTGCGGTCGCCCGCGCCGGCGCCCGGCGCGCTCGTGGAGGGCGCAGCCGCCGTGGCGGGCTTCTTCGCACCCGCACCACCTGCTGCCGGACGTGCCGCTGCGCCTTCCGGACGCGCAGGCTTGTGCAGCGTGCCCTTGGCCTCTGCGGGCTTGGGCGGCTCGACGGGCTTGGGCGGCTCGACCGCCTTCACCTGCGCCTTGCGCGGCGTGTTCATCATTTCGCGGATCGCGCGCGCTTCGGCTTCTGCAGCCGCGCGACGGCGAGCGATCTCGTCCTGTTCCTTCTGCGCCTTTTCGGCGGCCTCTCGTGCAGCGGCCTCGGCCTTCTGGGCCGCTTCGCGCTGCGCCGCGCGCTCGGCTGCGGCGCGCTGCTCGTCTTGCTGATCTTGTTGCTGCTTCACTTCTTTGGTCGCTTCGCTTTCTGCAGTGCGTTGCGCAGCCACGGCCTGCGCGGCCAGCTCGCGTGCGGCGGCATCGGCTGCCACCTTCTTCGACGCGGCTTCTTCCTCTGCGCGGCGGCGCTCAGCCTCGGCAGCCTCTTCGCGTGCGCGGCGCTCGGCCTCTTCGCGCGCGAGCAGCTCCTGACGCTCCTTGAGCTCCTGAGCCTGACGCTCGAGCAGCTCGGCCTCGCGGCGTGCTTCCTCTTCGCGGCGCTGCAGCTCCGCCTCTTCGGCGGCAGCGGCTGCGTCGACTGCATGATTCGATGCCTCCGCCTCACCGGCGGACTCGTCGCGGCGGACGAAAGTGCGCTTCTTGCGCACCTCGACCTGAATGGTGCGTGCCTTACCCGTCGAATCGGACTGCTTGATTTCCGACGTATGCCGTTTCGTCAGCGTGATCTTGCGCTTGTCGGCGTCGGTCGAACCGTGCGACTTGCGCAAGTGGTCGAGCAGACGCGCCTTGTCGGTTTCCGACAAGACATCGCTTTCGCTCGCTTTCTGGACGCCCGCCGCCTGCAGCTGCTCAAGCAGCACGCCTGCAGGCATTTTCAGTTCCGCGGCAAATTGGGCTACGTTGTTACTCGCCATTCATTCCTCTTAATGCAAGGACCGATTCCTTGCGGTTGACATCGTTTCATGCGGCCTTGGGCGCCTTGCATGCAAGGCCCCGCCGCGATAAGTTCAGTGGGTCATGGTCGCTTCCTGCTCGTCGCGCCCGGGTTCCATGCCTGTTGCCAGGCTTACTGGAACCAGTGCTCACGTGCCTTCATGATCAACGCCTTGGCGGCGTCCTCTTCCATTCCCGTCATTTCGACCAGCTCGTCCACGGCTAGCTCAGCGAGCTCGTCGCGGGTGTGAACCTCATGCTGCGCGAGTTTCGCGAGCAGGTCCGGGTCCATGCCGTCAAGACTCTTCAAGTCAAGCGCGGCGTTTTCCACCTTCTCCTCGTTCGCGATGGCCTGCGTAAGCAGTGCATCGCGAGCGCGGTTGCGCAGCTCGTGCACGGTGTCCTCGTCGAACGCCTCGATTTCCAGCATTTCGTTGAGCGGCACATAGGCGATCTCTTCGAGGCTCGTGAAACCCTCGTCGATCAGGATGTCGGCGACTTCCTCGTCCACATCGAGACGCGCCATGAACAGGTCGCGCAGCACCGTGCGCTCCTGGTTCTGCTTCTGCGCGGATTCGTCCGGCGTCATGATATTGATCTGCCAGCCGGTCAGCTCGCTGGCAAGACGCACGTTCTGGCCGCTACGGCCGATGGCCACTGCAAGCTCGCTCTCGTCGACCACGACGTCCATCGAATGCTTTTCTTCGTCGACGACGATCGACTGCACGGCAGCCGGCGCGAGCGCGCCGATCACGAACTGGGCGGGATCTTCCGACCATAGCACGATGTCGACGTTTTCGCCACCAAGCTCGTTGCGCACAGCCTGCACGCGCGAGCCGCGGATACCGACGCAGGTGCCGATCGGATCGATGCGCTTGTCATACGCCACCACACCGATCTTGGCGCGCACGCCAGGGTCGCGCGCCGCAGCCTTGATCTCGAGAAGGCCCTGCTCGATTTCCGGCACTTCCATCTCGAACAGCTTCATCAGAAACTCGGGCGCGGTACGCGAGAGTTCGATCTGCGGACCGCGTGCGGTGCGGTCGATCTTGCCGATCCAGGCGCGCACGCGGTCGCCCACGCGCAGGTTTTCTTTCGGAATCAGCTGGTCGCGGCGCAGAAGCGCTTCGACACGGCCCGATTCGACGATGAAATTACCCTTGTCCATGCGCTTGACCGTGCCGGTCATGATGCTTTCGCCGCGCTCGAGGAAGTCGTTCAGGATCTGCTCGCGCTCGGCGTCGCGCACCTTCTGCAGGATGACCTGCTTGGCGGCCTGCGCGCCGATGCGGCCGAACTCGACCGAAGGCACCGGCTGCTCGACGAACTCGTCGATCTGCGCTTCGGGGTTCTGCTCGCGCGCTTCGAACAGCAGGATTTCCTGGTCCGGCTCCTGCAGACCCGCTTCGTCCGGCACGACACGCCAGCGGCGATAAGTTTCGTGCTCGCCGCTTTCGCGGTCGATATGCACGCGGATATCCGCATCCTCGTCGAAGAGTTTCTTGGAGGCCGACGCAAGCGCCGCTTCAAGGGCGGCAAACACCACGTCCTTGTCGACATTCTTCTCGCGTGCCAGCGCATCCACCAGCATCAACACTTCGCGACTCATTGTTTGCGGCTCCTAAAGTCAACTTTGGGGACAAGGCGAGCTTTGTCGATGTCCGCGAGCGTAAAATCAAGCATCGCGGGACCCGCCTTCCCTTCGAATTCCAAACCAACGGTTTCGCCTTCCGGGGCATGCACGATGCCGCGGTACGTTTTCCGTCCGTCCAATGGCTTTTTCAACGTGATAACCGCCTCGCAGCCCGCGAAGCGTTCGAAGTCCGCCAGTTTCTTCAGCGGACGGTCGAGGCCGGGCGACGAGACTTCGAGGCGCTCGTAGTCGATGTTTTCGACCGTCAGAACGTGCTGCAGCTGACGCGTGACCTTCTCGCAGTCCTCGATCGCGATACCCGCGGGCTGATCGATGTAGATGGCCAGCATGCCGCGCCCGGTGCGCTCGAGGTCGACCAGCTCGTAACCGAGCCCGGTGACCGTGGTTTCAATCAGTTCCGTCAGTTGCACTATGCTGCTCCAGATGTTCGCGCAGCGAGCCGGCAACTTCCAGTGATACGGGATTCGCGGGCCGCGCGCCAGGTGAGCGCGCGCTCTTGCACCTACTTGCACACTGCCCCACGATGACGACCGCCCAAGGCTAGATCCTGCGCCGACGAAGCTTTTAGAGCATCCAGGATGCTTAAAAATACTCATTCGGAAGGACAAAAAAAAATGGGCGAAACGCCCATCTTCTCACTTAGCCAGGTGGTCGCACCTGGGGCGCAAATAAAAGCCGCACGCCCAGCGACTCCGAGATTGTAGCCCTTTTTTGGCTTTAACGCAAACTGGGCCACGCCTGTGGAGCCCTCGCGACCTTTGCATGGCGCGAGGGTTCACCACCCATCTCGATGCCCGCGTCAGTGCCCGCGTGTACGATTGCGCGGCGCGCCGCGCTGACCACCCGTGCGGTTGCCGCTGGACGCGCGATTGCCGTTCGCGTTGGCGTTACCGCCAGGTCCACGGCGATTGCCGCCGTTGCCAGCATTGCCGCTGGCATTGCCACCCGCGCGCTTGCCCGCCGCGCTGGGTGCGCGGTTGCCGTCGACCTCGCGCGTGCCAGGGCGGCCGTTGCCGCGACTACCGCCGCGATTGCCCCCTGCGCCGCCCGCGCCGCCGCCAAATCCGCCACCGAAGTTGCCCTGCGCGCTGCCGAATCCACCCTGCGCCGCGCCGCGCCGACCCTGGCCTTGACCCTGACGCGACTGGCGCGGCTGACCCATCGCGCCGTGCGAGCTCAGCACCGGCTCGCGGTTGATGAAGCCCATCGAGGTTTGCATCGGATCGGGCTGACGACGTTCCGGCTCCTTGCCGCGACCGCCCTTCTCCTCGGTCGGCGCCTTCAGGCCAACCGCCGCCATCAGGCTGCGCACCTGGTTGTCTTCGAGCTCTTCCCAGCGACCGCGCTTGAGGCCCTTGGGCAGCGCGATCGGGCCGTGACGCGTGCGAATCAGGCGGCTCACCATCAGACCAACCGCCTCGAACATACGGCGCACTTCGCGGTTGCGGCCTTCGGCCAGCGCGACGTGATACCAGTGATTCGTGCCCTCGCCGCCGCCGTCGCGGATGCGCAGGAAGTTCGCCGGACCGTCGTCGAGTTCGACGCCCTTGAGAAGCTTCTGACGATTGCCTTCGGCGAGCTCACCCACCACGCGCACCGCGTACTCGCGCTCCACGCTGTAGCGCGGATGCATGAAACGGTTCGCGAGATCGCCGGAGGTCGTCAGCATCAACAGGCCTTCAGTGTTGAAGTCGAGACGGCCCACGGCGAGCCACTTCGCCGTTTTCATCGACGGCAGACGATCGAACACCGTCGGACGGCCTTCCGGATCGGAGTGGCTCACGATTTCGCCGGTGGGCTTGTGATAGAGCAGCACGCGCGGCGGCTTGTTCGCCAGCTTGCGCCTGATCGGCTTGCCGTTGATGCGGACCTGGTCGGTCGGCAGAATGCGCTGGCCGATGTGTGCAGGCTCGCCGTTCACCGACACGCGCCCCGCGATGATCAGCTCTTCCATGTCCCGGCGCGAGCCCATGCCCGCGTCCGCCAGCACCTTGTGCAGCTTCGGCGCGTCGTCGTCCGGGCTCAGCACGCGCTTGTTGGCCTGCGGGACGCGGCCACGGCGCAGCATTGGCGCATGCACCCCGCTACCCTCGCCGTTATCGGCGTCGAAGGCCGGAGAGGTCACGTAGAGGAACAGGTCGTCCTGCGTATCCCCGGTCGCGGCGGCGGGCGTCTCGGCGCGGCCCTTGCCGCCCTTGTTGTTCTTGCCGCCCTTGCCTTCGCCGGCACCGCGCGCGCCCTGCTTGCCGGCTTGCGCGGGCTTTGCCTGTCCTGCGCCGGCGGCGTCGCGGCGGCCTTCACGCTGCCCTTCACGGTTGCCCTCGCGGCCACCCCGCTTCGCGCCGGCATCCTTGCGCGGCTTGCGCGCCTGCGCAGCGACGACGCCTTCCTGCGGCGCCTCCGTCACGACCGGCGCGGCAGCGTCCGACGTGGACTCGGCCGACGCCGCAGCGCCTTCGCCGGTCTTGGCCTTCGCGCCCGCGCGGCGGCGCGCGATCAGGCTGCGCGGGCCGCGGCGCAAACCTCGGCGGGGACGATCCTCGCCCCCGGCAACGCCCTCCGGAGCGACGTCGCCGTGGTCGGCACGCGTGTCGTCGTCGCGCGCAGAAGACGCGCGACGCGAGGATTCGGGCGCGTCGGTCGAATCGGTGTCGTGGATATCAGTCAAAACAACCTCGAAATGTCAGGTTGCGCGCCCACACGCAATAACTTGCGGGGGGCGCGTCAAAAATGTTTGTTGCGTCAGACGCCGCGTCGAGCGGCTTCGTCATCCGTCGTCGAGACGGGGTCGTCCTGTGCCGCGTCGCTGCGGCCCTGGTGTGCTTCTTCGGGCGCGCCGGCCGTGTGCCGGGCGGGCTCCGTTTCCTGCGCGTCGGCGCGGGATTCGCCATATCCGCCGTGTTCGTCGTGACGCCCGGCGTGTGCGGCATCCTGTGCGTCCGCATCGGCCATGCCCGGCGAAGGTGCGGGCGTTTCCTGCCCGGCATCCGCATCGACCGCCATCAGCGTCGGCGCTTCAGCGCTTTCCGGTGCGCCCGCGGCAACCAGTTGGGCCACTTCGCTGTCCGGGAATTCGATCGCGTGCTGAGCCAGCAATTGCTCGCCCAACTGGCTCGACGGATCGTCGAGCGGCGGCAGTTCCTCCAGCGACTTCAGCCCCAGGTCGTCCAGAAACTGACGCGTCGTGGCGTAAAGCGCCGGACGGCCCGGCACGTCCCGGTGGCCGATCACCTCGATCCAGTTGCGGTCCTCGAGCTGCTTGACGACCTGCGTGTTGACCGTCACCCCGCGAATTTCTTCGATATCGCCGCGCGTGACCGGTTGCCGGTACGCGATGATCGCGAGCGTTTCAAGCACGGCACGCGAATAGCGCGGCGGCTTCTCGGGATGCAAGCGGTCGAGGTAGGTGCGCATGGCCGGCTTGCTCTGAAAGCGCCAGCCGGACGCGAGGCCCACCAGTTCCACGCCGCGCCCGGACCATTCGCTGCGCAGGTCTTCGAGCAGATTACGGACGGTGTCGGCCGAAATGTCGTCGACAAACAGTTTGCGCAGATCGCCGATTTTCAGCGGCTCCTGCGTGCAGATCAATGCAGTCTCAAGGACGATTTTCGCCTCTTGGGTATTCATGCAGCCAGGTCAGACCCTAAGTAAGGTAAATCAGGTTCATGGAACCGGATCAGACAGACGAAAGACGATATGGAACTGGAGACGCGCTCGCCCGATTCTGATCGGTCATATTGATGGGAGCACGCACCGGGGGGCCGTTATACAACACATGCACAGGCAAAGTGCCAGACCCAGCCGGACGGAGCAGCGAAATTCCCGCAGGGAATCGCGTGACTGAGCGCCATCTTACGCAAAAACGCCGGGGGCGTAAAGACGGCGTCAGACTTGCTTTCGTCTGCTTGAATCCGCCCCGAATCCGCCCCGGCGGCGGACAATGCGCCTCGCATGACGCGTACCGCAACCCGTCGTCCCGGCGCGCCGTCCAGCACGCTCAGCGGCTCGCAAGATAGCGCGACAAGCGCTCGACGCCAGCGTCGAGCCGGGCCGGATCGCACGCGTAGCACCAGCGCACGAAGCCCTCGCCGCGGGAGCCGAATGCACTTCCCGGCGCGAGCCCGAGCCCTGCCTCGCGCACCAGCGCCTTGCATAGATCGAGGCTCTGTTGCGCACCCTCAAGCTTGAAAAACAGGTACATCGCACCGTGCGGGACTTTCACGTCGACGCCCGGCAAACCGGCGAGCGCCGCGGCGAGATGGTCGCGCGAAACGCGCAGATCGGCGACGAGCGAACGCGTGAACGCCTCGCCCTGCTCGACGGCAACCACGCCTGCCTGCTGCACAAACGACGGCGCGCACGACGTGTTGTATTCGACCAGCTTGCCGAGGTCGTCCATGAGTGCGCGCGGCGCGACCATCCAGCCCAGTCGCCAGCCCGTCATGAGCCACGCTTTCGAGAATGAATTGACACAAATCAATCGCTCGTCGCGCGACGCCAGATCGAGGAACGACGGCGCCGTGCGCTCACCTGCCGCACCGTAATAGAGCCGCTCGTAGACCTCGTCGGCGACGATCCAGATACCGTGACGGCGGCAATGCGCAAGAACGGCGCGCTGCTCGTCGCGCGTCATCACCCAGCCGGTCGGGTTGTTGGGCGAGTTGATCATGAGCAGCTTCGTGTCGGGCGTGAGCGCCTTCAACAGCCCCTCGAGATCGAGCGTCCAGCCTCGCTCGCCATAGCCGAGCGCGACTGTCTCGACGCTCGCGCCGAGAATCTTCGGAATCTCCACGAGATTGGGCCAAAGCGGCGTCACCGCGACCACGCGGTCACCCGCGCCCACCACGAGCTGCGCGGCGAGCATCAACGCATTCACGCCGGCGCTCGTCACCGCGACGCTTTCTATCGGCGTCGCGCCGTGCAGGTCGCTCACGTAGCGCGCGAGCGCTTCACGCAGCGGCGCGATGCCGAGATTGTGCGTATAGAACGTTTCTCCGCGCGCAAGCGCACCGGTGGCGGCCTCGCGGATGAACGCCGGCGTCACGCGATCGGATTCGCCGAACCAGAACGGCAGGACGTCGGCGACACCGAAACCCGCGTTCGCCACCTCGCGGATCTGCGACGAACGCAACGCCCTTACTGCGTCTCGCGCCGTGGCTTGGGCGCTGCCGCCGGTTCCGGCAACCGGCGCGGCAGGGGTATCGGGCAAGGAAATGGCAGACGAAGACAAATCGAGATCACTCATCGAAGCTTCCAGGGAGGCAGGCAGAGAATCAGGGAATTCGCGTTTGCGAACGGTCATCAGTGTAGCGCGCGCAACTGCAAGGCGAAGACGGTGCTACCCGCCCCATCAGACGCCGCGCCTCTCCTCGGGGCCGGCGTCCCGTTCGAGAATCAGCGCCCACACGGCCTCGGCGGCGGGCGAGAGCGAGCGGTCGCGCCGACGCACGAGCTCGACGGTGCGTTCGGCGCGCGGCACGAGCGAGCGAGCGATCAGCGACGAGCCCGCCGGCACCGGTAGTGCGAACTTCGGCAGCACGCTCACCCCCACCCCGGCCTCCACGAGGCCGAATGCCGTCGAGGGATGCCCCAGCTCCTGCACGACGCGCGCGCTCACGCCCTGCTCCCTGAGCACCGCATCGATCAGCGGGCGGCTGCCCGAAGCCTGGTCGAGCAACACGAGCGCTTCGCCATCGAGCGAGCGCCAGGCAACCTGCTCCTCGCGCGCAAGCGCATGGTCGCCGCGCACCACCACGCAGAAGGAATCGGTAGTCAGCAGCTCGGTTTCGAGATCCTCCGCCGCAAACGGCCCGATGACCACCCCGAAATCCACTTCGCCCGAGCGCACCTTGCGCAGCACGTCGCTCTGCGCATCGTCGCGCAGGCCGAGCGTCACATAGGGAAACTGCTGCCCGCACGCGGCGACGACCCCGGGCATCAGCCGGCACGCGACAGTCGGGCTCGCCGCCACGACAACGCGGCCACGCCGCTGCTCGCCGATCTCACGAATCTCGCGCAGCGCGTCATCCAGATCGCCGATCAGCCTTGGAATGCTCGCAATCAGATTGGCCCCGACATCGGTGAGCTGAACCTCGCGCGTGGTGCGATCGACGAGCTTCACGCCCATCTCCACTTCGAGTTCGCGCACGCAGCGACTGACCGCGGACTGCGTGAGCCCGATTTCGTCGCCCGCCCTGCTGAAGCTCTGCAAGCGCGCCACTTCGATGAACACTCGCAATTGCCGCAAGGTCACATTCATCCACCTACCTCATTAATTCTTATGTTTCATGCAATTTTATGACAGAAAGTAACCACGTTATCGCCGTAAATGTCCAGCCCTAAACGCTCAAAGTCGCTTGCGGACACTCTTACCGCAACGCAACAAGTCAGCGCAAACGCACGCCGGACGGGCCTTCCTGCACAAGATTGGTGATTGTCCCGATTTCCCGTTGATGCGTTTTCGAGTCTCATACGGCCCTGGCAAGCACCCGCGCGGGCTTGATACCACGCGGCTTCGAGACAAAAACGTGCGAGCTGGCACGCTTCTCGCTTTAAGGCACGTGCAGGATCGCAGGACGGTCCACGGCTTTTCGAGACTGGTCCGTCTAAAACGATTCCGCCTGGTACTCCGCCAGCCGGCCGGAAGTACATGAAGAGTGCGCAGCGCGGGGCAGCGCACCGAAGATAGCTTCGCTGAGGTGATACATGATGCTGTTCGACGATTTGAGAGACAACGAGTGGGCGCTGGTCGAGGTGTTGTTCTGCGCGGAACCCGCACGGAGCGAGCGGCGCGGACGGCCTCGCGTCGAAGCGCGTGCTGTGGTCAATGCAGTGCTCTGGGTGCTTTCGACGGGTGAAGGCTGGTCCAAGCTGCCGGGCCGCTACCCCTCGCCGCCCACCTGCCGACGCCGCTTCGACGAATGGCAAGCCGACGGCACGCTCGCCGAAATCGTGAAGCGTCTGGGCACGAGCGGCCGCGAAATCTCGCTGCGCGGACGCATTGGCGCGACGGCCACGAAACCGCCCGCGCCGCCGAGCCGCGACCGTCTGCGCGGCGCATTCTGGACTAACCCTGAGTCGTGGCGCGCGCCTGTCAAGATGGCTTGAGCCTGTGCGGCACAAGCACGAGATCAGCGCTTTTCTCGAACTTTCCCGCCGGGTGCTGCACAGCCCGGCATCGGACCTCCGCGGCGCACGCCGCGGCCCCCTTGTGTGACATCCCCAGCCGGCAAGCTCTGCCGGCTACCCTCGCACGCCTTTCGCGCGATGCGTCCACTGCAGTGTGCACTCGCCACCCGAGATTCGACATTGCGTCTTCGCGACCGCCTTGGCCCAGGCCGAACCTGGCCGAGCCGAACCTGGCCGTGCAACGCCGGGATCGATGTGCGCGAAACATCTAATTACTAATATTTACAGCGTGCTTTCGCAGGGAACATTAGCTTAGAGGCATGTCTATAAACGTCAACTACCCGTAACGACGGGAGGTCCCCATGAAATCCATGACTCTCCACGACCGGGGCTTCATGGTTTCGTTCTGCGCCTTGGCACTCCTTGCGCTTCTGTCACTTTCGCCCTCGCTCGCGTCCTGGCTGACACCTGACGCCACGGCCAAGCCACCGCGCACTGGCGCGCCGCATGTATCCATGGCGCGCACCGGCACGCATTCGTGGGGACTTGCCGAGAACCCTCGCGCCAATGCCTCGGCGCAAGCGGTTCCGCGCGGCAATCTGCGTGGCGACATCGCCGATAACGCGCGCCGCAGCGCAGCGCCTCGCCCGGATCGCCCGGACACGTCGCGCAACCCATAGCCGCACAGATCACGCATCCGGGCGTGATTCCCGCGTCGTCGATAACATCGTAAATATCGTCGTGAAGATGATGGAACCACCGCGCCCGAAGCCGGTCTACTCATTGCCATTAAGCACAGCGTGGCAGCAGTAATTCCGGTAAGCCCGTATCTTTCGATACGGGCTTTTTTTTGAAGTGCGTCTATCAGTCGGCCTGGCCGGCTTCGTCGGAAGACTGCACGACCGCATCGGCCACATAGTCGGCCATGCGCTGCTCGGTCCAGTTCAGGGAGCGTTCGTCACGGGAGAGACGCGCGAATTCGGCGCGGCCGCGCTCGGTCAGCACAGCGATATCGACCGGCGCGTGAAAGCCAGGGGCAGGAGCAACGGTGCGCTGCCTGACGGTGTCCATGAACCCCAGGTTGCGCAGGTATTGAAAGACTTCCGGGCGTCGCGCCCACGGGACCTGTCGATACTGAACCCGCCGCAACGCTTCGAGTACTGCTTCGTTGGAATACGTGGTCATCTCACTTCTTTCTTAAAATGCAGTCCTGCGGCCATCCCGCCTGCTGCGGCGCAATGCCGGCGAGGGCTGCAACGGCTGCACAATGCGCGGCCACGCGCCCTGCCGTACCCCAGCGCCGTGGCAAGGACTGCAGGTTATTCGGGGCCCCGAGAACATGTGGCGCCTTTGCGCTCGACACGAATCATCCCGAAAACAATACGGTACCTCATTCAACTTGATTCTATTCGGATTATTCGCGCTATTTTTTGCGCTGTTCATGCTGTGGCGTGGCGCGCGGCGGCCCATCGCGGTCATCGCCGTCATCCTTTTCTGGCTGCTCGGATCGGGGTGGCTGGCCAAACCGCTAGTCGATCTTGCCCAGCCCCCGAACTATCGCACTCCCTATGTTCCGGCAACGACACCCGCTTCCGCTTTCGGCGCACGCACGGCCATCGTCATGCTAGGCGGCGGCACAAACGAACGCGCCGACGGCACGCTCGTGCCCAAGCCCGACGTCTACGCGCGCATTGCGATGGCCGCCGCGCTGCAAGCACGCTGCCTCGCGGCCGGCGGCGTGTGCAAGGTGATCGTGAGCGGCGGCAACCCGCAGCATCACGCCGCCAGCGAAGCCGATACCTACGCCCCGTTGCTATTGCGAGCGGGTATCGCGAAAAGCGACCTCGTGCTGGAGAACCGCAGCCTCACGACCTGGGAGAACGCGCGCAACGTTGCGCCGATCGTGCACGCCCAGCGCGCGGATACGCTCTTCGTCGTAACCTCGGCTTACCACATGCCGCGCGCGATGCTGGATTTCCATCGCTTTCAAATGAATCCCGTGCCGGCGGTATCCGACGTGCGCCACGTGCGCACCGGCATGTGGCCGCGTCGAGCCAATCTGCGCGACACCGAAACGGCGTTGCACGAACTGATCGGCATTGCGCAGTTCCATGTGTACAGGATGCTCGGCTGGTTCTAGATCACACGCCCAAATGCACGGGCGATGACTAACACGCGACAAGATCCACCGGGATATGTAAAGATGTGTAACAGGCACGCGCACGCCTTATGCGATGTCATCTGGAACGAGTATTCGATCGTTAGAATGGCATGCCAATCCTGCTTGAGCAGGCACAGGCTGGGTCCATAAACCGCTCCTTCGGAGGTTAGTGATGAAAAAAGTGTCCCTCGCAGTCCTGATTTCGCTTTCCGCCCTCACGGGCGCTGCGTATGCGCAAACGGAAAATGGCGTCACCATGAGCACTGATCCGGCCAAGGCCGCCGACGTCGAGCAGCGTGCGCAAGATCTGCAGACGCGCCAGCAGGCTGCCGCGGAGGCACCGGCCCCGATGCCCGCAAAGCATCACAAGAAAGGCAGCAGCCATCACAAGGCTCCGGCCAAGGCTGCGCAGTAAAGTTTGCTCGTCTGCACTCGTGGCCGTGCAGGGCGGGCGCGGCGCGCATGCGCTCGTCACCGTTTTCACGGCCGACCTCGGTGAGCCTGCTCAACATTGCGGCGCCGTATTGCATAGCAACACCTGCACTGCGCCATGCCGAACAAGCCGATGCCAGTCCCCTGGCATCGGCTTTTTTCTTGTCCGTGCCTGACACCGAGGAGCCCGTGCACCCGCAAGTCGCCTCGCGCGGTATGCTAAAGTCGCGCACCCCGGAATCCACCACCTGTTTGTGCGCGACTCGCGCGGAGAAACATTCATGAGTAACATCCAGCTCGACATCGAATGGACTGAAGCGGCATCCCGCAAGATCGAAAAGCTGATGCCGCGCAGCAAAGACGGCGACGCCTTTCTTGCGCTGCCCCCCATCGAATGCCTGCCGATGGAAGGCGACGTCCTGTTCCTCGGCCCGCAGGGCAAGCAACAGCCGTTCATCGTCGCCGAACGCCAATATCACCACGAGGGCGATGCCGACTGGACCATCATCCTGATCCTCGATGTGCCCGGCACGGCTCACTAATTGCTCATCAGAGTAACGCATTGAGTGAGAATCGCGCGGCTCCCAAGCCGCGCAACGAGCCCGCCATCGAGCATCGGCCGCTCTCCCCCCGCAGCCCCACGACGCGGCTCGACAGCCTGGCAAGCATAATTTGCCGATACTCCGTACACTGGCGGTAAAGCGTACTGCCCAGGCACCGCTTTGCCTGGTGCAACCCGTCAGTGACTTCAATCAAGCGCCGTGAGGCGCGCTCCAGCGTCATGTCGAATACGCAGGCATCGCTCGCCACGCTGCTCAGGCACCTGGAACCGCATGACGGGCGCTTTCGGGCGCGCTGGCGCTCGACGCTGCTCGAAAGCGCTTTCCAACCTGTGCTCTCGATCACGCATCAACGCGTGGTCGGCTACGAAGCGTTGTTACGCATCGTCGGCGCCGAGCACGCCAGCACCGGACCCACCGCACTATTCGCGCGCGCGACGCCTGAAGCCGCGCGCGAACTCGACGAACTCGCGCGTTGCCTCCATCTCGCCAACTTCACCGCACAGGGTGTCGCTTCGGGCTGGCTCTTTCTGAACTCGCTGCCGCGCCCCACGCCCGGCGACTGGCCAACGCAAGCCGCCATCGACGCGCTATGCCGCCACTTCGCGTTCCCGCACGAGCGCGTGGTGATCGAAGTGCTCGAGCAGCGCGCCGGCGACGAACCGGCATCGTTTCTGGAAGCCCGCCCGCCGCCGGGCGGACGCGACTTTCTCGTGGCGCTCGACGACTTTGGCTCGGGGTTTTCGAACTTCGACCGCGTCTGGCGCTACCGTCCCGACATCGTCAAGCTCGACCGCTCGCTCGTGCAGCGCGCAGCCAACGGCGAGAGCCATGTTTCGTTCATCGCCAGTCTCGTTTCGATCCTTCATCATGCGGGCGCGATGGTGCTTGCCGAAGGTGTCGAAACCGAAAACGAACTGATGGTGTTGATGGAGGCGGACATCGATCTCGTGCAGGGCTTCTGGTTCGGTCAGCCGCATGCTGTGGTGCGTGAGGCCAGCGCCGCTGCGCCCGCGCTCGCGCAAACGATGTGGCAGCGCTTCGCCGACTATCAGCGCCACAGCCAGTTGCACGAGCAGGTCGATCTTGGCGAGGTTACGCGCGTCATGCTGCACGGAGCGCGCGTGCTGACTGCGGGAGGTACGCTCGAAGCGGCAGCGACGGCGATTTTCGAGCACGCCGGTGCGCTGCGCGTCTTCGCGGCAAATGACCAGGGCGAGCAGCATGCGCCGTCGATCGCCGCGCCGGGCCTCGGGCCGCCCGCCCGGCTCGCGCCGCTCTATCCCGACATCCACAGCAACTGGTCGCGCCGCGAATACTTCCGGCGCGCGCTTGCCGCACCCGGACGCGTGACCGTGATGGGCCCACACTACTCGCTTCATGATGGCGCGCTGTGCTACACCGCCGCCATTGCGCTCGACTACGCGGGCGAGACACACGTGTTGTGCGCCGATTTCCCGCCGGCTCTGACCCTGCGCGAACCGCCGCCGGACCCAGCACAGGCTTGAGCGCACGGCGCGGTCACATCAGCCACCTCCGTCACCTCAGTCGCTTCATTCGAGCACGCGGCGCCGCCCCGCTTTCACTTCTCCCTTGCGCATCTTGCTATCGAGGCGGCGCAGCTTCGACGCACGCGTGGGCCGGGTGGCCACGCGCGCCTTTCTCATCACGCTCACGCTGTCGATCAGCGCCTCGAGACGCTCAAGCGCGGCGGCGCGATTCTGCTCCTGCGTGCGGTATTCCTGAGACTTGATGACGACCACGCCCTCGTGCGAGATACGCCGATCGGCGAGTGCGAGCAGGCGCATCTTGAGCACCTCGGGCAGCGACGATGCGCGAATGTCGAAGCGCAGATGAATCGCACTCGACACCTTGTTGACGTTCTGCCCGCCCGCACCCTGAGCGCGAACGGCAAAAAGCTCGACTTCGTGTAGCGGAACAGGCGGACGGGCAATCATGATGGACGAAAAATGCAGGAGTAAGGCGGCCGGGTTGTGACTGGTTGGGCCAAGATTCGCAGTGTCGCATAAGGCGGCACGTGGAGATGCATGACGACGTGCGGCGCCCGACTTGCAGCAAGACCCGCGAGCGCGACCCCGGCCACCGAAGCTCGGGCACACGATATGCATACGCGCGTATCATGGGCCATCGCAGGCCGTTTGCCGATAGCCTGCCCTCGGCTCATACTTTCTTCATCCCTTTCTGGAGCGCACCTCGCATGAAGCTGCGTCCAGCATTCGTTGCCGAACTGGCCGTCAACCTGTTGCTGCCGTGGGTCGCCTACCGACTCGCCCAACCGCACTGGGGCGAGTTCGGCGGCCTCATCGCCTCGGCCATTCCGCCGCTTGCCTGGAGCATCGTCGAACTCGTGCGCTTCCGGCGCGTCGACGCGCTTTCGGCAGTCATCCTGCTCGGCATCGTGCTCTCGCTCGTCGCCATGGCGTTCGGCGGCAGCACACGCATGCTGCTGATGCGCGAAAGCTTCGCCTCGGGCGCGATCGGCGCCGCGTTTCTGTTCTCGCTGCTGGCAAAGCGCCCGCTGGTGTTCTACCTGGCGCGCGCCACGGTTGCGCGCGAAACGGGCGATGGCCCCGCGCGGCTCGAACTGCTGTGGAACGAAAACCGCGGTTTCGTGAGCGCCATGCGTCTGCTCACCGTCGTCTGGGGCGCCGGACTCATGGCCGATGCCGCCCTGCGCACGTACCTCGCCGCCACCTGGCCGATCGAGCGCGTCCTGATCGTCTTGCCGATAATCGGCTATGGCATATTCAGCGCGCTGCTCGCCTGGACCTTCTGGTATCGCACGCGCATGCGGCGCATCCGCGGCACGCGCGGGCTGCTCGGCGACGCCTCCACGCTGGGCGCGGATTGACTGACGCGCAGCCCGCCCGCACGGGCCGCCCCGCCGCAATACAGAGACGGACAGATCGCGCCCGAAATCATTTAAACTCAGCGCCACAGTCCGCGGCGCACCGTCCGCACCCGAACACCTCCGGCAGTCGATGCGCTACTCCGTAGAAATCAGGAAGTTCCTTTACAGCCAGTATTTCTACGGCGGCCTGCGCATCGCAGTCGGCATCTCGCTTCCGGCCATCCTGTGCCTGTTCGTGTTCGACAAGAGCGATCTCGGTTTCACGATCTCGACCGGCGCGCTCGGCGCCTGCGTCGTCGACATGCCGGGCCCGCTCAAATACAAGCGCAACGAGATGCTCGCGTGCAGCGCGATCGGCTTTCTCTCCGCGTATGCAACCGGACTCGCCACCTTCAGCCCGATCGCGCTGTGGGCCACCGTCGTGCCGCTCACCTTCGCGCTCTCGCTGATCGTCGTCTACGGCAACCGCTGGCCGCAGATCAGCTTCGCCACGCTGTTCATGATGGTGATGACGCTCGAAGACCATTTCACGCCGCACCAGGCGCTCGTCAACGCGTCGTGGATCCTGCTGGGCGGCCTCTGGTACACGGGCTGGTCCACACTCGTGAGCCGTCTGATGCTCGATCGCATCGAACAGCAGGCGATCGCCGAAAGCGTGTTCGCATGCGCCGACTATCTGCTTGCGCGCGCGCAGTTCTTCGACCTCGACAACGATCTCGACGAGTGCTACCGCAACCTCGTCGCCAAGCAGATTGCCGCGGTCGAACGCCAGGACGCCGCGCGCGACATCGTCCTGCGCAACCTGCCCAAGCTCAAGAGCGGCAAGATCGACGCGCGCCGCGCGATGCACTTCAACCTGTTCATCAATACGGTCGACCTGCACGAGTTGTTCGTGGGCGCGCACACCGACTACCCGCTCGTTCGCAACACCTTCGGCGGCTCCGATCTGCTGGCGTTCTACCGCGACCTGATCCGCAAGGCCGCCGCCGATCTCGAAGATATCGGCCTCGCCACGCTGCAAAACGAGGCACCGCGCGCGGCCATCAACGTGAAAGCCGAGTTGCGCGCAATCGAATATGAACTCGAGTTGCTCAAGAAGCGCGATCTGCCCGCGACGGACCCCGAGGTCTACGCGGCGGTCTCGGCCTCGTTCCGTCGCATCTGGAGCGCGACGCGCCTGATCGACCGGATGCGCCGCGACCTCGCGAACGACACGCCGCCGACCGAGACAGAGCTGCGCATCGACGAGGCGCTCGAGCGCTTCGTGACGAGCCGGCGCGTGCCCTTCCTGCAGATCTTCTCGAATCTCACGATGGCCTCGCCGAGCTTTCGCCACGCGCTGCGCGTGACGATCGCCGTGGCCGTGGGCTTCTGGCTCGGGCGCCTGTTGCCGCTCACGAACGCCTACTGGATCGTGATGACGAGCATCATCATTCTCAAGCCCGGCTATTCGCTCACGCGCCAGCGCAACGCGCAGCGTATCGTCGGCACGCTGATCGGCTGCGCGGCGAGCATCGCGCTCATCCTGCTCGTGAAGCAGCCGCTCGTGCTGCTCGTCTCGATGTTCGCGGCGATGGTGATGAGCTACAGCCTGCTGCTCTTCAACTACACGGCGAGCGTGGTGTTCACCTCGGCCTACGTGCTGCTGATGTTTCATCTGCTTGCGCCGGGGAACATGCGCATCATCGGCGAGCGCGCGATCGACACCGTCGTGGGCTGCATGATCGCCGTCGGCGCGAGCCATCTGTTCCCCTACTGGGAATACCGACTGATGGGCAAGCTCGTGAACGACATGATCGCGGCGACGCGCAGCTATCTGGAAGCGAGCTGGTGGTGGAGTGGACGCACGCGCGGCGCGCAGCCGGCGTTTGCGGGAGCGGCACCGACCGCCGAAGCGGCGCCACGCGGGCCGGCCTTCGCGGCGGTATCGAGCGGTGCGCCGATGGTGAACACTGTGACCCAGAACACGCCTCGCGACCTGGCGCAGGCCGCCGGCGAGCAAGCCGACGTTGTGGTCGAAGCCGCAACCGAAGAAGCCGCAACGAAACCGCCGCCATCGGCCTCGGCTGGCGCCGCCGTCCCCGCGCTCGCACGCGACTTCCGCTACCGGCTCGCACGCAAGAACGTGCATGTGGCGTTCGCCAATCTCGGCCAGGCATTCCAGCGCATGATGCTCGAGCCAAAGTCGGCGCAGAAGTTCGTTCCCGAACTCAACGACCTGCTCGTGCGCGGTCACGTGCTGGCCTCGCAGATCACGGCCACGGCGCCGCTGTTGCGCGACACAGCGAAGGCCGGGCCGGGCACCCAACTCGATGCGCTAGAACACGCGCTCAACTGCGTGCGCGAGAACCTGGTGGCCGCCGAAGCCGGCACGCCGATCCCCGACGATCAAATCGAAATCACGAAGCGCATGACGCGCGAACTCGACACGATGGTGGTGGAAACGGAGCGCTCGCCCGGCCTGGCGAGCGAATTCGCGCAGGACGTGAAGCTGCTCGCGCATCACTGCAAGCAGATGCTTGCGGCGTCCTGGATTCTTCGCAAGGACGCAAGCGTGATCCGGCTTCCGGAAGAATGAAAACGGCAGCGACAACTCATGTCGCTGCCGCATCGAATATCGCCGGCGCTCACCAGCGGCGCGCCGGGCAATGCATCACTGCGCCGTGCTGGCTGCCGGCGGCGCGGCGGCGCTCGCGGGAGCACTCGTCGTCTGCGCGCCAACGCTCTCCTCGTACTCGTGCTTGCCGCGCAGCGCATTGAAGAGCACGGTACCGATCACGATCACCACCACCACCACTATCATCACGCCAACGCCAAAGGTGGGATTCTTCTTGCGCGGTTCGTTCATGGATCGTGTCCTGCCTGGGAGATAAAAAAGGAAACGCGCATTCTACGCCGCCCTGCCTTGCAGAGGGCTTGCGGGAGAAATTACAGCGCGCTCAGGAAGGCATCAAGGAAGGCACTCAGACGCCGCGCACCGGCAGCGCCGTCGAATACTTGATCTGCTCCATCGCAAAGCTGGAGCTCACGTCGAAAAGCGCCACGGCGCGAATCAACTGCTTGTAGACGCGGTCGTAATCGTCGATATCGGAGACCACCACGCGCAACAGATAGTCGGTTTCGCCGCTCATGCGATACGCCTCGACGATCTCGGGAATCTCCTGCACCGCGCGCGTGAAAGCCTGTGCCCACGCCTCAGTGTGCTGGTTGGTGCGCACGGCGACGAACACCGTCGTGCCCACGCCCAGCTTCTTCGGATCGCACAGCGCCACCTGGGCGCGAATGACACCGGTTTCCTTGAGCCGCTGCACCCGCTTCCAGCACGGAGTCTGCGAAAGATTCACGCGCTGGGCCAGCTCCGCGACCGGCATGGTCGCATCCTGCTGCAATAGCTCCACCAGCTTTCTGTCGATGACATCCATTCCCCACCTCCCCGTAAGATAGAAATTTCTTCTATCTTACGCCGCAGAGACGATAAAGAATGGAAACTCTTTCTAGACGCCGGGGGCTATAACTCTTACATCGAGAACGACGACAAGAGACCCGCCATGAACGCCCCATCCGAACCCTTCCTGCTTCAAGCGATGCGCGCCTCCGGCATGGTCAACGCGGCTGGCGCGGCTGAACACGAGGCTGCCGTGGCGCGCCTGTGCGCCGCGCTCGATGCGGCTTTCGACGTTTGTCGCGCTTCGGGTGAGCCTGGCACGCCCGCCGATCCCGACCCATCGCGCAGCGGCGCGTTCGCACGCGGTGTACGCGCCGCGCTGGCCGCGGCGCTGGCCGACCCGGCGCTCGTCACGGCCGCGCAGCGCGAAGGCAGCGCCGAGAAGTATCGGCGCCATCTGATCGCGGCCGATCCGCTCGGGCGTTATGCCGTCGCCTCGCTCGTCTGGCAACCGGGACAGGCGAGCCCGATCCACGCGCATCACACGTGGTGCGGCTACGCGGTGCTCGAAGGCACCTTGACCGAAAAGCTCTATGCCTGGGACGAGGTGCGCCAAGGCGCGGACGTGGTGCGTGCGCACCCGCGCGCGGCGGGCGCCATCAGCTTTGGCGGACGCGGTCGCGCAAACATTCACCGGCTCTCGAACGAAAGCGCCAGCACGTGCGTTTCACTACACGTGTATGGCGTATCGGGAGAACAGTTCGCCACCCACGTGAACGATATCGTGCCGCTCCTGGCCGCCGAAACCCATACGCAGGACGCCACAGTTCTGGCCCACGCCGTATAGCCGGTTCACACTCACAGGCAAACCGCCTCAATCCCTGCCGTCAGTTGTGCCCCGTCCCGCCACCCGTGGTCGGAATCTGCGGCGGCGCCCCCTCGGTCCCCGCCGTGGGCGGCGGCGCCGGGCGCGGGTCATGCGAGGCATCGCGCGTCGCCCCGCTGGCCAACGTGTCCGCGTGCGTGTGCGCGGCATTCCCGAGATCCTCCGCGCGCATCGCATCGCCCCCGCTGCGCGACGACATATGCACCTGCATTTGCGGCACGGGAATCTGGATGCCAGCCTCGTCCATGTGACGCTTCAGACGCGCATTGAACGCGCGCGTCACGCTCCACTGCTGTAGCGGACGCGTCTTGATCTGCCCTTTCACGACCATCCAGTTCGGATCGAAACGGTCGAGGCCAAAGACCTCCACGGGGCCGAGAATCTCGCGCCGGTAACGGAAGTCGGCGACGAGCTCCGCACCCGTCTCGCGGATGATGCGCGTGACCGTATCGAGATCGACCGAAAACGGCACGCGCACTTCGAACACCGCGAAGGCGAAGTCGCGCGAGAGATTCTTCACGATCTTGATCTGCGAAAAAGGAATCGCGTGAATCGCGCCCTGCCCGTCGCGCAGGCGCACCGTGCGAATCGACAGATGCTCGACCGTGCCTGCATGGCCGTTGTCGAGATCGATCCAGTCGCCCACCGAGATAGTCTCTTCGATGATGATGAAGAGGCCCGTGATGAGATCGGTCACGAGCGACTGCGCGCCAAAGCCGATCGCCAGACCGATCACGCCCGCCCCCGCCAGCAGCGGTGTGACGTTGATGCCGAGATTCGCGGCAATGACGATGCCCGCAATCGAAAGAGTCATCACGAGCAGCGCGTTGCGCACGAGCGGCAACATGGTGCGCGCGCGCGTGCTGGGCGCGCGGCCCTTGGTGCGCGGCCCGCTCGGATTGAGCGCTTCGAGGATCGAAGTGTCGAGCACGATCCACACGAGCCATGCGAGAAACACCGTCACGAGAATTGCGAAGATGGCATGCGCGATGCCACGCGCGGCGACGCTCGCCTCGATGATCGCCGCAAGCGATATGTCCCAGAGACGCGCGCACGATTCGAAGTACGCGAGCCACACGAACAGCACGAGCAGCGTGCCCGCGAAGCGCAGGAGGCGGCGCAGGTACGGCGAGCGGCGCCGCACGCGAGAGAGATCGGGGCGCGTGATGCGCATGATCACAGCCGAGAGGAAGAACGCGAGCACGAGCAGCAGCGCCGTGACCACGGAGATCTGCAGCACGTTCTCGCTGCTGCTGAAGCCGCCGAGCGTCGCGACGATAGACGCGGCCGAGAGCAGCAGCATCGGCAGTTGCCAGAGCGTGGCGAGCACGTCTAAAACTTCGGTGAGCGCCTTGTGATCCTGGCGCAGCGTATAGCTGCGGTTGCGGATGAGATGCGCGACCGGACGCCGGAACGCGATCGCGAACACAGCCGTGAGCACCGCGGCCGTCATGTTGGAGATGATCGAAACGAGCGCCGCGAGACTCACGCCGAGCTGGTGCGCGACTTCGAA
The DNA here is from genome assembly GCF_902859945.1 of Paraburkholderia caffeinitolerans. Lineage (GTDB taxonomy): Bacteria > Pseudomonadota > Gammaproteobacteria > Burkholderiales > Burkholderiaceae > Paraburkholderia > Paraburkholderia caffeinitolerans. The sequence goes on along the minus strand of NZ_CADIKL010000003.1, from coordinate 73,764 downwards.
GTTGGTGGCGGCATCGCCGAGCGCGGCGAGCAAGCCGATCGCAAACAGCAGCCGCCGCGAATCGCGGATCAGCACGTGCACGGCCGCGCGCCGATGCCCCGCGCCGAACAGCGAAAACATGATGAGGCAGATGGCCGAGAACAACGCGCCGGCGACGATGGCATAGGCAATCACGACGCCTATCGTGCGCCCGAGCGCCTGCGGCATCGCCCGCTCGAACACAAGCGCGACAACAAACGCGCCGATCCAGGGCGCAACCTTGTGCAGCACGAAGACGATCAATTCGAGCGTAGTCGAATTGGGTCGCAAGCCCGTATGAACCGAAAAGCGCCGCATGAGCCGCCGCTCGAGCCAGCGCAGCACGGCAGCGCACACACCCCAGCCCGCCAGCATCGCGAACATGTCGAAAACGATGCGCGCCGGGCTCTCACCCTCGCCGCCCGAAGCAAGCGTATAAAACTCCGCGCCCGCCGCGCTGAAACGGCCGGCCCAGTAGTGTACGGGGGTGCGTCCGCGCCGCGCGTCGGATTCGACCGAGGCAAGACCGGAGGCAATTGCGCCAAGCAGGCCCGAGGTGGCCGCAGTGGCGCCCGAGGCCGGCACGGGCGCGGGCGCGACGCTCTGGGAAACGTTGCGCAGCTTCTTGAGTTGGGCGACGAGCGCATTGCGCTGGCGATCGTTATCGAGCGTGGCGATCACGCTGTCCAGCGACTGGGTGAACTCGGCCTGGCTAGCCGGCGATGGCGCGGAGGCGGCCTGCGCCGCCGAGGCGCCCGATGCGCTCGCGGGCGCACCGGTGATGAGACTTTGCAGGGCGGGCAGCACCGGCACGGCCGTGGCCACGGGCCCTGCCGCCAGCGCCAGCGTGGGCAAACCCGCAGCGAGGCAAAGCGCAAGCCACATGCATAGCGCACAGGCGTGACGCCAAAGCCAATGCATGCGATGCATCGCGGGGAAAGCGAGCGACGCGGACGGCAACGCGCCCGCATCGTCCCGTCCAGAACGTGAAGTCATGACGAAGGGGCAAGATCAGAACGCTCCAGTGTAGCCGCAGTCGGCAAGCGCACGCGCCATGTATGCGTAAAAACGCGCAGGAGCGCGGCGCAGCCCTGAGCCTCGCCCCGGCGCCGTTCAATACGCCACGGTTGCAATCTCGCGGATGAAGCGGCCCTGCTCCAGTTCGTCGACGAACGCGATGGCATAGTCCTCGGCGGAGATGCGGCTTTCGCCGCGCGCGTCGGCGATCAAGGCGCCGGCGCCCGTGCGAAACGTGCCGGTGCGCTCGCCCGGCGCGATCATCGCGGCAGGCGCGAAGAAGGTCCAGTCCAGATCCGTCACCGTGCGGTAATAGTCCAGCGCGACGCGGTGTGCCAGCGCGATCGGCTTATAGGCGTCGGGGAAGCCTGCGGTATCGACCAGTTGCACACCCGGTGCGACTTCGAGCGAGCCCGCGCCGCCCACCACCACGAGGCGCGTAAGACCTGCGGCACGCGTCCCTTCGACGAGCGCGCGGCTTGCCGTCTGGAGATCGTCGAGCTGGCTCATGGGCGGTGCGTAGGCGCTCGCGACCACGTCATGGCCACGCACCGCTGCCGCTACATTCGCGGCGTCGAGCAGATCGGCTTTCGCGGCGTGGACGTTCGGCCCCGCTGCGACGCGCTCGGGCTGGCGCACCAGCGCACTCACCTGATGGCCGCGCCGCGCCGCTTCCGCCGCGATGCGCGAACCGACCATGCCCGTAGCGCCGAACAGCGCGATCTTCAGTGACTTGCTCATTTCCCAACTCCTGTATGAAATATATATGTAACTATAATAGTTACAGTTAAGGACCCAAAAAACGGGGCAACGCCCCGTCAGGCCAAGCATCCGCATTTAATAACACGCGGTTTTCACGCCGCCGCTTTCTTCACTTCCCGCGTACGCGTTCGAGCTTGCGCTCGTTGCGCTCCATGTCCTCAACGACATCGGCTAGCGTGCGCCTGGCGAGCGACGCCTCCATGGCGCGCTGCGCGTCGTCGATAACGCCGCGCAGCGTGTCCTGGATGTGCCGCCCCACCATGCAAGCCGGATTGGGCTCTTCGCGATGCATGGCAAAGAGCTGGGCGTCGTCGACCGCGCGGTAGATCTCCAGCAGCGTGATCGTGCGCGGCTCGCGCGCCAGCAGCGCCCCACCGCCCGCGCCAAGCTGCGATGCGCTGAGCCCCGCATTGGCAAGCATCGTCAGGAGACGCCGGATCAGCGCGGGGTTCGTGTTCACACTGCCCGCGATGATCTCCGAGGACAGCGGCGCGCCCTCCTGTAACGCCAGAAGTGCGAGCACATGGACGGCAAACGCAAAACGGCTACTCGTATTCACAACGCGTATTCACAACAAACCGGCCGCTGAAAACACGGCGAGATAAAGTGTAACCATCATAATTACATTAATTTCGCCCGTCAACCGCGAACACCGCTCATTGGTTCGCGCCTGATGCCGCCGTGCCGGTCGCTGAAGCGCTGCTCGCAGCCCAGCGTTGCAGCGAGGTCCCCGCCATCGACAGCCCGGAGCCGGTGGCCGCGGCCGCATTGCCGAGCATCGCGTGGGCGGCGCTCGCCGCCGCCTGCCACTGCCCGCGCGCCTGCGAGGCCATCGCGTCGGCCGAGGCGCTTGCGCCCGAGGCAATCGATGCGGACGTTCCCTCGCCCTGCGACTGAAGCTGCTCGCGAGTTTGCGCCTGTGTTTGCGAAGCCACCTGACCGAGCTTGCGCTGCGCGGCGTCAAGCTGCTGGTTCACGTAGCTGGCCGCCTTATCCAGCGTCTGGGCCGCTTGCGCGCTGGCCTGGCTGGCCGCGAGTTGAGCGGCCTGCTGCGCGGCATCGGCGGATTTCTTGCTCAGATCGGCCACCGTTGGATTTTGCTTGTCGCAGCCGGCAGCGAGCGCCACGCACAGGAGCACGGGCACGATGCCCAGCCGTTTTAAAACCTTCTTCGAAGACATGGTCACCCTGAAAAAAACACCGCACGTAGCGGCTTGCAAAGATGAAAACGCGGCAATGATACGCTGCCGCGCCGCACGACCTCTTCTGCGACCAGCGAAAACCCCGCACGCTCGAACACGGGACGCGCGAGCGCGCTGGCGTCGGTGTCGAGCGTGCTCGCCCGCGCCTCGCGCGCCAGCGCCTCCATGCGCGCGATGAGCGCGGAGGCGAGGCCGCGCCGCGTCCAGCCCGGCGCGACGTAGAGCATCTCCACGTGGTCGGCGGGAAAGAGCTGGCCGAACGCGACCGGCTTGCCCACGTGTTCGGCGACGAGCGTCACGCCACGCGCGAGGCGGGCGTCGAAGGCATCGAGGTCGTCGGCTGCCGCTGCCCAAGCCGTGCGCTGGGCGGCGTCATAGTGCGGCGCGGTCAGCGTCAGGACGGCATCGCGAAAGAGCGTGGCGAGCGGCGCCGCGTCGTCGCGCGCCACGTAGCCACGCCAGACGACGGCGTCGCGTTGAGTATCGGGATCGGGATCGGCCGCGGTGGCCTTCGTAAAATCGTCAAGCATGCTGAAATAGACTGTGTGGACACCCGTTGCGTTCCACCGTGCCCCAACGCAGCGGGCCACAGCAACCGCAACCCTCATGGAGCCTGGCGATGGCAGTCAAGAAGATCCTTTTTCTCACGGGCGATTTTGCCGAAGACTATGAAACGATGGTGCCCTTCCAGGCGCTGCAAGCCGTCGGTCACAAGGTCGATGCCGTGTGCCCCGGCAAGAAGGCCGGCGAGCGCATCAAGACCGCGATTCACGACTTCGAGGGCGACCAGACCTATACCGAAAAGCCGGGCCATCAGTTCGCGCTGAACGCCAGCTTCGACGAGATCGATCCGCAGCACTACGACGCGCTCGCCATTGCGGGAGGCCGCGCGCCCGAGTATCTGCGTTTGGACCCGCAGGTGATCGCGATCGTGCAGCACTTCGCGCAAGCCAACAAGCCCGTGGCCGCCATCTGCCATGCGGCGCAACTGCTCGCCGCCGCCGAGGTCATTCGCGGCAAACGCATCTCGGCCTATCCGGCCTGCGCGCCCGAAGTGCGTCTCGCGGGCGGCGAATATGCCGATATCGCCATCGACAGCGCCGTGACCGATGCTCCGTTCGTCACCGCGCCGGCCTGGCCCGCGCATCCCGAATGGCTGCGTCAATTTCTCGCGTTGCTCGGTACGCGTATCGAGCCCTGAAGCGTGAGTCCCGCGCCGCCGTGCGTGGACGGCGCGGTTTCACCGTCTTGAGCACCCTTAGGCACTCAAATCGCAGCCCCCCGGTCCGCGGTCCGAATATCTGACAATCTTTAACGCAAACGCGTGAAGATTAAGACGGATCCGATGCCAGCCTCGCCCCGCCTTTCCGACAATATCGCTTTGATTGCAGGAATGTACGGCGATGGATCTGACGGATTGGGTGGTTCTACTGGCGATTGCCTTGATCGCAATCTCGTTCTTTTGCACGCGCGCGGGCCAGCGCAGAACCTCGGCCGAACGCGCGCGCCACGCACGCGGCACGCGCATGCTGATTCAGGCGGCCATCGCGCTATGGGGTGCGCTGTTCATGCTCGAACGCACGCTGGTCTCTCCAGGCAGCCTGCCTGTCGCGCACCTGAATCCTCACACCGCGCTGGCCGTTGTGCTTGCGCTGGCCGGCGCGGGCTGCCTCTGGTCGATTCGCGGTCGCAGCCTCCTCAAGCCGCGGCGCATTTTCGCCTGCTGATCCGGGCTCCCCTCATGCCCTACACACCCGCCAGCGGCCCATCCACGGCAGGGACGCTGGCCACGGCCGCGCTGCCCGCTACGCCCGTGTCGCAAGTGGAAACCGGCGCTGACACGGACCCCGAGGGCGCCGCGCTATCGGCCGCGCCTTCGCCGTACCGCCCGCGCGTGCGCTCATGCGCGGCCACGAGCGCCGCGGCGACGCCCGGCGCCGGCGGCACGACCGCAAGCGCGTCGGGCAGCGAAAGATAGAACGTCGTCCCCTCGCCTTCGACCGATTCCACCCAGATGCGCCCGCCGTGCCGCTCGACCATGCGGCGCACGAGCGCGAGCCCGATGCCCTCGCCGGGCGCGACGTTGCCGTGCATGCGCTGGAAGGCCTGAAACAAGCGCGGTCGCGCCACTTCGGGAATGCCCATGCCGTTGTCGCGCACATAGAAAATCTGCAGCGACTCCACCCCCGGCGGCGCGTCCGCCGTGCCGACCTCGACGCGCCCCTCACGGGCAGGATCGAGATAATTGAGCGCATTGCCGATCAGATTCGCGAACACCTGCTCGAGCGCGGTCGGGTCCCCCCATACCGGAGGCAGTCCACGCACGCTCACCTGGGCGTTACGCGCGCGCACCGAGGCATGCATCGCGTCGACCACGCGCTGCACCAGTTCCTGCACATTGACGCGCTGACGCCGATACTCCACGCGCCCCACGCGCGCTAGCCGCAAGAGCGCGTCGATGATATGCGAGGCGCGCAACACCGCCGTCTGCAGATAGCGCAGCGCTTCGCCGATGTCCTCGTTGATGATCCGCTCGATGCGCGCCCGCGCTTCAGGCCCAAGCGAGGAGCGCGCCACGCGCTCGCGCAAGTCTTCACACGCGTGAGTGAGCTCGCGCGAAAAACCTTGCAGGTTCACGAGCGGCGCGCGCAAGTCATGCGACACGCTGTGAATGAACATCTCGTTTTCCTGAGTCTGCTGGCGCAGATCCTCGTTGATGCGCGCGAGTTGCTCGGCGCGGCGCGCAAGGTCGGCCTGGAAGCCGAGCCGCAGCCGTTCCGCCTCCACGAGCTGCTGGCTGATCTGATGCAGTGTGAGATCGAGCTCCGCGATTTCGTCGTTGCCGGTCGCCAGCGGCGCGAGCGGCTCATTGCCCGCGAGCCGGCTCGCGTTGTCGGACAGCGCATCGAGCCGCCCGCGCACGCCGCGCGTGAAGACCCAGACAGCCACCGCCACGAGCATGATCGAGCCAATCACCGCGGTCATCACGAGCGACTGCTGCTGCGCGCGCGCCTGCTCGGCGTCGGTGATGCGCATCACGTCGAGGCGGCGCTCCTCGGTCTGAAACGCGGTGACCTGGGTGCGCACGCGGTCAAGCGCATCGGAGTCCGCGTCGGTGCGAAAGCGTTCGACCAGGTCGGCGCGGCGTCCCGAATGCAGTAGATCCTGAATGCGGTCCGACCACTGGCGATAGTTCTGCACCGTCTGGCGGATCCGCTGGGCGCGCTCGACCTGGGACGGATTGTCGGCGACAAGTTCCGCGAGCCGGTCGATGCGGCGATCGATGTCCATCCACAACGCCACCGGGGTCGAGAAGCGCGCGTCGCCCGCGGCCACCGCGCCACGCAGCCGCACCGATTCAATCAGCACCGGCTCCAGCACCCGACCCGCCTGCGCGAGCACGGCCTGGCTGTGCTGGCCCGAAAGCTCGGCGATTTCCGCATCGGCCTCGGCTTTCACGATGGCCGACAGCAGCGTCAACTCGAAGACGGCCGGGATCGCGATCAGCAACAGCCCTTTAGTGGTGAGGCGCATGGGGTGGCGGTTCGGGAAGTCCGGACGGCTAAGGGTTTGGTTCGATCATTATTATGTCGGCGTTTGCCCGCCGATGTGCGCTCAACGTGCGCGCAATGTGCGGTCCACCGAATATTTTCGAATCACCAACGATTCGCTTTATAAAGAAAGGCAAATCGAATAATTCGCCCCGAACTGGAGCGCCGCCTCACCAGTTTGGCGCGCAGGCACTGCGATTGTGCCGATTCGTGCTCCACCACCCCGCACCCACAGCGTGCGCACGCTTTTCGTGCGCGCGATCACGGAGCATGGAAGGCCGCTCCGGTGCACGCGCGCACCGTTAAATGGCTTGCCGCCTCACGGCGCTCACCAGTTTGGCGCAAAGCTGGCCCGCATCTTGCTGTTTGTGCCTCTATTTATGCGCCCACTCAGGGCAAGGGCAGAACTTCACGATGGACAATCTCAAGACCGGCACCGACACGCTGTTTCTGCTGCTGGGCGCCGCCATGGTGCTCGCCATGCATGCGGGTTTCGCGTTTCTCGAACTCGGCACCGTGCGCAAGAAGAACCAGGTCAACGCACTCGTGAAGATCCTCGTCGATTTTTCAGTCTCGACGATCGCGTACTTCTTCATCGGCTACACCATCGCCTACGGCGTGCAGTTCTTCTCGCACGCCGACGTGCTCGCCGAGCACAACGGCTATCAACTCGTGCGCTTTTTCTTCCTGCTCACCTTTGCGGCGGCGATTCCGGCCATCGTCTCGGGGGGCATCGCCGAGCGCTCGAAGTTCAATCCGCAACTGTTCGCGACCTTCGTGATCGTCGGCTTTATTTACCCGTGCTTCGAAGGCATGGTGTGGAACAACCGCCTGCACTTCGAGGATGCGATCACGCATGTGTTCGGCGTGCCGTTCCATGACTTTGCCGGCTCGGTGGTCGTGCACGCGTTCGGCGGCTGGGTCGCGCTGCCCGCCGTGCTGCTGCTCGGACCGCGCCACGGCCGCTATTCGCGCGACGGCCGTATTGCCGCGCATCCGCCCTCGAACATTCCGTTTCTCGCGCTCGGCGCGTGGGTGCTCGCGGTGGGCTGGTTCGGCTTCAACGTGATGAGCGCGCAGACCATCGACAAGATCAGCGGCCTCGTGGCCGTGAACTCGCTGATGGCGATGGTGGGTGGCACGCTTGCCGCGTGGCTCGCGGGCCGCAACGACCCGGGCTTCACCTATAACGGGCCGCTCGCGGGCCTCGTGGCCGTGTGCGCGGGCTCGGACCTGATGCATCCGCTCGGCGCGCTCGCGACGGGCGCCGTCGCCGGCGTGCTGTTCGTCTACATGTTCACCTGCGTGCAGAACCGCTGGCGCATCGACGACGTGCTCGGCGTGTGGCCGCTGCACGGCCTGTGCGGCGCGTGGGGCGGCATTGCGGCGGGCATCTTCGGCACACGCGCACTGGGCGGGATCGGCGGCGTTTCGCTGGGTGCGCAGATCGTCGGGACGATTGCCGGCATTGTGATCGCTTCGCTCGGTGGTGTGGTGGTCTACGGTGCGCTGCGTGCAACCGTGGGCCTGCGCGTCGATCAGGAGGGCGAATACAACGGCGCCGATCTGTCGATCCACAAGATCAGCGCGACGCCGGAGCGCGAAACGGTGTTCTAACGCGGCGGTGCGCTTGTGCCAGATAGAATCCGGCACAAGCGCACCGCACCCGAAGATCACCGCATGAAGCTCACTGTCGTCACCTATGGAACCGAAGGCGATACCCGTCCGCTCGCCGCGCTCTGCCGCTCGCTCATGGACGCCGGCCACGACACGCACCTGCTCGCCGACCGCGCGACGCTAGGCTCGGCTGAAGCGCTCGGCGTTCCGGCGTCGGCGCTCTCGGGCGACATCCGCGCGGCGCTCATGCCGGGCGCGACACTGGGCTCGGTGGTAAGCGGCCGTACGAGCTTCGACGCCACGGCCAAAGCGCTCGCCTCGATCGCGAACGCCAGCACGCGCGCGTGGATGCAAGAAGTCGCCGACGCTTCGGCCCGAAGCGATGCCATCATCGTCTCGGGGCTGGCCGCGTTCGTCGGGCTCTCGGTAGCCGAATACCGGCGCGTGCCGGTGCTGGGCGCCAGTCTCATTCCGCTCACGCCCACGCGGGACTTCGCCTCGCCGTTCCTGCCGCCGTCCAAAGTGCCGCGCTGGCTCAACCGCATCAGCCAACGGCTCGTGAACAGCCTGCTGTGGCGCGCGTTCCGGCGCGCAACCAACGCGGCGCGCGCCGAAGTCTGCGGGCTCGCGCCGCGCGGCGGCGTATGGACCGACCACCCGATGCTCTATGGCGTCTCGCCGAATCTGCTGCCGCGCCCGCGCGACTGGCCCGCGAACGCCACAGTCTGCGGTCAATGGCGTCAGGCTTCGGGCGACTGGACCCCGCCCGCTGCGCTCACGCGCTTTCTGGATGCGGGCGAAGCGCCGCTGTACATCGGCTTTGGCAGCATGGCCGGCTTCGACCGCGATCAGTTCGTGACAACGCTAATTGAAGCCGCGGAAGGACGCCGCGTGCTGTTCTACCCTGGCTGGAGCGGCGTGGACACCACGCGGTTGCCGGAGAATTTTTGCGTGATCGGCGAGACGCCGCATGACTGGCTCTTCGCCCGCACAAGCGCGGTCGTCCATCACGGCGGCTCGGGCACGACGCATTCGGCTTGCCGGGCCGGCGTGCCGTCGGTGGTGGTGCCGTTCGCGGGCGATCAGGCCTTCTGGGCGCACCGGCTCGCCGCGCTGGGCGTGGCGCCGGCCGCCGTCAATGGAAGACGCTTGCGCGCGAGTGCCTTGAAACAAGCCATCGCGTTCGCGCAACGCAACGAGGTCAAGGCGCGCGCTGCCGAGCTCGGCAGGCGCATGGCGCAAGAGGATGGCCTGGGCGTCGCGGTAAGCGAGGTGGAGCGGTTGCTCACGCGCTAGTTCGAAAACAAGTGCACCGCAACGCTGCGCAAGAACCCGTCAAGGCGTCCCGTGCCCCTTCGCCGCCAGATCCTCGATCATGTCGATATTGTGCTGGACCTGCGCCGCGGTTTGCGGATTCGCCACAGCCTTCAAACGCGTCCAATAGACAACCGCCTGGCCGTAGTCGCGCCGATCGAGCGCGGCGGACCCTGCGAGCGCCAGCGCTTTTGGGTTGGCCGGGTCCGCTGCGAGCGCAGCCTGAATGCTTTGCATCGCCTCGCCGTTCAAATCTCCGCCGCGAAGCGTCGCGAGTTCGTCTGCGTAGTCCGCGAGCAGCCCCGGATCGGCAGGCGTCAAGGCCAGCGCGCGGCGATACGCAGCGACGGCATCCGACGTGCGATCCAGCGCGGCGTATGAGCGCGCCAGCATGGCCCAGCCCTTGGCATCGTCCGGTTGTTCGCTCAACCGCACCGCGAGCCGGCTCACGACATATTCGAGCGAACCTTGCGTGCCCATATGGCTATCGGCTTGCTTGCCGCTGGTGCCTTCGATCGCCGCTGCAACGGGATTGCCGATGCGCATGTACAGCACGAGCGCCCCTGCCGGCAGCAGCGCCACGAGCAGCGCCGCGACCGCGGCGCGCGTGACGTTGCTCATCGGCCGTTCACCGGCCGATGGCGCAATCCGGTCGCTGGCGTCATCGACGAGTTGCCGCTCCAGCTCGCGCTTCGCCTGCGCCTGATGCTCCGCGGGAACGAGGCCCGCCGCGCATTCGTGCTTGAGCTCGGCCATTCCCGAGCGGTAGATCGCCACGGCCATCGTCTCGGTGCTCGACCGCGAATCCGCGCCACGCCAAAGCGGCACGAGCACGCACGCGAGCGCGATCGCCATCATCGCCGCGAGGATCAGCCAGAAAGGAATCATGACGCCGCGCCCTCCTCCTCATGCCCGCGCAGGGACGCGACGCGCGCGCGTTCGCCGGCGTCGAGCGCTGCGGCACTCAGGCCGCGCCGATGCACGATACTGCGCCACATCGCCCATGCCCCCGCCGCCAGCACGATGAACGGTCCGAGCCAGAGCGCCCAGGTGACGGGCTTCAGCGGCGGCCGGTACAGGACGAAGTCTCCGTAGCGGCGCACCATATAGGCCTTGATCTGCTCGTCGGTCGCACCGCTGCGAACCTGGTCGCGAATCTGTGTGCGCAGGTCGGCTGCGAGTTCGGCATTCGAGTCGGCGAGGCTCTGGTTCTGGCACACGACACAGCGAAAACTCTCGTCGAGCCGCCGCAAGCGCGCGTCGGCGTCGACTTCGCCCGCCGCTATTGCGATGGTGCTCGCATGCGCCACCATCAGCGCAATTCCGAGCCGGGCGGCCCAGGCGCGCATAGGTCGATTCATGGCGCGCCCTCGCTCTGCAACTTGCGCACGAGCGGCAAGATCTCGCCATCGATCCGCGCGCGCGTGAGCGGACCGGCCTCGCGATAGCGCACGACTCCGGCGCGGTCGACCACAAAGGTCTCCGGCACGCCATACACGCCAAAGTCGATCGCGGTTTGCCCGGTGCGGTCGACGATCGACGAGGTATAGGGATCGCCCGCATCCGCGAGCCATTGCAGCGCGTTCTGGCGGTCGTCCTTGTAGTTCAGCCCCAACACCGGCGCGATGTGCTGGCGCGCCAGATCGACCAGCAGTGGATGTTCGTCGCGGCACGATTCGCACCACGACGCCCACACGTTCATGATCCAGACCTGCCCGCGCAAGTGCTGGGTCGACAGGCGTTGTGCGGGCTCGTGGAGTCTCGGCAAATCGAATTCCGGCGCGGGCTTGCCGATCAACGCCGAAGGCAGCCGGCGCGGATCGTGCCGCAACCCGGCCGTCAGCAGCGCCAGCAACGCCGCGAGCACGATCAGCGGGATCAGGAAGCGCTTCATCGGCCCGCCTCGCCCGCCGGTCCCGCGCGCTTCGCGACCGCCGGCACATCGTGCATCGCCATGCCGGCGGGCCGCTCCGCCCGCTGCGTACGGCGATGGGCAACCAGGCGGTAGCGCCGGTCGGTTGCGGCGAGCAGTCCACCGAGCGCCATCAGCAGACAGCCGCCCCAGATCCAGCGCACGAACGGCTTGATCTGGATGCGAACCGACCACGCATTCGCACCAACCGGCTGATCGAGCGCGACGTAAAGATCGCGCAGCACACCGTGATCGATGGCCGCCTCGGTGATCGGCGTGTTCTGGACCGCGAACACCCGCTTCTCGGGAAAGAGCGTCGCAACCGGTTGACCATCCTTGCTAGCCAGCAGCGTCGCACGCGTGGCCTGATAGTTAGGACCCGAAACCGTCTGCACGCCATCGTAGCGGAAGTCATAGCCGTTCACCGAAACGCTCTCGCCGGGGCGCAGCAGCACGTCGCGCTCGGTCTCATAGCCCTTGACCAACGTGACGCCGACGATGAAAACGCCCACGCCCGCATGCGCGAGCCACATGCCCCAAGTCGCGCGCGGCACACTGCGCAAGCGGGCGACGAGCGATCCTTGCAGGCCGCGCAGGCGCTCGCGCACGCTCACGGCCACACTCGTCAGGGTCCAGGCGGCCAGCAGCACGCCGAGGCTCACGAGCGGACGCCAGCTTCCCAGCAACAACGGCAACACGATGGCTGTGAGCACGCTCACGAGCGCGGCCCAGCGCAGCCGCACGGCAAGCTCCGGCACGCGCGCGGACTTCCAGCGCGCGAGCGGTCCAAGGCCCATCAGGAAAATGGCGGGCGTCATGATCGGCACGAACACGCTGTCGAAATACGGCGCGCCCACCGAGAGCTTGTCCGCCCCCAGCGCGTCGAGCAGCATCGGATAGAGCGTGCCCAGCAGCACCGATCCCGCCGCCACCATCAAGAGCAGATTGTTCGATAGCAGCAAGGCCTCGCGCGAGACCGGCTCGAAACCCGCGCCCAGCCCGATTTGCGGCGCGCGCCACGCGAACAGCATGAGCGCCCCGCCGGTCGTCAACGCCAGCAACGCGAGGACGAAGATGCCGCGCGCGGGATCCGAGGCGAACGCATGCACGGACGTGACCACGCCCGAACGCACGAGGAAAGTACCGAGCAGGCTCAGCGAAAACGCGCAGATCGCCAGCAACGCGGTCCAGCTGCGAAAGCTCCCGCGCTTTTCGGTGACCACCAGCGAATGCATCAGCGCGGTGCCGGCGAGCCACGGCATGAACGATGCGTTCTCGACCGGGTCCCAGGCCCACCATCCGCCCCAGCCGAGCACGTAGTAGGACCAGCCGCTGCCGAGCGCGATGCCGAGCGTGAGGAACATCCATGCGGCTGTCGTCCATGGCCTCGACCAGCGCGCCCATGCCGAGTCGAGCCGCCCCGCCAGCAACGCCGCAATCGAAAACGCGAACGCAACGGAAAAGCCGACGTAGCCCATATAGAGAATCGGCGGATGCATGACCATGCCGGGATCCTGCAGCAGCGCGTTGAGATCGCGGCCGTCCATGGCGGGCGGCATCAGGCGCGCGAACGGATTCGAGGTGAGCAGCAGGAACGACAGAAAGCCTACGGCGATCCAGCTCATGACGCCGAGCACGCGCGCCACCTGCTCCATCGGCAGTTGACGGCTGAAACAGCTCACCGCGACCATCCAGAGCGTCAGCAGCAGCACCCAGAGCAGCAGCGAGCCCTCGTGGCCGCCCCAGACCGCCGCCAGCCGATACATGGCGGGCAGCGTCGAATTGGAATTCTCCACGACATAGACGACCGAAAAATCGTTGCTCCAGAACGACCACATGAGCGTGCCGAAAGCGAGCGCGACGAAGGCGAATTGCGCGCGCGCGGCGGGCCACGCGATGCGCATCCAGCCGGCAATGCCCAACTGCGCGCCAAGCAAAGGCAGCACGCCCGTGATCAACGCGAGCATCAGCGCGAGAATCAATGCGAAGTGACCGATCTCGGGAATCATCGCTGGACTCCCCCATCGGACACGCCTGCCGCGACCCGCACGGCGGCAGGTTTCGTCGCGGGTTGTGCGCCGGGTTGTGCGCTGGGTTGTGCACTGCCAGCAGCCTGCCGCAGCGCGCTGCTCACCTCGGGCGGCATGTACTTCTCGTCGTGCTTCGCGAGCACTTCGTCGGCGTGGAACTGGCCATCGTCGCCGAGTCGGCCCTGCGCGACGACGCCGCTGCCCTCGCGAAAGAGATCGGGCAGCGCGCCGCGATAAACCACCCGTACCGACGACGCCGTGTCGCTCACGGTGAAGTGCACGGTCAGCCCGTCGGCATCGCGCCTGAGCGAATGGCGCTCGACCAACCCGCCGAGCCTGAAGCGATGCGCGAGCGGCGCCTCGTGCGAGGCAACCTGGCTTGGCGTCACGAAGAACATCATGTTGCTGCGCAGCGCGTTGAGCACGAGTGCGCACGCAAGCCCGGCGCTGACGACTCCGGCGGCAAGCAATCCGAAACGACGATACCGTGCTTTCACCGGCCCTCCGCAGAGCGGTCGCCGTGCGAGCGCGCCTGGCCGCGTACGATCCACGCCTCGACGCCCAGCAGTCCGAAGGTCACGACGAGCACCGCCACGAGATACGGCGTATGCGCGAGCATCGACATCACGCTGATCAGAGCATTCATGCCGGACGCTCCTCGATATGGATCTGCCATGACGACACGCGCTCGCGCGTACGCATGATGACGCGCACGCGCGCGAGCACAACGGCGATCGTGTAGCACCAGAAGCCCGCGGTCATCACGAGCAGGCCCCAAACCATCGACGCGCTCATCGCGACGCCGCTGCCGAAGCCGAGCGACGGCCCCTGATGCAGCGTGTACCACCACTGCACCGAAAAGAAGATCACCGGGATATTCACCACGCCGATCAACGCGAGCACGGCACACGCCCGGTCGGCGCGGCGTGTGTCGTCGATGGCCGCGTGCAGCGTCATGAAGCCCGCATAGAGGAAGAGCAGGATCAGCTCGGAGGTGAGCCGCGCATCCCAGACCCACCACGTGCCCCACGCGGGCTTGCCCCAGAACGCGCCCGAGACGAGCGCAATGAACGTGAACAGCGCGCCGGTGGGTGCGAGCGCCTGCGCCATCATGGCCGAGAGCCGCGCGTTCAGGATCAGATCGAGCGCACAGTACGCGGCCATCACGAGATAGATGAACATCGACATCCACGCTGCGGGAACGTGCACGAACATGATGCGGTAGACATTGCCCTGGAGGGCATCGGCGGGGGCGATCGCTAGCCCGATCACGAGCCCCACGCACACCAGCAGCACGGCGGCCACGCCGAACCCCGGCACGAGCCGCTTCGCGAGACCATCGAAAGCCGATGGCGAGGCGTACCGGAACCAGTTCACACGCTTCATCTGCATCACTCCATGGCAATGCGCAATGCCGCCGCGCTCGCCCACGGGCAAAGCCACGCGCCCACGCACAACGCAGCGCCGAGCAACGAAAAGCTCGCTTGCATGCGCCCCGGCACCCCGGCCAGATCCGCCGCGCTCACGCCGAAAATCAGCACGGGGACGTAAAGCGGCAACACCAGCAGGGCCAGCACCACGCCGCCGCCGCGCACCCCCAACGTCAGCGCCGCCCCCATCGAACCGATCAAGCTCAGGAGCGGCGTTCCGAGCAGCAAGGTGCCCATCAGGTAAAGCGTCGCGCGCCAGTCCAGTGCGTACTGAAGCGCGACGACCGGCACCAGCAGTACGAGCGCCAGCCCACTCGTCAACCAGTGCGCGACGATCTTGCCGAACACGATAGCGGGCAACGGCAGCGGCGACAGCAGCATCTGCTCGAGCGCGCCGCTCGCGTAATCGCTGCCGAACAATTGCCCCGCCGACAACATCGCCGCGAATAGGGCCGTCACCCACAGCACGCCGGGCGCGATCATCTGCAGCGTTTTCGCTTCGGTGCCGATGGCGAGTGGAAAGAGGCTCGATGCAACGATGAAAAACATCAGCGCGCCCAGTGTGACGCTGCGTCTGCGCCAGCTCAGCATCAACTCGCGGCGGATGATGCCGGGCATCACTTCAAGCATCCGCTGCTCCGCTCGAGATAGAGATGACGCGTACGGCCGGCACCGCTTTCCAGCGGCCGGTGCGTCGTCAACGCGACGATGCCGCCCGCGCGCAGGTGCGTATCGATGCAGGTAGCGAACCAGTCGGTTGCGGACGCATCGAGAGCGTCGCCGGGTTCATCGAGCAGCCACAGCGGCTTGCGGCCGAGCATCAGGCGCATCAGCGCGACGCGGCGGCGCTGGCCCTGCGAAAGGCGACTCAGGCGCGTATGCCGCAGCGCGTACAGCCCGGCCTGCTCGAGCACTTCGTTCTCGCGCGAGACCGAATCACTCGCGCTGCTGGCGTCACCATCGGACACATCGGCCGTGCCGAGCAACGCCGCGAAGCGGATGTTCTCCAGCACGGTGAGGTCGTCGCTGACGCCATTGGCATGCCCGACATACGCAAGCTCGCTGCGGAACCGGCGCGGCGCGCGGCGCACATCGTCGCCGCGCCAGCAAACCCGGCCCTTCGCAAGCGGCAACAAACCCGCGAGCGCCCCGAGCAGCGTCGTCTTCCCGCTGCCGTTCGCGCCGTGGATCTGCAGCGCCCACCCAGGCTCGATGCTGAGGTCGATGCCGCTTACGATCGTCCGGCCGCCGCGCTCGACGGCAAGCTGTTCAATGGAATACATGGCTAGAAGTCGTAGTCGTTCGGGTTCAACCGGGTCCTCCATTTCCGGGTGCGTCGGGAGGAAGGCTCACTGCTTTTTCTCACTGCCTCCCAGTGCGCCGTCCTGCGCCGCCTCGGCCATGTTCGGCAGGTGGTGCGCAATACCCTTGTGACAGTCGATGCAGGTCTTTTCTCCCGTTTCCAGGAAGCGCGTGTGGGCCTCCTGAGCGCGCGGACTCTGGCGCGTGAGATCCATGTATTCGAACGAGTGGCAGTTGCGACATTCGAGCGAATTATTCGCCTTGAAGCGCGCCCATTCGTGCTCGGCAAGTTCGAGCCGCTTGGCCTCGAACTTCTCGCGCGTGTCCACCACACCGAAAATCTTCGCCCACACTTCCTTGGAGGCCTGCATCTTGCGCGCGATCTTGTCGGTCCAGTCGTGCGGCACGTGGCAGTCGGAGCACTTCGCGTGCACGCCCGTGCGGTTGCTGTAGTGAATCGTCGTTTTCAACTCGGCGTAGGTGTTGTCGCGCATCTCATGACAGCCGACACAAAACGCTTCCGTGTTGGTCAACTCCATCGCCGTATTGAAAGCTCCCCAGAAGACGACGCCCGCAATGAAACCGCCCAGCGTCAGAAAGCCCAGGCTGAAAAACGCACTCGGCCGCGTGATCGCCCTCCAGTAGCGTCGGAACAAGTCGCGCATGTGAGCCCCCTATTTCTTCGCTTTCTGCGGTGCGCCCTGCGTCTTGACGTCTTCGAGACCAGCAAATGTGTTCGCGACCAGCGGCTTGGCGTCCACCTGTGGGACATGGCATTGCGTGCAGAAATACCGGCGCGGAGCGAGATGTCCGAGCGTTTCGCCGTCACGGTTCGTATAGTGCGAGATGCCGACCGGCACCGCACCGCTCTCGGCCGCGCGACTGCCGGCGTGGCAGGCCAGACATTTGTTCGCATTCCTGTCGAGCTGATAGCCGTCGATCTTGTGCGGAATCGTCGGCGGCTGCTGCGCGTAAGCACGCCCGCGAATGACGTCCTTGTTTTCCGTCTGCAACATCGCGGGCGGAGTCGCCTCCTCGTTCAGGGGCGTCGTGCCGCGCAGCGCGTCATAAAAAGGCTGGCCGGGAACGGTAGGTTGCTGCGCCACGGCCGCCAGTGCCACGACCGAGGCAATGATGAGCGCAATCCAGTTTCGCATGGCGGGCTCCGTTTAGACCCTGACGATCTTGACCGCGCACTTCTTGAAGTCGGTCTGCAAAGAAATCGGATCGGTCGCATCGAGCGTGACCTTGTTGATCAACTGGCTCGAGTCGAACCACGGGACGAACACGAGTCCGCGCGGCGGCCGGTCGCGCCCGCGTGTTTCGATACGCGTGAGAATGTAACCCCGTCTCGACATCACCTTGACCTCGGTGCCACGGCGCACGCCCATTGCCTTCGCGTCGTCCGGATGCATGAAGCACACCGCATTGGGAAACGCGCGATACAGCTCCGGCACCCGCCGCGTCATCGATCCTGAATGCCAGTGCTCGAGCACGCGCCCGGTGACCAGCCAGAACGGAAACTCCTTGTCCGGCGCCTCGGCGGCCGGTTCGTACGGCAGCGCGAAAATCACGGCGCGGCCATCGGGGTTGCCGTAGAACTGCCATCCGGTTCCCGCCTTGACATAGGGATCCGTACCTTCCTTATAGCGCCAGCGCGTTTCCTTGCCGTTGACCACCGGCCAGCGCAGACCGCGCGCCTTGTGGTAGTCGTCGAACGGCGCGAGATCGTGGCCGTGACCACGGCCAAAGCTCGCGTACTCCTCGAACAAGCCCTTCTGGATGTAGAAACCGAACGCCTTGGCCTCGTCATTTCGGTAACCGGCGTCGGCATCCTTGAGCGGGAACTTGTCGACCTGCCCATTGCGATAGAGGACGTCGTAGAGCGTCTTGCCTTTATATTCGGGTTTCTTCGCGAGCAGGTCCGCGGGCCAGACCTCTTCGACTTTGAAGCGCTTCGAAAACTCCACCAGTTGCCACAAGTCCGAGCGCGCCTCGCCGGGCGCCGCCACCAGTTGATGCCAGAACTGCGTGCGCCGCTCAGCGTTGCCGTACGCCCCCTCCTTCTCTACCCACATGGCCGTCGGCAGTATCAGGTCCGCGGCAACGGCCGTGACGGTGGGATACGCGTCGGAGACCACGATGAAGTTCGCGGGGTTGCGATAGCCCGGCAGCCCCTCCTCGTTCAGGTTCGCGGCGGCCTGCATGTTGTTGTTGACCTGCACCCAGTACACGTTGAGCTTGCCATCGCGCAGCATGCGGTTCTGTAGCACCGCGTGGTAGCCGGGTTTCTCGGGAATCGTGCCGGCGGGCAACTCCCAGATGCGCTCCGCCGTTTCCCGATGCTTCGGGTTGGTCACGACCATGTCGGCCGGCAAACGATGCGAGAACGTGCCCACCTCGCGCGCGGTGCCGCACGCGGACGGCTGCCCCGTGAGCGAAAACGGACTGTTGCCGGGCGTCGAGATCTTGCCGGTCAGCAGATGCAGGTTGTAGACCATGTTGTTGGCCCACACCCCGCGCGTATGCTGGTTGAAACCCATGGTCCAGAACGACACGACCTTGATGTTGGGATCGGCGTAAAGCTGCGCGAGCTGGTCGAGCTTCGCTTTCGACACGCCCGAAATCTTGGTCACGTATGCAGCGTCGTACTTCGAGACGAACTTCGCGAATTCGTCGTAGGTGATGGGCTTCGACCCGCCTGGATCCTTGGCATTCTGCGCCGCTTTCTGCAACGGATGATCGGGGCGCAGCCCGTAGCCGATGTCGGCGTTGCCCTGCTTGAACACCGTGTGTTTGTCGACGAAGGCGCGATTGACCTTGCCGTTCTTGATGATGTAGTTCGCGATGTAGTTGAGCACCGCGAGGTCGCCCTGCGGCGTGAACACGATCGTTTCGTCAGCCAGCTCGCACGAGCGGTGCTCGAAGGTCGAGAGCACCACGACCTTGGTCTTCGGCGCGCTGAGGCGGCGCGACGTCACCCGGGTCCACAGCACCGGGTGCATCTCGGCCATGTTCGACCCCCACAGGACGAACGCGTCGGTCTGCTCGATATCGTCGTAGCAGCCCATCGGCTCGTCCATCCCGAACGTACGCATGAAGCCCTGAACCGCGGAAGCCATGCAGTGCCGCGCATTCGGATCGAGGTTGTTGCTGCGAAAGCCGGCCTTCATCAGCTTGACCGCCGCATACCCTTCCCAGACGGTCCACTGGCCGGAGCCGAACATGCCCACCGCCGTCGGCCCCTTGTCCTTGAGCACGCGCTTCCACTGCGCAGCCATCTCGTCGAAGGCGCGATCCCAGGAGACCGGCGCGAACTCGCCATTCTTGTCGTACTTGCCATCTTTCATGCGCAGCAGCGGCGTCGTCAGGCGGTCCTGCCCGTACATGATCTTCGAGAGGAAATAGCCCTTCACGCAGTTCAGTCCGCGGTTGACCTCCGCCTGCGGATCGGCGAGCGTGGCGACCACCTTGTCATTCTTTACGCCGACCTGCACGCCACAACCGGTGCCGCAGAAACGGCAAGGCGCCTTGGACCACTTGAGGTCGTCGTCCGCCGCCAGCACAGCACCGCCTGGCAAGGTGACGCCTGCAGCCGCGGCGGCCGCTGAAGCCGCGGTTTGTTTGATGAATTCGCGACGGGTCAGCTTCATCGACAAACTCCCCTATTCCGGCGATTCGATGTTCTCGTGATGCTGATAGACGAGCGCGGAGGCATGGACCCCCGGCAAGGCATTGATTGCGCTGAGCTGCTCTTCGATCGCCAGCGAGTGCGCGCCCTCAAGCGTGACGACCATGCGGCCGTCCGGCGTCGCGACGTGAACCTGTGCGCCGGGAAGCATGCCGAGGCTTTGGGAGATGCTCTCGCATCGATCGCTTTGCGCGTATATAACGACCCCTGCTACATGAAACTCGTTGGATGTGACCTTTTCGCAGGTTGCACTTCGAGTTTCGACGGACATGGCAGTGCCGCCCTCAGGGTAATATTCGTTTTGGATAACTAATAGTCAGTGTGGCGGCCCGCCGATCAGCATCTGGTAAAACCACACCGCGAATCCGTATGCAGCGATGATCGCTACCGTGAGCACAGGGACCATGACGACAGTCAGGAACAGGAAGCTGCGCAGCTCCTCTGATTTTCGCACCGGGTCTATATCGCTCATTCGGAATGACCTCTTGGAGTCGTACGCGAGCTATTCAAATGGTGCACGGACAATGTATATATTTTTGATAAATAATTACAAGATAGTCAAGAATAAATTTGGCTTCCTGATTAGTTTGCTAACGACCTTCGCAGCGTTCGTGAACAACGAACCGGGCGAAAAAAAAAAGCGCCACGTGCGAACGTGACGCTTTGAAAAGTTCTAGCCATTCCGAGGGCCGTGCTAGAACCTGAGAGACGGTATTCGAACGCTGACCGGGCTGCCGCATTTATGCAAAATGCATACTCCGAGATACTTAAAAACCCCGCAAGACTTGCGGGGTTCTCGGCGTGCTTCGAGGCCTTCGAGGTCATGTCGAAAGTGCGCTCGATTTTTTATCCAGATGCTGACCAAGTCAAGCAAAATCTCGCCAGTATACGTGACCAGTCAAATATTTCTCTTCAATTCCCACTCAATTGATATAACCCCAATTTTTGCATACCATTTCGGCAATGGCTTCCCACCACGCCCGGGGCGAGCTGTAACCGCCGTAATGTATCGAAAGATACGGTGCTGGACTGTAACTGAGCCAGCAACGTAGCATCATGCTTTTTGGCTGCATCGGTCAGCCATCAAGGCGCCGTGGGCGGAGAACGGCCCATCGGCTTGCCTCCCGACAAGCACCTGACATCGAGCTTGCGCGCGTCTCGCGTAGCATCGCGTCATGCGTGCCCCATGCGCGATTCATGCACGACTACCGCGCGCGCCCGGCCAATCCGCTCAACCGACAAGCACGTCACCGATTTTGTTACCGACCTGACCGATGGATAAAGAAGAACAGCGCCCGGATTCCCCTCGTCGAAACACTCCGTCCTCCCCTGCCCCATCGGGCGGCCCGGCGCCGCGCACGCGCCGCGGCAAGCTGATCGCGCTCGCTATCGTGCTGGTTGTCGCCGCCATCGGGCTACTGCGCTGGCAGCCGTGGAACAAGAATCCGAACGGCGCCGCCAGCCCCGCCGCCGCGAGCGGCGCTCGCATGCGCCATGGCGGTCCGGGTGCAATGGCGAACCAGCCGCAGCCGGTCAGCGTCGCAACCGCGAAATCCGGCGACATGCCCATCGTCATTACGGCGCTCGGCACGGTCACGCCGCTCGCCTCCGTCACGGTGCGCACGCAACTTTCCGGCACGCTGCAAAGCGTGAACTTCGAGGAAGGCCAGATGGTGAAGAAGGGCGACGTGCTCGCGCAGATCGACCCGCGCCCCTACCAGATCTCGCTCGACAATGCCGAAGGCCAACTCGCGCGCGATCAGGCGCTGCTCGCCACCGCCCGCCTCGACCTCAAGCGCTACCAGACCCTGCTCGCCCAGGACTCGATCGCAAGCCAGCAGGTGGACACGCAGAGCTCGCTCGTGAAGCAGTACGAGGGCACCGTCAAGTCGGATCAGGCCAACATCGACACCTACAAGCTCGACCTCACCTACGCGCGCATCACCGCGCCGGTTTCCGGGCGCGTGGGCCTGCGCCAGGTCGACCCGGGCAACTACGTGACGCCCGGCGACACCAACGGCATCGTCGTGCTCACGCAGTTGCAGCCGATCAGCGTGATCTTCACGACCTCGGAGGACAATCTGCCGTCCATCCTGAAGCAGATGCGCGCGGGCACCAAAATGTCCGTCTCGGCCTATGACCGCAGCAACACCACGCTGCTCGAAAGCGGCTTCCTGCAAACCCTCGACAACCAGATCGACACCACGACCGGTACCGTGAAGCTGCGCGCGAGCTTCGCCAACGGCGACGGCTCGCTGTTCCCGAATCAGTTCGTCAATGCGCGGCTGCTCGTCGACACGATCCATAACGCGGTGATCGTGCCCACCTCCGCGGTGCTCAACGGCTCGCAGGGTACGTATGTCTATGTGGTGAAGCCCGACAGCACCGTCACGGTGCGGCTCGTGAAGGTCGGCCCGGTGGACGCCGAGCGCACCAGCATCGCCTCGGGCCTCGCCGTGGGCGAGCGCATCGTGACCGACGGCTCGGACCGCCTGCGCGAAGGCTCGAAGATCACCGTCCCGGCCGCACGGCCGAAGGATGCTTCGGGCGCTGCGGGTGCCTCAGGTGCAAGGAGCGGCGGTGCATCGTGGGCCGGCGCGGCATCCGGCGCATCAGGTGCATCGGGCGCACACCGCGGCCATCGCCCCAAGACTCCTGACGCTTCGGGCCAGTAAGCCGCATGAATCCATCCCGCGCCTTTATTCTGCGTCCGGTCGGCACGGCGCTGCTGATGGCGGCGATCATGCTGGTCGGCCTCGTCGCGCTGCGTTTTCTGCCGCTTTCCGCCCTGCCCACGGTCGATTACCCGACCATCCAGGTGCAGACCTTCTATCCGGGCGCGAGCCCGGAAGTGATGACCTCCTCGGTCACCGCGCCGCTCGAGCGCCAGTTCGGCCAGATGCCGTCGCTCAACCAGATGTCGTCGCGAAGCTCGGCGGGCTCCTCGGTCATCACGCTGCAGTTCAGCCTCGACCTGCCGCTCGACGTCGCCGAGCAGGAGGTGCAGGCGGCTATCAACGCGGCGGGCAACCTGCTGCCGTCGGACCTGCCCGCGCCGCCGATCTACGCCAAGGTCAACCCCGCCGACGCGCCGATCCTCACGCTCGCGATTACCTCGAAGACGCTGCCGCTCACGCAGGTCCAGGACCTCGCCGACACGCGCCTCGCGCAAAAGATCTCGCAGGTTGCGGGCGTGGGCCTCGTGAGCGTCACGGGCGGCCAGCGCCCGGCCGTGCGCATCCAGGCGAATCCGCGCGCGCTAGCGGCCTACGGCCTGAATCTCGACGACCTGCGCACGACCATCTCGAACCTGAACGTCAACACGCCCAAGGGCAGCTTCGACGGCCCCACGCGCGCGTACACGATCGACGCGAACGACCAGTTGACCGACGCCGAAGCGTATAAAGACGCCGTGATCGCCTACCGCAACGGCCGCCCGGTGATGCTCACCGATGTCGCGACCATCGTGCAGGGCGCGGAGAACACCAAGCTCGGCGCGTGGGTGGACAGCACGCCCGCGATCATCCTGAACGTGCAGCGCCAGCCGGGCGCCAACGTGATCGAGGTGGTGGACAGCGTCAAGAAGATCCTGCCGCAGTTGCAGGAGGCGTTGCCCGCCTCGCTCGACGTGCAGATCGTCACCGACCGCACCACCACGATCCGCGCCTCGGTGCGCGACGTGCAGTTCGAGCTGCTGATGTCGGTGGTGCTGGTGGTGCTGGTGATGTACCTGTTCCTCGCCAACATCTACGCGACCATCATCCCGAGCCTTTCGGTGCCGCTCTCGCTGATCGGCACGCTCGCGGTCATGTACCTGTGCGGCTTCTCGCTCGACAACCTTTCGCTGATGGCGCTCACCATCGCGACCGGCTTCGTGGTGGACGACGCCATCGTCATGATCGAGAACATCGCGCGCTACGTGGAGGACGGCGAATCGCCGCTCGAAGCGGCGCTCAAGGGTTCGAAGCAGATCGGCTTCACCATCATCTCGCTCACGGTTTCGCTGATCGCAGTGCTGATTCCGCTGCTCTTCATGGGCGACGTCGTGGGCCGGCTCTTTCACGAGTTCGCGATCACGCTCGCCGTGACCATCGTAATCTCGGCCGTGGTCTCGCTCACGCTCGTGCCGATGATGTGCGCGAAGATGCTGCGCCACACGCCGCCGCCCGAAAGCCACCGCTTCGAAGCGCGCATGCACGCGTTCTTCGAGTACGTGATCGCGCGCTATGGCGTCGCGCTCGAATGGGTGCTCGCGCGCCAGCGGCTCACCATGATCGTGTTCTTCGCCACGCTGGTGCTCACCGGCATCCTCTACGTGGTGGTGCCCAAGGGCTTCTTCCCCGTGCAGGACACCGGCGTGATCCAGGCGATCACGCAGGCGCCGCAGGCGGTCTCGTACGCGTCGATGGCCGAGCGCCAGCAAGCGCTCGCCGCCGAGATCCTCAAGAACGAGAACGTGGAGAGCCTCACCTCGTTCATCGGCGTGGACGGCACCAACATCACGCTCAATAACGGGCGCATGCTCATCAACCTGAAACCGCGCGACGACCGCAGCGAAACGGCGAGCGAGATCATCCGCGACCTCCAGCAGTCGGTGTCGCACATCACGGGCGCGTCGCTTTACATGCAGCCGGTGCAGGACCTCACGATCGACTCCACGGTGAGCCCGACGCAATACCAGTTCATGCTCACGACGCCCAACATCCAGGACTTCACCACCTGGGTGCCCAAGCTCGTGCACCGGCTGGAGCAGTTGCCCCAACTCGCCGATGTCGCGACCGACCTGCAGGACCAGGGCCAATCGGTGTTCATCGAGATCGACCGCGCCAGCGCCGCGCGCTACGGCATCACGCCGGCAACCGTCGACAACGCGCTCTACGACGCCTACGGCCAGCGCATCATCTCGACGATCTTCACGCAGTCGAACCAGTACCGCGTGATTCTCGAAGCCGATCCCGTGATGCAGCACTACACGGATTCGCTGAACTCGATCTACCTGCCCTCCTCGACCTCGACCTCGGGCCAGGTGCCGCTCTCGGCCATCGCGAAGTTCCACGAGCGGCCCGCGCCGCTGCTGGTCTCGCACCTCTCGCAGTTCCCGGCCACCACCATCTCGTTCAACCTCGCGCCCGGCGCGTCGCTGGGCGCGGCGGTCAAGGCGATCCAGCAGGCCGAGCAGGAAATCGGCCTGCCGGGCTCGTTCCAGACGCGCTTCCAGGGCGCGGCGCTCGCGTTCCAGGCCTCGCTCTCGAACGAGCTGTTCCTGATCCTCGCGGCCATCGTGACGATGTATATCGTGCTGGGCGTGCTCTACGAGAGCTTCGTGCATCCGATCACGATTCTGTCGACGCTGCCTTCGGCCGGCATTGGCGCGCTGCTCGCGCTGATCATGACCGGGCACGACCTCGACATCATCGGCATCATCGGCATCGTGCTGTTGATCGGCATCGTGAAGAAGAACGCGATCATGATGATCGACTTCGCGCTCGACGCCGAGCGCAACGAAGGCAAGCCGCCGCGCGAAGCGATCTATCAGGCCTGTCTGCTGCGCTTCCGCCCGATCATGATGACCACGCTTGCAGCGCTGCTGGGCGCGCTGCCGCTGATGCTCGGCACGGGCGCGGGCTCGGAACTGCGCCGGCCGCTCGGCATCGCCATCGCGGGCGGGCTGATCGTGAGCCAGGCGCTCACGCTCTTTACCACGCCCGTGATCTACCTGGCGTTCGACCGGCTCGCGACGCGCATGCACCGGCGCTTCGGCGGCGGCTCGCGCCCGGCGTCACCCAAGCCACCCAAGCCACCCACGCCGCCCGCGCCTTCGTCACCGCCGGAGCACTGACGCGATGAATCTCTCGCGCCCGTTCATCAACCGCCCCGTCGCCACCACGCTGCTCGCGCTCGGCATCGCGCTCGCTGGGCTCTTCGCATTCGCGAAGCTGCCCGTCGCGCCCCTGCCGCAAGTGGACTTTCCCACCATCTCTGTGCAGGCGACGCTGCCGGGCGCAAGCCCGGAAACCGTGGCCACCAGCGTGGCGAGCCCGCTGGAGCGGCACCTGGGCTCGATCGCCGACGTCTCCGAGATGACCTCGCAGAGCTCGGTGGGCAGCACGCGCATCACGCTGCAATTCGGCCTGAACCGCGACATCGACGGCGCCGCGCGCGACGTGCAGGCCGCCATCAACGCCGCGCGCGCCGACCTGCCCTCGAGCCTCCGGCAGAACCCGACCTATCACAAGGTCAACCCCGCCGACGCGCCCATCCTGATCCTCGCGCTCACCTCGCCCACGCTCAGCGCGGGCCAGCTCTACGACTCGGCGGCCACGGTGCTGCAGCAATCGCTCTCGCAGGTGGACGGCGTGGGCGAAGTCGACGTGAGCGGCTCGGCCAACCCGGCCGTGCGCGTGGAGCTGGAGCCGCACGCCCTGTTTCACTACGGCATCGGCCTCGAAGACGTGCGCGCGGCGTTGGCCTCGGCCAACGCGAACAGCCCGAAGGGCGACATCGAGTTCGGCCCCAAGCGCTACCAGCTCTACACCAACGACCAGGCGAGCAAGGCGAGCCAATACAAGGACCTCGTGATCGCCTACCGCAACGGCGCGGGCGTGAAGCTCTCCGACGTGGGCGAAGTGGTCGATTCGGTCGAGGACCTGCGCAACCTCGGCCTCGCCAACGGCAAGCGCTCGGTGCTCGTGATCCTCTACCGCCAGCCCGGCGCGAACATCATCGAAACCGTGGACC
The DNA here is from genome assembly GCF_902859945.1 of Paraburkholderia caffeinitolerans. Classification (GTDB taxonomy): domain Bacteria; phylum Pseudomonadota; class Gammaproteobacteria; order Burkholderiales; family Burkholderiaceae; genus Paraburkholderia; species Paraburkholderia caffeinitolerans. Next base: position 47,180 of record NZ_CADIKL010000003.1, on the reverse strand, counting down.
GCGTGATCGCGATGCTGCCGCAACTGAAGGCATCGTTGCCCGCCGACGTCGAGGTGATCCCCGCCTCGGACCGCTCGGTCACGATCCGCGCCTCGCTCAAGGACACCGAGCACACGCTCATGATCGCGGTGGCGCTCGTCGTGATGGTGGTGTTCCTGTTCCTGCGCAACTGGCGCGCGACGCTGATCCCGAGCGTGGCGGTGCCCATCTCGATCATCGGCACCTTCGCGGCCATGTACCTGATGGGCTTCTCGCTCGACAACCTCTCGCTGATGGCGCTCACCATCGCGACCGGCTTCGTGGTGGACGACGCCATCGTGGTGCTGGAGAACATCTCGCGCCACATCGAGAACGGCGTGCCACGCAGACGGGCAGCCCTGCTCGGCGCGCGCGAGGTGGGCTTCACGGTGCTCTCGATCAGCGTCTCGCTGGTGGCCGTGTTCCTGCCCATCCTGCTGATGGGCGGCATCGTCGGGCGCCTGTTCCGCGAGTTCGCGCTCACGCTCTCGCTCGCGATCGGCGTGTCGCTCGTGGTGTCGCTCACGCTCACGCCGATGATGTGCTCGCGACTGCTCGAACAGCCGCACGAGAAGAAAGAGGAAGGCCGCTTCGGCCAATGGCTGGAGCGCGGCTTCACGCGCCTGCACCGCGGCTACGAGCACACGCTCGGCTGGGCGCTCGCACATCCGCGCCTGATTCTCATGACGCTCGTGGCCACCATCGCGCTGAATGTCGTGCTCTACGTGTATATCGCCAAGGGCTTCTTCCCGCAGCAGGACACGGGACGCCTCGTGGGCGGCATCCAGGCCGACCAGTCCACCTCGTTCCAGGCGATGAAGGTGAAGTTCGCCGAGATGATGAAGATCGTCGGCGAGAATCCCGCTGTCGACCAGGTGGTGGGCTTCACGGGCGGGCGCGCGACCAACTCGGGCTTCATGTTCGTCTCGCTCAAGCCCAAAAGCGAGCGCAAGCTTTCCGCGGATCAAGTCATCGCGCAGTTGCGCGAGCCGCTCTCGCACGTGGCGGGCGCGCGCACCTTCCTGCAGAGCGTGCAGGACATCCGCGTGGGCGGGCGACAGTCGAACGCGCAGTATCAGTTCACGCTGCTCGCCGACAACACCGCCGACCTCTACAAGTGGGCGCCGAAGCTCACCGAGGCGCTGCAAGCGCGCCCCGAACTCGCCGACGTGAACTCGGACCAGCAGCAAGGCGGCCTCGAATCGATGATCACCATCGACCGCGCGACCGCCGCGCGTCTGAACATCAAGCCCGCGCAGATCGACAACACGCTCTACGACGCCTTCGGCCAGCGCCAGGTCTCGACCATCTACAACCCGCTCAACCAGTATCACGTGGTGATGGAGGTCGCGCCCAAGTACTGGCAAAGTCCCGACATGCTCAACGAGATCTGGGTGAGCACCTCGGGCGGCAGCGCGAGCGGCGCGCAGAGCACCAATGCGACGGCGGGCACGGTCACCGGATCGACTACGTCAAGCACATCGAGTGCATCGACGGGCGGCACGGGCGCGACTTCGGCTTCGAGCGCCGCAGCCATCGCCGCCGACTCCGCGCGCAATCTCGCGATCAACTCGATCGCGGCGAGCGGCAAGTCGAGCGCGTCCTCGGGCGCGGCCGTCTCCACGGCGAAGGAAACGATGATCCCGCTCTCGGCGATCGCCTCGTTCGGGCCGGGCACGACGCCGCTCTCGGTCAATCACCAGAGCCAGTTCGTGGCCTCGACGATCTCGTTCAACCTGCCGCCGGGCAAGTCGCTCTCGGACGCCACCCGGGTCGTCTACGACACGATGGCCGAGATCGGCATGCCGCCGACCATCCACGGCAGCTTCCAGGGCACCGCGCAGGCGTTCCAGCAGTCGCTGGACAACCAGCCGCTGCTGATTCTGGCGGCGCTCGCGGCGGTGTATATCGTGCTGGGCATTCTCTACGAGAGCTACATCCACCCGCTCACGATTCTCTCGACGCTGCCTTCGGCGGGCGTGGGCGCGCTGCTCGCGCTGCTGCTGTTCAAGACCGAGTTCAGCATCATTGCGCTGATCGGCGTGATTTTGCTGATCGGCATCGTGAAGAAGAACGCGATCATGATGGTGGACTTCGCGATCGATGCGTCGCGCCAGGGTCTGAGTTCGCGCGACGCGATCTATCAGGCCTGCCTGCTGCGCTTCAGGCCGATCATGATGACGACCTGCGCGGCGCTGCTGGGCGCGCTGCCGCTCGCGTTCGGGCGCGGCGAAGGCGCGGAGCTGCGCGCGCCGCTCGGCATCTCGATCGTGGGCGGGCTGATCGTGAGCCAGGCGCTCACGCTCTATACGACGCCGGTGGTGTATCTGTACATGGACCGCTTGCGCGTGTGGTGGGATGCGAAGCGCGGGCGCGTGGAGCCGCCGCCGCGGGTGCTGGAGTGATGAGCTAGAAGCTGGATGGGTGGGGCCGCTGGTGGGACTTTGGCGGCCCCGTTCCTGGGCTTCAGCCGCCGGCACACCGCTTCAATGCTGCTCATGCCCAGGTGCATCCGAGCGCGAAGTACGGACCACGAGCCCATCGGGCGAAAAATGGGCATTGAACATGCCATCTCCAGCCACGCCGCCTTCGGCCCAGTGCCAGCTCCACACTTCCTCGTGGCTTAGCGCGTACTTCGCAATCGTGGCGGGTTTGCCGAGCAGGCGGCGCACCTCGTCTTGCGTCATGCCGGGCACGACCTGCGCGATATTGCCCGCCGTGAGCGCCTGGGTCATCGCGACCAGCTTGCCGTCAGCGTCGAAGTCGAGCATCCACGTGGTCAGGCCGTTCGGGCCTCGCGGGTATTCGAGGCGCTGCGCGCCGTCGTCGTCCTCCCACACCATCTCCGGCTTGCCCGCCTGACTACGCACGTCCTCAACCGTCGAGACGCCGATTTTCAGCCCGCCGAACGCCATCGAGTCCGGTTTGACGGCGTTCACGGCATCGGCGACTTTCTGCTGGTCGCAGGCGGTCAAGAATGCGGCGCTCGTGGCCGCGAACGCGAGTGCTGCACAAAAGCTGCGAAAAAAGCTGTGACGCATGAGCATTTCCGGTGTGTTCAGACGAGCAGCGTTCGACCCCGCACTGCGCTTCAAAGTTTCTGCGCAATCGCCAGCGAAAAAATGCGCGCCCAGCGCTTCGCCTCGCGCTCGCTCGGCATCGGCAGGGACCAGAGCGGCCGGCCCGCGTCGGCCACGCGAAGCTCGACCTGCCAGCCGCTCGCGTCGCGCGCGGGCTGCGCGCCTTGCAGGTCCGCGAAGATGTACGCGCCGCGCGCCTCGCCGAGCTTGACTTCGCACAACCGCTTGCCGGCCGCGAGCCGTGCCTCTCCCCATGCGCCCGCGACGCGATGGGTCCAGTCGCCCTCGCCGCGCAGGTTCGGCGCCACTTCGCGGCGGCGCCGCAGCCAGTTTGCCAGCAACGTGGCGAGCGCAGCCACAACCACCACCGACACACCGATCGCGACGTCGGCGCCCATACGCGCGGCCACGGCCTGGAACGACCACACCGCGCCATAGACAAGCGCCGCAACTGCGAAAAGGAGAACAAGAATAGGCATGCGAAGACGGGATCCGCAGGCGCACATGGGCTGCGGGTGCCATGCGGGCGCCAATCCGGAAAAAAGAAAAGCTGCACGATACCAGCGTGCGACAAGCACGGCCCCGGCGCGATGGCCGGGGTTTGCCGCATCGCAAGCGCGATGTTCGAACGGCAGCACGCGGCACAGGACGTGCTACGCGCCGCCGGCGTTGTGATTATTGTTGCGGATGCTGCGCGGCCCACTCCTTCACGGCGCGCAACGTATTCTCCACGTGCTTGTCGGGCGACAGGCTCGTGTATTCGTAGATGATCTTGCCGTCCGGCGCGATCACGTAGGAAACCCGGTTGGCCATGGCGGCGTGCATCGGCATCGATGCGTCGTAGGACTTGATGATCTTCGAATCCTCGTCGGCAGCAACAGGGAACTTGCTGCGGCACTCGCTCACCGAGAACTTCTTGAGCGTGTCGATGTTGTCGTGCGAAACGCCAATCACGGTCGCGCCGTACTGCTTGTAGTGGTCGACGGCTTCGGCGAAATCATGGGCCTCGATCGTGCAGCCCTTGGTAAACGCCGCCGGATAGAAGTACAGCACCACCGGCCCTTTCTTGAGTTCGGCGGCAAGCGAGTAGGCATAGGTCTTGCCGCCCAGTGACGCCTGCGTTGTGAAATCGGGCGCGGAGTCGCCCGGCTTGAGCGTCGCCTGCGCGCTCAGGGTAAAGAACGCGAGTCCGGCGCACACGAGCGCCGCGGCCCCCGCCGCGAAATACCTCGGTTTCATGTCGGATGTCCTCGTATGGCTTCGATTGCGTCGCCGGTTGCCGGGCCAGCGCGGCAACCCGAACACGGGCGGCGAGGCATGGCGAAATGGTCTGCGGCGCGCCTGCCTGGGTCGGCCGCGTCCGGCGACGGCCCTATTGGAACATACTCCGCCCGCGCGCGCAGGGTGCGGCGCGCGCCGGCGGCGCCTCTCGCGGCGATGTCGGCGCGCGGCCGTTTTCCCCCGGCGGCTAAAGATTTCGCCATGGGAGTCGATATCTCGGTCTGATGGGCACGTCAAGCGGCGCGCCCGGCTCGACCCGCCACTCGTATACAGGTTGCCAGCTACACACATGGAAGCGAACAGGATTACCGCGCCCCTCCCGGGGTGGCTGCGCACGGTCGTGGACCGCCTGCGGCCACGCACCGGGCGCACAGGCGAGCAGGACGAGGCCCGTTGCCGCGCCCTGCTCGCCTGTGCGGATGGCGTGGAGGGTGCGGAGGGTGCGGATGGTTCGCCTAGCCACCCGGCCGCCGCGGCGGCCACCGACGGCACGGCCCTTGCGCGCGCCACACAACACGACGACGCCAGGTCCGACGCCTTCTCGCGCGCGTTCGAGCAGACCGCCGCGACCGTGGATTTCCTCGTGCACGTTGACCGCAACCTGCGCTTTCTCTACGTTTCCGACGCAAGCCTGCGTTTTGCCGGCTATCACCGCGAGTTCCTGCTGGGCGCGTCGCTGCACGACCTCGTCGCGCCCGGCGATCTCGCGCGGCTCGACACGCTCTTCGCCCGCGCACTGGCGAGCGGCGCGGTCGAAAAAGACACGATCGATCTCGTGAAGGCGCTCACCTACCCGCTCGCCGTCGAGCTGCGCGTGCAGCGCGCCGCCTATGCGGGCGTGGACGGTTATTCTGTGGCGGGCTTCGACGTCTCGGACTGGCAGCGCGTGCAGATGCGTCTCACCCACGCGCTCCACCACGATCCGCTCACCGGCCTGCCGAACCAGGCGGCGCTCGAGCCCGAGCTAGAACGCGCGCTGGCCGAGGCCGACCGTCACGGCACGCCGATCGCCCTGCTGCTGCTCGATCTCGACGACTATCAGCGCGTGAACCGCGCGCTAGGCTACGACGCCGGCGACGAGTTGCTGCGCGAAACCGCGCGCCGCCTCGTACATCTGACCCAGCAAGGCGAGTTCATCGCGCGCACGGGCAGCGACGAATTCGCCATTCTGATCACGCCGCCCGCCGACATCCGCCACGCCGCCGAAACCCTCGCGCGCCGCCTGCTCACGTCGATCCTGCAACCGTACTCGTTTCGCGACCAGCCGGTGCATCTCGCGGCGAGCATCGGCATTGCGTTTTATCCCGAGCAGCACGCCGATTGCGGCGGGAGCAACGAAAGCGATATGCAGCCGGACAGCCCCTCGCTGATCCGCCGCGCCGACCAGGCGCTGCAACAGGCCAAGGGCGCGGGCGGCAACACGCTGATGCTGCACGTGGCCGACCACGACCCGACCGATACGCAGCGGCTCAAGCTCGAATCGGATCTCCACGACGGCGTGCGCAACGGCGAGTTCTCGCTGGCGTTCCAGCCCATCACGAGCAGCGTCACGCGCGGCGTGGTCGGGGTCGAGGCGTTGATGCGCTGGCAACATCCCTTGCACGGCCATGTCGCGCCATCGACGTTTATCCCGCTTGCGGAGTCGGTCGGCCTGATTAATTATCTTGGCAACTGGGTTTTGAAAGCGGCCTGCATGCAACTGACGCAATGGGACGAGCAAGGCTTTGCCTTGCAGTACGTCGCGGTCAACGTGTCGCCGCAGCAGTTCCGCAATCCGCGCTTCAAGGAAAGCGTCGAAGAGGCGCTGCGGCTCACGGGCATCGATCCGCGCCGGCTCGTCTTCGAGATCACCGAAAGCGTGCTGATGCACGACCCGCAGCACGCGGTCGCGCTGCTCGAGGAGCTCACGGCGCTCGGCATCCGCTTCGCGGTGGACGACTTCGGCACGGGCTATTCGAGTCTCGCGTATTTGCAGCGCTTCCCGCTTTCAAAGCTGAAGATCGACCGCAGCTTCGTCGTGAACCTGCTCACCTCGCGCAACGATCAGGCGATCGTCAATGCCGTGGTGGGCCTCGCGCGCACGCTCGAGCTCGAGCTCGTGGCCGAAGGCGTCGAGACCGAGGCGCAGCGCGAGCTGCTCACGAAGATGGGCTGCGACCATATCCAGGGATGGCTCGTCTGCAAGGCATTGCCTTCGGAAGAGCTCTCGCAGCGGTTCGAGTCACGCACCTTGCACCTCCACGACGTGCATTGAGCATGGCACCGATACACGCAGGGCATCAGCGAAATTGACATGGTTCAGATGGTAAAGGCAGTCCTGCTCGACCGACTCTGGGCTCGTATGAACGAGCGCGGCGACTTCCCCATACTGTCGCAATCGCTGCGCTCGACCGTGGCCGCCATGACCAACGACGACTACGACTTCACCGAGCTCGTGAAAGTCGTGCTCTCGGACTTCGCGCTCACGCAGAAGGTGCTACGTCTGGCCAACTCCGCCATGTACATGGCGTTCGGCGGCAACATCACGACCGTCACGCGCGCGCTGATGGTGCTTGGCATGGACGCGGTCGGCCATCTCGTGGTGGGCCTGAAGATCGTCGATCACTTCCATCACAGCGCGCCGCGCCGCATCGACGCCAAGCTCGAACTGAACCGCACGATGCTCTCGGGGTGCGTCGCGCGCAAGCTCACCGAGCGCGGCGACCTGCGCGCCGGCGAAGAAGCCGTGGTCTGCACGCTGATGCGCCAGGTGGGCAAGCTCCTCGTGGTGTTCTATCTCGAACCCGAGTGGGACCAGATCCGCCGCGAATGCGACCAGGGCACGGCCGAGGACGATGCCTGCATCGACGTGCTGGGCGTGACCTTCGCCGAGATCGGCCAGGACGTGGCCACGCGCTGGCGCCTGCCCGAAGCGATCCGCGAAGGCATGGGCGAATACGATCCGGCCGGCAACGAGCCGCGCCAGGTGCAATGGCTGCGCGCCATCACGAACTATTCAACCGAAGTCGCACGCGTGCTGACCATCGCGGGCCTCACCGACGAAGCACGCGAGGAACACATCGCCGAACTCGCGCAGCACTATGGCCGCGCGCTCAACACCGACCCGGAAACGCTCGTGCAGATGAGCCTCGCGCTCGCCCGCGAGGAAGCCGACGACGGCGTGATGCGCGAGATCGTCGAGTTGCGCGCGAACGCCGACGCCATTGCGCGCGAGGCGCTCGATCCCGAGGCGCGCATCTCCGCAGGCGTGGAAGATCTACGTGCGCTGCCGCCTGGGAGCCCGCTCCAGACGGCGCTCACGCTCGCCACCGAAACCGTGCTGGCCGGTCTCGGCTTCGCGCGCACGATCGTGTTCGTGCGGCGCGGCGCGAACATGTTCGAGGCCCAGCGCGGCTTCGGTCCGCAGGTCGAAGGGCATCTGGACACACTCTCGTTCAGCGCGGCGTTCCAGCCCGACGTGTTCCATCTCGCGATTGCGAACTCGGTGGGCATCTTCATCGAAAATGCGCGCGATCCGAAGATGCTCTCGCGTCTGCCCGCGTGGTACCGCGCGCGCCTCGACGACGCGCGCGCATTCGTGCTGCTGCCGGTGGCCCACCCCGGCGAACCGCCGGTGGCCCTGCTCTATGGCGACTGGCTGCTGAGCCAGGAGCCGCGGCGGATTTTGCCGAAGGAAATGAGCGCGTTGAACGAACTCGCGCACGAGCTTGCGCGGTTTTTCTCGGCTAGTCCGGCGAAAGCGCGGGTGTAGGCGCAGGTGTAGATGCAGTTGTAGATGCAGGCGGGCTCGCCTGCACCTCAATCCTCAATCCTCGATGCGCTCCAGCCCCTTGGCCTCGGCGTTGTGCTCGGCCGTGCCGGCCCACGCCGCCGCCTCGAACGCAAGCGCCGCCAGCGCGCCCGCGTCGAGCGGCGCGAGCGTAGCGCACAACGCATCGACAGCTACCCAGTCGGCGCGCTCCAGCGCCTCGCTCACGTCGAGCAACCGACCCAGCACGCCCTCGCGGCGCGCGATGGCCGCGCGGATCGGCCGGGCGAGCCTGAGCACTTCGAGCGTCTGATCGAGTGGGCCGCCGAACACGGCGTCGACGAACGAAAACACCCCGACCAGAAACGCCGCGTCTTCCTCGGCGGGCCCGGCTTCGGGCAGCCTCGCGGCGGCCAGTTCCATGAAGCGCGCGCGCGCGGCGGCCAGTTGCAAAAGCGGGTCGTCTTCCAGCGCGATCTTGCGGCCGTCCGCGTACAGCAACAATTGCGTCCAGCGCGTGATGCGATTGGTGCCCGTTGCGTTGATCGCCTCGCGCAACGTGCTCACCTTGCGCCCGAGACTGAAGCTGCCCGAATTCGCGAGCCGCATCAGATGCATCACCAGCACGGGATTGAGCTTCAGTTCCGCTTCGAGCTGCGTCACGGTGGGCTCCGAGGCCAACAGTTGCAGCAGGCCCAGCAACGCCTGGCGGGGCGCGCTCGCCCGCCGCGCCCCGCCGCCCTGCGGCTTCGCGAAGTAATAGCCCTGGAAGCGGTCGAAACCCAGCGCGTGAGCGCGCTCGGCTTCGGCGGGCGTATCGATGGCGAGCGCCACGAGGATCTTGCCCGCTGCCTTGAGCACGCTCGCGAACTTCGGCAGCAGTGCAGGCGCGATGCCGCGCGGATCGAGCTTGACCGCGTCCGCAAGGGGCAGCAGCTTCGCGAACGACTCGTCGGCCTGCGTGACGTGGTCGAGCGCGAAGCGATAGCGTTTGCCGTGCAGCTTGGCGAGCCGCGCGAGCAGTTCGGGATCGGCGCCGATGCCGGACGGCAATTCCAGCATCACGCGATCGGCGGGCAGGCGCAGCAGCACGTCGTCGAACAGTAGCTCGCGCGTTACGTCGAGCCACGCCGGATGGCCGGTCAGCGCCGCGCGCAAAGTGGGCGTGCTGAATGCGTCGATTAACGCCTTGTTTTGCGCTGCGTGGCCATCGGGCGACGGCGCTTGCGCGAAGTCATCGTGCGCCACCACGCGCGACACCATCTCGAACGCGCAAAGCACACCATCACGATCGAGCACAGGCTTGCGCGCGAAATAGGCGTGACAGGAATGGGTCGATGAATCTGCCGGTGTATCTGTCGTTCGATGGCTATCTTCGACGCCCGACATGCGCAGCCGGTCTGAGGCACTGAAGCTCATGGGTCCCCCGCGAAACGCCGCACTGTGCACGGCACCTGGTCGTATGGTCTCTTGCGATTTGTTCTTGCTTGTTCTTGCGACCCGCTCACGCGCGGCCAGCGAGGCCACGGCGGCGTTTTCTTTCTTGAGGGATTTTATCCTGGCCCCATACAACGCGCATATGAAGCCCGAAGCCGGATGAAATAAAAATGGTTCATCGAGAACGGCCGGGCGACCGATCAGATGATGGCCTGCAAGCCCTTGTCGGCAATAGCGTTGAGCAGCTTGAGCGCCGGCCCGGTAGGGTGGGTTTGGCCTTGCTCCCATTTGCGCACGGTAGAAGCCGTCGTGTGCAAGTGGAGCGCGAATACTGGCTGACTGAATTTCAGGTCTTCACGCAGGCGTCTGATGTCGGCGGCACTGAATTCACGCACCGGGGGTGGGCAGATCGCGTCGAACTCGCGCATCGTGACTTTGTCGATCGCGCCCGCTTCATACAGCGCGGCCAGGTCGTCGCGCAGAGATTCAATTATCTTGCTCACAGTGCACCTCCAATACGTCAAGCGTATGAAGCGCGAATCCGGGAAAAATTGAAAAATTACCACCTCGTCAACTGCCAGTAAGTCGCGACGATGCGGTCATGCAGGGAAGGCGGCAAAGCTACCATGTCTCCATCATCACCACCGCCCGAGAACATCAGGTAATTTGCGACCCAAAGTATCTCGGGGTCCGGGGCGTGAAGCGTTCGCCGCGCGAGCATTTTCCCCGTGGCGGCGTCGTATAGCCGGCCCACATATTTCGGGTTGTCACCGTGGTCCCAATCCAGCGTACATTCTTCAGCGACGTAACGTTCATCAGGGGACTTACTGCGCGCACAGTCATAGGCCATGGAGTCTGAGCGGTGCGTTACCCAGTAGTAGACGAGTGCGAGAGCAACGATCGCAATTGCCGATTTTTTCATAACTTGATCCGTATCGGTACACGAAGTTGGCAGCGTTTTCGATCAGAAAAGACCATGAAATCGCCTCCTCTTTGATGCTTGATCGCCCAAGCCCGGAAATCTTTGTTATGCACAGGGTAATAAATATTGCCCTTGACCCTCACGTTGCCACGTGCGACTGGATACGGCACGTAAAGGGACCAAATATTGAGCTGCTGGATAAGACCGTGGTACGGCACCACAATCACCCCTTTGGTGCTCCAATGTCCAAGATACTGTGACACACTGCCCGCCTCGTCCGTAAAGTCATAGCTATCCTTGACGTACACATAGACACTCGATATGACGGCTTCTCGTGTGACGTAGTCAATTTTGACGTCTGCCGGTGCGGCGTAGAGGTTAAAGGAGCCTAGTGCACCCGTAAGATCGTCTGGTATGCCATTTCTGTGAAACTGAGACTCCATGAATTCGTCAATTTTCTGTGCAAGCGAGCTTCCAACATTCACACGTTGAAAGTGAAAATATCGATGGAGAATCGGCATGTTGTTTTTGCAGATATCCCATATTTTCATGGGCACGATGAAATCCCTATATGGAACCAACCTTTCCCTAAGTACGCTGATAGCAGCCTGATTATAAATTCTATTTTTTATCAGTTCGTTATATTGTTCTTTCGCACGCTCGAACTTTAGAATCCAACTCATTTTAACCGTCGTAATGTCGTACATAGTCGACGGATAAGGTTCGCCATCCTGATTTCTCTCCGCCTTGAGGTCCTCACCAGTCGGCGCATAATTCAGCTCGCCCGCAAACCAACGCGTCATGAGCTGCGCAGCAACGGGCATGGCCTCGCGTCTCATTGCGTCCGGTATCTCCTGAATATCGAACGGCGGAACTTTAATGACTTCCTTCTGTGGTGAGGATTGCGCTTTGGCGGGCTTGGGCGCAGGTGGTGGCGCCTTGTCCATTGAAATGCCCGGGACAGAAATACGCTGAACGTCCACCGGTTTGCAACCGTCACACTTGCTCCACTTCGAACCCCAAATCGATGTTTTGTAGTATGGGATTTCGCCATCAATGAGATACATGACTGTCTTCTCTCGTGTTCAGATCCTCACGATGCTATACACAGGATGGCGCAACTCATCTCATTAATTTCACAGGCCAAGGAAGACAAAAAAAAGCCGGCGAGGCAAAGCCTCGCCGGCATTCACATAAAACCCGCTAACGCAGCGCGTTTTACTTGAGCACGACCTTCACGTCGAAATACTTCGCAGCGATGCGGTCAATCGTGCCGTCGGCCTTGAGCTCCTTGAGCGCGCCATTGAGCGCGGCCTTCAGCGCTGCGTCGTTCTTGCGCACGCCGTAGCCCACGCCCTCACCCAGCAGCTTCGCGTCGTCGACCTTCGGTCCCGCGAATGCGAAGCCCGCGCCCTGCGGCTTGTTCAAGAAGCCCTTCGACGCAGCTTCGGCGTCCTGGAACGCGGCGTCCAGACGGCCCGAGGCGAGATCGGCATAGATCTGGTCCTGGGTCTGATACGGCACGACGTCGACGCCGGCGGGCGACCACTTGGCCTTCGCGTAGGTTTCCTGGATCGTGCCCTGGAGCACGCCCACGTGCTTGCCCTTGAGCGACTCCGGCGTGGGCAGCAGCGGGCTGCCCTTCTTCGCGATCATCTGGTTGGGAATCGCATAGATCGGATCGGTGAAATCGATCGCCTGGCGGCGCTGATCCGTGATCGTCATGTCCGAGTTGATGGCGTTGAACTTGCGCGCCTGCAGCGCCGGAATCAGGCCGTCGAACGAGTTCTCCACCCACACGCACTTGACCTTGAGCTTCGCGCAAACGGCGTTGCCCACGTCGATGTCGAAGCCCTGCAGTTCGCCGCTCGGCGACTTCGATTCGAACGGCGCATACGACGCCTCGACGCCGAAGCGGATTTCCTTGAGGTCGGCGGCATGGGCTGCGCCCGCGGCCATCGTGAAGGCCGCGCACAGCGTGAAGGTGGCCAGCTTGTTCCAGTTCCAATTCATGTTCATCGGTGTCTCTTTCCAGTCGAAATGCAGCGCGCTTCAAAGGTCATGGGGCGCGCTTCGGCGCAGGATCGCCGCGCCAACAAAGCGGTTCAAACCGACGCGTCGTCTATGACGCGTCGCAGCAACCGCGAGGCCGGGATTGTACCGCGCCCGGCGCAGCCGGTCGGAAAACCCCGCCTGGCGGGGGTTTCGCGCGATTCATGTGAGCGAAGCGAGGGTTTCGGCAGTCGTGTCCACCACGAGCAGGCCCGCGCGCAAGCCGGGCTTCACGGTGGGATTCGGAAACACGATGCGCTCTTCGTCGCGCGCGACGACGTAGCGATACGCGCCGTCCTCCGCGAGCACTGTGCCGCGCGCGAACGGCGTGAAGTTCGCCACGTCGGCGGCCACGTGCAGCGCGAACGCGTCGCTCTGCTTCGTGATCTGGCCGATCACCGTGAACACGCGCGGCATCGGCGCATCCTCGGCCGCCTGCGCGCCCGAAACGAGTCTGCGCACGGCCGCGTCGGCCTGCGCGAAGCGCGTGAGATCGTTCTGCCCGAACGGCCGCACCTTGCCGAGTTCGAGCGTGCACGCGACGGCGCCGCAAGCATCGGCGGTAAACGCCGAGTACGTCACGCCCTTCTCCGTGTGGATCAGAACCGCGGCAATGTTCGCGTCGGCGAGCCAGTCGAACATCGCGCGCGTGGGCGCATCGCCGGTATAAGGTAGCAGTGCGAACTGCTCAAACGCCGAGGCACGGATCGCCGTGTGAAGGTCGAGATGCCAGCGCACGCCGGGAACCTCGGACGCTTCGGCGAAAAAGCGCTGCGCCGCCGTTTCTAGTGCAACGGCGCGCGGCGCCTCGCGGCTTTGCGGCACGCGTGCATGGCGGCCGCTGAAGAGGCGGTTGAGGTCGTCGTCTTCGTAGCGCGTGCCGGCGCGCATCGCGGCCACGTTGCCGAGCACGACCAGCAGACGGCACGCGAGCGCGAGATGCCCCGCCGCCAGATCAGTCACCATCCGCGAAAGCAGCTCGATGGGCGCGGTTTCGTCGCCATGCACGCCTGCGGAGAGCAGCACGCTCTTGAGCGGCTCACCGCGCACGCCGCCGGTGTGCACCGGCTCGAGTTGCAGCACGCCTTCGTCGAGCCATTGCCAGCGCACCGCGCCATACGCGCAGGTGCCCTGTGCCTCGGACTCGCTTGCAGGCCGAACGCCTGCCAGCGTCGCGGCGAGAAAATCGCCGAGGCAGTCGGGCGTGGCCGCGCCCGCCGGGTGCGGCCGGACCGGCTCAGCGCTGGAAGTCATAGAGCGACCCCAGGCCGAGAATCTGCGTGAGTTCGTCGAGCGCGGTGCGCGACTCCACCAGCAGCGCCGGATCGGTGAGATCCTGGGGCGCGAGGCGGTCGCGATAGTGCTTCTCGATCCACGCGTCGAGCCGGCCGAACAGCGCATCGTTCATCCACACGCCAGGCGCCACCGCAGCGCGCTCGGCCTCGCTCAGCACCACGCGCAGGCGCAGGCACGCGGGGCCGCCGCCGTTCTTCATGCTCTCGCGCAGGTCGAACACGAGCACCTCGTCGATGGGGCCGCTGTTCGCGGCCAGCTCGTCGAGATAGATCGCCACGCGCGGATTCTCGCGGCATTCCTGCGGCACGACGAGAATCTGCTTGCCGTCCGCGCGGCTCAAAAGCTGGCTGTTGAACAGATACGACGAGACCGCGTCGGCCACGCTCACTTGCGCGTCGGGCACTTCGATCACGTCGAACGGCGCGCCGTGCGCCCCGAGCTTGCGGCGCAGTTCGTCGTAGACGTTCTTCTGGTCGACGAATGCCAGCTCGTGGCAAAACAGCGTGCTGCGGTTGCCCACGGCAATCACGTCGTTATGGAACACACCGGCGTCGATCACCTCGGGGCGCTGCTGCGCGAACACCGTGGTCTCGTCGGTGAGGCCATGGCGCTGCGCGATCGCGCGGCTCGCCTCGAAGGTCTGGCGCGCCGGGAAACGCTTGGGCTCCGGCCCGCGCCGGTACTCGCTGCGGCCATAAACGAAGAACTCCACGCCGCGCTCGCCGTACTGCGCGCAAAAGCGCGTGTGGTTCGCCGCGCCTTCGTCGCCGAGCGCGGGCGTGCCCGGCAGCGCGTCGTGCACCACGAAGTGCGATGGGTCCGCGAAGATCGTGCCGAGCGTGCGGCGCGTGGATTCGTGCTCGATCGCGCGATGCAGCTTGCTGCACAGGTTCGCGGGCGTGAAATGCACGCGCCGCTCGGGCGTGTCCGCCGAAGGGCTCACGGTGGCCGCGTTCGCGGTCCACATGGCCGAAGCCGAACTCGCTGCCGCGAGCAGTTCGGGCGCGTCCTTCGCGGCGCGCGCGATGGCGTCGGCGTCCTTGCCCGTGAAGCCCAGCTCGCGCAACAGGCGCATCGAGGGGCGCTCCTGCGGCGGCAGCACGCCCTGCGCGAAGCCGAGGTCGGCGAGGCGCTTCATCTTGCGCAGGCCCTGCTGCGCGGCGGCGCGCGGGTTCGCCACCGACTTCTCGTTGTTCTGCGAGGCGACGTTGCCGAACGACAGCCCGGCGTAGTTGTGCGTGGGACCGACGAGTCCGTCGAAGTTGGCCTCCAGGGTCCCCGTGAGTGCCGTATTGAGTTGGGTCATCGTCGATCCTCAGAATTGAAGGCCCGGCGAGACGCTCGCGGGCATGGTCAGCTGTGCGCTCTCGACCGAGGCCATCGGCCAGGCGCAGTAGTCGGCGGCGTAGAACGCGCTAGGCCGGTGGTTGCCCGAGCGGCCCGGGCCGCCGAAGGGCGCGCCGCTCGACGCGCCGTTGGTGGGCCGGTTCCAGTTCACGATGCCCGCGCGGATCTCGCGCGAGAAGCGCTGCCAGAGCGCGGCATCGTCGGCGAGCAGGCCCGCCGAGAGGCCATAGGCCGTGTTGTTGGCTTGCGCGATGGCGTCGTCGAAACCGGCGTAGCGGATGATTTGCGCGAGCGGCCCGAAGTGTTCTTCGTCGGGCAGATCGGCCACATTCGTCACGTCGAGAATGCCGGGCGTGACGAAGCCGAGCGCCGGATCGCGCTGCTCCATGCGCAGCAGCGCCTTCGCGCCGCGTTCGAGCAGTTGGGTTTGCGCGTCGATCAGCTTGGCCGCCGCGCGCGCCGAGATCACAGCGCCCATGAACGGCTGCGGCTCGGCGTTGTATTCGCCCACCGCGATGCGCGAAGACACTTCCACAAAGCGCTCGATGAAGCGATCGCCGAACGCGCCGGTCGGCACGAGGATGCGGCGCGCGCAGGTGCAGCGCTGCCCCGCCGAGAGAAACGCCGACTGGATCGCGTGATGCACGGCGGCATCGATGTCTTCCACGGGCGCGACGACGAGCGGATTGTTGCCGCCCATCTCCAGCGCGAGCACGATCTCGGGGCGGCCGCCGAACTGGCGGTGCAGCAGCGTGCCGGTATCCGAACTGCCCGTGAAGAACAGCCCGTCGATCTGGCGATGGTTCGCCAGCGCGATGCCGGTGTCGCGCTCGCCCTGCACGAGATTGATCACGCCGGCGGGCAGTCCGGCTTCATGCCAGATCTCGACCGTTGCGCGCGCAACGTCAGGCGCGAGCTCAGAAGGCTTGAACACGACCGCGTTGCCCGCGATCAGCGCCGGCACGATATGCCCGTTGGGCAGATGGCCGGGGAAGTTGTACGGACCGAATACGGCCACCACGCCATGCGGACGATGGCGCAGCACGGCCACGCCGTCGGCCATGTCGCTGCGCTTTTCGCCGGTGCGCTCGCCGTAGGCCGTGATCGAGATCGCGACCTTGGCGGCCATCGAAGCGGCCTCGGTGCGCGCTTCCCACAGCGGCTTGCCGGTCTCGCGGCCGATGGCCTGCGCGAGTTGTTCCTTGCGCTCGGTGACGAGCGCCGCGAAACGCTTGACGATCTCGCAGCGCGTCTCGAACGGCGTCTGCGACCACTCGACGAATGCGCGGCGCGCGGCGCTCACGGCGCGGTCCACGTCCTCGGCGCTCGCGGCGTTGCCGCGCCAGACGGTCTCGCCCGTGCCCGGATTACGCGAAACGAATGCGGGGCCGCTAGCCGCGCACCACTGTCCATCGATGAAAAGCTCGTTCATGGTCATCCTTAACTTTCTAGCGTGGCTTTAACAGGCCCCGCTCTTAACCTTGTTTCGCCTTGTGCGCCGCGCCCAGCACGCGCACTGGATCGCCCTCTGCTACGTTCAGCGCCGCCGCTTCCTGCGCGCTCAGCGTGAACGCGCCGTCGTGCACGACACCCGGGGCAAAGCCCACGCGGAAGTCGGTCAACGAGGTGTTCGACACGAGCGAGCGCACGCCCTCTTCCGCTACCTGCGCGGTGCCGATGCGTACCGGCACCACCACGCTCTCGCGCACCGTGCGCAAGTCGGCTGTATGGCATTCGAGCACGGGGCCCGCGTCGAAGATGTCGACGTGATTCTCGTAGCGCAGCCCTTCGGCTTCGAGCATGCGGCGCGCCGGCACCGTGTCCGCGTGCGTGAGGCCCACGCAGGCCTGCGCCTCCTCGGGCAGCAGTTCGACGTACACCGGAAAGCGCGGCATCAGCTCGGCGAGAAACGCCTTGCGGCCGTGCGAACTCAGATAATCGGCGGCGTTGAAGTCGATTTGATAGAAGTGCGAACCGACCGCGCGCCAGAACGGCGAGGTGCCTTCCGCGTCGAAGTGGCCGCGCAACTCGGCGCACAGACGCTCAGGAAAGCGCTCGCGGAACTGCGCGATGAACATGAAGCGCGAACGCGACAGCAGGCCGCCCATGCCGCCCGTGCGATAGCGCGGCGAGAGGAACAGCGAGCACACTTCGGCATAGCCCGTGAGGTCGTGTGAGATGTTGAGCGCGCGCATGCGCGTCCAGATGCCGAGGTCCTGGCTCGCGTGCACGACCGTGCTCACGCGATAGTTATAAAACGGCTGCTGCAGGCCCACTGCGGTTTCGATCCCGCACACGCCGGCCACGTCGCCGGTCGCGGTGTCTTCCATCACGAAGAAGTAGCCCGCCTCGCTCTGTGCCGCCTCGCCCGCCAGCGTGCGGCGCGTGCGCTCGATGCGCGCCGCGAGCGCTTCGCGGTCGGGCTTGAAGGTGGTGAGGCCGGGGCCGGTTTCCTGGGCAAGCGCGACGAGCGCGTCCACATCGCCCGTCTGCACGACGCGTACCACGATCATTGCGCTTCTCCAGTCGATTGTTCCATCGAGTCGTCTTCGTTGTGGCGGTACAGCGGTGCGCAGCGCACCGCCTCGCCATCCTGCACGTTGAGCGCCGCGCGCGTGGCCGCGTCGAGCGGCGCGGCAGCCGGCGCATGCACGCCATGACCCGCGCGCCCCGGCGCTTGCGCCGCTTCTGGCAAGGTCGCCAGCGCGCAGCGAAACTCGCCGCCATGCTGGCTCGCGACCAGATACTTCGCGCCCGGTGCCGCGCCGGCGCTCTCGCGCACCGTGCGCGACTCATTGCCCTCGACCGACGACGTGCGGTCCATCTGCGCGGTCATCACCGGACCCGCGTCGAAGATATCGACATAGCGGTCCGTCTCGAAGCCCTCTTCCAGATGGATCTCGTAAGCGAGCAAGGCGCTCGGGTCCGGCTCGCCCAGCACGCGCTGCGCGGCCTCGGGCAACAGCGGCACGTAAAGCGGATACGCGGGCATCACTTCGGCGATGAAGGTGCGGCTGCGGCCGCCCGAAACCATTTCGATGTCCTTGAAATCGCGCCCGAAGAACTTGCGCCCCACCGCCTCCCAGAACGGCGAGACACCTGCGTCGTCGGTCACGCCGAGCAGCAGTGAAAACACCTCGGGCGTGAAGCGGCGCCGGTTCATCGCGATGTACATCATGCGTGCACGCGACATCAGATGCGCGGCCGCATCGCCACGCAGTGCGGGCTCGATATAAAAGCCCGCGAGCCGGCTCTTGCCCGTGAGTTCGTGCGACATGGTGAGCGCGTGAATCTTGCGGTTCACGTGCAGCTCGCGCGAGGCGTGAATCAGCGCGTCGTTGCGAAATGCGTAGAACGGCTCCGAATAGCCCGCCGCCGCGACGATGCTGGAGGTGCCGACGAGCCTGCCCGTGGCCGAATCCTCGAGCACGAAGAGATAGAACTCCTCGCCGGGGAAGTCCACCTGGGCGCGAAACGAGTCCTCGGACAGCGCGATGCGCGCTTCCAGCGCCGCGCGGTCGTGCGGCAGCGAGTGCAGCACGGGCTGCGCGGTGCGGGCCATGTGGGCGATCGCATCGAGATCGGAGAGCCTTGCGGGGCGAACGAATAGCATCGTCGGTCCTGTGGTCAATGAGGCGCGGCCCGCGTTCAGCGCGCGCCGATCACGTCTTCAAAGGCCTTCTCGAGGCGCGCGAAGCCCTCGTTCAGGTCCGCCTCGGGAATGATGAGCGACGGCGCGAAGCGCAGCACATCGGGGCCGGCGATCAGCATCATCACGCCACGGTTCGCAGCCGCGGCGTTGAAATCCTTTGCACGGCCAGTGAAGCGCGCGTTCAGCTCAGCGCCGATCAGGAGACCCTTGCCGCGCACTTCCTTGAACATGTCGAAGCGTTCGTTCAGTTGCGCGAGCTTCGCGCGAATCGCTTCGCCGCGTGCGCGCACGCCGGCGAGCAGCGCCGGATCGCTCACGAGCTCGACCACCTTGTCGGCAATCGCCGCACCGAGCGGGTTGCCGCCGTACGTCGTGCCGTGCACGCCCACCTTGAAGTGCGCCGCGATGGCTTCGGTCGTGAGCATCGCGCCAATCGGGAAGCCGTTGCCGAGCGCCTTGGCCGTGGTGAGGATATCCGGCGTCACGCCCGTGTCCTGGTACGCGTAGAAGGTGCCAGTGCGGCCCACGCCCGTTTGCACTTCGTCGAAAATCAGCAGCGCGTTGTGCGCATCGCACGCCTCGCGCAGCGCTTTCAGGAAGGCCGGATCGGCGGGAATCACGCCGCCCTCGCCCTGCACCGGCTCGACGATCACAGCGCAGGTTTGCGCACCGATCGCGCGCTTCGCGGCTTCGATATCGTTGTACGGCAGATGCACGATGCCCTGGGGCACGGGGCCGAAGCCTTCCGAATACTTGGGCTGGCCGCCCACGCTCACCGTGAAGAAAGTGCGGCCATGGAACGACTGCGTGAACGAGATGATCTCGGCCTTCTGCTCGCCATGACGGTCGAACGCCACGCGGCGCGCGAGCTTGAGCGCGGCCTCGTTGGCTTCGGCGCCCGAGTTGGCGAAGAACGCGCGATCAGCGAACGTGAGCGCTTCGAGCTTCTTCGCGAGGCGCAGCACCGGCTCGTTGGTGTAACCGTTGCCGATGTGCCAGAGCTTGCTGCCCTGCTCCTGCAGCACGCGCAGCAGGTCGGGGTTGGCGTGGCCCAGCGAGGTCACGGCGATGCCGCATGCGAAATCGATATAGTCGCGGCCTTCGGTGTCCCACACGCGCGAGCCTTCGCCACGGTCGGGAACGAACGGCGCGGGCGAAAAGCACGGCACCATCACTTCGTCGAAGGTCTTGCGGCTCACGGTCTGGTCGTTCATGGCGAATCCTCTTGGGCTCAAATTGGGTTTCAGGCTGGGGGCGGCGTGCGTGTGTTGCGGCGCAACGCCCTTTGCCTCAGTAGCTCTGCCTGGGATGGGACTAAGTGCTCTGCACCAAGTCCCATCGACACAAAAGCAGTGTAGGCAACTACGCCGCAATCGTCTTGCGTAACCGCGACGTGTTTTTTCGTCGTCGCCCGAATGCGGGCTCGATCAGGTGTAATCAGGTGCGATCGTTCGAAATCAGTCGCGCTCCGGCGGCTCCACGAGCGCGCCCGCGCGCGGCTCCTGCGCCGCCGCCCCGGCCGCGCCGCCGTGCTGGCGCTCGATCCAGTTGCGGCGATCCTCGCGCGGCGTCACGCCGAAGCGCTCGCGATAGGCATTGGAAAAATGCGCCGCCGACGAAAACCCGCATGCCAGGCTGATCTGCACCACCGACTTGCTGGTGCGCTGCAACTGCGAGCGCGCCTTCGCGAGACGCAGGCCCAGGTAGTACTTCGACGGCATCGCATTGAGGTACTGCCGGAACAGGCGCTCCAGCTGACGGCGCGAGACGCCCACGTGGCCGGCGATCTCGTCGGTCGTGAGCGGATCCTCGATGTTCGCCTCCATCAGCATGAGCGCATCGTTCAGGCGCGGATGGCGCTCGCCAGGCGCGGTCACGAACGGAATGCGCTGGCGCTCGTCGCCGCTCCTCAGGGTGCTGGCGCCGAGCGCATCGGCGATGCGGTCCACGAGTTCGGGGCCGTGCTCGCGGCCGATCATCGCGAGCATGAAATCGAGCGTCGCCTGGCCGCCCGAGCAGGTCGCGCGGTCGCGGTCGATTTCGTAAATGTGCTGCGTGACGATAGTGCGCTCGAACTGCTCGGAGAACTGCTGATAGGTCTCCCAGTTCACCGCAACGCGATAGTTCTGCAACTGCCCCGCCATCGCGAGCCACCAGATGCCGTGGTGGATGCCGGTCACGAGCGGCGTGCGCTGCCCCACGCGCGCGAGGCTCGCGAGAAACAGGCGATAGTCGGCGAACTGCTGAAAGCGCTCGGTCACGACGATGAGCCAGTCGCACGCCACGGCGTCGCCGAACGCGCAATCGGCGGGCCATTGCGCGCCGCCCGCGAGCGGCACGGGCCGGCCGTTCCACGAGCACATTTGCCAGCGGTAGAGCGCGCGGCCGTCGATTTCATTGGCGAGGTTCAGCGCGTCGACGACAGGGCCGACGCTCGACATCGAGACCGGCGGCAAAGCGACGATCGCGACCTGGGTAGTGCGGGACGCCGCTTGTGACACGTCCTGGCGCCCCGCTTACTTGAGGCTGCCCGAGAGGAACTGGCGCAGCCGCTCGCTCCTCGGATTGCCGAGCACATCGGCGGGCGCGCCCTCTTCCTCGGTGCGGCCCTGGTGCAGAAACATCACATGATTGGAGACGTTGCGCGCGAACCCCATCTCGTGCGTGACGACGATCATCGTGCGGCCTTCCTCGGCGAGCTTCTGCATCACCTTGAGCACTTCGCCCACCAGCTCGGGGTCGAGCGCGGAGGTAGGCTCGTCGAACAGCATCACGTCGGGGTTCATCGCGAGCGCGCGTGCAATCGCGACGCGCTGCTGCTGGCCGCCCGAGAGATGCGAGGGATATTGCTTTTCCACGCGCGGCGCGAGGCCGACCTTCTCCAGATACGCACGCGCACGCTCCTCGGCTTCCTTGCGCGGCACGCCGAGCACGTGCATGGGCGCCTCGATCACATTCTCGATCACGTTCATGTGCGACCAGAGATTGAAGTGCTGGAACACCATCGCGAGCTTGGTGCGGATGCGCTGGAGCTGCTTGTGATCGGCCACCTCGAGGTCGCCGTTGCGGCCCGCTTTGGTGCGCACGGTTTCGCCGTCCACCACGATCTCGCCCGCGTTCGGCTTCTCGAGGAAATTAATGCAGCGCAGGAACGTGCTCTTGCCCGAGCCGCTCGCGCCGATGATGCTGATCACGTCGCCTTTCTTCGCGTCGAGCGAGACGCCCTTGAGCACCTCGTTGTCGCCGTAGCGCTTGTGGATGTCGCGCGCAATCAGCTTGCTATCCGATGAAGATTGCGCTGAAGTTTTCGTTTGGGTTTGCGGCGTGCGCGAAGTCGTTTGCATCGTCTGAACCAAGGTGGTCTCCCAAAAATTATCGCGTACGCACGGCAAGGTAGCCGAGCCAGCGCTTCTCTGCACGGCGGAACGCAGCCACCAGCATGAACGATACCGCACAGTAGATCAGCGCCGCGAGCCCGAACGACTCGAACGAACGGTAAGTGGCCGAGTTGGCGTCGCGCGCGACCTTGAGGATGTCGGGCACCGTTGCCGTGAACGCCACCGTCGTTGCGTGCAGCATCAGGATCACTTCGTTACTGTACAGCGGCAGCGCGCGGCGCAGCGCCGAAGGCAGCACGACGCGCCAGTACATTGTGAACGGGCTCATGCCGTAGGCGCGCGCCGCCTCCACTTCGCCGTGCGAGGTCGCGCGAATCGCACCCGCGAAAATCTCGGTCGTGTAGGCGCAGGTGTTGAGCGCGAACGCGAGAATCGCGCAATTCAGGCCGCTGCGGAAAAACGCGTCGAAGAGCGGCTCGGCGCGCACGAAGGCGAGGCTGTACACGCCCGTGTAGATCAGCAGCAGCTGCACATAGAGCGGCGTGCCGCGAAACACGTAGGTGTAGAAACGCACCGGCAGCGAGACCCAGCGCCGGCTCGACACGCGAGCGACCGCGAGCGGCACCGCGCAGACAAAACCGAACGCCACCGAGATCACGAGCAGCCATGCCGTCATGGCGAGACCCGACACGTGCTCGCCGTCCCAGTAGAGGAATGCGCGGCCAAATTGTTGAATGATTTCGTTCATCGCTCGAGGCTCCCTGGGCTCACAGTTGCGCGTGACGCACGCCGACCGAGTAGCGGCGTTCGAGCCAGATCAGCGCGAAGTTCGAAATGGTGGTGATCGCGAGGTAGATGAACGCCGCAATCACGAGGAAGAAGAACAGGTTGAAGGTGCTGCGGCCCGCGTCCTGCGCGGCCTTCACGACATCGGCAAGACCGATGATCGAGACCAGCGCGGTCGCCTTCACGAGCACCTGCCAGTTGTTGCCGATGCCGGGCAGCGCGAAGCGCATCATCTGCGGAAACAGGATGCGCGCGAACACGCGCACGCCGCTCATGCCATAGGCATGGCCCGCTTCGAGCTGGCCGCGCGGCACAGCGAGAAACG
This sequence comes from Paraburkholderia caffeinitolerans, assembly GCF_902859945.1. GTDB lineage: Bacteria > Pseudomonadota > Gammaproteobacteria > Burkholderiales > Burkholderiaceae > Paraburkholderia > Paraburkholderia caffeinitolerans. The sequence continues at coordinate 23,898 of NZ_CADIKL010000003.1, read as the reverse complement.
CGCCGCGAAAGGTCTCGGTGAAGTACGCGCCGTAAATGAAGCCGAGCGTGAGCACGCCGGCCACGAACGGATCGATGTCGATCTGCGCCATGCCGAGCGCGTCGGTGAGCTCGTTCACGCCGATCTGGATACTGTAGAAAAGCAGCAGCATCAGCACGAGATCGGGCACCGAGCGAATCAGCGTGGTGTAGGCCGTTGCGCAGGCCGCGAGCGGCCGGTTGAACGACAGCTTCGCCGCCGCGCCCACGAGACCGAGCAGCACGGCCACGCCAAGCGAGAGCAGCGAAAGTTCGATCGTCTTGATCGTACCGGCGAGCAGCACCGGGCCAAAGCCATAGAGCATCACGCGCGTCTCCGTGAAAGTCGTTATCGGCGCCTCGCGCTTTTGTCGCGGGCGTCGTTTTGAAGATGTGCGCGGATAGTCGCAGCGCCAAATGGAATGCTCAAACGCGCGCGCCGGGAATGCTGCGCCGCAACATACGGCGCTTCGCACGTCTGGCCGGCGTTTTGGCCCGCGCCGTCTAGGGCGCGATGATTTTGTAAGCCGAAAAAAACACGCCCCGGCAAGCGGAGCGTTTTCACAAGTTTCGGGTCGCTTTTTCGATAGATGCGACGAGGGGCGCGCGGCCTACTCCATCCCCAACTGCGCTTTGATGGCGGGCAGCATGTACTGCACGGCCGCGCGGCCTTCCGCGATCGCCGGCGCGGCGCGATGAAAGTCGAAGATCCCCATGCCGCCCAGGCGCGGCTGGATCAGCACGTCGGCGGGCTCGCCCGCGAGCCGGCTGCGCGTGATGCGCACCTGCATGATGTCGATGCTCTGGGCCACCGAGCTCAGCATCGAAGGCACGCGCGCACTGGGTGGCGGCGCGACGCGCACGTCCGGGCCGCCCAGCGTGCCCGGCCCCGAAGGCTGTAGCCACTGCGGAAACGGCTTGCCATTGCGGCGCAGCAGTACCGGGGGCTCGGCGGGTTGCTCATCGGTGGACTCGTCAGCGGCCACCTCGGAGCGCGCCTCCGGCAGCGAACCGTCGACCGCATCGGCCGGCGTTTCGCGCGGCATGGTATCGATCGTGCCGCCCAGATCGCGGCCGTTGAGGATGTCGTGATTGAGGTCGACCGCGATCACGGTGTCGGCGCGCATCGCGCGCGCCGCCGAAACCGGCACCGGGTTGCTAAGGCCGCCGTCCACGAGCCACACGCCGTCGTGCCAGATCGGCGTGAAGAGGCCCGGAATCGCGATCGAGGCGCGCACCGCGTCCACCACGCTGCCATCGCGCAGCCAGACCTCGCGGCCCGTGTCGAGTTCGGTGGCCACCGCCGTGAACGGCATCGCGAGATCGTCGATCGCGCACCCGTTGAACTGCTTCGCGAAGATATCGATCACCTTGCGCCCGCCCAGCAGCCCGCCGGACAAACGCAAGTCGAGCAGCCTCACCACGGTCTGCCACGTGAGCTTGCCGACCCACTCCTCGAGCCAGTCGAGATCGCCGTTCGCATAGACTGCGCCCACCAGCGCGCCGATCGAGGTGCCGCACACCACGTCGGGCTTGATGCCCGCCTCTTCGAGCGCGCGTATCGCGCCAATATGGGCCCAGCCGCGCGCTGCCCCGCCGCCCAGCACGAGCCCCACGCGCTGCGCACGCCTGCGATTCATCATCATGCGCGCCTCCCGCGTCCAATCGTGTTCTTCGTCGCCTTCAATCGCTTGCCGTGTCGTTCCAATGTCTTATGTCCATCAGTGGCCCATCAGTGGCCCTTCAGCGCCCGCGAATCACATCGGAGCGCGAGGTCGTCGAGACCAGTCCGTCGGGCCCGAAGTGCACGTTGAAATACGCTTCCTGCGTGACGCCCCCTTCAAGCCACTTCCAGCTCCACACCGTCTCCTTCTTGAGCCGGTACGCAGCCACCTGCCCCGGCTTACCGAGCAAGCGCCGCACCTCGTCCTGGCTCATGCCGAGACGCACCTTCGCGAAATTCTCGGCGGTGAGCACCTGGGTGATCGCCACGAGCCGTCCGTTCGGGCCGATGTCGACCATATAAGTGTTGAGCCCCGCCGGGCCGCGCGGATATTCGAGCCGCCGCGAGCCGTCGTCGAACACGCGCTCGGTCTCGGGCTTGCCCATCTGCTCGCGCACCTGCTCGAGCGTCGAGACGCCAGGCGTCATGCCCTTGAGCAGCAGCACGTCGGGCTTCACCGAGTCGAAGAAGGTCTTGAACGTCTGCCGGAGGGCGTCGAACATGGTGTCGATCTGGCGGTCGTCGCAGCCCGTGAGCGTGAGCGCCGCCAGAGTGGCGCACGCCACGGCGAGCGAGCGTGTGGGTGAAAAAGTGGGCGACATGTCGTGGCTGGGCATCACGGAAGCAGTGCTTGCCGCGCACGCCTGGCCTAACCTGATCGGGCCGCGCTATCGGCTCAGCGTGCGCTTACATCCCACAATGTACCGTCAATGCGGCTGGTCGTGGTGCACCGTGGACTTCGGCTCATGCAACTCGTGCGCCGCTCTCGCGCGAACGCAGGCCGCGGCGGGCAGCGCCTCGCTCGCGCCGTCGGCACGCTTGCCCTCGCGCAGCGAACGGCGCGTGCGCACGATCTCGGCGGCCTGCCACGACAGCAGCGCGAACACGCCGAACACCACCTCGCGCATGCGCTTGACGAGCGCAAGCGAGAACGCCACCTCCTGGCTCACGCCAAACAACTGCGCGAGCAGCACCACGGCGACTTCCTGCACGCCGAGGCCCGCCGGCACCATGAAAGCCGCGTGGCGCACGGCCTGGGTGATGGCCTCGATGGCGAGCGCCTCGCCCACCGTGACCGGATGGCCAAGCAGCGTAAGCGCCCACCACGTCTCGAACGCGCCGAGCATGTAGCCGCCGAGTTGCCAGAAGAACGCGCGGAACATGAGGCCGGTGCGCGACATGAGCTGGTCGAGGTCGGCGTCGAGCTGCTTGCCGTCGATGCCCATCATGAGTGGATTATTTGCGCCCAAGAGGCGCGCGGCCCAGCGCTCGATCGCATGGAACACCCCGCCGCGACGGAGCAAGAAGACCGCGAGCACGGGTAACGGCGCAGTGAGCAGCAGCGCGAGCGCGATCGTGACGATGGTGCGCAGCGACCCGCCGTCGCCCGTCGCCGCCACGATCAGCACGACGCCGAGCGCCGAGAACGCGTATTGCACGGCAATCGTCACGAACACCTCGACGATCACCGAGGCCGTGACCCGGCTCATGTCGCGGCCGTCGTCGCCAGCGCCACCATCGCCTTCGCCATCGGCACGCAGCTTCCAGCGCGCAAGGCGCACGCCGACGATCTCGCCGCCCACGCCCACCACGGGCAGAAGGCGGTTGACGGCCTCGCGCACGGTCGCGACCCACCATAGGAAACTGAGCGGCGCGCGCTTGTCGAGCAGGAGGCGCCACGCGTGCGCATCGAGCAACAGCGGCAGCGCGTGAAACGGCACGAGCCAGAGGAGCACCGGACCCGCCGCGCCGATCACGCGCACAACGTCGCCAGCGCCATCGTGCACGGTCAACCCGATCAGGATCGCGATCCCGACTGGCAGGCCCAGCCATTGAAGCCACTTCATGACGATGCCTGTGTCTCCTGGGTCTTGCTTGCCAGCGCGCGTGCGCCGCCCGATGCAGAGGGCTTCGCCCCCGCTCGATCGAAAAACACGTCGGTGAAGCCACCGTGGCGCACGCCCGCGCGCTTCAGTGCTTCGGCCACACGCGGCGAGATCAGCGCGTCGAGTTCGTCGGCGTGCCGATACGTACTCATCGACTGCGTGATCGGCCCTTCGCCCGCAGCGGGCGCCTCGGCCGGATGGCAATAGATCTCGCCCACGCCCTGCGGCGGCAGGTGCGCGAGCGCATCGAGCAGCACCGCCTCGTCCATCGCGCCCGTGTTCGCCATGCCCACGACGTAATCGTTATGCGCCACGCCCGCACGCGCAAGACGCGCGCGCACGAGCGCGAGCCAGGGCTTGAGGGCAAACGGCGCACCGGCCTCCAGCGGCAAGCGCATCGCGCGCAAGCCGTACTCGCGGCCGATCGAGAGGATCAGCGAGAGCACCGTGGGATGCAGATGGAAGTGCTTGTGGGTGTTCACGTGATCGAGCGCGAGCCCGGTCGCCGCAAACGCCTCGAATTGCGCGCGAATTTCCAGGGCGAGCTGCGCGCGCACGTGAGGCAAGAAAAAGAAGCGAAAGCCGTCCAGCACCATGTTGTCGCCGAAACGGCCTTGCGCGTCGACCAGCGCGGGAATCCGCGAGCGCGGCAGCATGGCCGCGCCGTCGGCGAGCACGAGGTGCAGACCCACGCGCAGGTTCGGCAGTTGCCGCGCGCGCGCCACCGCATCGGCGGCGGCGGGCGCGGCGACCATCAGGCTCGCGGCATTGAGCACGCCGTCGCGATGCGCGCGCTCGACCGCCGCGTTGACCCGCTCGTGCAGGCCAAAGTCGTCGGCGGTGAAGATCAGCGCGCCGCGGGTGCCGGGTTGGCCACTGCCGGCTTGGCCAGCCGGCGTCGCGCCCGCGCGCGCAGGTGCATCCATCATGCCTCGTGGGCGCGCAGGAAGCGGAAGAACTCCACGCCTTCGCGCAGACGGCGCTTCATCATGTCCCAGCTCGTGAGCATCTCGCGCACGATTTCCCAGATCTTCGACGGGCGGAAATAGAACTGGCGATAGAACTGCTCGAGATGGTGATAGATCTCGTCGCGCGACAGGTGCGGATAGCCGATCGCCGCAAGCTGCACGCCTTCCTTGCTCACGAGATTGATGGTCTTGTTCTCTTCCATCCAGCCGTTCTCGACGGCCTGCTTGTAGAGCGTCGTGCCCGGATAAGGCGCCGCGAGCGAGACCTGGATCGTGTGCGGATTGATTTCCTTCGCGTACTCGATGGTCTTCTTGATGGTCTCCGGCGTCTCGCCCGGCAGGCCGAGAATGAAGGTGCCGTGGATCTTGATGCCAAGCTTCTTGCAGTCCGCGCTGAAGCGGCGCGCGAAGTCGGTGCGCACGCCCTTCTTGATGTTCACGAGGATCTGGTCGTCGCCCGACTCGAAGCCCACGAGCAGCAGACGCAGGCCGTTTTCCTTCATGACCTTGAGCGTCTTGTACGGCACGTTCGCCTTCGCGTTGCACGACCACGTCATGCCGAGCTTGCCCAGACCGAGCGCGATGGCTTCGGCGCGCGGCAGGTCGTCGGTGAAGGTGTCGTCGTCGAACATGAGCTCCTTCACTTCCGGCATGTTGTCGCGAATCCACTTCGCTTCCGCGATCACGTTCTCGACCGAGCGCGTGCGGTAGCGGTGGCCGCTCACCGTCTGCGGCCACAGGCAGAACGTGCAGCGCGACTTGCAGCCGCGACCCGTGTAGATCGACACGTACGGGTAGTTCAGGTAGCCGATGAAGTAGTTGTCGATCTTCAGATCGCGCTTGTAGACGGGCGCCACGAAGGGCAGCTCGTCCATGTTCTCGAGAATCGGACGCGCTTCGTTATGCTCGATCGAGCCGTCCTTCGCGCGCCAGCTCAAGCCCTTGATCTCGGCGAACGGCTTGCCTTCGGCGATTTCCTTGCAGGTGAAGTCGAATTCCTCGCGGCAGACGAAATCGATCGCCTCGGTGGCCGTGAGCGAGTTGTGCGGATCGACCATCACCTTCGCGCCCACCATGCCGACCAGCAGCGACGGCTTGCGCTTTTTCAGGTCCTCGGCGAACAGCGCGTCGGTCGGGAACGACGGCGTGCTCGTGTGGATGATCACGAGTTCATAGTCCATCGCGATCTTCAGCGTTTCTTCGACGCCGATGCCATCGGCGGGCGCGTCGAGCACGCGGCTGTCCGGCACGAGGGCTGCGGGCTGGGCGAGCCAGGTCGGATACCAGAACGAGCGGATCTCGCGCTTCGCCTGATAGCGCGAGCCTGCGCCACCGTCGAAGCCGTCATAGGACGGGGCCTGCAAAAACAGCGTTTTCATGAGATGAGTGCTCCGCCAACCCTTTTATTAATGGGCATGAATGAACGACAAACGCGCGCGCTGACTTAAAGCCGGCGCGGCACGCCACAATTTTTGGTGTGCTCCCGAGGTTCACACCTCCAGAGCGCTTCGGTCCGGCACACTGGACCTGACTTATTCGGGCCTGACCTATTCGGGTCTGACTGCGTTGGACCCAGGCACGGCCTCAGCGGCCATCCGACACCTCGACGGCCGCCCGGCGCGGCGCGGACCTCACGCGCGCTTCGCCAGCGCCCGGCATGGCGGCCATGTCGGCGGCCACCACGACGTCGGGGTTGGCGACCGGCACGCGCACGCCGCGCCAGATGACGTGCGAGCCGAATACGGCAGCCAGCCACTGCAGCAGCAACAGCGCATCGCGCAACGGCACCAGCGGCAAATCGCGCCAGAACGCCCGCAGGCTCGCACTGCCGCGCGCATGCACCGCCAACCGCGCGATGATACCGCCAACCGTGCTCGCCCCGAGCACGGCCGACGCGACGCTCGCCCCGCCAGCCCCTGCCGCCGCGGCGCCGGCCGCGAGCTGCCAGTATGCGAACGCGCCCAGCACGAGCCACGGCGAGGTAAAGGTAATGAACAGCGACGCAAAACCCGCCGGATTGACCGAGCGAATCGTGCGCAGCCAGCGCGTTTCGCGCAGCCACAGCGTGCGGAACGTCGGCTCGATCACGTCGGTGGCGACCAACACCGGCGCGAGCACCGTGGCAAGCCCGTGATCGCGTGCGAAGCGCGCGAGCTGATAGTCGTCGGCGAGGCAATCCTTGAGCGACTCGAAACCGCCGATGCGCTCGAGCGTGCCGCGCGAAAGCGCGAGCGTCGCGCCGAAACCGAACGCGCGCGAGCCCGTGGAATGCGCGACCCGCACCGAAGGCGCGAACCACTCGTTGATGAAGAGCGCACCCACGCGCGGCCAGAAGCCGCCAACACTGCGCGCGCTGTAGAGACAGGTGACCACCCCGACTTGCGAGTCGGCGAGCGGCGCCGTGACGATCTCGAGATAGTCGGGCTCCACGGCGATGTCGCTATCGGCGACGATCAGCACGTCATGGCGCGCATGCGCCGCCATGTTGATGAGATTGCTCACCTTCAGGTTGCTGCCATGCACGCGCGAATCGATCACGAGCGCGATGTCATGAGCCGGATACGCGGCCTGCAGCCGCCGCACGACCGCGATTGCCGGATCCCTCGACGAAGACACCCCGAAGATCAATTGATAACGCGGATGGTGCTGCTCGCAGAAAGTGGCGAGATTTTCATAGAGACGGGGTTCCGCCCCACACAGCGGCTTGAGCACGCTCACCGGCAACGGCGCGCGAGCGCGTGCGCGCCGGATCGCCGTGCGCACCTGCGCGGCGGAACCGAGGCGTGGCATGGTGATCGCGGCACAGATGGCGTAAAAGGTAGCCGCGCCGCACAGCGCAACCACGAGCCACCACGCCGATGGGGACAAAGAACCCAGCACGGCCGTCATGCCTCGATGCCTCGCCCGCAGGACCAAGCCTTCGCGGCGCAATCGCGCGGCGCGCCGGCCAGCGCGAGCGTCTCGCTTGCTACCATTTGCCCTACCCCGGATATCACGAAAATTGACACGCGAATCGTATCCGCGCCGCATATTCGCCGCCACTTGCGTAACAGACGGCTACACTTTTTTAATGCCACACGAATCAGCTGATGAATTGATTAAGCAATGACCGAAAAAAGGTCCGCACGGTGTTTCCCGCACCTTTGCTTGCACCCTGATTCGAAGGGAAAAATTGTAGCAGCAACGCCCGCGCGCCGCTTCCGCGTCCCCCGCAAAAATGCCTCTCATGCTTGCAACGGCGCCAACTATTTCAGACGGTCCACAACGAGCTTCCAGCACCTCTCCATCCGGAAATAATCGGTAAGCATATTGAAATACATTTTTAACAAGATTGAATCCAGTCTTTGTCAAGCTCGTGTGAATATCGATATAAACAAGAATTATTCTGGTTCAATTATGAAAATGGTTTGAGGCGAGTCTGCGCCGCTCGCCTTGGGCGGCCCGACTGAAAATAGGAAACCACGCGGGGCGCATGGATTCCCCGAGGCCGTCAGCAGGATCCGGAGCGCTTTGGCACAATGCCCCGACCTTGCGTCTGCCTTGCAGCCGCCCCGGCGCGCACACCAGGCGTCCCAGGGGCAGGCTCGCGCGGCACGCTCCACGAACATTGGAACGCCACCCGCCCATGATTCCCTTCTCCGTCCTCGACCTCTCGCCGGTACCTGCCGGCTCGAACGCCAGCGTCGCGCTGCGCAACACGCTCGATCTCGCCCAGCACGCCGAGCGCTGGGGCTACCACCGCTACTGGCTCGCCGAGCACCACAACATGACCGGCATCGCCAGCGCCGCCACCTCGGTCGTGATCGGCCATGTGGCGGGCGGCACGCGCACGATCCGCGTCGGATCGGGCGGCATCATGCTACCCAATCACGCGCCGCTCCTGATCGCCGAGCAGTTCGGCACGCTCGAGGCACTCTATCCGGGGCGCATCGATCTGGGACTCGGGCGCGCGCCCGGCACCGACCAGACCACGGCGCGCGCGCTGCGCCGCGACCTGCACGCTAGCGCCGAGGCCTTCCCCGACGACGTCGCCGAATTGCAGCGGCTCTTCGCCGATCCGGTGGAAGGCCAGCGCGTGCGCGCCGTGCCGGGCGCGGGACTGCACGTGCCGATCTATATCCTCGGCTCGAGCCTGTTCGGCGCGCAGCTCGCGGCGGCGATGGGCCTGCCCTTCGCGTTCGCCTCGCACTTCGCGCCCGACCAGTTGCTCGCCGCGCTGCGCGTCTATCGCTCGCAGTTCCGCCCATCGGCCACGCTCGCGAAGCCGCACGCGATGGTGGGCGTGAACGTGTTCGCCGCCGAAACCGACGATGAAGCCCGCCTGCTGTTCACCTCGCTACAGCAGCAATTCGTGAATCTGCGGCGCGGCACGCCGGGGCAGCTCCCGCCTCCGGCGGCGCAAATCGCGGCAAACGAATTCGAGCTTTCGAGCGTCGCGCATTCGCTCGCGTGCGCGGTGGTGGGCGACCGCGCGAGCGTGCGTGCAGGCCTCGCTTCAGTGATCGAGCAGACTCAAGCGGATGAGCTGATCGTCACCGCGCAGATCTACGATCACGCCAAGCGCCTGCGTTCGTTCGAGATCACTGCACAGGTACGCGCGGAGATGGCCGAGGCCCGGTGACCTCAGCCCGGCCAGGCGCGAACTACAGCCTATCGCGCCTGGCTCGGCAGCGCCGCCAGCCCTTCTAGCAACGCGGCATGGAACGCCTCGGGGTCCTGCATCTGCGGCGCATGGCCGAGTTCGGGGAACTCCACGAGCTTCGCGTTCGGGATGGACTTCTGCGCCGCCTTCGCCAGCGCCGGATAGTGCCCAAGCTGAGCGCGCACCTCGGGCGGCGCGAGATCCTTGCCGATGGCGGTCGTGTCCTTGTCGCCAATCAGCAGCAGCGTCTGCACTTTCAACTGGCCGAATTCGTAGATCACGGGCTGCGTGTAAATCATGTCGTAAAGCAGCGCCGAATCCCACGCGACCTGCTGCTTGCCCGGCCCCCGGTACATGCCGGCCAGCATCTGCACCCACGGCTCGTAGCGCGCGCTCCAATGCCCCGCGTAATAAGTCGACCGCTCATAGTTGCGGATGCCGTCGGCGCTCGTTTTCAGTTCGCGCGCATACCAGTCGTCCACCGAGAGCGAAGGCACGCCTTTCGCCTTCCAGTCCTCGAGCCCGATCGGGTTCGCGAGCACCAGTTGCTCCGTCTCGCGCGGATACATCAACCCATAGCGCACCGCGAGCATGCCGCCCGTCGAATGGCCGATGATCGTCGCGCGCTGCACGCCCAGCGATTCGAGTAACGCATGCGTATTGCGTGCAAGCTGCTGGAAGCTGAATTGATAAGCCGCCGGTTTACTCGATTTACAGAACCCGATCTGATCTGGCGCGATCACGCGATAGCCGGCCTCGGTTAGCCGCGTGATCGTGTCGCCCCATGTGGCGGCGCAGAAGTTCTTGCCGTGCAGCAGAACCACCGTGCGGCCGTTGGGCCTGGACGGCTGCACGTCCATGTAGGCCATGTGCAGCGTCTGCCCTTGCGACGTAAAGCTGAACTCGCGCACCGGATGCGGATAGTCGAAGCCCTGAAGCTCGGGACCATAAGCAGGACCATCGGCCGTGCCGTCGGTCGACGCGGCCACCGTTGACGCAGCAGCGGACGGCGCATTCGCGCCACCCCCGGTTGCGCATGCGGCAAGACCGGTAACGGCGGCGCTACAGGCGGCGATGGCGTAAAGCTTGCGTATCGAAAACATGGGCAATGACGGAGGGTTCGAAATATCGCCGATTCTAGCCGTCATGCGTTGCCGCCCTGTGCAATGAATTCGCGCAAGATGGCTTTCGGTGCTAGAACAGTCAATGCGCGGTCACAAACACGAACGACGCCGGCGATGGGAAGACCCAAAATGCATCCGGCGCGCGAGCCGGGGCACGAGAACCAGGCCACACCCCGGGGGCACAACAAGGAGACGATCATGGAAACTCCGGCAAGCCTCAACGATCTACAGCGCACCACGCTCGCAATCGTGCTCGCGGGCGGGCGCGGCACCCGTCTCGGCCCGCTCACCAACAAGCGCGTGAAGCCGGCGGTCTACTTCGGCGGCAAATACCGCATCATCGATTTCGCGCTCTCCAACTGCCTGAATTCGGGCATCCGCCGCATCGCCGTGGTCACGCAGTACAAGGCGCATTCGCTGCTGCGCCACATGCAACGCGGCTGGGGCTTCCTGCGCGGCGAGTTCAACGAGTTCGTCGACCTGTGGCCCGCGCAGCAGCGCGTGGAAGGCGCGCACTGGTATCGCGGCACCGCCGACGCGGTCTACCAGAATCTCGACATCATCCGTTCGATCTCGCCGAAGCACGTGATCGTGCTGGCCGGCGACCACATCTACAAGATGGACTACACGCGCATGGTGGCCGACCACGCCGCGAGCGGCGCCGACTGCACGGTGGGCTGCATCGAGGTGCCGCGCCTCGACGCGCGCGCGTTCGGCGTGATGGCCGTGGACGAGTCGCGCCGCGTCACGGGCTTCGTCGAGAAGCCCGACGACCCGCCCGCGATGCCGGGCCACCCCGATATCGCGCTCGCGAGCATGGGCATCTACGTGTTCGAAACCGCCTATCTGTTCAAGCTGCTCGAAGAGAACATCGCGCGCACGGCCACCGACCACGACTTCGGCAAGGACATCATTCCGCGCGTGGTCACCGACGGCCATGCGATCGCCCATCCGTTCAGCCTCTCGTGCGTCTCGTCCGATCCGAACGCCGAGCCCTACTGGCGCGACGTGGGCACCATCGACGCCTACTGGTCCGCCAATCTCGATCTGGCCTCGACAATTCCCGCGCTTGATCTCTACGACCGCAACTGGCCCATCTGGACCTATCAGGAGCAGTTGCCGCCCGCCAAGTTCGTGCGCGACCTGAACGGGCTGCAGGGCTCCGGCACCAACCTGATCGTGTGCGGCGGCAGCGTGATCTCGGGTTCGCAGATCTCGCGCTCGGTGATTTCGTCGAATGTGGTTGTGAAGTCGTTCTGCAACATTGCCGAGGCAGTCTTGTTGCCCGAGGTGACGGTGGGCGCGAGCTGCCGGCTGCGCAAGGTGGTGGTGGACCGCGGCTGCGCGATTCCCGACGGCACCGTGATTGGCGAAGACCCCAAGCTCGACGGCGAGCGCTTCTACCGCACCGAGAATGGCATCGTGCTGGTCACGGAAGAAGCGCTGGCCAAGCTCAGGCGCGGCGGCTGAGCGACATAAGCGCCCCATCAACGATAGCCGGTCTCTCGCCCGCAAAGGCCCCATTCCGATGACGATCCGCGTACTGCACGTAGCCAGCGAACTCTATCCGCTGCTGAAAACCGGCGGTCTCGCCGATGTCACGGCCGCCCTGCCCGTCGCGCTGATCGAGCAAGGCGCCGATGCTCGCGTGCTGCTGCCGGGCTTCGCGAGCGTCGCCGCGGGCCTCGCCGATCTGCGCCCTGTTGCCCCCCCGGCGCGCCTCGCGCGCACGTTCGGAGCGCCCGAAGCGTCGCTCGAACTCGGCCATCTGCCGGGCAACGGCCTGCCCGTCTACATGATTCGCGCCGATGCGCTCTACGCCCGCCCAGGCAGCCCGTACCTGGACGCCGCCCAGGTGCCCTATGGCGACAACGCCCAGCGCTTCGCACTGCTCGGCTGGGCCGCCGCGCAGCTCGCCCAGCACGCCGATCCGGACTGGGCGCCCGCCATCGTGCACGCGCACGACTGGCACGCGGGGCTCGCCCCCGCTTACCTGCGCGCGGCGGCACGCGAACGCCGGCACGCCGGCACGCGCACCGTCTTCACGATCCACAATCTCGCCTATCAGGGCATTTTTCCCGCGCAACAGTTCGACATACTGGGCTTGCCCGCCGACTTCTTCGACATGCACGGCGTGGAGTTCTACGGCCAGCTTTCATTCCTGAAAGCCGGTCTCTATTTCGCCGACAAGATCACCACGGTGAGCCCGACCTACGCGCGCGAGATCCAGACCGTCGCCCAGGGCTGCGGCCTCGAAGCGCTGCTCAAGGGCCGCGCGCACGATCTCGTGGGCATCCTGAACGGCGTCGATTACTCGATCTGGCATCCGGCCCATGACGACGCTATCGCCGCGCATTATTCGGCCGCGCACATGAGCGGCAAGCCGCGCTGCAAGACGGCGCTGCAAGCGCGCCTGAAGCTCGCGCAGCGGCAAGACGCGCCAGTGTTCGCCGTGGTGAGCCGCCTCACCGAGCAAAAGGGCCTCGACCTGCTGCTCGGCGCGCTGCCCGAGATTGTCGCGCGCGGCGGGCAAATCGCCGTGCTCGGCACCGGCGACGCGAGCCTCGAACAGGGCTTCGTGCGCGCGGCGCGCCAGCATCCCGAGGCCGTGGCGGTGGAGCTCGGCTTCGACGAAACACTCGCGCACGCGATCGTCGCGGGCGCCGACGTCATGGTCGTGCCTTCGCGCTTCGAGCCGTGCGGGCTCACGCAGCTCTACGCGCTAGCTTACGGCGCGCTGCCGCTCGTGCACCGCGTGGGCGGTCTCGCAGACACCGTGGCCGACGCCTCGCTGGAAAATCTAGCCGACGGTATCGCCACCGGCTTCGTGTTCGAGCGCTTCGAGCCCGACGCGCTCGCCGCCGCGATCCGCCGCGCCTTCGCACTCTACGCGCGCAGCCATGACTGGCGCGCGACGCGCGAACGCGGCATGCACCAGGACTTCGGCTGGGCCGCGTCGGCACAACGTTACATGGCGCTCTATCGCGAATTGGCCTGAAAATTGGCCTAAAGCGGCGCACGGTTTGCACAGCAGATTGCACAACACTTCGCACACCGGAACGCAACCCGCGAGACGGATGCGCGCAACACTGCGCACACGCGGCCATCGACTGGGCGCGGCGAATTCGGTTATCGTTGCCGCACCGCGCGAAATTTCGCGCCTCGCCCCACAGAACGCCCATGAAAAACGTTTTGAGCATCCAGTCACACGTCGTATTCGGCCATGCGGGCAACAGTGCCGCTGTGTTCCCGATGCGCCGCCTCGGCGTGAACGTATGGCCGCTCAATACCGTGCAGTTCTCGAACCACACGCAATACGGCCACTGGACTGGCGGCGCAATCGATGCCGAGCAGATGGTGGATCTTGTCGATGGCATCGGCGCGATCGGCATGCTGCCGCGTTGCGACGCGGTGCTCTCGGGCTACCTCGGCGCGCCCGAGCAGGCCCAGGCCGTGATCGACGTCGTGCGTGCCGTGAAGGCCACCAACCCTCACGCGCGCTACTTTTGCGACCCGGTGATGGGCACGGTCAACGGCGACGGCAATGGCTGCAAGGTCGAGCCCGGCATTCAGGAGTTTCTCGTCAAGCACATGCCCGAAGTGGCCGATGCGCTGATGCCGAACCACAGCGAACTGCAACGGCTCGTCGGGCGCGAGATCGAGACCGCCGAGGAGGCTGTCGACGCCTGCCGCGAACTGCTGGAGCGTGGCCCGAAGCTCGTGCTCGTCAAGCATCTGTTCGACCGCAACAGCCCCGCGGACACCTTCAACATGCTCGTCGTGAGCGAGCAAGAGGCGTGGCTCGGCCAGCGCCCGCTCTATCACTTCGCGCGCCAGCCCGTGGGCGTGGGCGACATCACGAGCGCCATCTTCGTCGCGCGCCTGATGAACGGCGACGCGCTGCGGCCCGCCTTCGAGCACACGCTCGCCGCCGTGAACGCGGTCGTGAAGACCACCTACGACGCGGGACGCTACGAACTGGAAATCGTCGCGGCGCAGGACCAGATCGCACGCCCGCGCGAATGGTTCGACGCCTGGGCCATCGAGATGGATTGAGGGCGGGCCGCGCGGCCTATAATGCGAGCCGCGCGCCATGCGCTGTTCCAGCGCCAGGCGCCGCGCCCTCCGTTAGTCTAGAGATCGATCGATGTCCCACCCCATCCGTAGCGAACAAGAAGAGTATTTCGAGCAACTGTGCCTTGCCGTCGACGCCGGCGAGACGCACGAGCAGGAAGCCATCGAATACTTCGAAGAGCAAAGCCATGAAGCCGATTTCGACGCAGCCGTCTGGCTCGACATCGCGCTTTATCACGCACCCGAAGTGGCGCGCGGCATCATCGACTTCGTCGACGAGGACGACCGCCAGCGCAGCGACATCGCACAGACCATCGCCGACAATCTCGACATCGCCTATGGCGACGAAGACTGCGAGCGCTTCGAGGCGATCGTGCGCTTCGCGCTGGCCAATGGCGTGCCCCTCGATCTGGACGTGGTGCTCGACGGCTGCAACCGCGCGCTCGACGACCTCGAAGGCTGGGCCAACGAAGACACCATGGCGCCGCTCGTGCGCCTGCGCGAAACGCTGCTGGCAATGCAAGCGGAGCGTTGAGCGCGCAGCACCGCAACATACAAGCAACACACAAGCAGCACACACGCGGCACGGCCCATCCACGATATGGAAAAAACACCGCTGCGAGCTTTGCACGGGACCAGAGTAAGCGCTCGGCGTGAGACCGGGGTAAGCGCTAAAGCACTAACTCCACCCGACAGCTAAAGCGCCAACTCTGATCGACACAGGAGCCACGATGAGATCGCGCCACACGCCACGCCGCCCATCCGGTGCGCCGCCCCGTCCGTCGCGGCGCGCCGCGCTGCTCGCGGCCACCCTCGGCGCGCTCTCGTGCATGCTCGCCACGGCGCCCGGCGCCGCCTACGCAGCCGGGCCGCTCACGGCGCTCACCGTACGTATTGGCTTCGCCGCGCCACTGAGCGGCGACTACGCCGATTATGGCCGCGACCTGCAAAAAGGCGCACAGCTCGCTATCGACGACGCCAATGCGCAAGGCGTGAAAATCGGCGATCAAACCGCGCACTTCGAACTCGTCAGCGTCGACGACCGCGCCGACCCGCGCGGCGGCGTACACGCCGCTGCGCGGCTCGCCAATGAGAACGTCGTGGCCGTGGTCGGCCACTTCAACTCGGGCGCGGCAATCGCGGCTTCGCGCATCTACGAAAGCGCCGGCATCCCCATGATCGCGCCCACCGCGACCAACCCCACGCTCACCTCGCAAGGCTTCGCGAACACCTTCACGGTGATCGCGAACGACGCGCGAACCGCTGGTATGGCGGGCGCATGGGCCGTCGACGAGATCAAGGCGCGGCGCATCGCCATCCTGGACGACCGCAGCGCGTTCGGCCAGGGCGAAGCCGACGTATTCGAGCGCACCGTGAAGGCGCGCGGCGGCACCGTGGTCGCACGCGAGTTCGCGATGAGCGAATCGGGCGATATCGTCGACTTCGGTCCGCAGCTTGCACGCATCCAGGCCGCCAACGCCGACCTGCTCTATTTTGGCGGCCTCGCGCACGAAGCGGCGATGCTCGTGAGGCAAATGAAGGCGCGCAACATGAGCGTGCAGTTCGTGGGCGGCGGCGGCGTGGCGATTCCCGACTTCGTGCGCCTGGCGGGCGTGGCGGGCGAAGGTGCGCTCGCGTGGGAGTACGGCCGCCCGCTCGCGCAACTGCCCGACGGCCCGCATTTCGCGCAACGCTTCAAGAGCCGTTTCGGCGTTGATGTGCTCGCCTACGCGCCGTTCGGCTACGACGCCACATGGGCGGCCATTCACGCGATGACGGCCGCCAGATCGGCGAATCACGAGGTCTGGCGCGGCGCGCTCAAGGCACTGTCCTTCGACGGTGTGACGGGCCACATTGCCTTCGACGATCAAGGCGCGCTCAAGAACGGCGCGGCGACGCTCTATCGATTGAAGCAGGGCACGTGGGTGCCGGTGACGACGCGCGGCGGCTAACGCTTGGCCCTCATCGGGTCCTGGCACGCACGACGATCTGCGCCCGCGTATCGCGCTGCATGCGCACGAGCGCGTCGCGCATCTGCGCGAACTGATCCGGCGAGCACATCTGCCGCCCGAAATGCGCGGCAAGCCGGCGCGAAATCTGTACCGTGCGCGACGCCGGATCGAACACATAGTGCGACGCGTAATCGAGCTGTATGCCGTCTGCGTCCGCGCTTGTTGGCACGCTTGCGGAAATGTCACGCGGCATGTCGGTCACGCGCGCGAACGCAGGCAGCACGATTTGCGCGTGCTCCTCGAAATCTCCGCCCACGCAGGCCCATGGCTGCGTGCGGCGCGGCACTGCGAGCCACGCGTCGAGTTGCGAGGCGATGCCGCCCGGAAAACTGCTCAAGGCCGGCAGCGCCGTCGTGCCGTCGGGCCAGACGACATGTTCGAGCGTGCCGGCGACCGTAACCGCGAACGGCCCCTCGGTGGCATCGAGCGCGCTCGTCGAAACCTGCGCGGTGCCGGCGAGGCCCGCCTGGCGCAGCCGCTGCAACGCGATCTCCCGCGCCTGGCGACGCGTCGCGCGGCGCAGCGTGTTGCGCTCGGGTTCCGCGCCCGCGCCGGTGTCCTCCACGCGAAAGCGGTACGCCGCGCCGCCGTCGGCGGCCACGTCGATTTCTAGCCGCGCCATACGATTACGCGCTTGCGTGGCGGGCGTGCGCACGAGCACACCGTCGTCGACGAGCAGCGCCGGACGATCCAGCACGCCCGCCGGCAGATAGCCGAACGCCACGCCGCCCGACGAGGTATCGGCGAAAACGCCCAGCTCGGGCAGCCATGCAATCACATGATCGATCGCCTCCACGCCGTAACCCGGCACCGAGGGCAACTCATAGACCGGACCGAGGTTCAGCAGGGCCGCTTCGGCACGAATGCCCACCGCCGCGAGCAGCGCAGTGAACAGCGCGACGTGGTCCTTGCAGTCGCCGTAGCGCGCGCGCAGGATGTCGACAGCGCGATGTGGGGCCGCTGCGGTCTCGCCCAGAAAAAGCGCTACATAGCGGATATTCAGGCGCATCCAGTCGTAGATGCGCGCGGCCTTCTCGTGCGGATCCGTCACTCCCGCCGTGAGCGTTTGCGCGAGGGCCGCGATGGACGGATCGGTTGCGGTGGGATCGGCGGCGTCGTCGCGGTAGCGCGCAGCAAAGGCCGCATAGTCGGGCACGGTGCTCACCATGAGGCGTGCGCCCCAGTTCACGCGTGCCACGGCACCCGGCTCCAGCGGCACGTAAGGACCATGGCGATACTCGAAGACGTAGCGCGTGCGGCCATTCGCGCTCACGGGCGCGAGCGCCTCATACCCGCGTGCATCGACATGAAGCGGCAGATCGGCCGGCAGATCGAAGACGAGACGCTGAAGCTCGACCGGCTCGCCCGGCGGCTCGGCGAAGTACGAGAACGTGCGGGCATGCAGCGCCTTCGCTCTGCGTTTCGTCCAGACTAGGCGCATGCGCGAACCTGGCTGCACGCCCGGAAAGATCACTGTGCGCAGCACGCCGTCCTGGAAGGTCGGCGCGCCCGCCGAGCGCGGCTCCTGAACGTCGCGGATCGCGCTTGCGCCCACTTCGTGCACCGTGCCGTCGGGGTCGATGGTCTGCGCCGAGAGCGCCGCGATCATTTCGCCATCCTTATTGAACCAGACGTAGCGCTGCGCGACGGCATCGACGCCCGCGGTGGTGTTGGCGCGCATTGTCGAGTCGTCGTGTTCCTCGATCGAGCCATCGTTCTGTACAACGAACTCATGGACGTCGCGCTCGAGCGTGGCGGGCGGCAGGTCGGCAAGATCCGGGGCATCCTCGGGCACCTGCGCTTGCACCTGGACTCCGGAAGGCGGCTGAGCCTGCGCACACGGATAGGCGAACGCCAACGCCAATGCAAGCGCGAACGCATCGGCTCTTGCGCGCGCGGCGCGCACAGTGCTCATGGCAGCCGCATCGCCGCCGCGTTCGTGGTGGCCATCGCGCTGGGTGCAGTCGTCGCGCTCGCCGCGCGCGGCCAGGACGTCGCCGCAAGTTCGCGGGCGCGCATCGCGTCGCGCCACGCTCGCGGGCTCGCGCCGAACTCCGCGCGAAACGCCGCGTTGAAGTTGGACAGATCGTTGAAGCCCGTATCCAGTGCAATGTCGACGATCTTCTCGCCGCCCTCCCCGGCGAGCAGCCGCAGCGCGGCCACGCGCAAGCGCGAGCGCAACAGGTATTGATGAGGCGTCACGCCCGCAACCGCCGAAAAGGTCCGCAGGAAGTAGAACTCGCTCACGCCCGCCGCCGCCGCGAGGCTCGCGAGCGTGTGCGGCGAGTCGGGCGTCTCTTCGATCAGACGCAGCGTAGCCGCCACGCGCGCAGCCGCGGCCGCCGATGGCCCCGATCCAGCCGTCAACGTTGCCCTTCCTTGACCGCGCACGTCCTTGGCGCCCGCGCTCACGTGCAAGGTCGCCACCGCTAGCGCAATCGCCAACTCGTCCCACGCAGCGGGAGTTCCTGCACCACGCTCCAGCGCCTCGACGTTCGCGCAGGCCCGCGCGACAAGTGGCGCGAGCGCACGCAGCGGCGGCACGCGCAGCGCGCTCCAGCGCCGCGCGCGAGGCACGAGACCCGCAGCGGCGGCCTGCTCGTCGAGCCAGTCCGGATCGAAGTGAAACGAGATGCAGCGGTCGCCCGCGCTGTGGCGGTGGCCGCATTCGAAGCACGCGCCCGGCTCGCCCAGCATGAGCGCGCCCGGGGTCATCAATTCCGGGCCACGCCCACGGCCGGCCTTGCCCGCACCACAGCGGTAGCCGAACGACCCGGCCGCGACGATCGCGAGGCACGCGCTCGCGTGGCGCTCCTCATAGGGCCGGTCGGCTGGGCCGAATGTGCAGACAACGTCATCGGCCTGCCAGCCGGGGCCGCTCGCGAGCATGCACGCGAGCGGTGGCCGCGCCGCGCCCTCGCGCGTGCGCTGCGCGAGGGCGCGTTGCAGACTGGCGGCAAGAGCGGACATGTCGGCCTCAGCTGGACGATGGAACTCGCTTTTCGTTGTAGCACATCGTTCTGCTGCATGCCGTGCCGCGAGCGGGCGCGGCAGCGCTGCGCTCAGAGCGCCGCCACCTCGCGCTCTTCAAGCGCCCGCAGCAGCGACACCGCAATCCCCTGAGCCGCCAGCCGCACCTCCTCCAGCGACGGAAACGAAGGCGCGATGCGCAGATGGCGGTCCTCGGGATCGACGCCATAGGGGAACGCCGCGCCCGCGGGCGTCAGCACGAGCCCGGCCTCGGCGGCCAGCTCGACGGTGCGCCGCGCACAACCCGGCGGCGCGTAAAGACTAATGAAGTAGCCGCCGCGCGGCACGTTCCAGCGCACCTCGGACACGTGGGCGAGACGCACGCGAAACACTTCGTCCACGGCGGCGAACTTCGGCGCGAGCAGCGCGCGATGGCGCGCCATCAGCGCCTCGAGCCCCGCGCGATCGCGGATAAAGCGCACATGGCGCAACTGATTGAGCTTGTCCGGGCCGATCGTGCGCGCCGCCGCGCAGCGCTGCCACCAGGCCACATTGCCTGGCGCCGCGGCCAGCCACGCGAGCGCACCGCCCGCAAAGGTCGCCTTCGAAAGCGAGGCGAACACGAGCACGCGCTGCGCATGCCCGGCCGCCTCGCACGCCTCGATCACACTGGGCGTCGCATGCCGCTCGCCGGTGAGGTGGTGAAAGCGGTAGGCGTCGTCCCAGAAGAGGCGGAAGTCGGGCGCGGCGGCGGGCATGGCGGCAAGCCTTTGCACCACCTCATCCGCGTAGATCGCGCCCGTGGGATTGCTGTAGAGCGGCATGCACCACATACCCTTGATCGTGGCGTCGTTGCGTACGAGCGCTTCCACAGCATCCATGTCGGGGCCGTCATCGCGCATGGGCACGGCGATCATGCGCACGCCCAGCGCCTCGCAGATCGCGAAGTGCCGGTCGTAGCCCGGCGCCGGGCACAGAAATGCAATCTCGCCCTGCGCGCGCCACGGCGCGCTGCGGCCCTCGCCTTCCCCAACCGGCACGCCGTACAGCAGCGCGAATGCGAGCGCGTCATGCATGAGTTCGAGGCTCGAATTGCCGCCCGCGATCACCTGCGCCGCGGGCACGCCCAGCAGTTCGGCGCCCAGTTCACGCGCCTCGGGCAAGCCTGACGCAAGGCCGTAGTTGCGACAATCGAAGCCATCGCTCGCGCGATAGTCTGCAACGAGCGCCGGATCGAAAAGCCCCTGCGACAGATCGAGCTGCTCGGGCGCAGGCTTGCCTCGCGACATGTCGAGGCGCATTCGCAGCTGCCGGAATTGTTCGTAGTTCAAATCAATAGACGGGTTGGTCGACATGGGTTTTTCCGGCATGAGCATGAAGGCGTGAGAGAGGCGCAAGACAGCGCTGGAACACGAATCGTCCGGACCAGCATACGAGCGTCGCCACGTTCAGGCAAACGCGTTATATTGAACGTTTCAATCAGTTTTCCTGATGCAGCGTTTCCCCATGACGCGCATCCCGTACCCATGAAGACCCTCGATTTCGACGTCCTCGCGATGGTGGTGGCCGTGGCCGACGCCGGCAGCTTCGTGCGCGGCGCGGCGCTCGTGCACCGCTCGCAGGCGGCGCTCTCCATGCAGATCCGCGCGCTGGAGGACACGCTTGGCAAGCCGCTCTTCATTCGCGCGCCGCGCAACGTCACGCCCACCCCCGACGGCCACACGCTGATCGCCTACGCAAGACGCATGCTCGCCCTGCGCGACGAAGCGTGGGCCTCGCTCGCGCACCCGGAGGTCACGGGCCGCGTGTCGATCGGCATGCCCGACGACTATGCGTCGTCGCTGTTGCCGCCGGTGCTGCGCAAGTTCTCGGCGAACTGGCCGAAAGTGGAGATTCAGGTGGTCGGGTTGCCGAGCAGCGCGCTCGCGCCGCTCGTGAAGGACAACAAGATCGATCTGGCCTGTGTGACGGGCACGCGCGAACTCGCTGGCGAATTCATCCGCTTCGAGCCGATGGTTTGGGCCGGCCCGCCCGCCCAGGCGAGTGCGGCCATCGGCCGGGAGGTCTGGCGCGAGCGGCCCTTGCCCATCGCGCTCTTCAGCGCGGGCAGCGTCGCGCGCTCGAACGCGATTGCCGCGCTCGAACGCGAAAACATCGCCTATCGCACGTCGTATGAAAGCCCGAGCCTGATGGGGCTGTGCAGCATGGTTGCGGCGGGTCTCGCGGTCGCGCCGCTCGCACGCTGCGCGGTGCCCGAGACCTTCGTCACGCTGGGCCGGCAGCACGGGCTGCCAGCCTTGCCCGAACTCGAAGTGGTGCTCGCGCGCAGCGCCCGTTCGAACCGGCCGACCTGTGACTTTCTCGCCGAGCAGATTCTCGCGGAACTGCGGGCCTGAGAAGTTGCACGGCCATGCGCCTCCAAGTCGTAACCGGGACCGCGGTCGCCGGAATCAGTCGTCGATCGATCGTGTAAGCAGCGCATAAAGGCGCGTGATGTGGCGTAAAAGCAACTCGCGGTGCTTCTCGATCTGATCGAGCCGGCCTTCGAGATCGGCGCGCACGCGCTCGTCATGCTCCGCCTGGGCAATCACGTCTTCGATACGCGCGCGCAATGCCTCCGGCTCCACCGGCAGCATGCTCAGATGCCGTTCGAGCTTGCGCACGTCCTGCGCGGCCAATTCACGAATCTTGCGCGTGCCTGCAAGGCGCCGTTGCGCATCCTGGGTGGCCGCGTCCTGCGCGCGCCGGGCATCCGCGCCATGGCCGAAGATCGGCTCCGTGCGCAGCACGGGCGCCTTGCGCACCGGATGCGCGGTGCCGCGAAAGCGCGCGCGCGGGGTTTCGTCGGCGATCGCGTCGCGTGCCTCCTGGGGCACGTCGCCGGGTCCGTGCGGCTCGTCCATCCAGCCTTCGGGCAAGCCGGTGACGGCTTCGATGCCTCGCACGAACTCCGCGCTGAAATCGCGCTGCCCCGTAGCAATCAGCTTCATGTGGCTTGCCGAAAACGTCATCATCCTCGCGAGCCGCGTGACCGCGCCCACTTCGCGCGTGAGAAGCGCGAGGTTCGCGCGCCACGTGGGCATGAGCGTTGCGCTGGAATCTTCCATTGCGGAGGTCCTCCCTCGTGGGCCGGGCAAGCCTGGCCGATGCCTGAAGGTTAGCCGCATCGCAAGGCATGACGCAACCCGCGCGCGACATCGTCTCAATGGAAATGAAAGAAAACAGAAAGACGGCGGGAGGCGGGCCGCCTAGAAGTGCCCCGTGAAGCGATACCGGCTGCCCGGGTGCCACAGGTTCGCCACCGATGCCACGCGCCCGCTCGAACGGGTGCGGCGGTGCAGGACGAGGCACGGCTCGACCTCTTTCATCTTGAGCCGCGCGCGCGTGTCGCCCTGCGGGGCGAGCGCCTCGATGCGGTACTCCACGCCCTGGAGCGGCGCGACGCGCATGAGGTAATGGTTCGGGGTGGTGGACGTGAAGTCCTGCTCCACGTAATCGGGTGCGACGTCGGGATTGACCCAGCGTTCCTCGAGCTGCACAGGCTCGTCGTTCTCGAAGTGCAGCATGCGCGAGTAGAACACCCGATCGTTCGTGCGCAGCCCCATTTCGATCGCGAGCGCTTCGTCGGCGGGCAACTCGCCGATCTCCAGCACCTCGGCGCGATAGCCATGACCGCGTGCGAGAATTTCGTCGGAGATGCTGCGGATCGCCACCAGCGTGGACTCGTACTTGGGACGCGCGACGAAAGTACCCGCGCCCTGCACGCGCGTGAGCACCTGCTCGGCGGTCAGCTCGCGCAGCGCGCGATTCACCGTCATGCGCGCGACCTTGAACTCGCGCGCAAGCTCGTTCTCCGAGGGCACCTGGTCGCCCTCGCTCCACTCGCCCGCGTGGATGCGCGCAAGAATGAAGTCCTTGATGCCCTGGTATGCGGGTGCGTTCATTGCTTGGTCGGCGTGGTCCAATAGGCCGATGGATACGTTTGCGCGCCACCGGCCCTCTTTTCGCCGTTGCCGTTGGTGCGCTTCTTAGTGCGCTTCCGACTCGAACGCAAACGGGCTGTGCGCGGCGATGGCGCCGTTCTGCACGAGCTCCGTCATGGCCGCGATATCGGGTGCGAAGTAGCGGTCAAGGTCGTAATGCGGCACTTCATTGCGCACCGATGCCATCACCTTCTGCAGCGCCGGGCTGGTCGCGTGCGGCGCGCGCAGGTCCACGCCCTGGGCGGCGGCCAGCAGTTCGATCCCGAGGATGTAGGCCGTGTTGCTGGCGATGTCGGCGAGCTTGCGCGCGGCGAAGGTCGCCATCGACACGTGGTCTTCCTGGTTCGCCGAGGTCGGCAGCGAATCCACCGAAGCCGGATGCGCGAGTGTCTTGTTCTCCGAGGCCAAGGCCGCGGCCGTCACGTGCGCGATCATGAAGCCCGAGTTCACGCCGCCGTCCTTCACGAGGAAAGGCGGCAGGCCCGACAGCGTCGCGTCG
>NZ_CADIKL010000002.1 GCF_902859945.1 Paraburkholderia caffeinitolerans | reverse complement strand
CAAGGAATTGTGGGAGATCGATCCGGCCAGGCACAAGCCGGGTCTGGTGATCCACACGGCGGGCTGGCCGCTGGAAAAGGACACCTACGGCGGCTCGTTCCTGTACCACACCGACAATAACCAGGTGATGGTGGGCTTCGTCGTCGGTCTTGCGTACCAGAACCCGTATCTCTCGCCGTTCGAGGAATTCCAGCGCTACAAGACGCATCCGGCGATCCGCAAGTATCTGGAAGGCGGCAAGCGCGTTTCGTACGGCGCGCGCGCGATGACGGCGGGCGGTCTGATGTCACTGCCGAAGCTCGTGTTCCCGGGCGGCGCACTGGTGGGCGACGACGCGGGCTTCCTGAACGCGGCGCGCATCAAGGGCAGCCACGCGGCAATCAAGACCGGCATGCTCGCGGCGGAAGCCGCGTTCGACGCGGTGCAGGCAGGCCGCCAGAGCGATGAACTCGCGGCGTACCCGGAAGCGTTCAAGCAGTCGTGGCTCTACACGGAACTGTACAAGTCGCGCAACTTCAAGCAGTGGATGAGCAAGGGCCTGTACCTGGGCACGCTGATGGTGGGCGTCGAGCAGAAGCTGATGGGCGGCAATGTGCCGTGGACGCTCCATCACCAGCACCGCGATCACGAGATGCTCAAGCCGGCGTCGCTGTGCAAGCCGATCGAGTATCCGAAGCCCGATGGCAAGCTTACGTTCGATCGTCTTTCTTCGGTGTTCATTTCCAATACGAACCACGAAGAGAACCAGCCCGCGCATTTGACGTTGAAGGATGCAACGGTGCCGGTCGGCATCAATCTGCAAATGTACGCAGGCCCCGAATCGCGTTTCTGTCCTGCGGGCGTTTATGAGTTCGTGAAGGACGAGCAGGACGAAGACCGCCTGCAGATCAACGCGCAGAACTGCGTACACTGCAAGACCTGCGATATCAAGGATCCGACGCAGAACATCGTGTGGGTCACCCCCGAAGGCGGTGGCGGGCCCAATTATCCGAACATGTAAGCGGCCCGGGGTCGCCGTAGCGACCCCACTGTCAATCGGGCGAATCCGCCCGCCTCACCTTCCAGCATTACCGCGCAATGCAGCCATTCAGCTTTCGTACTGTTCCTTCGATCGTGGTCGAATCTGGCGCGGCGCGCCGCCTCGGTGCACTCCTTGTGGAGTCGTTCCCAGGCAAGACGCGCATTTGTGTCGTAACCGATGGCTTTTTGCACCGCAGTGGTTTGCTCGACCCTGCGTTTTCGAGCTTGCGTGAGCACGGCTGGGATTTGACCGTGATAGACGACGTCGTAGCCGATCCCCCCGAGCATGTCGTGCAGGAGGCGACAGCGAAAGCACGTGACGCGGAAGTGGAAGTCGTGCTGGGACTCGGTGGCGGCTCGTCGATGGACGTCGCCAAGCTCATCTCGATCCTCGCATCGGGCGCACAGACTTTGCAGGCGATCTACGGCGTTGGCAACGTCGCCGGCACGAGGCTGCCGCTCGTGCAAATGCCCACCACGGCGGGCACGGGCTCGGAAGTAACCGCCGTATCGATCGTCACCACCGGTGCGGCGAGCAAAGTGGGGGTGGTTGCGCCACAGTTGATCGCCGACCTTGCGATTCTGGATGCGGAACTCACAGTGGGCTTGCCGCGGCACGTGACGGCGGCAACCGGCATCGACGCGATGGTGCACGCCATCGAGGCCTTTACGTCGGCGCGGTTGAAAAATCCGCTTTCGGACCTGCTGGCGACCCAGGCGCTGACCCTGCTCTCGCGGCATCTGTTGCCCGCGTGCGACCAGGGCGCGGACCTTAGCGCGCGCGAAGCGATGTTGCTGGGCGCGATGTACGCGGGGCAAGCGTTCGCGAACGCGCCGGTGGCAGCGGTCCATGCGCTCGCCTACCCGATAGGCGGCGTTTTTCACGTGCCGCATGGACTGTCGAACTCGCTCGTGCTGCCTCACGTCATGCGGTTCAACGCACCCGTTGTTTCGCATCTGTATGCGCAACTCGCGGACATCATGGTGCCCGACCTCGCGCGTCATGCAACGGACGATGTGAAGACGCAAGCCTTGATCGCACACATTGAACATTTGATTGAGGCTACGGCCATTCCCCGTCGACTACGCGAAGTGGGCATCGAGCTTGACGACCTGCCGAGACTCGCAAGCGACGCGATGCTGCAAACCCGGTTGCTCGCCAACAACCCGAAGCCACTGGAAGAGCGCGACGCATTGGCGATCTATCGCGCGGCGTACTGAAGGGGGCTGCCAGGGCCGCTGGGTGTGTCGAGACGGGGAAAACCCGCCCCCTATCAACGAGGGGGGCGGACCTGGCCGGATACCGCCTAAAGTGTCGATAGTTGATGCATCTGCAAGCTATTGATAAGGATGGCGAATGACAGGCGATACGGTCAAACTTCAGCATCAGCAGGTGACGGCGGACAACTATACTCGCGCGGAAACAGATCAGTGCTTTGGTGCGGTAGCGGCGCGAGGCGCCTTGGGGCGTTTTGCCCACCGGCGTGCAATGGTCGCGATGAACGAGCAGTTCGTTGTGCGTCCCAACCGCGACACGCTCTATTCGACGGCGATTTTCGACCTTCAGGCGGGACCCGTCACGGTGATCTTGCCGGATGCGGGGAGGCACTACCTGTCGATGCAGGTGATCGATCAGGATCACTATACGCAGGCCACGATATACGCACCGGGGCCTCATAGCTTTTGTCTCGAGCAGACCGGTTCGCGTTACCTTCTCGTCGCGGTACGCATCCTGGCCAACCCGGACGATCCCGCCGACATGAAGCGCGCTCACGCGCTGCAGGACGCGATCGAGGTGCAGCAGCGCAATAGCGGCAGTTTCGATGCGCCGAATTGGGATCTCGCCGGCTTGAAAAGCATTCGCAACGCGTTACTCGTGCTGGGTACGACGGTGCACGACACGCACCGGATGTTCGGCGGGCGCGATAGGGTGGATCCCGTGCGGCACCTGATCGGAACGGCAATGGCGTGGGGCGGCATTCCCGAGCAGGAAACGCTTTATCTGCCCGTCACGCCGCCTCGCAACGACGGTGTCACGGTCCACCGGATGACGGTGGGCGAGGTGCCCGTCGACGGCTTCTGGTCGGTCAGCGTCTACAACGAGAAGGGCTATTTCGAGCCGAACAGCTTGCAGGCGTATTCCGTGAATAACCTCACGGCAAAGCGGAGCGCGGACGGCACCGTGACCATCCAGTTCGGCGGTTGCGACACCGCAACGCCGAACTGCCTGCCCATCATGCCGGGCTGGAATTATCTGGTGCGCCTCTATCGACCGCGCCCCGAGGTGCTGGCCGGCGACTGGCGATTTCCACTGGCGTTGCCGGTAAGCTGAATCGGCCCAACGCGCGCTTCGATGAGCACCGGGAGATAGACCGATCGGAGAGACTGTGTCTGAAGACAGCATGGTGTATCTGCGCAAAAGCCGAATCGTCTTGAGGGATGGCATTGCCGAGTTTTCACATCAAAGCCCGGAATCACGCAACGCGCTGGGCGCGGCATTGCGCGCGGATTATCGTGACATGCTGGACTGGCTGGACAACCGGCGCGATGTCCGCGCGCTCATCCTGACCGGTAGTGGCGGCAGCTTCTGCTCGGGTGCGGATCTAAAGGAAACGCTCGGCGACGGCGTGGGAAATGCGCCGGAGGATAGCGAGCCTGCCGATGTTGCCGAGTTCATCCTGAATGTTCACGCATGGCTGCAACGGCTGCGTGAACTGGAGTTACCGGTCATCGCCGCGGTGGATGGGCCAGCGGCCGGGGCTGGCTTCTCGCTCGCATTGGCCGCCGATTTCGTGCTTGCGTCGCAGCGCGCGGTGTTCTGCCTGTCTTTCGCGCGGATTGGACTGATCCCGGACCTGGCGGCGCTACACCAGTTGCCCAGGATCGTGGGGCTTTCCGCCGCGAAGGACATGGTGATGACCGCACGCAAGGTCGGCGCCGTAGAAGCCAGGGCGCTGGGCATCGTCCACGAAATTCACGAAGCGGAAGCACTCAACGAGCGTGCATGGCATTTCGCAGCGCGCTTCAGGCAAGCGCCGCGAGAAGCAACGGCTATCGCGAAGCGGCTTCTGAATGGAAGCTTCGAAACATCGTACCGGGACTTCGTTGGCCTGGAGGCTTCGGGGCAAGCCCGGGCAGCTGCCGCCCTTTATTCCAGCGAGGCCGTAGCGGCTTTCACGTCCGGCAAGCCGCTACGGTTCGACTGGGATCGCGGCTGAAGATGCGCGCTTGACCCGCGGCGTAGAATCGGAGGGCGTGCCCATGTCGAGAGTCGCCGATATCGGTTGATGTCCTTCAATCGCGGCAGCGTATTCCCCGCTTATGTCGCCGCCGACGCCAGGCGTGGAAGTCACCCCTATAAAAGAGTGGGCGTATTGATCCCTGCTTCTGCGTATCGTTCGTCATGAAGCATAGCGATGATGCGTTTCGCCACGCCGGCTCCGGGCATGGGACCATCGGCGGGCGTTTCATCCCGAATGCGGATTGGGCAATAAGAAATGGGCAATAAGAAGCGGGCGGATTGCCGCTGTGCGGCAACGCCGGCAACGAATGAGTGGAGACATTGATGAGCGGTACGAATTCCGGAACCCTGGTTCATCGCTTCCTGCACTGGGAGAGCACACAGCCGGACGCGGTCT
Source organism: Paraburkholderia caffeinitolerans (assembly GCF_902859945.1). Classification (GTDB taxonomy): domain Bacteria; phylum Pseudomonadota; class Gammaproteobacteria; order Burkholderiales; family Burkholderiaceae; genus Paraburkholderia; species Paraburkholderia caffeinitolerans. The sequence continues at coordinate 308,962 of NZ_CADIKL010000002.1, read as the reverse complement.
ATCTCACCGAGCCGACGCCGGACGGCCGGGTCGTGGACTATACGTGGAAAGAGGTAGGCGATGCCGCCCGGCGGACAGCGGCGTGGTTGAGCTCGCTAAATCTGCCGCCACGGAGTGCGATTTCCATTGTCGGCAAGAACAGCGCGCACTGGCTTGTGGCGGATCTGGCGATCTGGATGTCTGGACACGTCTCCGTGCCGGTCTATCCGACGATCAGCGCGAATACGGCGCGGTATATCTTCGAGCACTGCGATGTGCGTCTTGTATTCGTCGGCAAGCTCGACGGCAAAACCGATGGCTGGAATGAGATTCACAAGGTTATCCCCGATCAGGCGCGGCTCGTTGCACTGCCGATGTCTCCGGCAACGCCGCAGGCAGTGCAGTGGGACGCCATTGTCTCGGAGCACGAACCCCTTCACGACGTCCATCTGCCCGACGCAGACGACCTGGCCACCATCATCTACACCTCGGGCAGCACCGGCGAACCCAAGGGCGTGATGCACAGCTTCGGCACGATCTTCGCCTACGCGGAGCAAGCGGGCATCTTCTGCGACTTCACGCCCGCCGATCGTGTGCTGTCCTATCTTCCGCTGGCTCATACCGCGGAGCGCTCGTTCGTCGAATCGAATTCGCTTTGTCATGGCTTTCGGGTGTTCTTCAACGACAGCCTCGCCACATTCATCCAGGACCTGCATCGGGCGCGGCCCACGGTGTTCATCTCCATGCCCCGGCTATGGACGAAGTTCTATCAGGGCGCGTGCTCGAAGTTGTCCGCTAGCCAGCTTGCGCTGCTGCATGAAGCCACCCCGGAAGCCGAGGCGCTCAAGAAGCAGATCCTCACGATGCTCGGGCTCGACGCGACACGGATCGCCTTTACAGGGTCCGCACCGCTGCCCGAGGAAATCACGAACTGGTATCGCGCGCTCGGTCTGGAACTGCTCGATGTGTACGGCATGACGGAGAACTTCTCGTATTCGCACTACAGCCGGCCGGGACTCGTGCGGCCCGGCTATTCGGGGCAGGCGATGCCCGGCGTGGCGTGCAGGATCGCGGAAAATGGCGAGATCCTGCTCAAGGCGCCCACGATGATGCTGGGCTATTACCGGCAACCCGAACTGAGCGCGCAGAGCATGTCCGAGGATGGCTTCTTCAAGACCGGAGACCGCGGCGAGCTCGACGAAATCGGTCGCCTGAAGATCACGGGGCGTGTCAAGGAGATGTTCAAGACCAGCAAGGGGAAATACGTCGTGCCGGTCCCCATCGAAAACAAGCTGAGTCACCCTCAAGTGGAGGCGGTGTGCGTGACGGGGCCGGGTTTCGCTCAACCGTTTGCGCTTCTGATGCTGTCGGCCGCGGCGCAGAGCGGGTTGCGCGACGGCGCGGCGCGAGAGGCGTTGCGCGCGCAATTGCAGGAGATGGTCGAGAGCGTCAACGCGACGCTCGAAGATCACGAAAAACTGGACTTTGTCGTGGTCGTCGATGACGTATGGACTACTGATAATGGATTCCTTACCCCTACGATGAAGATCAAGCGTGCCGCCATCGAAGATCATTATCTTCCGGCGGCCAGCGCGTGGGCGGAGCAAGGGCAGCCGGTCATTTTCGACGCAGGTAGTCGGGCGACCGTGATCTGATTCGCGGTGCGCCGCGGGCCGTCACTCGACGGCAGGGTGCACCGTTTCGCGGCGCCCGCCCACGCGGCGAGCGGGCGCCCGTCACACAGGGGCGCCACGCTCGCCGGTGCTGCTCAGAATTGCTCGCCGCTGAGCGCGAGCATGCCTTCGCCGCTGCGCGCGCTGACGATGGCGATTTCGAGCGCGGTGGCTTGCGGGAGGATATGCGTCGCGTAGTGATGCGCGGTCGCCATTTTCGCGCCATAGAACACCGGATTGCTGGCTTCACGCCCCGATGCGGCGATGAGCGCGCGCGCCATTTGCCAGCCGCACAGCACGATCCCAGAGAGCTTCAGATAAGCAACGGCGCCGCCGAATACCGCGTTGGTGTCGGCCTTGACGTTGGCTAGCATGAAATCGACGGCGCGAGCCATCGACATGCGCCCCGCATCCAGTTGATGGCACATCGCCGCGAACGCCGGATTGGACCCGAACGCGCGGTGCGCGTGCAGCTCAGCGAGGGTGGCATCGATGCGCGCCATGATGTGCCGCACGAGCTTGCCGCCATCGCGCACGGTCTTGCGGCCGACCAGATCGTTGGCCTGGATCGCCGTGGTGCCTTCGTAGATCGGCAGTATCCGGGCGTCGCGATAGTACTGCGCCGCGCCGGTTTCCTCGATGAAGCCCGTGCCGCCGTGCACCTGCACGCCGAGGCTCGCGACTTCGACGGCGAGTTCGGTGCTCCAGCCCTTCACGATCGGCACGAGATAGTCGTAAATGGCGCGATGGCTGGCACGCTCGGCCGCGTCGGGGTGAGCGTGTGCGAGATCGCTGTGCGATGCGGCCACATAGGCCAGGGCGCGCGCGCCTTGCGTGAGGGCGCGCATGGTCGAGAGCATGCGCTTTACGTCGGGATGCTGGACGATGGGGACGGGCCCGTCCGACGAGCCGTCCACGGGGCGGCTCTGCACGCGCTCCTTCGCGTACGCGACGGCCTTCTGGTACGCGCGCTCGGCAAGGCCGATACCCTGCAGCCCGACGGCGAAGCGCGCGGCGTTCATCATCACGAACATGTACTCGAGGCCGCGATTCTCCTCGCCGATCAGATGGCCGGTCGCGCCGCCGTGCTCGCCGAACTGGAGCACCGCGGTCGGGCTCGCCTTGAGGCCCAGCTTGTGTTCGAGCGACACGCAATGCACGTCGTTGCGCGCGCCCAGGCTGCCGTCCTCGTCGACGAGGAATTTCGGCACGATGAAAAGCGAGATGCCCTTGACACCCGGCGGCGCGTCGGGCGTGCGTGCGAGCACGAGATGCACGATGTTCTCCGCCATGTCGTGCTCGCCCCACGTGATGAAGATCTTCGTGCCGAAGAGGCGGTAGGTGCCGTCTTGCTGGGGGACGGCGCGTGCGCGCAGCATCGCGAGATCGGAGCCGGCCTGAGGCTCGGTCAAGTTCATGGTGCCGGTCCACTGGCCCGAGATCAGCTTCGGCAGGTATCGCTGCTTTTGTGCCCGTGTGCCTGCGAGCAGGAGCGCTTCTATCGCACCGTCGGTGAGCGACGGACAGGTCGCGAACGACAGGTTGGCGGCCGTGAGCATTTCGAGGCACGGCGAGGCAAGCAGCTTGGGCAGACCCTGGCCGCCGTATTCGGCGGGATGCATCAACCCTTGCCATCCGCCTTCGACGAACTGCGCAAAGGCTTCCTTGAATCCCGGCGATGCGGTGACTTTTCCGTTCTCGCAGGTGGCGGGATTGCGGTCGCCCGGGAGATTCAGCGGCGCAAGCACCTCGCTGCAGAATCTGGCGCCTTCATCGAGGACGGCTTGCACCGTCGCGCGCGTGGCATCCGTGAAGCCCGGAAGGGTCGAAACGGTATCGAGTCCGGCGAGTTCGGTCATCACGAACGTCATGTCCGTGGTGGGCGGGGTGTAGCTCATGGTGTTCCCTGAATGGTAAGGCCGCCCTGGGCGAAGACATGGCTCAGAGGGGGGCGGCGGCAAGCTGGTCCAGCTTGCATGGTCGCGCAGCGTTGTCGCACTGCCTCCCCTCAAAAGGAGGGGGGAGCGCCGCGTCCGCCTTGCATACAGTGGATGGAGGGCGGCGTTGGGCGCCGGCCCGAGCCGGAAGGAGCAGCAGATGGTCAGATCGAATCACCATGAAGATTGCGGCGCGCACGATTGCGTGGTCCGTGTCGAGAGACCCGCGGGTTTGCGCAAGTCGCCTCGCCAGGCGCGCTCGGTCGCGCTTGTCGCGGCGGTCAAGGAGGCAGGCCGCAAGATTCTCGAAGAGCAGGGACGCGACGCGCTCACCGTGCTGGCTGTCGCCGAAACCGCGGGCGTTTCGATTAGTTCGATCTACGAATATTTTCCGACGATGGAGGCCTTGATTGCGGCAGTCTTCGACGATTACCGGATCGAATCGCGCGATGCGCTACTTGCGGAGATTGCCGCGCTGCCCGGCGACGCCACGCTCTTCGATGGCATCCTGCTGACGCTCACGGCGGGCCTGGCCGTCCATCGCAAGAGGATGCTGCTCGACTGCGCATTCAACATCCGCTCGACGCACTACGACGAACTCGTCCGGCTCGACCTCGTCAAGGCGCACGGAATCTGGCATAGCGGCGCAACGCCGGCGCTGATGATCCGCTTCGAGTCCGAGATCCGGGTGCGCGATCCGGAGATGGCGGAGTTTCTGGTGCTTCATACGCTGCTTGCGTTGCCGCGCGCGATGGTGCTCGAACGTCCGGGCTACCTGGCCGCGCCCGATACGCCGTATCTGCTTGCGCGCATGATCCACGCGCTCCTGACCAGCGGGACGCGCTGAGCAGCGCTCACGCCCGGGCGGCGCGAGCCTACCCCTCTGAACGAGGGGGAGGCGCGTCTGGAAAAGGTGATTAACTTTCCGGGCTCAACAAGCTGCCGGGCCGTGGATCGTGCCCCCCGAACGAGCGGCCTTGTCACCACTTCGAGACACAAAGGAACCAGCATGACAGTGCAGTATCAGGTCCGGGACGGCGTGGCCGTCATCACGCTCGACCATCCCCCTGTGAACGGCCTCGGGCTCGGCATCCGCATCGGCGTCGCCGAACGTTTGAGCCAGGCGCTCGACGATGCGGCGGTCAAGGCGATCGTGCTCGCTGGCGCGGGCCGCGCGTTCTCGGGCGGCGCGGACATCCGCGAGTTCGGCACGCCGGGCGCACTACAGGAACCGAGCCTGCATACGGTGATCACGTCGATCGAGGCGGCGGCCAAGCCCGTCGTCGCGGCGGTGCATTCGGTGGCGATGGGCGGCGGGCTGGAACTCGCGCTGGGCTGCCACTATCGCGTGGCCGCGCGCGGCACGCAGATCGCGCTGCCCGAGGTCAACCTGGGGCTGCTGCCGGGCGCGGGAGGCACACAGCGTCTGCCGCGCGCGATCGGGCTCGAAGCGGCCCTGAACATGATCGTGTCGGGCCGGACGCTCAAGGCGGAGGCGCTGGCCGGCACGCGCCTGTTCGACGAGATCGTCGAGGGCGATGTGCTCGAAGCCGCCGTCGGCCTTGCGCGGCGCGTGGCGAACCAGGCCGGCGCGCATCCGCGCGTGCGCGACCTGAAAGTCGAGCATGAAAACGCCGAGGCGTATCTCGGGTTCGCGCGCACGACCGTTGCCGCGAATGCGGGGCCGTTCCCGGCGCCGGCGCGCTGCGTGGACGCGGTGGCGGCGTCGCTCAAAACGTTCGAACAGGGCATCGAGGCCGAACGCGAGGGCTTCGACTATCTGCTCGGCACCCCCGAATCGCGCGCGCTGCGCCACGCCTTCCTTGGCGAGCGCGCCGCGAGCAAGATACCCGACGTGAGCGCCGACACGCCCGCGCGTCCGGTCGCCAAGGTGGCCATCATCGGCGCCGGAACGATGGGCGGCGGCATCGTCATGAACTTCCTGAACGCGGGGATTCCCGTGACGCTGCTGGAGATGAAGGCCGACGCGCTCGAACGCGGCGTGGCCACGATTCGTCGCAACTACGAAAACAGCGCGAAGAAGGGCAAGCTCACGCAGCAGGAAGGGGATGCGCGCATGGGGCTGCTTTCGACGACGCTCTCGTATCACGATATCCGCGACGCCGATCTCGTGATCGAAGCGGTGTTCGAGGAGATCGGCGTGAAGGAGACGGTGTTCCGCACGCTCGACGAGGTTATGAAGCCGGGCGCGATCCTCGCCTCGAACACGTCCACGCTGGACGTGAACCGCATTGCTTCGTTCACGAAGCGCCCGCAGGACGTGGTGGGCATGCACTTCTTCAGCCCGGCGAACGTGATGAGGCTGCTCGAAGTCGTGCGTGGCGAGCATACGGCCGGGGACGTGCTGGCGACCGTGATGCAGCTCGCGAAGAAGATCCGCAAGGTCGCCGTGGTGTCGGGGGTGTGCGACGGCTTCATCGGCAACCGCATGCTGGAGCAGTACAGCCGCCAGGCCGGCTTCCTGCTCGACGAAGGCGCGCTGCCCGCGCAGGTGGACCGCGCGATCGAGAAATTCGGCTTCGCGATGGGTCCTTTTCGCATGATCGACATGGCCGGCAACGACATCGCATGGGCCATACGCAAGCGCCGCGCCATCGAGCAGCCGGAGTTCAACTATTCGAAGTCCGGTGACCTGCTGTGCGAGATGGGGCGTTTCGGCCAGAAGGCCGGGGCGGGCTGGTACGACTACAAGCCGGGCGACCGCAAGGCGTATCCGAGCAAGCTCGTCAACGACATGATCGTCCAGCATTCGAAGGATCTGGGCATCGAGCGCCGCCAGATCAGCGACGAGGAGATCGTCGGGCGACTCGTCTATGCGCTCGTCAACGAAGGCGCGGTGATCCTCGAAGAAGGCATTGCGTCGAAGGCATCGGATATCGACATGGTGTACCTGAACGGCTATGGCTTTCCGAAGTTCCGCGGCGGCCCGATGCTGTACGCCGACCAGGTCGGCCTCTTCAACGTCGCACAAGCCATACGGCGCTACGCGCGCGGCTATCAGGGCCACGCGTGGCGGATCGCCCCCTCGTTGCAGAAGCTGGCCGAGGCAGGCCGCGGCTTTAACGAGTGAGCGCATCCACTTCATAGAATTTCCGGGACTACACCATGACTGAGGCAGTAATCGTTTCGACGGCGCGCACGGCGCTGGCAAAGAGCTGGAAAGGCGCATTCAACCTGACGCATGGCGCGACGCTCGGCGGCCACGCCGTGCAGCACGCCATCGCGCGCGCAGGCATCGAGCCGGCCGAGGTGGAGGACGTGCTGATGGGCTGTGCGAATCCGGAGGGCGCGACCGGCGGCAACATCGGACGGCAAGTTGCCTTGCGCGCAGGCTGTCCGGTGAGCGTGCCGGGTGCCACGGTGAATCGCTTCTGTTCATCGGGACTGCAGACGATTGCGATGGCTGCGCAGCGCGTGATTGCGGGCGAGGGCGACATCTTCGCGGCGGGCGGCGTCGAGAGCATCTCGTGGACGCAGCGGCAGATGAATCAGACCTTCGCGGCCGATCCGTGGCTCGTGCGCCAAAAGCCCGAGATCTACTGGAGCATGCTCCAGACCGCAGAGCAGGTCGCGAAGCGCTACGAGATCTCGAAGGAGCGCCAGGACGAGTACGGCGTGCGCAGCCAGCAACGCGCGGCAGCGGCGCAGGCGGCGGGTCTCTTCGATGATGAGATCGCGCCGATCACCGTGCTCTGCGGCGTGACCGACAGCGCGACGGGGGAGATCGTGACACGCGAGGTGACGATCGCTGCCGACGAAGGCATTCGTGCGGACACGACGCTCGAAGGCGTGGCAAAGATCCGCACGGCGTTTCCCGGCGGCGTGATCTCGGCGGGCAACGCATCGCAGTTCTCCGATGGCGCATCGGCCACGGTGGTGATGAACGCGCGCGTGGCGGCGGCAAAGGGCCTCAAACCGCTCGGCGTGTTCCGCGGTTTCGCGGTGGCGGGCTGCGAGCCCGACGAGATGGGCATCGGCCCGGTGTTCGCCGTGCCGAAGCTCCTGAAGAAGGCTGGGCTCAAGGTGGAGGACATCGGCCTGTGGGAGCTCAACGAGGCGTTCGCGGTCCAGGTGCTCTATTGCGCGGACCAGCTCGGCATTCCGATGGACCGGCTGAACGTGAACGGCGGCGCGATTGCGGTCGGGCATCCGTTTGGCGTTTCGGGCGCGCGTCTCGTCGGGCACGCGCTCATCGAAGGCAAGCGGCGCGGGGTGAAATATGTCGTCGTGACGATGTGCATCGGCGGCGGCCAGGGCGCCGCAGGCCTGTTCGAAGTGCTGTAAGTGGGGGCGGCTACTTTTATCAGGAAGACAAAACATGCAGGAAGAAAAAGCGGCGCTTTCGATGCACGCTCTGGCGGCACACCGCGCTTCGCTCGCGGGCGTTGAATTTCCGCTGGGTTATCCCACGGAGGCGGATGCGTGCGCACTGCGCGACGAATTGTTGTTCCAGCGCGCGACGCAGGTCTATCTCTGGGCGCTGCCCGCGGTGAACCTGTACGCGATGAAGGAAGCCTCGGAGAGGGCGTTCGGCTCGGGCTACACGGTCTTTCCGGTCTGGAAGCAGCGCCTCGACGCGAAGACGATCATCCCCACGCCCAATTCGGACGTGATTTACGCCATCGGCTATATCGACGTGGGCCGTGACGGACCCATGGTGATCGACGTGCCGCCTAAACAGCAAGGCATCCTGAACGATTTCTGGCAGCGGCCCATCGAAGGCCCGACCGTCGACGGCAAGACCTATGCCGGCGACGTGGGCTTCGTGGGCCCCGATCGCGGCATGGGCGGCAAGTTTCTCGTGCTGCCGCCCGGCTATCAGGGCGAAGTGCCGGACGGCTACCACGTCTATCGATCCCGGACCAACAACGTGCTGGTCTTCTGGCGCGCGTTCTTTGCCGATCCGGCCAACCTCGCGCCGGCGTGCGACCTGATCGAGCAGACCCGCATTCACCCGCTCGGTCAATCCGCGCAGCCGATGCGTTTTCCCAATGCGTCGGGCGTACCGCTCGACATGACCTATCCAATCGATGGCCGCTTCTTCGACATGCTCGCGCGCTTCGTCAACAGCGAAACGCTCGGCACGGCCGATCCGGACTGGCGCGGCATGATGGCGGCGATCGGCATCGTGAAGGGACAGCCATTCGATCCTGATGCGCGCACGCGTGAGATCCTCGACGCCGCGGCCAGGACCGCTTTCCGGATGAGCCGCGCGATGATGTACGAGGGTATCGAGAAGCGGCCTGGCGGGCTGATCTACCCCGACCGCCATTACGTCACGCCAACGCGCAATTTCGTCACCGACTGGGAATGGATGGACAAGGCGGGACATTTCCTCGACCTCGACTCCCGCAGCGCGGCCTACAGCATCATTTACGCCACCAGCCCTGCAATGGGTTCGGCGGTGCCGGGGCAGGGCGCGCGGTTTCTCACCACGTTCAAGGATGCGAACGGCGCGTTTTTCGACGGCAGCCGCAGCTATCGCCTGCACTTGCCGCCCGACGTTCCGGCAGCGAATTTCTGGTCGGCCACGCTCTATGACACGCAGACGGCATCGGGGCTCGACAATGGCCAGCCTCTGCCTTCGATCGGCTCGCGCGACGAGCCGATCGCCAGCGCGGATGGTTCGTATGCGCTTTACTTCGGTCCTGTGGCGCCGGCCGGCAAGGAACGCAATTGGCGGCGCACGGTGCCGGGCCGGGGCTTCTTCTTGATGCTGCGTCTTTACGGTCCGACGCAGGCCTTTTTCAGCACGACCTGGAAGCCGGCCGACCTGGAGCGGATGGACTGAAAACGTGAGCCGCGGCGCAAAGCGTCGCGTCGCGGCCTGCGCGATCTATTCGATGAGATCCTGCTTGCGCGCCCACACCATCGCGTCGTATCGGCTCGACACACCGAGTTTCGCGAAGATATTGCGCAGATTCCATTTGACCGTTTCGAGCGTGATGTTGAGCGCAAGCGCGATGCGCTTGTTCGACATCGCCTGGGCAACGAGGCCGAGAATCTCGATTTCACGCTGGGTCAGCACCGGCTGCAGCTTCGAACCCGTCGAACGACGCGACGAGCCGGTAGCGCCATCGGAGACGCTGCTTTCGGGAAAACGGTCGATCAGTTCGTTCGCGTAGCGCAGCGCCACGCCTTCGAGCTTGCGCTCGCGCACCATGCGCGCGAGCAGCTTGCCTGCGGGCGCACCCTCGTCGACGAAGGTACGCACGAGGCCAAGGCGCTGTGCCGACTCGACGGCGCGCACGAGACACGCCTGCGCGTCGTCGGCGTTTTTCATCTCCGCGAAGACCGTGGCGGACAGCAGATCCACGAGCGCGGCGAGGCGGCCCCGGCCGAAGCTTTGCGCGTACTCGCGCGTGATTTGCAGCGAGCGCAAGGATTCTTCGGGCTGGTCGTCGCGCGTGAGGCGCGCGCGCGCGAGCGCGGCCAGCGCCGCGATTTCTGCCTTGTGGCCTTGCGCGTCGGCATGCGTTCGCGCGAGTTCGTCGAGCAGACTCGCGACTTCGAGCGCGCGTGCCCGGTCGTGCTTGAGCAGGAGCACCTTGACCTGCTCCGCGAGCATGGTCGCGACCGCACGCGGCTGGCGCATGCTGCCGAAATGCGCCGCCTGATGCTGCAGGAAGGCCAGCGCCGTGTCCGGGCCTTCCTGCAGCAGGTCGAGGCGCACGCGGCACAACGAGGTACGGATCATCACCTCGGGTCCCGAGGACTGCAGCAGGCCGCGCCGGTTTGCAATCGTTTCGCGGGCGTCGTCGATGCGGTCGAGCTCGTACCAGGCGTCGGCGAGCACGCTCGCGCTCACGTTCGCACTGATCGAGTGGCGTCCCACAGCCTGGAGCGAGCGCGCCAGCAGCGCGGCGCTTTCGCGCTCCGCTTCGCGCACGTTGCCTTCGAGCAGCAGCGTGGAGGCGTGCGTCGCCTGGGCGACGAGCGCCATGTCGTTGTCGCGCTCGGCGGGTGCAATGGGGTGCAGATCGAACATCCGCTTTGCATCGGCGTAACGGCCCGCGGCGGCATACGCCGAACAGAGCTCTGAAACCAGCAGGAATTGCAGGAAGGGGTTCTCGATCGAGACGTCGCGATGCGGCTCCAGCGCGTCGATCATGCTTTGCGTGTCGTCGTGCTGGAACGCAATGGCGGCATGGATCAGCGGCAGGCTGCGGGCGATCTCGGGATACGCGGCGAGCGCCTCGGTCCGCAAGTGGGCGAGCCACGCCTTGGCCTTGGCCGGGCGCGTCGTGAGCGCGACGGTCAGGCAGGCCATGAAGAGCAGCTTCTGGTGCCGGAACAGCGCTTCTTCCGGCAATCGCTCCAGCAGATGCAGCGTGGGGCTCAGATATTCGAGGCTCCACTTTGCGGGCGCGGAGCGCTCGATAACCTCGGCGGCGAACTCCACGTCGCCGCCGGCGCTCGCGTGGCGCACTGCCTCCGCAAGCTGGCCGTGATCGGCGAACCAGCGACTCGCGCGGCGGTGCAGCTCGCGCGCTTCTTCAGGTTCGCGCTGCGCGAGCCGGGTCGCGAGAAATTCGCCAAACAGCGGATGAAAGCGATACCACGCTGAGCGGTCGTCCGAGTCCACCCGGATGATCAGCAGGTTCTCGCTCTCCATGCGCTGCACGAGATCGCTGGCGTGTTCGTTGCCCGTCACCGCGCGCGCCAGCGCGGGGCTGAAGCGGCGCAGGACCGAGAGCGCCACGGCGAATTCGGCGAGTTCGGCGGGCAGGTGCGCCATGACCTCCTCGCTCAGGTAGGTCTGCAGATCGCTCGAACGCCATACGAGGTCGCGCAGCATCGCGCGCGTATCGGGCCGGTTCTTGAGCATGATGACGATGAGCTGGATGCACGACGGCCAGCCGCTCGTCAGCTCCTGCACGAGCGTGAGCTCGTCCGCATTGATCTTGCCGGGGCCGAGGTTTTCGTCGATGAAGGCGCGCGTTTCGGCGAGGTCGAAGGGCAGCCCGGCGCTCTCGATCTCGACGATCTGATTCATCATGCGCAGTCGGCTCAGGCTTAGCGGCGGCGCCACGCGCGAGGCGATCACGAAATGCAGGTTGCCCGGCCCATGGTCGAGCAGCTTTTGCATGAACCGGTGCGCGAGCGGTGCTTCGACGTGCTGATAGTCGTCGATGAAGAGGTAGAGATCCTTGGGCAGATCGACTGCGGCTTCGACGATGGCCGCAATCGACGCATCCATGGCGGCCGCGCTCGTGCTTTCGAGCGGCAGATCCATTTCGACCGCCATCCCGGCACGCTGCATTGCAGCAAAGAGTGCGCCGCAAAAGTCGATATAGCTCTTGTCTTCGGCGGTGAGCGAGAGCCACACCACCTCCGCGCCCGCCTTCAGGCAGGCCTGGCGCCACTGCGCCAGCAGCGTGGTCTTGCCGTAGCCCGCGCTGCCGGTGACGAGCGCCAGGCGGCAGTACTGCATGCGCTGCAACTGGGCGAGCAGATCCGCGCGCGCGACGTGCTTGGCGCCGATGCGCGGCGGCGAGAACTTGGTGGAAACCAGGTGTTTGGGGAAAGGCGTATTCAAGTCGTCACCCAGTCTGTGCAATGCGGATGCATGCGGATGCAACGCGGCACGCGAATGTTCATGCGCGGGCACGGTGCCACTACGTTCGCAAATCCCCGCCCGAAATGCGCCCCCTCCGAACGAGGGGTGATAAACGAACTGCCGGAAATTAACTTACCACAACCGCAACGTCAAGAAAGGGCGTTCGCTAATTCCGGAGGAGAGATGAGTTATTCGCAGGCAGTGGTGGGGGCAACGGGTTGGTTGACGATGGATCGTCCAGCAGCAATGAACAGCCTCAATCGCGAGATGGCCACGGGCCTGACCGCGCAGTTGAAGGCATGGCGCGACGATCCTGCGGTACGCGTCGTCGTGCTGACCGGCAACGGTCGCGCGTTTTGCGCGGGCGCTGATCTGATCGAGGCGGCCGAGCCGCCGCAGCCGGACAAGCGCGAGTTTCTCGAACTGATCGTCGAGTTCTTCGACACACTGCGCGCCTTCCCCAAGCCGGTGATTGCGGCCGTCAACGGGCTTGCGCTGGCGGGCGGCCTCGAAGTGGTGCTCGCATGCGACGTGGTGCTCGCTGCCGAATCGGCGCGTCTTGGCGACGCGCACTCGAATTTCGGCGTGTTCCCCGGTGCGGGCGGCGCCGCAATTCTGCCGCGCAAGGTGCCGGCGAACGTCGCGCGCTATCTGCTGTTCACGGGCGATGCGATGAGCGCGGCCGAGCTCAAGGGCTACGGCCTCGTCAATGAAGTGCTGGCCGACGCCGAACTCAAGGCGCGCGCGCAGGCGCTGGCCGACAAGTTCGCGAAGAAGAGCCCGCTCGTGCTCGCACGCATGAAGCGCGTGGCCAGCGAAGCGGCCGACAAATCGGCGGCGGACGCGCTGCGTCACGAACTGCTGGAGCTGCGCGACCACCAGCGTTCATACGACATCAAGGAAGGGCTGAGCGCGTTTGCAGAGAAGCGTGAGCCGCAGTTCAAGGGCTGCTGAGATCAACATAAAGGCATGACATCCAACATGGAAAACATCTATATCGTCGGCGTCGGCATGACGCCCTTTGGCCGGCATCTCGACAAATCGGTCAAGCAGTTGACGGCGTGGGCCGTTGAAGACGCGCTCAAGGATTCGGGTTGCGATCGCAAACTGATTCAGGCCGCCTACTTCGGCAATACGACTCAGGGACACATGCAGGGCCAGCACATGATCCGCGGCCAGGTGGCGCTGATCCCGATCGGCTTCGGCGGCATTCCGATTCACAACGTCGAAAGCGCGTGCGCGTCCGCGAGCAGCGCGTTTCACCTCGCCGTCACGCAGCTGCGCGCGGGCATGGCCGACGTGGTGCTCGCCGTGGGCGCGGAGAAGATGTACTCGAACGACAAGGCGCGCATGTTCTCCGTGTTCGATTCGGCGTGGGACGTGGAGACGGCCGAGGCGAATGCGGCGCAAATGGTCGAGCTCGGCAAGGGCGTGAGCGTGCCGGACGGCACGCAGTCGGACAAGCCCTATAGCGTGTTCATGGACGTCTACGCGGGCATCGGCCGGCAATTGATGGCGCGTTACGGCATCACGCAGCGCCAGTTCGCGGCGGTGTCGTCGAAGAATCACGGGCATTCGGTGCACAACGCACGCTCGCAATACCGCAAGGCGATGTCGATCGACGAGATCATGGCGGCGCCGCCGATCACGTATCCGCTCACGCTGCCGATGTGCTCGCCGATCTCGGACGGCGCCGCCGCCGCGATCCTGTGCACGGAGTCGGCGCTCAAGCGCTACGGCTTCGACCGCAATCGCGCCGTGCGCGTGCTCGCGACGGTGGTGCGTTCGGCCTCGCAGCGCGCGGGCGACGACCTCGCCAACCACATCACCGTGCACGCCGCCAAACTCGCCTATGACGAGGCGGGCATCGGGCCGGAGGACATCAACGTGGCCGAGTTGCATGACGCTTCGTCGATCGGCGAAATCGCGCTGTGCGAGAACCTCGGCTTGTGCAAGCCCGGTGAGAGCGGCGTCATGGCCGAGCGCGGCGAAAGCACGATCGGCGGCCGGCTGCCGATCAATCCTTCGGGCGGGCTGGAGTCGAAGGGCCATCCGATCGGCGCGACCGGACTCGGCCAGATCTTCGAACTGGTCGAGCAGCTGCGCGGCGAATGCGGTCCGCGCCAGGTGGAAGGCGCGCGTTTCGCGATCCAGGGCAACGGCGGCGGTCTGTGGGGCGTCGAGGAAAGCATCGACCACATCGGCATCTTCGGTCGCGCTTAAAAAAACGAATTAAGGTAAGGAATACACACCATGTCGTATCAACTGCCCACCGAAGAGCAAACGCTCGCCGTCGAGAGCTTCCGCAAGTTCCTGCAGTCGGAAGTCAAACCGGTTGCGCGCGAATACCGCGACCGGTTCATCCCCAAGGAAAAGATGCGCGAGCTTACGCAGCGCATCGCCGAGTTCGGCCTGCCTGGCTGCACCATCCCGGTCGAATATGGCGGCATGGGCTGGTCGTTCACCACCCAGGGCATGTTGTTCGAGGAACTCGTCGCGTGCTCGTGCGACATCGCGCTGTGCGTGATGCTCAACATGGGCCTCACGTCGATGCTCTGCAACGCCCGCCCGGAAGTGCGCGAGCGCTATATGCCCGATGCGCTCGCGGGCAAGATCTTCGGCTCGATCGGCATCAGCGAGCCCGATGTCGGCTCGAACGTGGCCGAACTCAAGACGCGCGCGGTGCGCGACGGCGATCACTTCATCGTCAATGGCGAGAAGACGTGGATTACCAATGGCGTTTACTCAGACGTGCTGATCTGCACGGTGCGCGGTGAGAAGGGGCTTTCGCACATTCTGATCGACCGCGTCGAGCACGGCTACGAGTCGCGCAATATCGACAAGATCGCGCTGGGTTCGCAGTCCACCGCGCAAATCTTCATCACCGACGCGCGCGTGCCGGCCATCAACCTGATCGGCGAGGAAGGCGAGGGCCTGCGCAACACGATGAAGGTCTTCGAGAATGCGCGGGCGCACGTCGGCACGCTGTCGGTCGGCATCATGCGCACCGCGCTCGAAGAGTCGATTGCCTATGCGAAGGAGCGCAAGCAGTTCGGCAAGGTGATTGCCGCGCATCAGCTGATTGCGGCGAAGATCGCCAACATGGGGATCATGGTCGACGCGGCTCGCCTGATGTGCCAGCGCGTATTCGGGCTGATCGATGCGGGCGTGCGCTGCGACTTGCAGGCATCGATGGCGAAGGCGTTCGCGACGGAGGCCGCTGTGCAGGTGTGTCGCGATGCGGTGCAGCTCCATGGCGGAAATGGCATCACCAAGGAGTTCAATGTGGAGCGCCTGCTGCGCGAGGCGATCATCATTCCGATTCCGGATGGCACGACCGAGATTCAGCAGCTCATTATTTCGCGGGCGTTGACTGGGGTGGCTGCGTTTACCTGATGTGCTCACGGCGCGGTGTGCTCCAGTCGCGCCGCGTTGTCTTATGGCCCTTCGCGCGCGTGCGCGAAGGGCATTTTTTGTTTCGAGGAGGGCGGCCCCGCGAGGCGGCCTCCGCGATTGCGAAGGGGCGAAAGGCCGCGCCCTCCAGGCGAGCGTTATCCCACCCGTCGCGCCGCGTCGCGCCAGTATTTATCGCGTATCTGCCTGCGCAGCACCTTCCCCACGACACTCAGCGGCAGCGCATCAACGAACGCGACCGACTTGGGCGCCTTGAATCGTCCGATGTGCGCCTTCGCGTACTCGATCAGTGCAGCGGCGTCCAGCGTAGCGCCATCGGCCAGCACGACCTCGGCATGCACGGCTTCGCCCCATTCCTCATGCGGCACGCCCACGACCGCCGACATGGCGACATCCGGATGAGCATTCAGCACCGCTTCGACTTCGATCGCATAGACGTTGAAGCCCCCGGTGATGATCATGTCCTTTTTCCGGTCGACGATGTAGAGATACCCGTGTTCGTCGAGATGGCCGAGATCGCCCGATTTCCAGAAGCCGTGCGCGAACTCGGCCTCGCTCGCTTCGGGGTTGCCGAAATAGCCGCCGATCGTGGCGCCGCCGCGAATCCATATTTCGCCGATGTCGCCCACGGGAACCGGCACGCCGTCGCTGTCCACGACGAGCAGCTCGACGTTGCACGCCACGCGTCCGGCTGCGGCGAGCCGCTCGGGGGTGGCATCGGCATGATCGCGCTTGTTGAGCGTCGCCACCGCCTGCAGGCATTCGGTCGATCCGTAGACCTGCACGAAGATGTTGCCGAAGCGTTCCTGTAGCGGCTTGAGCTTGGCGGGGCTCATCGGCGCGGCGCCGTAATGAATCGTGCGCAGCGTGGAGAGGTCGTGCGCGAGCGCCTCCTGCATGTCGAGCAGCCGGTAGAGCAGGGTCGGGACGAGCATCACGGTCGTGATGCGTTCGGCCTCGATATGGCGGCACCATTGCGCGAGGTCGGGCGTGTTCTGCGTGACCGTGCAGCCGCCCCGAAACAGCGTGGGCAGAATGCCCAGGCCCGAGCCGTGGCTGATGGGCGCCATGTGCAGGTAACGCGTCTCGCCGTCGAAAACCTGCTCGCGTTCGAGATAGTACGAATCACGGCAAGCGAGCCAGTTGGCGATCGTGTACTGGGCGCATTTGCCTCTGCCGGTCGTGCCGCCGGTGAAGCGGTAGATCAGGACGTCGCGTTCGGTGTCGCTCTCGATGTCCGGATTGGCGTCGCTCACGCCTTCGAGCAGGTCCCAGAAATAGTGCAGGCCTTCGCGCGGGGCCGCCACGGGGTCCATGGAGACGACCATTGCGCCGAGTTCACGCAGTGCGTCGAAATAGGTGTCGACCAGATCGCGTTCGAGGAACACTACCTTGGGCCGAACCAGACGGGCTTGCCAGAGGTGCTCGTCCGCGCTGTCGCGGCGGTTGGTCCACGCGGCGGCCGCTTCGCCCTTGAGCGCGGTGCAGGCGTGCAGCAGCGAGAGATTGTCGTTGTCGAGGATGCACAGCCAGATATCGCCGCGCTTGAGCCCGAGGCGCTCGCGCATCATGTTGACGATGCGGTTGGTCAGGCCGTGCAGTTCGCGGTGGGTGTAGCGGCGCTGCCGCTCGATGTTCACGAGCGCTTCGCGCTCGCCGTAACAGATGGACAGTTGTTCGACCGTTCGGGCAAAGTTGATGATCACAGCATGCGTCTCCGCGAGGGGGGGAAGGGAATGGCGGGTCCGCGCAATATAGGCGCGTGTCGCGTGCCCTATCGCCCCCTCGTTTTGCGGGGGCGGGCGTACCCTGGGGCTCGCATGCGCGGGCAGACGCAGCGCGCACCCCCTCAAAAGAGTGGTGCTTCCGGTCGGGCGCTTACCTATGATGGGTGCAGTGCCGGTCCGACCGACCGGCGGCCAAAACAACTGAAGGAGAACGTATGACGCGCAAAGTCGTCGTCGCGGGCGTGGGCATGGTCCCGTTCCGCAAGCCTGGTGCCAGCGAAACCTACGATCTGATGGGCGCCGAGGCAGCGCGTCTCGCGCTGGCCGATGCCGGCGTCGCGTATGGGGCGATCCAGCAGGCGTACGCATGCTTCATCTATGGCGATTCCACTGCGGGCCAGCGCGCGCTCTATCACGTCGGCATGACGCGCCTGCCGATCATCAACGTCAACAACAACTGCTCGACCGGCTCGACCGGGCTCTATCTCGCACGCCAGGCCATCGAAGCGGGCGCGCTCGACGTCGCCCTCGTGGTGGGCTTCGAGCAGATGAACCCCGGAGCGCTCGGCACCTATTTCAACGACCGGCCGCTGCCCTCGGACCTGTTCATCAAACAGTGCGACCGGCTGGGCGTGCCCACCGACATTCCGCCGGCGCTGCGCATTTTCGGCGGCGCGGGCATGGAGCACATGAAGCGCTTCGGCACGCCGCTCTCGAGCTTCGCGAAGATTCGCGCGAAGGCGAGCCGTCATGCGGCCAACAACCCGCTCGCGGTGTTCCGCAAGGTCGTGAGCGCCGAAGATGTGCTGGCCGACCAGGTGATGTGGCCGGGCGTGATGACGCGCCTGATGGCCTGCCCGCCCACCTGCGGCGCGGCGGCTGCTGTCCTGTGCAGCGAGGATTACGCGCGCCGCCACGGCCTCGATACGCGGGTCTGGATTGCCGCGCAGGCGCTCACGACGGACGGCCCGGAATCGCTCGAAGGCGACGACCTGCGCGACGTGGCGGGCTTCGGCATGGCGAAGGATGCGGCGCGCCAGGTCTACGAGACGGCCGGCATCGGCGCGGAAGATGTGAACGTGGTCGAGCTGCACGATTGTTTCGCGCACAACGAACTGATCACCTACGAAGCCCTCGGCCTGTGCCCCGAAGGCGGCGCCGAGAAGTTCATCGACGACGGCGACAACACCTATGGCGGCCGCTTTGTCGTCAACCCGTCGGGCGGTCTGCTCTCGAAGGGCCATCCGATCGGGGCGACGGGGCTCGCGCAATGCACCGAGCTTGTCCAGCAACTGCGTGGCGCGGCGGGCGAGCGGCAGGTGGAAGGCGCGCGCGTCGCGCTGCAGCATAACGTCGGCATTGGCGGCGCCTGCGTGGTGACGATGTACCGCAATTGATCAGGAGACGTCGATGGACTTTCAACCCGATACCGGGCTCGACACGTTTCGCGAGGAGGTGCGCGCGTTCCTGCGCGAGCATCTGCCGCGCGACCTCGCCGGCAAGCCGGTGGGCAGCGTTCGATCGATGCGCCCGGATCTCGTGCGCTGGCAAAAGATCCTGAACGCGCGAGGCTGGGGCGCGCCCCATTGGGCGCAAAAGGACGGCGGCACCGGCTGGACGGTGTTGCAGCGGCTCGTATTCGACGAGGAATGCGTCGCGGCGGGCGCACCGACCCAGGACGGCTTCGCCCAGAAGCTGCTCGGCCCGGTGCTCAACGAATTTGCGTCGCCCGAGCAGAAGGCCGAGCACGTGCCGCTGATTCTCGATGGCGAGCGTTTGTGGTGCCAGGGCTTTTCGGAACCCGGCTCGGGTTCGGACCTGGCTTCGCTGCGCACCCGCGCCGTACGTGATGGCGACCATTACGTCGTCAACGGCCAGAAGATCTGGACGAGCTACGCGCACGAATCCGACTGGATCTTCCTGCTGGTGCGCACGGATACCGAGGTGAAGAAGCAAGCGGGCATCAGCTTCCTGCTCGTCGACATGAAAACGCCGGGCATCACGGTGCGCCCGATCCGCAGCATCGACGACTGCCATCACCTGAACGAAACGTTCTTCGACAACGTGCGCGTGCCGGTGGCGAACCGCATCGGCGCGGAGGGCGACGGCTGGAACATCACGAAGTTCCTGCTCAACAACGAGCACGCGAGCGCCGCCGACTTGCCGATCCTGCGCCGCTACCTGATCCAGCTGCGCACGCTCGCGGCGACGCAGCGCGTGGGCGCGGCGCCGCTCATCGCGCAGCCGGAGTTCGCGTTACGGCTCGCGCGCCTCGAAGCGGAGGTCACGGCGGTCGCAACGATGGTCAAGCGCGTGGCCGCGATGGAGCAGGATCACAGCCCGGCCGCCCATGCGATGGGCTCGATCCTCAAGGTGCGGGGCACCGAACTGCAGCAGCGCATGAGCGAGCTGCTGGTGGAGGCGCTCGGCGACTACGGTGCGCTGGCCTATCCCGAGCCGCACGACGATGGCACGGCTGCGGCCATGCCGCTTCAGGACGTGGGCCGCGGCATCGCGAACGAAATGTTCTTCCGCCGCGCGTCGACGATCTACGGCGGCACGAGCGAAGTCCAGCGCGGAATCATCGCCAGGATGCTGTTTCAACTCTGAGTCGCCGGATCGATCATGAACTTCAATCTCAATGCAGAGCAGCAACTGCTGCAAGACAGCGTCCGGCGCTTCGTCGACAGGGACTATGGCTTCGAAGCCCGCACGGCGCTCGTGAAGGCCCGTTCAACGTCGAGCGCCGCCCATTGGCAAATTTTCGCGGACAACGGCTGGCTGGCGGCCGCGCTGCCCGAATCGTGCGGCGGCCTCGACGGCTCGCTGATCGACACGGTGCTGATCGCGCAGCAGCTCGGGCGCGCACTGGTGATCGAGCCTTACCTCGGCTGTGCCGTGCTGGCGGCGCAGACGCTGCTCGCGGCGGGCACGCCCGCGCAGCGCGAGCAGTGGCTACCAGCGCTGGCCGACGGCTCGCGCAAGTACGCGCTCGCCTACAGCGAGCCGCAGTCGCGCGGCTTTGCCGAGCCGGTGGAACTGGTCGCGAAGGCGACGCCCGAAGGCTATGTGCTGAGCGGCACCAAGACGCTCGTGCTGGGCGGCGCGGACGCGGACAGCTTTATCGTCTCGGCGCGCGCATCGGACGCGGACGGCCTCACCCTGTTGCTGGTCGACGCCGATGCAGTGGGGCTCACACGCCGGGTTTTGCCGCTGCACGACGGCAGCTTTGCCGCCGAACTGACCTTCGAAGGCGTACGGGTGGCGCGCGACGCGGTGCTGGGCGAGCCGGGCAACGGGCTCGCCGCGCTCGAGCACGGACTGGCGCACGCCACGGCGGCGCTCGGCGCGGAGCTGGTGGGCGCGATGGAAAAAGCCATCGAGATCACGGCCGAATACCTGAAGATGCGCAAACAGTTCGGTGTGCCAATCGGCAGCTTTCAGGTGCTGCAGCATCGCCTCGCGGACATGGCCGCGGAACTGGAACTCGCGCGCTCGATGCTTTATGCACTGCTCGCCTCGCTCGAAAACGACGACGCGAGCGCGCGGCGGCGCACCGTCTCGCAAGCCAAGGCGCTGATTGGCCGCGCGGCCCGCTTCGTGTGCGGTCAGGCTATCCAGCTGCACGGAGGGATCGGCATGACCGAGGAATACCAGGTCGGCCATTACTACAAGCGCGCGATTGTCGCCGACGTGCTGTTCGGCAGCAGCGACCGGCACGACGCCGCCTGCGCGGCGCAGTTGCAGCAGGACTTGCTTCATAAGGAAAACCAGGCATGAAGAGCTTTGAGAAAATCGCCGACTTGCAGCCGTTCGTTGGCGAGTCGATCGGCACGAGCGAATGGCTGCTGGTCGATCAGCAGCGCGTCAACCAGTTCGCGGACGCCACGTGGGATCACCAATGGATTCACGTCGACGTGGAGCGCGCCAAGTCGGGCCCGTTCGGCGGCACCATCGCGCACGGCTTCCTGACGCTGAGTCTGCTGCCCGCGTTCTTTGCGACGGCCTATGAGGTCAAGGAGACGAAGAGCGGCATCAATTACGGGCTCGACAAGGTGCGCTTCATCGCGCCGGTGCCCGTGGGCAAGCGTCTGCGCGCGCATTTCCGGCTCATGGAATGGACCGAAGTGAGCCGCGGCGGCGCGCAGATCAAGGTCGAAATGACGGTCGAATGCGAGGGCGCGGACAAGCCCGCCTGCATCGCGGAATCGATCGTGCGCCTCTTTCCCTGAACTTTCCGTATTGACACTCTTCGAGGAGATTCAAGCATGAGTATTCGTTTCGATGGCAAGGTCGCAATCGTAACCGGCGCTGGCGCGGGTTTGGGACGCGCGCATGCATTGGCGTTCGCCGCACGCGGCGCGAAGGTCGTGGTCAACGACTTTGGCGGCGCGCGCGACGGCACGGGTGGCTCGTCGCAGGCCGCGCTCGCGGTCGTCGAGGAAATCCGCCAGGCCGGCGGCACGGCGATCGCCGATGGCGCGAACGTGGCCGATTACGAACAGGTGCTAGCGATGGTCAAGCGCGCCGTGACGGAGTTCGGCCGCGTCGATATCCTCGTCAACAACGCCGGCATTCTGCGCGACAAGAGTTTCGCCAAGCTCGAAATGGGCGACATCAAGGCCGTGCTCGACGTCCACCTGATGGGCTCGATCAACTGCTCGAAGGCCGTGTGGGACA
The DNA here is from genome assembly GCF_902859945.1 of Paraburkholderia caffeinitolerans. Taxonomy (GTDB): domain Bacteria; phylum Pseudomonadota; class Gammaproteobacteria; order Burkholderiales; family Burkholderiaceae; genus Paraburkholderia; species Paraburkholderia caffeinitolerans. The sequence continues at coordinate 286,971 of NZ_CADIKL010000002.1, read as the reverse complement.
TCATGCGCGAGCAGGGCTACGGGCGCATCGTGATGACCACTTCGTCCTCGGGCATGTACGGCAACTTCGGTCAGTCGAATTACGGGGCCGCGAAAATGGCCGTGATTGGCCTGATGAACGCGCTGACCACCGAAGGGCGCAAGAACGACATCCGCGTGAATACTATCGCGCCGGTTGCGGCCACGCGCATGACCGCGGATATCCTGCCCGAGGCCATGCTCGAGCGCATCCAGCCCGAACGCGTGACGCCGGCGGTGCTGTTTCTCGCGAGCGAGAACGCGCCCTCGAAGACGATCATCGCGGCCGGCGGCGGTGCGTTCGCGGCGGCCACCATCGTCGAAACGGCGCCGGTGCTGCTGCCGGACGACGATGTCACGCCGGAAGGCATTGCGGCGCGCTTCGGCGACATCGCGAACTGGGCCACGGCGCGTCCGTATGAGGAGTCGGGCCACCAGGTGCAAAGCTTCCTGAAACTCGTGTGCGGGATGTAACTTCGCCTGACGCTTCAAGGTCGGGACAAAACCGCCGCAATTTAGCGGCGGTTTTTTTATGGGTGCAAGTTCGTAGCGATTCGTCTGTCCCATGAAAAAGGCCCGCACGGCGTTTTGCCGTGCGGGCCCGTGTGTCTTGGCGGTGTGTTAAGCGTCGAGATGGCGCGAAATGATCAGCTTCTGGATGTGGCTCGTGCCTTCGTAAATCTTGCAGATGCGCACATCGCGCAGATAGCGCTCGACGGGGAAGTCGCTCAGATAGCCATAGCCGCCGTGGATCTGCACGGCCTCCGAGCAGACCTTTTCGGCCATTTCGCTCGCGAACAGTTTGGCGATGGACGCTTCCTTGATGCAGTCGATGCCGGCGTCGCGCAGGCGTGCGGCGTGCAGGCAGTACTGCCAGGCAATGTCAACCTGCGCGGCCATGTCGGCGAGATCGAACGCAACGGCCTGGAGCCGGTTGAGCGGCGCGCCATAGGCCTCGCGCTCGCGTGCGTACTTGATAGCGGCGTCGAGCGCGCCCCGCGCCACGCCCGCCGAGATGAAGGCAATGCCGATGCGGCCGTCCGAAACGCCGCCCATTACCGTGCGGTAGCCATTGCCTTCGGCGCCGAGCAGGTTTTCCGCCGGCACGCGATAGTCTTCGAGCGCGATTTGCGCCGTGTGCGCCGTGTGTTGACCCAGCTTGCTTTCGATACGCGTGACGTGATAGCCGGGCGCCTTTGGGTCGATGATGAACGTGCTGGCGCCGCGCTTGCCCGCCGTCTTGTCGGTGATCGCGAAGACGACGCCGACACCGGCCTCGCTGCCGTTCGAGATGAACTGCTTGGTGCCGTTGAGCACGTAATGATCGCCATCGCGGCGCGCGCTCGCGCGCAGCGCGGCAGTGTCGGAGCCCGCGTGCGGCTCGGTCAGCAGGAATGCGCCAATCGATTCGCCGCGCGCCATGGCCGGCAGATAGCGCTCCTTCTGCGCTTGCGTACCGTGCTCGACGATCGTGAGCGCGGTGAAGTTGTGCACATGCACGATGGTGGCGAGCCCGGCGTCGACGGCCGCGAATTCGTGCTGCGCGATGCAGAAGTCCAGCACGCTCGCACCGGCGCCGCCGTACGCTTCGGGGATCAGCATGCCGAGAAAACCCAGCTCGGCGAGCGCCTTGAGTTCCGCGTGAGGCCAGGCCGACTGGAGATCGCGTTCGGCGGCGGTGGGCGCGATGATCTCGTTCGCCACGCGGCGCGCGGTATCGCGGATCATGATCTGTTCCTCGGTGAGGAACGAGCGGGTGCTATCGGTCATGGGAGGACTTCCTTTGCGTGAAATGCGTGTTGCGGATGAGCGCGCCGGTGCGTTCGCGAACGCGCTGTTGCGTCGCTGTTGTGTCGTAGTTGCGTAGCGTTGCGATTCAGCCAGTTGCCCAGTCGCTCAGAACGATGTCGTTATGCTCGCCGCGCCGCGGGATCGGACCCGGACGGGCCGCGGGTGTCGCGGAGAAGCGCGGCGCGGGGCTCGCCTGCAGCACGCCGTCTTCGCGCAGGTAGATTTCCCGCGCGCGCATGTGAGGGTGGGCGGCGGCTTCGTCCGGATTCAGCACGGGCGCGAAGCAGGCGTCGCTGCCCTCGAGCAGCGTGCACCACTCGTCGCGCGTGCGACGTGCAAACAGGCTCGCGAAGCGCTTGCGCGATTGCGGCCACTTGCGCGCATCGTAGGGCTTGTCGAACTGCGGGTCCGCTTCGAGTTCGAGCTTGGCGCACAGTTCGCGATAGAACTTCGGTTCGAGCGAGCCCACCGAGATGAAGCGGTCGTCGGCGCAACGGTAGGTGTTGTACCAATGCGGACCGTCGAGCAGGCTTTGGCCGCGCTCCGTGCGCATCTGGCCCGATGCCTGCAACGCGAGCAGCAGCGTCGTCATGTGCGCGCTGCCGTCCACGATGGCCGCATCCACGACCTGGCCCGCTCCCGACACCCGCGCGTTCATGATGCCCGCGAGCAGGCCCACCGCGAGATACATCGAGCCGCCGCCGACGTCGCCAACGAGGCTCGGCGGCGTCACCGGCGCTTCGCCGGGCTGCCCCGCATACCAGAGCGCGCCGGACAGTGCAATGTAGTTCAGATCGTGACCCGCCGCGTGGGCGAGCGGGCCGCTTTGTCCCCAACCGGTCATGCGCCCATAGACGAGACGCGGATTGCGTGCGAGGCACGCATCGGGGCCGAGCCCGAGGCGCTCCATCACGCCGGGGCGCATGCCTTCGATCAGCGCGTCGCAGCTTTCGACGAGCCGCAGCACGGTCTCGACGCCCTCGGGCGTCTTGAGATCCACCGCAACCGAACGCTTGCCGCGATTGGCGATCTGTGCGCTGCCGAGATCGAGCGCGTCGGGCCCGGCCTCGATGCGCTCGACCACGACCACGTCCGCGCCGAGGTCGGCGAGCAGCATCGCGCAGAACGGCCCCGGGCCTATGCCCGCGATTTCCAGCACCTTGAGCCCGACGAGCGGGCCTTGTCGTTGTGTCGTCATGAATAGTCTCGTTTCATTGTCTCGTGATGCAGCCAATGATAGAGAGCGCCGCTGGCCGGGACGCCCCCTATTCTCGAGGGGGACGGCGCGTTGCGCGCACGGCCTATCCTTGCACGGCGACGGTGCCGCAACCTGTCTACCCACTTTGAACGATGAGGAACGGAAATGGCGAATTGGCTCAAGCGCGGTTTGAAAGCGGAAGTCTTATGAGCACAACGAGCGCGAGCGCGCATGGGCGCGATGCCTATCGGCATTTTCTGTCCATTCCCACCCGTTGGATGGATAACGACGTGTATGGGCACGTCAATAACGTCGTCTACTACAGCTATTTCGACACTGTCGTCAACGAGTATCTGCTGCGCACTGGCGTGCTCGATTTCGGGGCGAGCGAGGCAATCGGACTCGTCGTCGAAACGCAATGCAATTATTTCAAGTCGCTTGCGTTTCCGGAGCGTGTCGAAGCAGGGCTGCGCGTGGCGAGAGTCGGCACGTCGAGCGTGCGCTACGAAATTGGTCTGTTTCGCGAGAAGGACCCGCAGCCCGCAGCCCAGGGACATTTCGTTCACGTCTACGTGGATCGGGCGACCCGGCGGCCGAAGCCGCTATCCGACGCATTGCGTGCGGTCCTGACGCCGCTTGCGGCCTGATTGGCCGCCAAAAAAAACCGCAACGCGGCGCGAACGTCACCCCCTATTCACGAGGGGGCCGGCGCGTCGGCGATACACCTATTCTTGGTCAGGCGGGCTCAGCCGCACATCGATAAAAAACCAATACGCGTGGCAGTGCATTATCCGTGTCCAGCCGGACGCGGCATTAATCGGAGGAGACATGCATGTGTAGTAAAACTAAATATCTGTTAGGGGTCTCGCTGTTGGTCGCAGCGGGTTCGGCAGCTGCGCAGTCCAGCGTCACGGTGTATGGTGTCGCCGACACGTTCATCCAGTTTCTCGGCAACGGCGCGAAGCATTCATGGTCGGAGCGCAGTGGCGGCAATACCGGTTCGAGCTTTGGCCTGCGCGGAAGCGAGGACCTCGGCAACGGACTTAAAGCGGTATTTACCCTGGAGAACGGCTACAACATCAACAACGGCGGGTTCTTCGTCGATAGTACGGCGCTCTTCTACCGGCAGGCATGGGTGGGTCTGAACCACGCCGATTACGGCTCGCTCACGTTCGGCCGGCAGTATCAGCCTACCTTCTGGGCCATCTATCCGTCCGACCCATTCCGCGGCGACGAAGTCCTTTCGCCCCTTGCCGCTGCCGCCGTGGCGACGGATATGAAAACGATTGCGACGCAGGCCGCGCAGGGGCGCAGCAGCAATTCAATGGTCTATCAGTCGCCGGTCGTGGGCGGTCTGAAGCTCTACGCGATGTACGGTTTCGCCGCGACGACGACGACGCCGATTCCGCAGACCACGGGCAATATCCTCGATCTTGCGCTCACTTACTCGGGCTATGGCCTCTACGCGGGTCTTGCGTACCAGAACCAGCATGCGGGCGCCGAGTCGGTGCCGGGCTTGCCGGTTGCGCTCAATCTGCTCGCCACGGAGCGTTTTACGGCCGCACTCGCTTACCGCATCGGCATCGTCAATCTGCAGGCGAACTATACGTATAACCGCTCGAAGGACGCACCCGCTGGCTCGCTTGCCGCGCGTCTGGGGGCGGCGCATTCGTACGGCATTGCGGAAGTGGGCGCGACGATTCAGGCCACTTCGGTCGATACGATCGAGATCGCCGGCATTGAGCGCGATGTGCGCGGGGCGCACGACAACACACCGGGCGTCCAGATCGGCGTCGATCATTTGCTGTCCAAGCGCACGACGATCTACGCGCGCGCGGGCTATATGAAGAACAACGGCTCCGCCATGATGAGCTGGCCCGGTGTGACGGCCAGCGGGCCGCAAGCCACGCAGACGATGGTCGCCCTGGGGCTGAGTCACCGCTTCTGATACCGGGCCCCACGCATCGAACGGCACAATAGAATAAATAGAGAACGAAATGAAATATTCAGGAATCGCAATGATGTTGGGGCTGGCATGCGTTGTTGCCATCCCCTTGAGTGCTCATGCACAAAGCAGCAGCCCGGTCACTGCTGCCAGCGTGGCGGCGCCGGGCGTCGACAGCAAGGCCGCCGACCGTGCGTTGCGTAAGGACGTCGTCCGCGCGCTTACGCGGACCAAAGGTCTCAACTCCACGCGCATCACCGTGCGTGTGAAAGAGGGGGCCGTGACGCTCGAAGGGTCGGTGCCCGAACAGGCGGAAGTGGACCTGGCCACTCAGGCGGCGCAGAGCGTAAGCGGCGTGACGTCGGTAAAGAATACCTTGGCCATTTTTGGACTCTCAGGCAACCAATAGCTGATGTAGTGTGCGTCCCGGACACTGGAAACATGACGTGTCCGGACGTGCTGCTGCAACGAAATTCAAGCTGGAACGGAAAAAGGCAAGCAAGATGAATTTGCAGAACAAGGTGGCAATCGTTACAGGGGCGGCCTCGGGTCTTGGGCTCGCGACCTGCAAGGGGCTCGCGGCGGCGGGCGCGAAGGTGGTGGGCTTCGATCTCGATCAGACGAAACTGGACGAAGCACTCGGCGCCGATATGAGTGGCATTGCCGTCGACGTCTCGGACGAGGCCAGTGTCCGCGCGGGCGTTGAGCGCGTGCTCGAGATGCACGCAGCGGTGCACGTCGCGGTCAACTGCGCGGGCATTCTCGGCCCGAGCAAGACGATCTCGAAGGGACAGCTATTTCCGTCCGAACTCTGGAACCGCGTGCTCGGCGTCAATCTCACGGGTACTTTCAATGTCATTCGCTACGCGGCGCTTGCCATGACAGCGAACGAACCCGACGAGAGCGGCGAGCGCGGCGTCATCATCAATACTTCGTCGGGCGCGGCGCGGCAGGGGCAGATGGGCCAGGCCGCGTATAGCGCGAGCAAGGCGGGGGTGATCGGCATGACGCTGCCGATCGCACGCGACCTCGCCGATCACGCTATCCGCGTGGTGTCGATTGCACCGGGCCTTTTCGAATCGGGCATGTCGGCCGGCATGCCGCAAAAGGTTTCGGACGGGCTGCTGGAGAAGATGCTTTTTCCGCGGCGCATGGGCAGGCCGGAGGAGTTCGCGGGACTGGTGAGGCATATCGTCGAGAACGCCTACTTGAACGCCATGACGATCGATATCGATTGCGGTATGCGCTGATTTATCAGCGATAGCGAGCGAATCAATGCGCCAGAACCTTTCCAACACTCGGGAATTCAACTGAACATGACCGACGCACCCCTGAATACTGACGCGAATACGCCGTACGAAAACGTGAAGCCGGGTATTCACGCACCGACCATCGCTCGCTACATGGGTGCGCCCGTGGAGTTGGCCACCGCGCCGAACGGGGCAGTCGTCAATCGCGTCGCGCTGGAGCGGTTGCGCGCGTCGGAGCCGCATACGCCGGAGGTGCGAAAGATCGCCGATGGCGTCTGGTCGGTGATCGGGCATAGCCTCGTGAATGTCCACGTCATCGAAGGCGAGCGCGGGCTGATCGTCTACGACACCGGGTTCAGTGTAAAGGAGGCCGAAACGATCCTGCGCGACATCCGCAAGATCAGCACAAAGCCGGTCACTGCGATCATTTATAGCCACTGGCACTACATCTGGGGTGCGGGTGTGATCGCGGATGGCAACAAGGACGTGGAGATCGTCGCGCACCCGAATCTGCCGAAGAATCTCGCCTCCCCCGATCTGCCCATTCCTGAACTGGACATTCTGCAGAACGTCCGCGCGATGCAGCAGTTCAATAATTTCATGCCGTCCGAAGGACAAGATGCGGCCATCGCGCCACTGATGGACTTCAAGCCCGAGCGGGCGATGCTGCCGCCAACCCGTATCGTCGAGCACGAGGAGGAAGCGGTGATCGATGGTGTCCGGATGCGCTTTCTGACGCGCTATGGCTCCGACGCGGACGATTGCATCACGGTATGGCTTCCCGAGCGCAAAGTTGTCCTGACCAATATGCTCTGGCACGCGATTCCGAACGTCTATCCGCTGCGCGGCGCGGCGTTCCGCGATCCGCGCAGCTGGATTGCCGGCTTGAGGGAGATCCGCGACCTGAATCCCGACTACGTGCTGTCGACGCATACTTTCCCGATCATGGGGGCGGACGCATCCCGCAAGACGGTGACCGGGTACATGGACGCACTGGCCTTCATCTACGATCAGACCGTGCGCGGCGCGCTCAAAGGGCTGGGCCTCCAGGATTTGAAGCACGTGCTCGTGCTGCCGAAGGCGTTGAGCGACATTGCGCAGAACGCGGAGGTCTATGGTGAGCTGTCGGCATTTCCTCAAGCCATCTTCCAGCACGCGCTGGGTTGGTTCGACGGCGACGCGGCCACGATCAACACCTTGCCGACTGTGGTCGAAGCCCAGAAAATTGCGGAACTGGCCGGCGGCCGCGACCGGCTCATGAGCGCCGCCGAAAATGCGCTGGAGAAGGGCGAATATGCGTGGGCCGCGCAACTCGCCAACTATCTGTATCGCCTCGATCCGCTCGATCCCGCCGTGCGCAGCACGAAGGCCGCGGCGCTGCGCAAGATGGCGCGGGCGGCGACAGGCTCGATCGCCCGTGCGTTTCTGATTTCGCAGGCGCGCGCGCTCGAAGGCAGCACGAAGATTCCACGCGTGCTGTTCATGCCGGTGGCGCGTTTGATGCTCGCGAACCCGGCGGTGCTCGTCAACCATTTCCGTGTGCGTATCGACCCGCTCAAGGCAGAGGGCGTCGACTGCGTGCTGGCCGTGCGATTCACGGATGTCGACAAGACCTACGGGCTGCACGTGCGCAATGGCGTGGCGGAATTCGTGGCCGATCCGGCAAGCCATTACCAGCAGGCAGAGGACGCCATCGTGCTGCCCCGGCTTGCATGGGCGAAGTTCTACAACGGCGAGTACGACGTGGATGCATTGCTGGCCGATCCGACGACGGATATTGAGGGCAGCCGCGAACGCGTGCGCGCGTTTCTTGGACGCTTCGATCACTTCGATCCGAAGACGAACTTCAGCATTCCGCCGCTTGACTGACACCTACTTGCACACAAGGCAATCAACAATGGTCAATTCAGCTTATCGACCCGGGCGGGCGTGGAGTATTGCCTTTCTGCTGACCGGCCTCGCGCTGGTCAACTTTCTCGACAAGATTGTTCTCGGGATGGTGGCCGTACCCTTGATGGCGGAACTCAAGATGTCCGCTGCGGACTTCGGCGTGTTGGCCGGGAGTTTCTTCTGGCTGTTCTCGCTATCCGGCGTGGCGCTGAGTTTTCTGGCGGATCGCTACCCCGCGCGCTGGATTCTTCTCGTGCTTGCGTTCAGTTGGTCGGTGCTGCAAATACCGCTGGTTTTTGCGCATGGCGTGATGACCTTTCTGGTTTGCCGCGTGGTGCTCGGCATTGCCGAGGGACCGACCATCGCCATTTCAATGCATGCGCTTTTCAAATGGTTTCCGAACGAGAAGCGAAGCCTTCCGATGGCGATCTTCAATCAGGGGGCGGCGGTCGGGCTGGTTCTCGCGGGCTTGCTGATTCCACTCGTCTCGAAGCACTGGGGGTGGCGCACGAACTTTGAACTGCTTGCGATTGTCGGTGCGCTCTGGTGTCTCCTATGGCTGTGCTTCGGGCGCGAAGGCAATCTCGGCGCGGCGCCCAGCGCAACGGCTGGGGTTGGCGATCAGACGGCCCCCGATGCCGCAATGTCACGACTGCCATACCGTCGTATTCTGACCATGCCGTCCGTGCTGATCCTGCTGCTGATCGGGTTCGCGGCATATTGGTCCGGTGCGCTGATTCTCACGTGGCTGCCCGCGTATCTGCAAATGGGATTGGGCTTCGACGCCGTGACTTCCGGCCGGCTGTTTTCGGGCGTGCTGTTGCTGACGGCGCCTTACACCATTGCCTTGGGCTGGATCTCCGACCGCATGCTGGCGCGCGGTGCTTCCAGCAGGAAGGCGCGCGTCAATGTCATCAACGCGGCGTTTCTGCTGGGCGGCGTGCTGCTCATCGGCTTGACCATGATCGACATGGCGCCGCTTGCCAAAGTAGCGGTGCTCGGCGTCGCAACCTGCCTCCCGACCATCTGCTTTACCTTTGTGCCCGCGATTCTCGCGGAACTGGTGCCGATGGTCCAGCGCAGTTCGGTGATGGGGATCTACCTCGCCGTCGCGACCAGTGCGGGAGCGATCTCGCCGGTGGTGGTGGGCCGGCTGGTGGAACATCATCACGGCATTGGCGCGCACGGCTATCAACTCGGCTTCGCCATCGGCGGGGGCTTGCTGATCGTCGCGGCGCTGCTCAGTGCCTGCTATCTGCATCCGGAGCGCGCACATCGCCGGCTGACGCTTGCATCGCGAGGTGTCGCGTGACGCGATCCACTTTCCGCTCTGTATTCAGGCCCGGCTTGTTCGCTGGACAGACGGTTATCGTCACCGGCGGCGGCAGCGGCATTGGCCGCTGTACTGCGCACGAACTCGTCCATCTGGGCGCGCACGTCGCGCTGGTGGGCCGCAATGTCGAGAAGTTGCGTGCCGTTCACGAGGAACTGCTAGCCGAAGGAGGCGACGCCTCCGTTCATGGTTGCGACATTCGCGACGATTCGGCTGTCGCGTCCGTTGTCGAATCGGTGCTCGCGATGCACGGACGCATCGACGGTCTCGTCAACAACGCCGGCGGCCAGTACTACGGCGCCATGAAGGATTTCACCACCAGGGGCTTCGAAGCGGTCGTCCGCACCAACCTGACCGGCGGCTTCATCTTCATGCGGGAGGTCTACACGCATTGGATGGAGCGAAACGGCGGCGTCATCGTCAACATGATCGCCGCCGTGGATCATGGATTGCCCGGCTTCGCACACTCCGCGGCTGCACGCAGCGGCATGCTGAATCTGACCGAAACGGCGGCCGTCGAATGGGCGCCTTCCGGCGTTCGGGTCAACGCGGTGGCGCCCGGACTGATCGCGTCCAGCGGCTTCGACAACTACAGCGCCGACGGCGCAGCGGCGATTCATGAGCATTTGGCGGGCATTCCGTTGCAGCGGTACGGTGACGTGTCCGAGGTCTCGGCGGCTATCGTCTACCTCCTTTCCCCGGCGGCGGCCTACGTCACCGGCACCTGTCTGCGCGTCGACGGCGGTGCGGTCAACGCACCGGGTGGTCAGCCGCTTGCCGCCCATGAGCGCAGCAAGCCGTTTTGCGGGTTTCATCTGCCTTCGCTGCCGGCGATGCTGAAGTCTAGCGAGTGACCGCAATGGCGATGCCGGCGGCCGTGACGATCACGGCATCGGCGGCGGCCAGTTCTTCCTCGGAACTCTGAGTCAGTGGCGTCGCTTGCTTCAAGCTCGCACGCCTGTCACGCAAAAGCGGCCAGAACAGTTGCACCATTCCGGATTCCACGGGCATGCCCGCGGGCACGCCATAGGCGTCTTGCCGCTGCGGTTGCCTCGGGTGTGTCGTGCCATGCAGCACATCCCAGATGCAGAGAATATTGCCGTAATTCGAGGATGCATGGCCATACCGTCCAAGCCCGTGATGTGCGTGATGAAAGTCCTGCAGCACCACGAGTTTTTCCACGTTATCGAGCAGCACCCTCCCGGCACGATACCGGCGCAGCCAAAGGTCCCAGCGATACCCTGTGTGCTGAAGCATCGTCACGACCCCCTTGAATCCGAATACCAGTGCGGAGGCGGTGCCGGCGCCAAGGTAGATCAATACCGGCGCCATCCACAACGCTGGAACGAGAAAGTAGTAGAGCGAATTTTCTCGTCCGGCCATCAGGACATTGAGGTAGGTTGGCGTGTGGTGCGGCTTGTGCAGGCGCCACAGCAGCGGCCACTGGTGCGCCATGCGATGCAGCCAGTAGTTCAGGTAGTCGTCGATCACGAGGATGACGATGAACATCAGCCACACTGGTCGGTGAGCCAGCGCGCCTTTCCACTGAGGCAGGAACCGGGCGATTGGCCAGGCGAGCGCCACGAGCAGCAGCGCCCGAACGGAAAAGGCCAGTATCTGGCTCAACACGTTGATGCTGAGTTCGCGTCCGCTCGACGCTTGCGGGTTGCGGAATTGTCCGGTCGACAGATCGAGCACGAGCAGGAAGAACATCAGGCCAAATATGATCGCGACATTCATGTTCTCTCTCCCGGCTTATGGCTGACTGGCGCTGTCGCGCTGGTCTTCCATGAGGAACACCGGCTTGCCAACTTTGGTCGGGTTGACGCTGGCTTCGACAGCGACGCTGCCCGAGATGCCGGCAAAGTCGCCCGTGCCGCTTTCGATGGAGATCCGTCCGCGATCGGCGTGTTCGGCGTCGCCCCGATAATGGAGGTAGGCGACGCCTCCTGCCGTCGACTTGAGTTCGCAGTCGCCGGCGCCCTCGACCTGCTTCGTGCCGTCCAGTGTGTCGATCACATTGCATAGCGCGTAGAAGCGGACCGTCTTGCCCTGCGCAGTGATGACGCCCGCGCCTTCGACGAGGACGTCTATGCGCGAACGTTCCGGCGTGATGTTCATGCGCGACGAGTTCTTGATGGCGCCGCCAAGGGTGAGATGAATCGGCGCGCTGGCGGCATGTGCCTGCACGGCGAGGGACAGCAGCAGGCTAAGGGCAAGGCTTTTCTTCGTCATGGTGATTTCCTCGGGTAATCGTGATCAGGCCGCGGCTTCGGAGAAATGGCTGCGGTCGAAAAAGCGGTCGTAATGGATGCAATGCGCGGGCGTATGGCCTTGAAGTTTTTCCAGGGTCGCGTCGACCATGGGGGGCGGCCCGCACAGATAGAAGCTGGTGTCCGCGAGGCTGCAAAAGCGTTCGAGGTGCTCGGTGCAGAATCCGCGCAGTCCTTGCCAACCCGAATCGGCAGCCTCGCTCGATAGGACAGGCAGCACGAGGAGGCGACCGGGAGCAGGCCAGTGACTTTGCAGGCGTTCCAGTTCGTCCATGCAATACAGGTCGCGCTGGCTGCGCACGGCGAAGAAGAGCGTCGTGTCGGGCGCGCGCTCGAGCCCGCTCATTTGCTCCAGCATGGCCTTGATCGGCGCGAGCCCGCTGCCACCCGCCACGCACACGACCGCGCGGCCATCGTCGCGAAAGCCGAAATCGCCGAGCGGGCCCGTCATGGTGAGCGGATGACCGGCGCGGTCGCCGGCAAACAGCCATTCTGTGAATTGACCACCCGGCACGCGCCGCACGTGGAATTGCACCTCGGTTTGCGGATGATCCTGCGGGGCTGAGCTAAACGAATAGCAACGCGGCGCGGACTCCAGCGACGGATGTTCAGGAATGCAAATCTGTCCGTATTGCCCCGCGCGGTATGTGATTGTCTTGTCGAGTTCGAGAGTCAGCAGCCGGATATCGTGATTCAGCGGGGTAACCGATTTGATCCGGCAGTCCGTGGTGATCGGCGCACCTGAATCCTCGCCACGCGAAAGGCCCGGTACGGCAAGCAGAATGTCGCTTTGCGCTTCGCTTTGACATGCCAGCAAGTCGCCTTTGTGCAATGCCGCCGCGTCGACATGGCTGGAAATATCGCGCTTGAGCCGCACCGTCCCACGCACGAGGCGGCAGCGGCACGAACCGCATTCGCCTGTCATGCAAAGGTGCGGAATACGGATGCCCTGGCGCACGGCGGCTTTGAGCACGGTTTCGCCAGGGCGCAACCAGCAAGATCCTGCGCCGTTCGCTACTTCGAGGCGAAACGCCCCCGGCGGGGCGTCATCGAGCTCTGTCCTGGTGTTGTCTCCGTCGTTCATTCTGTATCTGCCCGGCTCGTGAAATGATCGGCACCGCCTTTTTACCCTCGTGAGCAGCAATGCCACGCTTGCCACACGCGATTTTTATCAGCCGGGTGCCGCGTAGAATATGAAGTAATTCACAATCTAGGGGTTGCCGATGACCGCCCAGGACAATATCGACGCTCATCTGCTATTCGCGATGCTCGACGAGGCAACGCGAGCGCAGTTGTGCGTCGAGGGAAAAGAAGTGCGCTATCGCCCGGGGCAGACGATCCATCGGCAGGGCGATCATGACCGTTCGCTTCAGGTCATCATCGAAGGTCAGGTGCGCTTTAGCCGCCTCGATCGCGACGGACGGAAGGTGAATGCGGCCGTTTTCGGCCCGGGGGAATCGTTTGGCGAGCTGCCATTGTTGACGGGGCGTCCGCGCACGCATGACGCGGTAGCGGTGGGCGCCGTTCGTCTGCTGCGGCTCTCCGATCGCCAGTTCAGAGACCTGCTGAACCGCAAGCCCGAATTGCGCGACCGGCTGCTTGCCGAACTCGCCGAAAGGCTGGTTAATGCGGCGGACAGGCTCGATAGCGCACTTCGCCTCTCGGTGCCTCAACGCGTTGCGCAATTTCTCGTTGCCGAGGTGGAGCGGGGCGCGGGCGCGCTGTCGCTCCATGTGCGGCAATCGGATATTGCCGATGCGTTAGGCGTGACGCGCGAGGCGGTTGCAGCGGCCCTGAGGAAGTTTCGGGCGGAGCGGCTGGTGGAAACGCGTTACCGCGCGATCGATGTGCTCGATCTGGATGCGTTGCGTCTCGCGGTCGGGCGCGGGGCGGCGGGCTGAATGGCGTCGTGCTCGAGCGCGGGACGTGATTGGACGGCGCTTCCGATGTACTCGGGTGGTGCGCGGGGGCTGGCAGATGGCTCAGTAAGCGGCGGCGACATTGCGAATGCCGCGCCGCTGCAATTCACGAACGAGCGCTGCCCGGCGAGGGGCGACGTCCGCATACGCCGGCCGGCGATGTGCCGCGACCTCTGCCGCCGTATAGGGCTTGAAGCGCGGCGGCAGCGCCTCGCGATTCATGGTCGTGAGCAGCCAGTTCAGCACGTCGGCCAATTGCTGGTCTGAAAGCGCGGAGTTGGAAGCGCCCGGCACGCGCATGACATACTCGCGCCCGCCGGGTACCTGTTCGAAGTAGCCGAGCGAGTGCGCCAGCGGCGGAACTTTTCCCGCAATCCCGCCGCCCGTGGCGGTGTGGCAGCCCATGCAATTCTGGATCCAGAGCTGTTTCGCGAGCGGCCACGAGCCATTCGCGTCGTTGGCCGCGCCTGCCTGGCCGGCCGTCGCGGCGCTGCCCCAGAGCGAGAGCGCCGCGAGGCAACAGGTTATCGACCTGAGGACGAACTTCATCGCAGGCCCAGCGCTTTCGTGACGGACGCGCGTTGCGAGTAGACGGCGCTCGCGTCCATCGGCTTCGCCCGTGCGTCCTTGATTTCCGCTGCCGTGAACGGTTTGGCCGGGCCGTGGCTGCCGTTCAGATCGAAGACGACGTAGTTCAGCACCTGGGCCAGCTCGTCGTCGCTCATGCTGTCGAAATTCGGCATTTTGAAGTTATAGGTTTTGTCCGCGACGCGGATCTCCCCATACATGCCGTGCAGGACGGTATCCGGAAGCTGGTGCCGGCTTTGTGCCGAGGCTGCATAGCGGCCTGGATACGAGGTGAGCGGCGGCGCCAGACCGTCCTGCCCCTTGCCGCCCGCCTGATGGCACACTGCACAGCGGGCATCGAAGGTGGCCTTGCCTGCCGGGAAATGGAGCATTTCGGCACGGGCCACGCCGGTTACCGTCCCGAGCGCGAAGAGTGCGAAGGCGCCGAGGGACTTGATGGCACTGAATGTCATTGTTTGGCCGCTCCAAGCAAAACGGAAACCGAGCAGTGATAGTTCGAATTGCTGTTCGCCATGCACCAGTTGATGTCGTTGTTCAGAGAAAGCTTGTAGAGCGGCTTTTCGCGTTCGTTGCGGTTGCAGAAGCACTGGCCGCACGACGTTTTTCCGCAGCAGTCGTTGTACGAAACGATGTAGTTGGAGCCGTCGTGCGGATTGCGGCAGGTGCCGATCCAGGTGATCGGGGACGCCGTGGTGCCAGGTGGACAACTGCTCGAGGTGCCGCCGCAGCAACTGCAGAGCCAGCCGTCGATGGCGCAGTATTTCCAGTAGTCGCAGCTTGTCGGGTCGTCGACACCTGGCGCGAGGGCGGTTGCCCCCGTACCGCTCGCGGCGGCGGGCTTGTCCGCTGCGTAAGCCGTTCGATCGATGGGCAGTAACGGGACGAGCGCCGAGCTGACCAGCACCTTGCCTAGCCGCGCCATCGCGCTGCGCCGCGAGCTGCGCTGCGCCACGCCGCGCGCGGAATACTCGAACCAAGAATCAAACCACGCCATACAGGAAATCTCCGGTCAAATTGGATGAGAGGGCGGCAAGTCACGCGTGCTGTTCGCCGTGCACGTACTGCTGCAGGGATGCGACGCCGCGTTCTTTCGCTTCGAACAGGCTTTCGAGGTGCTCGCGCGTATTGACGAGCCCCTTAGCGCGAACCTTGCCGCTTTCGTCGAGCAGAACTGCGTAGGGAAGCTTGCCGATCTGGTAAGCCATACCGAGTTCCTGCGAGAGCACATACGGGAAGCGCGCAAGCTGTTGCTTCTGGGCGAAGCGAGTGTGCTCGGCGAGATCTCCGTCACTTGCCAGCACGACGTTGACCGGCGTGGCTTCCCTCGCCTGAATCGACGGCAGGAGCGGGAGGAGCTTCTTGCAGACCGGACACGTTGGCGAGAGGAAGAACAGCAGGGTCGACTTGCCGGCCGCGTCGAGGCCGCCGATCTTGACCGCGCGCCCCTGAATATCGGCCAGTTCGAAGACCGGTGCGAGCGCGCCGACCGCGGGGCCCTTATCGATCATGAGCGCGCCGGCCGGCATCATGCGCTCGTACAGGATGCCGACCTGGCGAACGAGCGCGAGGCTGATTGCGCCCAGTGCGAGCACGGCTGCCCACAGCATGGCGGTGGAGATTGCGAGAGCGGTTTGCATCATGAATTCCTCAGGTGTTCGAGCTTCGGGCCGTTGGCGATCAGTGCATCCAGCACGAGCAGGGCACAGACGATCGACAGGACAGCGAAAGAAAGGGTGAGATAGTCGAACCAGACGATGGGCCGGGTCGTGCTCTCCAGGTATGCTGTGCCCGTGAGCGCGGCAAGGAGTCCGAGCCGTGCGACGTGCCACCAGCCAATGCCGCGCGGGGCGTGAGAAGTGGCGTCCGGCCCGCTCGGCACGAGCGAAGCGAGGCCGGAGCAGCCGCAGTCGATGTCAGTGTGGCCACGCAGGATGTTCACGGCGAGTCCCGCCGCGAACAGGGCGAACAGCGCGATGAGCAGCGTTGCGCCGCCGAAGCGTGTTTCTTTGCTGAGGAGCGCGAGCGGGCCGAGTGTTTCCACTGCGACGATTGCGATGGCGCCCGGCCAGGCGAGCACCTCAGGCACGATCCGCCACGCTGCGATTGCATCGCGGAACGCGGTGGGGCGTCGCCATTTGGCCAGCGCGCCGAGCAGGACGACGATGGCCGCGACCGCCTGGGCGGCGCCGGCAAGAACGGGATCGATCTGCATGGCGGCCTCAGGGGTTCACGAGCAGCGTCGGCGTGCGCGCTACGTGCTGCGTGATGGAGCGCAGCTTGCCGGTCTGAGCGTCCAGCACCACCAGATCGCCGGTCAAGGTGAGGCCGTAGAGCAGCGGACGATCGTCCTGACTGACCTGAACCGACACAACAAGGGGCGGGATCTTCTGATCCGCAAGACTCCAGCGCGCGACGCGCTTGTGGCTGTTCAGGTCGAACACCCAGATTTCGCTTGCGGGCTCCTTGTGCGAGCCATCCGCCCCTTGATGCATGGCGACATAGAGACGATGCATCCGATCATGGACGGCGGTTGGCTGGAGACCGCCAGGCCGCCAGCCAGAGGCACGCTCGGCGTCGGTGACGAGTGGCCATGCCGCTCCGAACACGGCTTTGTCGCCACGAAAATTCGCAGTGCGAACCATGCCATGGAAGGTCGTGAAGACATACCCGCCTTGCCACGGCGAGGCGTTCGCGAACGCGGGATCGCGTTCGACGTCGATGAACGGTTCGGACATGACCCGGCGGCTCTCCTTGCCCGCCGCGTCGAGTGTGATGGTGAGCGCTTTGCCGCTCTCGCATAGCGCCGTGAACTTGTTCGGCCCGCTGGGCAAGGCCAGCACGCAGGCGGCCATATCGATCTCGCCCGCCAGCTTGCGCGAATGCGCGTCGACTACGCTCACCGAAGCGGCCGGCGTGAGATTGGACACGTAGATGTGCTTGCCGTCGGAACTGAAGGTGGTATTCCACGCCGATGGCACCGACTGGGCGTGCTTCGACGGGATGATCGCTTCACCGGCATGATCGAGCGTGCTGTTGTCGGTGAACTCCATGACGTCCGTGCGCGTGCCGTGCGAGCCGCGCGAGAAGTAAGTCGTGGCGACGACACTCGTCTTGTGGTCGGGCGAAATGGCGAAGCCGGGCAGGAAGCCAGCGTCGATCTGGCCAAGCTCCTTGCGCGCGTCGGCGTCGTAGACGTAGATCCGGCCATCGGTGGCGGCATCACCGGACGGATCGACGATAAAGATTTCATGAGGATGCCAGGCAGGCATCTTCTGAATGGTTAATTCTTCCGGCTTTTCAGCGGCCGTTGCGGCGCAAGCGAATGCCAGAACCGCCGCGGCGGCGGCGGCGCGCTTTCTGATAGTCATGTTCACTCCTCGATCGAAGCTCGATTCGGAGTGGACTGTAATGCGGCGCGAGCGGACTCGATGGCTCGAATCGGCAGACCGTGGATAAGGGCTTGCCCTGGTGCGAAGGGAAAACCGCGCGTGGGCAGCGCGGCCTTTGGTGCGAAAGGAGCGCCTTCAGGCGCGAGCGCAGACGCGCGGAGTTTGCGAGGGCAACTCGCCGAACAGGCGGTGATAGTTGCTGGCGAACTTGCCGAGATGGACGAAACCCCAGCGCGTGGCGATGCTCGCAATATTCATCCGCGCGGCAGGCGTTTCGCGCAGCATCCTCCGTACTCCGCACAGCCGCACCGCACGTAGATAATCGGCAGGCGACTCGCCGGTGATCTCGCGAAAGCACGTCTGCAGCGTGCGGCGGCTCACTCGCAGTTCGGTGCAAAGTTCGAGAACCGTCACGGGACTGCCTGCGTGACGCATGACATAGTCCTGGCTGCGCCGGATGATTTCGCTGTAGGTGAGCCGGGTCAGGTCTTCACGAGGCGCGGGTTCGAGCGCCTCCATTGCCTGGCACACTTCGTCGAGCAGCGCCTTTCGGAGTGCGTAGCGTGTGGCGGGGCAGCCTAGCCGGTCAGCGTGAGCCCTTAATTGGCCGACGCTCTCGTTGAGCCTGCGCACAGCGTCTGGCGACGCCTCGCCGAACGGCATCGGCATATGGGGGGCCGCGTCGCGCCGCTTCGTCGCACGCCTGAGATGCTCGGCAATGCCCTCGAATTCCGACTCGGCCAGCGTAATGCCGAACATCGTGGCATCCGACGGAAGGTGCACGACCCAATCGCTGCCGCTGCGCGCGGAGCTGATGGTGCGATTGGTAATTTCGCGGCCGCGCGAAGTGGGCGCGACCGACGCATACGAAAACCAGCCGATGCCGATCATTCCCGCCGAAATATGACCGCATTGCACGACACGCCGGTTCACGCGCTCGCTGAAGAAATGCAACCCGTCCAGGTCGAACTGTTCCAGCGTGCTGCCGAACTGTCCCTTCTCGATCTGAAAGTACTGCTGCTTGATGTTGGCGAGGTGTTGCGCGTGTTCGCCGGCGTCGGCGTAATGCCGGACCGAATAGTGAGTAGCCATAGCGAGGTTCGATGCCGGGAGCGCCGGTTACACCGGCCTCCTGAAGAGAGTTTCCGAAATTCGGGGGGCAGGATCGGGAGCAAGCGCGGGCGTGCGTCCATCCTGTGAGCACCCGGGCGATGGACCGTACCACGGAAAAAATGGCGCTGGAAGTCTGGTTGCAAATCGGCACACCCGTGTTTTCCCCAACAGCACGAGTTGCCGATTCGGGCTTGGCGCACAACACCCCATCCGTTAAAGTCGGCCCGGCTTGAGCGCATCGAGCGCTGCTGGACGGCTCGACCGCCCATCGATACACCGGACGTGCCGGCACGGCGCGTCTGCTCATACTGAATGAAGGGAGAGGGATGATGAAGAAGCGGAGCTTGGGGGCCGCATGTATCGTGGCAGCCACTGTCTCGGTTGCCTGCCTGGCAGCGTATGCGGACAACCTGACACCGGAGGGCGCGAATCCCGCCGCTGGCAAGGACGGACTCGTCCCGGCATTTTCAGGGCGCTCGACGCCCGAGCAGGGCTGGGCATATGGCAAATACCGCGGCGAGTTCTGGAAGCACCGCGACGAGAAACCCCTTTACTCGATTGATGCTTCCAACGTCGACAAGTATGCGGACCACCTGTCGCCCGGGCAGATTCAGTTGATCAAGCAGCGCAAGGGCTACCGGATGGACGTTTATCCGGCTCATCGCGAGTGTCAACTTCCCGAGGTTGCCGAACAGAATTCGCGCGACAACCTCACCGCCGCAAAGCTTGATCCGGGCGGCTCGATGCTTCAGACGGCCGTGTTCCCGGGCGTGGCCTTTCCAGAACCGCATAACGGCGCCGAAGCCATCCTGAACTACGAGTATCGCTATCGCGGTGTCGGTATCGAGTGGCCAACGACCACCACCGCGGTGTCGCCGCGACCGGGCAGCGATGACTGGATTATGACGATGGGTCCCCAGACGTTCTATTTCCCGTCGGGCAAGCTTGGCAGGAGCACGCCGAACGACGTCGACCAGTTGAGCGTCGCCGGCTACTTTGGCTACAACTCGCCGGCCGCCATGGCCGGTCAAGGGGGAATGCAGCGCCAGTACTTCGATAAGGACTCGGAAACGTTCTACTACTTCCCGGGTCAACGTCGCGTTCGGCGCATGCCGGCGTACACGCACGACGCGCCGCAGATCGGCTACGAGAACCAGTATGCGGTGGACGAAGCGAACATGTTCAATGGCTTCATCGACCGTTTCGACTGGAAGCTTGCCGGACAGCGTGAAATGATCGTGCCGTACAACGACTTCGGCATGTACAACTTCAACGCGAAACTTGCCGATGTCGCGAAGCCCGATGGTCTGAGCGAGGCCAGCCGGCGCTACGAGATGCATCGTGTGTGGGTGGTCGAGGCGACGCTCAAGCCGACGGCACGTCACGTCGCGTCGAAGAAGGTCTTCTACCTCGACGAAGACAGCTGGCTCGCGCTCGTTGGAGAGGACTACGACGCGCAGGGCAAGCTCTGGAAAGTGCGCGAAGGTTATCCGATTCCGGTCTGGGAGCTGGGCGGCGCATGCGATCTCGAGACCTTCGTGCAGTACGACCTGAACGATGGCCGTTACGTGTTCGACCAGTCGCCGATTGGTGCGGGAAAGGATATTCACTGGTACGCGCAGTCGACCGACAGCCGCTTCAAGTCGGATTACTACAGTGCGGAGACACTGCGCTCGATCAGCGAGCGTTGATCCGGGCCTGGCGCAAGAGGCGCGGGCTTGGGTGCGCCCGCGCCCCGCGCCAGGACAATCACATAGAGGATAGCCATGAAGGCACAGGGGATCGGGAAGTCGGTTTGCGCTTCGCTTGTCGTATTGGGTGCGGCGAATCCGAACGCATACGGCTATGAGTTCAACACGGGCGTGGGCGACTTGCAGGGGTCGTGGGTGACCAACCTCACGGCAGGGGCCGGCATACGCCTGAAAAATCCCAGCTGTTCGTTGACCGGCGATCCCAATGCCGAGGGCTGCGGGGCGGCGGCAAACACGAATCAATGGGGCTTCGGCGACAATGGCGACCTGAATTACCGCAAAGGCCAGCTCTACAGCACGTATATCAGCGCGACCAGCGAACTGCTCTTGACGATGCCGAGCGAGGGCTTGAAGTTCATGATACGCGGTACGGGCATGTACGATTTTCTCGCCGGGAATACCGCGAGAACGCCGCTCACGAGCGCGGCGGCGGCCCAGGTGGTGTACGACACCCAACTGCTCGATCTGTGGGCGGAGAAGGACTTCACGATCAACGACCGGCCGGCACACCTGCGGCTTGGCAACCAGGTGATCAACTGGGGCGAGAGCGCGTTCGCGGCGGGCGGCATCAACGCGACCAACTCGCTGGATATCCAGAAGTTGCTGATTCCCGGCTCGCAGCTCAAGCAGGCGCTGTTGCCGGCGCCGATGTTGAGCTTTGCCGCTGATCTTTCTCATGGATTCAGTACTGAGGATTACTATCAGTTTCAGTGGAATGGAAATCGCTACCCGCCGGTCGGAAGCTACTGGTCGATAACCAACAGTTTTGGCCGCGGCGCGGAACCGCTCACGCTGAACACGAACAATTTCAACGTTGCAGGCTTCAGTGCGGGAACCATCGCGGGACCCAATAGCGGCAACGCCTCCACGATTGCGGGGATCAATGGCGGGCTCGTGAACGGGGACTTTGCCGGGCCGCCGTTCAATACGATCGGTATTCCCGTGTCCTCCGCGCTGCCCGCCAAATACCGGCCGCAGTTCGGCGTGAAGTTCAACTACCGCCCACGAACCGTCGATGCGAACTTCGCTTTTTACTATGAAAACTACACCGACAAGTCGCCGGTCATATCGGCACTGCCCAATGGCAGCGCACAGTTCTCCTGGCTCCAGAACCGGCAGCTTTTCGGTGTCAGCGCGAACTTCGGACTCGGAGAATGGGCAATCGGCACCGAACTCTCGTATCGGCCACAGGATGCCGTTGCACTTTCAAGCTGCTTCGGCGCCGGTGGTCCGCTCGACTCGAACACCAATGGCGTAACCGGTGTCGACTGCCAGCAATGGGCGGACGAGAAGAAGATTCAGTATGACATCAACGGCATTCTTAGCCTCACGCGCAGCGAGTACCCGTTCCTCAAACTGATCGGTGCGGACATGGCTGTGCTGACCGCCGAGCTGACGTGGATCTACTACCCGGGCGTCAGTTCGAGCGGCGTGACGCGCACGGTGGGCGGACAGACTGTGACGCAGGTTCCTGCCGCAGGCTATCTGCCGTGGCTGAACTATGGATCGAGTCTTGGCTACCCCATCGTCATGGCGCAGGGCACATCCAGCTCGGTCGGCGCGACCATCGACTTCAACTGGACATACGACGGCAGCCTCATCCCGGGTTGGCAGGTGACGCCCGGTGTGACGTTCTCCGATGCGCTCTACGGCTACACGCCAACGTTCTCCGCCAACTATCTGCAGGGTGCGAAGTCCGTGAACGTCTACGTGCTGTTCAACCAGAACCCGGCTGTATGGCAAGCCGGGATCAACTTCACGGCTTTTTTTGGCGGGCACCAGAGCGTTGGCCAGCCGTTCGCCGACCGCAACTTTGTCGGCATGTTTGCAACCCGGAACTTTTGATGTCTCGAGCAGGCATCGGATGTCAACCATCGAACGCCGTCCGCAAATCTGAAGGGAATTTTCGTGCTGAATCGCCTGATCTGTCGTCTTGAGACACTCCTCTTTGGCTACCGCTCCGTTGTGCTGATCTCGATTGGCGCATTCACCGCGGTCATGGCCATGTTCGCCGCGCAATTGCACATGGACGCGGGCTTCGAGAAGCAGATGCCGATCGGCCACGAGTACATTAAGACGTTTCAGAAGTACCGCAGCGATCTGTTCGGCGCGAACCGCATCACCGTGGTGGTGCGAGCCCGCAAAGGGTCCATCTGGACTCCGGAGGGGCTCGCACGCCTGTACAAGGTCACGCAGGCCGTGACGTATCTGCCGAATGTGGATCGGCTGGGCGTGCAATCGCTCTGGACGCCGAATACCTACGTCAACGAGATCACGGAAGACGGCTTTCACGCCG
The DNA here is from genome assembly GCF_902859945.1 of Paraburkholderia caffeinitolerans. GTDB lineage: Bacteria > Pseudomonadota > Gammaproteobacteria > Burkholderiales > Burkholderiaceae > Paraburkholderia > Paraburkholderia caffeinitolerans. Next base: position 264,218 of record NZ_CADIKL010000002.1, on the reverse strand, counting down.
ACCCGATCATTGGCGGAACGATCACGCCGGACCAGTTGACGCCGGCGATCATCGAGAAGATTCGCCGGTCCACGACGCAGGGCGGCTATATCGGCACGCTCGTGTCGCACGATGAAGATAGCGCGATGATCACGGCCGAACTCACCGAGCGGGACAGATCCGGCAAGGTGCTCGACTATCTGGCGTTCAACCATCTGCTCGAGAGCCAGATCCGCAAGCCATTCGAAGATCAGGGCTACGAAATTCAGATCATCGGTTTCGCTAAACAGATTGGCGACATTGCGGATGCCGCTACCTCGGTTCTCGGCTTTTGCGCTATCGCGCTCGTTCTCACCGCGCTCGCCGTCTACTGGTACAGCCACTCGATTCGCTTCACGATCTTGCCGATTGCGTGCTCGTTGACATCTTTGGTCTGGCAATTCGGCACGCTCGGACTGCTTGGGTTCGGGCTTGATCCGCTTGCGGTGCTCGTGCCGTTTCTCGTCTTCGCCATCGGGGTTTCTCACGGCGTTCAGCAAGTCAATTACATCGTGCGCGAACTCTCGCTCGGACGCAGCTCGCTCGACGCTGCCCGTCACAGCTTCAGCGGGCTGCTGGTGCCGGGCACGCTCGCGCTCGTCACTGCATTCGTTTCGTTCGTCACGCTTTTGCTGATCCCGATTCCGATGGTGCGCGAACTGGCCATCACAGCATCGCTCGGGGTGGGCTACAAGATCATCACGAATCTCATCATGCTGCCGGTCGTGGCTTCCTGCTTCAGTTTCACAAAGACCTACGCCGACCGCGCGCTTGCGCGCCGAGAGCGCCGCTCGGCGTGGTTGCGGGGGCTCGCGCGGGTTGCCGAGCCGCGCTATGCGCCTCTCGTCCTGGCACTGACGCTCGTCATCTTCGTGGTTGCCGTGTGGCAGAGCCGCGAGCGCGTCATCGGCACGCTCGAGCCCGGCGCGCCGGAATTGCGGGCGGACGCGCGCTTCAATCGCGACGCGCTTTCTATTGCAGGCAACTACGACGTGGGGCTGGACTGGCTCACGGTGGTGTTCGAGTCGAACAGCGCGTCATGCGATAACCCCGCGGTCGGCTTCTATGAGGACGATTTCGCGAGCGCCATGCAAACCGAACCTGGCGTGGTTTCAGTACAGTCGTTTCCGGCGATGCTGCGCACGTATAGCGAGGGCTACAACGAAGGCTATCCGAAGATGAACGTGGTGCCGGTCGATGCGAGCAATTACGGCGCGCTGGCGGCCGAGATCGGACGCGTGAAGGGCTTCATGAACAGCGACTGCAGCATGACGGCCGTTCACCTGTTTCTCGCCGATCACAAGGCGACCACGATCAATCGCATTCTCGGCGATGTGAAGCGGTATCGCGCTACGCATGAGATGCCCGGAGTCACGATACGTCTCGCTGCCGGCAATGCGGGCGTGCTTGCCGCAACAAACGAGGAAGTGGCGAAGAGCGAACTGCCGATGATGCTCAATGTGTATGCGGCAATCCTGATCCTCGTATTCCTCGCGTACCGCGACTGGCGCGCGATGGTGGCGTGCTGTGCGCCGCTTACCGTGGCGACCTTCGTGGGTTACTGGTTCATGAAGGCGCTGCACATCGGACTCACGGTAGCGACGCTTCCGGTCATGGTGCTCGCCGTAGGCATCGGCGTCGACTATGCCTTCTACATCTACAATCGGCTGCAACTGCATCTCGCGACTGGGCAGAACATCGTGAAGGCCGTGGAGCATGCGATGCTCGAAGTCGGTGTAGCGACCATCTTTACTGCCATCACGCTCGCAATCGGCGTAGCGACATGGAGCTTTTCCGCGCTCAAATTCCAGGCGGACATGGGCAAGCTGCTCGCGTTCATGTTCATCGTCAATTTGCTGATGGCGATGACCGCGCTGCCCGCGCTCGCATCGCTACTGGAGCGCTGGTTCCCGCGGACCAAGCCGGCACGCGCGCCGGGCCTGCTGAGTCACTGATCCCAGGCGCACCGAACTTCTCAGGAAGATTAGTCATGCTGAAGATAATCGCTTTATTGGTAGCGCTGTGTGCCTGCTTGCCGGCGCTTGCGCAAACGGGCGAAAAGCCGGTTACGCTCATCGAGACGCCAGCGCACCCCTGGCAAGCGCCGGCACACAAGATGATGCTCGATGCAACTCGCGCGGGCGCTCGCATCGTGGCGGTGGGAGAGCACGGCATCGTGCTGCTTTCCGACGACGATGGCCAATCATTTCGTCAGGCCGTCAAGGTACCGGTCGGTTCGACGCTTACCGCCGTGACGTTCTCGGACGCCCGGCACGGATGGGCCGCCGGACATTGGGGAGCCATTATCGCCACTCAGGACGGGGGGGAAACGTGGAAGCTGCAGCGCGTCGATACCTCTACGGATCAACCGATTTTTTCGATCGACTTCCTCAATGCGCGCGATGGCTTCGCGGTTGGCCTGTGGTCGCTATTGCTCGTGACGCATGACGGCGGCAACACCTGGACGCGCGTTGCGGTGCCGAAGCCCGCGGGCGGCAGTCGCGCGGACCGCAATTTGTATCGTATCTTTACCGATCGCTCCAATACCATCTATGTCGCTGCGGAGCAGGGCTCGGTCCTGCGGTCCAGGGACGGCGGCATCAGCTGGAAATGGTTGGAGACGGGAGGCAAGGGATCGCTGTGGGCAGGCGCTGCCGCACCCGATGGCCGCATCTTCGTGGGCGGATTGCTCGGCAATGTGTACGGGAGTGCCGACGCGGGTGAGTCCTGGTTGCGCGTGGATTCACACGCAAGCGGTTCTATCACCGACCTTGTCGCTACGCGTGACGGTGTAGTGGGCGTCGGGCTCGATGGCTTCGTGCTTGATGCTCGTAGCGGTGAACCGGCCTTCGCTGCGAGCCAACGCACCGACCGCGCAGCGCTGACGGCTGTCGTGATCAATGGAAAGGGGATGCCCGTTCTGTTTTCGAAGGACGGTGTGGTTGGGCGATGAAGGAGGGCAGTGAACCAGGAACTTGCATTTCGCTCGTGGCACGTTTCCCCGTGTGCCTCGCCCCAGCGCGGGGCGCACTGCATCTACTCGCCGCGGCGGCGTTTCCTCGACAGCCCATCCAGCGCCGGCACAAGTCGCTTGAATCGCTGAAACGCGACATCGCGGTGCGCGCGTGCCACTGCGTGGACCTGTGCTTCATCCTCGCGGGTCCATTGGAGGATCGCGGCAATCCGGTCGGCCTCGCGGCGCATCCATAGCGCCTGCACGACTTTCATTGGCCGCCCGCGCACCGTCGAGCGCAGGGACCAGTAATCGAACTCTGCGTAGAACCGTCGTGGGCCGCGAGCGCCTTCAGGGCGCTGGCGGCGCAACCGCCATTCGAATTTCTCGTCGTTCCATAACCGGTCGTTGAACCCGGTGGGCCATTCGAGTTCGCGCGGGATTAGCGATTCGTCGATGAGTTGCTCCATGGTGCCGAGTACTTCGAAATAGCCGAGATCGGGAGCGAAATTAAATACCGGAGTGTCGGGGACGGTGAAGTCGATACAGTGCCCTCGCCTGTCGTCGGTGGGAGTGTTCACAGCGCAATCTCCTGTGCTGGGTGTGGGGCCCGGCTCCCGCTCTCAATCGGGGTGGGGGTGGCCGGGCGCAAGACGGGGTTGAGAGGCCGGCGCAAAGGAACCGGTGAGCCGAAGCTCCCCCGCCACGGCCCGGCCATTGAAGGCGCGCGTTGGCATGCGGACGAAAAAAAGCCACTCGTGAGTGGCGGCAATCCGCCTTTGCATTTCCGGCTCTCACCCCGGGTCGCTGCTGTTTCAGCGACGATCTGGCATTCATTATCGAGACAATGAATGCCAGCGATAAGTGACAGGGTGACGCCCTGGACCGCTTGTCGCAGGGGGCAAACGGGGCGATCCCGATGAACGGCGAGGATTTTTGCGATTAAATGCGAGCGAGCGCACCGCTCGCTCCATCGGCAATGCCGCGACTTCGGCCAGCGCGTCGCGCGTGATCTGACCTGCGTGAACGCGCGTGGTGCCGCGCGTGGTGCCGAATCACGCTCCCCAACCAGCCACTTACTTCGCCGCCTGCCGAATCATATCCACCGCCTTCTCGGCAATCATGATCGTGGGCGCGTTGGTGTTGCCGCTGACCACCGTCGGCATGATCGAAGCATCCACAACGCGCAGCCCTTCGATTCCATGCACGCGCAATTGCGCATCCACTACCGCGAGTGGATCGCTGCCCATCTTGCAGGTGCCCACCGGGTGGTACTGGGTGTCGGCGCGGCGGCGGATATCCTGCTCCACGGCGCGCTGATCCGATTGATCGACCGGATACAGCGGCTTCGCACCCAATGCCTTCAGCGGCGGCGCTTCCATAATGCGGCGCTGCAGATTCGCGCCCTTGAGCATGACGTCCATATCCGCGGGATCGGAGAAGAAGCGCGGATCGATTAGCGGCGCATCGAAGGGGTTGGTCGACGCCAGCTTCACGGTGCCCCGGCTCTTCGGGCGCAGCACGTCGACGTGGCAACTAAAGCCGTGCGAGACGTGCAGCTTGCGCGCGTGATCGTCCACGATGGCTTCGACGAAAATGAGCTGGAGGTCGGGCGCCGGCACGTCGGGGCTGCTGCGCACGAACGCGCCCGCACCCGCGTAAGGCGTGGTCATCAAGCCCCTGCGCTCGCGCCGCCATTGCGCAATGCCCTTGATCACGCGAGCGCCTCCGCCAATGGAGACGCCGAAGGTCTCGGGGCTGCTCGACGTCGAGTAGCTGTACACATAATCGATGTGGTCTTGCAGGTTCTCGCCCACGCCCGGCAGATCGTGCACCACCGGGATGCCCATGGCCTGCAGTTGCGCGCCGGAGCCGATGCCCGACAGCATGAGAATTTGCGGCGAGCCGAACGCGCCCGCGCTCAGGATCACTTCGCGGCTGGCCCTGAGGTCCTGCGACTGGCCGTTGATCTTGACGCGCACGCCAACGGCGCGCTTGCCCGCGAGTAGCACGCGCTCGGTTTGCGCGCCCGTCAATACCGTGAGGTTCTTGCGCGAGAGGTTGGGTGTGAGATACGCCTTGGCCGCGCTGCAACGCTCGCCATTCTTTTGCGTGACCTGGTACATGAACGCGCCGTCACGCTCCAGGCCGTTATAGTCGGCCACGCTCGGCAAGCCGCAATGCGTGGCGGCCTGCAGGAAGCGCTGATGGATCGGGCTCGGCGTCTGGATCTCCGCGACGTTGAGCGGGCCTTCCTTGCCGTGGAACGCGTTGTCGAGGGTCTCGTTGCGCTCGGACTTCTTGAAGTAAGGGAGCACGTCCTCGAACGACCAGCCCGGGTTGCCCTGTGCGGCCCAATTGTCGTAGTCCCAACGATCGCCGCGCACGTAGAGCATCGCGTTGATGGAGCTGGAGCCGCCCAGCGTCTTGCCGCGCGGCTGATATCCGCGGCGTCCGTTGAGACCCGGCTGCGGCACGGTCTTGAACGCCCAGTTGTGCAGGCGGGTCGGCAATATGGCGACCACGGCCGCGGGCATCTGGATGAGCGTGCTTTTGTCCGAATCGCCGGCTTCGAGCAGGCAAACGGTGACGTTGGGGTCTTCGCTGAGTCGGCCAGCGAGCGTGCTGCCGGCGGACCCGCCGCCGATCACGATGTAGTCGTAAGAGGTATGCATGGCGGGAAGTCTGGGGCAGGCGCTCTCGAACGACTATCCACTTTCCGGCAAGTTGCCTGCGCCGCCCGGGTTTCGGGGGAAATCCCTGGTATGGCGGCGGCTTTCTGCAGCCCCGGCACCCCCAAGCGAGCGTCTTCAGGCGCGCCGGTGCAGGGTTTCCGACGGGCGCTCGTGATAGAGCTTCGCGTATTCCACGGCGAAGCGGCCCAGATGAAAGAAGCCCCAGCGCGTGGCGACTTCGGTGACCGAGGCCGAGGGCTCGGCGCGCAGCAATTCCCGCCGCACGGCCGCCATGCGCCGCAGGATCAGGAAGCGGCGCGGGCTGCAGCCGAACGCTTCCTGAAACGCGCGTTCGAGCGTCGAAAGGCTGGTGCGAGCGGCCTGGCACAGATCGTCGATGCGCACGAGCGGGCTGTCCTGGGCGTCGAGAAAATCCTGGGCGCGTCGCACGATGCGCCAGCGCTCGCCGGCGTCGAGAAACGCCGAGTGGCCCATGGCTGCCGGGTCTTGCCGGCCATCGAGCTCGCCCAGCATGACCGAAAGAATATCCTCGTGCGCGAGCGCCAGTTGAGCGCTGGCTGCGTCGCTGGCCGCGTCGCCCGTTTCGTCGGCCGCCGTGTTGTCCGCTGCGCCGCTCGCCAGCAGCGCGGGCGACCAATAGTGCAGCGTGCGCAGCATCGCGTCGCTGCCTCCCGGGAGACGCAGGCCGCCGCCGCGCGTGATGGCCCCCAGATCGACGCCGATGGCGTTCAGCCGCTCGCGCTCGACCTGGAGCGAAACCCACTGCGGCTGCGTGGGCAGGCACAGCGCCAGTTCGCTGCCCTCCGGGGCAACCAAGAGCAGCCCGTTGTCGACGGCGGCGCCGAACAGCCGCCAATCGCCGTGGCCGCTGAGCAGCATGCCCATCGTGATGCGGTTGCGGTTGAGCGCGCCCAGCGCCATCACCGAGAGGCTGTAGTTGCCCCAGTCGACCTGGAGCTCGCGGCTCGCGCTATGGGCGACCGTGCCTCGAAACTGCCCGACCTCCAGCTGGACGTGCTCCAGCACGCCTTCCTGAAGCGCGTCGCGCATGGCCTGCGGGTCGAAGCCGCTCAGGCGGGTTGCCTGGCGGGCCGACGCGGGGTGCGAAAGGGACGGAGAAATCGGGGGCCGCATGGTGACGAGCGCGCTTGGGGGACAGTCTTTGGGGTTGGGGCGAGGGGCTTATTTTGACATGAAGCCGGGGCGGGGCTGGGCCATGCGTGCCCGCTTTCCCCGGCATTCAACCGCTGGCGGCTGTGCCGCCGCCGCCCGGCCGCCCTAGAAAAAGTGATGAATCCCGGCCAGCACGACCGTCTGCGAGCCTGAAGACGATGGGCCTATCCCCATCGTGCTGGCAACCGCGCCCGATGAGGCCCGTTCCACCATCACGTCCATATAAAGCTGGGTGCGTTTCGAGAGTGAGTACACATTGGCGAGCGTCGCCTGAGTCCAGCGCTTGCCGTCGAGCGTCATGGTCCACGCGCCCGCGCCCACCATATAAGCGGGCGTGATCTGGACATTGGCGCCGCCGTCGATGGTGCGGTAGTCCTGCGCCGCGCCAAGCCGCTCGATGCGCACCTGCGTGTAGAGCGCGTGCAACTGAACCCGCCCCCACTGATAGCTGCCGCCGATGCCCGCATTGCGCACGCGGTCGGCCACGAACGGCGCCCCGTTAGCCAGGTTCACGCCCTCGAACGCATTAAGGCCCAGCCCGCCGGCCAGATTGAGCGCGCGGTCGTGGTACTCCGACCACGCGGCGGCCAGCTTCAGCGGGCCATACCCATAGTTCGCGCCGAAGCTGATGGTGTGGCCCGTCGTGCTGCTGCTCGAATTCGTGAAGCCGTAGAGCGCGCCGATGGTGAGGCCCGCGAACGGCTGGCTCACGAACTTGGCGGTATTGGACAGTTCGACGGGAACGGTATTGGCCAGCCCGTCGACGTTGCCCGGATGAAAGGCGGAGAAGTCGCCGAGCGTCTGGGCGGTCGAAAGCGGGCCGAGCATTTCGAAGTGGAAGTCGGTCTGGCGGCCGAGCGTGACGGTGCCGATGCCGTTCTTCGCGAGACCCACCCAGGCCTGGCGGTTGAAGAGCGTTCCCGCGCTCGACATCGCGCCGCTGAGCGTCGAAAAGCCCGACTCCAGCTTGAACACCGTCTTCAGTCCCGAGCCCAGGTCTTCGGTGCCGGTGAGGCCCCAGCGGTCGGCCTGGAAGGTGCCCTGTTCGGCGATGAACGCGTGCGAGCCACGCAGATTGCTGACGTAGCCAACGCCCGCATCCAGACTGCCATACAGCGTGATGCTGCTCTGTGCATAGGCAACGGAAATGCTGGCCATGCCGAGCGCGGCGCACGCGCTCGCCAACAGACACTTCTTCATTGGGGGATCTCCTCGCGATGTTCTCGATGTTCTATTGGCTCTGTGGAACGAGCCGGCCCTGCCCGGGCCGGCCGTGCCTGCGTTTACTTCACGGATTCACTTCAAGGTCTGATACAGGATTGCCGCGCCCGAAACGATCGCGAAGGCCATCACGCTGATGCGCAGGACCTTGCCGTTCAGGCGCTGGTGCACGTGCTGGCTGATGAAGGCGCCAACAATGACGGGCGGCACGAGCAGCAGCGCAGAAACGAAGCGGTCCGAACTGATCTGGCCGGTGAAGCTGAGCATCACCAGCGAGACCGCTTCGCCGATGGCGAAGCACAGCGCGATGGTCGAGCGCAGCGCGGGCGCGCGGTAGTGCTGGAAGACCATCGCCAGTGCGGGCCCGCCAATGCCCGTTGCGGTTTCGGTGATGCCCGTCACCGCGCCCGCCGTGATCAGCGCGTTGCGGCCCGGCGCAAAGGTCGGCGCGCACAGCGTCGCGACGGCGGCGGCAATCGTCGATGCGCCGATGAACAGGTTCAGGTCGTGCGCCGAGATGCGCGAGATGATCAGCACGCCGCCCACCGCGCCCACTGTGCGCCCGACTGTGATCCACAGCGTGCCGTGCGAATCGAGTGCCGGACGCTCGCGCCACGCGAGATAGACATTGAGTGGCAGCATCAGGATCAGGAGCGACACGGGCAACAGGCCCGGATCGATCAAGCCGATCACCGGCGCGCAGATGAGCGCGAAGCCCACCCCGACCGCGCCTTGAATGAACGCGGCAATCGTCACGGTGGTGGCAAGAATGAAAAATACGGTCAGACTCACAGATGGGTTCTCCTAAGGATTGACAGCTATGCGCGGGGCGGATCGAACGGCGATCGCGCCCGCGTGGTTCAGCTAGTGGAAGCCAGTGGCGCCAGATCTGGCGTGACGGGCTGTGCCGAGCCGCGAGCCGCGAAGGCGGCGGGAACGGCCGGGGCAACTGATAAGGGCGCGGCATGCACTCGCTGAATAGGTGCGCGCGCAACGACATCGGCAGCGGCTTCGTCGATTTCGCGCAGCAGCGCGCGCGCGTCCCAGTCGATGGGCCAGCCGTGCCACAGGCGCAGGCGTCCCGCGACGAACACCGCGTCGATCTGGCTGCGATTGGCGAGGCGCACGAGCTCCCATTCGAGCTCCCACGATGGCCGCATTTCCGGCACGTCGAGATCCACGAGCAGAAAGTCCGCGGCCATGCCCGGCGCGATGTCGCCGGTCAGTGCGCCAAGGCGCACGGCGTCGGCGCCGCCGCGCAGCGCGTGATCGAGCCAGAGCTTGCCCGCGCCGCATGACGAGTCGCCCGTAGCGAGCCCGAACGCGAAGCGCTGCGCGGTCTCGGCCGCGTCGAGCAGCCTGAATGCGTCGCTGCGCGTGCCGTCGGTGCCGAGGCCGAAGCGGATGCCAAGCGCGGCCATCTGCAGCGCGGGGGCTACCGCGTTGCCCTTCCACGAACTCGCGACGGGGTTGTAGCTCACCGCCGCGCCCGTGTCGCGCAGCAGATTCAGTTCGGAGGGCGTAACGAGCGTGGCATGCGCGATCAGCGTTTGCGGCCCCAATGCGCCTGCATGGTGAAGGTGCTCGATGGGGCGCATCTTGCGCGCGACGATCGAGCGTTCGACGGCGGCGAGGTGCTCGTTGGCATGCGTCTGGAACACCGCGCCGGCCTCGGCGCACAGGGCGGCCACGGTTTGCAGCATGCCGTCCGAGCCTGCTTCGGGCACCGAAATAGCGAGCGATGGATGCACGAGCGCATGGCCGCTCCAATGCGCCAGATGGGCTTGCGCGCGGGCGACGATGGCGCCGCGCTCGCGGGCGTCGATAGGGTCGGCCAGGTCGTTGCAGATCTTGCCGAGCACGCAGCGCACGCCCACTTCCTGGGTGGCCGCGGCGATCGTCGCAATGTCGCTGTCCGAGCGCGTGCCGGCGTCGCATACGGTCGTGAAGCCGCCGCGCAGCGCTTCGAGTGCGGCGAGTTTGGTCGAGAGGTACAGCAGGTTCTCGTCGAGGCAATTCTCGAGCGGGACCCAGATGCGGCGGTAGATCTCCGAGGGCTCGCCGAACGCGAGCGCCTTGCCGAACGACTGCGTGAGGTGGTGATGCGCGTCCACGAAGCCGGGCATCAGCAGCTTGCCCGGCAGCGCAAGCGGCGTCAGCAGCGGGTAGCGCGCCACCAGTTGTTCGGCGGGGCCGATGTCGAGAAAGCGCCCGTTGGCGATTACGACCGCATGCTCGCGCACCGGACCCTCGGCGAGCAGCAGCGTTTCAGGCAACAGCAGCAGTTCATCGGCGCACAGTTCGGTGCGGGAAAGGGAGCAGGGCGATGCGGCGGTGGAGCGAATTTGCATGATGATGAAATTGGGCTGTGTGGGGTTCAGTGGCAGGAAGGGGTTTCGTTGACGGCGGCTTCGAGGGCGCCAGTCGCATGGGTGGCATGGGCTGCATGATTTGCGCGCGGCCGCCAGCGCAGGCTCACGTGCTCGAAGATCAGGTTGACGATCACGGCGGTGAGCGCGCCCATCGCGAGCCCGTTGCCGAGCACGATTTGCAGCGTCGCGGGAAAGCGGCTGTAGACGCCGGGCACGACGATCGGCAGGATGCCCATCGTGAGCGCGGCGGCGAGCGTGTACATGTTGGCGCGCGCGCGCAGGTCCACCTGGCGCAGCAGGTTGATGCCCATGACGCCGATGATCGAGAACACGATCAGCGCGCTGCCGCCCACCACCGCGGCGGGAATGGCGTTGGCGAGGCGCGAGAGCGGCGCGAGCAGCGCGATCACGATCAGCAGCGCGCCGGCCATCGCGGTGACGAAGCGCGAACGGATGCCGGTTGCCTCCACGATGCCGATGTTCTCGCTGCTCGTGATGATGAGCGAGGTGCCGAAGAACCCGCCGAGCATCGACATGAGCGCATCGGCGCGGATGGTCTGCGGCACGGCCACGCGCGGGTCGATTTCCTTGCCGACGATCTCGGCGATCGCCACGGTCTGGCCGGTGGCTTCCGCCATCGAAATCACGCTGAAGATCAGCAGCGGCAGGGCGGCGAACAGATCGAAGCGCGGCATGCCGAACGGCAGCGGCGTGGGCAGCGTGACGAGCGCGCCGCTCCAGACGCCGGCGAAACTCATGAAGCCCAGTGCCGAAGCCAGCGCGGCGCCCGCGAGCAGGCCCAGCAGCACGGCGAGTTGCCCGAGCATGCCCTTGAAGAGCTTCGCGAACAGCACGGTGAAGGCGACCGTGGCGAGCGCGAGACCAATCCCGGCCGGGCTGCCGAACTCGGCGGTGCCGGGGCGGCCGACGATCACCACGCCGTAGATGCGGATCAGGTTGACGGCGACGAGTATCAGCATCGTGCCGATCACGATGCGCGGGAAAAAGCGCAGGCAGCGCCGGAACACCGGCAACAGCAGAAAGTAGAACAGGCCCGTGAGGATGGTCGCGCCGGCGGCCGTGCGCAGGTCGGTTTGCTGCGCGATCAGCACGAACAGGACCACGGGCGCGCCGCCCGGCACCATGATGAACGGCAGGCGCGCGCCAAAGCGCAGCGGGCCGAACGATTGCAGCAGCGTGCCGATTCCGCAGACGAGAAAGGTCGCGCTGATCAGGTCGACGGTCAGCGCCGACGTTAGCCCGAGCGCCTTGGCGACCAGAAAAACCGCGGTGATGGGGGAAGCGGCCACGACCAGCACGTGCTGCAGGCCGAACAACATCAGTTTGACGAACGGTAAGCGCTCGTCGACAGCGTGAACCTGCTGGGCTTTCGTCATGACTGCGTGTCTCCATGGGTCGTTGTTGTGGGGAAGCGGCTTGATAAAAACCGCGTCCCAAATCGATTTGGGGTCGCGGCCAAAAAATTGGGCCGCCGCCCCAAATCGATTTGCTATCGTAGAATGGTGCGTCCAAAAGGCCTTGTCAAGCCGGATTATTTATCGACCGAGTGGTCGCGATAGCCCACAAAACCCGGACTCAAGCGAGAGAACCAGCATGCAAAGTCCAGCGCCGCCGAAGTCGCGGCCGACCATTGCCGATGTCGCCCGCGCAGCGGGCGTCTCCACGACCACCGTTTCGCATGCGTTGAACGACAAGGGCTATGTCGATCCGCAAACGCGCCAGCGCGTGAAGGATGTGGCGCGCGAGCTGGGCTACCGCCCGAGCGTGCGCGCGCAACGGCTGCGCACCGGCGAGGCGCGCACCATCGCGCTGCTTTCGTCGATGCCGTTCGAGATCGCCGGCGGCGCGTCGCGGCTTGGCTTTCTGATGGAAGTCGCGGCGGTTGCGGCGGCCGCCGCGCTCACGCGCGGACTTGCGCTGGTGCTCGTGCCGCCCATCATGGCGGGGCGGTTGCCGCTCGAACAGCTCGACATCGACGGCGCCATCGTGATCGAACCCACCGCCGACGATGCGAACGTGGCCCATCTGCAGGAGCGCGGCTTGCCGGTCGTGTGCCTCGGGCGCATGCCCGGCAACGACGCGCTGCCTTATGTCGACATCCACTCGTTCGCCACCACGGCGCTGTTGCTGCGCCATCTGCACGAGCAGGGCAGCAGGCAGATTGCGCTGCTGATTGGCGCGCAGCAGCGTAATTCGTATGTTGAATCGCGCGCTGCGTACGAGCAATTCTGTGCGGAGCACGACATGACGCCGGTGATTGGGGTGGCCGACGAAGCGGGCGGCGAGGAGGCGGGCCGCGAAGCCTGCGTGGCGCTCTTGCAGCAGCACCCGCAGCTCGACGGGTTGTGCGCGCTGGTTGACGCGTTTGCGGTGGGCGCCGTGCAGGGCATTGGCGACGCAGGCCGGCGCGTGCCCGACGACATCAAAATCGCGACTCGTTACGACGGGATTCGCGCGCGCAGTTGCCGACCGCCGCTCACGGCCGTCGATCTTCACCTCGACGAAACGGCCTCGCAAGCCGTTGCGCTGCTGCTCGATCACCTGGCCGGCAAGGGCGGGGCGGCTTCCGCCACGCCGCCCGGTCCATCGCTGGTGATTCGCGAGTCTTCGGCTGCCGTCCGGGACGACGCATAAGGTTTCGCGCGCAAAAACGCCTGGATGCCCGCAAACCTCCTTCGCGGGTTATCAATCGCTCCAGGCAATTCCTGAGCCTCAAATCAGGAAAACCTGATTTCCGCTATGTGCCGGCATGCCTACTCTGCCATTACACAAATACACGTAACGGAGACACAACCATGCTTTCACGCAAGTCCAAAGCCATTGCCTCGCCCGTTATTTTTTTGCTAAGTTCGCTCGGCCTGACTTCTACGGGCCCCAATGCCCTCGTCGTGATCGGCGGCATGTGTTTGAGCCTGGCCGCCACGTTATGTTTGTTCGCTAACCTCATTCCCGGGTTTGGCGCCCGATACGGGCGATTGATACCCACGTTCTCGCTGCTCTCCAACGTGCCGCTCACGATCAACGGCATCTTCATGGTCCAGGGCGGCATGGCGACCGGCCATACCGGACTGGCCGTCGCCGGCGCGTGCCTTGCGTTGTCCAACGCCGTGTTCTACGGCAGCGCCAACCTCAGGGGCTTCCTTGGGAAGATTTCCGCTAAAGCCCACGCCCATTACAGCATGGTGGCGGGCCTCCTGATTGCGGTTGCTGGCGCCGCTCTGTTTAATCCGGTGCTGACGTTTATTGGTTTTGGCTATGTGATGGAAGCCTCGTTGCGCAAGCGCCCCATGCCGGCGCCCGCGGAGGAGATGGAACCCGAGATTGCTGCCTGATTCAATCTTCACTCGCAGTTCTTTTTAAAACGACAGCTTGCAAAAGCAAACAATGGAGACAGTCCCTATGTTGCAGTCCGTTAAAAAGATCGAACCGATCGTCGTGCCCGAAGCCACCGTTACTGAACCCAATCACCTGGGTTCCGGCCGGCACTACAAATGGCTGGCCGATCACGGCAACGTCAATATGGCGATGCCCGCACCGGAGCCGCGGGTGGTGACCATCGATGCGCAGCCGCAAACCGTGACGATCGATCTGCATCGCACGGCCATTATGGTCATCGACATGCAGAACGACTTCTGCGCCAAGGGCGGCTGGGTCGACCATCTAGGCTTCGACTACACGCCGGACCGCGCGCCCATCGAACCGCTGCAGCGCCTGCTGCCGGAACTGCGGGCCGCCGGCGCCCATGTCATCTGGGTGAACTGGGGCAACCGCCCCGACCTCAAGAACATGCCGCCCAACCAACTGCATCTGTACAAGCCGAAGGGCGTGGGTATTGGCCTTGGCGAGGCGCTGCCGGGACATGGTGCGCGCGTGCTCGAGAAGGATAGCTGGGCGGCGGCGATCGTCGATGAACTGAAGCCGGAACCCGAGGACATCCATGTCGACAAGTACCGCATCAGCGGCTTCTGGGACACGCCGCTGGACAGCATTCTGCGCAATCTGGGCGTCAAGACGATTCTGTTCGCCGGCGTGAACACCGACCAGTGCGTCATGCACTCGCTAACCGATGCCAACTTCCTCGGCTACGGTTGCCTGATGGTCGAAGACTGCTGCGCCACCACGTCGCCCGACTTCTGCGTCGAAGCCAGCATCTGGAACGTGAAGAAGTGCTTTGGATTCGTGACCCATTCGGACGATGTCATCGATGCGCTTGGAGAGATCAGGACGAAGTAAAACCGGGCATTAAATGAGTGACTTTCCTAAGGCTGGCTTCGACTGTCTCCGTCGGGCGAGCCTTTTTTTCATATTTAAGAGGATTCAACGACGTTAGATATCGTCAATAGCTTGACCTGTTTCAGGCCACCGGATTTTCTCTTGTGCTGAAAGTTAGCCGGATTGCATAATCTGGTTTTCTATTTTCGATAAGATGAGCGGCGGGAACGCATTATGGGTTTCCATCGCGACAGCGGAATACGGGGTCGAGCGAAGCGGCGTCTTCGCTTTATCAGAAAATGGGGACGCGCTTAGCGGAACCCTGAAACAGCATCGAATAAATTGGCGAAATGAGACGACGCTTCAAAACGGTCGTTTGCGGGTTCATCCGGGGGGGAGCCAATCGTCGTGGCGTGAGCAGATGGGCCACGCCGGCGGCGTTGGCTGTCCTGCTGCTGTGTTTTCTCTGGACCCACACGCTCGCGGATTCTTATACGCCGCGCCGGTCCGTGCTGCGCGTGCTCGCGTGGCCCGGCTACGCGGACGACGACTGGGTCCGCGCGTTCGAGAAGCGCTTCCACGCCAAAGTCGAAGTCACGTTCGTCGATTCCGACGAAGCGCTCTGGGCCCGCATGCATAGTGCCGAGCCGCAGCCGTTCGATGTGCTGGCGGCCAACACCGCCGAGATCGAGCGCTACGCGCACGCCGGCCTGCTCAGCGCGCTCGACCTCTCGCGCATTCCGAACCGCCACTGGCAGCAGCCTTATTTCCAGCAGGTAGCCAAGATTCGCGGGCTCGTGGACGCGGGCCGCACCTACGCGATTCCGTTCACCTATTCGTCGATGGGGCTGATCTACGACCGCAAGCAGATTGCCGAGCCGCCGCGTTCGATGCGGGCGCTGTGGGATCCGCGCTATCGTGGCAAGGTGCTCGATTTCAACAGCGCGCAGCACAACTTCTCGTTCGCTGCGCTGGCGCTCGGCTATCCCGACCCGTTCCACCTGACGCCCGAGCAATTGCGCACCGTCGCGCGCGAACTCGTGCGCTTGCGGCGCAATCTGCTCACGTACTACACGTTGCCCGAAGAGGCCACCGAGCAGTTCGTTCAGCATCATGTGGCGCTGATGTTCGGCAATTACGGCACGCAGCAAGTCGAGCAATTGCGCCATGCCGGCGTCGATGTGGGTTACGTGATTCCGGACGAAGGCGCGCTGGCGTGGCTCGATTGCTGGGCCATCACGCACAATGCGAGCAATCCAGCGCTGGCCTACGACTGGATCAACACCATGCTGGAGCCCGAAATCGGCAAGCAGTTGACGCAGCGCGAAGGGCTGGCCAACACCATGACGCCTGTGACTGGCGACGCTTCCAGTGACGCCGCCGGCGCGGGGCCGCATCTCGTCTGGATCCAACCCGTCGAGAGCATTGCCGAGCGCGAGGCGCTGTGGCGCCGGATCAAGGCGGGCGACCGGCTGGAGCGTTTTGCGCCATGATCAAGCTCGGGCTGACTTCGCAGCTTTCCATCCTGCTGGTGTGCATCGGCGTGGCGGCATCGGGCGCGACCGGTTATTCGACCTATCGCGCCAATCGCGAGATGCTCATGCACGAAGCGGAGCACAGCCTGCTCACTTCAACGCAATTGCTGAGCCAGCGTTTCACTGCCGCGCTCGGCGACGTCGCGGACGACGCGCTCGTGCTTGCGACCTTGCCTTCGTCGACGGTGGTCGCGCGAGGCGACGCGCCGCGTCCCGCCGACGCCCGGCTCAAGCAGGTGTTCAGCGGCTTCATGCGGCATCACCCCGAGTATCTGCAGATACGCCTGATTTCGCGCGCGGAATACGGCCTGGAGCGCATTCGCGTCGAGCGCGAAACGAATGGCGTCGTGGTCGTGCCCGATGACCAATTGCAGGAGAAGGGGCAGTTTCCGTATGTGTACGACGCGCTGGCGGCGAATGCGGAGCGCGTCTACGTCTCGCCGATCGGCTTGAAGGCCCAGCGCGGTTCGGACCCGGGCCGGACGCTGCCGGTGGTGATGGTGGGCACGCCGATTGCCGATGAAAGCGGCGACAAGGTGGGCGTGCTGGTCATCGACGTGGATCTGACCAAGATCTTCGAACGCATCGAACGCGATTTACCGACCGACTACGCGGTGTACATGGCCAACGAGTGGGGCGATTTTCTGATCCATCCCGATCCGGACCAGACCTTCGGCTTCGAGCGCGGCCACCGCGTGCTGATGCAAAAGAGCTTTCCGGCCACCGCGCCGCTGTTCGCCAACGGGCCGTCGAGCCTGACGTTCAACGGCTTTGCGCGTAGCAACGAGCCACCGGCCGAAGTGTTCGCGTTCGTGCGCTCGCCGTTCGGTCTCACGGGCGGCAAGCGCTTCATCGCGCTCGGGCTCGCGCGGCCGCTCACGGACGTGCTCGCGCCCGCCAACGAGCTCGGCGCGCAAATCATGCGTCTCGTGCTGATCTCCAGCACCGTGGCGATCGTGCTGGCGGTGTTGTTCGCGCGCGCGTTGGCGCGGCCGCTGCGCACGCTCGCCTACGCGGTGACGCACATCTTCGACGAGGAGGCCATCGAGCGCCTGCCGGTCGGACGCTCGGACGAGATTGGCGTGCTCGCGCGCTGCTTCGACCGCATGCGCATGGAGATCCGCTCCCAGGTGGACGCGCTGCATACGCGGCAGCAGGAGCTGACGCACCTGGCAGGGCACGACCCGTTGACCGGCCTGCCGAACCGCACGCACTTCCTGGAGCAACTCGATCTGGCGATACGCCGCGCGGCGCTGAGCGACGAGCCGCTGGCTGTGATGTTCGTCGACCTGAACGACTTCAAGCAAATCAACGATCAATTCGGGCACTCGACCGGCGACCAGACGCTGGTGGTGGTTGCGCAGCGCCTGCGCGCGGCGTTGCGCGGCACCGATGTCGTGGCCCGCTATGGCGGGGACGAGTTCGTGATTCTGGTGGGCGGCGCGCGTACGACCGACGCGCTGCGCGTGGCGGCTAGCCGCGTGCAGTTGGCGATGGAGGCGCCCGTGCCGCTGGGCGAGCATCTGATGAAGGTGGGCGTGAGCATCGGCATCAGCGAATTTCCGGCCGACGGCATGCACGCGGAAGAACTGCTGGCAAAGGCCGATACCGCCATGTATGCCGCGAAAACCGCAGCGGGTTCGCACTTCGTGCGCTATCAGGAACTGGCGAGCGCGTCGGAAGGTTGAAGCACGCGCCCCGGTAGAACGGCTGGCAATGGCCAAACTAGGGGCGTCCTGCTGCGTTCCCGGTCAGGAACCGGCATACCTCGCGATGCATCCATTGCACGCCAGGACTCGTCGCCAGTGCACGCCAGGAGCCGTGCACGAGGCCCGCGCCGACCGGCGCGTACGCGTGGCCGCCCGCCGCGCGAATGCGCTCGGCGAACACCCGCGCGTCGTCGCATAACGGATCGTGCTCGACACCGATCGCGAGTGTGGGCGGCAACGTGTCATAGCGCGAGGCTTCGAGCGGAAGGGTCCACGCGGCAAGCGCCCGATCTTTGACGCCCGCGCCCCAGTACAGCGCGCCGTAGCGTTGCACGTCGGCAAGCGTGAGCATCGGCGCGTTGGCTTGCGTATCGCGCGCGGGCAGTTGGGGCTCGATACCCAGCAGCGGATAGACCAGCGCGACGCCATCCACACCTGTGACGCCTTCGTCGCGCAAACGCATCGCGACACTCGCGGCAAGCGTGCCACCCGCGCTGTCGCCCGCCAGTTGCAGCGACCGGGGCAGCGGACCGAACGGCAAGCGCTCGTCGAGCGCCGCACGCGTGACAGCGAGACAATCGTCGTGGGCGGCAGGCGCGGGATGTTCAGGCGCAAGCCGGTAGTCGACGGCGATCACGCAAAGGCCCGTATCCGCCGCGATGCGTGCCGTGATCAGATCGTGGCTTTGAATCGATCCGACGACAAACCCGCCACCATGAAAATAGAGCACGGTGCCGTTGGACTGCGCGCGCCGGGCGGGCGCATAGAACCGCAGCATCACAGTCTGTCCACCGGGTGAGGTGAACGGCGCGTCGTGCGTGTGCACGCCCTCGGGCAACGGTGGTGTGAACGCGGCGGCAAAACGTTCATACGTCGCCCGCTCGTCGTTCACGGTCGTAGCTGGGTGATCGCTCGAATACAACGCCGTCGCGCGCTCGACGAAAGCGGCGATTTCAGGTTCGAGCATGACGTGCCACTCCCGTTGTGCTTAATCTGATTGTGCCTGTTAATGCTCGCATGTCACTTGCCGGCTTGCGCAGGCAAAGCGACCATGCGCCCGGCGTACTGGGCAACAGGCAGCGTTGCCTGCCGATCGACGAGCGCGCGCACGCGCGCTTGAACATCGCTATCGAACGCGGCAGAGCGTGGCCCACTCATGTCGACGTGCAACAGCATCTGCTCGCTGGCTGCAACAGGTTGGTCGCCGTCGTCCGCGAACATTTCGAGGTACAGATGAATCCGCTTCGCATCGTGAGCGAGCACGCGCATTTCGACACGCACCTTGGCGCCTTGCTTGATTTCATGCAGATAGTTGATATGGGCTTCGAGCGTGTAGATCGAGCGGCCGCGCGCTTTTCGCACGCTGTCGTCGAGACCGATCTCGTCGATCAGCGCATCGGTGGCGAAGCTGAAAATCAGCATATAGAACGCGTCGCGCAGATGGCCGTTGTAATCGACCCATTCGGCGCGCACGACATCGTGATACGCCGGCAATTGCGCATATCGCGGCATGGTCAATGTCTCCGTCGCTTTGAAGGATGGTTAGGGCTCGCGGGGCATCGCGCTTCGATGCCCCGCGTGTGCTCCGCGTCTGCTCCGGTCGTGCGCGACGTTATTCGTCGGCACCCAAGCCATGGCGCGCTTTTGTGTCCGCAATCGCCGACAGCACGTTCGTGATGCATTCGTCGCGATAGCGTTCGAGTTGCTTGATCGATCGCGCTCCCACTTGCTGCGCCGTGCCGTCGACGACGCGATCGATTAACTGATCAGTCAGCTTCGGCGCGACGAGCTTGGTCCACGGCAACTCAAGCGCGGGGCCGAACTGCTGCATGAAATGGCGCATTCCCGCGTCGCCGCCCGCGAGCGTGTAGGTGAGGAACGTCCCCATGAACGACCAGCGGATGCCCGCGCCGAAGCGGATCGCATCGTCGATCTCGCCAGTGGTCGCGACGCCTTCGTCGACGAGATGCAGCGCCTCGCGCCACAGCGCTTCGAGCAGGCGGTCAGCGATAAAGCCCGGCACCTCTTTGCGGACATGCAGCGGCCGCATGCCAAGCTCGTGATAGATGCGCAGCGCGGCATCGATAGTCGCGGGCGACGTGCGCTCGCCACCCACCACCTCCACCAGCGGCAGCAGATAAACGGGGTTGAACGGATGGCCGACGATGCAGCGTTCTGGATGCAACGCGCGTGCATAGAAGTCGGTGGGCAGCAGGCCTGATGTCGACGACGCGATAATCGCATCGGGCTTCGCCGCGCGGCTGATCTGTTCATGCAGCGCGAGTTTGAGTTCCTCGCGCTCGGGTGCGCTTTCCTGAATGAAGTCGGCGTGCGCGACGCACTCCTCGATTGTATTCACGAAGCGCAGACGCTCCTGCGATGCGCCTTGCGCGAGCCCGACGCGCTCGAGCGCCGGCCAGGCGTTCGCGACATTGTCGCGCAACTGCTTTTCCGCGCCCGGGCCCGGGTCCCACGCAACAACGTCGAGCCCGTGCGCCAGCGCGCGCGCGACCCAGCCGCTGCCGATCACGCCCGAACCGATTGCCGCGAATGTCTTGATGCTGATGATCTCTTTCATTTCCGGTGATCGTCTGGAAGGGTTGAATGGGGTTTAAAGCTGTCGATACGCTTCGATACGTCACGCGTACTGTTCGATGGCACGCTTGTCGAGCAGCCGTTCGCCGCGTGCGCGCAAGCCGAGTTTCTTGCGGCCTTCGGCGGGTGTCAGCGCGCGGCCGCCGAGACGCTCAATGATCTCGATTGCGCGCGTGACGAGGGAGCCGTTGCTCGCGGGCACGTTCTTGTCGAGCCAGATGTTGTCTTCGAGGCCAACACGCACATGCCCTCCCAGCAGCATCGCCTGCGCGACCATCGGCATTTGCATGCGGCCGATGCCGAAGCCGGCCCAATGCGCTCCGCCCGGCAGGTTGTCGACCATTGCCTTCATCGTTGTGGTGTCGGCGGGCGCGCCCCAGGGAATACCGAGGCACAACTGGAACAGCGGCGGCGCATCGAGCAACCCTTCCTTCAGCAATTGCTTGGCGAACCACAGATGGCCCGTGTCGAAGATCTCCAGTTCGGGCTTCACACCGAGTTCCTGAATGCGCTTTGCGCCAGCGCGCAATTGAGCCGGCGTCGACACGTAGATATAGTCGCCGTCGCCGAAATTGAGCGTGCCGCAATCGAGCGTGCAGATCTCCGGCAGAAGCTCTTCGACATGCGCAAGCCGCGTCAAGCCGCCGACCAGGTCCGTGTTCGCGCCGAACCGCATCGGATCTTCGCCGGGGCCGATTTCGAGGTCGCCGCCCATGCCCGCGGTCAGATTGATGATGACGTCCGTATCCGCCGAGCGGATGCGATCGACGACTTCGCGATACAGGTTCGGGTCGCGGCTGCCGCGTCCGGTTTTCGGATCGCGCACATGGCAGTGTGCGACGGTCGCGCCGGCTTTCGCGGCCTCGATTGCCGCTTCGGCGATTTGCTTGGGCGTGACGGGAATAGCGGGGTGCTTGCCGACGGTGTCGCCTGCCCCCGTGACGGCACAGGTCACGATCACTTCAAGGTTCATGCTGGCAATTCCTGTTAGACGTTGCAATGGAAAGTACGGAGTCGTGCTGGAGGCACGTAATCAAAGACCGAGATACGCCTTGACCGCAGGCAAGCCGTCCTTGCCGTCATAGGTCTTGACACCGGCCAGCCATTCATTGAGGACCTGCGGATTCTGTTTCAGGTAGGCCTTGGCGGCGTCAGCGGGTTTCTCTTTCTTCATCACCGACTGCATGACGACGTTTTCGATTTGCGTCGTGAAGCGCAAATTGCTGACGAGCTTTCCAGCGTTCGGGCAACGCGTCAGAAAGTCGGGCGAGGTCACCGTGTAGACGCGCGCTTCGCCGTCGTTGGGACCGAACACGCCCTCGCTGCCGGTCAGATATTTCATGTCGAGCTGGATGTTCATCGGATGCGGCTGCCAGCCGAGAAAGACCACCCACTTCTTCTCGCGCACCGCGCGCTCGACGGTGACGAGCATGCCGGCCTCGCTCGATTCGACCAGCTTGAATCCGCCCAGACCGAACTGGTTGGTCGCGATCATCTTCTGGATAGCGGCATTCGCGCTGCTGCCCGGCTCGATGCCGTAGATCTTCCCGTCGAGCTCCGCGCGGTGCTTGGCGATATCGGCGAAAGTCGTCAGGCCCGCTTCGTATTCGTAGGTCGGCACGGCAAAGGTGGCTTTTGCGCCGCTCAGATTGGGCGGCTGCAATACGTTGATCGATTTGGACTCGATGAACGGCGCAATGGCCTTCTCCTGCACGGGCCACCAGTAGCCGAGCGATACGTCGAGTTGCTTGCTCTTCAATCCCGCGAACGAAATCGGCACGGAGGCGACCGTCGTCACGGGCTGATAGCCGAGGCCTTCGAACACGGTGGACGCGAGCGCCGTCGTCGACGTGATATCGGTCCAGCCGATGTCGGCGAAATGGACCGCGCGGCAGCTTGACGGATCCTGCGCGAAGGCGGGCAAGGACATGGCCGCGAGAAGCCCGGCCAGACATGCGGTAACGGCTTTGTTGCGCAACTTCATGACGGTCCCCCTGGACGCGTTATATGGCGAGCCCGCATGGCGGGCGGCGAGTCGGACGACCTGAACCGATCCGGTGTGCCATAAAGGTACCGGTCCATATTGCTGCAAAATCGACCGCCAGCGACCCGTTCTTGCTTGCGAGCGACCATGAGGGAAAACCACAGTGCGTGACGAACGGCGCTCGATGGGCTGGGCTTGCGTGTTGCTTGTGCACTGCGCCATCGAGCCGCGCATTATTGGCGTGGCTTGCCGCCTTGCATGGCGCTTGCTACGCTCGCCGGATTCGATGAATCCGCTTCACGCGACCTCCCGAACATCAAGTGATGCCCCAAGACATCTCGTTCCTGCTGCTGCCGGGCTTTTCGGCCCTCGGTTTCATGTCGGCCATCGAGCCCTTACGTGTCGCGAACCGCTTTCGCGAGAACCTGTACCGCTGGCACATATTGAGCGTCGACGGCGCGCCCGTGCCCGCGAGCAATGGCATTTCGCTGAACGCCGAAGCGGCATTCGCGGACGTCGACGATGTGCAGAGCGTGTTTGTGGTCGCGGGTTTCGAACCGCTTGCGTGCTACAGCCGCGCGCTCGGCGACTGGCTCAAGCGCCTCGACCGCGCGAGCGTCATGCTTGGTGGCATCGATACGGGCGCATTCATCCTGGCCGAAGCGGGACTGCTTCGGCCAACGGATAGCGTGACCTTGCATTGGGAGGCGCTGTCCGCGTTTCGCGAGCGTTACCCATCCGTCGCGGCGAGCGGAGATCTATTCGAAATCGGCGCGCGGCGCATTACGTGCGCGGGCGGCACGGCCTCGATCGACATGATGCTCGATCTGATCGCGCGCAGTCACGGGGCGGCGCTTGCCTCGTCGATTTCCGAGCAGTTCGTGGTGAGCCGCATCCGGCAGCGCTCCGATCATCAGCGCATGGAAATCGCTGCCCGCTATGGCGTGCACAATCCCAAGCTGATCCAGGTGATCGGCGTGATGGAACAGAACATGGAAGAGCCGCTTGCGCCGGCCGATCTTGCGCAGGAAATTGGCGTCACGCGCCGGCAGCTCGAGCGACTCTTTTGTTCCTTGCTCAAGGACACGCCGACGCATTTCTATCTGCAATTGCGGCTTGATCGCGCGCGGGAGCTATTGCGCCAGACCGATATGTCGATTACGGCCATTTGCGTGGCATGCGGGTTCGAATCGCCATCGCATTTTTCGCGGACCTATCGCGCGAGGTTTGGCGCCAGTCCCCGGCGGGACAGGAGTCCGGCGAGTTCTGGGGCGCAACCATGACAGCCCTGAACGAGCGCAAGCGCAGCGAGCATGCCAAAGCGTAGTGCTGAGCGTCAGGCGTGCTCGTGCGCGCCGATGCCGCTTAGTTCGTTGAACAGCCACCGCCGGAACAGCGGCACTGCTGCAGGCGCGGGGCGCGCGGGCGGACAGACGAGGTAATAGCCGCGCTCGGTCGTCACGGGCGTGTCGAGCAGGCGTACCAGAAGGCCGGATGCGATGAGTTCGTCGGTCAGCGGTGTCCAGCCCAGCGCGACGCCCTGGCTCATCAACGCGGCCTGCACGACGAGCGAATAGCTGTTGAACATGATCCCCTGACTTTCCTCCGGTGCGGCGAGACCATACGCGGCAAACCATGTGTCCCAGGCGAGCCAGCGCTCGGGTTCGGTCGGTTGCACGTGCAGCAACGGCAACTCGGCGAGATCGGCGGCGTGGGTGACGGCGCCATGCGCTTCGCGAAACGCGGGTGAGCAGACCGGCATGACGGCTTCGGCGAAGAGCCGCGTCGAGGTGCAGGGCGGCCAGTGGCCGTCGCCGAATGCGATCGCGATGTCGGCGTGATCGCGGTGAGGGTCGTAGCCAAGCTGCGACGTGACGATCTTCACGTTGACGCCGGGCATCGACGCTTTCAGGCGCGCGAGGCGCGGCATCAGCCAATAGGTGGCGAAGCCCGCGTCGGTCAGGATCGTCAATGCGCCCGTTGCGCGGCGCGCACGAATGCAGGTCGTTGCCTCGCGGATCGTGTCGAGACCGCTGCGCACGGCTTCGTAGAGCAGCGCGCCCTCGGCCGTGAGCGTCACGCCGCGATGACCGCGCTCGAATAGCGGTGCGCCGAGGTCTTCTTCCAGTTGCACGATGCGCTGGCTGACCGCCGGCTGGGTCGAGCCGAGCTCGCGCGCGGCGGCCGTGAAGCTCGCGAGGCGCGCGGCCGATTCGAAAGCCGACAACGTCTGCATTGGCGGAAGACGGTCTGGTCCAGGCATAACTTCCCCTTATGGGCCGATAAGCGCACGCCGCCTTCACAACGGTTTGGCCAGCGGCAATAGTGAAGTCCATGCGGCGAGTCAGAGTGATGCTTGCATCGCCGCGTAACGACGCATAACCGTTCGATTCTAATCCGCCCCGCCAATGAGCCCTATCACCAAGCCGAATATTCTTATCCTGATGGCCGATCAGATGACGCCGTTTGCCCTGCGCGCGTATGGAAATCAGGTTTCACTGACGCCGCGCATCGATGCGCTTGCGAAAGAAGGCGTCGTGTTCGATTCCGCGTACTGCGCGAGCCCGCTGTGCGCGCCCGCCCGCATATCGATGATGACGGGCAAGCTGCCCGCCGCCACCGATGCATACGATAACGCCGCCGAACTGCCCGCACAAACATTGACGTTCGCACATTACCTGCGCGCGGCAGGGTATCGGACGATCCTTTCGGGAAAGATGCACTTCTGCGGCCCCGACCAATTGCACGGCTTCGAAGAGCGCCTGACGACGGACATCTATCCCGCCGATTTCGGCTGGGTACCCGACTGGGACCGCCCCGATGTGCGCCCAAGCTGGTATCACAACATGAGTTCGGTTCTGGATGCAGGCCCATGCGTGCGCACGAACCAGCTCGATTTCGACGATGAGGTTACGTACACCGCGCGTCAGAAGCTCTACGACATCGTGCGCGAACGCGCTGCGCAACGGGATGTGCGTCCGTTCTGCATGACCGTGTCGCTCACGCATCCGCATGACCCCTATGCGATTCCACGGCAATACTGGGACCTGTACCGCGATGAGGACATCGACATGCCGCGCATTACGCTGGCGCGCGAGGAGAGCGATCCGCATTCGAAGCGTCTGCGCGATCTCTACGAGGCGGACCTGACGCCACCGACCGACCAGCAGATTCGCAACGCGCGGCACGCGTATTACGGTGCATTGTCGTATGTCGACGCCCAGTTCGGCGCGATTCTCGATACGCTGAAGGCGACGGGTCTTGCCGACGATACGATCGTGATCGTGACTTCGGATCACGGTGAAATGCTCGGCGAACGCGGGCTCTGGTACAAAATGACCTGCTTCGAAGGCGGCGTGCGCGTGCCGCTGATCGTGCATGCGCCCAGGCAATACCGTGCGCGGCGGGTGGCGGCGTCGGTATCGCATATCGATCTGCTGCCGACGCTAGTCGAGATGGCGACGGGCACGCGCCGCGCCCAATGGCCCGACCCCGTCGACGGACACAGCCTGTTGCCGCACCTTCACGGCGACGGTGGCCACGATGAAGCGATTGTCGAGTACTTTGCGGAAGGCGCGATTGCGCCAATGGTGATGATCCGCCGTGGCAAGTACAAATTCATCCATACGCCCGTCGATCCCGACCAGCTCTACGACCTCGTGGACGATCCCGGCGAATGCGTGAACCTCGCATTAGCCCCGGAAGCTGCGAGCCTCGTCGCTGCTTTTCGCCAGGAGATTGCGGGGCGCTGGGATATCCCTGCTTTGCATCAGGCGGTGCTTGCGAGCCAGCGCCGCAGGCGCTTTCATTTCGAAGCGACCACGCAGGGCGCGATCCGCTCTTGGGATTGGCAGCCCTTTAACGACGCGAGCCAGCGCTATATGCGCAATCACATTGAACTCGACACGCTGGAGGCCATGGCGCGCTATCCGCGCGTTGCACGCTGAAACGCATCGATACGGGAGCCCACGATGAACAGACGCTGGAGAAGTTTGCTTGCGAAGACGGTACCGATAGTCACCCTGCTTGGCGCGACCTTGACGGGGACCTTGCATGCTGCAGAACCGCAAAGCTGCACGCAGGTCCGCATGGCCGATCCTGGGTGGTCGGATATCGACGCGACCAATGCGGTGGCGGGCGTGTTGCTGAAGGCGCTGGGCTATCAGCAGAACGTATCGAATCTGTCGGTGACGATCACGTATCAGGGTATGAAAAAAGGGCAGATCGACGTGTTTCTTGGCAACTGGATGCCCGCGCAAGGTCCGCTCGTGAAACCGTTCGTGGACGAGCGTTCGATCGACGTGCTGCACGCGAATCTGACCCATGCGAAATTCACGCTGGCCGTGCCTGACTATGTGGCGGCGGCAGGCGTGCACTCGTTTGCGGATCTGGTCAAGCATGCGGACCAGTTCAACGGGAAGATCTACGGCATCGAACCGGGCGCACCCGCCAATCAGAACATCAAGAAGATGATTGCGGAAAAGGCATACGGACTTGGCGATTGGAAGATCGTTGAATCGAGTGAAACGGGCATGCTCACGCAAGTGGAGCGCGCCGTGCGCGACAAGCAGTGGATCGTATTCCTCGCGTGGGAACCGCATTTGATGAACACAAAATTCCACTTGAGCTATTTGTCGGGCGGCGATGCCTATTTCGGCCCGAACTATGGCGGCGCGACAGTGAATACGGTGACACGGGCAGGTTTTGCAGGCCAGTGCGGGAATCTTGCGCGACTGTTCCAGCAAATGACATTCAATGTCGACATGGAAAACCAGATCATTGCGAATGTGCTGCTGAACAAGGTGGATGTGAATACGGCTGCGCTCAGAGCGCTGAAGGGTAATCCAGGATTGCTAAATGCATGGCTCAAGGGTGTGACGACCGCGAGCGGCGCGGACGGATTGCAGGCAGTGCAGGCGCAACTCGGTATTCACTAAAGCGCAAGCGACGTCATCGGTATTGAAATGAAGGGCGCGCAGTTCTGCAATGAATTGCGCGTTTTTTTTATTGTTTGTGTCGCTGCGAGACCAAAGCATGTCGTATCTGATCGAGTTGCCTGAAATATGGACTTGTACTGTGCGTTGATCGTGATGCAGGGTGCACACGCAGGGAAGTCATCTTCGCGCTTCCATCCCATATAGCCAGGCAAGAGAGAACTAAATGAAAAAACTGAATGCCGCAGCATTGACGGGTGTCGCACTGGCGCTCGCAGGGGTTTCCAACGCAAGTCACGCACAAAGCAGCGTAACGTTATATGGGATTCTTGACGCAGGCATTACCTACGTGAGCAACACGGGTGGCTCGCATGTCGTGAAGTTCGACGATGGCATTTCATACGGTAACCGTTGGGGCATCAAGGGTGTCGAAGATCTGGGCGGCGGTCTGCAAACGGTTTTTGTGCTGGAGAGCGGCTTTCATCTGGGCAATGGGCAGTTGGGCTTTGGCGGCTCGATGTTCGGACGCCAGGCTTATGTGGGGCTGCAGAACCAGTGGGGCACGCTGTCGTTCGGCAATCAGCTCGATATGACCGAAGAGATGGTGTACCTCTACAACGTCTCGGCGTGGGCGAGCGGTTATGCGATTCACCAGGGCGACTTCGACCGGTTCAACGGCGACCGCCTGCCCAATGCGGTGAAGTTCCTGTCGAAAGAATTCGCGGGCTTCATGTTCGGCGGCATGTATTCGTTCGGCAACGTTGCGGGTGACTTCCATCAGGACAGCGCGTGGAGCGTCGGCGGGCACTATGCGAATGGATCGTTTACAGCGGGCGCGGCGTATACCCAGTTGAACAATCCGCATGGTATCTACGCGTTCGATCCGTACGCGATGCTCGGCGTGCACACGTTTCTCGGCCAGCAGGTCGTGACGGTCGATCCCGCCACGGGAGCGCGAACCGATCTCTTCTCGGCCAACCCGTTCCCGGTGGATAAGCAGGGCACATTTGGCATTGGATCGAGCTATGCGATCGGCAACGTGACGCTGATGGGCAACTTCACTTATACGACGATCAAGGGTCTTGGCGAGACGTCGCATATGAAGGTGGGCGAGGGCGGCGCCAGCTGGCAGGTGACCCCTGCGTTCAGTGTGATCGGCGGCTACCAGTACACGAACTTCGAAGGACATCACTGGAATCAGGGTTCGCTCGGCGCGCATTACCTCTTGTCCAAGCGCACGGATGTGTATATCTCCGGTGATTATCTGAAGGCGTCGAGTGGCGTGGATGCGGTGATTGGATATAGCTTCACGCCGTCCACTTCGACCACTCAGGCCGATGTGCGGATCGGGATGCGGCATTCGTTCTGAGTGCGCCGGCCCGCCGCTCAATTCTCGCGTCCGTTGACAAGTCCCCGCTCCCGCTCCAATGACGGCGGCGGGGGCGCTTCTCTAGCCATTAGCGGCGCAGATCATTGGCATCTGTGCCTCCGGTGCGAATGAAGATTGCAGAGATCAGAGCAACGGCTGTCGCTCCACACATCCAGCCACGAATCATCGGAAAAGATTAGACGGTTAATCACTCCGGACTCGACAACTTCGCGCACGGCTTTACGGTTGACAAACGCACCTGGACGCTCGTCCGCGAAAACGACCTGCATCAAGGGACCGTAACGTTGAGTAACTTCAACGAAGCTCGCATCCTGTGTCGGCTCCTGTAATCCCAGCCAATACAAGAGCGCCGCCGTCGAGTTGGCCGGATTTCGAATCACGAACCGTAGTGTCTTGCCATCCCGGAATCTAGATGTCATATGCATACCTAAACATAAATTCCTGTTGTCGAGCACAACGTCAAGACTGTCGCCCAGGGCAGTCAAACCGATTTTCCTGGCCAGCAATCTTCTTCAATTGATGGTCAACCCAGATTCGTCCCCATCTTGTTGCGTAACGTAGAGCTTGTCCTGCGTCGTAGAAATGATCGAGGGCGTGAAAGTGACGTGATGGATATCCGGGCCGCTCAATGACCAGATCGGCCGCGTACATGTCGCGATTCGTCAGGTTGGCACGGGCCTTCAGAAAATAGCCGTTGTGCTCGGTACACTGACTCGGGGTATCAACGCGAGCTTCCCGCGCCATGCAGGTCGTCATCGCATCAAGCTGACCCGTTTCAGGAACGTCCGATCTCCCGGTAATATTCGGCGCGGCCAATAGATGCTTCCTTTGAGTTCTCATGGTTGCCCCGCTTGCTCGCACGGAATCCGTCCGCTGCTGATTAAACATAAGGCGGGTCGCCGTACATTTGCATGCAGCGCAACGGGGATTCAGTGGAAAGTGACACACCACCACGCATGCGTATATCGCGTGTCTCGTCAAGACACGCGCGAGAGCGCACGGCAGTGGGGAATGTAAGGCTGCGGTAGGAGCCCGGTCTTCGCGTTGCTGTTTTGTGTTATGCGAAGCGCCGGGCGAAAGGGAGTGCTGACTTGTCCGCGGGGCCGCCGCGGCTCCGGGTGCCTTTCCCAAGCCCCATCGTCGTATCCCGACGGACATGCTTTCCCGCCGCGCACGAAAAGCAGCGGGAAGTGCGGATCGGATCGAGGATGGGATACATGGCTATGGATCCAATGGAGAGAAAGTGTTTGAAAGCAGATCAAACTCCATGCGTGACATTAAAGCCTGGTTGTTAGCATTTTGCAAGGTTTGTGCGCCTGGGGTAATTCATGCCTTGCAGCCTGCAACTGGGCATTTCTGAGCAGACGTATTACCACTGGAAGAAGCAGTACGCGGGCCGGGAGTCGATTCAGGTCCGCCGAAATCTCGCTTACATCATGGCACCGTTTACCGGGGGCCGCTCACGACCACCACCGCCGAGTCGCTGCCGCCGTTTCAGGAACGCGCGAGCGATGCCGACCGGATCGTCACAGAGCACGGCATCATGAGGATTCCTTTCTGAGCGTGCTCTAACCGGTGGATTACGTCGCCGGCCGCGCTATGTCTCGCTCCAGAGCCGCAAAAGATTGTGATAGCAGCCCACGAGACTACGGCGCGCGCCGGCGTTCGCGTCGCTCGCGTTCAACCGCTGGATGGCGGTGTCCATGTCGAACAGCAGCGCGCGTTTCGTGTCGTCGCGCACGAGACTTTGCACCCAGAAGAAGCTCGCGACCCGAGCGCCGCGCGTAACCGGCCTGACCTGATGCAGGCTGGTGGCCGGATAAACAATCATGTCGCCGGCCGGCAGCTTGACCTCCTGCACGCCATAAGTGTCTTCGACCACGAGTTCGCCGCCCTCGTACTCATCGGGCGACGAGAGAAACAGCGTGACCGAAACGTCGGTGCGCAGCTTCATGCCATTGGGCAGCACGCGCACCGCGCCGTCGACATGGCTGCCGAACGTCATGCCGCCTTCGTAGCGGTTGAAGAGCGGCGGATACACCTGGTTGGGCAGCGCCGCGCTGATAAAGAGCGGATTGCGCTCGATGGCCGCGAGCACCACGTCGCCCAGCTCGCGCGCAAGCGGCGTGTGCTCGGCAATCTGCCGGTTGTGCTTGACGGGCGCGCCCGACCATCCGGCCGTGGCGCGGCCGTCGACCCATGCGTCGCCGGCGTGGTCGAGCCGCTCGCGCAGCGCGCGCACCTGCTCGGGCGTCAATACGTTGGGGACGTGGATCAGCATCTCTTGTTCCCTTCCTTTCTGGGTTAGAAACGATAGTTCGCCGTAGCGAGGAACGTGCGGCCGACGCCCGGCACCGAACGCCCGCCATCGGACGGAACGAGTGCGTCGTAGTAGAACTTGTTGGTGATGTTCAGCAGATTGAACTGCAGGTCCCACTTCTTCGCGTGATACGCGGCCATCGCATCCCAGCGCGTATAGCCGCCGGTTTCCACATAGTTCGTGTTCGACGCGTAGCGCGACGACATATAGGTCGGTCCGCCGCCGATCTCCCAATGCGGTGTGAGCGCGTAAGTGGTCCAGAACGTGAAGGTGTTGCGCGGTGTGTTGGCCGGCGTATGGCCCTGGGTGCCGTCGAGCGCCTTGAGGATCACGCCGTCCATATACGTGTAGCCCGCAAACACTTGCCATTTGTTCGTGATGTGGCCCGTTGCGCCTGCCTGGAAGCCGCGCACGCGAATGTCGCCTTCGAGCAAGTATTCGCCGGAAGATGTCTGCGTGCGCGCGTTGTCCTTTTCCTGCTGGAAGAACGCCGACGTTACCGAGAGATTGCCGCCCAGCAAGTCCCACTTGCCGCCCACTTCATACGACTTCGTGCTCTCTGGCGCGAGGTTCTGCGTGTTGTTCGTGACCGTGAGCGCTTCGAGCGATGGATTGAACGAGGTGCCATACGAGAAGTAATACGACTGCCAATCCGTGGGCTGGTAGATCGCGCCGGCGCGCACGCTCGTGAAGGTGTTGGTCTGGTCCGCGTAGGCGGGCGCGCTCACGCTGTTCGCAATGTGCGCCTGAAAGCGATCCCAGCGCAAACCACCGATGAGTTTCCAGTGCTCGCCAATCGACATCGTTTCATTGAAGTACGCGGCCAGCGAGGTCGCGCCCGATTCCGCGTGATTGCCCACGCTCTGCGTGACGTTCGATGGCGTCGGAATATAGACGGGGTCGAGCAGCGAGACGATCGGCAGGTTGTTGCGTGTATAGGCCTGATTGGTATAGCTGTCGTGGCCGATTTCAACGCCCGCAATCATCTCGTGCTTCACGGCGCCCGTGGAGAACTTGTATTGCGCCATCGTATCGTTATAGATCGAGTGGTTCTCGATTACGCGGTCGTGGCTCGCGAGCTTCACGTAAAGCGATGAAAGCGGCAGCGTCGTGTAGTTGCCGTTCTTGAGCGCGGTGCTCGACGCGAGCGGGCCGGTCAGCACCGCGCCCGGCGCGGTCTCGCGTGCGTCGGTGAGCGAGTGCGAGAACTGCGTCTGGTTGCTGATCTTGAACTGATCGTTGAAGGTGTGATCGATGCGGGCTTGCACCGTTTGAATGTCCTGGATCGTGCGGTCGTCGGTGAGGCCGTAATAGGTGCTCTTCGAAGGCGCGAACGGATGCCCGTTGATCGATTGCACGCCGTAATCGGGCATGTCGTAGTTGTGCTGGATGAGCGCCGAGAGCGTGATCTCGGTGGGCGTGCCAATGCCAAAACGCAACTCGGGAGCGAAGCCGTAATCCTTGTTTTTCATCTCGTCGCGCGTCGAACCCATCGACTGGCCGAACGCGTTCAGGCGGAACGCGGCATGGTCGCCGAGCGGGCGGTCTACGTCGAGCGTCGTGCGATAGCGGTCGTCGGTGCCGAGCGTGGCCGAGACTTCGGTGAGCGGCTTGAGCGTCGCGTGCTTGGTCACCTGATTGATCACGCCGCCCGTCGAGCCGCGCCCGAACAGCATCGACGAGGGGCCGTAAAGCACTTCGATCGAATCGAGGTCGAAGGTGTCGCGGTAGTACTGGTTGCGGTCGCGAAAGCCGTCGAGATAGATGTCGTTTTGCGCCGTGAAGCCGCGCAGGTTGATGTTGTTGCCGATCTGCCCGCCCTCCGCGCCGCCGATCGTGATGCCCGGCGCATTGCGCAATGCGTCCTGGAACGAGGTGGCGCCCTGCGACTGCATCACGGCCTTGTTGATGACCGTGACGCTTTGCGGGATGTCGCGCAGCGCCGTGGGCGTTTTCGCGCCGACGGTCGAAGTTTCTGCCTGGAAGTCCTGATTATTCTGGCCGGGGGCTTGGGCCGAGACGGAGATGGCGGGCAGCGTGGCGTTGTCCGTTGCCGGCGTTGGCGGGGCGGTCTCGCTGTGCTGCGGGACAACCGGCGCGCTCTGGGCGAGCGCGGACGAAGCAAAAGGTACGGCAAAGACCAGCGCGAGCGCACTCGCGAGCGGCGTCCTGTTCAACATGGGGGCCCTGTGCAAGGAAAAATCCGCGCGATCGGATTGCGATCGGCTGCGCACGCATGGCGCAACAGCGCGGTGGGGTGGCTGGCTGAGCCGCCCCAGATGCACGGGGAAACGACGCTAGGCTGGCTGGTCCTGGTTTAAAAGTCCCGAATGCTGCTTGGGAATGAGAATCGATATCATTCCATATATTTCAGACTGTTTCAATGTGTTCACGCGGCCGGCGGCATTTCCGCAACACTTTGCGCCGGGCTCGGCCGCCTTCAGCCGCTCATCCCACCCAGCACGTTCATGATTTCCTCGGCCAGCAACAGGCTCGCAAGGCCACGCCCGTGCTTTTCGCGGCGCACGAGCGAAAGCACGTTCCTGCTGAACGCGCGGTCGCGAATCTGGCGGTAAGTGAGCACGTCCTGGCGGTATTCGTCGGCGATGTCGAATTTGCTGAGAAAGGCAATGCCTTCGCTCGCGGCGGCCAGCCGTTTCATGGTCTCGATCGAATTGGTGCGGAAGGCCGGTTCGACGCTGAGCCCCGCTTCCTCGAACGTATCGGCCACGATGCCGTGCATCAGCATCGCGCGGTCGGCGAATATCAGCGGGTACGAAGTGCAGTAGGCCAGCGGGATGGATTCCATGCGCGCGAGCGCGTGGTTCGGCGAAATCACCGCGCCGAGGCTCGTGTCCATTTCCCAGAGGCTTTCGAGTTGCGGTGACGGTGGCAGGTTGAAGCCGAGCCCGAGATCGGCCTCGCCGCTCACGAGCGCATCGAAGATTTCGCGCACCGACATCACCCGGATCGAGATTTTGATGTGCGGGTGATGCACGCTGAAATTCGCGGCGGCGGTGGAAGCGATGCCGCTCGCGAGGCCTGTCACGGTGGCGATGATCACTTCGCCTTTTTGCAGCGTTTTCAGGTTGCGTATTTCGGCTTCGACCTGGCGGTATTCCGACATGGTCTTGCGCACGTGGGCCAGCAGGATTTCCCCGGCCGGCGTGAGCCGCAGCCCGCGCGGCAGCCGCTCGAACAGGGGCTCGCCGATTTCCTCTTCCAGAAGCAACACATGCTTGTTCACCGCCGAAGCGGCGACATGGAGTTTTTCTCCGGCGCCGCGAATGGATCCGCAACGCGCCACCTCGTCGATATAGCGCAGCAATCGTGAATGCAGCATGTTCGCCTGTCTCCCTGGTCGAGGCATCGTACTCGAAAAGCGTACGGTCCGTGCAAAAAACGCTTCTTTTTAGTTACGGTGATTTCGGTTTTCATTACATCAGTCGCGATCGTTAGCGATTTGGGGGCCGAAGGCGGCCTCGAACCCATCGATGAAAGTGAGACTAGCCATGTACCAGGAAGTCAGCGAGAGAAACGCCAATGCATCGGGCCAACGCGACCAGGTCGCCGCCCATTACGATCAGGTGAAGGCGATTTTCGACGTGCTCAACGGCAAGCAGGAAGCCGACCTGTTGTTGAAGAACCTGAATATCCTCGACGTTCACAGCGAGTCGGTCTATCAAGGCTCGATTCTCGTGTACAACAAGCGCATCGTCGCGTTGAATCCCGACGAGACCGCGATCAAGGTGCGCGAGGTATTCGACGGCGAAGGCCTTTACGCCATTCCGGGCCTGATCGACGCGCATATTCACTTCGACGCGCAATTGGCGCATCCGGCCGCGTTTGCCGAAGCCATCGTGCCGTGCGGTACGACCACGATCTTTTCCGAATGCCTCGATTTCGTGAGCGCGGCCGGTGCGGAGGCGATTCCCGCCACCGAGCAGCTGTTCCAGAACCACGAACGCCTGCCGTACCGCGTATTCGCGTTTGCGCCGGGCAAGAAAACCTCGGTAGCCGTGACCGATGCGCTGTTGAAGATGGACCCGGTCATCGGTCTGGGCGAGCTTGCGCACCTCACCTACAGCAAGGGCAACGACGACGATTTCCGCAAATCGGCGCTGGGCCGCGCGAAGGGCGGCTTCATGAACACGCACTGGGGCGTGACCGCGCTCTCGGACATGATGCTCAATTACATGCCCGCAATTGGCGCGTTCGCGAATCACGATGTCTGGCAGGAAGACGACATCGAGAAAAGCGTGCGCTACGGTCTGCAAACGCAAATCAAGTTTGGCGTGGGCAGCGCCGAGGTCATCAAGATCATGCTGCGCGCGATCGTCAAGCGTAAATGGCCCGCCGAGAATTTCCAGCTGTGCGCCGACAACATTTCAGTCGACCGCCTGCTGACCAAGGGCCACATGGACTGGATCGTTTCGCTGTGCGCCGAAATGGGCATCGAGCCGATCAAGGCGATCAAGATGGCGACGCTATACACGGCGCGCGCCTTCCGCATGGACAACAAGTTCGGTTCGCTCACGCCGGGCCGTTTCGCCGATATCGTGCTGACCGACAGCCTTTCGAAAATCAATCCGCGCTTTGTTTTCAAGGATGGCGAATTGGTTGCCAAGGATCGCAAGCTGCTGAAGCAAGCCGATATCGACTATTCGGGCATGGCGAAAAAGCCGGTTCCCGGCCTCGGCAACCTGACGCCGGAACAACTGGATCTCGTGCCGCTGGAAGTCTCCGCGGACGGCAAGCAAGCGAAGGTGTACCTGTTCGACGTTTATGGCCGCGGCCACGAAAAGTTCTACCAGGAAGTGTGGGTGCCGCTGGAAGACGGCAAGATCGTGCCGGAAGTTGCGGGCATCAAGCTCAATCGCATTTCGGTGGTGCAGCGCTATGCCGACGGCAAGCGCCATGTGGTCAACGGCCTGTTCAAGGGCGTGAGCATCGATCGCGGCGCGGTGTCGACGTTCTGGCCGGCACCCAAGGCCTACTTCGTCGCGGTGGGGGACGACAGCGCGGAAATGTGTCATTGCCTCCAGCAGGTCGACAGCTATGTGGGCGGCTGCATCGTCACCGAGAACAAGGAGGTCAAGGCGGTGCTGCCGCTCGACATTTACGGCGTGATGGCCAACATGAATCTTTCCGATCTGCTGACGGCCACGCGCGCCATCGATGCGGAACTGGAAGCGCTGGGCAACCGCAATGAGGGTGAACCCGTGGTCAACAAGCTGCTGACCCTGTTCATCTCGCTGGACCGCTTCGGCTTCATGGTCTGACGTCGACCCCGAAGGAGGAGACACCTGGTGGGCGCCCCAGTGTGAATGCGGCGTCCAATACGGCATAAAAGAAGGACGACAACGAAGGGATCGTCATGGCGCATCATGAAAGGGACGCTGAAGTCATCGATACCGGCAGCCTGAAACGGCGCTGGGCCACTTACATCATCGGCATTTACATATTGACCATGGGGATCAGTCTGGCCATTCGAGCGGGCATAGGCATTTCCCCGCAAAGCAGCCTCACCCGCACCATGACGCTCGTGTACAAGCCGCTAAGCCAGGGCACGTACAACTTCATGCTCGAGCTGTTGATGTTGTTCCTGACTTTCCTGGTGATGCGCAAGGACTTCAGGCTGAAGAACTTTGCTTCGCTGATCCCGGCGTTCGTGCTGGCCACGTGCCTGGATTTCAACCTGATGCTGACTCGCTCGATCGGCGTTCAGGAGTATTTTCTGAAGTTTGGCTTGCTGGCTTTCGCGGATGCCTTGCTCGCCTTCGGCCTGTTCCTGATGATTCGCGCGAATCTCGTGCTCATGCCGATCGACATGTTCGTCAATGCGGTTTTCGAACGCACGAAATGGCGGTGGGGCGATATCAAGACCGCTTTCGACTGCACGCTGCTTGTGATTAGCGCAACGATAGGCCTCATATTCCTCGGCAAGCCTGAGTTCATCCGGGAAGGCACCTTCATGAACGCCATTCTGGTGGGCCAATACATCAAGCTCTACTTCTTTGTGTTCAAGAAAATGAAGGGCGTGATGATTTCGTATCAGCAACGCTCGCTTGAACATCGGACCAACTAACGTCCGTTCCTGAATGCCGGTGATGCGCGCTCGCGGGGTTCCCCGCGAGCCGTTTCCGCCGCTGCACCGAAGCTTCTGAAACGCATGCCTGATTTGAGGCGTCATTCATGACGCCGGTATGCGCTCGCCAAAACAAATAGCGAAGGAGACAAAGTCATGCTCGCAATCAATGCCCGCATTCCCACGCTTAAAAGCATTTGCAGTGTGGCCGTAACCGTTGCGCTCACGGTAATGAGCGCTCAGGCACGCGCGCAATCGAGCGTGCAGTTATACGGGATCGTGGACGCATGGGCCGGTTATCTGCGCATTCCCGGCCAGTCGGCCGCCGCTCAGGTGGGCGGCGGCGGGTTGTCGACTTCGTTCTGGGGCTTTCGCGGCCAGGAGGAGCTGGGTGGCGGCTACAAGGCCATGTTCGTGATCGAAGGCTTCTTCCGTCCGCAAACGGGGCAGTCGGGTTCGTTCAATGGCGACCCCATGTTCTCCCGCAATGCGTACGTGGGTATTGGATCGCCCTACGGTGCGTTGACGCTCGGTCGGCAGAGCAGCTTGCTCTATTTGCAGTCCGCGCAATTCAATCCGTTCTATGCCTCGTTTACGTTTTCGCCCACCATCAATCAGCTCTATTCCGCTTTGGGTACCTACCCTGGTTATCGCATCAATCAGGGCATTCCTGGCGGAACGTCGTGGAGCAATGCGATTCAGTATGCGACGCCGGACTTCAGCGGCTTGAACGCACATGTGATGTACGCGTTCGGCAATCAGGCCGGAGACGATGCAGCGAAAAAAGTTTCGGCGCAGGCCACGTGGACGCACGGCTATTTCGCGATGGGCGCGACCTGGCAGTACCTGAATTTCGGCACCACGCCGGGAGACCTCAATAATCTCGTGCGCGGCTTCCAGAGCCAGACGGCGATGCAATTGGGCATGTCGTACAACTTCAACTTCGTGAAGCTGTACGGCGAATACACCTATGCCGACAACGAGCTGATCACCAGCAGCTTTCACGTGAACATGCTGCAAGGCGGCCTTTCGGTGCCGGTGGGCGTGGGCAGCATACTGGCATCGTATGCGTGGTCGCGCGATAACAGCAATTTGAATCAGGCGCGGCAAACCGCAACGCTGAGTTACGACTACCCCTTCTCCAAGCGCACCGATGTTTACGTCGGCTATATGTACGACCATGTTTCCAGGCTGTCGAGCGGGTATACCGCGGGGGCTGGCATTCGAACGCGTTTCTGACGACGCATTCGACCATGCGAATTGCGGATGAAACGACCTTCGAGTCGGCGCCAGTTGATGATGAAGACGCATTAACTAGTTCCGAAATGTCGTTTGGCGTTTCATCTTGTTAATCAATACACTCTGTCCGGCGCCGAGATAGGTGGAATAAACAGCAGGCGCCTTTCCAGCCGCGCGGCTTTTCGTGTGCGGCCGGCCCCACGATGAAGGCGACACGCACGTCAGCCGGTTCAGTGCGTTCATGCCGCTAGCGTGTGGCAGGAGAACCAGACGTGCATCGTCGTCTTAGACAAACAAGGAGACAGCGCACGTCATGCGTTCACAACCGGACAATCATTCCCCGGGTACATCGGGTTCCAGATCAGGGGAACCCATACTCCATCGCGGACTGCAAGCGCGCCATTTGCGCATGATCGCAATTGGCGGGTCCATCGGCACGGGCCTGTTTGTTGCCACGGGCACATCGATCTCGCAGGCGGGTCCCGGAGGCGCGATGCTCGCGTATATGGTGATCGGCCTGATGGTCTATTTCCTGATGACGAGCCTCGGCGAGATGGCGGCCTTCATGCCCGTGTCGGGGTCATTCGCCGCATACGGTGCGAAATTCGTCGACGAAGGTTTTGGTTTCGCGATCGGCTGGAACTACTGGTATAGCTGGGCGGTGACCATTGCCGTCGAGCTGGTTGCCGCACAACTCGTGATGCACTACTGGTTTCCCAAGGTGCCGGGCGTCTGGTGGAGCGCGCTGTTTCTCACCCTGATTTTCGCGCTTAACGCTTTGTCGGTGCGCGGCTTCGGCGAGGCCGAATACTGGTTCTCGCTGGTCAAGGTATTGACGGTGATTGCGTTCATTGCGGTCGGCGTCCTGATGATTTTTGGCATCATGCAGGGCGGCCCCAGCAACGGGTTCGAAAACTTCACGATCAAGGACGCGCCGTTCGTTGGCGGCTGGGCCTCGATGCTCGGCGTCGCGATGATCGCGGGATTCTCGTTTCAGGGCACCGAAATGATCGGCGTGGCGGCGGGCGAAGCTGAAAACCCGAGCACGACGATTCCGCGCGCGGTGAAGCAGATTTTCTGGCGCATCTTGTTGTTCTATGTGCTGGCAATATTCGTGATCGGCATGATCATTCCTTATACCGATCCGAGCCTGCTGAAAAGCGACGTGACCGATATTGGCGTAAGCCCGTTCACGCTCGTGTTCCGTCACGCGGGCCTTGCGTTTGCGGCCGGCGTCATGAACGCGGTGATCCTGACCGCCGTGCTTTCGGCTGGCAATTCGGGCATGTATGCGTCCACGCGCATGCTCTACAATCTCGCGGTCGAAGGCCGCGCACCCAAGCTGTTTGCAAAAGTCTCGGCGGGAGGCGTGCCGCTCAACGCGCTGTTTGCGACCACCGCCGTGGGCGCGCTGTGCTTTCTCACGTCGCTTTATGGCGACCAGACCATGTACCTGTGGCTGCTGAACCTCTCCGGAATGGCCGGCTTCATTACGTGGCTCGGCATTGCGATCAGCCACTACCGGTTTCGCAAGGGCTTCCTGAAGCAGGGCTATCGCCTCGAGCAACTGCCGTACCGGGCCAAGCTCTTCCCGTTCGGTCCGATCCTGGCTGCCGTGCTGTGCACGCTCGTCACGGTCGGCCAGGACTATCAGGCTTTTCTCGCCAACAAGATAG
This sequence comes from Paraburkholderia caffeinitolerans, assembly GCF_902859945.1. Lineage (GTDB taxonomy): Bacteria > Pseudomonadota > Gammaproteobacteria > Burkholderiales > Burkholderiaceae > Paraburkholderia > Paraburkholderia caffeinitolerans. The sequence goes on along the minus strand of NZ_CADIKL010000002.1, from coordinate 224,082 downwards.
ACTGGGCAGGCGTGAGCGCCACCTATATCGGCTTGCCGCTTTTCCTCGCGGTCTGGTTCGGCTACGCGATCGTGCGCAAAAGCCGCCTCGTGCGCTATGAGGACATGGAATTCGCACCCTGGGTCGAGCGCTATGCGAAAAGCCAGCTCGAGACCGCGTCGAGCGAGAGTCGATCGGGCTACATGAGCGCCCAGGCGAAGGTGGCGCCCGAGGCGTGATCTGTCCCGCTGGAGAGGTGGGCAGTTAAAGCGCCCGCATTCATTTTTCCGTTTTTTAGAAGCCCAATCGCATGCAAAACTTCTACGAATCCACCGTCACCCGTCAGCCTTATCCGCAACTGAGCGGTAAGGTCGACACGCAGGTCTGCATCATCGGCGGCGGCCTCGCGGGCTTGAACACCGCGCTTGGGCTCGTCGAGCGCGGGGTGCGCGACGTGGTCGTGCTCGATGGCGAGCGCGTTGGCTTTGGCGCATCGGGCCGCAACGGCGGCTTCGTGTTTGGTGGCTACAGTCTCGACAATGGCGACCTGCTCGGCACGCTTGGGGCCGCCAAGGCGCGCCACCTGTACGGCCTCACGATCGAAGCCGTGGACCTGATTCGCGCGCGCGTCGCCCGCTATGGCATCGATTGCGACCTCGTCGACCGTGGCGTGATGCTGGCGAACTGGTTCGACGATGCATCGAAGCTGGATGCCGTGCGCTTGCTGATGAAGCGCGATTTCGGCGTCGAATGGGAGCCGGTGGCGAAGGACGCGCTGCGTGCGCGGCTGAAGACCGCGCGCTATCACGGCGGACTCTTCGAACCCAACGCTTTTCATTTCCACCCGCTGAAATACGTGCTGGGCGTGGCGAATGCCGCGGCGCAGGGCGGCGCGCGCATCTACGAGCAATCGCCGGCACGCTCGATCGAGCGCGATGGCGCGGGTTTCGTTGTGCGCACACCGACTGGCACGGTGTCCGCCAAAGATGTGGTATTCGCCTGCGGCGGTTATGCGCGCGGTGTCTCGCAGCGCATCGAGCGCGCGGTCCTGCCGATCGCGACCTATGTGATCGCGACCGAGCCGCTTGGCCCGCGCCTTGCCGAGGCAATCGACGCGCCTTATGCCGTCTACGACACGCGTTTTGCGTTCGACTATTACCGGCCGCTGAAAGACACGCGCATTGTGTGGGGCGGCCGCATCTCAGTGCTCGACCGCGGCCCGGAGGCCATCGCGCGGCTGCTCAGGCGCGACCTCGTGCGCGTGTATCCGCAGTTGGCGGACGTGAAGGTCGAATACGCGTGGGGCGGGCTGATGAGCTACGCACGGCACAAGATGCCGCAAATCGGCCGCGATGGTGACGGCGTCTGGCACGCGATTGCATTCGGCGGGCACGGCATGGCGCCCACCACGGTCGCTGGCGAAACGCTCGCCGACGCGTTGGCGCTGGGTCAGCCGGTGCCGGAAGGCTTTGCGGCATTCGGCCTGACCCGCACGTTCGGCCTCGCCGGCCTTGCTGCCGCACAGCTCACGTACACCGCGTTCCAGGCGCGCGACGCGCTCGCGGCGTACCGGCATTGAGCGTCCCCAGGCGCTCGGTTCGTTCTCGAAGCCGTCACCTCGTGGGGACGCGCTTCGACCCGCCTGTCACTCGATACCGGCGTATGCCCCCGCCTGTTCCAGCAGCCACGCGCGAAACGCTTCGAGCGGTTTGCCGTGGCTGAATTCCGTTGGATAGACGAGATAGTAGGCGGCATCCGAACTTCCGTTCTGCGCCACCGGTGATTCAAAAGGGATCACGAGCCCCAGGTGCTTGAGCTGCCCCTCCACGAGGAATCGGGGCACGAGCGCGATGCCCAGTCCCGCCGCCGCACCCGCGGTGAGCATCGTATGCAGTTCATATCGAACGCCTTGCATCGTGGCGTTGTCTTCCACGCCCAGCGCCGCAAACCATTGCGACCACCCGTGAGGCCGCGTGGTCGAGTGAAGCAGCGGATAGGCGAGCAATTCGTGGGCTTTCTTGATCGGCTTCTTCAACAGGGCCGGCGAGCAGATTGGCACCACCTCTTCGCCAAACAGGTAATCGGAAGTCGTGCCAGGCCAAGTGGGTTTCCCATAGTGAATAGCGGCCTCGAAATGCGATTCGTCGAACGAAAACGTGTCCGTTCGCACGCCCATATTGATCCGCACATCGGCATTGCGGTCGTTGAAGTCTTTCATGCGCGGAATTAACCACTCGGAAGCGAAGGTCGGCAGGACCGCCAGTTCGAGGTAGCCGCCGCCGCTGCCGTGCACGATGATCGAGAGGGTGTCCTTGTCCAGATTTTCCAGCGAGCGGCGTACCTGCATGCCATAGAGCTTGCCCGCGCGCGTCAGGACCACGCGCTGCTTGGCGCGCACGAACAGGCGCACGCCGAGGCCCGATTCGAGGGTGGCGATTTGCCGGGACACGGCGCTTTCCGTGAGAAAAAGCTCCTTGGCTGCCTGAGTGAAACTCTCATGCCGCGCGGCCGCTTCGAATGCGATCAGCGCGCTCATGTTGGGGATCCTGAATTTACGCATGGTAGTTCCAAAAACTCATCGACTGGCAATTTTATGTCACTTTACGGCGGGCGTGGCGTTTTGAATAATTAATTGGTGCGCTGCGTGGGATGGAATCGGTCTCGCGCTCCAATTTGCTGGGATTTGGGAGATGGCAATGAGAAATTCGAATGTTGAAAGCCTGCTGCATGGTTTGCTGGGTGCGCAAAAGACCGAGCGTCTCTTTGCGACGCTGAATATCCCCGCGCTGCTGCAGGAATGGGAAGAAGGCGTGGTCACGCGCGCCGAACTCGCGCAAGCGATGAATATGGCGCTGTTCGAGGACCTGCTCGAACGCTCGCCCAACGGCCGCAACTACACCAACGACGCGATTGCGCAGGGTGGTTCGGTGTACTTCGATCATGGCGCGCTGCGCACGGTGCGCTGGGCGCATAGCGGCGCGCTGCCGCCCGGCGAGGCTGCCTTTACGCGCATCCTGCTGCCGCTCGGCTTCAAGCTCAATGGCCGCTACCCGCTGGACAAGCTCGGCATGACCGGGCGCGCGTATGTGCACGAGGACGCGCCGGACGAGATTGCGCAGTTCTTTGTGAGCGAATTGCATCCGGAGCGCTTCTCGAAGGAGTTTCAGCAGGCTGTGTCCAACGTGCTGGGCACTTCGCGCGATCCGCTCACGCCGCTCGCATGCTCGCAGCTTGCCGAGCTCGCACGCGACGGCTATCTGCCGCTCGAAACGGCGCGCGAATTGTTGCCCGTGATCGTCGGCGCATTTTCGCGTCAGCACGAAGCGCCTAGTGTCAAAGACTACGAAACGCTGCTGCTCGAATCAGCGGAAATGGCCTGGATCGCGACGGAGGGCAACGCATTCAATCATGCGACCGACCGCGTGGCCGACGTGTTCAAGCTCTCCGACGACGAGAAGGCGAAGGGCCGTCCGATGAAGCCCGATGTCGAGCGCTCGCGCTCGGGCCGTGTGTTCCAAACCGCCTATCGTGCTGATATCGTGCTGCGCGATCTGCGCCAGAGCGATGGCGGCACGGTCAAGCGCGAGGTGCCGGGCTCGTTCTACGAATTCATCACGCGCAAGCGCATCTTCAATCAGGCCACGCGCCAGTGGGAAACCGATCTGCGCTTCGACGCCGGTAACGCCACGGGCATCTTCAAGATGACCGCCAATACGGCTAATAACGCCGCCAACACCTCTGCGGCCGGGAAGTAAATTGAAAGCCGCCACTCCGTATCAGGCCAGCGAAGACGTGCTGCAAGGCGTTCAAGCCGATCTTCACCGCGCGCTGCGCGGCGAAGTCCGGTTCGATGCCGGATCGAAGGCGCTCTATGCTTCGGATGCTTCGAACTACCGGCAAATTCCGCTTGGCGTGGTGGTGCCCGCCGACGTGGAGGATCTCGTCGCCGCAGTGGCGGTTTGCAAGCGTCACGACGTACCGTTCCTGACGCGTGGCGGCGGCACCTCGCAAAACGGCCAATGCGTGAACGTCGCCGTGGTGGCGGACGCCAGCAAGTACGTGAACCGGGTGGTGTCCGTGGACCCGGTCGGGAAGACGGCAATCGTGGAACCCGGTGTCGTCTGCGACTCGCTGCGCGATGCCGCCGAGGAGCACGGCCTCACGTTCGCGCCCGATCCGGCAACGCACAGCCGCTGCACGCTCGGCGGCATGATTGCGAATAACTCCTGTGGAGCGCATTCGGTGATGGCGGGCAAGACGGCTGAGAACGTCGAAGCCCTGGAGGTCCTGACGTACGATGGCGCGCGCTTCTGGGTCGGCCCGACCAGCGAAGGGGAGTTGGACGCGATCATCGCCGAAGGCGGCCGTCGCGGCGAAATCTATCGGCGCCTGCGCGCTCTGCGCGATCGCTACGCAGCGCACATTCGCGACGAGTTTCCACAAATCAAGCGGCGCGTCTCGGGCTTCAACCTCGACCAGTTGCTACCGGAGCACGGCTTCAACGTTGCGCGCGCGCTCGTGGGAACCGAAGGCACGTGCGCGATTACGCTGCAGGCCAAGGTGCGGCTCGTGCATAGCCCGGCTTCTCGCGTGCTGCTCCTGCTCGGCTTCAAGGATATCTACGTTGCGGCGGATGCGGTGCCGCATTTCACACGCTTTACTCCCATCGCCATCGAAGGCCTCGATCGTGGCATCGTGCGCGGCCTGCAGGCGCGCGGCCTCAAGAGCGAGGAGATCGCGCTGCTGCCGCACGGCGACGCGTGGGTCGTGCTCGAGTTCGGGGCTGATTCGATGGAGGACGCGACGCGCCAGGCAAAAGCGGCGGAGCGCCATTTTCTGGCGGCTGAGGCGTGCGCCGACGTGACGGGCTTCGTCGTCACGGAAAAAGCGCTACAGCAGAAGATCTGGTCGATACGCGAGACCGGCGCATCGGCGGTTGCTTTGTCGATCGACCCAAACAAGCCCGACCCGATGGTGGGCTGGGAAGATGCTGCCGTGGATCCGGAGCGGCTGGGCGACTATCTGCGGAATTTTCAGGCCCTGGTTGACCGCTACGGCTACGACACCTGCCTGTACGGCCACTTCGGTGACGGCTGCGTGCACGCGCGCATTACCTTCGATATCCGCACGGCGGAAGGCGTCCTCAAATGGAGAGGATTCCTTCGTGAAGCGGCGCAGCTCGTCGTGGATTTCGGCGGCTCGCTCTCGGGCGAACATGGCGACGGGCAAGCCAAGGCGGAATTCCTGCCGATCATGTACGGCCCGGAGATCATGCAGGCGATGGAAGAGTTCAAGGCCATCTGGGACCCGGCGAATCGCTTGAACCCAGGCAAGGTCGTGAACGCCTACCGCGTCGACGAAAACTTGCGCATGGGGCCTTCATACAAGCCCGTGACGCTCACGACGAAGCTGAGCTTCGAAAGTCCCGAGGGCGATGGCATGCAACGCGCGGTCGAGCGCTGCATCGGCATGGGCAAGTGTCGCTCACTCGACGGCGGCACGATGTGCCCGAGTTTTCGCGCCACCCGCGAAGAGCGCTTCTCGACGCGCGGCCGCGCGCATCTCTTCTGGGAGATGTTGCAGGGCGAGGTTATCAAAGACGGCTGGAATAGTACGGAAGTCAAGGAGGCGCTCGACGCTTGCCTCGCCTGCAAGGGGTGCAAGTCCGATTGTCCGACGCATACGGACATGGCCTCGTACAAGGCGGAGTTTCTATCGCACTACTATGAAAACCATCGCCGGCCGCGGCAGGCGATGTTCATGGGGCGAATCGGGCAATGGGCGCCATGGGCGAGCCGCTTCTCGCGGCTTGCGAACTTCGCGATGTCTTCGCCGTCGCTGGCGCGCATCGGCAAATGGGTCGCGGGCGTGGCCGCCGAGCGCGATCTCCCGGTTTTCGCGCCGAAGTCGTTCAGGGCGTCGAGTGCGGAAAAACATGCAGAGCGCGGTGCGCTGCGCAATGTGGCTCGCCAAAAGGTGATCCTCTGGGTCGACACCTTCAACGATCATTTCTCGCCGCAGGTTGCTTCGGCCGCCATGGAGGTTCTGGAGCGCATCGGCTACGAAGTGGTGCTGCCCCGCAAACGGCTGTGCTGCGGACGCCCGCTCTACGACTACGGTCTCCTCGATGAGGCGCGGGCGTTGCTATCCGACATTGTCGAAGCGCTCGCGGACGACATCCGCAGCGGCGTGCCGGTGGTCGGGCTCGAGCCGGGTTGCCTGTCGGTGTTCAAGGATGAGTTGCTGAAGCAGCTTCCGGGCAACGATATTGCGCGGCGGCTCTCGCAGCAAAGCTTCCTCTTTTCGGATTTCGTCTCGCAAGCCCAATTCGAATGGCCGGCGCTCGATGCGGATGTGCTGGTGCATGGGCATTGCCATCAAAAGTCGCTGTTCGGCATGAAGGGCGAAACGGCCTTGCTGAACAAGCTGGGGGTGCGCTGGACGCTCCTCGATACCGGCTGCTGCGGTATGGCAGGATCGTTTGGCTTCAATGCCGCCCACTACGAACTGTCGATGAAGATTGGAGAGGACAAGCTACTGCCGCTTGTGCGGCAAGCGCCGCGCGAGACGCTGGTGGTGACGAATGGATTTAGCTGCCGCGAGCAGATCGCGCAGGGCGCTGGACGGCACACGCTGCATATCGCGGAGCTTGCGTTGCGCTCGCTTGCACGAGGGCAGTCCACCCGGCTCGAACCCGTGTCCGGTTGCGCTGAGGAAACAGTATAAAGCGGCTTAAAACGACTTGAATCGGCTTAAATCGGCGTCGATCATCCCGATGAATTCAACGTCGTCAATTTTTTGAATCAGCATTATCAAGAGGTCATACATAGCATGAAAGCATCGAGCATTCTCAAGGAACTCGGCATTGCTCATCTGGCGGAAGCCGGCGATATCGCAGTCCATTCGCCGATCGACGGCGCACTGATTGGTCGCGTTCCCAGCGAGCCGGTCGCCAACGTGGACGCGTTGCTCGACAAGGCGCAGGCCGCGTTCAAGGTCTGGCGCAACGTACCGGCGCCGCGCCGCGGCGAGCTCGTGCGTATTCTCGGCAACAAGCTGCGTGAGAAAAAGCAGGCGCTTGGCAGCATCATTACGCTCGAAACCGGCAAGATCCTTCAGGAGGGCTTGGGTGAAGTCCAGGAAATGATCGACATCTGCGATTTTGCAGTGGGACTTTCGCGGCAGCTTTACGGCCTGACCATCGCCTCGGAGCGGCCCGGCCATCGCATGGCGGAAAGCTGGCATCCGCTGGGCGTTTGCACCGTGATCTCCGCATTCAATTTCCCGGCGGCGGTGTGGTCGTGGAATGCGGCGCTCGCGCTTATTTGCGGCAATGCCGTGATCTGGAAGCCTTCGGAAAAAACGCCGCTCACGGCGCTCGCGGTCGACGGCATCCTTCAGGACGCCCTCAAAGAGTTTGGCGACGCGCCCGAGGGCCTGACGATGCTGATCAATGGCCGGCGCGAAGTCGGCGAAAAGCTCGTGGCCGATCCGCGCTCGAACATCGTCAGTGCGACCGGCAGCACGGAAATGGGTCGCGCCGTCGGCATCGAAGTGGCGCGCCGCTTCGGACGCTCGATCCTGGAACTCGGCGGCAACAATGCCGGCATCGTGTCGAATACCGCGAACCTCGAACTGGCACTGCGCGGCATTCTCTTCGCGGCTGTCGGCACGGCGGGCCAGCGCTGCACGACGTTGCGCCGGCTGTTCGTGCACGAGAGCGTTTACGACAAGACAGTCGAGCGCCTCAAGGCGTTTTACGGCAAGGTGACTATCGGCAATCCGCTGGAGCAGGGCACGCTGATGGGCCCGCTGATCGACGAGCAATCGTTTGGCCGCATGCAGGCCGCGCTCGCGCAAGCGAAGGCCGAAGGGGGCAAGGTGTTCGGCGGCGAACGCCACGTCGTGAGCGGCAACGAGCAGGGTTTCTACGTGCGTCCCGCGATTGTCGAGATGCCGTCGCAAACTGAGAGCGTGCTCACGGAAACCTTCGCACCGATCCTTTACGTGCTCAAGTACAGCGATTTCGACGCTGCCATTGAGGCTAACAACGCGGCTCACCACGGTCTCTCGTCGTGCGTGTTTACAACGGATATGCGCGAGAGCGAGCGTTTCCTTTCGGCTTGCGGCAGCGATTGTGGCATCGCGAACGTGAATATTGGCCCGAGCGGCGCGGAGATTGGCGGCGCATTCGGCGGCGAAAAGGAAACGGGTGGCGGACGCGAATCCGGCTCCGATGCGTGGAAGGGCTATATGCGCCGTGCGACCAACACCGTGAACTACTCGTCGGCATTGCCGCTTGCGCAAGGCATCGATTTCAACATCGACTGAAAGCGCCAGCCGGCCCGCTTCATTCATAGTTACGCCGTCCGGTAGCACTTTCTCCGGACGGCGGCTCACCACCGTTTCGATCCATTCCGGTTCTTCACCTCTCTCGAACGACACCATGTACGCGTTCACGACTCCGTTCCATCAGCCTTCGGGTTCACCGATTCGCGAGCTCTTCAAGTATCTCAGCGAGCCCGGCATGATTTCGTTCGCGGGCGGCTATCCGGCCAGCGATTTGTTCGATGTGGAAGGCTTGCGGCTCGCGGCGCAGCGCGCTTACGATCCCGCGGTTCAGTGCCTCCAATATGGGCCCACGGATGGACTGCCGGCGCTCAAGCGTGAAATCGTGGCGCTAATGGGCCGGCGTGGCGCAGTGTGCGAAGCCGACGAGGTGATGGCGACCACGGGCTCGCAACAGGGGCTCGATTTGCTGCTGCGCGTGCTGGTCGAACCCGGCGACGTCGTGCTCACCGAAGAGCCCGCCTATCCCGCGACTTTGCAGGCGTTCCGGTTGCAGCGTGCAAAGATCGTGACGGTTCCGATCGATGCGCAGGGGATTCAGGTGGAGAAGCTCGCGGCGCTGCTGGAATCGGGCGCATGCGGCAAGCCGAAGCTGCTTTACACCGTGCCGACCTTTGCGAACCCCACCGGCGCGACGCTGTCCGCCGAGCGTCGGCGCGCGCTGCTCGCGCTGGCGGTCAAATATCGTTTCGTGGTGGTCGAGGACGATCCCTATGGCGATCTGCGCTTTGCAGGCGCGCCGCTGCGCTCTCTGCTCGCCGAGGCGGAGCAGATCGACGGCGCGCGCGACTGGGTCGTGCATTTCGCGAGCCTGTCCAAAATCGTTGCGCCTGGTCTGCGCGTGGGCTGGATGGTTGGTCCGCGCGAGATCGTGAGGCGTTGCGTCATCGCCAAGCAGACGGTCGATCTGTGCAGCTCGCCCTGGACTCAGGCGGTGGCGGCCGAATACCTGGCGGCTGGCGCGCTCGAACCTCATCTGCCGAAAATAACGGCGGCCTACGGCGTGAAATGCCGCGAACTGTGCTCCGCGTTGCGTGAGGAACTGGGGGAGGCCATCGAGTTTGCGCAGCCCGAAGGCGGCATGTTCGTGTGGGCTCGCTTGCCGGGCATCGACGCATCGGACCTGCTGGCGCGGGCGATCGAGCAGAAGATCATTTTCGTGCCCGGTAAAGCCTTCTTTGCCGATGCAGCCGATCAGGCTTCGTTGCGGCTTTCGTTTGCCGCGCCTGGCGTGGACGCGATCAGGGAAGGCGCGCGGCGCATGAAGCGGGCTTATGACGCGGTGGTGAAGGCAGGAAGGCCGTCATAGCGGGTTATACCGCTTTCGCATAATGTCGTTCGTGGACAGCTTGCCGTCGCACGGCGGTAAGGCGTTGTCATATTTCCGTCATATTTTCGTGTGCACGTGCCCTCGCACCCGAGGGGCCGTCATATCCACGGAGAGAGACCATGCAACGCCGCAAGTTTCTAAACACGATTGCCGTTGCCACCGCGGCCGGCGCGCTTGTCACCAGAGCAGGCGCTGCAGAAGCCGGAAAGCCTACAGCCGACGCGCTCGATCCGGCCCGCTGGTCGCCGCTGAACGCGGCGCGCCTGCAGTCGGTGCTCGACCAGCACGGCGTGAAAAGCAAGCAATACAACCCGAATCGTCGTCCATACGCGGTGTTCGATTGGGACAATACGTGCATCATGAACGACTGCGAAGAAGCGTTGCTGATGTACCAGATCGATCATCTGCAGTACAAATTGACGCCGGATGAATTCGTTCAGGTGATGTGGAGAGACGTGCCGAAGGGCCCGTTCATGAAGGACTACACCACGGTGGACGGCAAGCAGGTCACGATGGAGGACCTCGCCGCCGACGTCGAATCCGACTACCGCTGGCTGTATGCGAACTATAAGGGTCTCGCCGGCGACAAGAGCCTCGAAGTGATCCAGGAAACCGACCAGTTCAAGGATTTCCGCGCGAAGCTGTATTTCATGTACGACGCGATCTGCGATACGCATCCGCTCGAAGTCGGCTACAAGTGGATCATCTACTTCTACAGGAACATGACGACTGCCGAGGTGCAGGCGCTGGCGGCCGCCTCGAACGATCATGGGATCGGCGACGCGCTGCGCAAGGTGACGTATGAAAGCCCGAAGACGCTGCCTGGCAAAGCGGGTGTCGTGTCGGACCAGCATTTCCACGGCCTGCGCATTCATGAGGAAATTCGTGCGGTGATGCATACGCTGCGCGCCAACGGAATCGACGTTTATGTGAGCACCGCGTCGCTCGACGACATCGTGCGCGTTTTCTCCGGCCATCCGAACTACGGCTACGGCGTGCCGCCGGAAAACGTGATCGGCATGCGGCTGGAGATGCAGGACGGCAAGTACACGAGCAATTACAAGAGCGGCTGGTACTTCAACTACGGTCCGGGCAAGACTGCGGGTATTCGCGGCGAACTGGAGTCGAAGAAGGGCTATGGCCCGCTGCTCGTATTCGGCGACAGCGACGGCGACGCGTGGATGCTGCGCGACTTCAAGGACACAGCGGTCGGCGTGATCGTGAACCGGATGAAGAAGGGGGAGATTGGCAAGGACAGCAAGCTCGCGGCCGAGCAGATCGGCAACCCTGATGCACGCTTCATTTTGCAGGGCCGCGACGAGCGCACCGGGCTGATGATTCCGGATGAGAAATCGTTGAAGTACGGGAAGACGGAGCGCAAGCTGCTGGCGTGATGCGTGGCAGTCTGCCCCGGTTATGAAGAGGGGCTGCCGCCAAGGTTTGGCTCGCTTCGTAACCGGGCCTTCGCTCCAACGCCGCGTTCGCTTGCGGGTTGGAGCTTGGGGAGTTATTTACGGATGGGTTCTTAACCCTGCACGGCCTGCCACGCTTCATACAGGTCCTGCCCTTCGTCGCGTGCGCGGTGGTGGATCAGCTTCATCTCGCGCTGCTCGATCGGGCGCGCGATTTCCACGTAGCCGCGCGCGGCGGAGAGGTCATACGGCTCGCCTTCTTCGTTCGAGTAGGCGTAATACACCTTGCTGACGCCCGCCAGATACATTGCCGTCAAGCACATTGAGCACGGGTAGCCGCTCGCGTAGACCACTGCGCCGCTCAGATCCGTGCTGCCCTGGGCCTTGCTAGCAGCGCGCACTGCCTGCATTTCGGCATGTGCGCTGGGGTCGCAAAGCGCATCCACTTCATTGACCGAACGGGCCAGCACCTTGCCGTTGCGCACGAGCACGGCGCCGAAGGGCCAGGTCTTGCGCTCTTGCACGTTCTCCATGGCAAGGCGGATCGAGTCGACCAGATAAGTTTCAGTATCGGTATTGGACATGGGACGTCTCCATTGAAATGCGTTGAGGGTTAGCTGCCGCGATACGTGGAAAAGCACCACGGCGAGCAGAGCAGCGGCACGTGATAGTGCTGCACGGGATCGAATACGTTGAATCGCACCGGCACGACATCGGCCAGCGCCGACTGCTCCTTGAAATGCGTGCCGATGGCGAAACGCAATTCGAACTGTCCTGCTTTCGCTGCGCTGCCGGCCAGCATGGGTGCGTCGGTGCGGCCATCGGCGTTGCTGACCGTGCGGTTCAGCAGCTTCGGCGGTTTGACGCTCAGGTCGTAGAGTTCGATCGGCACGCCGGCGATGGGCTTGCCCGTCGTGAGGTCGAGTACATGAGTGCTGATGCCTGCCATTCGCTTGCTCCGGATTGGGTTGATCGGGTTTGATCGTCAGGTGGCGGCGCGGGCCGCTCAGCTGCCACGCTCAACTACCCCGGTAGTAGGTGTAATTCCACGGGCCGAACTGCACCGGCAGATGCAGCCGCTCCGCCGCGCTGCTGATGCGAAAGCGAATCGGCACCTTGGAGAGGAATGAGGGCGAACCAATCCGTGCGCCTTTCATCTGGAAGTAATCGTCCACATGCAGGAGCAACTCGTAATCGCCGGTGCGATAGCTGTCGCCGATCAGCAGCGGCTCGTCGGCGCGGCCGTTCTGGTTGACGCGCACCGTTTTGATCGGCACGGCGACATCGTTCTCGATGCGCGCGAACTCCACGTTCAGGCCCGTCGCGGGCATGCCGTGCCAGGTGTCGAGAATGTGGATCGTCAGGCGCGGGCTCGCGCCATGCAGCGAGATGGGGTCCGCGGATTGTGCGGGCTGCGCCGAAGACGCCGACGATGCGGCAGCAGTGGGCGTGCTCGCGAGCACCTGGCGCGACAGCAGCGCGCCGCCGGCCATGGTCATCGAGGCGAGAACGAATTGGCGGCGATTGGGTTTGCGAAGGTCGCTCATGGATCAGCCCTCCTTCGAGCGGCGAGCTTGCACGATGAAGAGGATCACCAGCGCCGCCGACAGCAACTCGATTCCGGCAACGAGGTACAGGCCGGGCGCGAGGCTGCCCGTGGCGGTCTTGACGAGGCCCAGCACATACGGCGCGCCGAAGCCGGCGAGGTTGGACACCGAGTTGATCAGCGCCACGCCGATGGCTGCCGCACTGCCGGCCAGATACAGGTTCGGCAATTGCCAGAACACGGGAATGGCGCTCATGGTGCCGGCCAGTGCGATCACCATCGCGGCCATCGTGAAGGCGGGGGCAATGCCGTGGAAGCCGAGCATGGCGGCCAGGGCGGCCATGGCCAGCGCGCCGCAGCCCGCCGGGACGGCGAAGTGCCAGCGCACTTCCTTGTTGCGGTCGGAGCGTGCGCCGTTCAGGATCATGCCCGCCGCGCCGAACACATAGGCGAATGCCGCAATCCAGCCAATCACGAGGGTCGAACCGAAGCCCGAGTCGCGGATGATGGTCGGAATCCAGAACGTGAGCGCCGAATTCGCGCACAGCAGGCAGAAGAAGATTGCGATCAGCAGCCACACTTTCGGGTTGCTGAACAGCGTGCGCCAGTCATGACCGCGTTCGCCGAGCGCGCGCTTGTCCTGCTCCAGAATGTTCTGGAGGACCTGCTTTTCGGAAACGGTCAGCCACTTTGCATGATCGGGGCGGTCGGTCATGTAGAAGAACGCCACGATGCCGGCCACGATCGACGGAATGCCTTCGATCACGAACAGCCATTGCCAGCCGTGATGGCCGCTCACGCCGTCCATCGAGGTCATGATGGTGCCCGCGAGCGGGCCGCCCAGCACGCCAGCAATTGCGGAGGCCGACATGAAGGTGCCGAACGCCTTCGCGCGGCGGCTGCTCGGATACCAGTAGGTCAGGTAAAGAATAATGCCCGGATAGAAGCCGGCTTCGAATGCGCCAAGCAAAAAGCGCAAGAGATAGAACTGTGTCGGGGTGCGAACGAATGACTGGAGGATGCAGATAATGCCCCAGCCGATCGTGATGCGCATGATGGTCTTCTTCGCGCCGATTTTCTGCAGCAGCGCGTTCGAAGGCACTTCGAAAAAGAAATAACCGAGAAAGAAAATGCCGGCGCCGAGGCCGTAGACCGCTTCGCTGAATTTCAGCGTATCGAGCATTTGCAGCTTGGCAAAGCCGATATTGACGCGGTCGAGCCAGGCAAGAACCCAGAGGATGCAAAGGAACGGCAGCAAACGCCAGGACACCTTGCGATAAACGGCATCCTCGATCGAAGCATCGGCGCCGGAATAGACCGTAGACGCATTCTGCTCAGTGACGGACATGAATGTCTCCTGAAAGAGATCGACCTTTCAAGGCTGGAGATGCAAGCACCGATGCAACCACCTCATACGTGGCGGTTCGTCGGAAACGACTTGTGCATCGTCGCCTCGCAGGGCCGTGTATTTGTAGTGAGTCGTGACCATATCGCAGGGGTATGGGGGCTGATAGCGAGGAGGTGTTATAGGCTCTATATCAAACTGAAAAGCAGCCGATCCGGCGTGGTTTGGAGGGAAACGCCGCGAGCCCGGATAATCCCGGCAAGGGCCATGACGCCCCGATTTTCAGCCGCGCCGGGCGGGACGTGCCGCGCTCATGGCGATGCGCCATGCATCGGCAACCGTTGACGGCGTGCGGCTATCAACGGCAAAGTGCCACTGATTCATCAACAGGAAGTCACCATGCGCAATGACGATCCGCTCGACACCTATCTTCTGCGGGTTCTATGCACCCTCGTGGAAGAACGAAGCGTGTCGCGCACCGCCATTAGAATGAACCAGTCTCAACCCGCGCTCAGCACGGCGCTCAAGCGCTTGCGCAAGCTGTTCGGCGACCCGCTGCTGACCCGCGAAAAGAACGTGATGGTGCCCACCGAGCGAGCGATCCAGCTGGTACAGGACGCCCAGGTCGCGCTCAGTGCATTGGACAAGATGCTCAGCGCCGACGAGGCCTTCGACCCCGAGCGCTCCGAACGCACCTTCACGATAGCGATGCCCGATTACCTCGCGCCGCCGTTTCTCGCCGACCTGGTGAGCCGGTTCCGGCGCAGCGCGCCGAATTCGAAGCTCGTGACCTTGCCGATGGGCGCGGACTACGACTATGAAAAGGCGCTCGCGGAAGGGCAGGTGGACATCGTGATCGGCAACTGGCCGGCGTCTCCCGAGCATCTGCACATGAGCGTATTGCTCGAAGACGAAGTGGTGTGCCTGATGGCGAAGGATCATCCGCTCACGCGCCCCGGCAAGCTGACCGCCGAAAGCTATATTCAGGCGTCGCATCTGGTGCCGCTGCCGTATTCGAGTTCGCAGCGCGGGGTGGTGGAGAGCTCGCTCGCCACGCTGCGGCTTTCGCGGGGGCGTCAGGTGTCGTGCCCATATTTCAGCCTCGCGCCGTATCTCGTGAGCGACTCGGATCTCATTCTGACCACGGCGCGGCATTTCGCGGCCTACTATGCGCGCCGCCTGCCGCTGATCATCAAGCCCGCGCCGTTCGACTTTCCGCTGATGCGCTTTTACGCGCTATGGCATCCGAACAAGCATCGTGCAAAAGCGCATATCTGGTTGCGAGGCCTCATTGCCGAAAGCGTCACGGTATTGAGAACCGTGGCGGGCGGTGCATAGCGCGCCTGAATTCGCGGGTTGATATACGGCCCATAGTGCTTGCCCGCTAACGCACCGCCCGAGTCGATTTCTATACTCGAAGCCTCACTCCTGCTTCGAGGACTTTAACGACGATGTCCCAGATTACTCTCGACACTCCCAATCTCGCCGCGATCAACGCCATGGCGAAGGATCAGTTCGTCCACGCGCTGGGCGATATTTTCGAGCACTCGCCCGATGTGGCCGAAGACGCGTGGGGCGCACGTCCGTTCCAGTCCGTGGATGCCCTCCATGATGCGATGATGGACAGCATCCGCGGTCGCGACGTTTCGGCAATCAAGGCATTCTTCGATCGCCACCCGGAATTGTCCGCCGAGGCCGTGCGGCGCGGCGGCTTGACGGCGGCGTCGACCGACGAGCAGAGCAGCGCCGGTTTGCACGCGCTCTCGCAGGAAGAAGAGGCGCAATTGCAGCAGATGAATCGTGAGTACCGCGAACGGCATGGCTTTCCGTTCATCATCTGCGTTCGCCATTACACCAAGGCCGGGATTTTCTTCGAACTGAAGAACCGTGTCGCGCGCGATACGGCATTCGAAGTCGACTACGCGCTTAATCAGATCAAGGCGATTACGCGTGGGCGCTTGAATCAGCGAGTGGCTTGAGGCTGCCCGACCAACGGGGATATCCATCCCCGGCCAGCGATTGAGGCCCCTGCGCGCGTCTTGCGCCAGGGGCCGTGCCAATTCACCGACATCGGATTCATCGCGTCGTCTGACCGAACAGGCGTGGATCCAGCGTAAAGGGTTCGACGCTGATGACCTCGACGCTTTCCATTTCCGGATGCATCGGGTTCAGCAGCAGATTGAAATCGCTTGGACAGATGACTGACGGTACCCGCATCCCCAGTTGCTCGCCCGCTTCGAGCCATTGCCGGCCAAGCGCCCGTGTCTGCCCGGGTTCGCGCGTCAGGTCCGCCCAGCCTTCGGGTAGTTGCGGTACGAACGCATGGGTGTAGACCGGGTCCGGCACTTCCAGCGTCACAAGAAAATAACCACCGGCCGGCAATAAGCCCGCCATGTGCACCAGCGCCTCGAGCAGGGCGGTCGAGGCATGACAGCAGGTGTAGAGCACCCGCATGCCTCGCGGGTTCCAGCGGCCGCCCGCGAGCGCCGCACCATTGCCGCTCAGGTCGTCGGCGCGGTAATACCCACGCCTTTCTTTCGCGAGGCGATAAAGCCTCATGCAGACACGCCGTGAATGACGCGCAGCAGAATCTCGCGCACGCGGTCGTAACCTGGCTGCGAGTCGAGCACCTCGAGCGGGCAGAGCCCGCCCAGTTCGGCGTTCGATCGCTGCATCCACTCGGCGGCCAGCGCCGCATCCTCAAACACTTCCATAGCGAGTTGACGCACGTACAGCACGCGTGCAACGCGATCCGACTCAGCGGGCGAAAGACGCTCCTCGCGTGCCATCTTGCGCAGGATGGTCGAGCTCGGCAGATTGAGGTGCGCGAGCAGCGTCTGGACCGGCACGTGCAACAGGTCCTTAGCCACGCGCTCGATGATTGCCGCTTCCATGCCTTCGCGGATCTGCCGGCGCTGCTCGAGCGGATCGAATCTGACGAGGAACGTTTCGATATCGTCGTGGCGGGCGCCGGGGTGGCCTGAGGCGACCAACGACTTGCGGGCATGCCTCGCAGCCGGGCGCGCGGCCGCTTGACGGCCGGACGATTGATTCAGGGTCATGATGTGATTCTCCCAGATGGGAATGTCCTTGCTCTCATTCTAGATATATCTCAAACGGATGTCAAGGCACTCTCATTTGAGCGTCCGCTATGCAGGCTGCGCGCTGGCTGCATTCCGCAAATGTATGAGGTTATGTTTGGCGAGCGCGTCGGCAAGGGCGCGGTTGCCATGCGATTTGGCCTTGCGGGTATCGTCACTTTCCCGAAGCCCGCAGCGCCGCGAGAATGCCTCTCATCAGTTCGAGCGGCGAAGGCGGGCATCCCGGAATGCTCACATCCACGGGAATAAGCTGCGAGAGCGCGCCGCAAACTGCGTAGCTATCCTTAAAGATGCCACCCGTGCAGGCACACTCGCCGGCCGCCACGACCAGCTTGGGCGCTGGCGTGGCCTCGTAAGCCAGCCGAACCGCTTCACGCATATTCAACGCGAGCGGTCCGGTCACCAGCAGCATATCCGCGTGGCGTGGGCTCGCGACGAAGCGAATCCCCAGTCCCTCGATGTTGTAGTACGGGTTGCCGAGCGCGTGAATCTCCAGCTCGCAGCCATTGCACGAACCCGCATCGATTTGCCGGATGCACAGCGCGCGGCCGAGCACGTCGAGCATCTGCTGATGCAGGTGCTGGGCCTTCGTGCGCCAGTCGTCGCCGCCCTCCGGCAGCGCTGGTGCGGGAGCGCGGGTGCTGGCGATCCGCTTGAGAAGTTGCCACGTCACAGGTCGTGCCCCGCGTAACAGAGGTTGAACGATTTGTTGATCAGCGGGAAGTCGGCCACGATATTGCCGATGATCGCCACTTCGATGGCGGGCCAGTTTTGCCACGACGGATCATGGCAGTGGCAGCGGGCCAGCATGCCGTCTCCCGTGGTTTCCAGCGCGACGAACACTTCGCCGCGCCAGCCTTCGATCCAGCCTGCGCCAAACGACGGTGCGTGCGCAGTGTCGGGCTGCACGGCAACGCCGCCGGGCGGCAGGCCCGCGATGATCGCGCGAATCTGCCGTAGCGATTCGTCCACCTCGCGAAAGCGCAGCGCCACGCGCGCGGCCACGTCGCCGCGCTCATCGCTGGCGTGGCGTGCGCCGATTTCGCGGTACGGCGTGGGGCCGTGGTCCACGCGCAAGTCCATCGCCGATCCGCTCGCCCGCGCGGCGAGGCCGCATACGCCGAGCCGGGCCGCCACGGCAGGCGTGAGCGTGCCCGTTTTCGCAAAACGGTCCTGCAATCCGGCGTGATCGTCGTAGATGCGCCGCATCGAATGAACCTCGTGCTCGATGTGCTCGCACTGCGCGACGATCGCGCTGGCCTGTTGCGGATCGAGATCGCGCGCCACGCCGCCGGGCTCGATCGCATCGAATAGATAGCGGTGGCCGAACGCGCGTTCGTTCAGGCGCAGCCAGTCCTCTTTCATGCGCGAGAACTGCGCGAGCCCGAGCGCGAATCCAGCGTCGTTGCCGAGCGCGCCCAGATCGCCGAGATGATTGGCGATTCGCTCGCGCTCTAGCAGCAGCGCACGCAGCCATTGCGCGCGCGCGGGAATCGTCGTGCCGAGCGCGCGTTCGAGCGCCATGCAATACGCCCATGCGAAAGCGACGCTGCTGTCACCGGCAATGCGGGCCGCCACGCGATGGCCGGCCAGCGCCGGCGTGCGTTCGAACAGGCGCTCGATGCCGCGATGCGCGTAGCCAAGCCGCTCTTCGAGTCGCAGTACTTTTTCGCCGACCACGGAGAAGCGAAAGTGCCCGGGTTCGATGGTGCCCGCGTGGATCGGTCCCACCGCGATTTCGTGCACGCCTTCGCCTTCGACGCGTGTGAAGGCGTAATCGGCCTCGTTCGATTCGAAGCGCTCCGTGCCCGATGCCGATTGGCGCAGCGGGAAATAGTCGGCGGGCCAGTTGCCGTGATTCAGCCACGGGCGCACATCGCTGGCGCCATGGGCGCGCAGGCCGGTCAGATCGTGGACGGCGCGCTGCATGCGCGCCGCGCAGGGAAACAGCGCGGAAATGTCGGGGTACGCGCCGTCTCCAGATGCTGCATTGCCGAGCGATAGCCGGACCCATAGCAGACCGTCTTCGACGGCATACGCGGCGTTTGCGCTGAGCGTGCCGTCGCGGCTCTCGTCGCCCCAGATCGAGATCAGGCGTCCGCCGCTTGCGTCGACGTCGGCAGCGAGGCTCAGCCATGCAGCGGCGTCGACTTGCGCGACGAGCGCCGCCGGCGTGTCGGCGAAAGTGGCGAGGCGCATGAGGCCGCGCGAGTGGAGTGTATCGATGCGCATCGATCAACCTGCGAGCACTGCCCCCGCTGCGCGATACCATGCCGCGAGCCAGGACGGAATGTAGAGCCCGAGCATGAGCCCGATGCCCAGATGAATGAACACCGGCAGCAGCGCCGGGCGGTATTCGAGCCGGCGCGCGGTCGATTCGCCGAACGCCATGCCCTGCATGCGCCGGAAAATGACCGCGAAGGCCACCACGAGCGCGAGCATCAGCAAGGGCACGGTCCACGGCAGCGTTTGCAACGCCGTCGTGAGAATCAGGAATTCGCTTGCGAACACGCCGAACGGCGGCATGCCGAGAATCGCGAGCGTGCCCAGCACCATGCCCCAGCCGACCACGGGGCTCGTGCGCACGAGGCCGCGAATGCCAACGATCGCCTGGGTGCCGGTCTTCTGCGCGGCATGGCCGACGCTGAAGAAAATCGCCGATTTGATCAGCGCGTGCGCGCTCATATGGAGCAGGCCCGCGAAGGTCGCCACGGGGCCGCCCAGGCCGAACGCGAAGGTCATCATGCCCATGTGCTCGATCGACGAGAACGAGAACAGGCGCTTGGCGTCGGTCTGCCTGAATAGCGAGAACGTCGCGAGCAGCACGGAAACGAGCCCGAAGCCTGCCAGCAGGTGTCCGGGTAAGCCGTTCTGGAGCGCGCCGTCGGCGAGCACCTTGCAGCGGAGCACCGCGTAGAGCGCCACGTTGAGCAGCAAACCCGAGAGCACGGCGGAAATCGGCGTCGGGCCTTCGGCGTGCGCGTCGGGCAGCCAGTTGTGCATCGGTACGAGTCCGACCTTGGTGCCATAGCCGATCAGCAAGAACACGAACGCGAGCGACACGATGGCGGGATCGAGGCTCGCCTTCGCGGCGTTCAGGCTCGTGAGCAGCAGCGCGTCGTCGCCGCCCAGCACGCGGCTCGCGGCGAGGTACAGCAAGATCGTGCCGAACAGCGCCTGCGCAATGCCCACGCCGCAGAGGATGAAGTACTTCCATGCGGCGTCGAGGCTGGCCGCTGTGCGATAGACCGCCACCAGCAGCACGGCTGCGAGCGTCGCGGCTTCCATCGCGACCCACAGAACGCCCATATTGTTGGTCAGGAGCGCAAGCAGCATCGCGAAGACGAACAACTGATACATGGCGTGATAGAGCCGCGTGCGGTTCGCGCTCATGCGGCCGCGTTCGCGCTCGACGCGCATATACGGTTTCGAAAAGAGCGCCGTGGTCCAGCCGACCAGCGCGGTGAGCGCCACGAGAAACGCGTTGAACGAGTCGACGTGAAACGCATGGCCGAACGCGAACGATGCGCCTTGCGTCAGGGTTCGCTGCGCGAGCCAGAGCGCCGCTGCGAGCGTGAGCAGGCTGAAGGCCGCGTTCAAGTCGGGCGCGAAGCGGCGCGCGCCCACGAGCGCGAGGCTTGCACCGGCGAAGAGCGGCAGGCCGAGCACCGCTGCGAGAATCCAGGCACTACTCATCTTTGCGTGCTTCGAGGTGGTGAATGTCGAGGCTGTCGAACTGCTCGCGAATCTGGAACATAAACACGCCGAGGATCAGCATGCCCACGAGCACGTCGAGCCCGACGCCGAGTTCGACGATCATCGGCATGCCGTTGGTGGCGGCTGCTGCCGCGAAAAAGAGCCCGTTCTCCATCGAGAGGAACGCGATCACCTGCGGCACCGCTTTCGCGCGCGTGATCATCATCATGAACGAGAGCAGCACGCACGCGAGCGCGATGCCGAGCGTGCCGCGCGCCACCGACGCGGCGAACTGCGTGACCGGCAGCGCCACGTTGAAGGCCACCACCACGAGCACGATGCCCGTGAGCAGCGTGGCGGGGATGTTGAGCAACGGTTCCACGTCGCTCGTGATGGCCAGGCGCCGCACGAGGCGATAGAGCAGCCACGGAATCAGCCCCACCTTGAGCACGAGCGTGAGCGCCGCGGAAATATAGAGGTGCGTGTCGGCGGTCACGTAGCCGAGCACGAGGTTGGCCAGCACGAGCGTGACGCCCTGCAGCGTGTAGAGATGGATCAGCGCGAGAATGCGCCGCTGGCTCAGCATCGCGAACGAGATGAGCAGCAGGATTGCGGCGAGAAAGTTGATGATCTGCGTGGCGAGGCCGTGCATTCATGCCCCCAGCAGGAAATGGACGAGCATGCCGATCACCGCGAGCAGGTAAGCCGTGGCGAGAAACTCGGGTACGCGAAAGAGCCGCATTTTCGCGTTGAGCGTTTCCACGAGCGCGAGCAGCGCGCCGCCCACCAGCAGCTTGACGAACAGCGCGGGCACGGCCAGTAGCAGCGCGAGTGGGTTGCCCGTTTCGGCAATGCCCCACGGCACGAATAGCGCGAGGCCGATGCACGAATAGGCGAACAGCTTCAGGCTCGCGGCCCATTCGATCAGCGCGAGATGGCGGCCCGAGTATTCGAGAATCAGCGCCTCGTGAATCATCGTGAGTTCGAGGTGCGTGGCGGGATTGTCGACGGGCAGGCGCGCGTTCTCCGCGAGCGAGACCATGGCGAACGCGATGCCCGCGAACGCAAGGCTCGGGTAGATGGCGAGCTGGCCGTGGCTCAGTGTTTCGACGATGCGCGTGAGGCCGGTCGATTGCGTAATCAGCGAGGCGGAAAACAGCACCATGAGCAGCGCGGGCTCGGCGAGAAAGCCCACCAGCATTTCGCGCCGCGCGCCGAGCGTGCCGAACGCGGTGCCTGTGTCCATGGCGGCGAGCGAGATCGTCACGCGCGCGAGGGCGAACAGGCCCACGAGGGCGATTGCATCGGCGGCTGGCGAAAGCGGCAGGTCGGTCGAGAGCGTGGGCACGATCGCGCAGGCCAGCGTCATGCAGCCAAGCACCACATAAGGCGCGAGACGCGTGATCGGGCTCGCGTGCAGCGCAACCACCGACTCCTTGTTGAAGAGCTTGTGCAGCGTGCGGTACGGTTGCCACAGGCTTGGCCCGCGTTTGCCCTGAAGCCGCGCACGGCAGATGCCGATCCAGCCCGAAAGCAGCGGCGCGGCGGCCAGCGCCACCAGAATTTCGAGCCCTTGCGAGAGCGCTCCGGATAGCGTGATCATCGGCGCACCAGTATGAGCAAGGTGATGAGCGCGAGAAAGCTGCACGTGAGGTAGACCGCGATGCGGCCCGCCTGCAATCGACCCGCGAGTGCGCCTAGCCAGTGCAGGCCGCGAGCGAGCGGCGCGTAGATCCAGGCCCACGTGCGGTCGGAGGCCGTGACGCGATAAGTTGGCTGTGCATCGAACGGCGACGGCACGCTGCGCTCGATGCGGAACAACGGTGCGAAGATTTCGCGGATCGGCTGGCCGAAGCCCTCGGCCGAATCCTGCATGCGCGCGGTGACGAACGGGTTGCCGCACGCCCATGGCGCCGCGCGGCGCAGCCGTCCGTGATAGAAGCGCCGCACGAGCAGGTAAGCGAGCGCGCAGCAGCCCACAAAGAACGCGAGGAAAACGGCGGGCATGTAGCTCGCACGCTCGACGCCGGTGGGCGCGAGCAGCAGCCAGCCGCCCGCCTGCATTGCCGCACCGAGATCGGCGCCCGCGAGCTGCCGGACGACGGGCGTGAGCGCGCGCACCATCTGCACCGGCATGAGGCCGAGCAGCACGCAGGCGGCGACAAACCAGCCGAAGCCCGCGCGCTCCCAGCGGCCGGCGTCGCGCGCACGGGCCAGCGACGCCTCGCGCGGCTGCCCGAGAAACACGATGCCGAAGAACTTGACCATGGTGTAGCCCGCGAGCGCGGCGACCAGGGCGATCAGCGCGGCAATCAGCGGAATGGCCATGTTAAGGAATGCGTTCGGCAGCCCGGGCGTGAACAGAAAGCTTTGCAGCAACAGCCATTCGGACACGAAGCCCGAGAGCGGCGGCAGTCCGGCGCTCGCGAGCGCGCCGACGAGCGCAGCCCAGGCGGTCCAGGGCATGCGGTGAATCAGGCCGCCAAGGCGGCCGAGATTTCGCTCGCCCGTGGCGTGCAGCACCGCGCCGGTGCCGACGAACAGGAGACTCTTGAACGCGGCATGGCTCGCGATCTGATAAAGCAGCGCCGTCATGGCCAGCGCCGCGAGCCCGTTCATGCCGAACGCGCGAAACAGCACCGCGAGCCCGAGACTCACGAACATCAGGCCGATATTCTCGATCGACGAATACGCGAGCAGCCGCTTCATATCGGACTGGATCGCGCTGAACACCACGCCCAATAGCGCGGTGAAGAGGCCGAGCGCGAGCATCAGCACGCCCCACCAGGCGATTTGCAGATGTAGCAGGTCGAAGACCGTGCGCAGCAAGCCGTAGAGCCCGGCTTTCAGCACGAAGCCGCTCATGAGCGCCGAGACCGGCGAGGGCGCGGCGGGATGCGCTTCGGGCAGCCAGACATGAAGCGGAAATATGCCGGCCTTCGCGCCGAAGCCGGCCAGCGCGAGCAGGAAGGCCACCGATGCCCAGAACGGCGCGAGGTGCTGAGCGCGCATGGTGTCGAAAGTGTAGTCGCCGGTGCCAGCCTGTAGTAATCCGAATGAAATGATCAGCGCCAGCGCACCGGCATGCGAGATCAGGAAGTAGAGAAACGCCGCGCCGCGAATCTCGGCGATGCGGTGATTGCTCATGACGAGAAACGTGGCCGAGATCGTCAGCATTTCCCAGGCGACGAGAAAGCCGTACGCGTCGTTGGCGAGTAGAACCAGCGCGAGGCTTGCGAGGCACACGTGGTACTCGAAGCACAGCAGGCCCGGCGGCGTGCCTTCGCCCTTGCGGAAATAACCCGACGAAAACGCGCTCACGCCGGCGCTCACGAGGCCGAGCACGGCGAGAAAGTAGGCCGAAAGCGCGTCGATGCGCTCGTGGAACGGCAAACCTGGCAGGCCGATGGGTAGCACGAGCGTTTGCGCCGGGCCGCGCATGGCGTAGACGCCCAGCCCGAACAGCAGCACGCCGAGCAGCGCGCCAGCGGGAAACAGCCCATGCGCGACCACGCGCGTACGGCGCGCATACGCGAGGCCCGCGCACCCGATCGCCAGCCAGCCCGCAACGATGCCGAGCGCAAGCTGGATCACGAGGCGAGGTTCCATCGAGCCGGGTCTCCGCTGGGCTGGGCGAGTCGTGGGTGGGCGCTGGGTCTCATGCGGCTTTCAGGAGGAAAGCGCATGCGGTTAACACAGTATGTTAACAACATTAACATGCTATCAGAATCGATTTTACGTTTCCAGAGGGTGTTGGTATGCCCCAGGTGCGACCTGACGTACGTTTAAATGAGATGTTAAGATGATTAACATGCTATTGCACTTGGCTGGATCAGGTGGGAGCGTTGCAGGGGAGTAGGCGCATGATTGAAGTGGATGTTCCATTGCTGACCCATGAAAGCAAACGGATACGCTTGCGCGACGCGGGTGGCGAGCGCGGGCTCATTGCTGTGGGCGTTGGCCGGGCAGGCGGGCGCGGGTTCCAGTTGCTGCACCGCTTTGCGGCATTGAGCGAGCGGCTCGATGCAGCCGGCGTGAATCTCGTGTTCGTGTATCCGGCGCAATCGGCGCGGCATGTCCAGGATCGGCTTTCGGTGATGGCGGCTCGCTACAGGGACAAGCCTTGTCTGCTGCTGGACGAGGCGGGCCTCTTCTTCGGCGATACGCTGCCGCCTCAACGGCACAGCGTCATGCGCTTCGACCGGCACATGGCCTGCGTCGAGACGCTTGAGATTGACGCGCGGGAAACGGACTGGGACTCGCGGCTCGGCGAGTTTCTGGATGGCGTGCTTGCGGATAGCGCGTGAGCGCTGAACGGGAAGTGGGGGCCGGTTGGGATCGATTTGGGGGCGGGTAAATCGATTGCGCTACGATCCGATCAACCCGCGAGAGGGCCATGATCCACAACGGGTCTCGGGATTCGATTATAATTTGATTAACATATCTGAACTCCCAAGACCCGCGTGATGGAAACCAAGAGCGCCCGACTGACGATTCTGATCGACCCCGCAAAGAAGGCGGCATTTGAAGAGCTGTGCTCGGCACAGGATTTGACGCCTTCGCAGGTGGTCCGGCAATTGATTCGCGAATACCTCGCGCAGCATGGCGTGACCTACAAGACGAAGAGCACCGTCGGCACGCGCTTGCGCAAGTGACTACGTCGCTTGCTACGTAATAACCGCTTTAAACAAGCTTGAGAGTTGAACATGACCGCATTACCGCCGTGCCCGCAATGCAATTCCGAATTCACCTATGAAGACGGCGCCGTCTATATCTGCCCGGAATGCGGCCACGAGTGGGCCGCAAACGCCGAGGCCGCTGCAGCCGAGCCTGCGGGCAAGGTGTATCGCGATTCGGCGGGCAATATTTTGCAAGACGGCGATACCGTCACCGTCATCAAGGACCTGAAGCTGAAGGGCGGTGGCGGCGTGATCAAGATGGGCACCAAGGTGAAGAACATTCGCCTCGTCGATAGCGACCACGACATCGACTGCAAGGTCGACGGTTTTGGCGCAATGAGCCTGAAGTCGGAATTCGTCAAGAAGGCTTAACGGAAAGACGCGAGAAAGATGCGGTAAAGAGGCGGATCGACATGGACCAGACTCCCGGCAGTTCCGCTTCACCCATCACCATCGCGCGCGCCGATTTCGGCCGCGTTTCCGTGCTGTTCGGCGCGAAGAGCGGCAAGTACCCGGATGGCAATCAGGTGCTCATTCGCGGCTCGGACACGCGCGCGGCTTTCGACACGCCGCTAGTCTCGAACCACATCGGCGCTGAATTCGAGGCGACCGAACTGGTGGTCATGGGGCACGTGCACGAAGACCATATGGCGGGCCTTCATCGCATTCCCCGCGCCGCTGTCCATGTGCACGAGGCCGATTTGCCGGCGATTCGCAGTTCGGAAGGCATGTTCGCGGCGTATGGCACTGGCGCGAAGGACAAGGCCGCGTTGCTGGCCATGCTTCAGCGCGACTTCTTCTATGCGCCGCGTCCGGACGCGCAAGGCTATGTGGATGGGGCGTGCTGGGATCTCGGCCAGTCGCGTATACGCGCATTTCATTTGCCCGGCCATACCGCTGGCCACTGTGTCCTGCTGGTCGAGCCCGAGGGCGTGGCCTTCACCGGCGACATCGACCTGACTGGCTTCGGGCCCTACTACGGCGATGGCAGTTCGAGCTTGCGCGATTTTCGCCGCAGCATCGCGCGGCTGGCCGATATTCCGGCGAAGGTCTGGGTCACGTCGCATCATCGCGGCGTGTACACCGACCGCGAACATTTCTTGCGCGATCTCGCGGCGTTCGGCGCCAAAATCGACGAGCGCGAACAGCGCCTGCTGGCGCGGCTAAAGGAATCGCCGAAGACGCTGGAGCAACTGGTCGAGCAGCGGCTGCTTTATCCGCTGGGGTACGAGGGGCCCTGGGTAGTGTCCGCCGAGACGCGGACGATTTCGCAGCATCTGGCCGAGCTGGTGGCTGATGGGCGGGTCGTTGTGGATGGGGAAGGGGTCTACCGGCTTGGGTGAGGGCTGCATACCCCGCGCTTATCACCTGGTCAATTGCCAGAATGCACTAACGACGCGATCCTGGAGCGAAGGTGGAAGGATCACCAGATCTTCGTCGTCACCGCCCCTCTGAAACAAAAGATGGTTATCGACCCATGTAATCTCCGGGACCGGCGTGTGAAACGTTCGTCGGACGATCAGCTTGCCGGAGGCTGCATCGTAGACGCGGCCGACGTACTTGGGATTTTCGTCGTGGTGCCAATCGAGCATGCATTCCTCAGCAATGTAGCGGCCATCGGGCGATGGGCTGCGTACGCAACCACGCGCATTGGCATCTGATCGGTGTGCAATGAAGAGCCAGGTAAGCGTCAGTATGGCGATGGCGATTGCCAATTTTTTCATAGCTTGACCCGTATAGGCGTGCGAAGGCGACAACGCGCGAGATCGGAAAAAATAATGAAATCACCGCCTCTCTGGTGCTTTATTGCCCACTGACGAAAATCCCTATTATGCACTGGATAATAAACATTGCCTTTCGTTCGCACATCGCCGCGTGCAACCGGATAAGGAAAATACAGGGATGGGATATTAAGTTGCCCCACAATCCCATTGTACGGCACAATGATCACCCCTTTGCTGCTCCAATGGCCGAGATACTGTGATAATGCATCTCCAGATTTGTCGGTGAAGTCGTAGCTATCCTTGACGTATACGTAGACACTCGATACTACAGCCTCTCGCTCGATGGGGTCGATTGTCACGTCTGCTGGAGCAGCGTAGAGGTTGAAGGATCCAAGTGCACCGGTAAGATCATCAGGGACGCCAGCCCTGTGAAACTGTGATTCAATGAATTCGTCGATCTTTTGCGATAACGAACTTCCAACACTGATATACTGAAACTGGAAATGACGGTGTAAAGCAGGCATATTTTTCTTACATATTTTCCACGTATTGAACGGCAAAGCTATATTTCGATATCGCATCAATATAATTTTCAGTTTGTCATGTGCTATTTGGCTATGAATTTGCTTGGCTAACAGGTCGAGATACTTCTTTTCTGCCCGCTTGAACTTTAGAATCCAGTTCATCCGGATCGTGGCGGTGTCGTACATGCAGGGAGGATATGGTTCGCCATTTTGGTTAACCTCGGCCTTGAGATCGTCGTCGGTCGGTGCATAGTTGAGCACGCCAGCAAACCATCTTTGCATGAGTTTCGCGGCAACGGGCATACCCTCAAGTCGCATTGCGTCGGGTATTTCCTGAATGTCGAAGGGTGGAACCTTGATTATTTTCTGTTGGACGGATTGATCTCTGGATGAGCGCGGCAGCGGCGGCGGTGCCTTGTCGAGTGAGATGCCTTGCACGTCCACCGCTTTGCAACCTTCGCAGTGGTTCCATTGCCTTGTCCAAAACGTAGTTTTGTAGTACGGAAGTTCTTTGTCGAAGAGATACACGATATTCCTCTGATGGTTTAGCGCTCACGATCCTAAAAGAAGCGCTGCTCATCCCATCTCGTAAATCGCATGATCTCTGGTTAGCGGTCAAAAGTAGCCTGTTCAGTCTCTATGCCGGACAATCGTTAACGACCCTTGGTGGTCTCCAGAATTCGCCGCACGTAGATCCATCGTGCTGATGGGCGTTTGCTCATGCGCGGTACGTTCAGTGGTTTGCTGGTGGTGCAGATCCTTGCGCGCATCGATGCTGGGCAAGTCGTCCTGCACGAAGCCAGCGCCGAACTCATTGAACGGGCGGGCACAAGCGCCTGACGCCTGCACCCGCCTCATCGCACACTCAATCCAGCAGTTCCCGCACGCCCTGTGCCGCATCACGGCGCAGCGCCTCGAGATCGAGGCCCGGAATTTCGCCGTTCTCCACCACCACGCGCCCGTTGACGATGCTATGACGCACGCGCACCGGCTCACCCGCCGCAACGGGCGCGACCGCGAGGTCGTGGAAGCCGTCGAAGCGCAGCGCGTTGAGGTCGTAAAGCACGAGGTCGGCGGCCTGGCCCGGGGCGAGCGTGCCCACGGCGTCGAGCCCGAGCACGCGCGCGCCACCGGCCGTGCCCCAATGGATGATTTCTTCCACCGTGGTCGCCGCCGCGCCATGCGCGGCACGGTGCACGAGCCACGCGAAGTTTGCCTCGTGGGTCATGCTGCCCGATTCGTTGGACGCCACGCCGTCGACGGCCAGCGACACCGGCATGCCGGCGGCGGCCATGCGCGGCGCGGGCGCGATGCCGCTGCCGAGGCGCGCGTTGCTGACCGGGCAATGCGAGACGCCCGAGCCGGATTCGGCCAGCATCGCAATCTCGCTGGCTTCGAGATGCACGAGGTGCGCGAACCATACGTCGGGGCCGAGCCAGCCGTGGTCGGCCACGAACTCCACCGGCAGCTTGCCGAAGCGCTCGCGGCAGAAGTCGACATAGCGCGTGGTTTCCGAAAGGTGCGTATGCATGCGCAGACCCAGCCCGCGCGCGGCGCGCGCAAGCTCTGGAAGCAGTTCGGGCGGCAGCGAGAAGGTGGGCGTGGTGGGCGCGACCACCACGCGGCGCATCGATGCCGCGCTGCTATCGTGATAGCGCGCCTTGAGGCGCTCGATGTCGGCGAGCATCTGGTCGAGCGTTTCCGGGTGCAACACGGTCTTCGAGAAGCCCGGGTGATCGCCCGCCGATTGCAGCGCGCCGCCCCGGCACAGCACGAAGCGCAGGCCGAATGCAGCGGCTTCCTCGAACAGCAGGTCGCCGGTTTCCACCGTGCCGTGCGCGTGATACAGGTAGTGATGGTCGGCGCAGGTGGTCACGCCCGAGAGCAGCATCTCGGCCATGCCGAGCCTCGCGGCCGTGCGCGCGAGTTCGGGCGTGAAGCGCGCAAGGCGCGGATAAGGCACGGCGGCGAGCCAGTCCTGAAGATCGGCGTTGATGCCCGAAGGCACGGCCTTGAGCAGATTCTGGAACAGGTGATGGTGGGTGTTGACCCAGCCCGGATAGACGACGCAGTCGCGCGCATCGATCACGCGTTCGCCGGCAAGCGGCGTGAGATTGGGCGCGATCGATTCGATCCGGCCGTTGGCGATCCGCAGATCGACCTGGCCGAGGCGTGCCTGGTCACCGGGGCGGCCGCTCATGACGGCGGCGGGGTTGCGGATCAGAATCGATTGGTTCGACGGCGTTGTTGGGTTCACGATCAGGCATCCTTATTATGTGTGTTGGGGGCGATGCGCGAGCACGCGGGGCGCTCGCGCGAGCCGGCGAGTGTTAGTCGCGCATCAGTCACGTATCAGTCGCGCACCATCGTTGCGCAAGCTGCGTCGGCGTGCTCGTCCTGGGCGCGTTCGGCGGGACGCACGCCGTTCAGCACGGCGTTGAGCCCGACGGAAACGAGGCAGGCGAGCACGACGCCGCTGTGCACGAAAGGTTGGGTCCATGCGGGCATATGGGCGAACAACTGCGGGGTCATGACCGGAATCAGCGCCGTTGCAATCGTGAAGCCCACGATCAGCACGTTGTAGCGATTGTTCTCGAAGTCGACCTTGGCGAGCGTTTGCACGCCAGCGGCCACCACCACGCCGAACATGGCGATGCCCGCGCCGCCGAGCGCCGCCGAAGGCGTCGCCGCCACGATGGCGCCGACCTTGGGCACGAGCGCGACGGCGCACATCAACACACCGCTTATCGCAACAATCCAGCGGCTACGCACGCCGGTCAGAATCACGAGGCCCACGTTCTCCATGAAGGCGATGAACGGGAACGCGGCGAACATGCCGGCAATCGCGCTCGCCACGCCATTGGCGCGCAGGCCGCGTACCACGTCTTCCTCGCTCACTTCCTTTTCCACGATGTCGCCGATTGCCACGAACAGGCCCATCGACTCGACCATCTGCACGATCATCACCACGGCCATGGTGGCGATGGGCACGATGGAGAATTCGGGCTTGCCGAAATAGAACGGCACGGGCAGCGTGAACCACGGCGTGGCGGCAACGTTGGCGTAATGGCCCATGCCGAGCATGACGGCGAGCCCGGTGCCCACGACCAGCCCGATCAGCACCGAAAGATTGCGCACGAACGGCGAGCCGAAGCGGTTGATCAGAAGAATCACGGTGGCGACCAGCAGCGTGACGCCGAGGAACGGGAGCGAGCCGAATGCCTCTTTGTCGACGCCGCCGCCGCCGCCCACCCATTGATACGCGACCGGAAAGAGCTGCATGCCGATCACGGTGACGATGCAGCCCGTCACCACGGGCGGGAAGAAGCGCCGTAGCCGGCCGACCAGGGGCGCGGCGAACGCTGTGAGCAGGCCTGCGCCGATCACCGCGCCGCATACACCCGTGAAGCCGATGCCGGGCGTAAGGCCGATGGCGATCACGGGCCCAACGCTGCTGAACGCCACGCCTTGCAGGATCGGCAGCTTCACGCCGAGTTTCCAGGCGCCGACGGTTTGAAAGATCGTCGAGATGCCGGAGCAGAACAGCGCGGTGCTGATGAGCACCGTAGTGTCCGCAGGCGACATCTTGAGCGCCGAAGCGACGATCAACGGCACGGCAATCGCGCCGATATAGGCCACCAGCATATGCTGCATGCCGAGCGTGAGCATCTGGCGCCAGGGGAGAATTCTATCGACGGGATGTGAGGCGGTGTTCATGACATGTCTCCTGATTTTCATTTCCGGGCCGATTCGTGCCGGCCAGTTAATTCGGACTTCTAGTCATGCTGCGATTGCAATAAACTGATCGGGCCGCGGTCTCCCCAGAGAGAAACGGGTGCAGCTTGCGACCAAGTTTCACAAGACGAAATCGCTCTGTACAATATTTTTTCCCATCGATCTTGATACGTTTGCGATATGGACCCCCATGGATTTGCGTCTCTTGCGTTACTTCGCGGCGCTTGCCGACGAACTCCATTTCGGCCGCGCAGCCGCGCGGCTGCACATTTCCCAGCCGCCGCTGAGCCAGCAGATTCGTCTGCTTGAGGAGGAGCTGGGCACGGCGCTGTTCATCCGCTCGCAGCATCGCGTCGAACTCACCGAGGCAGGGAAAACACTGAGCAAACAGGTGCCGCTGATCTTCGCGCAGTTCGAGCGCGCGATCGATCTCACGCGTTGCGCAGGCCGGGGCGAAATGGGCAATCTCGCCGTGGGCATCATCAGCTCGGCCATGGTCGCGCCCATTCCGCGCGCGCTGAGCGTGTTCGCGAGCCGCCATCCGCAGGTGCGCTGGACGCTCAACGAAATGACGCCGGTGGAGCAGATCGCGGCGCTCAAGGAGAAGAGGCTCGACGTGTGCTTCTTCCGTCTGTACCAGGACGATCCCGCGATCCGCAGCGAAGCGATCGGCCGCGATACGGCCATGGCGGTGCTGCCGGCCGATCATCCGCTGGCCGCGCGCAAGCAGATCGCCCTGGGCGAGCTTGCGCACGAGCGCTTCATTTCGTTTGGCTTGCGCCAGTCGCAGCTTGCGCGTTCGCTTCAGGACGCCTGCGTGAAGGCGCGTTTCACGCCCCAGATCGTGCACGAGGTGGTAGAGGTGCATACGCTGTTGTCGCTCGTGAGGGAAGGGCTGGGTGTGGCGCTGCTGCCGACCTCTGCAAAGCAGATCTCGACCGGCGGAGTGGTGTTCGTGAAGCTCGCCCAGACCGATCTCGACGTTTCGCTGCACGCGCGCTATCGCGCCGACGACACGTCGCCGGTGCTGGAGGCGTTTCTCGACACCGTGCGCGAAGTAGCCGCCGCGATGGAGGGCTGAAGCCCGATCCGCAACCCCGCCGGATCGATGCAACTCATAGGAACCTCACGCCAGCGTGCGCGCCACCAGCTCGCTGATCACCCGCACCAGTGGCGCCACGTGCGCCGCGCGCTCGCGCGGCCAGAGCGCGTAGAGGTTGTAGTGGGTAGGCAGTTCGATGTCGTTGAGCGGCACGATGCGCCCTTCGCGGCGTGCATCGGCGGCCAGCAGGCCGCGCGCGAGCCCCGCGCCCATCCCCGAGCCTAGCGCGGCCACGAGCCCCGCCGCGTTGTCCAGCACCGCGATGTTGTCGGGTTCCACGCCCGGCAGGCCGGACTCTTCCAGCCAGGGAATCCACGAACGCTTGGTGTAGCCGAGCAGCGGCAGCGTCAGGACCTGTTCGGGCGTGAGCGGCAGCGTGAGGCCGTGGCGCGCGAGCAGCGCGGGCGAGGCCATGGCCGCGAGCCGGTCGTGACACACCAGCGTGCTGTCCACGCCTTCCCATTCCCCATACCCGTAGCGCAGCGCGAGATCGACATGCTCGAACGTGAAACGGTCGTAGCGCGACGCGGAAAGCACGGTCAGCGAGACGCCGTCGAGCGCCTCCACGATCGCGGGCAAGCGCGAGGGAAACCATCCTTGCATGAGTTCGGGGTCGACGTCGAGCGTGATGGAAGGGCCGGCCGGCCGGCCCTTGACGGTCGAGATCGCACGGTCGATCTGCTCGAGCCCCGCCGAAAGCTGATTGGCGAACAGCGTGCCCGCGTCGGTGAGCGCGATGCGCCCGCCCACGCGCGCGAACAGCGGCTGGCCGATGTAGTCCTCGAGCGAGCGAATCTGCTGGCTGATCGCGCTGTGCGTGAGCGAGAGCTGGCGCGCAGCGCTCGAAAAACTGCCGACCTTTGCCGCTTGCAGAAAGGCCTGCATCGACTGGATCGAGGGGTAACGCTTGAGCATGTGTTAGTCCGGCTTACAGAGGATCGACGAAATGATCGCTGGCTTCCCGCGCAGGGGCTTTCAATAATGCAGCCGTGTTTGCGGGCACGCGCTGGAAAACGTGAAGCGATTTGAAAGCGACCCGAAGCCGCAACGATACGGGAAAAATCCTGCGGGAAAAACCCCGGAAATAACATGAATAACGTAGGAGACAGCGCGTGATTTCGATTGTGGTGAACGATACCCGGCATACGTTCGACGATGTGCCGGAAGACATGCCCTTGCTCTGGGTGCTGCGTGACCGTCTCAAGCTCACCGGCACGAAGTTCGGTTGCGGCAAGGGCCAATGCGGCGCTTGCACGGTGCACATGGAAGGCGCGGCGGTGCGGTCGTGCATGCTGCCGGCAGCGGCGGCGGACGGGCGGCGCATCACGACCATCGAAGGTTTGTCTCACGACGGACGCCATCCGCTGCAACTCGCGTGGATTGCCGAAGACGTGCCGCAATGCGGTTATTGCCAATCGGGCCAGTTGATGCAAGCGGCGGCGATGCTCGCGCAAGACGGCAAGCCCGACGACGCCACCATCGTTTCGACGATGTCGGGCAACGTGTGCCGCTGCGGCACCTATGGACGCATTCATCGCGCGATCAAGCGGGCCGCTTCGGGCGATCCCACCTTGAATGCGATTGTCACACCCATGCCGGAACACGCCGGCAAGGAGGCTTGAATGCGCCATAACGATCAACACGGCGCTGCGCGCCGCCGCTTCCTGAAGCAGGGTTCCGCGCTGCTGGCCGCCGGCCTCGCAGTGGGTTTCGTGCTTCCCGAGGCGCACGCCGCAGCGGCAGCGGAGTCGAACATCAGCGGCGACCCGCATCCGCAGCGCGGCGAGTTCGAGCCCAACGCATGGGTGCGCGTGCTGCCCGACGACACGATCAAGCTCGTCGTCCACAAGCACGATTCCGGCACGGGCACGCGCACAGCGCTCGCAGCGGTGGTGGCCGAGGAACTCGACGTCGATCCGTTCCGCGTGGAGGTCATCACGCCCGAGGATCCGTTCTTCCCGCAATACATTCATCCGCTCTGGAAGGTGTTTTCGACGGGTGGCAGCACCAGCGTCTCGCTCGAATACGAGCGCCTGCGCCGCGCGGGCGCGACGGCGCGCGCGATGCTGATCGAAGCCGCGGCGCAGCAGTGGGGTGTGCCGGCATCGGCGTGCACGACCGACAATGGCAACGTGGTGGAAGCCGCGAGTGGTCGCCGTGCAACCTATGGCTCGCTCGCCGCGCGCGCGGCGAAACTGCCCGCGCCGAA
Organism: Paraburkholderia caffeinitolerans; assembly: GCF_902859945.1. Classification (GTDB taxonomy): domain Bacteria; phylum Pseudomonadota; class Gammaproteobacteria; order Burkholderiales; family Burkholderiaceae; genus Paraburkholderia; species Paraburkholderia caffeinitolerans. The sequence goes on along the minus strand of NZ_CADIKL010000002.1, from coordinate 189,351 downwards.
AGACGTCGCGCTCAAGCCGCCCGGCGAGTTCAAGTATGTGGGCAAGCTGCGCAAGAAGCGCGATGCCGCGCAGAAGACCACCGGCAGCTTCGGGTACAGCATCGACGTATCGCTGCCCGGCATGCTCGTGGCGGTGATCGCGCGCGCGCCCATGATCGATGGCCGCGTGCGCAGCGTCGACACGAAGGCCGCGCTCGCCATTCCCGGCGTGCGCGACGTGCTGCGGATTCCCGCGCGGCCCGACATTCTCGGCGGCAATCAGGCGGGCGTGGCCGTGCTCGCGGACGACTACTGGGCCGCGCATCGCGGCCAGGCGGCGCTGCAGATCGAATGGGACGACAGCCCTTTCGAGTCGTTCGACAGCAGCACGCTGGCGGCGCGCCAGGCGGCATGGCTGAACGATCCTGCTGCGCGTGTGGTGCCGACCGTCCAGAACGGCGACGCCAAAACGGCCCAGGCGGCCAAGGCGGCCGGCGGGAAAATGATCGAAGCGTCGTACACGATGCCGTACAAGGCCGCGAATCCGCTCGAACCGGTCAACGTGACCGCGTGGGCCAGAAACGGCGGTATCGAATACTGGGGTGGATTGCAGGTGCCGTCCTCGGCGCTGGAGGCCGCCGAGGTAATCGGTAGTATTCCTGAGAATCGTGTGACGCTGCACGAGCTGGTCTCGGGCGGCAGCTTCGGCGCACGCGAATCGAAGTACTGGCTCTTCGAAGTGACGTGGCTTGCGATCAAGACCGGCAAGCCGGTCAAGCTGATGAACAGCCGCGAGGACGAGATGCGCGCGCTGTATTATCACGCGGCCACGCATCACCGCGCGCGGGCCGTGGTCGATTCGAAGGGGCAGCTTGCGTCGCTGGAATTGCGCGCGGTTTCGCCGGCTTCGCCCGAGCAGTGGGAGCCAGGCTACCTCGACCGCGCTGACCGCATGGACTACAGCACGACCGAGGCCATCAACAAGTGGGAATTCGCCTATAGCGCGCCGCATCGCGACATCGGCTGGGTACGTCATGAGACGGGTGTGCCCACGGGCTGGTATCGCGCCGTAAGCTATATCCCGAACGTGTTCGCCGTGGAGTCCATCATGGACGAGGCTGCACACGCGGCGCGCCGCGACCCGCTGGAGTTTCGCATTGCGCATATGAGCGAGCGGCCGCGACACGTCGCGGTGTTGCGCGAAGCGGCGAAGCGCGCGGGCTGGGGGCAGGCCTTGCCGGCCGGTACCGCGCTCGGCATTTCGACCAATGAGGCCTACAGCAGTTACATCGCCGTGATTGCGCGTGTGAAGCGCAAGGGCGACACGGTGGTGGTCGAGAAACTCACCTGCGTGACCGATTGCGGGATTGCGGTGTCACCGGGCGGCGTGGAAGAGCAGCTTTATGGCGGCCTGATGTGGGGCCTCGGCCATGCCACGAGCGATCGCATCGACATTCGCAACGGCCGCGTGCAGCAGAGCAACTTCGACACGTATCGCGTGATGAGAATGAGCGATATGCCCGACATCGACATTCATCTCGTGCAAGGCGACGTGAGCAAGCCAGGCGGTGTGGGCGAACTCGCGGGCCCGTCGGTTGCGCCGGCCATTGCCAATGCGGTGTTCAGTTTGACGGGCAAGCGCTTGCGCGAAACGCCGTTCAATTTGCAGATGCGGGCGTAGGGGGGAACGCGCTCAAGGCAAGGAAAACCCTTGCCTTGAGTGCTGATGTGTTTATGCCTGCGCGTTCTCGCGGGCCTGCGCGCGTGCGAAAGCAGGGCGGCTGGTGACGCGCTGGACGTAATCTTCCAGCAGTGTGGTGCGTTCCAGCAGCGGGCTGCCCATGAACAGCGCGAAGGTCGTGGCGACCAGAATATCGGCGGCGGAAAAAGATTCGCCCAGCAAATAAGGGCCGCTTTGCAGGGTGCGATTGACGTGCACCATGACTTCATCGGGTTCGACCCAGCCCGCCGTGCCGCGCGGCGGCGTGATGCCCATGAACTTGCCGACCCACGCGGGTTCCATCACGCCCGCGTAATAGGCCAGCCAGGTCAGATAAGCGCCGCGCATCGGCGAACCCACCACCGGGCCGATGCCCGCGTCCGGGAATTTGTCCGTGAGATAGCAGGCAATAGCGGCGCTTTCGAACACCACCGTGCCATCGTCTTCGATGACCGGCACCTTGCCGTGCGGATGCGGATTGGCCGCGTCAACGGCGCCTGTGCCGTTGCCCCGGCGAATATCGACGGACTTGATCTGATACGGCGCGCCAAGCTCTTCGAGCAGGAAGATCATGCGCGAAGAGCGCGAATGCGGAGCATGAAAAAGCGTAATCACGGCTTATCTCCGGGACAGGATAGAAGCCGAAATAGTACCGGAAGGCGGGATCGGTTGCGCTCCAGACCAACGCAACCGATCAGGCGCCCGTGAATAGCGACTTCCTGATAATCGCATGCACGCCCCAGTTGCCATTGACGACCTGCGTGATGCCAAAGTCGACAGCCACCGAAATGAGCGTGACGGCTTCGTCCTCGCTGAGTTTCTTGACGGACATGAGGAAACGGCGAGCCTTGCGAAAGGCGTCGCGCATGGCTTCGTCGAGCGTCGACTTCATGTAGATGTGGCTCTGCGCCTTTTGCCCGAATTCGGTTAGATGGTTCGGAGAACTGAAGCCATGAAGTATCCACTCGTTAGCGGTTTCAACGAGCGGGTAGGTCAAGTCGGCGAAGGGGGCGTTGGGATCGATCTCGCCATTCTTGTGCAGCACCAGTTGAAAGTCGCCGGTCAGCGAGCACTCGATGGCGGTGCCGCATAGCTCCGAGTCGCCCTGGGACGCGTGTGGATCGCCAATCGAGAACAACGCTCCCGGCACGGCTACGCGCAGAAATACACTGGCGCCGCGCGTCACGCGCCAGTTGTCCAGATTGCCCGCGAAGCTCGAAGGCGGAATGGAGTCGATTAAACCGTTCTGGGCGGGCGCCACCGCAATCACGCCAAAATGCGGACGAACCGGTATTTCAATATCGATCAGGACATCGTAATTCTTTTCGATGGTGGAATGGTCGACCGGTACGCCGGGATAGTCGATGGTCGGATGCAGTACGCCAGCCGGATCGCGTTGCGGCGTCCAGCGGAAGTTGTAGAGCGCGCGCGCTTTGCCGTCGGAGCGTTCGCAGTCGATCTCGAAGATGGTCACGACTTCGCGCTCGCGCGGTTCCGTGAGCAGATCGCGGTAATGAAAGCCCCACCACGTTGCGGCATTGCTGCCGAAGGCCTTGCCGTGGTAGCACGGGTTCGCGCTCATGCGCGGGCGGATGTCGAGAATCCTCACTTCGAGCACGTCGCCGGGCATGGCGTCGCGCACGGCCACCGGCCCCGTGCAGATATGGACACCGAATCCTTCGCCCGCGCCACGTCCGTAGATCGACGCATCGAGCGGGCCGGCGCCGCGCCGGTCGACATTCTTCTTTTCGGCGGTCCAATGAAACACGCTTTGCGCGCCGGCATCGCCTTCGATCATGCGCTCCCAGTCGTCCGATGCGTGCTGTGTGAGCGTTTCGATCGTCACCTTGTCGCCCGACTCGACTTCGAGCACCGCGGGCAAGTCGCGGCTCAGATAGCCCCAATGGACCGTCTTGTCGGTGGCGTTGAGCCGGTGATGGCGGCGTCCGAAACTGTCGGTGGCATGGCCCCAGCGGGAAACATGGCCGGGGTGGCCCGGCGCGCTCGCCGGCGCGATGCCGTCGTTGGCCGGAAGCTGATCGCGCGCGATGGGCTGGATCCGCACGTGTTCGGGGCGGCCGCGCGAGATGCGTTGCGCGACGACCTTGGCCGGCGCGGGCATCATCTGGTCGCGATATGAACTGGGCGAAATGCCGAACTGCTGCCGGAATGCGTGACTGAAATACGAGGGGTCGTTAAAGCCCCATCGATAACAGATGTCCGAAACCGTGAGCTTGCTGTAGAGCGGATTCGCGAGATCGGTCCGGCAACGTTCGAGCCGCCGCGTGCGCAGATAGACCGAAAAATTCGTGCCCGACTTTTCGAATAGTTTCTGCAGGTAGCGCGCGGAAACGTGCTCGTCGGCCGCGATGGAGGCCACACTCAAGCCGGGTTCGGCCAGCCGCGCGTCCACACGCTCGCAAATGCGCGCGAAGATGGCGGTGCGCGATTGCGTGAGGCCCGCGAGATCGGGCGGCTGGCTCGCGATCAAGGCGGTGGCGAGAAACTCGGTAATCGTGCTGTCGATCGGTTGCAATGCCTTGGGGTCGGCGGACACGACGGTGTCGAATGTATCGGCGGCCGCGCACAGCATGCGGGCGAAGAGTAGCCCTGCATCGCCCGTGAGCTTGATCGCTTCAGTGGGCTGCGGCGCGGCTACGCGCGCGGCGAGCAGCGCGGGGCCGATGTGAACGGTGAGCAGGCGAAACGCCGTAGCGAGCGACAACTCGGCGTGCGCGCCCGCGGGCACGCAGACAATTTCGTTCGCACGCAGGCTGTTGCTCGCGCCCGTGGTGGCGAGCCCGGCCTCGCCTTCGAGCAACATCAGCAGTACGAGGCCCCGGTCCTTGCCCGCGGCCACGGCAACCGATTGCGGCACTGAGGAGATGCACGCGAGTTCGATGCCCGCACTGGTGGTTCTCGATTGCACCGTGCCGTGCAGTGTGTGATCGGCGCACAGATTCTCGCAGCACAGCCGCGCGACCATAAGCTCGGCGCGCCAGGCGGCGGCACGGCCGGGTTGCGGCCAGGCTTCAGTGGAAAAGTGCGATTGACGCAAGGCCTGTCTCCCTGGCATTTTTTTGCATTGGCATGCAGCAGTCGTAACGGCGGACCCACCGGCTGGGCCCGCCTGACTTCAATTCAGCCCATGCGTTAAGCCGCAGTGGCGGCTAGCCGAAATGCAACTGCCCTCGCATGGCCGCCACCAGGACGAAGCCTGCGAATGTGCCGACGATCGCGAAGATGCCGCCGAGCACATTGGGCGCAGGTATCGGAGCCCGTACTGCAGTGTAAACAACCCCCGTTACCAGGCCAACGGCTGCGGCCTGAATTTCCGTTTGACCCAGCATGATTTCAACCATGTCATTCCCCTTAATCATGAATCGGCGGTAATCGATCAGCTTGCTGGCGGACGACCGAAACTGACACTCTTGCGCCATGCATTCACAATCAAGTAGCCGAGATAGGTGAAGAGAATGGCGCAAATACCCCCGGTTACGTTGGGTGCGGGAATGGGCAGATCGAGCCATGAATACAGCGTGCCGGTGACGAGACCGACTACGAGCGCAACCAGTTCATTGCGCCCCACGTAGACATAGTGCATATGAGTTCCTCTCGCTTGTTCGCTTCGGTTCGCTTGCGTTGTCCGGGTGTCCGACCCTTGGCCGTGTTGGGTCCTTTAGCCCTTGTTCTTCGGCGGGAAGATGGAGCGCGGCATCGTGCAGTGAATGCCCTGAGTGCCGTCGACCACCTGCGTGACGCCGAAGTCCGCCGAAACACTCATGAGCGAATAGGCGTCGTCGCGCGAGAGGCCTTGTTGCTCGGTCAGCAGATGGATCATGTCGCGCGCCGCGTTCTTGCCCGCTTCGTCGAGATCCTCATGGAAGCCGTGGACGACCCAGCAGTCCGGCGTTTCGAGCAGCGGCGAGGGGAAGTGGAAATCTTTTCTCAGGACTACCTGGAAAAGCACATTGAGTGAGGCCTCGATTGCGGTACCGCTGATTTCGCCGTCGCCCTGCGAGATGTGTGGGTCGCCGATCGAGAACAGTGCGCCGTCTACCGCGACCGGGTAATACATGGTTGCACCCGCGCCAATGCGCCAGTTGTCGATGTTGCCGCCGTGCAGGCCCGGCTCCACGGTCGAGACGCGGCCTGCCTTGTCGGGCGCCACACCCGCGGTGCCAAGGTGGGGGCGCACCGGAACGCGCACGCCCGCAAGCGCCGGCTGGCGGCAGCATTCGCGTTCATCGACGATCTTGCCGGGGATCGTCATCTTGTCCGGATAGTCGTAGGCGTACAGGGCGTGCGCGGTGTTCGACGCGGTGTCGAGTTCGTAGATGGTGATGCGTTCTTTGTTGAATTCGCGGTACAACTGGCCCCAGTGCGCGGCGGCATTCGCGCCAAAGCGAAAGCGCGGAATCATTTGCAGGTAGCGCACTTCGAGCACGTCGCCGGGTTTGGCGTCCTCGATGTAAATCGGGCCCGTCATGATGTGTACGCCCGGATTGCGGTCTTCGTGCGGAATCTTCGTAAAGATCTCGCGCACGGCGTCGTCCATCATCAGGTTCGGTGCATCGCCGGCATGGTGGGTGATCGCTTCGGCGCGAATGATGTCGCCGCTTTTCACGGTCAGGGCCGGTGCTTTGCAGGCGTCGAAATAGCCCCAATGAACGGTTTCGGGACGGGCGGGCAGATCATGCAGCATGGTTGTCTCCTTGATTTATGGGTAACCGCGTCCGACGGCCGTGCAGGGCTGAACGGTCGTGCGTGAAGCGGTGTAAGGCCAGGTGCAATGCTGATGAACAGCCACCTCATCGATCGTGGCCATCCATGACGCTTGGGAATCGCTCAGTGCCTTGCCGTTTGACTTGATGTCTTGCGGTGACTTGATATTAGGTATTTCACATTCTTTCGACCTAGGGCGATGCGCCCCAATCGCTTGTGTTCTCGCGAACTAGCGTAAACCCGCTGGAAATACGCTATGAAATGTCCGCTTCAATGCGGGGTCAGGACGCGCATATGCGCAACCGGCATGCATTACGGCATGCGGGATGCGTTAAGGTCGTTGTAAGTGAGGGAGGAATTGCGGACAGGAGAATTCGCGCGATAGCACGCGATGTGTGCGCGTTATTGATACTTCAAGAGCGCAGTGTCGATTAGCGAAAACAAGGTGCGGACACAACCAATCGCGCGAGCCGTCGCGGGGGCGGCGACTCGCGGCCCCCGTGCATCAGCTTCTGAAGATCTCTTCGAGATCGACCTGCTCGCTTGCCGACTCGAGCTTCATGCTGCCTTGAATGTGGTCCAGATGCTCGAGCATCAAACGCTCGGCGCGCGCGGCGTCGCGCTTCGCAATGGCGTCGACGATATGCGAGTGCTCGTCGGCGCGGCAACAGGTTGCGGTGGGCGCATCGTAGAGAAAGATCATGAGGCAGGTGAGCACGGAAAGCTCGCGCATGGTGCGGGCGAGCGCCGAGTTGCCCGCGAGATCCGCCGCGAGCGAATGAAACTCGCCCGAGAGCCTGATCACGGTGCGCTTGTCGTCGCGCTTGCGCGCATCGGCTTCGAGTGCTTCGTGTTCGCGCAGGCGCTTCAACTTTTCGGCCGTCAAGGTTTCGACGAGCCGCCGCATGATCGCGGGTTCGATCAGGCGGCGCGCCTCGAACACATCGAGCGCCTGCTCGATGGAAGGCCGCGCGACATAAGCGCCTTTCTGCGGAATCAGTTCAACGACTTGCTCATGCGCGAGCCTCGCCAGCACTTCGCGGATGCGTCCGCGGCTGGCGTTGAAGATTTCTGCCAGGCGCTCTTCCGCGAGTTTGGTGCCGGGATGCAGCCGGTGTTCGAGGATCGCCGCGTAGATGCGTTCGTAAATCTCGTCCTGGCTGAGTTCGAGTGGCGCGCGCGCCGGCGCAGCGGTTTTGCGTTTGCGCGTGGCGGATTTCCTGGCAGGGGGCGTGGCAAGTTCGTCGATTGCGGACACGGCAATGGCCTCTCATTTGCGGTCAAGCGGGCGCGCCCAGCAACGCTGCGCATCGCCCAGAATCAGGATACCGGCCGCCTCGCAGATTGTCGACATTCATGTAAACACTAGTTTTGTAAACAGCATTGTTGACTATTATGTCGACAGAAGTGACGTCATGATTGCCATTGATCCGTAAGACAATTTTCGAGGCGGGAGATTTCAGGTGACAGGTTCGGCGCTAGATCTGGTTATCCGCAATGCGCGTGTCGCAACGGCCAGCGACACCTTCGTGGCCGACATCGGCGTTGCGGGCGGACGCATCGTCCAGTTGGGCATGGGTTTGCCGGCGGGCGCACGCGAGATCGATGCGGCGGGGCGCGTGGTGACGCCGGGCGGCGTGGATGCGCACTGCCATTTCGATCAGCCGATGGCGCCGCCGCTGCGCATGGCCGACGACTTCGACACCGGCACGCGCGCGGCGGCGTGTGGCGGCACCACCACCGTTATTCCTTTCGCGGCGCAGGAGAAAGGGCAGTCCCTGCGCGCCGCCGTGGACGACTATCACGGCCGCGCCGAAGGCAAGGCGCACGTCGATTACGCGTTCCATCTGATCGTGAGCGACCCCACGCCGAAGGTGCTGGAAGAGGAGCTGCCGGCGCTGATTGCCGAGGGCTACACGTCGTTCAAGATCTACATGACCTATGAGGATCTGAAGCTCGACGACGGCCAGATCCTCGACGTGTTGGCGATCGCCCGCGAATACGGCGCGATGGCCATGGTTCACGCGGAAAACGCCGACTGCATCGAATGGCTCACGAAGCGCCTCGAAGCCGCGGGCCGCAAAGCGCCGCGCTTCCATGCGCATGCGCGCCCGCTGCTGGTGGAGCGCGAGGCCACGCACCGTGCCATTTCGCTCGCTGAACTGGTGGACGTGCCGGTGCTGATCGTGCACGTCTCCGGGCGCGAAGCGGTCGAGCAGATTCGCTGGGCGCGCTCGCGCGGCCTCAAGGTGTATGCCGAAACCTGCCCGCAATACCTGTTTCTGACCGCTGCCGATCTCGGCATCGACGACAACTATCAGGGCGCGAAATGCGTCTGCAGCCCTCCGCCGCGCGACAAGGCCAACCAGGAAGTGATCTGGGACGGACTGAACGACGGGCTCTTTACGCTCTTTAGCTCCGACCACGCGCCGTTTAATTACGACGCGCCCGAAGGCAAAAAACCCGGCGGCGAGGAAGTCTCGTTCAGCCACATTCCGAACGGCATTCCCGGCGTGGAAACGCGCATGCCGCTGCTCTATTCCGAAGGCGTGCTCGCGGGGCGCATGACGTTGAACCGCTTCGTTGAACTGACCGCCACCAATCCGGCCAAGACCTATGGCCTGCATCCGCGCAAAGGCACCATCGCAATCGGCAGCGACGCCGATCTCGTGATCTGGGGCGAGCGCGAATTCGTACTGCGCAATGCGGACCTGCATCACGCCGTCGACTACACGCCGTACGAAGGGCAAACGCTGCGCGCGTGGCCCGACATCACGCTGATTGGCGGGGCGGTGGTCTGGGACGGCCAGTTCCATCCGCGTCGCGGGCGAGGCCGCTTCCTGCGTTGCGGGAAGCCCACGATCGGGCCGCAGGGCGTGCGCGACTGAACTGTTTTGCTTGGGGTAATTCCATTCATGGAGTGCCCGCCGTTTCACCAGAATCTCACTAACCATTCGTAGAACTAATGTGAGCGGCGGGTTTATGCGAGGAGAGAGCATCGTGGAAAGACAGGACAGGAAACTGGCCGAGCTGGACCCGACAGGCCGGCTGTATAACGACGACCTGGCGCCCGCCACCGAGCGGAAGTGGACGTCCTATAGCTTCTTTGCGGTCTGGATGTCGGCGATACACAACATCGGCACCTATACGTTCGTGGCGGGCTTGTTCGTGCTCGGCATGACGGGCTGGCAGGTGCTCGCCTCCATTCTGATTGGCACGGGCATTCTGTTCTTCGGCATGAACTGGGCGGGCCGCATGGGGCAGCAGACCGGCGTTCCCTTTCCCGTGATGGCGCGACTCAGCTTCGGCATCTGGGGGGCCAACGTGCCCGCGTTGATTCGCGCAATCATTGCCATTTGCTGGTACGGCATCCAGACCTATCTGGCTTCGACCGCGGTGGTCGTCCTGCTGTTGCGCATCAATCCCGCCTTGCAGCACCTGGAGGATCAGAGCCTGCTCGGCCTCTCGTATCTGGGCTGGATCTGCTTCGTGTCGCTCTGGGTCATGCAACTGCTTGTGATCACGCGCGGCATGGAAGCGGTGCGCCGCTTCCAGGACTGGGCGGGACCGATCGTGTGGATCGTGATGCTGGCGATGGCCGTGTGGCTCTTCGCGATGGCCGACTGGCATCTGCCGATGAATCTCTCGGTCAAGCCCTTGTCGGGTAGCGGCGTGGTGCAGGGCATTCTGACCGGCGCGTTCCTGCTGGTCTCCACCTACGCGACCATGCTGCTCAACTATTGCGACTTCACGCGCTTCGCGAAATCGGAACGCGCCGTGATCGTCGGGAATTTTTGGGGCATCCCAATCAATTTCGCGGCGTTCGCCGCCATCAGCATCACCATGACAGTGGGCACCGTGGTGGTGTTCGGGAAGGCTATCACCGACCCCGCATTGATTCTCGCCCGCGTGCCCAACACGTTCGTGCTGGTCGTGGGCGCGCTGATGTTCATCGTGGCGACCATCGGCGTGAACGTCGTGCTCAACTTCGTCTCGCCGGCCTATGACCTCGCCAACGTGTGGCCCAAGCGCATTACGTTCCGTCGCGGCGGCATTATCAGCGCAGTGCTGGCACTCGTGGTCATGCCCTGGAATCTGTACTCGAATCCGGTGGTCGTGAATTACTTTCTGGGCGGGCTCGGTGCGTTCCTCGGACCGCTGTTCGGGATCATGGCCGCCGACTATTTCCTGATCCGGCGCGGCGTGGTCAAGCTCGACGACCTGTATCGCTCGGACGAGAACGGCGAGTACTTCTATCGCAACGGTGTCAATCCGAAGGCGTTGGCCGTGTTCGTGCCGACGGCGGGCGCAGCGGTTGCGGTTGCGTTGCTGCCCGCGCTCTCCGCGATTGCGGCGTTTGCGTGGCCGATTGGATTCGTGGCAGCGGGCGTGGCGTATTTCGCGGCGATGGGTGGAGCGGGCGCGCGCGCCAACGCCGGAAGGAATGGAGAAGTGGGCGCGCTGGAGTAACGGTGTTCGCAATGCATGCGGGGCGGACTTCCCGCCGCCCCGCATCGTGAACATCAGAACATCAGAACATCAGGGCGTGAACGTATCGCCGAGCACGACGCCTTCGCGACGCGGGTCGGTGCCGCCCTGCAGCACGACAGACTGGCCTTGCGTGACGCGCATCACCGTATTGATGCCGCTAGCCTGCGAGGCCGTCGACACCTTATGGCCCAGCGCAGTCAGGCCGGCGATCAGCGGATCATTCACACCGTTGTTGGTGAGATCGAGATCCGGATGTTCGCCGCCAATCGTCGTGGTCGGGCTGTTGCTCGCGCCGAAGTCCATCAGACCCGCCGACTGCTGTGCGTCGAGACCCCAGTCGAGCGCGCCCACCAGCGTCTTCACCACGTATTGCGGAATCGTGCCGCCGCCGGGCGAGCCGGTCGCCATCACGAAGTCACCCTTCGAACCGTCCGCCGCAACCTTGAACACGAGCGTCGGCGCCATCGAGCTGCGCGGTCGCTTGCCCGGTTGCACGCGGTTCGCGATCAGATTGCCGGCGCTGTCGGTCGGGCTCGCGGAGAAGTCGGTCAACTGGTTGTTCAGCAGGAAGCCGTGCGTCATGTGGAACGAACCCATGCTCGACTCGACCGTGGTGGTGGCGGTAAGCACGCTGCCGTCGCCGTCGACGATCGTGAACTGGTTCGTGCCGTGCTCGATCTGATTGGCGGCAATACCGACCGGCACCGCGCCGAGATCGCCCGGCTGCGCCGTGCCCATACTCTTCGACATGCTAATCAAATCCGCGCGGCTCTTCAGATAGGGCTTGTTGAGCATCGTGTCCCAGGTGCCGCCCGGCAGCGGTACGAAGTCGGTATCGGCAACGTACTTGTCGCGATCGGCGTACGCGAGCCGTTCCGCTTCCGTGATCAGATGCACGCCGTTGACGGTGGGCTTGCCGCCTTCGAGGTCGATGGCCGTGGGCGGGAGCGATTTCAGGTCGAAGTTCTCGAGAATGCCCAGCGCGGAGGCCACTGCGATCCCGCCCGACGACGGCGGCGGCATTCCGCAGATCCAGTACGTAGCGCGATACGTCGTGCAAACCGGTTCGCGCACTTTCGCCTGATAGCCGGCGAGGTCGGCGAGGGTGGTCTTGCCCGGCGTGAGCGTCGAGCCGTCGGCGCCCGTCGTGGTCGCGATCTTCGCGACGATGTCCTGCGCGATTGTGCCGGTGTAGAGCGCGTTCGCGCCCGACTGCGACATCTGCGTGAGGGCATCGGCGTAGGCGGGATTCTTCAGCACCGTGCCAAGCGCCTTCGGCGAGCCGTCCGCATTCAGGAAATACGCGGCCGCTTCGGGATCGCGCTTCAGGTTCGGCGCGTTCGACGCGATGGCCGCGGCGAGACGCCCGCCGATCGGAAAGCCGTTGGTGGCCAGCGAAATCGCGTCGCCGAACAGGCCGTTCCAGGCCAGCTTGCCGTGATCGTGCTGCAGCGCTTCGATCAGGCGCGGCACGCCGATCGTGCCGATCGAGCGGCCGCTTGCGCGCGCGTTCGGCAGCGGTGTTGTTTGATCCGTCGTGTCGTCGACGTAGCGCAGATAGTTTTCGGTCGCGGCGGCGGGCGCCGTTTCGCGGCCATCGTAGGCTTGCAGCGTCTTGCTGCGGCCGTCGTAATACAGCAGCACGCCGCCGGAGCCGAGCCCCGTGGCCTCCGGAACCGTGAGGCCGAGCACGGCCTGCACCGCAACCGCCGCATCGGCTGCGGTGCCGCCGCGCTTGAGCACGGCGCAACCGGCGGCGCTCGCGTAGGCGTTCGAGGTTGCAACCATGTAGGTCTTGGCGTAGCGCGGTTTCAGTCCCGTCCGGTAGCCGGATGCGGCCTCCGGTAGCGACGGATCGCCAGGCTGGTTCGAGCCGACGACGACAGTGGAGCCATTGTTGTCGACCGCGAGGCAGGCGCTGGCGTCAGTCGCGGGCGGCGGGGTGGACGATGTTGGTGGCGGGTTGTTGTTGGAATCGCCGCTGCAGGCACTCATCAACGCTGCTGCGAGCAGCACGGAGGCGTAAGGCCGGATCGTATTGATTTTCATCGTCGTGGACCGGAGTTGTCGTTCGGGGGAACGGGTGGGGGGCTGAATAGTCCGATGAATGGTTTCTTAAAACAACAAGAAAGGCAATTGGAATAAATTCGACTTGTTGGGGTAGGGCGCTAAAGTTCGCGCGGCCGTTGCCGACAATCCGGGCATGGCATGCGAACCAAATGAACCTTCCGGGAACCATTCGATCTGGGCCGAAGCACGGGCACTGGAGGCCAGCATTCGCGTGATCCGGCGCGCGCAGGGGAAGAAGAATCCCGAGGACTTTCCGCCGCATAGTCCCGAATGCTTCGCCGCCATGGACGAATTCGTGCGCGACGTCTGCCGGGTGCTAGAAGTCGATCTGGATGAGCCCGATGTCGAAGACGATGACGACGACGACCTGCATGGCGCAGGCGCGGGGGGATAGGGCGCGTGACGCCTGCCTGGTTATACGGCCGGGCTGACGCTTGCTACATTCGCGAGATTTTCAACCGTTGCGGGCGTGAGCCCTGGCTCGCTCTTCAAAGCGGCCCAGCCGTCCGGCGTGACCTGAACGGCGCGCGAGTCATTCGTGCGCCGCAGCCAGCCCTTGTCGCACAACACCGCCATGAACCCGACGCCAAGCGGTCCCGCGAGGTGATGCTGGCGCTCGGTCCAGCCGAGGCATTGGCGCGCGATGCCGGCCCGGCCCGGCTTGAGCGCCCCAACATCGAGTCCCAGACGGCTGAACCAGGCCACACCCGCAGGCGTTACGTCGAGCATTCAATCATCAGCGAGTTGACATTAGCCTTATTACTTCACGAAGAAGATAGTTTGCGGCCGGCCCCAGTCGCCTGCCGACTCGAGTCGTGACGTAGCGATCGAACGTGCGGGCGATTGGGTGGTCGATGGGTACAGCCTTGACTTGCCCAGCCGTAATGCGCTCTTGCGCTGCACGACGGGTCATGAACGCCACCGCGAGGTTTTGCGCCGCGATAGCCGCAGCAGTCGAGAACAAATCGCAGCGAAACGCAGGCACATAGATGCGTCCAATATCAGCAAGGATCGCGTCGATATAGGTTTGCAGTCCGAAGTCCGCCGGCATGAACACCAGCCGCTCATTGCCCAGCTCTTCCATTGAGACTGACTTGCGCGCCGACATTCGATGATCGACAGAGAAAATCGCGCACAGCGGCTCGCTCTGGAATAGCCGTGAATTCAGCGTGGGATCGGTCGAGGCCCCGATGGATATGCCGATATCGACCTCGTCCTCGCGAACCATGGACAGCAGTTCAGGCAGCCGGCCAGTGCGCAATTCCACCACGATGTTCGGGTATTTGATGTGGAATTCCTTCAGAACGACGGAGACCAGGTTCGTCACGATGCCTTCGCCAACAGCAATCGTGACCTGGCCTCTTCGCAGGCCGCGATACTCGTCGAGTTGAGCGCGAAATCGCCGCGCCTGCCGGTCCCGCTCCCGGAAATACTCGACGGCCATCTGGCCGGCTTCAGTCAGTTCCATCCTTCGCCCCCGCCGCGACACGAGCGATAAGCGCAACGCACGCTCGGCAAGCGCGACCTGGCGGCTGATCGTGGAGACATTGACGCCGAGCCCAACTGCCGCCTGACGCATCCCTCCATACGTTGAGATTGCGACGAGGTACTGAAGTACGCGCTCCGAAAGCTCGCGTTCAATCGATTCCATTGTGACTATTCCTATGTTGCCTGTTATGCAACATTTTCGTCGTGTCGATAGCAACTTTCCATCGGAAAATTCGCCGATACTGCGACCCATACTGGATGCGGCCGGTGGGCGTGCCCCAAGCCAGACAGATTGGACGACAACCCGTGACCACGGAGCGAGGAGCAGGCATGAGCGATCAGAAGTTGGCAGCGGCGAAAGCCGAGCCAGGCTCGATTGGAGACAATCGACTGCCTCGGGCGAGCACCCGGACAGACCCGATTAACCCCTACGTCCTGCTCTTTTTCATGCTGATTGCGGCTGCTGTGGCGACCTGGGTGGCGCCCGCGGGCGAGTTTGCACGCACAGTCACCAACGGTGTCAGCTTTGTCGTCCCCCACAGCCTGAAATGGATGCCTCAGCAGGGTGTGTTGCCCGGCTTCGTCTTCGTTGCCCTGGCTCAGGGCATGATCAAATCCGCCCCAATTATCTTTCTTATCCTGTTCACGGGCGGCGCGCTCGCTGTCCTTGACGCGACCGGCGCCATTCGCAGCACGCTAAACGCGATCATCAGGCGCGACGCTTCGAGCGAACTCACGACGATCGTCATCGTCTGTGCGGTGTTCTCGGTACTTGGCACGCTGGGGGTCGTGAATAACTCCGTCGTCGCTTTCGTTCCCATTGGCCTGCTGATTGCCGAGTCAATGGAACTGCCACGGGAGATCGGGGCAGGCATGATCTACCTGGGTACGTACTCCGGCTTCAACACAGCCATTCTCAATCCGGTGACTACCGGGCTGTCACAGCGCCTGGCTGGCCTGCCAATGTTTTCGGGGATGTCGTTTCGCATCGGGGTGTATGTCGTCTTCGTGATTGCCACAGTGCTCTTCCTCATTGCCCGAACCCGGGCATACCGCCGGTCCGGCGAAGCAAAGGCTGGCGAGGGGTCAATGGACGAGCCACGGCCCGCCTCTTCCGAACGCCTGAGCGCTCGCCACCTCGTAGTCGTCGGCATTCTGCTGGTTTGTCTCTCGGTCTTTGTCTACGGCGCGTCATCGAGGCATTGGGCGGAGACAGAAATGATCGCGACCTTTCTCGTCATTGCAATCGCTTCCGGGATAGTCGGCGGCATTGCGCCCAGCAAGCTCGCGGATACGTTTTTGTCCGGCTGCGCGCGGCTGATTCACGGCGCGCTAATCGTTGGCGCAGCACAGGCCGTTTCAATAGTCCTCAGCAGCGGCAAGATCCTCGACCCCATCATCAACATGCTCGCGGGAGTTCTCGCGCCGCTCAGCCCGACGCTGGCAGCGGTTGGCATGTTCCTGAGCGCCGCCCTGATGCACGTCGGGATATCTTCGGGATCCGGCGAGTCTGCGGTCCTGATCCCGATTTTCGCCCCGCTCGGAGACGCATTGCACCTGACCCGGCAGGTCTCGGTTCAAGCGGTGCTGCTTGGCGAAGGCTTCGTTAACTGCTTTAACCCGACATCTGGCGTCTTGATGGCCGTTCTCGCGACATCCGGTATCCCCTATACACGCTGGGTGCGCTTTGTTGCGCCCCTTTTGCTCGTGTGGTTTGTGATCTGTGTCGTCGCCATTGCGATCGGGGTTGCCATCCACTGGGGACCTTTTTAACCGACCTCTTCTCCACTTGCCATGTTGCTACCTGATTTGAGTTCCCTATCTGACTTCGAGCCGCTGGAAAGCGACCTTCGACAGTTGCGATATGTCCTGCACGGCTGCCCCGAGCTTGCGTTCGAGGAGACCCAGACCGCAGCGCTGGTCGCAAGCCGGCTAAGCGAGTACGGCTACGCCGTCGAGACCGGTATCGCCGGAACCGGTGTAGTCGGAACGTTACGGCTCGGAACCGGTACGCGTAGTATCGGCATCCGCGCAGACATGGATGCACTTCCGATCGAAGAACTCAACACGTTCGATCACAAGAGTCGATTCCCCGGAAAAATGCACGCGTGCGGTCACGATGGACATACCGCAATGCTGCTTGGCGCAGCCCGCCACCTTGCGAAGCGACAGCGGTTCGATGGCACGCTGCATCTGATCTTCCAGCCGGCCGAGGAAAGAGGGTTCGACAGCGGTGCCAAACGAATGGTCGAGCAAGGGCTTTTCACGCGTTTCCCGTGTGACGCGGTGTTCGCCATGCATAACCATCCCGGCCGTGCCGCGGGTACCTTCATGTTTCGCAAGGGTGCGTTCATGGCCGCGGGCGACCGGGTCTTCATCAAGATCGTGGGCAAAGGTGGACATGCCGCTCGCCCGCACCTGGCCAACGACCCAATTGTTGCGGCGGGCAGCATCGTGATGGGGCTGCAGACAATCGTCTCCCGCAACATGGATCCGGCCAAGCCAGCGGTGGTCACGATTGGGAAAATCGCGGGCGGATCCGCGCCCAACGTCATCCCGGGGGAGGTCGAATTGAGTATCAGTGTTCGTTCTTTTGATGAGGAGATTCGAGGCCTTTTGAGAGAACGGATCACGAAGCTCGTACATGCACAGGCCGACAGTTTTGGCGTCGTCGCCGAAATTGACTATGTAGAAGGTTATCCGGTCGTAACAAACACCGCGGCTGAAACGGATCTCGCGATACAGGTCGCAAGGGAGCTGGTCGGCGAGGCGAATGTGACGGAAAACATGGACCCATTGATGGGTAGCGAGGACTTCGCGTACATGTTGCAAGAGTGCCCCGGAACGTTCTTGCGAATTGGAAATGGTCCGCTTGAAGGTGGAAAAACGCTCCATAGCGCAACGTACGACTTCAATGACGAGAACTTGATCGTTGGTTCTGCGTTTTGGAGCAGACTGGTAGAGCGCTATCTTCAGGTCTAGATCTGGCGCCGGCAAGATTCTCAAACGCGACTTGCGCGCGCCGTACTGGGAAGGGAAAACGAAGAAGGTGAATTGGCCCGCATGCGGGTATGGCGCGACGGCTGACATGTGCGTGTCCTCCAATCCACGCTATGCTTGAGCACGTTTAGGCAAGCGCATAATCGGTTGCGAAAATCGAAATACATGCACCGATTGAGGCGGAAACCGAAACACTCACCGTAATGGAAATTTGGAGAACCGCATGAAACGATTCATTGCAGCAATGCTGGTTGGTACCGCGGCCATCGCATCGTCGGCTTGGGCGCAGACGACGACCGAACCCGCGGCCAACGCCGCGCAACCCGCAGCCACCACTGCGCAACCCGCGAACACCGACGCGATCGTTCAGATGCGCGCGCAGATTGCGGCAGCCAATGCGGAATACAACAAGAAGGTAGCGGCCGCGAAGAAGGTCTTCGATTCGAAGAAGGCGGCTGCCGCGAAGGTTCGCGATGAAAAGGTTGCGGCTGCACGCAACGGCGTGCCGACTCAATAAAGCCGGAGCAGCAATATGAAATCGCCCACGCCAGGATAGTTTCCTGGCGTGGGCGATTTCATTTTCTGTGGCTGTTCGATATCCGGTTTCTTTGAATTGCGCCGTTACTCCCGATACCGGAAAAACTCGATGAAGGCCCGCAGCGCCGGCCGCATTTGGCGGCGCGAAGGGTAGTAAATATAAAAACCGTCGAATTGCGGACACCATTCCTGCATGACCGCAATGAGACGTCCAGCACGAAGGTCCTCGGCAATCGCGTCCTCGAAGAGGAACGCGAGCCCCAAGCCGTCGAGCGCCGCCTGCCGCATCAGGGTCTGCTGAGGCAGAATCAAATTCCCCTTCACCTCGACACTGATCTGGCGTCCTTCCTTTTCCAGTTCCCATCGGTAAATGCGCCCGCTTTCGAAGCGCCGCCGGATGCACGAGTGATCGGCGAGATCGTTAGGGTGTGTCGGCTTCGGGTGGCTTTCAAAATACAAAGGCGTCGCGACGATCAGACTCCGGCGGGGGCCACTCGCTCGCACGGCGATCATGTCCGCCTGGAGGCTTTCGCCCAGTCTCAACCCCGCATCGCAACCGCTCTCGACGATGTCTTCGAACAGATCGGAGGTGCGAATGTCGAGCTCGATCTGCGGGTAGCGCGTGCTGAACGCGCGCAGGCGGGGCATGATCAGCTCTTCCGCGGTCCGGAGCGGCATCGTGATTCGCAGCGGCCCGGAAGGGGTGTCGCGCTGCTCGGCCGCCTCGGCCAATCCCGCAGCGATGTCCGATAGCGGCGCGCCAACCCGGTCGAGCAATCGTTGGCCTTCCTCGGTCGGGCGGGTCGAGCGGGTCGTGCGCGCCAGCAGCCTGACGCCCAGACTGGCTTCGAGCGTCGAAACCGCATGACTGACCGCCGAGGGCGCGATGCCAAGGTGGTCGGCCGCCGCGCGAAAGCTTCCAAGCTGCGAAACGGTCACAAATACGGTGAGTTGTGAAAGCTGTGTCCGGTCCATTGTTCTATCGAATAGATTGAGGCAATCGAATCCGCACATATTATCGAATGATCGATCGGCGACTACGATACCTGCATCCCGACATGTTCGCGAAAGGAGAGAAAGATGCAGACGCGCAGACTTGGACAATTCGATATTTCCGCCATCGGCCTCGGTTGCATGGGACTGAGTCAGGCCTATGGGGTGCAGGACGAAGCAGCGTCGACCGATACGCTGCACCGGGCGATCGATCTGGGTGTGACCTTTTTCGACACCGCCGAGGTGTATGGACCGCATCGCAACGAGATCCTGCTGGGGCGTGCACTCAAGCCGCATCGGGACAAGGTGGTGATCGCGACGAAGTTCGGCTTTAAGTATCGCAACGACCGCGACGATTTTGGCGACGTGACCGGTACCGATGGCCGCCCGGAGAATGCCCGGGCAGTGGCGGAGGCATCGCTCAAGCGTCTGCAAACGGAGGTGATCGATCTGTATTACCTGCACCGTGTCGATCCGGCCGTGCCCATCGAAGAAACCGTGGGCGCGATGGCGGATCTGGTTGCGCAAGGCAAGGTGCGTGCAATTGGCTTGTCCGAGGTTTCAGCCGAGACATTGCGCCGTGCGCATGCGGTCCACCCGATCACCGCGCTGCAAAGCGAATATTCGCTATGGACACGCGATATCGAGCGAAATGGCGTGCTGGCGGCTTGCCGGGAACTCGGGGTCGGCTTTGTGCCGTTCAGCCCGCTCGGGCGTGGCTTTTTGACGGGCAAGGTGTCGTCGCTCGCAACGCTGGACGAGCAGGACTTTCGCCGCAGTCTGCCGCGCTTCCAGCCCGGCCATATCGAGGTGAATCGCAAGCTCGTTGAGGCGGTCGAGGCCATCGCGCTCGAGAAAGGGGTGGCGGCGGCCCAGCTCGCGCTTGCCTGGGTCCTGGCGCAAGGCGACGACATGTTGCCGATTCCGGGAGCCAAGCGCATTGCGCATCTGGAACAGAATGCCGGCGCTGCCGATATTCAATTGAGCGAGGACGAATGCGCGCGGCTCGAAGCCATTTTCTCCCCCGAGCATATTTCTGGCGGCCGCTATCCGGAGGTGTTCGAAAAGATGGCGCAGAAGTAACGCATTCGTTACGAGCGGAGAAATAGCGCCGGACCGCTGGTTGATCTTCGCGGCGAAGTGGTTCATATTCAATATGAATTTTTCGACCGCTATTCGCCAATTCACGGCGCAGCTTTCTTATGCGTAAAGAGCCAGGCCTCGGCGACGCTGGCCCGCGGCAATGTTCCAGTTGTGGGGCCAGTCTCGCAGGGGCGGTGAATTTTTGCCCCCATTGCGGCGCGAGTCTGCAGAGCGCGCCGCCTCGCGAGCCGATGCGAGCCGAGCGTCCCTATGGGGATCACGAGGCCCATCACAGGCGCTCGTATCTCTATGCGTTCGCCACGGTGGCCGTGTTCGTGTCCGTTTTCGCCGGTTATGTGCTCTCGCACCGCCATGCAGGGGAAACCGCGTCCGAGACTCAGGTGACTCAGGGGGCCGTAGCGGGCACGCCGCCCGCGCCCATGCCATCTCCCGTGGCCGTGCCTATGCCGCCCGCGCAGACCGCACAAACCGCTGCGGCACCAGTGCCACCACCTCGTCACGCAGCCGCTTCACATACGGAAACCGCGCCTCCGGGCGCTGCATCGCTCAAGAGCCTTCGCGACGAGCGTGCCGTCGCCATGAAGCGCGATGCGAGCTTGCGCGCCGACGTCTCCCGCAATCTTGCCGGCGCGCGCGCGAGCCTCGACAAGAACAATCTCGGCCCGGCCCGCCGATCCATCATGAGCGCGCTTGCCGAGCAGCCCGGCAATGGCGAGGCGCTGCAAATGCAGTCCGAATTGCTTGCGCGCGAGCAGGATCGCGACTTGCTGCTAGGCAGCGCACGCCTGTGTGCGCGCCAGGCGGACTGGGTGTGCGCGTGGCATAACGCCGGACGTGCGCTAACGGTCGACGCGTCGAGCAGCGAAGCGAGGGACTTGCTCTCGCGCGCGATGGCCGAGCAAAGCGCAAAGGGCCAACGGGAATTCGATCCGAGTCTGGATAGCCAGTAGGATTTCTTCGCGCTGGCGCGCCTTTCAAATCCAGGTAATCAGGCATCCTTGATAAATGGCTTTGCGGCCAGTTTCTGCAAATGCGCTGAGTTACCGCGCTTCCCGTATTGAACGCGAATGCCACAACCTTGCGCCACCTTCGATGCCGCGCTCGTTCGATACGGTTGCCACGTTCGGCGGCAGATCGAAGGTGAGCCGCGCCGCGTTGCCGCCGCCGATCCACAGCTTGTCGTAGTGCACGAGCGATTCGAGAATGCCGATGACTTTCTCGATGCGCTTGTTCCAGCGTTTGTTGCCGACCTTGCGGCGCGCCTCATCGCCGATATATTCGTCGTATGCGTGCTTCTTGCTGACAGGATGGTGCGCGAGCTCGAGATGCGGCATCAATTCGCCGTCGCGGAACATCGCCGTGCCCGCGCCGGTGCCGAGCGTGAGGGCGAATTCGAGACCGTTACCTTCGATGGCGGCAAAGCCCTGCATTTCCGCATCGTTGATCATGCGCACCGAGGGATTGCCCAGGCGCTCGCCCAGCATCTGCGCGAGCGGCACGTTACTCCAGCCTTTTACGCCGAGATGCGGCGCCGTGAATACGCGGTTGTCGCGCACGAAACCGGGAAAGCCAATCGACACGTGCGTGGGCGGATACTGCTCGACCAGCGGCTTGACGAGCGCATCGAGCGTGTCGACGAGCAGCGCTGGCGGGCACGGATGCGGGGTCGCCACGCGCACGCGTTCCGTGCGCAGCGTGCCATCCGCATCGATGATCGCCGCCTTCAGGCCGGTGCCGCCTATGTCGATGGCGAGAATGTTTTCGATGCCCGTCGAAGCGGGCGCGACTTGCTTCGTGCTGGCTCGGGTGCTTTTTCTGCTGGTCACAATTCGGCTCTCCATGGATCGCACGCGCAGTGCGATGTCATTGCTTCGCTCGCCCGTTGCAACCGTGCTTCGGTCGAGCCCTCATTGTACGCAGCGTAGCATGGCGCTGCTTACACGGCCGCTGGCATTGATCTGATGATCGTTAAGGCGGCGTTAAGCATGGGCTGAATAGAATCGCACGGTATTCACTCAGGAGAGCTGCCCATGAATTCCACCGCCAAGGGCGTGGCAGAGCACGCGCTTAGCAAGGTTCCCGAGCTCACGCTCGGGTTCTGGATCGTCAAGATTGCCGCAACCACGCTGGGCGAGACCGGGGGCGACTGGGTCACGATGTCGTTGAACCTCGGTTATCTCGTTGGCACGCTGATCTTTTTCGCGGCCTTCGTGGTGCTGGTTTCGGCGCAGGTGCGCGCGAAACAATTTCATTCGTCCCTGTACTGGGCCACGATCGTTGCAACCACAACGCTGGGCACGACGCTGGCCGACTTCTGCGACCGCTCGCTCGGGCTCGGCTATCCCGGCGGCGTGACCATCATCGTCATCCTGCTCGTCGCGAGCCTGGCAATCTGGTACCGCGCGGAAGGGACGGTCTCGATCGAGAGCGTGGCGACGGTGCGCGTGGAGTGGTTTTACTGGACCACGATCCTGTTCTCGCAAACACTGGGCACCGCGCTCGGCGATTGGGTGGCCGGCGAGGATCGGGGCGGCCTCGGGCTGGGCTATGAAATGGGCGCGGCTATCTTCGGTGCGGGGATCGTCGTGGTTGGGCTGCTCTGGCTGTCTCGCCGCGTTTCGCGCACGACGTTGTTCTGGGTGGCATTCGTGCTGACGCGCCCGCTCGGCGCGACGCTCGGCGACTTGCTCGACAAGCCGATTGCGCAGGGTGGTTTCGATGTCAGCCGGTTCTACGCCTCGGGCATTCTGTTTGCATTCATGGCGGGTTGCATCATGCTGATCCCGCAACGCGCGGCGCGGCGCGTATAGGCTGCGTAGCGCGTGGTGTCGCGGCAATGCGCTGTTAATGCGCGATCAACGCCGCGACACATTTACTCGAGCGGAAAGCCGCCTTCGAACGATTGCCGCAGAAACTCGATAAAGCGCGTGACGGCTCGCGGAACGTGCACGCCGTAAGGACGCACCACGTAAAGCTGCGAGGCGAATCCCACTGGCCGCCAGTCGGCGAGCAGCACCACGAGCTTGCGCGCCTGCAACGCGGATTGCGCGCTGAAATCCGGCAACAGCACGATGCCGAGATGCTCGAGCGCGGCGTCGCGCAAGGCCTCGCTGTTGTTGGCCGCGAGCGGGCCGTTCACGGTCACGCTCACGCGCGACTGCACGGCGCGGCGGCCCGTCTTCTCAAACGACCATACGCCCGAACCCACAGTGCGCGGGTAATAGAGGCAGTCGTGCGCCGCAAGATCGGCCGGCGTTTTCGGAACGCCGCGCTTCTTCAGATAGGTGGGCGTCGCGGCAATCACCGAGCGGATGTCGCACAGCTTCCACGCCACGTGGGTTTCCGGCACCTGTGCGCTATGGCGGATCGCGAGGTCGAAGCCTTCGCTCGCGATCGAGGTGAGCCGGTCGGAGAGTTCCAGTTGCACGCGCACCTCGGGGTTCTCGCGCGAAAAGTGCGCGAGACGCGGGACGAGTTGCTGGCGCGAGAACGCGACCGGTGCCGTGACGCGCACGGTGCCGCGCGGAACCTCGGCCATTTCGCGCACGCTCGCGAAGCTGGTCGCGATGCGCTCGAATTCCTCGCGCGTTTCTTCCACGAGACGTTGCCCGGCTTCGGTGAAGCGCACGCTGCGCGTCGTGCGCTGCACGAGCGCGACGCCGGCCACGCGTTCCAGTTCGGCAATGCGCTGGCTCATCGCGGCTTTGCTCACGCCCAGGCGTGCGGCGGCCGCCGTGTAGCTGCCCTGCGCCGCCAGCACATTCAGCCAGTGCAGATGCATCCAGAGTGCTTCGACCTTCTGCGTATCCATGAAAGCGAATCCTGCCTTCCAGAGCGGGAAATGCCGCCGATGATAGCACCGCGCGTGCGCACTTTTTATTGGCAGGAACGAGGATTGTTCGCTTCAGGAAACAATCGGAAGCAGCGCGGCCAGCGCGAAGGCGAACACTGCCGCGCGCTTGCGCGTCATGCGCCGCCGTCGAGCTTGCGCAGGCGCCAGATCAGGCTCGAGGTGTCGAAGCGGCTGCCGCCGAGGCGCTGCACGTCGCCATAGAACTGGTCGACGAGCGCGGTGACCGGCAACGCCGCGCCGTTGCGCTTCGCTTCGTCCAGACACACGCCGAGGTCCTTGCGCATCCAGTCGACGGCGAAGCCGTGGTCGAACTTGCCCGCCATCATCGTCTGGCCGCGGTTGTTCATCTGCCAGCTCGCCGCTGCGCCCTTGCCGATCACGTCGAGCACGAGCGCCATGTCGAGGCCTGCGCGCTCGCCGAAGTTGATCGCCTCGGAGAGCGCCTGAACGAGGCCGGCCACGGCGATCTGATTGACCATCTTGGCAAGCTGGCCCGCGCCTGCCGCGCCGATCAGCGTGACGGCCACCGCGTAGTGGGCGAGCGTGGGCTCCACGCGCGCGAAGCTCGCGGCGTCGCCGCCGCACATGATCGTGAGCTTGCCGCTTTGCGCGCCCGACTGGCCGCCCGAAACCGGTGCGTCGATGAAATGCAGGCCGAGCGGCGCAGCGCTGGCCGACAGCTCGCGCGCCACGTTGGCCGAGGCGGTCGTGTGATCGACGAACACGGTGTCGCGCGCCATGCCCGCGAATGCGCCGTCCGGGCCGAGCACGATGCTGCGCAGGTCGTCGTCGTTGCCAACGCATGCGAACACCAGTTCGGCGCCCTGGACCGCTTCGCGCGGCGTGGCGGCTGCGCGCCCGCCGTGTTCGGCGACCCATTGAGCGGCCTTGGCGGCGGTGCGATTGTAGACGGTGACGTCGAGCCCGGCCTTCACGAGATGACCGGCCATCGGATAGCCCATCACGCCGAGGCCCAGAAACGCGACGCGGCGCACCGGATTGGGCGAGGTCGAGGTTACGGTTTGGCTCACAGTGGCTCCCTAGGATGGAAGAAGGGGGGCTCATTATCTCAGCTATTGCTGGCGGGATTGATGGCGGTCCTCTTTGCCGGCAACGGCCTCATCGTCGGGCGCGCGAGTTGCTCCATCCTGCTGGTAACGTGAAGCGCTTCATCGCGAGGTTGAAAATCATGGGCACTGCATTGCGATTGACGCGGCGCGCGGCGGCAAGTGTGGTGCTGCTCGCGTCGTCCATTTGTATTGCTTCGGCGGCGTATGCCGAGCCTGTTGCCACGGGGCCGCTGAGCATCACCGGGTCGCTCGTCGTGCGCGGGCCGTTGACCGTGGACGGTCCGCTGGCGGTGGCAGGCGACATCCACGCAGCGGGACCGATCAAGGCCGCTCGCGTAGAGCGGATCGCGCCCGATGATCCCGCCGTGGACAGACGCCAGGGAGCCAACACGTTTTACGGCCCGCTTACCGTGCACGGTCCGCTGATCGTGCATGGCGATCTCGAAGCGCAGGGCCCGATCAACGTCGGCGGCCCGGCTGGCGTGGTTGGGCGCGTGGATGCCGATGGCCCGATTACGACCGGCCGCCGCTAGACGATTGCACGATGAGGCCTTGCCTCGTCGCGAAACGATTACATTGCATGTAATTGGCGCAAGTAACGCGTGCTCCTACTCTTTGGCTGTCGCACCGCTATTCCGGTGGTGCTCACCGCTTGGGAGTGACCATGTCCACCTATCCTCTTCATACGATCGAAACTGCCCCTGCGCAATCGCGCGCCGCGCTCCAGCAACTACTGGAGGCGTTCGGCCTGATTCCGAACATCGCGGCCAAAATGGCCGAATCGCCGGTGCTGATCAACGGTTTCGTTGGCCTGTTCGCACGCGTACACGCAAGCAGTCTGACCGAGCCGCAGATTCAGGCGCTGTTACTGACCAACGCGGTCACGAATGCCAGTGAGTGGCCGGTCGCGTTTCACTCGGCGCTCGCATTGGAGGCGGGCGTGCATCCCGTCGATGTCGACGCGATCCGGCGCGGCGTATTGCCGGATGACGCCGGGCTGGCCGCGTTATCGGCATTGGCGCGCGCGCTGATTGAAAAGCGCGGGCACCTGGCCGAAGCGGACCAGAAGCGCTTTCTCGCAGCCGGCTTTAGCGCCGCGCAGATACTGGAGGTCATTGCGGTGGTGGCGGCATCGACGATCACGAATTTCACCAGCAACGTGACCCGGACGCCGCTCGAAGCCCGGTTGGAGGCGTTCGCCTGGCATACCGATGCACGCCATGCAGAATTGATTCGCTAACCTAAATAGATGAACAAAGGAAATCCGATGAGCACCACCCGTCCCGGTCCGAAAGCACCGCCGAGCGAACTCGGCGACTTGCTGCGCTATTGGCGCGACGCGCGTGGCGTGAGTCAGCTCAATCTGTCGCTCGAGGCCGGCGTCTCGCAGCGGCAGATCAGTTTCATCGAAAGCGGACGCAGCGTGCCGGGCCGGGATACGCTGCTGATCCTTGCGCAGACGCTCGACGTGCCGCTGCGCGAGCGCAATGCGCTGCTGCTCGCGGCGGGCTACGCGCCCATGTACTCAGAGGCGCCGTGGAACGCGCAGGAGATGCATGGCGTCATCCGCGCGCTCGAACGGGTCGTGCGTCAGCACGAGCCGTTTCCGGCAATCGTGATGGACCGCCACTGGAACGTTTTGATGACCAATGACGCCGCGCCGCGCTTCTTCGACTGCTTTATCGACATGGCCTCGCGCGAAGGTCCGCGCAACATGCTGCATCTGATTTTCGATCCGCAGGGGATGCGCCCGTTCGTGGCTGATTGGGACGCGGTTGCACGCAGCCTGTTGCAGCGCGTGTATCGGGAGTCAGTGGGGCACGTGGTCGACGCGGGCACTCGGCGTCTGCTCGATGAGTTGCTTGGTTATCCTGATGTACCGCGTGACTGGAGGGCTGAGCCGTCCACTGCACACGCACTGCCCGTCATCCCATTGGGATTCGTCAGCGATGGGGCCGTGCTGCGATATTTCTCGATGATCACGACCGTTGGCGCTCCGCAGAACGTTGCGGCCCAAGAGTTACGCCTGGAATGCATGTTCCCTGCCGACGACGAAACCGAAGCGCGCCATCAGCAATTGCTCGCCGTTCGTGCAAGACATCGCTGAATATATAATCGCTGAATTATGAATGGGGATTATCCGATGCAAGTGCTGGTCGACGCTGATGCGTGTCCTGCCGTGATCAAGGACATGTTGTACCGGGCCGCGCGCCGCGCCGAAGTCGTGGTGACGCTGGTTGCCAATCAATATTTGCGTACACCGCCGTCGCCCTTTATCAAATCGATTCAGGTGCCGGCGGGTTTCGATGTAGCCGATGCCCGCATCGTCGAACTCGTCGTGTCGGGGGATCTGGTGATTACCGCGGACATTCCGCTTGCCGCTGCCGTATTGGAGCGGGGCGGCCATGCGCTCGATCCGCGCGGAAACTGGTTCACGCGGGAAAATATTCAGGAACGCTTGACGATGCGCGATGTCATGGACCAACTGCGCAATTCAGGTATCGACACGGGTGGCCCTGCGCCGTTCAGTACGCGCGACAGCAAGGCGTTCGCGGGCGAGCTCGACCGGTTTCTCGCGCGTCACGCACGAAATAAAACGCCGCCGCACGAGGCTAATTGATATCCGGGCGTTTCCCGGGATTTCATTGAATGGGCGCCGTTCAAACGCCGCGCCGCGCCGTATGCCAGGCGTGCGCGCGTTTGGGGCTTCGCGCGCGCTTAGCGGCGGCGCATGGCTGGGCGCGGCATCCCGGAAGGAGCGCGCTCGTCCTTGTGACGGAAGTTGATCCGTCCTTTCGTGAGATCGTAGACCGACAACTCGAGCGTGACCCGGTCACCGGCAAGAATGCGAATGTGGTTCTTGCGCATGCGACCCGATGCATACGCGTTCACCACCACGCCGTTCTCGAGCGTGACACGGTATTTGCTGTCCGGCAGCACTTCGTCGACGATCCCGTCTAGTTCCAGCAGTTCTTCTTTTGCCAAATCAATGCCTCCAGAAAGCGTGATGCCGCGTCGATGCAAAACACGGGCGCATTGCGCCGATCACTGCAATTGCAGCGTTTGCACGCGGGATGATGTTGAGCGTTGTCCGGCGCATGTTGCGAATGCGTCGAAAGCGGAGCGCCAGCTGGTTGATATCGGGTAGCGTGCGCGAAGACCGGGCTCGCCATGGACATCACCGCACCTTTGACTTGCGGGCGCGGAGAGAGCGGGAATGCAAGAAATGCAGCTGACTACAACAGACACTACAACGGACAACAGTGACATGCAGTGGCACGTAAGCGCCACGGCAAGGCGGGGAGAATCGCGTCCACCCCGACGGACGGACGCGACCCGAAAGCGTTACTGCGGGGTGATGTTCGAAGCCTGGAGACCCTTCGGGCCGCGCTTGGTTTCGTAGGTGACCTTCTGGCCTTCAGCCAGGGTCTTGAAGCCCGTGCTGCGCACTTCCGAGAAGTGTGCGAACAGGTCGTCGCCGCCCTTGTCCGGGGTGATGAAGCCAAAGCCCTTGGTGTCGTTAAACCACTTGACGGTACCAGTTTCCACTAGATATTCCTTAAACAGACGAATGAAGTTGCTCGCCACTAAAAAGACGGGCGAATAAAAAATCAAAAAGGAGAGGTCAACGAGAGCCGCCGATAAGCGGCAAATGATGATCAAGCATTTTGGATATTTTGGTGCGTAAAGGTACGCGGTACGCGATGCCAAGTCAAGAAGTTTCTCGCTTTGTTTTGCTCCGCGAGTTGCGTCGCGCACTTGAAGCACACCGATATCGTGCTTCACGCGCTTTCTCGCACCACCAGCTCGAAGCCCAAATCGACCGCCGGCTGGGCAATCGGCTCGCGATCGATCATGGCGAGCAGCAGATTGGCCGCCACGCGTCCCATTTCCACTCTTGGCGTGCGAACTGTGGTCAGGCGCGGCACGCAATCGGCGGCACCGGCCAGATCGTTGAAGCCGACGATGGCCACCCGCGACGGCACCTCGATGCCCTGGCGGCGGGCCTCGAAGAGGGCGCCCTGCGCGAGGTCGTCGTTGCCGAAGAAAATGCCGTCCACGTCGGGCCGGCGTTGCAGCAGTTGCCGGAACAGGTCGCAGCCGAGTCCGATCGACGAGGGCGAGGGCGTGAGCACTTCGAGATCGGGATCGTAGAGACCCAGGCGCTTGAGCGCTTCGCGAAAGCCCTCGCCGCGCTGCATCGTCCGCGAATCTAGCTGCGCGCCTACGAAGGCATTGCGGCGGCAGCCGCGCGACACCAGATGCTCGGCGACGGCCTGCGCTGCCCGCGTCTGCGAGAAGCCGACGCAGTGCACACCTGCGGCTTCGTCCAGCTCCATGATGTGCACGCAGGGCACGCCGCTCGCGTCGATCAGGCGGCGCGCGCTTTCGGTGCGGTCGAACCCGCTGACGATCAGGCCGCCCGGCGACGACGCAAGATAGTGGCGGATCAGGTCTTCTTCCGCCTGGCGCGAATAGTGCGAGTTGCCGATCAGGACTTCGTAGCCGCGCGGGCGCAGCACGCTGTGGATCGATTCGAGCACGTCCACGAACACCGCGTTGGAGATCGACGGAATCACCACGGCGACGGCGTCGCTGCGCGAGGACGCAAGCGCCCGCGCGGCGGGGTTCGTGACGTAATTGAGCGCCGTCGCTGCGGCTTTGACGCGCTCCACATAGTCGGGCCCCACGGAGCCCACGCCGCGCAGCGCGCGGGAGGCCGTAATCGTGCTTACGCCAGCGCGCTGGGCGACCTCTTCGAGCGTGGGCCGGCCGGTGCTGCGGGTTTTCCTGAGTGTCGATGTCGCCATGATCGATTTAGGATAGCGCTGTCTCGCATCTCGCGCAACGGTAGTGTCCCTTATTGAAAGGGTGCTTGGATCTAACGCGACGGTGCATTTTTTTCGATGGCATGAGATAGCGCTATCTCAGCATTCAGGGAGATTGAAATGACCCGGCAAATTTCATCCGTTGTTGTCATGGGCGTGGCGGGCTGCGGCAAGAGCAGCGTGGCGCGGGCCGTTGCCGAGCGCGTGGGCGGCGTCCTGATCGAGGGCGATGCGTTCCATCCGCCGGAGAATGTCGACAAGATGGCGCGCGGCATCCCGCTTACGGACGAGGACCGCGCCGGCTGGCTCGACCGGCTCGGCGCTGAACTGGAGCGTGCCGCCAGCCGGGGCGAGCGCGCTGTGCTGGCGTGCTCGGCGCTCAAGGAGCGCTATCGCGACCGGCTGCGCGCCGCCACGGCGTCGCTGGGTTTTGTGTTTCTCGATCTGCCGCAGTCGGAGGCGCTGCTGCGTGTTGCACAGCGCGAAGACCATTTCATGCCGGCGTCGCTGGTCGAAAGCCAGTTCGCCGCGCTGGAGCCGCCGGTGACCGAGCCGCTGACCTTGACCGTCGATGGCACGCGCACGCTGGCCAGCATCGTCACCGACGCGGTTGCCTGGTGCACGAGCGCGCAAACGCCGCTGAGCCTGATGCAGGCGGCGTAAGATAGCGCTGTCTTTTCGTTGCGGCTTTAGGGCGACAATGGGAAACGCCCACACCCCGCGCGCGATAGGTGCAGCGGGGTGGGATGGTGAATCGGTCCAGCGGTTTTGCTGAATCAGCGATTTAGTAGCGGCGTTGCGCTTCTGCGAGCAGTTCGCAGTATTCCAGGTGGCGATTGATTGCCTTGACGCTGAAGCGACCGATTGCCTCAAAAGCTTGAGTCGCGGTAGACGAAATTACGGCGATGAGCGCAGCCATGGTGTCCTCGTATTAAGGGTAGTTACCTAGGGGTAAACCCTATTATAGGAGCATCCCGCGAGAAAGCAAGGTCCGATGCACGGGTCACGGCATCGCACGGCCGTACTTTTCTGGCCCGATTTCTTGAATTTCACAGTCTCGCGTTACGATTGCGCGTTCCGACGGGTTATTCAATGGATTGAAGGAACATGAAATACGAGAACGCCTTGCAAAAGGCGATCAAGGGGCATCTCGAGCGGGCGATGGAGCTGGCGGAATTGTTCGGCCTCGGGATTATCGGCATCGGCACCGTTGCGGCGATGGTCCATCTGATCTGGAAGATGGTGAATTCCGATGGCGTCACGCTGACCGATCTGCTGCTGATGTTCCTCTATCTGGAAGTCTTCGCGATGGTCGGGCAATACCTGAAGGCCGGGCAATTGCCGGTGCGCTTTCCGCTCTACATCGCGATGGTGTCGATCGCGCGGGATCTGATCCTGCGCTCGGGATCGAATACGGAGCTGCATCTGCTGGCGTCGGCGGGCGCGATCGTGCTGATTGCGCTGGGCGTCTTGCTGATTCGCTACGGCCGGGCGAAATATCCGAGCGAGCCGGCCGAGTCGAAGGGCGAAGGCGCGAGCTAGCGGCACGACCGCCGCGGGCGCTTGCGCGTCCTCGGGGCACGCGCCGTGGACACGACGTTCATGCGCGCGCCTCGCTCAGGAAGCGCTCGACGAGGCGCGTCCAGAACGCCGCGCCTACGGTGAGGTTGTCGTCGTTGAAGTCGTAGCGCGCGTTGTGCAGCATCGGCCGGCCTTCGCCGTTGCCGAGACGCACGAAGCAGCCGGGCCGCTCCTGCAGGTAGTACGCGAAATCCTCGCTGCCTGCGATGGGCGGGAACGGCGCGATGACGCGTTCCGGCCCGACCAGTTCCTCGGCTACCTTGCGCGCGAACTCGGTCTCGGCTTCGCTGTTCACCAGCACCGGATAGCCGCTGATGTAGTCGATTTCCGCGCTTGCGCCATAGGCCTCGGCCTGCGACTGGACCAGCGCGCGGATGCGTTTTTCGAGCGTCTCGCGCACCGCCGGCGAGAACGAGCGCACGCTCATTTCCAGCACGGCGTCCTCGGGAATCACGTTGGGTGCGAAGCCGGAGCGGAACGAGCCCACCGTGATCACCGCGGCTTCGTTTGGATCGACGTTGCGCGACACGATCGATTGCAGCGCCATCACAATGCTGCTTCCCACCAGCACCGGATCGATTGCCAGATGCGGGCGCGCGGCATGGCCGCCGCGCCCCGCGATGCGCACCTTGACGGTGTCGCAGGCGGCCATCAGCGCGCCGCTGCGAAAGCCGAAGGTGCCGGCCGCCACGCCCGGGTGATTGTGCAGCCCGAAGATGGCTTCGCATGGAAAGCGCTCGAACAGGCCGTCGGCGATCATGCGCACCGCACCGCTGTCCGAGCCGGCCTCTTCGGCGGGCTGGAAGATCAGATGCACGGTGCCGTCAAAATTGCGCGTCTTCGCAAGCTGCTGCGCCGCGCCGAGCAGGACTGTGGTGTGACCGTCGTGGCCGCAGGCGTGCATCGTCCCGTCGTGAATGCTCGCGTAGGCGAGGCCGGTCTGCTCGTGGATCGGCAGCGCGTCCATGTCGGCGCGCACGCCCACGGTGCGCGCGCTCGTGCCCGCCTTCAGCGAGCCGACCACGCCATGGCCGCCGATATTGCGCGTCACGGCGTAGCCCCACGCCTTGAGCTTTTGCGCCACGAGTTCCGCGGTATTGGCTTCCTGGTAAGACAGTTCGGGGTGCTTGTGAATGTGATGGCGGATCTCGCTGAGTTGTTCGCGGGCATGGGCCAGATCGGCAACTTCGCAATAGCGGCTTTCGCTCATGGGGTGGTGGCTCCTGAGATGGGCATGGACGCGTGGGGCGTCGAATCGTGTGTGGCTGGGGGCGGGCCAGGCCTGGGTTGGCGCCTGGCACCCGTGCAGCGCCGATTATGCATCGACGAAATACTCGGCCCATGACGGAAACGTATCGAAAATGTTGCCTTCTGGTCAACGTCCTTCGGCTGATCACTTGTGGAAATAGCTCGCGCGGAGTTTTGTGCAGGACCGGGCACTGAAAGATTGCAACTAACTGCCAGATTTTTCCCGTCCCAAACGACGCCTGACGGCGCGCGTCACGCCGGCGCTGGCGTGCACCCACGATATGATTGCAACGTTGGTTGGCGCGATCATTTCATCGACGTGAACAGAGTAGACCGAGGAGACACGCATGCTGAAAAATCTGGACCCGCTGCTGAACGCCGACGTGCTGCACGCGTTGCGCGCCATGGGACACGGCGACGAGCTCGTGGTCTGCGATGCCAACTTCCCCGCCGATTCGGTTGCGCGCGCAACGGTATCGGGAAAGCTCCTGCGCATGGACGGCGCCGACTCGCCGCGCGCCGTGCGCGCGATTCTCTCCGTGTTGCCGCTCGATACGTTCGTGGCGTCGCCTGCGATGCGCATGGAAGTGGTGGGCGAGCCCGACACGATTCCCGCCGTGCAGCGCGAGGCCCAGGCCGAGGTCGATGCCGCCGAGGGGCGCGCCGTGCCGTTCGCGCCGATCGAGCGCCACGCGTTCTATGCGCGCGCACGCAAGGCGTACTGCGTGATCGCCACGGGCGAAACGCGCGGCTATGGTTGCTTCGTGTTTACCAAGGGCGTGCTGCTTGCACCGGACGCGCCGCGCGCGAGCGAGTAAGCCAGAGCGGCGGGGCGTGCAGCAGGTGTAGCCGCCGTCCGCTCAACCCGTTTCGATCCCCAGTGCAGTAATGAGCCGTTCGCGCCGCGCGAGCGCTTGCAGCGACTGCTTGCCCAGATGCGTCGCGACGAGGTTGAGCAAGCCCTCGCAGAAGATCAGATACGCACCCATGCTATTGCTGAAGAAGCTGCTCTCGTGGGGGATCAGGAAGGTATGGCGCGCGGGCGGCACGAGCGGCGATGCGAGCGTGTCGGTGATGGCGATCACGGTCATCCCGGCGGCGGCGGCGGCCACGGCGGCATCGGCGACGCTGCGCGTGTAGGGCGCGACGCTCGACACGACCACCACGTCGCCGGGCTGCAATTGCGCGAGGCCTTCGGCCACGCCCAGGCCGTGCGGGTCCAGCAGCGCAACGTCGGCGCGAATCATGCCAAGGCCGTAGCAGAGAAAGCTGGCGAGCGCGCTGAACTGGCGCAGGCCGTGCACGCGTACGCGCGGCGCGCCGGCAAGCAGCGCTGCGGCCCCGCGCAGATCGTCGGGCGAGAGCCGCGTGAGAAACGCGTCCACATTGGCGATCGACTCGCGGGCCAGCTGGGCGACCACCTCGACTTCGGGCGACGTGTGGTTGGCTTGCGCCGATTGCGCGCGCGGCTTCTTTCCGGCAACCAGCCGCTCGGCCTGGTGCGTATAGAAATGCCGATGCCGTTCGGCCAGACTGTCGCGGAATACGCTTTGGAAATCGGCGAAACCCGTGTAGCCGAGCTTCGTGGTCAGGCGCGTGAGCGTCGACGCATTGACGCCCAGCGCGGTGGCCAGGTCGGTGATGGTGCGCACGGCCACTTCCTCGGGCTGTTCGAGCAGGTGCGCCAGCACCGAATGGGCCTTGCCGCCGAGCGAAAGATTCGCCTCGCCGCGCGCGATGCGCATCATCAGTTCGCGCAGGCCGTCGACCGTGCGCGGTGCGCCGGGCATGGCGTCAGACGCCGGCGCCGCGTCGCGGTGGTTCTTCGGGCGGCGCGTCTTGTGCTTGTCTGTGTCCATCGATCAATCGATACCGGGGCGGCGTCCCGGGCTGTTCGTAAATGTCCCATTCTATGTGAGACGTCTTGATCGCGATATCGGCGGTAGCGAGCGTGTTCTCGCCATCGGGGTCGTGGGGATCGGTGCGATAGATCGGCAGCGCCGCGGTATTCCCATCGTTGGTGTCGGCGAGCACCGCAAGCGGGTCGACAGCGCCGCGCGTCTGCGTCAGCAATTGGTCGCCACGCCGCTGCCGGTCGCGCGAGGAGTCCGTCACGACCTGCGGATCGTCGCGCATCGCCGGGTGGATCGCATGATTGGCGTGCAGCGACGGCTCCGTGATGGCCCGCACCGAGCAATGGCGCGCGTTGAACTCGACGCTGAGCAGCTCCGGGCTCGCGCGATGCCCGAGCGTGAGGTGGAACGCACCGGCGCGCGGGGTATCGCACAGCATCGCGACGGCAGCGTCGAGGTCGGGCGCATCCAGCACGGCGCGCGTGAGCACCATGCGCGGCACGCCCGCATCGATATGGAGCGGGCGCAGATTGTTGACCGTGACGGCGAGGCCGGCCTCCGTTACCGCGAACGTGTGCCCGGGCAGCGAGCCAGGATAGACGAATGACGCAAAGCCGGGACTACCTTCGATACGGCACTCGGCAATTGCGCAGTGCCCGGCAAAGCCGGGGTCGCCGTCTTCATTGTGGCTGATGCGCCGTGTCTCGCCGCGGCCAAGCTGCACGGTCGTGCAGCCGTCGTGGGTTCCCGCCGTATGCGGGTCTAGCCGCAGGTCCCCACGGCAGTTCCACAGCAAGACCTGTTCGAACGGCACGCCGAGCCCATCGGCGAGCCCGCACAGCTCCTGCCAGATACGTGGAAAGCGTTGCTGGACGTGCACTGCCATCGCCGCGGCCAACGGGCTTCCGCGCCATTGCATTACCTGATGCCAGGCGTCGGCCTGAAGCAAATGGCGATGGACTGCGCCGGATCCGAATCGGCCCAGCGCCTGGCCGGCTTCGAAGGGCGTGCCGGAAATTTTGATGAAATCGAGTGCTGGCATAGCTTGAAAATTCGCTTGAAAATTCGCTTGCAAATTCATTCGACATGCTGAAGAAAATCGCGCAGCCGCTGATTCGGCGGCGCGTCGAGCAGCGTGGTGGGCGGCCCGTCGACGGTGATATGCCCGTGCTCCATGAAGATCAGCCGCGTGCCTACTTTACGCGCGAAAGCCATCTCGTGCGTCACCACCACCATCGTCATGCCTTCTTCGGCGAGCGACTGCATTACGCGCAGCACTTCCTGGCGCAATTCCGGATCGAGCGCGGAGGTCGGTTCATCGAACAGCATCAACTTGGGCTTCACGGCGAGCGCGCGCGCAATCGCCACGCGTTGCTGCTGGCCGCCCGACAACTCGCTGGCATAGTGATTGACGCGCTCCGCGAGACCGACTTTCGCGAGCAGTTCGCGCGCGAGCGCGTGGGCGTCGTCCTTGCCCATGCCGCGCACCTGGCGAGGACCGAACGCAACGTTCTCGAGCGCGGTCAGTTGCGGGAACAGGTTGAACTGCTGGAACACCATGCCCGCTTCCTTGCGGATCTCGCGCACTTGGCGCGAGCCGTCGCGCACGCTGATGCCGTCGACGACCAGGTCGCCACCGTCGATATGCTCGAGCGCATTGATGCACCGCAGGAGTGTGGACTTGCCGGAGCCGGACGGCCCGATCAGCACCACGACTTCGCCCGCGTGAATGGTCAGGTCCACCGCGTCGAGCACGGTTGTCTGGCCGAAGCGCTTCGTCACGCCCTTGAACTGCACCATGGTTTTGCCGGTGCTCATAGTATCCGCATCCTCTTTTCCATCGTGCGCAGGCAGAAGGTCAGCGCGCCGATCATGCACAGGTAGATGATTGCCACGGCGGTCCAGATCTCGACCGCACGGAAGTTCGAAGCCATGATTTCCTGGCCCTGGCGCGTCAGTTCACCCACGCCGATCACGATGAAAAGCGAGGTGTCCTTGAGACTCACGATGAACTGGTTGCCAAGCGACGGCGTCATGCGGCGCACCGCGACCGGACCGGCTACGAACGCGAGCACGCGCCACATCGGCATGCCGAGCGCGAGCCCCGCTTCCTTCAGGCCGCGCGGCACGGACAGAAAGGCGCCGCGCACGATCTCGGCGATATAGGCGCCGGAATTGATGACGATCGAGACGATTGCGGCAGTGAGTGCATCCACTCGAATATGCAACATCAACGGGAGTGCGAAGTAAATGAACATCACCTGCACGACGATCGGCGTGCCGCGCACGAACTCGATGTAGGCGAAGGCGATTTTCTGCATGAGCGCGTTGCCGTACGCGCGCATCAAACCGAACAGGAAGCCGACGAGCAGGCCGCCCGCGAGGCCCACGGCGGCTATCAGCACCGTGAGCCGCGCGCCCTGGAGCAGGGCGGGGAGTGCGTCGACAACGACCGAAAGATCGAACTGCATGAGAGGCTCTCCGGGTTCCGCTGGATCAGGACTTGGCCGGCTCGACGCCGAACCACTTCTTGTAGATCGCCGCATAGCGGCCATCAGCCTTGATCTTCGCGAGCGCCGCGTTCACCTTGGGCACGAGCGCGCTGCCTTTCGGGAACGCGATGCCGTATTGCTGCGCCATCATCTGCGGGCCGACGGCCTTCACGCGGCCGTTGCCGGCGGTGTGAATGTAGTAGAGGACGTTGGGCGTGTCGTGCATGGCAGCGTCCACGCGCCCGGTTTGCAGTTCCAGATAGGCGTTGTCGATGTTGGGGAACTGGCGCAAGTCGGTGCCGCTGAAATGGGCTTTCGCATAGTCCGCCGCCGAGGTGCCCGTCTTGATGGCGAGCGATTTGCCCTTCAGGTCGTCCGGGCCCTTGATCGCGCTGGCCGTGGGGACCATCAGCATGAAGCCGCTGTCGTAATAGCCGTCGGAGAAGTCGATGACCTTCTTGCGCTCGTCCTTGATCGTGATGCCTGCGAGCGCGACGTCCACGTTATGGGTTTGCAGCGCCGGCAGGATGCCGCTGAAATCCATCGGCTGCAGCTTGTAGTCGAGCTTCAGGTCCTTGGCGATGGCCGCCCACAAGTCGATGTCGAAGCCGACGTACTTGTCGCCCTGCTTGAATTCGAACGGCACGAATGCGGTATCGCAGGCGACCAGCAAGGTTTCGGCTCGCGCCGCTTGACCGGTAATGGACACGGCGACGACTGCGGCCATGGCGAGCTTTGCAATGAGTTTCATGACAACCCCTTCGGTGGTGGATGGAGCTACAAAGGCAAGTAGATTTGCGATGAGTATTTATGCGCAAAAAAATTTGCGCAATAGGAAAGCGCAAATTTTTTTGGCGAAGCGGGTTTACCCCGGGGTGGAGAGGAAACAGGCGCCCGGACACGGATTACCGCCGGGCCGGCCCGATTGCGATAATCTGGCGGCTGTCACCATTCGCCTGATTCAGGAGGTCTTGCGATGTCGCTGGCGCTCTACGGTCATCCCTTTTCTTCATACACGCAGAAGGTGCTCGTGGCGTTGTACGAGAACGGCACGCCATTCGAATTCCGCGTTATCGCGCTCGATTCGCCACATACAGCCGACTGGCTGCAACGCTGGCCGCTGCGCAAATTTCCGGTGCTGGTGGACGGGGCGCGCAACGTGGCGGAGACGAGCATCATCATCGAATATCTGCAGCTCACGCATCCGGGGCCGGTGCGCCTGCTGCCCGCCGATCCGATGGCCGCCCTCGAGGTGCGCTTTCTCGACCGTTTCTTCGACCTGCATGTGATGACGCCGGTGCAACGCGCCGTGGATGGCGCCTTGACGGGCGACGCGGCGAAACGCTCCGATGGGCTCGCATTTGCGCGGGAAAAGCTGGAGCTGGCTTATGCGTGGCTCGAAACGCGGCTGGCGGGAAGCGCGTGGGCCGCGGGCGCGGATTTCACGCTGGCGGATTGCGCGGCGGCGCCGTCGTTGTTCTATGCGGACTGGACGCACCGAATCGCCGAGACGTTTCCGGTGTTGCGCGCCTATCGTGCGCGCTTGCTCGCGAGGCCGTCTTTTGCGCGCGCGATGGAGGAGGGCAGGCCCTATCGACCGCTGTTTCCGCTGGGCGCGCCGGACAGGGATTGATGCCTTGCGCCATGGCGTGATGATCTCGGCGCGGCGTTCAGATCAGCGCAGAAGTGCCGTGCAGCAACGCGCCACGCGCGAGTTCCGAGCCGTTGCGCGCCGAAACGAGCACGAGCTGCACAAAGCTGTGCGCGGGGGCATACCGGACGAACACGCTTTCCAGCACACGTGCGAACGTGCTGAGCGAGTAGCCCGCGAGCGCGACTTCGTCGACGCTCAGACGAACGCGCAGCCCCCGTTCGAGCCGCGACTGCGGCTTCTCGACCATCCACTCCACTGCGGTTTCGCTCGCAAGCCCGACGATCGCATCGATATGCATGGTTGAGGATTGCGAATTCTGTATAACGTGACCCGACAACATGGCTTTCAACGCGGGAAGCCCAGCCTGGTTCAGGGTGAACGTGCCCGGCGAGAGCAAGCTGACGAGGTTCCAGTAGCGGCCGGGTTTTTCCTGTCGGGGCAAACTGCTTGTCGGTTGCCGCAGCATGACGATGTGACCCGCCGACACATCTTTCGTGCATTCAAGGTCCCCCTCGGGATGGCCACGTTCGATTGCAGCCGGCAGATTGCGGTTCGTGCATCGCAGATCCACGTCGATCTTTTCGATGCCCTCTGGCTTGATGAGGCGACTATCGAGGCCGACGAACGAAAGCAGCGTGTCTTGTCCGGCGACGAGTTCCGCGAAGCGCTTATCGTGTTCCATCACCCAGAAAAATGGTTCACGCGCGCCAGGCTGGCCCGTGTGGCCGTGGTGAGCCAGTGATTCGAATGCGGGAACCGGTACGAGCGCGGTGCCGCTTCCGTCATGCACGCTTACCCGGACCGCATCCACGATCCAGACCGATGCCTGGGCCTGCGTCGGCGTTTGCGGCACGAGCGGCCAAGTCGGCATTACGATGTCTTCGAGCGCAATGGGTTCTGCCGGACACCGGAACAAGTTGACTGCCGGTGTGCAGCGGAGCCGGAAACTGGCCGGGCCCAGTTTGGCCAGCGCGCGCGCGGCGAACGAGTCCGGGTGCATGCCGCGCACAGGGACATGAAGGCTGACGCGGCTGTGCGAGCCCGCGCCGCGCAGCAACGCCGCCAGATCGATGTCGACGAAATCGAACTTCCGCGGGAACGCGAAGTACTCGA
Organism: Paraburkholderia caffeinitolerans; assembly: GCF_902859945.1. Lineage (GTDB taxonomy): Bacteria > Pseudomonadota > Gammaproteobacteria > Burkholderiales > Burkholderiaceae > Paraburkholderia > Paraburkholderia caffeinitolerans. The sequence continues at coordinate 149,551 of NZ_CADIKL010000002.1, read as the reverse complement.
GGAGGAGGCGGAACGGCGAGTGCCCGCGGTCGGCGCGTTCGATGATCGCATCGTTGTCGTCGAAGCCGGCGAGGCTGACCGGCACGCGCGGCAACGCTGTCCATCTGCCGTTTCCGTCGACCTCGACAAATGCGCAGAGCGCGCGTTGCAGCAGCGCATCAATGGCTGCCGCAACGGTTGGCGGTTCACCGTCCACGAATACGCGGATCGTATCCGGTGCGATACGCCGCAGGTCGGCGCCGGCGATCAACGCATCGAAGGTAATGGACAGGATGCCAGTCGTTTCCTTAGGTAAGCTGATGTTCGATGGCGCGGTCGTGGGCAGGCGATACCCGGCGTCCGAGATTTGCAATGGCGCCAGGGCAACCTCGTATACGGTCTCGAAGGGGTATTTTTCAGTCTGGGTTGTCAGCTCGGCGCGTCGTTTGATGACTTGCGAGGTCGTCAACTTTTCGAGTTTCTCGCCACTTTCGAAACAGGCAATTGTGCAGGATGGAAACGCACGCAAGTATTCCGGATAAGCGACTTCAAGCAGCGGCTTCGTGAACTCGGGGACGTCGTCTTCAAGGCGCGCGATCGTGCGCGCGTTGAGCAGCGCCGCGGACTCGATCAATCGCTCTATCTGCGGGTCCTCGGAATGCTGGCCGGCGAGCGACAGGATCGCGGCGGCTTGAGGATATTGCGTGGCGAATTCCGCGAGCGAAGCGCGTAAGTGCCCTAGTTCGCGCTCATAGGGTGAGATCAGGTCGTCCATTTTTGCGTCTAATTTAATGATTAGTATCGCGAAATATCGTGCGCTGATAAATAGAGTTTCCGGTTGCCGACTGGAGCGCGGCAACCGGAGGTGGCCGCCTTATGTCAGGTGCGTCCGGAGGACAGCAGACTGGAAATCAGTATGGCGCCGCACGTGGTCTTGTGGCCGTCGAACGCGGCAGGCTTGCCGTCGATCATGAAGGCCGGATCGCCCTCGGCGATCACGCAGTCCTGGTGACCTTCGATGGGGCACGTACAGCGATCGCCTTTGCGCGCGACGGCGCGGCGCATTACCGTTCCGACCTCGCTGCCGGCTTTGACATGGCCGCCGTGGCTGGTCATGTCGCCCACGCGAATGATGCCTCTCATGATTTTTGTCTCCAGGTTCACCACGACCAGCCTTGCTGGCCGTACTTCGTGTCGTAACGGCGGCCCCACCACGGCAGATAGGCGTTGTTCTCGCCGCGTGCGCGAAACCAGTCCGCGTCCGGATCGATCGGCACGATCTGCGGCGGGGGTGTCACGACGACCGCGACGGGATGTTCGGCGTTCGTGGTGCCGGCCACGAGCACGGTTTCGCCCAGGTGATTCGCGCGGCCAATCGCCAGCACCACGTCGGTGAGTGCCGTGCCGGCGCCCATCTCGCCGAGCAGTTCCGGCGTGTTGAAGGTCTGCTTCTGGAAGTCGAACTCCACCATCGTTTCGGTCAGGGTGCGGCCGAGCGAGCCGATGCGCGATGAGGAGGCGTCGCTGCCTTTGCCCGCGTCGTGGATCGTGTAGTGGATGTCGGGTATCGATACGTTCGCGTTGTGCGCGGCGGCTGCGATTGTCGCCTTCCATGCCTCGATCGCGCGTGTTGTTCCGGCCTTCTTTTCGAAATCCTGAACGTTGCCGGTGGCCGCGCGGCCGATCCAGGCGAGCGGGGCGCGCTCGGTTTTCATCTCCGGGCCCGCGAGGAATAGCAGCACCATGTTCTCGTTAAGCTGCCCGTCCTTCGGCGGAAAACTTGGGGCGTCCCAGTTCATTACCCAGACGCTTTTGTCGGGGTTCGCCTGGAGGTAGTCCAGGGCGTTGTTCAGTGAGGTGAAGCCGGCGTTGGCACCTCCGGGGGTGACGCGCACGTCGGGGGGCGTGTCGCGGCTCCAGAGGTTTTTAGCCGATGGGTTGCCAATCTCATAGTAGTCGATGATCTCTTTACGCAAATAGGTTTGCGCTTCGACCGGATCAAGGCGGGGGGGAATGGCGAATTCAACATGAATGCCCGCCAGTTCCCGCCAGTCCTTCGGGTTGTCGGGCTTGACCGTGTAGAAGTATTTCGCGTTCATCACGTAGCGGGTGTCGAACTTTCCGAGCAACTCGTCCACGTATTTGTGGTAGTAGCCTTTGAAAGTTTCCGAGCCGTGATTGCCGTAGGCAAGTGCGCCGATCGACTGGAGCGTCGAGTATTTTTGTGGCTTGGTCCTCACCATATCGTCGTTCATGTTCGGCTTGACCAGCCCCATGGCCCACAGGATTTGCCACTCAGTCGGGTAATCGCGCCGCTGCAGCGGATTCAGCCATTCGACGCCGATGACCTGCACCATGAGGGGTTTCGTGGCATCCGCCTGCGCGGTGCCAGCATCGGGCGTGGCTGCCAGGGCAGGTGTTGGCATCATGGCGACCGTTGTGAAGCAGAACGTCGCGATGGCCATCAAGACAGGGCGTTTCAAAATGATGCCTCTCATATCCCTGCGCTCCGGGTTCACCACGACCAGCCTTGCTGGCCGTACTGTGTGTCGTAACGGCGGCCCCACCACGGCAGATAGGCGTTGTTCTCGCCGCGTGCGCGAAACCAGTCCGCGTCTGGATCGATCTGCACGATCTGCGGCGGGGGTGTCACGACGACCGCGACGGGATGTTCGGCGTTCGTGGTGCCGGCCACGAGCACGGTTTCGCCCAGATGGTTCGCACGGCCGATCGCCAGCACCACGTCGGTGAGTGCCGTGCCGGCGCCCATCTCGCCGAGCAGTTCCGGGGTGTTGAAGGTCTGCTTCTGGAAGTCGAACTCCACCATCGTCTCGGTCAGGGTGCGGCCGAGCGAGCCGATGCGTGAAGAGGACGCGTCGGTGCCCTTGCCAGCATCGTGAATCGTGTACTGGATATCGGGTATCGATACGTTCGCGTTGTGCGCGGCTGCTGCGATCGTTGCCTTCCATGCCTCGATCGCGCGCGTCGTGCCCGCTTTCTTTTCGAAATCCTGAACGTTGCCCGTGGCTGCGCGGCCGATCCAGGCGAGCGGGGCGCGCTTGGTTTTCATCTCCGGGCCTGCGAGGAATAGCAGCACCATGTTCTCGTTAAGCTGGCCGTCCTTCGGCGGAAAACTCGGGGCGTCCCAGTTCATCACCCAGACGCTTTTGTCGGGGTTCGCCTGGAGGTAGTCCAGTGCGTTGTTCAGCGAGGTGAAGCCGGCGTTTGCACCGCCGGGGGTGATGTGTACATCGGGGGGCGTGTCGCGGCTCCAGAGGCTGGTGAATTCGTCGTTTCCGATCCAGAATCTACCGATGATTTCGTTGCGCAAAAAGGTCTCGGCCTCAAGCGGATCCAGTCGCTCCGGAATCGCGAACTCGACATGAATGCCCGCCAGTTCCCGCCAGTCCTTCCGGTTGTCGGGCTTGACCGTGTAAAAGTATTTCGCGTTCATCACGTAGCGGGTGCCGAACTTTCCGAGCAACTCGTACACATATTTCTCGTAGAAGCCGTCGAAAGTTTCCGAACCTTGGTTGCCGTAGGCAAGCGCGCCGATCGACTGGAGCGTCGAGTACTTTTGCGGCTTGGTCCGCACCATGTCGTCGTTCCTGTTCGGCTTGACCAGCCCCATGGCCCAAAGGATTTGCCACTCAGTCGGGTAGTCGCGCCGCTGTAGCGGATTCAACCATTCGACACCGATGACCTGCGCCATGAAGGGTTTCGTGGCATTCGCCTGCGGGGTGCCAGCATCGGGTGTGGCGGCCCGGGCGGGCGCTGGCATCATGGCGACCGTCGTGAAGCAGAACGTCGCGATAGCCATCAAGACGGGGATTGCAATCAGTCGTTTCATCCACTCACCTGTAGTCAATTCGGAGGCCGGCGCGTCGCCGGTTTCCATACCCCACACGAACATGATGACGGCCCCCAGGATCATCACCAGTACGGCGAGGGTCAGCCTGCGCTGCCACGTCGAAATCAGCCTGCTCATAACACGGCTCCGAGTCTCAGATAGAACTGGCCTTCGCGTTCGTCGACGATCTTCTCGGGTCGACGCCCCTCTTCGTCATTCGCGAGCCATTGGTTCAGCGAGTGTTTGCCCATAGTCCCTTTGTCGAAATATTCCCAGTACTTCTTGTTGGGATTTGTCTTATCCATTCCCTTCCCAAACCGCCAGTCCGCCTCGATCCGTAACGCGACCATCTGCTCCGGCGACAGGTAGCACAACCCGATTGCCACGTCGTACGCGAGCGCCTTTTTCGCGTGCATCGGGTTCGTCATGATCGTCGAGTGGTTGGTCGGGTTGTTGTTCTGGCCGCCGTCCAGGATCTGCGTGACCTGCTCGTTGCGCCACTGCGCGTACCCCTCGGGCATCGCGCTCTTGCCGTCCTCGCCAGTCACGTTGCCGTCGCCATCGATCCACGATGAATTGCGGTCGGCGCGCACGCGCATGCGCAGGATCGCGTGGTCCTCGTAGCGCTGCGACGCCTCGCTGCCGACATTGCCGGCCGCCGCCTGGTCGTCCTGCTTGATCTGGTAGTTGTCGTAGGGGTCGTCGCCCTTCCTGTCCTGCTTGTACGCATTCCGGGCCGCGGCGGGCGGATCGTTGCCTTCGTTGAAATCGCTATGGACTCCTTCGCCATCGCTGATGTGGACCGGCTTGCCGTAGCGCAGGGCCTGCGGCGGGAACGGGTCGTCGAGCGGCGGCGCATCGGCGGTGACCACCCAGTCCTTCGGCGGATCGGCGTTGACCGGAAACAGCCTGAACGCCGACGTCGCCAGCGTCACGATGTAAAGCAGCGGTGCGGTCGCGGTGGTGGCGAGCTTCGCCACGTAGTTCTCGTTGGCGCTCAACGCCCGCTTGATGCCGAATTCGGCCGGCGGCGAAGGCGGAAACCAGAACCCCGGCGTCCGGCCCCTGTCGTAGCGCCAGTCGTTTTCCCAGTAGCGATAGTCGGCGTACTCGCCCACCCTGAAGCCGGTGGCGAAGACGCGCTGGGTCAACACCCCCTGCGCGCCGATATCGGCCAGTTCGTCATTGGGCATCGCATCGCGCGGGTCTTTTGCATCGACGCGCCCCAGCCCGCGCCAGCCGATGCCCTGAACCGTGGAGGCCGAAATCACCTGGTCGTGCGGGCAGCAGTACAGCGTCACCCGGCCGTAGGTGTAGCCGTTCAGGCCGTGAGCGGCGCGGTCCGCTGCGGCGGTGTACGGCTTGCCGCCCGATTCCGACGTGCGCGTGTTGGCCATGTCCTCGTCGACCTTTTCGGTGGGCATTTCGCATGCCGTGCGCTCGCGGATGATGTCGAGAAAGGCCCGCAACGTCTGGGTGCGCGCCGCGTAGGTTTCGCGGCCATTCCGTTTCTGGGCATCGCGGATTTCACGTTGCGACCAGCTTTCCAGGCCGGTGCCGGTGTTCGCGACGCTGTACGGCGGGTTCGCGAGCACGTATGCGTCGGCGACGCAGCGCCCCACGTTGCCCCACGGATCCTGGACCTCCGGGAATGTATCGCCGAAGAACGCGGCCGCGAGGCCCACCATGTTGCCCTGGCTGTGGCAGACGATCGTGATGGGCACATTGGCCTGCTTCTGCCGGATCGACTGCACGAGCCGCGCGAGCCGCAACGCGGCCAGCACGCCGTAACCGCGCGGCGGGGTGCGGTATATGGGGCGCTGTGTCGGATTCATGGCCTGCACGGAAATGAAGCCGAAGATGCGGTCGTCGAGGCCCTCGTGCCACAGGTCGGGCAAGCTGGAGCAGCCGTTGACGAAAGGGCCGCCGCCCCAATAGTCCTGCTCGTTCAGGAAGATCTTGTCGCCGTACTCTTTCAGTTCCTCTGGACTAGCCTTGTAGCCCCAGCGGAAGTGAATGACCGGCGAGAACGACGGATCGGGTTTGATGTAATTGTCGGGAAGCAAGTCCGGATTGAGAAAGCCTTCCGGCGTCAGGCTTTCGGTGTAGGCGGCGGGCGAGAGCTGTCCGCCGACCACGCCCTTGTGCTTCATCTGGTCGTCCAGCCGTGCGAGCCGGCGATTCAGGCCTTCGCACAGCCCTTGCTCGGCGGCTTCGAACCATTCGCCCTCGGAGTTCACGCCGTGCACGAAAATGACGACGCCTGGCAACGGCTGCTGCTTCACGCAGATCAGCTCGCTCATATCGAAAAGCAGCGGGCCTTGCCCCGAGCCCACGATAATGCGCGGAGGCGAATCTTGAGCTGGCGCGTTCGATGCCGGAGCCGCACCGGATTGTGAGGCGTCTGGCGATGGGGTCTCGGGATTCAGGAACGGGTCGGTCATATTCAAACCTTTTTCTTGACGAATTGCGCCGCCAGTTGCTCGAACTGGTTGCCGCTGACGAGCGGCAGCTTGCCTGCGCCATCTGTCTTCTGATTCAGCAGGTCCGCGGAGACTTTCCTGAGTTCGGCGCCGAAGCCGCTCACGGCTTCTCCGTCCGATGCGCGAACGAGCCTGGGCACCCGTCCCAGCGGCGCGTGATCGAACTGCGGCATATCGGCGCTCATGCTCGCGGGGCCGCTCCACGTATGACCGGCGGCCTTGACCGTGAAATTGCCCGGACAGCCGAGCTCGATGTTGCTGCCGTCCAGCTTCAGGTAGGCTCCGCCCGAGGTGACCAGCACCACCTGCTCGCTGGCCGCGCTCGTGAGCTTTCCGCCGGCGGCGGTAAACTGGACGTTCTTCGCGGAATCGATCTGCGTGTCGTCGCCCTGGCTCTGCAATTTCACCTTGCCTTGATTGGCGACCGCCGAGATGTCGTCGGCCTGGGTGAATAGCGCAAGCCCATGCCCCGCCTGCAGGTTGATGCGCTGGCCGCCGGTCATCTGAACGTGCTGCTGCGCGACCTGATCGATGTTCTCGCCCGCATAGGTCACATGCGTCTTCGGTGTCACATTCACAAAGCCCGCCTGTGCGCCGAGCGCCATCAGCGGCTCGCCGCCCGCGTCCTGCCAGCCCTTGAAGGCCGACGTCACCGCGCCTTGACCCGCCGTGTCCATCGCCTGGCCGCCATGCTGCCCCGCGTAATCGCCTAGCGCCTTGAACAACTCCGTGCACTCGCCGAGCAAGCGCACGAGTTCGTCGCGATCGAGCTGATTGCCGCTCGCCTGGCTGCGGGCGTAAGTCGTCAGCAGGATGCCTTGCGCGGCGCGCAGCGCAGCGGCGGCGTCCGTGCGTAACTCCGCGCCTTCGCCACGATGAGCACCTTGCCCGTCCTCGCGCGGTTGCGTGAGATACCCGAGATTGAGTTCGGACGCCGCATGCTGGCTGCTCAACTGCGCGCTGATCTGCGAGGGCGTGTCGTCCAGCCGGAGCTGGTTGTACCGCTTGCCATTGATCTCGCGGGAGCGCATGCCCGACAGATAGCGGTTGCCCGGCAACGATCCCTTGCCGCTGAAGGTCGCCGGCATGTTGTCGCGGTTGCTGAACACGCCCGCGATATACATCTTGTCGGGGTCGCCGTTGGTGAAGTCCAGCAGCACTTCCATGCCGGCGCGCAGCGGCGTCTGATGGCCGAAATCGTCGCCGGCCCAGTTCGACAGCGCCCGCACCCAGGCGCTGTCCGAGGGCGTGCCGCTCGTGCCCGCGCCTTTGGCGTGGGCGTGGTCCGCCGGGTCGAGCCCCTGGAGCCGCACCTTGTGCCGCCCGTACGGGTCGGTGTGGACCTGCTCGCCCTCCGGCGTCACGATCTTCCCGGTGATCGGGTACACGCGCGGCAGGTCGATGCGCGGATCGTAGGCGGGCGTCAGCGGCGTGCCTCGCGGGACGCCGCCGAACGTGTTCTCGTAGCGGCTCGGCGACGAGCCGTCGATCGTCGTGGGTCGTTCGTATGTGTCGACCGAAAGCGGCGCGCGGGTCATCTTCCAGCGGTTGGCTTCGAACAGCGCCTGGGCGCGCTCGTTCAGATCCTTCGGCAGGTTGTTCTCGCCGATGTGATGCAGCGACGTGATCACGATGCGCCGCTGCGGCTCGGGCAACGGGTCCAGTTCCGGGTGTCCCGACACCTCGACCCAGCATCCGACCTGGAGGTCGCGCACGCCGCTCGCTCCGCTGACGCCCGCCGAGTGCGCGCCGTGAGCCAGCAGCCGCGCGATGGCGAGTCGATCGTAGTCTTTCGAGGTATCGGCGAGATGGGGCGAATCGATCCGGGCATCGGAGAGCAGCGCCGCGAGATCGTTGCCTGCCGGCCCCTGGTCGACCCGGGTGGGCGCGCGCACCTCGTCGATCCTGCCGAGTTTGAGGTCCCAGCTTGCACGCCGGATCGAGCCCGCCACGAGCCGGCGATTCATCGCGAGGAGCGTGATTGCGTCGCGCTTGCCGGTTGCCGCGTCGGGATGGTAGGGGACGCTGCCCGCGCTGGCCTGCTTGAGCGTGATGGCGTTGTCGAACAGCACGAGGGTGTGGAACGGCTGCTGCGCGAGATCGGTGTTCTCGCGGCCGTCGCCCGCGCGGAAAAACCAGGCAACGCCCTCGCGGCGGCACAGGCGGCGGATGAAATTGGCATCGCTTTCGTCGAACTGGAGCGTCTGTTCGCGCACGGGATAGTTCGCCGCATCGAGATTCGAAGTGTCCAGATCGAACGTAGTGCCCAGCGTCGAGCTTTTGCGCCGCCATTCCTGCACCAGCGTGCGGATAATATCGACGACGCTCTGGGTGCGGAAAATACGCGTATTGATGCGCCGCTCCATGATCGACAGCGCATCGCGAATAACCAGTTGATAGGTGGCGAGCGATCCATCGGATTCTCCCTCCTGGGCATCGGTGACGATGGCGCAGATCGAATGCAATGCTTTCTGGTCGGTGACCATCTGGATCGTGACCGGCTGGCCTAAAAATGCGTGAAGCGGCGCGCCGGTCGTGGTGGAAATGCAGGAGAGGTGTCCTTCGATGCCGCCGCACAGATCTTCGCGAATATCGAGGCGCTGGATGAACAGCAGGTCGGCGAGGTCCTCCTGCGAGCGGCGCCAGTGCAGACGGAATGGGCGGTACTTTTGTGAAGGCAGAGCGCCGGTGAAAACGCGCGGGAAGGCTGGGTGGTTCACGATCTGTTCCCCGGGTTTTAATAATTCAGTTATGCAGAATGAAAAAATCCGGATGCGCGTAGAGGAGAGTGCGAGTTATAAATCCGGATTATTAAGTTTGAAATCTCGCGAGAACAGCAGGGCGAGAATTTTTTGCTAACGTGATCGGTGGGAATCTACGAGATGTATCGATTTCCTGCCGCTGTCTCTAATCGAAAACGTTATCACGGCGGGCATTAACTGTTATTGATCGGGCGCAGGGGGGCGGCAATGTCGGGAGCGTGAGTCTGGGGGGCGGGGGGGAGTCGAGCGCGGGGCGCGCAGGAGGCACCCCGGATTAAACTATCGATATAAAGCCGCGCTAATGCGCGCTACACGTCCTTCTCGACAGTGGCCACGATCGCACGTGTGCGTTTGCGAATTTCCGAGTCCAATATCAGCCGGCCGCGCAATTTGCCTTTCATGCGCTTGACGTGCTTCGGCGCTTCAGTCATGTGTTCGACCATCAGCGCGCGCACGCGCTCCACGTCGCGCTCGCGCGCGGCCTGCAGGATCTGGCGATGAATCTTCGAATTTGTCGCGCCAAAGCGCCGGTGATCCGCGATCGGGGTGTCGTTTCTGAATTCGATCAGTTGCCGGATCATTTCGTTGATCAATTCGCAAATGAAGCGCAGGAACGGATTCGGATTCGCCTCTGCGAGAATGTCGTGAAAGGTCATGTCCTCCTGGCGCTGGCGTACGAGATGGTTGTGGTCGTCGGGGCCGCTTGCGCCGTCGCAGCATTCGATGTTCGCTTCGAGCGCAGCGAAATCGTCTTCGCTCAGGTGCGGGACCGCGCCCGCCGCCAGTTCGGGCTCCAGCGACTGGCGCACCTGATAAATATCGTCGATCGACACGTCCTTGAAAAATAGATAGTTCTGCAGAAGTTGAAGCGTGCGGTCGAGCGGCACTTCCACCACCATGCCTCCGCCGCCTGGACCCGTCGTGACCTTGATGAGCCCTTGCACTTCGAGCGACTTGAGCGCCTCGCGGATCGTGCCCTTGCTGACCGAGTAGAGCTGCTGCAGTTCGGCTTCTTGCGGCAGGCGGTCGCCGGGCCGCAGGTCCTTTTCGGTAATGAGGCGCTTGATGGCCTCGGCGACGAGATCGCCGCGTTTGGGCTGCTTGACGGGTTGCTTGACTTCGCCGGCGGGCCCCGATCTGACGCGCTTCGTGATCATCTTCGAGACTCCGTGTTGGGTGCGTGCACTCGCATTTTGACCGATTGACAGTCGAATGGGTTAAACCTAGGATCAGGTTCATTCTATTTATCATGATAAATAGTATCCACCGCCTGGCAGTCGACCGCGTCGCGTATGTGTTTCCTTACCAGGAGCCTCAACTTGAATCGCCGAGAACTGTTGAAACTGGCCGCGCTGTCGGCCATGCCGGGCGCGTTGGGCGTCCTTTCCTCCACGCGCGCATTCGCGCAAACCGCGTCGTCCCTCCAACTGGCCTGCCCCGTGCCGATGTCGGGTCCATTCGCGGCCAATGGCAAATACGCGGATCTCGGCATGAAGCTGGTGGTCAACCAGTACGGCAAGGTGCTCGGACTGCCGCTCGGCTACACCACGCTCGACACCCAAGGCCAGCCCGCCACGGCGGTGCGCCGCGTGCAGGAGATCGAGCAGCAAAAGGGCGTGCGCTATTTCGTGGGCGGCGTGTTGTCCTCCGAGGCGCTGGCCATGGGCAAGGAAGTGGACAAGAGCGGCGGCGTGTTCTTCACGACCGCGGGTGCGGACGAAATTACGGGCAAGGATTGCAATACCAGTACGTTTCGCTGGTCGGTGCCGACTTTCGGCGCGATCGACCAGACCGTGCGCCCGCTTATTCAGATGCTGCCCAAGGCGAAGCGCTGGTACACCATCACGCCGCAATACGTGTTCGGCGACGGCTTGCTTTCCGCCGCGAAGGCCGTGTTCAAGGAGAAGGGCATCGAGCATGTGGGCAACAGCTACCACTCGCTCACCGAAAAAGAATTTAGCGGCTATCTGACCAACGCCGTGGCGGCCAAGCCCGACGTGCTGCTGCTGCTGAATTTCGGTTCGCAGTCGTCCGATGCGCTGCGCCAGGCCGCGAGCTTCGGCATGAAGAACAACTGCACGATACTGATGGCGTGGGCCTCGGGGCTCGAGCAGTTCGAGGCGCTGGGTGCGGACCTGTGCGACGGTGTGTATTTCGGCGCGCAGTACTGGCACGGCATCGACTCGCCGCTCAATCACGACCTCGTGCAGCGCACCCAGGCTGCCTACAAGTCGAATCCGACCTATAGCCTCGCGGGGGCGTACATTGGTACGAAGATTCTGCTCGACGGGATGATCAAGGCGGGCGACACCGATCCGAAGAAGGTGATTGCGACACTCGAAGGCATGAAATACGCCGGACTCACCGGTCCCGAGGAGATCCGCAAGGGCGATCATCAGGTGCTGAAGAACTACTACCTGCTCAAGGGCAAGCCCAAGTCCAAAATGAAGAACGCCGACGATTACATGGACATCGTGAGCTCCGGCCAGTCGTTCCTGCCGCTCGACAAGACTGGGTGCAAGATGGCCTGATCGGTCCATCGCGAGCCACCCCCATCCATCGGAATCCTCAGTTTCATATGAGGTAAGACGCGCGCGGCAGGCCTGCCGCGTGCACGACCGTCACTCTTGCGCTACGCATGCCATGAATGTCTATCTGCTGCAGATCATCAATGGAATCGGTGTCGGCATGCTGTATTTCCTGTTGGCGGTTGGCCTTTCGATTGTCTTCGGTCTGTTGCGCTTCGTGAACTTCGCGCATGGCGCGTTTTATCTGCTTGGCGCGTACTTCTGCTATCAGACGCTGCAATGGTCGGGCAGCTTCTGGCTCTCGCTCGCGGTTGTACCGCTCGTGGTGGGCGTACTCGCGTGGATCGTCGAAAAGCTCGTGCTGCGCCACATCTACGCACATCATCACGAGTTCCATATTCTCGCCACGGTTGGCCTCGCGCTCGTGATCCAGGAGTGCGCGATCCTCGCGTGGGGGCCGCTCGGCGACAACGTGGCCGTGCCCGACATACTCAACGGCGTGGTCATCTGGGGCAGCTTCGTTTATCCGAAGTATCGCCTCTTCGTGATCGGCTTCACTGCCGTGCTCGCCGCGCTGCTTTGGTGGGTGCTGGAAGGCACGCGGCTCGGCAGTGCGGTGCGCGCGGGCAGCGAGTCCTCGGAGATGGTCTCGCTGCTCGGCATTAACGTGACGCGCGTATTCAGTCTCGTGTTCGCGCTCGGCGCGGCCACGGCGGCGCTCGCGGGCGTACTGGCTGCGCCCATTCGCGGGGTCGATCCGTTCATGGGCCTCGAAGCGTTGAGCGTGGCCTTCGTGGTGGTCGTGGTGGGCGGCATGGGCAACTTTCTTGGCGCACTCGTGGGCGGCCTGCTGGTGGGCATCGTGCAAAGCCTGATGAGCACGATCTGGCCGCAGGGCGCGCAACTGATGATCTATGTGGCCATGGCGGCGGTGCTGCTGCTGCGCCCGAACGGACTGCTCGGGAGAGCCACATGATCGAATCGACCAAGCTTGCCGCCGCCGCCCGCGCGCAAGACGCGAGCGGGCCGATGGGCATGCTGCATCGTTACCGCTACGTATTGCTTGCAATCGTGGTGGCGGGTGCGCTGCCGCTCACGATGCGCTCGGGCTCGCTCGCGACCGAAGTACTGGTGTTCGCGCTTGCGGCGCTCGGCTGCAATTTGCTGCTTGGCTACACGGGGCTGCTCTCGTTCGGCCAGGGGAGCTTCTTTGGCCTCGGCAGCTACGCCGCAGGTCTCGTGCTCACTCACGGGGTGCCTTCCGTGTTCGCGGCGCTCGCGGTGGCGAGCGTGCTGGGTGCGATCGCGGCGGCGCTCGTCGGCTGGTTTTCCATTCGACAGAGGGGCACCTATTTCGTGATGTTGACGCTCGCGTTCGGCCAGCTCTTCTATTTTCTCGCGTACTCGATGCCCGATGTGACAGGCGGCGACAACGGCCTGCTCGACATTCCGCGTCCCGCTCTTTCGCTCGGAGCGCATACGCTCGTTTCGCTCGACACGCCGTGGCAATACTACGGCTTCGTGGCGGTGGTGTTCATCGTCGTGTTCGCACTGATGGTGCGCGTTTCGAATTCGGTGTTTGGGCGCACGCTGCTCGCCATTCGCGACAACGAGGCGCGCGCGGGCGCCGCCGGTTATCACGTGAGCCGTTTCAAGCTCATGGCGTTCGTGATCTCGGGCGCGGTCACGGGTCTCGCGGGCGCCCTGCACGCGATGATGACCGGCATCGCGCCGCTCTCCAACATCGACTACCACACGAGCGAGATGATCCTGCTGATGACCGTGATTGGCGGCAGCGACAACCTGTTCGCTTCGGTGATCGGCGCGGCGTTCTACGTGCTGGCCGCCGACTGGCTCTCGACCCTGTGGCCGCGCTGGCTGTTGCTGCTCGGCCTCGTGCTGATCGCCGTGAGCCTCTTTATGCAGCGCGGTTTGTGGGGCTTGGGCGAGCGGATTGCGGCGGGCTTGCGTCGTACGGACGACCGCGGTGGCGAAAGCACGGATGCGCCCGCGAGCCCTGCGAGTGCAGAGGGTAAGGAGCCGCAATGAGCGAAGCGATTCTCAACGCCACGGGCATCGTCAAGCGCTACGGAAAGTTCACGGCGCTCTCCGGCGTGGATCTGCGCATTGCGCCGCGCACGGTGCATTCGGTGATTGGCCCCAACGGTGCGGGCAAAACCACGCTGTTTCACGTGCTCACGGGCACGGTGCCGATCACGGCGGGCACCATCGTGTTCGATGGCCACGACATCACGCGCGAGCCCGACTACAAGCGCGTGCGGCGCGGCATCGCCCGTTCGTTCCAGGTGACGAGCCTGTTCCAGAACCTGAGCGTGCGCGAGAACCTGCGCGTGGCAGCGCAGGGCGTGCAATCGCGTCGCGCGCTCAATGCGTGGACGCCGCCGCGCGGCGCGCTCGCCCATACGGAAACGGTGGAGCGCGTGCTGGAGCGCCTCGCGTTGCAGCGTTTCGCCGATACGGCCGCTGGCGTGCTCTCGCACGGCCAGCAGCGGCGTCTGGAGGTGGGCATGGCGCTGGCGGCGCGGCCGCGCGCCGTGTTTCTCGACGAACCCACTTCGGGCATGGGCGTCGACGATCTCGACGACATGAAGGCGCTGATTCGCGGCCTGCGCGACGAATACACGGTAGTGCTAATCGAACACAACATGGGCATCGTGATGGACATCTCCGACACCATCACGGTGATGCAGCAGGGCCGCGTGCTGGTGGAAGGCAAGCCCGACGCGATTCGCGGCGACGAGCGCGTGCGCAGCGCCTATCTCGGCAACATGATCACGGGAGGCCGCGCATGATGCTCGACGTGCGTGAGGTCCACGCGTATTACGGCAAAAGCCACGTTCTGCAGGGCGTGTCGCTGCAGGTGAACGAGGGTGAAACGGTCACGCTGCTCGGCCGCAACGGCGCGGGCAAGTCCACCACGCTCAAGACGGTTGCGGGCGTGGTCGCGCCGCGCGGCGGCACCGTGTCGTTCGCGGGCAAGGCCATCGGCGGGCAGCCGCCGCATCGCATTGCGGCGGCCGGGCTGTGCTTCGTGCCCGAGCATCGCGGCATCTTCCGGCTGCTGACTGTGGAGGAGAACCTGCGCCTTGCCGCGCGCAAGGCCTCGCCATGGCAACTCGCCGACATCTATCGCATCTTTCCGCGCCTGCAGGAGCGGCGCACGAACGGCGGCGGGCAGCTCTCGGGCGGCGAGCAGCAGATGCTCGCGATCGGGCGCGCGCTGATGAACCATCCGCGCCTTCTGATGCTGGACGAGCCCGTGGAAGGGCTCGCGCCCGTGATCGTCGAGGAGATCGTCGATCAACTCAAGCAGATCAAGACTTCGGGCGTGGCGATCCTGCTCGTCGAGCCGAATCTCGAAGTCTGCACGCAGCTTGCCGACCGGCATTACATCATCGAGCAAGGCGTGATTGTCTACGAAGGCAGCAACGCGGCGTTCGCTGCCGATCATGCGGTCAAGGACCGCTATCTGGGCGTTGGCGTTGTGTAAGCGACGCGCCCCGGCACGGAGATCGAATGAAAATTCTCATTGCCCGCATGAATCACGAGACCAATACGTTCTCGCCGGTCGCGACGCCGCTGGCCGCGTTCGGCGGCAACGGCCCTGCATGGGGCGAGGGCGCGTATCGCGAGAACAAGGGTATGCGCACGGCCATGTCGGCGTTCATCGATGCGGCCGAGCACGAGGGCGCGCAGATCGTCACGCCGGTGTCGGCATCGGCGAATCCGAGCGGGCCGGTGGCCGCCGCTGCATACGCAGCGATCTGCGAGGCAATCGTTGCCGCTGCGCCGGGCTGCGATGCGGTCTTGCTCGACTTGCATGGCGCGATGGTCGCGGAACAGACGCCGGATGGCGAAGGCGATTTGCTCGAACGCGTGCGCGCGGCGCTGCCCGATGCGCCGATTGCGGTTGCGCTCGATCTGCACGGCAACGTCACGCAGAAGATGATCGATCACGCGGACGTGATCGTGAGCTTCAAGACCTATCCGCACGTGGACATGTACGAGACGGGCGAGCACGCCGCGCGCCTGCTGTTTGCGCGCATGAAAGGGCGCGCGCGCCCGGTGCTCGCGTGGCGGCGTCCGCCGCTGCTTACCTCGACGCTGCGCAGTTCGAACGCCGATGGCGCGATGCGCCGCGCCGTCGAGGCCGCGCGCGCCGCCGAAGCCGAGGGCATGCTCGCCGTATCGGTGCTTGCGGGCTTCTCGCTCGCGGACATTCCCGCGCCGTGCATCAGCGTGGTGGTCGTGGGCGACGGCGATGCCGCAGCGGCCGAGGCGGTGGCCGAGCGCATCGCACGGCAGATCTGGGACGAGCGCGGCGAGTTCGTCTATCGTAGCCCGCCGCTCGCGGAGTCGGTCGCGCAAGCGGGGCGACTCGCGCAGGAAGCGCAAAGCACGGGCAAGCCCGTGCTCCTGCTCGATCACGGCGACAATTGCATGTCGGGCGGCACGTGCGACACGATGGATTTGCTCGAAGCGGCGCTCGCACAGGGTCTAACCGGCATGGTGAGCGGTCCGCTGTGCGACCCGGAGGCCGTTGCCGCGCTGATCAAAGCGGGCGTGGGCGCGAAGGTGACGCTCGGCATCGGCAACAAGCTTGCGCGCGAGGGCGCTGCGCCGCGTGCGCCATTCATGGCCACCGGTGTCGTGCGCGCCATCACCGATGGCGAGTATGTGATCACCGGCCCGACCTATACCGGGCAGCGCGCCTATATGGGCCGCGCGGCGGTGCTCGACGTGGGCGCGGCCACGCTCGTCGTGACCGAGCGCACGCATGAACCGTGGGACCTCGGCGTGTTCGAGAGCGTGGGCATCGATCCGCGCCGCGCGCGCTTTTTGCTGCTGAAGTCGCGCATGTATTGCCGGCCGGTATTCGTGCCGATCGCGGCGGCGCTCGTCGAATGCGACAGCCGTGGCGTCACGGGCTCGGATTATGGGCTCTTTCACTACACGCGCCTTGCGCGCTCGGTCTATCCGCTCGATGAGGAAACGGCGTGGCGCGAGCGCTGATTCCGCACGACACGCCAGGCAATCCGAACGATTTTCGATAACCCGATACAGGAGTCACTCATGCGTTTGCTGCTCGCGATGTTCAAGCACGAAACCAATACGTTTTCTCCCGTGCCCACGCCGTTCGAGCGCTTCTTTCGCAAGGGTGGCGGTGCGGTGGGGGGCGAGGCCGCAGTGGCGGCATACCGTGGCACGGGCGGGGCGCTGGGCGCGTACATCGCCGTCGCGGAGCAACTGGGCGCGCAAATCGTGCTGCCCGTGGCCGCCGACGCATTCCCGAGCGGCCCCGTCGACGACGACGCCTACCGCCGCATCAGCGGCCTGATTCTCGACGCGGTGGCGCAGGGTGGCTACGACGGCATCCTGCTCGACCTGCACGGCGCCATGGTCACGCGGTCGCTCGACGACGGCGAAGGCACCTTGCTCAAACGCCTGCGCGAGATCGATCCGCATACGCCGGTGGGCGTGACGCTCGACATGCACGCGAATCTTTACGACGACATCGTCAAGCATGCGACGGTCATCACCGGCTATCACACTTATCCGCACGTCGACATGTACGAAGCGGGCGAGCGCGCCGCGCGCGTGATCGCGCGCACGATCGCGGGCGAGATCCGGCCGGTCATGGCGTGGGGCAACAAGCCGATGCTGCCGCACGTGATGCGCCAAGGCACGCATGCGGAGCCGAACCGCTCGCTGCAGGCGCGCTGTATGCGTTACGAGGAGCGCGATGCGCTCGCGGCATCGCTGTTCGTGGGCTTTCCTAACGCCGATATCGCGAACGCGGGGCTCAGCGTAGTGATATGCACCGATGGCGATGCCGCGAAGGCCGGCGAGATGCGCGACGCGCTGCTCGACGACGCGTGGCGCGCACGCGAGCAGTTCCTGTATGCGAGCGAGCCGCTGGCGCAATCGGTGGCGCACGCGAAGGCGTTGGGTGCGTCGAGCGCGCCGAATGCGCCGAAAGCAAAGGGCCCGCTCGTGCTGCTCGACCATTGCGACAACACGGCCTCAGGCGGCACGATGGACACCACCGAGGTGCTCGCCGAGGTATTGCGGCAAGAACTCGACAACGCGGTGTTCTTCGCCATTTGCGATCCGCAGGCGGTGCAACAGGCCATAGCGGCGGGCATCGGCAACGACGTCACGCTCGCACTCGGTGGCAAGCTGCCCATGCCCGCGCTGAGCGAGTCGAGCCGCCCGCTCGAAGTGACGGCGCGCGTCAAGCTGATTTCCGATGGCGTGTACCGAAACCGCGGCCCGATGTATCGCGGCGGGCTCAACAACAGCGGGCCGACCGTGGTGCTCGATACGGGCAAGGTCGAGATCGTGGTGGTCTCCGCGCACCAGGAGCCGTTCGATCTCAATTGCCTCTCTTCAGTGGGCATCGATCCGACGCAAAAGCGCTATATCGTGCTCAAGAGCCGCGTGCACTGGCGCGCGGGTTTCGGCGACCTCGCGCGCGAGGTAATCGAGTGCGCGGGAGTGGGCGTGTGCACGTCCGATTACGCCAAGCTCGCCTTCAAAAAGGTGCGCCGGCCGATTTATCCGCTCGACGCACTCTGAACGCATCAGAACTGGATCGATGCGTGGCCGATGCCGTCGAATTCCACGGTCACGAGATCGCCAGCCGAGGCCGGCAGAATGCCGGCCCAGGTGCCGGTGGTGACTACGGTGCCCGCTTCCGCGCGGCCGCCTTCGCGGGTGGCATGCTTGAGCCAGGCCACGAGGCCCCAGGCAGGATCGCCGAGAGCATGGGTACCACTGCGCTCGAAGCGCTCCGCGCCAATCCGGACATGGCAGCGTTGCGCCGACCAGTCCCGGGCTTCGTACGGACGCCACTCGCCAAGCACCAGCGCGCCGTGGGCTTGCAGGTCGGCGAGCTTGAGCAGCGCGGGCGTGTCGATGTACTGCTGCCAGCGCGAGTCCACGACTTCGATGGAAACCGTCATTGCATCGACCAGCGCAGCGGCACGTTCGTGATCGAGCTCGGCCGCTTCGGCGGCATCGACCGCGTGGCCGAGGCGCAAGGCGATTTCGGGTTCGATGCCGCGCCAGCTGAAGTGCCGGCTTCCGGCCTGCGCCGGGCTGTTCCAGACGCCCTCGATGGGCAATCGGGCATGCGTCAACTGGGCCTGCCGCGAAGGCCCGCCCGACTTCCAGTAGCCGGGGCCGGACGTCGGCCAGTCGAGCGCTTCGGCAACGGCTGCTTGCACCGCATAGGCATCGTCATGCGTCGTCAGCGCGTTCGCGAAGGGCTGCGCGTCGACGCACTGCTGGTTGCGCCGCGCGCGGATGAGGGTTTGGGCGACGGCATCGATCTCGTGTGTGTTCATAAGCTGGCATGCGTTGATAAGAGGAATGGGCCGTTCAGTGTCCGCTCAGTGTTCGTTAAGGGCGCGCAAGATCGCACGGCACGCCGCCGGCACGGGGCCAATCACCGGAATGGCGAAGCGCTGGCCAAGCGCCTGCGCCGCACGGCCAAGCGGCCCGCCGCCGATCACCACGGCTTGCGCGCCATCGGTTTCCACGCATGCCCGGACGGCCTCGGCTAGCGCGGCTTCGAGCGCCTCCGGGTCGTTCCCGCGCTGCGTTGGGTCACCCGGCGTGAAGTGCGCTCCGGTAAAGGCGGCGGCGAGCCCAAGCTGCCGGACTTTCTTGTCGATCGAGGCCGCCAGCGCGGGGGTAGTCGTGGCGATCCCGAAGCGGCCGTGTTGCGCCGCTGCGTGCATCGCGGCCTCGCCGATGCCCACCACCGGCACCGTCAACCTGCGCCGCAGCGCGTCGATGCCGGGGTCGCCAAAAGCCGCGACGATGACGCCGCAGGCGTCGCCCACGTCGAGTGCGCCGACCGCATCGGCGGCCGCGCGCAGGTCGTGCTCCTCGACGATCATCGGCACGCCGCTTGGCATCGTCAGGCCGCGGACTTCCGCTTGGTCGCCAAGACTCGCGCGAGCGATCTCCAGCATCATCTGCGTGGTGGCCTGTGACGTATTGGGGTTGATGAGCAGGATAGGGTTCATTTCACTCCGGGTATCAGGATCGGCTGGCGGAGCCGGCGTTCACCGCCAGTTCGGGTTCGTCCTCGGCGTCGGGCTCGCCGATGTCGCCCATCGGCCGGCCAAACGTCTCAGGCGCGAACTGTACGCTCAGGGCGAAGATAGCGTACATGGCAGCCAGCATGCTGAACATGCCGCCCACACCATAGATCTCGAATACGCGTCCGCTCACGATCGGTGTCAGCGCGCCGGCCAGCGTGCCAAGCGCGAGAATGAGCGAGGTGCCGAAGGCGCGGACATCGGTGGGATATTGCTCAGGCGCGAAGATCCAGATCGAGGTGTTCAGCAGCACGACGCAGAAGGTGAAGCACGCGCCGAACAGCAACACCAGCGCCACATTGAACGTCAGGAATCCAAAGCATAGACCGGCCGCGCATGCCAGCACGGCGCCGAGGGTCAGCACGCGCTTGCGCGGGAAGTGATAGCCGCAGAACGACGCCGCAAGCGCACCGAACAGGCTGCCGCTTTGCATCACCATCGTGAACAGCAGGCTCTTCGAGATCGTGTAGCCCTGCGATATCAGGATGGTCGGCATCAAGGTCAGCACCGAAATCTGCGCACCGTAGGTCATCGACACCGCGACGCCCAGCGCGATCGTGCGACGGCGCAGCCGGCCCTGGAAGACATCGCGCAGGCGCACCCGCGCGCGCGGCGTGTTGTTCTGGATGGCCTCCTTGATGTATTGCGTCGGCTCTCCTTCGAGCTTGCCGAGGCGACCCGAAGCGAGGCCCGAGAGCACGCGGTTCACCTCGTCCACGCGGCCCTTGGAGAGCAGGTAGCGCGGCGTCTCGGGAATCAGGCGGCGGTAGAACACCACGAAGATGGCGGGCGCCACGAGGCAGCCGAACAGCCAGCGCCAGCTATCGGGGCCCGGAAACATGGCGAACACCGCGAGTCCGAAGGCGGGCGCCAGCATATTGCCGAA
The DNA here is from genome assembly GCF_902859945.1 of Paraburkholderia caffeinitolerans. Lineage (GTDB taxonomy): Bacteria > Pseudomonadota > Gammaproteobacteria > Burkholderiales > Burkholderiaceae > Paraburkholderia > Paraburkholderia caffeinitolerans. Next base: position 128,931 of record NZ_CADIKL010000002.1, on the reverse strand, counting down.
GCCGCCGCTGCCCACGCTGACCAGGCCGACCGCCGTGCCGCGAAAGCGCGTGGAGCACAGCTCGGCCAGCATCGTCACCGCGACGGAGATTTCGCCGCCGAGGCCGATGCCGACGATGAAACGGCCCGACGACAACACCGCATAGTTGGGCGCGAGCGCGCAAATGACGGCGCCTAGGGTGAACAGCAGCAAATTGACGTTCAACATCACGCGGCGGCCATAACGGTCGGCGATATAGCCCGACGCCACACGCCCCAGCGCGGCCGCGCTGAAGGTCAGCGTGTTGAGAAAACCGATCTGCGAAACCGATATGCCCCATTGCTGGCGCAGGATCGGGCCCACGAGGCCCACGGCGTTCTGCTCGAAAACATCGAACATCACGCCCAGCATGATCAGGAAGATGATCTTCTTGTGGGCAGCGGTAACGCCGATGCCATCCATTGCATGGTCGAGCTCATGCTGCTGCGCAGAGCCCGACGACTGAACATTCACTTCTGCGCCCATTTTGTCTCCTCCTCGTGTCGAGGTCAGTCACGGTGTATCCGGGAACGATTGATTGGCGTGATCGTGGGCCGGCTTATTAACCTGATTGGCCCGATCCGCCGGTATGGGTGGAGCGGCAAGAAAAGTGCGTCTTTACAGCGATGCTACTTGAGTGCGGGTGTTGCTAGAGGTGGCTTGCGCGCGCCGAGCGCCTGCTCGGCCGCGTAAGCCAGCCGTATCAGCAAGGCTTCCGAGAACGGGCGGCCGAACAACTCCAGGCCGACCGGCACGCCTTGCGGCGCGTGCTGCTCTGGCGCGGAGAAACCGGCCGGGATGACGATCGCGGGGAATCCCGTGGCGGATGCCAGCACGCCATTGCGTTCGGCCTGCGATTCGCCGATTGGCACGACGAGGCGGCGCTGGTGCGGGAAGGCCAGCGCATCGAGTCCGCGCGCCGCCATCAGCGCGAGGATTTGCTCGCGCAAGGCCTGCTGGCGTTGCAGCCGTTCGCGATAGTCGTGTGCGTTGCCTGCGAGCGCGATGGCGTTGGCCAGCGTGCGCTCGACGCTGGGATGCACGCTGGCTGATGCGACGACGTCTTCGAGCGAGCGCACCTGTACATCGGCGGGCGCGTTTGCGAGGTAGGCGTCGAGATCGGCCTTCATTTCGTAGAGGTGCACCAGCGTGTCGGCGAGCAGCACATCGGGAACAATGGCATCGTCGATTTCGATCAGCGCCGCGCCTTGCGCCTTGAGGGTTTCGAGCGCCTGTTGCATCACGGCGTTGACGGAGCCGTGCTCCGGCCCGTCGCCGAAGAAGTGGCGCAGCAAGCCGATGCGCGCGCCGTTAAGCGCTTTGGCGTCGAGCCCGTCTGCATAGCTGTGCGCAATGTGTTGTGCGCCCGCGCTCGTGACCGGGTCGGCGGGGTCGTGGCCCGCGATGATGTCGAGCACGATCGCGGCGTCGGTCACGGTGCGGGTGATCGGTCCGACGGTGTCCTGCGTGAGCCCGCACGGCACCAGCCCCGAGCGGCTGACGAGGCCCATGGTCGGGCGCAGGCCGACGAGGTTGTTCGCCGAGGCGGGCGAGCGGATCGAGTTGATGCCGTCCGTGCCGATGCCGAGCAGCCCGAAGCTCGCCGCAATACCCGCGCCCGTGCCGCCGCTCGATCCGCCCGGCGTGCGGGTGAGGTCATACGGATTTAGCGTTTGGCCGCCCAGCGTGCTGACGGTCTCGCCGCCCGAGGCAAGCTCGTGCAGGTTGGTTTTGGCTAGCACGATTGCGCCGGCCTCGCGCAGCTTGCGCACGACGAAGGCATCCTGCGCAGGGACATTGCCACGCAGGCAGCGCGCGCCCGCCGAGGTCTCCATGCCCTCGCACTCGATGTTGTCCTTGATGAGCAGCGGCACGCCGTGCAAGCGGGCGAGCGGGGCGGCGGGATTCGCGGCGGCTTGCGCATCGAGGCGCGCGGCCTCCGCAAGCGCTTGCGGATTGAGCCGCAGCACGCTGTGGATGCCGGGGCCGCGCTGGTCATAAGCGTCAATCCGGTCCAGGTGGTCTTGCACCAGTTGGCGCGCGCTCAGCTTGCCTTCCTGCATGGCGGCATGCACACCGGAGACGGTGGCCTCCATGACGCTGATGCCGGGTTCGATCGATGCTTTCATGCTGATATTCCGAGTGCCCGCAGCGCTCGGGGCGCCGGGTCGTTGAGTCAAAGTGGGAGCAGCCTTGCCGCCCCCGATTGCATTACCGGTTGACCAGTTTGGCAGGCAAGGTCCAGATCGCGAACGCGCCGACAATAAGCATCGCCGCGATCATGTAGTAAGCACTGCTGCCGTTCTGGGTCAGGTCGCGGAGATAGCCAATCATGTAGCCGCTGGTGAAGCCCGCGAGGTTGCCGATCGAGTTGCTCATGGCGATGGCCGTGGCCGCCGCCGCGCCGCTCAGGAACGAGGTGGGCAAGGACCAGAACAGCGGCGTGCAGGTCAGGATGCCCGCTGCCGCGATCGACAGGAACACGAGCGAAAGCGCAGTGCTGTGCATGATCCACGGCAGCGCGAGGAAGCCGATGGCGCCCATCATGCATGGCACGATCAGGTGCCAGCGGCGTTCGCGGTGCTTGTCGGCGCTCTTGCCGAAGAAGTACATGGTGACGATGGCCGCCATATACGGAATCGCGCTCAGCAGGCCGATGTGAACCGGATCGGATACGCCAGTCGACTTGATGAAGGTGGGCAGCCAGAGCGTGATGCCGTACTGGCCGGTGACGTAGCAAAAGCAGATCAGGCTGATGAGCCACACGCGCGGGTCGGTGAAGACTTTGCCCACGCGGGCTTCGGTGCCCGCCGCCAGGTCGTCCTTTTCCTTGGCGCGTTCCAGTACGCGTTTTTCGTCGTCGCTGAGCCACTTGGCCTTCGATATGCCGCTGTCGAGGTAGAAGAAGCAGGCGAAGCCGAGCAGCACGGCAGGCACGGCTTCGATCATGAACATCCATTGCCAGCCGGCCCAGCCCGCGACGCCGCCCATGCCGCCCACCAGAAAGCCGGATAGCGGGTTGCCGATGATGCCGGAGAGCGGCGAGCCCATGCAATAGATCGCCATGATCTTCGCGCGCCGGTGCGACGGATACCAGCACGACAGGTAATACACAATGCCGGGCGTGAAGCCCGCTTCGGCGAGGCCCAGCAGGAAGCGCAGCGTGTAGAAGGCTGTCGGGGTTTTCACGAACACGAAGCACGCCGAGAGCAGGCCCCAAGTCACCATGATGCGGCCGATCCAGATCTTCGCGCCGAAGCGGTGCAGCGCGAGATTGCTTGGCACTTCGAACAGAAAATAACCGATGAAGAAGATGCCGGCGCCAAGGCCGTAGACGGTCTCGCTGAAGCCGAGCGCCTGGGACATCTGGAGCTTGGCAAAACCGACGTTGACCCGGTCGAGATAGGCGATCAGGAAGCAAAGCATCAGGAACGGCACGAGGCGCCAGCTTACCTTGCGATAAACCGCGTCTTCGTGCGAGCTCAGGCTTGCCCCGGCCTGCAGGGTGGTTTCCACAGCGTCTCCTTTGTACTGTTATCAGGTACGTCAGTGCTGCCGCGCCGGTCCTCGGGGTGACCGGCGCTGTGTGGAACGGGTCGATGCCGCTGGCGCCCGCGAACGCGCTTTGCGCGAGTTTTGCGTGTGTCTTGCTCGTTTCGCGGGTGCGCAGGGCGTTATGGCATCAGGCGGCAGCCCGCAGCGGCAACGGGCTCGCGTGCGCCGCGAGATAGTCCATGGCCGCGGCCACGCCGCTTGCGGCGACCGGTACGCCTGAGATCTTCAGCCCCATCTCGCAGCCGGCAAGCGTGGCCATCAGCGTGAGGTCGTTGCAGTCGCCGAGATGGCCGATGCGGAACATGCGCCCCTTCATCTTGCCGAGCGCCGCGCCGAGCGACATGTTGAAACGGTCGTAGATAACGCGGCGCACGGCGTCCGCGTCGATGCCATCGGGCATCATCACGCCGGTCAGCACCGGGCTGTAGACGGATGGGTCCGCGCACTGGATCTCGAGACCCCAGGCGCGCACCGCATGGCGGCAAGCCTCGGCCAGGCGCTGGTGGCGCGCGAACACGTTGTCCAGTCCTTCCTCCAGGATCATGTCCAGCGCCTCGGACAGGCCATACAGCAGGTTCGTGCTGGGCGTGTAGGGCCAGTAGCCGGTCTGGTTCATCGCGATGATTTCTTCCCAGTCCCAGAAGCTGCGCGGCAGCTTCGCCGTTTTAGCGGCTTCGAGCGCCTTGGGCGACACCGCATTGAAGCTGATCCCCGGCGGCAGCATGAGGCCCTTCTGCGAGCCCGACACCGTCACGTCCACGCCCCATTCGTCGTGGCGATAGTCGGCGGACGCGAGCCCGGAAATCGTGTCGACCATCAACAGGGCGGGGTGGCCCGCTGCGTCGATGGCTTTGCGCACCGCGGCAATGTCGGAGGTCACGCCGGTCGACGTTTCGTTGTGGACCACGCAGACGGCCTTGATCGCATGGCCGCTGTCCTGACGCAGGCGGGCCTCGATCAGGTCGGCTTGCACGCCGCGGCGCCAGCCCTCGATGCCGGGCAGGCCGAGGAACTCCGGACGCAGGCCCAGCTTCTCGGCCAGTTTCTTCCACAGCGTGGCGAAGTGGCCGGTCTCGAACATCAGCACTGTGTCGCCTGCGCTCAGGGTGTTGGACAGCGCGGCTTCCCACGCACCGGTTCCCGATGCCGGATAAATCACGACCGGATGCACGGTCTTGAAGATCGTGCGGATGCCGGCCAATACCTTCAGGCCCAGCGCGCCGAACTCGGGGCCGCGATGATCAATGGTCGGATAGCTGATGGCTCGCAGAATGCGGTCTGGCACCGGGCTCGGCCCGGGGATTTGAAGGAAGTGGCGGCCGGCGGGATGGAAGTCGAGTTTCAGCATGGCTCCTCCTATTGAATTTTGCATGCAAAATAATTTAACAGAAGATGATCGTAAGGGAAGTGGCTTGGAGCGGGAAAAATACGCAGTGTTTACCCCATGATTTAAGCCATATTCACGTTTACGCCTGGGTGCGGCTGGACTGCGAACGCACCTCTAAATTACTTCAATTGAATTTTGCATGCAACATTACATTTGTATAAAAATCGCCCCCGGCACGCCTCGCGTTAGACCCTAGGCTGAATGGACGATGGCGCGGCAGGGGTGCCCCACTAACTTGTCTACATTCGGTGCGATGCCGAATCACCACTGGCTCGAAGCCACGAATGCCCCGCACGTTTGAACCGGGAGACGGTCCATGAAGCTGACGAAAAAGGTGTGCACGCTTACCGTTGCGGCACTCGCTACTGTCGCGGCCGTGAGTTACTCGATGGACGCTCCCGATCAGGATCGGTATGCCTACGGCGCATCGCCGTGCCGCTCGGCCGATGCAAGCGGCCAACCCCAGGACTGTGCGCCGCTCGACCGAAACCGTCTGACCATTGCCGCGCTGCACGGCATGTGACGCCCGCCGCGGTCTTCCGCGTGTAATCCCTGCCTGCTTGAAAACCTGCTGGGCGCGTATTGGCGCGCCCGGCAGGTTGTGTTTTTGTTGCCTGAAAACAGCGCGGCCCGCCTCGTCCAAAAGTGCTGGACGAGGCGGGCCGGTGCTTGTGGCTTGCCTGCGGCTTTAACGGTGCAGGAGCCAGTCCACGATCTTGCCTGCCGCCTGCTCGGGCGTGTCAGCAGTCGTGTCGATGCGGATCTCGGGCTGCTCGGGCGGTTCGTACGGCGAGTCGATACCGGTGAAGTTCTTCAACTCGCCGCTACGCGCCTTCTTGTAGAGCCCCTTGGGATCGCGCTCTTCGGCCACGTCGATTGGCGTATCGACGAAGATCTCGACGAAGCCGTCCGGACCCGCGAGCGCGCGCGCCATGTCGCGTTCGGCGCGGAACGGCGAGATGAACGAGACGAGCGCGATGAGCCCCGCGTCCATCATGAGCCGCGCCACCTCCGCCACGCGCCGGATGTTCTCGACGCGGTCCGCCTCCGAGAATCCCAGATCCTTGTTCAGGCCGTGCCGCACGTTGTCGCCGTCGAGCAGATAAGTGTGCTTGCCGAGTGCAAGAAGCTTCTGCTCGACGAGGTTGGCAATCGTCGACTTGCCCGCGCCCGAGAGCCCCGTGAACCAGACCACGCGCGGCGTCTGATGCTTGAGCGTGGCGCGCGCGCTGGCGTCGACCACCGTGGCCTGCCAGTGCACATTCTGCGAACGCCGCAACGCGAAGTGCAGCATGCCCGCGCCCACGGTGTTGTTGGTGAGCCGGTCGATCACGATGAAGCCGCCCGTTTCGCGGTTTTCCGCATAGGGATCGAACGCCACGGCGCGGTCGAGATTCAGGTTGCACACGCCGATTTCGTTCATCTCCAGCGTGCGCGCGGCCAGGTGCTCGAGCGTATTCACGTTCACGCGGTATTTCGGCTGCTGGCAGGTCACGCCCACGGTGCGCGTGCCGAGCTTCAGCAGATAGGGGCGGCCGGGCAGCATCGGCTCTTCGTTCATCCAGACCAGCGTGGCTTCGAACTGGTCGGCGACGGCGGGCGGCGCGTCGGCGCGCGCGATGACGTCGCCACGGCTGATGTCGATTTCATCTTCGAGCGTGAGCGTGATGGCCTGGCCGCAGCGCGCGCTGGCCGCTTCGCCCGCTGCGGTGATGATCGACGCCACGCGGCTCTCGCGGCCCGACGGCAGCACGCGCACGCGCTCGCCCCGGCGGATCTCGCCCGCCGAAATGCTGCCCGCGTAGCCGCGGAAATTCAGGTTCGGACGATTCACCCACTGCACCGGCAGCCGGAACGGCTGGTTCAGGCGCGCGTCGTCTTCCACTGGAACGCTTTCCAGATACGCCATCAGCGAGGGGCCGCCGTACCACGGCGTATTGGCGCTGGACTCGGTGACGTTGTCGCCCGCGAGCGCCGAAAGCGGAATGCTCGCGATGTCGTGCAGCCCGATCTGCGCCGCGAACGCGCGATATTCGTTCGTGATCCTCTCGAATGTCTCCTGCGAGTATCCGACCATGTCGAGCTTGTTCACGGCCAGCACGATGCGGCGAATGCCGATCAGCGAGACCAGATAGCTGTGGCGGCGCGTTTGCGTGAGCACGCCTTTGCGCGCGTCCACGAGAATCACGGCCACGTCCGCCGTGGAAGCACCCGTGATCATGTTGCGCGTGTACTGCTCGTGGCCGGGCGTGTCGGCCACGATGAACTTGCGCTTGTCCGTTGCGAAGAAGCGGTAGGCGACGTCGATGGTGATGCCTTGCTCGCGCTCGGCCGCGAGGCCGTCCACGAGCAGCGCGAAGTCGAGATTGCCGCCCTGGGTGCCGACCTTCTTCGAATCCGCTTCGAGCTGGCTCAGCTGGTCTTCGAACAGCATTTTCGATTCGTAGAGCAGGCGGCCGATCAGCGTGCTCTTGCCGTCGTCCACGCTGCCGCAGGTGATGAAGCGAAGCAGGCTCTTTTCCTGCTGCGCGCTCAGGTATCGCTCGATGTCGTCGGCGATCGTGGTGGTGACTGTGGACATTAGAAGTACCCCTCCTGTTTCTTCTTTTCCATCGATCCTGCCGAGTCGCTGTCGATCAGCCGGCCCTGGCGCTCGGACGTTTTCGCCAGCAACATCTCTTCGATGATGCCGGGCATGGTGTCGGCCTCGCTTTCGATCGCGCCCGTGAGCGGGTAGCAGCCGAGCGTGCGAAAGCGCACGTTCTTCATTTGCGGGACTTCGCCTTCGCGCAGCGGCAAGCGCTCGTCGTCGACCATGATGAGCGTGCCGTCGCGTTCTACCACCGGGCGCTTTTTCGCGTAGTAGAGCGGCACGATGGGAATGTTCTCCAGATAGATGTATTGCCAGATGTCGAGCTCGGTCCAGTTGGAGATGGGAAAGACGCGAATGCTTTCGCCTTTGCGCTTGCGGGCGTTATAGAGGTGCCAGAGCTCGGGGCGCTGCATCTTCGGGTCCCAGCGGTGCTGCTCGGAGCGCAGCGAGAAGACGCGCTCTTTCGCGCGCGATTTTTCCTCGTCGCGGCGCGCGCCGCCGAACGCGGCGTCGAAGCCGTAGTGGTCGAGCGCCTGCTTGAGGCCCTGGGTCTTCCACACGTCGGTGTGGACCGCCGAGCCGTGCGTGAACGGGTTGATGTTCTTCTCGACGCCTTCGGGGTTCACGTGAACCAGCAGGTCGAGGCCGAGGCGCTGCGCGGTCTCGTCGCGAAACTCGATCATCTCGCGGAACTTCCACGTGGTGTCCACGTGCAGCAGGGCGAAGGGCGGCTTGGCGGGGTAAAAGGCCTTCATGGCGAGATGCAGCATGACGGAGCTGTCCTTGCCGATCGAGTACAGCATGACCGGCTTCTCGCACTCCGCCACGACCTCGCGCATGATGTGGATGCTCTCGGCTTCGAGGCGCTCCAGATGGGTCAACGTCGGGCTCAACATCGATAGTCTCCTGTTTTTCATGCATCGCTCGCGGTTCGGGTAAATCGAAACACGCGGCTGCATGGAGGAGAACTTACCGGTTCAGGGGCTGCGAATTCTTCGTCCGACCGGACTAAGATCCGCGGGCCGCGATCGGACGTGCCGCGTCGGCCGGACAGGATCGGACGGGCCAGCAATTAGCTGGATTGGCTGGCGGCGAGTTGCTGCGTGAGCGCGGGGTCGTTGGCGGGACCGAGCGTGCAACTCACGCCGGCAGGGTCGTAGATTCTCGCGACGCATCCGTTGCAGCTATTGCACGCGGAGCGCGTGACGGTGCCGTCGCGAAAGTGCGTGACTAACGCGGGATCATGGATCAACGCGCGGGCGAGCGCCACGCAGTCGAACCCTTCGGCCATCAACTGCCCGACGCCATCGATCGACAGCACGCCACCGACATAGGCGAGCGGCATGTTCACGGCGGCGCGTATCGTTCTGGAATCCTCAAGGAAATAATGTTCGCGGAAGCGCAGATTGCGCGGCGTGCGCATTTCCAGCATCTTCACCCCGAAGCGTGCGAATGCGTGCGGCGCGGCAGCCTTCATCGCCGTAGTGGGCATGGGGCTGCCGAACAGCACCCAGGGGCTTTCCACATTGCGTCCGCCGCTTAGCGTGAGGAGATCGGCGCCGGCGGCCTCCAGCAGGCGCGCTGTCACCGCCGAATCCTGTGCGGTGTTGCCGCCCGGCGCGCCGTCGCTCACGCTCAGCTTGCACGTCACCGCGAGTTGCGCGCCCACGGCGTCCTTGACCTGATTGAGCACGTGCACCGGAAAGCGGCTGCGCTGCTCAACGCTGCCGCCAAAGCCATCGTGGCGGCGATTGCTGAGCGGCGAGAGAAATTGATTGAGCAGATAGCCGTGGCCCATGTGGATTTCCACGGCGTCGAAGCCGCTCTCGCGCGCGAGTTGCGCCGCTTGAGCGAACTCGGCGGCCACGCGCACCATGTCGACCTCGCTCATCGCGCGCTGGAAATACACGCCGTAGAGCAGGCCGAACGCGTTCAGGCCGGTCGACGCCGAACCCGGCGCACGGCTGCCGCCGTGGCGCATCATTGTGAACGAGCCGGCATGCGTGAGTTGCAGGCACGCGGCAGCGCCCTCGCGATGCACCGCGTCGGTCAGCGCGCGCAAATGCGGCACGATGCCTGCGTGCATATGCATTTGATGCGAGAACGTCAGGCCGTCGGGGGCCACTGCCGCATAGGCCACCGTCGTCATGCCGATGCCACCGGCAGCGAGGTCGCGATGGTGCTTGAGCAGCGCCTGGGTCGGCAGCCCGGTGGGCGTCATGCCTTCGTTAGCGCCCGACTTGATGAAGCGGTTGCGCAGCGTGAGCGGGCCGAGGCGCACTGGAGAAAATGGCGAGGGCGGCGGGTCGCCCGCGTGTTCTTTGTGCATGTCGCACTCCGTGGTGAAATCAGAAAGCGTCTGGGCGCACCTTCGCATCGTGGCCGCCGTCGATGAAGAGCACGCTGCCGTGCATGAAGCCGACCTGCTCGCCGCAGACATAGTGGATCAGCGAAGCGATTTCGCCGGGCTCTGCGCGGCGCCCGACCGGCGGCACGAACTGGCGGATGGCCTCGCCGTAGCGGGCATCGCGCAGGCCGGCTTCCAGCAGCGGTGTTTGCACCGCGCCCGGGGCGACAACGTTCAGGCGCACACCGGCGCTGCCCCATGAGTCGGCGCGGCGGCGCGCCGCCACGGCGAGAGCGTGCTTGGAGCTGGCGTAGGCAAGGTAGCCGGCCTGGTCGGCGGGGCTCGCTTCGACGAGCGCGTGCACGCGAGCCTCGTCGCCATCGAGAAAGGCTTCGTGCAACGGATGACCGCTCCACGGCTGCAGCACCGCGGAGTTCGACGACACCACCACGGCCGCCGGCTGGCTGCCGCGCTTGAGCGCTTCGAACAGGCCATCGAGCAGCGCGAGCGAGCCGAAGTAGTTGACGCTTGCGACTAGCGTAGCCGGCTCGGCCTGCGGCCCGAGGCCCGCGCAGCAGACCAGCGTGTCGATGGCGCCGCCGCTGCGCGCGAGCACGGCGTCGAGGGCGGCTGCACGGCCCGCGGCGTTCGAGAGGTCGGCGCATACGTCGGCGCGCGCGATATCGACGCCGATCACATTCATGCCGGCATCGGCGAATTGACGATGAACGGCGGCGCCGATGCCCGAGGCGCTGCCGGTGATGACTGCGGTTTTCATGCGTGGTCTCTTCGGTTGGAGTGGCTGGATGAGGGGAAGCGCCGCGCCGGTTCCGCTAACCGTGCGCGCGGCGCGTTTGCCGCTTGCTTGCGTGGAAATCAGGCCGTCTGGGCCGCTCGGGCCTCCCTGTACAGCGTTTCGGCGCGCTGCTTGAGCGCGTGCGCGATTGCGGAGAATCCTTGGCGCACCCATTCGCCGTGCTGTGCCATCACGGTGGGCGCGGTCGGCCCGAGGAAGAGATCAGTGGAGTGATAGCGGCAACGCGCTTCGCCCAGCGGCTCGATGATCTGGTCGCGGCGCGCCGCGTCGGGGTTGTCAGCAGTCGCCGTCATTTCCCACGAGAGCAGTGTCGGGCGGTCGAACGCGGCCAGATGCTCGACCACATGGAGCAACTCGCCGTTACGCGTGGGGTCGGGCAGATACAGGTTGACCGGCTCGCCCAAGCGCAGCGTCGATTCGACTTTCACGGTGTAAGGATTCCACTCGGGATAGCGGGGGAGATCGATCAGGATGTCCCAGACGAACGATGCGGGCGCATCGATTTCGACTTTGTCCGAGGTGACGAGGTAGGGCGAGTCGGGCATGCAAGGCTCCTTGGCGTGGGAAAAAGGGCGTGTGTAGACGCGCGCAGGCAGCGCCGCTTTACGCGTCGTTACACGCGTCGTTATCGTGTCATTGGCGGTGCTCCGGCATCCTCGTCCGGACGGACTAAAAGCGGGCAAACCCCAGGCCGGTCCCGCGATAGGGCGCGGTTGTGGCGATGCATTGCGGCTAATGCCATCCGCCCCTTGCATCGCGCGACTCATGTGGGGGTTTTTACGATGATTTATTTATGTTTTTTTTAACGAACAGCGAAGGTAGGCTCCATGCCATTCACTAGCAAAAGGGGCACATCATGTCCGGAGCGCCTGCGTCCCGCGCACCGTCGGCCAAATCGCTGAAAATCGACGCGATCCGGTTCATGGCGGCGCTCTGGGTGATGCTCTATCACTTTGGTCCGCCGCCGTTCAAGGCATTCTTTCCGGCCTCGCTGGCGGGCGTCGGCGGCGCGCTGTGGTCCGGCTCCGTGCTGTTGTTCGCGGGACCGGCTGCCGTGATCGTTTTTTTTGTCATCTCCGGTTATTGCATTCACAACGCGTATCACCGCGACGCCACGCTGCGGCCCATTAATTATTTTGCGTCGCGCTATGTGCGCATTGGATTGCCGCTCGCCGTCGTTGCGCTGCTCTGCCAGCCGCTCGGCAACGCAGCCAATCTGCTGGAATCGGTGCTCTGGTCCCTTTACTGCGAGATCGTCTATTACACGATTTATCCGGTGCTGCGCAGCCGCTTTCGCTACGTGGGCGAAATGATCGTCGGCGTGGCGCTGGCCGCCGCCGTGATGGTCTGGTACCGGCACACGCATACGCAGCTCGTGTGCGCGCATTGCGTCTACGAAAACTATGGCGTAGCGGGCACCGCGTTCCTGTATCTGCCGGGCTGGCTGCTCGGCTGTCTGGTGGCCGAGATGCACCGCACCGCCATCGACGGTCGTTCGAGCTTTCGCGCATCGGCGCTCACGGCGGTCATCGCGCGCTGCATCGGGGCCGTGTCGGGCTGGCTCGCGAAGCATCTGGCTGCTGCGCGCGTGGTGATCGTGGCGGCGGGGTCGTTTACGTTCTTGCTCGCGTCCACCTCGCATATCAAGCCGGCCTTTCTACCGTTCATCGGGCCGGATATCACGCTGCCGGTGTTTCAGTTCGTCGTGGCCGGCTGGATCGCGGCGGAAACAGCCACCCAGGGAAGCAGTGCATTCTGGCGATACGCGGGCGCGCTCGGAGCGTGGTCGTACAGCCTGTATTTGTGCCACAAGCTTGCGCTCGCCATTCTTGGCGTGACGGGCTATCCGCAGGGGGAGACGCTCGCATGGCTTACGACCGTCGCGGTTGCGATTGCCACGAGCTATGCGTTCTATTGCGCCGTCGAACGGCCGTCGCATAAGCTCGCGCATCGCCTGCGCAAGTTCGTTGCGAAGGCGCCTGCGCAATCGGTGGCCGATTGAGTGGAGGGGTGTTTCGAGGGGTGTTTCGAGAGGCGCCGGGCAGACTATTCAATGCGCGCTCCGCCGTGCATCGCCGGGTCATGCCCGGGAGCACGGCGGCCAAGCTTACTCGTGCCCTTGTCGCATGAACGGAGCACCGACCGCCGCCGCGAGCAGCAACACCGCGATGACGACGAGCCCGTAGTGCGTGCTGCCAGTGGTCTGCTCGATCATGCCCATGACCGATGGCCCGATAAAGCCGCCCACGAGTCCACACGTATTGATGATGGCGAGCCCGCCTGCGAGCGCCGCGCCTTTGAGCCGCGATGCGGGAAACACGAACACGATGGACTGCACCACGAAGAACATCAACGCGGTGAGCGAGAAGCCGACGAGGGCCAGCACCGGTCCGGCCGACGCGGCGATCAGCAGCCCGGCCGCCATGACGACGAGGCCGATCAGGAGCAGCCGCCGTCCGCGTTGCGCCGTGTTGGCGTATTTGGGCAACCACGCCGCGCCCACTGCTGCGGCGATCCACGGCAGAGAATTGAGCAGGCCGATCTGCACTGGCGTGAGCTTGCCATACGTTCCGATGATGCCGGGCAGAAAGAAGATCACCGTATAGATGGCGATCTGGTGGCAGAAGTAGATAAAAATGGCGAGCCACACCTGGCGATCGCGCAGCGCGGCGAGGAATGCGTGCCCGCCGTTGGCCGAGTGGCTCCCGGCTTCGGTTCCGAGGCGCTGGCGCACTTCGTGCACTTGCGCCTGGGTGAGCCACGGCGCGGACTCCGGCCCGTCGGGCAGCTTTTTCCAGACCACGAACGCGAGCAGGACTGCGGGCACGCCTTCGATCATGAACATCCACTGCCAGCCCTTGAAGCCCAGCATGCCGTTCATTTCCAGCAGCGCGCCGCCCAGCGGCCCGCTCACGATATTGGCAATGCACACGCCCAGCAGAAAATAGCCGATGGCGCGGGCGCGGTCCTCCTGACCGAACCAGTAGGTCAGATACAGCATGACGCCGGGAAAGAGGCCTGCTTCGGCCGCGCCCAGCAGCACGCGCATGACGTAAAACGAGGTCGGCCCCTGCACGAAAGCCATCGCGGCCGAGAGCGCGCCCCACGTCACCATGATGCGCGCGATCCAGAAGCGCGCGCCGACACGATGCATGATGAGATTGCTGGGCACTTCGAGCAGGGCATAGGACAGGAAGAACAGGCCGGCACCCAGCCCATACGCACCCGCCGAGATACCCAGATCGACGGCGATGTGCGCCTTGGCAAGCGCGATATTGGTTCGGTCTACAAAGCTAATGACATAGGCAAGCACAAGCAACGGCATCAGCTTGCGAAACAGCAATGCGGTCAGTGTGCGATCAGCCGGGCGCGATAGCGAGGCGCCGGAAGCTTGGGCGGTAGGCATGAGTGGATGTCTCCAGGCCAGGCCGGCGGTTCGCGCCGGCCTGGCGACCCTGGTGGTCAGTTAAAAGGGGCAATGAGGGCCACGCGGCGCAGCGGGTTCAGAACGCCGTGTCCGCCGCGCCCTTCAATTCCAGGATGTCGCGCGCTTCTGCAGGCGTTGCCACGTCGATGTTGAGCGCATCGAGCACGGCGCGAATGCGCAAGACCTGTTCCGCGCTCGACGCGGCCAGTTGGCCCGGCCCGATCCACAGCGAATCCTCGAGACCCACTCGCACGTTCGCGCCCATCGCCGCGCCAATGGTGGCGAGCGGAATCTGGTTGCGTCCGGTGCCGAGGACCGACCAGCGGAAGCGCTCGCCGAACAGGCGTTGCGCGGTTCGGTGCATATGCATCAGATCCTCGGGGTCCGGGCCGATGCCGCCGAGAATACCGAACACCGTTTGCACGAACACGGGGCCTGTCACGAGACCGCGGTCGACGAAGTGCTTCAGATTGTACAGATGGCTGATGTCGTAGCACTCGAACTCGAAGCGGGTGCCGTTCGCCGAGCCGATGCGCAGGATATTCTCGATGTCCTGATAGGTGTTCTTGAAGATCAGGTTGCGGCTGTTTTCCAGATGCTCGCGTTCCCAGTCGTGCTCGAAAGTCTTGAAACGCTCCAGCATCGGGAACAGGCCGAAGTTCATCGAGCCCATATTGAGCGAAGCCAGTTCGGGCTTGAAGGTGGTGGCCGGGAGCATGCGCTCCTCGACGCTCATATGCGGGCTGCCACCCGTGGTGATGTTGATCACGGCATCGGTGGCGGCGCTGATCTTCGCGAGGAATGGGCGAAACAGTTCCGGGTCCTGAGAGGGGCGCCCGTCGCGCGGGTCGCGCGCATGCAGGTGCAGAACCGCCGCGCCGGCACGGGCGGCGTCGATGGCGGCCGTCGCGATCTCGTCGGCGGTGACGGGCAGATGCGGCGACATGCTCGGCGTATGAATCGCGCCGGTGGGCGCGCAGGTGATGATGGCTTTGGCTCGCTTGGCCATGGAATCTCCTTGTTTTTCCTGATTTCCTGAGTGGGGCAGGGCGCTTGAGCGCCCGGTTCGATAGCGGGCGAAGGCTTAGCTGAGCGCTTGCGTGAGGCCGTCGACGACGAGTTCCTGGCCATGTACGTTTGCGGCTTGATCGCTGCAGGCAAAGCGCACCATGCAGGCGATGTCGCGCATCGTCACCATGCGGCCCAACGCGGCCTGCGAGGTGTAGCTGCGGGTCACCTCATCGAGCGGCTTGCCAAGCGAAGCCGCCTTGGCCGCGATCACGGCGCGGATGCGCGGGCCGTCGACGGCGCCCGGCAGCACCGTATTCACACGGATGCCTTGCGGTCCGAGTTCGAGCGCCAGCGACTTCGTGAAGCCCACCACGGCCCACTTCGACGCTGAGTAGACAGAGCGCCCGGGCATGCCCAGATGGCCCGCTGCCGACGAAAGATTCACGATTGCCGGCGCATGCCCCTTGCGCAAGCGCGGCACCGCGGCCCGCGTGCAGAGGAACTGGCCGGTGATATTGACGGCGAGCGTGCGCTCCCAGTCGGCGAGCGTCAGCGTTTCGACGCCGCCGGTCGGCCCGGCCACGCCCGCGTTGTTGACGAGCACGTCGAGACCGCCCAGCGCTGCATCCACGCGCTCAAAGAGCGCCGCGACGTCGCTTTCGTTCGAGACGTCGGCCTTGATGGCGAGCACGTCGGGCAACTCGGCCGCAATGCGCTCCAGGCTTTGCCCCGCGACATCGCAGACGGCCACGCGAGCGCCCGCTTCCACGAAGGCTCGCGTGATCTCGAGCCCGATGCCGTCCGCGCCGGCCGTAATGAGCACGCGTTTGCCGAGCAGCGATTCATCCTTCCACATGTCGTTTTCTCCGTGAGTGGATTGCAGTTAGAGCGAATCCTATAACTGTGATCACAGATCTCATATCGGGGATACCCTATGTGCTATGATGGGTCCATGGCTCTGAACGAACTCGTGACCCCGCTGACGCGCCAGACGCTCAGCCGCGATGTCTACGCGCAATTGCGCGAACTCCTGATCTCCGGGCAGATGATGCCGGGCGAGCAGATCTCCCTGCGCAATATCGCGGCGGCGCTTGGCGTGAGCGTGATGCCGGTGCGCGAGGCGGTGCACCGGCTGGTGGCCGAGCAGGCGCTCGAGCTCACGCCCAACCGGGCGTTACGCGTGCCCACCATGAGCATCAGCCAGTTCGGCGAGATCACCCGGATCCGCGTGAACGTGGAGGGACTGGCCACGGCACAGGCGACCGAGCGCATCGAGAAAGACCAACTGGTGCGCTTGCAGGCTTTGCACGAGCGCTTTGCGGCTGAAATGGAAAAAGCGAAGCCCGACGGCGCCAAGGTCATTGCGATGAACCAGGCGTTTCACTTTGCCATCTACGAAGCGGCGCAGATGCCCATGCTGCTGCAGATGATCGAGACGCTGTGGCTGCGCATCGGACCGATTCTCAATCACGACCTGCGCTCGGGCTCGAAGCGTGTGGGCGAACGCGTTGCCGTCAAGCATCACGACGAGCTGCTCGACGCCCTGCGCAGGGGCGACAGCGACGCAGCCTGTATGGCGTTGCGCGGCGATATTGAAAGCGCTGCGGCTTATATCGTGTCGGCGGGGGTGCTGCTTAGCGCAGACGCCGGCAGCGCGGTTTCCATGGATTCGGTGGGGGCAAAGGCGGCAAAGCCTTCGAAGCCCGCGAGCGCTGCAAAGGCGGCGAGAGCGCGGCAGAGGGCCGAGTCTTCCGGCGCTTGAGTCCTCCTCTAGGGCGGCCCCCAGAATCTCCGGGCAACACCGGCTATGCCGTCAAGCTTTCCTTTCCTGATCGGCTTTTTTGAATGATGGCTAACGCAACGCGAAGAATTCATTCTTCGCGTTGTCGCTAATCACTCACACCATCGACACAACGCTGTTGAGCAGCGTTTTCACGAGCACGGCCTGGCGCGTCGCGCCGGTCTTTCCGAAGATGCCGCGCAAATGCGCACGCGCGGTATTCTTGGCGATTCCCAGCGTTTCAGCCGCTTCGTCCAGCGTCAGCCCATCCACGAGCAATAGCGCCAGTTCGGTTTCAGTCGGCGTGAGCCGATAAAGCGAGCGCAGCATCGCGCGCGAATGCTGCGGCGAAGAAGCCGGGTCGCGGATGAAAACGGCCACGGCCGGCCGGCGCGCGCGTTCATCGGTGCGGTAGTTCAGCGGAATCGGCCGCAGCAGCACGCTGAGCGGGATTTCGCCGGAGGCTCGCGACAGCGTGGTGGCCTCGATGCACGTGGTCGCGGCCATCAGGTGGTGTTGGATCGCCGCTTGGGTTGCCTTCTGCAGGCGGCGGTCCTCCACCGGGCAGCGCGCGCGCAGCGTGTCGTTCACGAGCGTGATGCTGTCTGCGGCGGCGAACAGGCGGTTGGCCGCGCCATTGCTCTTCATGCACTTGCCATGCTCGTCCAGAATCACGGTGCCCACCAGCATGCGGTCCATCGTGCCGGCGTACAGCGTGCGCTCGGATTCGAGCACGTCGAGTGTCGAATGCAGGTCGACCGCGCGTTGCAGATGCGGCAGCAGCACGGCCACCAGCGCTTTGTCGGCCGCATCGTAGTCGCGTGCGTCGTGGCGACGGCTCACGAAAAAGGCGCAATCCACGGCGTCGTGCGTGCGGATGTTGGCCACGAGGATATAGCGCAGGTCGAGCGGCTTCAGGTATTGCAGATAGAACTCGTGTTCGCACCATGCCTGCGCGCCGAACAGTTCGTCAGCCGTTACTGCCTGGCCCGGCGGCACGGTGGTGAATGGGCAGATTGAGTAGTAATGCTCACTATAGGAAGGTTCGCCAGGCAGCAGCGGGCCATGAACCGACGCATTGACGATCAGGCCGGGATGCCCCGATGCCGGATTGCGCAGCACGAGCGTCACGAAGCTCGCATCGAGCCGCTGGCGCATGTATTCGAGCAGGCCCGCCCAAGGGGTCGCTTCCACCGGCCCACGGTAGACGAGCGCCAGCAATGCGCTCACGTCGCGCGGCGCGAGACCGGCCGCCTCGAAGCTGGCGGGCGCAATGCCTTCGCAGTCGGCTGCTATTTCCGTCGACACGTTGTTTGCCTCCGTGGCGTTGCGCGCGGGTTTAGACCTTTGGCTCGAGTAGCCGTCCGTGACGATGATAGGCGCGCGTGCGCGGCCCGCATCGTCCTTTTGAGGTAGGCGGGGCGGGCAGGCAAACCCTGGTCTTGACGCACGGGCAATGCGGTAGACAACCCATCGAATGCAACTAACTGCCTGTCGCAATCCGCACCCCGAAGGCCGGTTCCCGGCCCATCGCTCCAGCCTTGCAAGCAGCACTTCCTGGAGCAACGCAGGCACGTTTGATACACAGCGCGCCCTTAGTCCACATGGACGAAGAACGCAGCGCTTCGGTGTCGGTATCGTCTCCCCACGGCACAACGGAGGAGACAAAGCATGACGACGCCAACCGGCGAAGCACAGTTGCTATCGGGCGAGACATGGGCCGCCTTTTGCGAAACGCTGCGGCGCAGCGGCGAACAGATCCTGCGGCCCGAGGCGCCGCAAGATGCGTTCACGCGCGCCGAAGGGTTCCGCTATCTGAGCCGGCTTTTGCGCATCGCGCTCGAAATGCACGTGGAGTTCGCGGACGCGGATTTTCCGGGCTTTTTCTCGCCCTCGCACGAGACGGCCAAGATCGGCGCCGATAATCCCGACAATCTCTATCAGTACGCGCGCCTGAATGGTGCGCACGAATACCGCGTGAGCGGTCATCGCGGCACGGTTGCGTATCTGAGCCTCGGCACGCAGAAGGGCGGCTACGAAACCGATGGCAAGATGCTGCAGACGGGCTTTATCGACGCGGACCATATGCAGGTCGAAGCCGATGGCAGCTTCGAAATCATCCTGAGCACCAAGCGGCCTGAAGGCCGAGGCGGCAATTGGCTGCCGATGGATCCGGCCACCAACGCGCTGGTCGTGCGCCAGACCTTCCTCGACCGCAAGGCCGAGAAGCCTGCGCAACTGAAGATCGAGCGCATAGGTTCATCGAGCCAGCCCGCGCCGCTCGACCCGGTGCGTTTGCATAACGGTCTCCAACGCGCTGCGGCGTTCGTCGAGCAGACCTCGCGCATCTTCGCCGACTGGGCGCAGGGCTATCAGGCGCACGCGAACGCACTGCCGCCCGCCGATCAGGCCGTGTGCCAGGCCGCCGGCGGCGACCCGAACATCTTCTACTACCACACGTACTGGTCGCTTGCAGACGACGAGGCGCTCGTGATCGACGTAGAGCGCGTGCCCGAGTGCGACTTCTGGAACGTCCAGGTGAATAACTACTGGATGGAGTCGCTCGACTATCGCTATCACCGCATCTGCCTGAACAAGCATTCGGCGCGACTGCGTGAGGACGGCGGCGTCACGCTGGTGCTGAGCGCGCGCGACCCGGGCGTGCCGAACTGGCTGGAAACCGCAGGCCATCGCGAGGGCACCTTGTGCCTGCGCTGGGTGGGCGCGCAAACGCCCGTGCATCCGGTTACGCGCGTGGTCAAGCTCGAAACGCTCAAGGAGACCGTATGAACGCCGCCGCCCCCATCGCGCCGCGCCGGGACGCGCAGCACCTCGTCCGTCACCTCATGGAAGCCGCCATCGAGCGCTCAGGAGGGCTGACTAACTTTGGCGAGGGAAGCTATCGCGAGGCACTTGAGGTGTTGTTCGACGCGCTCGCCGATCAGGCGAACCTCTCGCCGCAAGGCGAAGCGATGATGCACGAAAAAGTGCTCGCGCAGCTCGTCAACCGGCTCGTGATCGAGGATTATTGCCAGCGCCATCCCGAGATTCTCGCGCAGCCCATCGACGATCCCGTCGTGGTCGTGGGCCTGCCGCGCACCGGCACGACGCTGCTACAGCGCGTGCTCGCCACCGATGCGCGCTTTCATTCGGCGGCGTGGTGGGAAACACGCTACCCCGCGCCGCTGCCTGGCGAAGGGGCTGGCGAAAGCGCACGACGCATCGCGCTCGCAAGCGCGGAAGTGGAGCAGATGATCCGCTATATTCCGCAGATTCTCGCGATCCATCCACTGGACGCCATGCAGCCTGATGAAGAGTTCATGCTGATGGAGCATTCGTTCCTGTGCGCGATGGACTCGTATGCGAATGTGCCGCGCTATACCGCGTGGCTCGCGCAGCAGGACCATACCGAGGTGTACGCGTATCTGAAGAAAATGCTGCAGTTCCTGCAATGGCAGAAAGCGCAGCGCGGCGAACCGGGCGCGCTGCGCTGGGTGCTCAAGACGCCGCAGCATCTGCACGCGCTCGAAGTGTTGTTCAAGGTGTTCCCGCGTGCGAAGGTGGTGTTGACGCATCGTGACCCGACAGCAACCATCCCGTCGATGGCGAGCATGGCGCATACGCTCTGGAAGCTCTACGCCGACGAGCCCGACGCGCGCGAAGTCGGGCGGCAATGGAGCGCGCAGATGCAGCGCGCCGTGCATCACGCGATGGACGTTCGTGCGAGCCTGCCGGCGGAGCGCTTTCTCGATGTGCGCTTCGAGGACACCGTGGCCGATCCGCTCGGCGTCGTCGAGCGGGTGTATGCGTTCGCGGGTATGACGTTCCCCGATCACGTGCGCGCCGGCATGCAGGCGTGGCTCGCGCGGAACGGGCGCGAGAAGCGTGCGCCGCACGACTACACGCTCGAACAGTTCGGCCTGAGCGTCGAGCAGTTGCAGCGCGATTTCGCGCGCTATCGCGAGCGTCATATCGGGGCTACCCATGGCGCGTGATCTCCAGTATCTGCTCGATCGCGCGGATATCAGCGACCTGCTGATCGATTACGGCACGGCGATCGACGGGCGCGATTTCGCCGCGCTCGATCGCCTCTTCACCGAAGACGCCGTAATCGATTATCGCGCTACAGGCGGACCGCTCTGCACACTGCGCGAAGCCCAGCAGTTTCTCGCGAAGGCGCTGCCGCAGTTTCCACGCAGCCAGCACATGATGGGCAATATCCGCATCGAAATCGAAGGCGAGACGGCGCGCGCCCGCACGATGTGCCACAACCCAATGGTGTGGCGCGCGCCCGATGGCAGCGAACGCGTGATGTTCTTCGGCATCTGGTATGCGGACGCGCTCGTGCGCACGCCCGAAGGCTGGCGCATCCGCCATCGCGAACAGGAATTCGGTTACTCGTACAACTATGAGGGGGGACTTTGAGATGCTTCTGAACAACAAGGTGGTGATCGTGTCCGGCATCGGGCCGGGGCTCGGCGTGAAGCTCGCAGTCGAAGCAGCGCGCGAAGGCGCGCGCGCGGTGGTGCTCGCCGCGCGCACGGCATCGAAACTCGAGGACGCGGAAGCGCGCATTCGCGAGCTCAATGTGGACTGTGAAGTCTTCAAATGCGTGACGGACATTACGGATCGCGCGCAATGCAGCAAGCTCGCGGAGGCCACGGTGGCGCGCTTCGGCCGCATCGATGCACTCGTGAATAGCGCCTTCGTGCACGGCAACTTTCCGGAGCCCGTGGAGGGCGCGGATCTCGACGGCTGGCGCGCGGTGTTCGACACCAACCTGGTGGGCACGATGACGATCACGCAGGAGGTGGTAGCGCGCATGAAGGCACAGCGCAGCGGCGCGATCGTGATGATCAACACCCAGGCCGTGCGCAAGCCGTTCGTGGGCGAGGCGGGCTACGCGGTGTCGAAGGGCGCGCTTGCCGTGGCGGTGAAATACCTCGCGAAGGAATTGGGCCCGCACGGCATCCGCGCGAACACGATCCACATGGGCTGGATGTGGGGCGCGCCAGTGCAGGGCTACGTGCGCCATGCGGCGGCCGAACACGGCGTGCCCGAGGAGCAGATCGTTGCGCCGATTGCGGCGAACATCGCGCTCGGCGCGATTCCGAATGACGACGACTGTGCGAAGGCCGCGCTCTTCCTCGTTTCCGATTACGCGAAGGCCATCACGGGCGCAGCGCTCGACGCGAACGGCGGAGACTTCATGCCATGAGCCATGCCGCACCCATGACGGAGCGAACGGTCACGGCGCCGCCCATCTACGCCTTCAACGGCGATGCGGACGGGCTCTGCGCGTTGCAGCAACTGCGGCTGGCCGAGGGCGCAGAGGCGGTGCTGGTTACTGGCGTGAAGCGCGACATCCATTTGCTCAAGCGCGTATCGGCCAGTAACGGCGCGCAGGTCACCGTGCTCGATGTCTCGCACGACCAGAACCGCGACGACGTCCAGCGGCTGCTCGACGAAGGCGCATCGCTGCGCTATTTCGACCACCATTTCGCGGGCGAGCTGCCTGTGCATCCGCGCTTCACGGCGCACATCAACACGGCGCCGGACGTGTGCACGAGCGCGCTCGTCAACGCTTACCTCGGCGGGCGGCACGTGCGCTGGGCGATCGTGGGCGCGTATGGCGACGCGCTGACCACGCTTGGCGAAGCGCTCGCCCGCGCGCATGGCATCGATGGCGAGACACTCGGGCAACTTGCGCAGCTAGGCCTGCTGTTGAACTACAACGCCTATGGCGAGACCGTCGACGATCTGCATTTCGCACCCGAGGCACTGGCCGAGGCGTTGCTGCCATTCGCCGATCCGCTCGCGTTCACGGCGGCCGATGGCGCTGATGGAGTGTTCGTGGCGCTAAACGATGGCTATCGCGACGACATGACGAAGGCGCGCGCGCTGCGTGCCGAGCGCGACGTGCCGGGTGCGCAATTGATCCGGCTGCCGGGCGAGGCATGGGCGCGCCGCGCAACGGGCACGCTCGCCAACGAGCGATTGCAGCGCGAGCCGGATCGTGCGCTTGCCGTGCTTTCGCCGAAATCGGGCGGCGGCTTCGTGGTGAGCCTGCGGGTGCCGGCCGGCTGCGCGACCGGCGCCGACGACTTCTGTCGCCAGTTCGAAACGGGGGGTGGGAGAAAGCGCGCGGCGGGCATCAACCACTTGCCCGAAGCTGAGTTCGACCGTTTCGCTGCGCGCTTCGAGGCGGCGTTCAGAGTGTGAACGAAGCTGTCGTGGCGAGCGGCCTCAATCCTTGCCCCAGCGCCAGCGGGGCGGCTCGCCCTTGAGCCAGCACACGGCCACGAGGGCGACGCTGAACAGCGCGATCAGCGAAAAGAAGACCGCGAGATGCTGGTCCGGCGGGGCAAAGCGTATGGTTGCGCCGATCAGCGCGAAGTACACGAGCAGGACCACCCAGCCTTGCCAGCGGGTCGGCAAGCCCCATCCCCAGCCATAGCGTTTGGCACGGAACCAGTAGTCCGGTGTGGGCGACATGATGTGATCTCCTGTTGCGCGCGCCGCCCTAGGCCTCACTTCGGCTGGCTGCGCGGTTGATGTCCCTGTGCCTATTGTCTGCGATTTCGCCGCGCGTGGACGAAGCGACGATCTACCGGGGCTGATGTCAATGCCCGTGTTCTAGGCCGTGTTCGGCGTGCTGATCGCCGCCTACACCGGGCCGATTCTCGCTGCCTTCGCCGAACGCTTTCCCACCGGGGTGCTCTCGACCGGTCTTTCGGTTGCCTACCATTTCGCGGTCGCGATTCTCGGCGACACGGGCCGTTCAGCGCGCCTGCAATGAAGCTTCGTGCTAGGCTTTGCGCTCACACAGCCGAATGCGTGGGATCGGGGAGACGCCTGTCGTTGAAGTGCCAACGAAGCACTCAGAATTCCGGAGTTTCGTTGAGCGCCAGGGGAATGACGTTGTGCGTCGCGCCATTTTTCAATAAAGCCTCAACGGACAAAAGGACTCTCATGAAAACCACCCAGCAGCGCAATGGCCGATTCGGCGTTGGTTTGCGAGCGGCTTCTGCGGCGCTGATGCTCGCCGGGCTGATGCAAAGCGCTCACGCGGCAACCGAAATCCAGTTTTGGCATGCGATGGAAGGCAAGCTTGGCGATCGTGTGAACGAGATCGCACAGCAGTTCAACGCGTCGCAAAGCCAGTACAAGATCGTGCCGGTCTTCAAAGGCACTTACGACCAGACGATGGCCGCGGGCATTGCCGCGTATCGCAGCGGCGACGCGCCCGCGATCCTGCAGGTGTACGAAGTCGGCACCGCCACAATGATGAGCGCGAAGAAGGCGATCATTCCGGTGTACGACGTGATGACGAAGGCCGGCGTGGCGTTCGACGAGAAGGCGTTCGTGCCGACCATCGCGAGCTACTACAGCGACGCGAAGACGGGCCATCTGGTGTCGATGCCGTTCAACAGCTCGACGCCGGTGCTCTACTACAACAAGGACGCATTCAAAAAGGCCGGCCTGAACCCGGACGTGCCGCCGAAGACTTGGCCCGAGGTCGCCGACGATGCCGCGAAACTCAAGGCAGCGGGCATGACCTGCGGCTTTACGACCGGCTGGCAGGGCTGGATCCAGATCGAGAACTACAGCGCATGGCATGCAGCGCCGATCGCGACGCGCAATAACGGCTTCGACGGGACCGACGCGCAGCTCGAAATCAACAAGCCGCTGCAGGTCGCGCACATCGCTTTCCTGCAGAACATGGCGAAGCAGGGCACCTTCACCTACGTGGGCCGCAAGGACGAAGCCACCGCCAAATTCTATAGCGGCGACTGCGGCATCATGATGGGCTCGTCGGGTTCGCTCGCGAACGTTCGGCAGTACGCGAAGTTCAAGTACGGCACCGGCATGATGCCGTACGACCCGAGCGTGAAGGGTGCGCCGCAGAACGCGGTCATCGGCGGTGCGAGCCTGTGGGTGCTGAGCGGCAAAAGTGCCGATACGTACAAGGGCGTTGCGCAGTTTCTGTCCTACCTCACTTCGGCGCCTGTTGCCGCGAAGTGGCATCAGGACACGGGCTATCTGCCGGTTACGAAGGCGGCCTACGACCTGACACGTGAACAGGGCTACTACGACAAGAATCCCGGCGCAGATACGGCGACGAAGCAGATGTTGAACAAGCCGCCTCTGCCTTACACGCGCGGGCTGCGTCTTGGCTACATGCCGCAGATCCGCACGGCCATCGACGAGGAGCTGGAGCAGGTCTGGGCCGGCAAGAAGACACCGCAACAAGCGCTCGACAGTGCGAACTCGCGCGGCGACGAGTTGCTGCGCCGCTTCGAGAAGACGGCAAACCAGTAAGCGGATACCTCGATACATGGAACGCCGGACGAATTTTGGCGCGGGTTGGTTGCCCTGGCTGCTGATTGCGCCCCAGCTTGCGATTACGATCGTGTTTTTTCTGTGGCCCGCGGGCGTTGCGCTCTGGCAGTCCACCTCGTCCCAGGACGCGTTCGGCATTTCCACCGTATTCGTTGGGTTCGCCAACTTCAAAGGTTTGTTTGAAGACCCGCTGTACCTCGCTTCGTTTCGCACGACGCTGGTTTTCAGTGCGCTCGTCACCGCGATCGGGCTCGTCGTGTCGCTGTTTCTCGCGGCGATGGCCGATCGCATCACGCGCGGCAAGCTCATCTACCGGACTTTGCTGATCTGGCCTTATGCGGTCGCGCCCGCAATTGCCGCGGTTTTGTGGGGATTCCTGTTCAATCCGAGCATTGGCATCGTCACGTTCGCGCTGGCGAAGGTCGGCATTACGTGGAATCACGCGCTCAACGGCGGCCAGGCGATGGCGCTCGTCGTGATGGCGTCGGTCTGGAAGCAGGTCAGCTATAACTTCCTGTTCTTCTACGCGGGTCTGCAGGCCATTCCCCGCTCGCTGATCGAGGCGGCTGCGATAGACGGTGCGGGACCTGTGCGGCGCTTCTTCGGGATTGCGCTGCCGTTGTTGTCGCCCATCAGCTTCTTTCTGCTGGTCGTCAATCTGGTGTACGCGTTCTTCGACACGCTTCCGGTGATCGACGCCGCGACCGGCGGCGGGCCGGGGCAGGCCACCAAGACGCTCGTCTACAAGATTTTCACCGAGGGCTTTCAGGGGCTCGACATCGGCAGCTCGGGCGCACAGTCGGTGATCATGATGCTGGTCGTCATTGGGCTGACGGTGGTGCAATTCCGCTTCGTCGAACGCAAGGTGAAATATTCATGATTGAGAACCGGCGCGGATTCGATCTGTTCTGCCACGCGATGCTGATCGCCGGCGTCGCGATCATTGCGTTTCCGGTGTACGTGGCTTTTTGCGCGGCAACGATGAGCAAGGCGGAAGTCTTCACCGTGCCGCTGCGTCTGGTGCCGAGCACGCACCTGATCGAGAACGTCGTCTCGGTGTGGACGCACGGCAGCGGTAATGCCGCCGCGCCGTTCGGCCGGATGCTCGCCAACAGCCTCGTGATGGCCCTCGTGATATCGGTTGGCAAGATCACCGTGTCGATCATATCGGCGTACGCGATCGTGTTTTTCCGCTTTCCGCTGCGCATGATGTCGTTCTGGCTGATCTTCTCGACGCTCATGCTGCCGGTCGAAGTGCGGATCTTTCCGACCGTTCAGGTCGTGTCAACGCTGAACATGGTCAACGGCTACGCGGGCCTGACGCTGCCGCTGACCGCATCGGCCACCGCGACCTTCCTGTTTCGCCAGTTCTTTCTCACGTTGCCCGACGAACTGGTCGAGGCGGCGCGCATTGACGGCGCAGGTCCGATGCGTTTCTTCTGGGACGTGCTGCTGCCGCTTTCGAAGACCAATATCGCGGCGCTTTTCGTCATC
The DNA here is from genome assembly GCF_902859945.1 of Paraburkholderia caffeinitolerans. GTDB lineage: Bacteria > Pseudomonadota > Gammaproteobacteria > Burkholderiales > Burkholderiaceae > Paraburkholderia > Paraburkholderia caffeinitolerans. The sequence goes on along the minus strand of NZ_CADIKL010000002.1, from coordinate 102,159 downwards.
ACATTCATCTACGGATGGAACCAGTATTTGTGGCCAATCCTGATTACGAGCTCGCAGTCGATGACGACGGCGGTCGTCGGCATCAAGAGCATGATCGCGAGCGGGGACGCCGCGACCGAATGGCATCGCGTGATGGCAGCGACGCTGCTCGCGATGCTGCCTCCGCTTGTCGTCGTGCTGACGATGCAGCGTTGGTTCGTGCGCGGGCTGGTCGATTCAGAAAAATGAGTACAAGAGGGATGGTCATGAGCGGATCCGCAGCAGGCGTTCCAATGGTTCGATCGACGCGGGAGGGCGACGCATGGCGGCCCTGACACTCGACGGCGTGCGCAAGAGCTATGACGGCAAGCATACGGTGCTCCACTCGGTCAGCCTCGATGTCGCCGACGGAGAGTTCGTGGTGCTCGTTGGCCCTTCGGGTTGCGGAAAATCTACCTTGTTGCGGATGGTCGCCGGGCTTGAGAGCGTGACGGGCGGTACGATCTCGATCGGGGAACGCGTCGTCAACACGCTGGAGCCCAAGGACCGCGACATCGCAATGGTGTTCCAGAATTACGCGCTTTATCCGCACATGAGTGTCGCGCAGAACATGGCGTACGGACTCAAGATCCGCGGCATCGAACGCGGGCTGATCGAGCAGCGCGTTGCGAGCGCTGCGAAGATCCTCGAGTTGGACAAGCTGCTCGACCGGCGGCCTCGCGACCTTTCCGGCGGCCAGCGCCAGCGGGTCGCGATGGGGCGGGCGATCGTGCGCGAACCGTCGGTGTTCCTGTTCGACGAGCCACTCTCGAATCTCGACGCAAAGCTGCGCGTACAGATGCGTTTCGAGATTCAGCGGCTGCATCAGCGGCTAAAGACTACCAGCCTGTACGTGACCCACGATCAGGTTGAGGCGATGACGCTCGGGCAGCGGATCGTGGTGATGAATGGCGGGCACATCGAGCAGATCGGCGTGCCGAGCGAAGTGTACGAGGCGCCAGCGAGTGAATTCGTCGCGGGCTTCATCGGCTCGCCCGCAATGAATCTGCTGAAAGGGCGTCTTTCGGACGATCTACGTTGCTTCGAAGTTGCGGGCAACGGACCGCGCCTGCCGGTTGGCGCGGATGCTGACGCGTCGAAGCTGGACGCCTCCGTTCTCGCGAAGCTTGTGCCCGGAGGCGAATACACGCTGGGCATGCGCGCCGAGCACATGACGCCTGCGGCCGGCCGGCCGTCGCTCGCCGTGGACGTCGAAACGTGCGAGTTGCTGGGCGCCGACAATCTCGCGCACGGCCGATTCGGCAATCAGGAAATCGTGTGGCGTCTGCCGGCGGCGCATCGGCCGCAGCCGGGCGAACGGGTCGACGTTGCATGGTTGCAGCAGCATTTGCATTTCTTCGATTCGAAGACCGGATTGCGCGTGTGATGAGCGATTCGGATACGCCGTCTTCCATGGCGGGAATCACCTTGCCGTTTTTATCGATGAGATAGAGCGCGCGCCAATACGGGTTCCCATACGCATTCCACGTCGCATACCGGTTGTCCTGCACACGGGATATTGAATGCCGAACCGCGCAATCGCTTTTTTCAGATTGCCTGTGTAGCGAAGTACTGCCGCGTGACTCAGGGCGACGTCTCATGAAAAGAAGTGAATGATGCGGATGACGCATCGCTATCTGGTTAATGTGTCGGAATCCTAATCTGTGGAAGGCCTCGTGTGGATTTCGCCGTTGATGCATTAGACCCGGCCCATGTATCCGGCATGTTTTTATAGCGGTAGTTATTAATTCGTTGTGTGTATAGCGATATGGCAGATACATTGGCATACAAAGTCTTCACACTATTCGGCTATAAATCCGTTGTAACTCACTGTCACAACCGAAAAGGAGAAGTCAGTCATGTCAGATCCCGTCAACGTCCGCCGCCGCCGCCTTCTTGGCACCGCGCTGGCAAGCGTCAGCCTCGCGGAACTGGGCTTGAGCAGCATTGCGCGCGCGCAGTCGTCGAGCGCGCGCACAGGTAGCGGCGTGTCGTTCGGACCGATCCAGCAGATCGATGCCGGCGTGCTCAACGTGGGCTATGCGCAGGCGGGGCCGGAGAATGGCCCTGTGGTTCTATTGCTGCACGGCTGGCCGTACGATATCCATAGCTACGTCGAGGTCGCGCCGCTGCTCGCGGGGGCGGGTTATCGCGTGATCGTGCCGTATCTGCGCGGCTACGGATCGACGCGCTTTCTCTCGGCGGATACGCCGCGCAACGGGCAGCAGGCAGCGACCGCCGTCGACATCGTCGCGTTGATGGATGCTTTGAAGATCGATCAGGCGGTGCTTGGCGGCTATGACTGGGGTGCGCGCACGGCCAACATCATCGCTGCGCTGTGGCCCGAACGGGTCAAGGGGTTGGTTTCGGTGAGCGGCTACCTGATCGGCAGCCAGGCGGCGAATAAGAAGCCGCTGCCACCGGAAGCGGAATTTCAGTGGTGGTATCAGTACTACTTCGCGACCGAGCGCGGCGCGCAGGGTTACGCGGAAAACCGCGAAGCATTCAACAAGCTGATATGGAAACTGGCGTCGCCTAAATGGAATTTCGACGATGCGACCTACGCACGCTCGGCCGCGGCGTTCGAGAATCCGGATCACGTGGCCGTCGTCGTTCACAATTATCGGTGGCGTCTCGGTCTCGCGCAGGGCGAATCGAAATACGACAGCATCGAGCAGAAGTTGGCCACGGCGCCGACTATTTCTGTGCCCACGATCACCCTGGAAGGCGATGCAAACGGTGCGCCGCATCCGCAGCCAAGCGCCTATGCGAAGAAGTTCTCGGGCAAGTATGTGCACCGCAATATTGCCGGCGGTATTGGCCATGACTTGCCGCAGGAAGCACCCAAAGCATTTGCCGAAGCTATCTTGCAGGTGACGCATTTGTGATGCAGGGTCGCTGCGATTATTCGTAGCGATATAAAAGGACAAGCACCGTTGCCGGTGCTTGTCCTTTCAGCATGACGAATCACCCGCGCTTGCCACCCACTCCCAGCAAATTCCGAATCGTTTGTTCGGTCTCGTCGTAGCGTCCCTCTCCAACGCGCTTGTAAGCCACCTTGCCGTTTTTATCGATGAGATAAAGCGCGGGCCAATACTGGTTCCCGTAAGCATTCCACGTCGCATACTGATTGTCCTGCACGACGGGGTATTGAATGCCGAACCGGACAATGGCTTTCTTCAGATTGCCGGTGTCGCGCTCGAACGGATATTCGGGCGTATGTACGCCGATTACCACCAGTCCCTTGTCGTGATAGCGCGCGTACCAGTCCTTCACATAGGGCAGCGTATGCGCGCAGTTGATGCAATCGAAGGTCCAGAATTCGACGAGCACGACCTTGCCGCGCAATTGCTTGAGGTCGAGCGGCGTGCTGTTGAGCCAGGCGCCGGTGCCGGTGAAGTCGGGCGCGATCGCGCCGGTCTGCACGGGCGCCGATTCGGTTTCGGAATTCGGATCGGATGTAAACGCCGCCCAGGCGCCGGTGGCGGTTAGCCCAGCGATCGCGGCGAGGGCGGCCGCAGTCTTGAGTCGATCGAACATGACGGAATCTCCAGGATGAGGTGTCCGACCATAGTGGGGCGCATGCGTATCTCGCAGATGTCCAGCGTGCTCGCCCACGAAACATAGTGTGTCGCGGTGCGCGTCAGATACATGGCGATACAAAACAGGTATGGCGCGCGGGAGAACCCATGGAAACGTTACGCCGCCAGAGCGACTCGTGGTCCTTGAATTTCTCTCAAAATATGTGCACACTGCATATGTGCATGATGCATGTATTTGGGGTGTCCTATGACGCAGCGCACAGAAAATCTGCTCGGCGCACTCGCCGTACTCGTCACGGACGAGATGTCCGCGTTGAATACTTCTTTGGCCATCGCCGGCTCCACGGCACGGGCGATGCTCAATGCAATCGGCCAATACCCGGACGCCTCCATTGAACTGCTGCGCGATGCCGTCGCGCTATCGCATCCTGCGGCTGTGCGCGCGGTGGCGGGTCTGGTCGATGCCGGCCTCGTTGAAAAGCGAGCCGGCGCCGATAAGCGTTCCGTCGCGCTTGCGCTGACTGCCAACGGCCGACGGGAGGTCAAGCGCCTGAGGAGCGCGCGCGAAGACGTCCTGATGCGCATCGTGAGCCATCTCGACAGTAACGAGCGCCAGGTGCTCGAAGACCTGATGATCAAGATGCTCTGGCACGAGACGCGCGACCCGGCCCATGCGATGCAGCTATGCCGCTTCTGCGACGACGGGCCGTGCCTCAAGGCGGGCTGCCCGGTCGAATGTCGCGAAGAAGGGCTACCCATGCCGGGGCGGAGTACGCCATGAAACCGGCGGTAGCGGTGCGCTGGCCGGCCATCGCTGCACTGACCGCCGTGTCGACGCTCGCGCAGATCGGCCAGTTCGGCATGGGCTTCATCGTGCTGCCAGTCTGGCTCGCCCATCAAGGTCTCGATGCGCAGCGCGCCGGTTTCTTCGCCGCATCGCAATGGGCGGGCATGCTTGCGGGTCTGGTGGCGGCTCCGGCGCTGGTTGCGCGCATCGGTGCGAAGAAAACGGTATTGCTCGGCCTCGCGACCAGTATCGTCGCGTTTTCGACCATAGGCGCGCTAGCGTGGCCACTCTGGATCGCGCCGGGTGTGCTGACCGGGCTGGGCATTGGCCTGCGCTGGATTGCCAACGAGTCGTGGCTGTACAGCCTCGTGCCCGAGGAACTCAGCGGCCGCGTGGTCGGCGTGCATGAGACGCTGATTGCAACAGCCGGAGTCATCGCGCCAGCCCTGGCCGCATGGTGCGGCCCGGACGGGCTCGTGACGATTCTTGCTGGCCTGTCATTTACATTCGCTGCGGCTATTCCGCTTTGTTTAACGGCATCGGCGCAGCCAGCGAGTCCAGTTGCACGCGAGGCTACCCCGGCCACGCCAGTCAGCGCGCTAGTCTGCCTCGGCATGATCGTGGTGGCGGTGGGCGGAATCATCGACGGCGCGCTGTATGGTCTTTTCCCGCTGTATGCCACAGCGCGTGGATTAAGCGGCACACAGGCCACCCTGTTGCTGTCATGCCTCGGCCTGGGCGGGATGGCGCTGCAATTTCCCGTCGGCTGGATGGCCGACCGCGCCGGTTTGGGACTCGCAGTGATCGTATGCGCGATGGCGAGCACGCTGGCGCTCGTCACTTTCGCGCTCGCCACGCCCCTGACGTGGCTGTTTCCTGCGAGCGGCCTCATAGTCGGAGGCATGAATAGCGCGTTCATCACGCTTGGCATGTACGCCGCTGCATGCAGCGAGAAGACGGCGCTGGTCCGGAACATGCGGCTTGTGTCGCTGGCGTTCACCGCCAGTTCGATTGTCGGGCCGCTCGTCGCCGGCGGTGCGATGAAGGTGTTCGGGAACGACATATTGATGTGGCCGCTCGCGATCGCGAGCGGCGCGCTGGCCGTGTTTACCCTCGGCATCTGCGAGGGAAGGCGTCAGCAGGTCATGAGAGAAAGTCATGCATCTCATGAAAACTTATCGATTGTTCAACGCACGTCCCTGCGTCGAGAATAACCAGGTTGAATGCGCTCATGCGCGATCGCCGGGGTGAATGTTCGCATGCCTGTCGAACACTGAATTTTCTTCGCGCCAGTTAATTCGGAATCCATAGTAAGGTTCGAGGGCATGCAGGAATGTCATGCATCCCATGAAAACATATCGATTGTTTGCCCTGACGCCGACGTCGAGAATGAATTCACTCACTGCGGCCGTGCATTCTCGGCAACGCTGCAGGGCATTCGAAACAACCAGGAACGTGATCATCCATGAACCATCCCGACACCGCCGTCTGCTTCGAAGTAGCGCCAGCCCCGAAAACCGCACGGCCCGCCGCGCAGATTCCAACCTGCGGCGAAGCACTCGTGACCCTGCTTGAGGGCTACGGCGTCGAGTACGTATTCGGCATTCCGGGCGTGCATACGGTCGAGCTCTACCGGGGGCTGGCCGCTTCCTCGATCCAGCACGTCACCCCGCGCCACGAGCAGGGTGCGGGCTTCATGGCGGATGGCTATGCGCGTGTCACGGGCAGGCCGGGCGTATGTTTCATCATCACCGGCCCTGGCATGACCAACATCGCGACGGCAATGGCGCAGGCCTATGCAGATTCGATTCCGATGCTGGTGATTTCAAGCGTCAACGCGCGACGCGAACTGGGTTGCGGCGAGGGGCGTCTGCACGAATTGCCGTCCCAGCGCGATGTCTTTGCGGGTCTCACCGCGTTTTCGCATACGTTGCTCGACGCGGCCGAATTGCCGGATGTGCTGGCCCGAGCCTTTGCGGTATTCAAAAGCGCCCGACCGCGTCCGGTGCACATTGAGATTCCGCTTGACGTGATCGTCGCACCAGCGAACGGCATGAACAGGGTGCCTGCCGTATCGCCGGCCAAACCGGCAGCCAGCGCGGACGCGCTCGCCGTCGCTGCGGATCTGCTCAGCGCCGCGCGCCGGCCCCTGATTCTCGCGGGTGGCGGGGCGGTGCACGCGGCGGCCGAGTTGCGTGAACTCGCCGAACGCCTGCAGACACCCGTCGCGCTCACCATCAACGCAAAGGGTCTGCTGCCATGCGGTCATCCGCTCCTGATCGGGTCGACACAGTCGTTGCCGCCGACGCGGGCGATGGTACGCGACGCCGATGTCGTACTCGCGGTTGGCACTGAACTCGGCGAGACTGATTATGACGTCGTCTTCGACCGGGGTTTTGTTATCGATGGCCAACTGATCCGCATCGACATCGACGCACAGCAGTTGATGCGCAACTTCCGTGCGGACGTCGCGATTGCCGGCGATGCGCAGCAGGCGTTGAGCAGCCTTTCGAAGCGGCTGCATGAACTGCCCGAGCCCAAGGCAGAACCCAACTGGGGGGCGGCGCGCGTCGCGGAGGTCCGGCGGGCCGTGCTGGCGTCGTACGACGCGCCGACGCGCTCGCAGAAGCATCTGATCGACACGATCGCCAGTGCGCTGCCCGGCGTGATCATCGCCGGCGACTCGACGAGCCCTATTTACGCGGGCAACTTCGTCCATGATGCGCCGGCGCCGCGCTCCTGGTTCAATTCATCGACAGGTTACGGCACTTTGGGATATGGCTTGCCGGCTGCGGTGGGCGCCAAGCTCGCCGCGCGCGAGCGGCCCGTGGTCTGCCTGATTGGCGACGGCGGCATCCAGTTCACGCTGCCGGAACTCGCGAGCGCGGTAGAGGCAAAGATCCCTGTGATCGTGCTGCTATGGAACAACCATGGTTATGGCGAGATCCGCAAATACATGACGTCGCGCGACATCACACCGGTCGGCGTGGACATCTACACGCCGGATTTCCAGAAACTCGCGGCCGGTTTTGGATGCGAAGCGCGGCGCGTCAATACGCGGGAATCGCTTGCGGTTGAGCTCCAGCAGGCGAATGTCCGTGACGTCCCGACCGTGATCGAAATCTTCGAAGCCGACTGGTTTGCGCAGGTGCCGGCATGACGAAAATGCATTCTGCTCAGCTTGACGGCGTGCTGCGCACACAACTCTATATCGACGGTGCTTGGTGCAACGGCGAAGGCGGGCGACGTCTGCAGGTCATCAATCCGTCGACGGAAACGACCATTGCCGAGGTCGAGGCCGCAAGCGCGGCGGACGTGGACGTTGCAGTGAAGGCCGCAGCGAAAGCGTTCCGCACATGGAAGAAAACCACCGGCGCTGAACGGGCGGCATTGCTGCGTGCGATTGCTCGCGGCGTGGAGGCTCGCCGCGAGCGCCTTGCCACGCTCCAATCGCTCAATAACGGCAAGCCCCTTGCCGAAGCCCTGATCGACGTGAGCGACGTGGCAGCCACATTCGATTACTACGCGCAACTGGCGGAGCAGCTAGACGAAACAGGCGAGTCGGCCGTGGCGCTGCCCACCGATGATTATCGGGCGGTGATCCGGCGGGAGCCGGCCGGCGTGGCAGGCCTGATCGTGCCGTGGAACTTCCCGATGGTCACCACCGCATGGAAACTTGCGCCGGCGCTCGCGGCAGGCTGTACGGTGGTGCTGAAACCGTCGGAAGTCACGCCGCTGCCGGAACTGGAACTCGCTGAGATCGTGGCCGAAGCGGGTGTGCCGCGCGGCGTTTTCAATGTCGTCACCGGAACCGGCGTCGATGTCGGCGCGCCGCTTGCGGCTCATCCGCTGGTCGCCAAGGTGTCGTTTACCGGCAGTACTTCGGTTGGCGAACAGGTGATGAAAACCGCGGCCACAACGATCAAGGGCGTGAGTCTCGAACTGGGCGGCAAGTCGTCCATCGTCGTGTTCGCCGATGCGGATCTCGACCTTGCCGTCGAATTGGTCGTGGGCGGCGGTTTCTTCAACGCGGGGCAGATGTGTTCGGCGACCTCGCGCGTGCTCGTCGAGCGGCCCATCGCGCAGGCGCTCATTGCACGCCTTGCGGAACGGGCGAGGCAGATAGCAGTTGGCGATCCACTCGTGCCCGGCGTGCAAATGGGGCCGCTGACGAACCGCGCCCAGTACGAGCGCGTGCAGCGCTACATCGCCCAGGGAAAGTCCGAGGCGGCTGAGGTGATCGGGGGTGAAGTGCCAGCCGGTCCGGGATATTTCGTCAAGCCGACGATCTTCGTCGATGTCCCTGTGGATAGCGCCGTGTGGCGAGAGGAAATCTTCGGGCCGGTGCTGTGCGTGCGCGCGTTCGACACCGAAGATGAGGCGATTGGCGTTGCAAACGATACCGAGTATGGGCTCGTCGCAACGGTCGTCACACGCGATCCTGCCCGCGAGCAACGCGTTGCGCAGGCGCTTGAAGCGGGTGTTGTCTGGATCAATGCGCCTCAGGCAATCTTCCCGCAGACGTCGTGGGGGGGTTACAAGCGCAGCAGCATCGGCCGCGAACTGGGGCCGTTCGGGCTCGCCGCCTTCCAGGAAATCAAACAGGTATTGAGCGCAGCGCGAAACGTCAGAACGATGCGGGAAAACCCGACGCCATGAGTTCACGTCATGGGCCGCATGCGGAGATTTCGTTTGTTGGCGGGCATTGAACCCAATACAGTGTATTCACGTTTGAGACGGTCGACAGGCGTTCCCCACAGACCTGAATCGATCGACCACACAAAGGAGACGACCATGCAAAGCTTCAAGCCAGGCAGAAGGCAGGCAATCAAGACCATAGGCACGGCGCTGGCTGCATCGGCGATGCCAATGCCATTCATTAGCACTGCAAAGGCTCAGCAACGCAGCTTCGCGGGCAAGACGCTGCGGCTACTCACGTGGTCCGACGATACGGGCGCGGCGGCGCTGCGCAACATTGCCAACACGTTCAGTCAGAAGACAGGCGCGCGGGTCATCGCCGACCGTGCGGACGGCACGTCGGGCATGGTTGCGAAGGTGAAGGCTGCGGGCGAGCGTCCGACCTATGACGTGATCACGCTTGCCGGCGTTGGCGCTTCGGGTCTCGGCGACGCAGGCATGCTCGCGAAGCCCGATCTGGACAAGCTGCCGAACCTCAAGGACGTCGCGCCGCAGTATCGCACTGGTGCGAACGGTTTCGGCATCGGCTATCTCCTGTGGTCGGATGGCCTGATCTACAACACGTCGACCGTGAAGACAGCGCCGGCTTCATACGAAGCGCTGTGGGACCCGAAGTATGCGGGGCGTCTGTTCCTGCCGCCGCCCGAGTGGGCCGAAGCGGTCGATCTCGCAATCATCGCTGCCAAGCTGAATGGCGGCTCACAACAGAACATCGAGCCCGGTTTCAAGAAGTTGGCAATCCTGAAAGACCGCGTGATGACGCTCGGCGAGAATCCGAATCAGGTGGCCGATCTGTTCCGCACCGGTTCGCTCGATATTGGCGGCATTTATTCGCCGGCGTTCTTCCCTGCGCAAATCAAGAAGCCCGAGTACAAGATGGGGGTCACGTACGGCATGAAAGAAGGCTTCGCCACCCAACTGATGTTCTCGGTGATTCCGAAGGCGCATCCTGGCGATATCGACCTGATTCATGCGTTCATCAACCACACACTCGATGCCGGCGTGCAGGGCCGCATGGCTGCCGACGTACTGAACGGCCCGGTGAACTCGAAAGCGATCATTCCCGCCGAAAGCCGCGCGTTCGTTCCATCGCCGCAGCAGATCGCGGAAAAGGCCGTGTTGCACGACGACAAGTCGCTCGCCGTCGTACAGGCCGCGTGGATCAAGCGCTATACCGAGATTTTCTCGTCCTGACGGCCATGGCAGCCCTTTCTTTCCGCCGAGAGAAGCCCGCGGCAGGCATGGCCGATGCCGCGGGACGCAACGACACCCCGGCGTTGCCGCGTGTGCCGCCGCTGTTGCTCCTCGCACCCATCCTGGTTTTTCTCGCCGTGCTCGTGGCCGCATCGCTCGCGGTGCTGCGCATGAGCTTTGGCGTCCCGGGCAACGAGTGGCGTGCGTTCACGCTCCAGAATTATGCGGATCTTCTCGACACGTATTTTCTTCACTCGCTGTGGCTGACGCTGCGTCTCGCGTTCCAGAGCATGATCTGTGCGGTGCTGCTGGCCATTCCCGTCGCGCTCGCGATGGCGCGCACCGAATCGCGGCTCGCGCGCCGGCTTCTGCTCGCCGGCGTGCTCTTGCCGCTGCTGGTCAATCTGCTGCTTCAGGGTTACGGCTGGCTGGTGATTCTCGGGCCGGCGGGGCTGTTCAATCATGCGCTGCTGGGCAGTGGCCTCATCCAGCGTCCGCTGCAATGGCTTTACCGTGAGAACGGGGTGCTGCTCGGCCTGATTCAGACCGCCTTTCCGCTCGCCGTCCTGCCGATATCGAGCGCGATGCGCGCGGTGTCGCGCTCCTATGAAGAAGCGGCGGCGACGCTCGGCGCGACCCGTTGGCAGACGCTGCGCCATGTCATGCTGCCGCTCGCGATGCCGGGGCTGGTGTCGGGCGCGCTGCTGGTTTTCGCGTACAACGCGAGCGCATTCGCTGTACCGCTGCTGCTGGGTGGCCGGCGTGTGCCGATGCTGGCCGTGCTGGTGCACGACCAGGTGGCGCCGCTGCTCAACTGGCCAGCCGCATCCGCATCCGGCGTCGTGCTGATGGTTGCGACGCTTGCCGTGATGGCGCTTTCGCAGCGGCTTGTGCGCGGCGTGAAACAAAACGGGGAGTCCCGCCCATGAGTACCCTGCGCCTTTCATCGGCGATGCCGGGCCGCCTGAGCCGCACGACGGGTTTGCTCGCGACCATCGTGCTGTTTCTCGCCGCGCTGCCGATCCTGACCATGATCACCATGTCGTTCGGCAATTCGGACACGCTCGAATTCCCACCGCAAAGCTTCGGCCTGCACTGGTATCGCGCCGCGTGGCAAACGTTCGTGTCGCCGGATGCCAGTGACACGCTCTCGATGGGCACGGCGTTGACGACTAGCCTCATCGTCGCCATTTCGACGATGGTGATCGCCACGGCCGTGTCGGCTCCAGCCGCTTACGCGCTGTCGCGCTATCGCTTCCGGGGCAAGGCCGTCGTCGAGCAGCTTGTCGCGCTGCCGCTGGTTTATCCGCTCGTGATGCTCGGCCTGTCGCTGCTGCTGGTATTCAACGTGCTCCCGGTTGAGCTCGGCATGGTCCGTCTCATCGTTGCGCACGTGATTCTGGCGTTGCCATTCACGGTGAAGAACTGTGCGGCGTCGGTGGCGTCGATCGGCCCGGAGTTCGAGGAAGCGGCCTGCCTGATGGGCGCGAGCCCGCGCCGCGCGCTGTTCGATGTGGTGTTGCCGTTGATGCGGCCGGGCATTCTCGCCGGCATGCTGTTCGCGTTCATCATCTCGTTCAATGAGTTCACCGTAACGTTCTTCCTGTACAGCATCAACACCATGACGTTGCCAGTCTGGCTCTACAGCCGGACCGTGTCGTCGCTCGACCCGACCGTGTTCTCGTTTGCGGCTTTCATCGTGTTGATCGACTTTGCCCTGATCTGGCTGCTCGAAAGGCTGGTCGGCGACGAGGGTGTTGCACTGTAATCGCTGTCGCTTAAGCATTCGACGGCCCAAGGATCTCTCATGACCCATCTGACACTTCAGTCCATCACCAAGCGCTTCAACGCCACGTACGCGGTCGACCACGTCGACCTGAGCGTGCCGGACGGGAAACTGGTCTGCTTTCTCGGGCCGTCCGGTTGCGGAAAGACCACGCTGATGCGGATCATTGCCGGTCTGGAGACGCCCACGTCGGGCACTGTGATGTTCGCAGGCCGCGATCTGACGCAGGTGCCGGCCAACCGCCGTGACTTCGGCATGGTGTTCCAGTCGCTCGCCCTGTTTCCGCACATGACGGTTGCAGAAAATATTGCCTATCCGCTGCGGCTGCGCCGTGTCGAACGGAGCGCGCAGGCCAAGCGGGTTGCCGAACTGCTCGAACTGATCCAGTTGCCGCACATGGCCGAACGCCAAGTCACGCAACTGAGCGGCGGACAGCGGCAACGCGTTGCGATCGCGCGCGCCATCGCTTCTTCGCCAAAGCTGTTGCTTCTCGACGAGCCGCTTTCCGCGCTTGACGCGAAGCTGCGCGAAGCCATGCAGGTCGAAATCCGCCTGCTTCAGCAACGCCTCGGTATCACAACGATCATGGTCACGCACGATCAACGCGAGGCGATGACGATGGCCGACGAGATCGTCGTAATGGAAAAAGGCCGGATCGCACAGGTCGGCAAACCGTTCGACATCTACCGCGATCCGGTCAACGAGTTCGTTGCGGATTTCATAGGACTGGGAAACATTCTGCCCATCACGTTCGATGGCGGCCGGATCGGACTGCCCGGCGGGCAATCGATCGTCATGGACGTTTCCGCGCGCGTAGCGGATGCGCCAGGCGACATCCGGCTGCTGATCCGTCCCGAGGACGTGTGTGTCAGGCCCGCGACCGCGCAGCCCGGCCAGAACACCTTGCCAGGCAAGGTAACGTTTGTCAGGGACGTCGGGGCGTCGATCGAGGCCACCATCGAATGCGATGGCTTTACGCTGACGGCGGCCACGACGCCGCGCGAGACCCCAGACGTTCGTGTCGGCATGCCGGTGCTTGCCGAATTGCCGGCCCACGCGTGCAAGCTCATTGCGGCGCGCACGACACCGCGCACGACACATTAAATGCATTTACCACCCCAAAGCCGTACCAGGAGACACGCCATGAGCACCGCGACCCAGACCCATCAGCCCCTGAAATGCCTCTTTGCGCGCGCGACGGCTTCCGTTGCCCTCGCCGGCATGGCAGGCCTTTGCGCGTTCGCGCCGCTCGCGCATGCGGACGCGCTGGACACCATCCAGAAGTCGGGGGTGGTGCGCATTGGCGTGTTCGAAGACTATCCGCCGTTTGGCTCGATCGGCCCGGATATGAAACCGCAAGGCTACGACATCGAGGTGGCGAATCTGATCGGCAAGACGCTCAACGCGAAGGTCGAACTGGTTCAGGTCACGGGTGACAACCGCATGGCCTACCTCGCGGACCACAAGACGGACATGCTGCTTTCAGTCGGCCAGACGCCCGAACGCGCGAAGGTAATCGACTTCTCGCAGCCGTACGCGCCGTACTACCTCGCGGTGTTCGGGCCGAAATCGCTTGCGGTTAAGAGCGCGAACGACCTTGCTGGCAAGACGGTTGCGGTGGCGCGCGGCACGCTGGAGGACCTGAGCGTCAGCAAAGTCGCGCCGCCTTCGGCGACCATCAAGCGCTTCGACGACCCGAATGGTGCGATCTCGGCGTTCCTGTCCGGTCAGGCGCAGTTGCTGGTGGTCGGAAACGATGTGGGCGCAACCATTATGGCTCGCCATCCCGCGAACAATCCGGAGCAGAAGTTCTCGCTCTTCAGCTCGCCGGACCACGTCGGCCTGAACAAGAACGAGGCGCGCCTGAAGGCGAAGGTCGACGACGCCATCGCAGCGGCAAAGAAGGACGGCACGATGAACGCCATCTCCCAGAAGTGGCTGCGTGCGCCGTTGCCGGCCGATCTTTGATCAGCCCGACTTCTCTTTAACGGAAAAACGGATGGCGTCACGATGAGTTACACGTTTGATTTCAGCGACTTCGCTCCCTACATGGGCATGCTCGCGCACGGTGTCGCGGTGACGCTCGTCCTGACGGCGATTTCGACGGTGCTGGGCGGCATCGTCGGCATTGTCGGCGCGATGGTTGCTGTCGCGGGGGGGAAGGGGGCACGGGCGCTCGTGGCGGCGTATGTTGAACTGATCCGCAACACGCCGTTTCTGGTGCAACTCTTCTTTGTATTTTTCGGCTTGCCGAGCCTGGGCGTGCATATCGACGAGATGCAGGCTGCCGTTCTGGCGATGACCGTCAATCTGGGCGCATATGCGCTCGAAATCGTCAGGGCGGGGATCGACTCGATTCCGCGCGGTCAGCTTCAGGCGGCGATGGCGCTTGGTCTGCAGGGTCGCCAGGTCTTTCGCCACATCGTGTTGCCACAGGCGCTCGCGAACGTGTTCCCGGCGCTGCTCGGCCAGGTCCTGATCGTGATGCTGGGCTCGGCCGTGGTTTCGCAAATTTCGGTGCCCGACCTTACGTACGCAGCCAATTTCATCCAGTCGCGCAACTTCCGGTCGTTCGAAAGCTACATCATCGCCACGGTGATCTATCTGCTGCTGTCGATCGTGCTGCGCCTCTTGATCAACCGGCTGTGCAGAAGACTGTTCGCGGGACGGGCAGCCAGGGGCAGCGCCGGCACGTCGCGCAACGGACTGCGCGCATGGTTTTCGGCCCGTGCGGCGGCGGTGGCCGGCATTCAGACGGAGCGTTCGTGATGGTTGAATTTTCGCTGTGGGATATCGCGCGCAACCTGTTGCTCGCCGCGCGCTGGACGGTCGTTCTCTCGCTGATCGCCTTTGTCGGGGGCGGCGTGGCAGGGTTCGTGCTGCTCGCCATGCGCGTGTCGCCGCTGCCGTGGCTGCGCCGCGTCGTGGTCTTGTATGTCGAGCTGTTTCAGGGCACGCCGCTGTTGATGCAGTTGTTCCTTGGGTTTTTCGGTTTGCCGCTGTTGGGCATCGACGTATCGCCGTGGCTTGCCGCGACCGTGACGCTCACGCTGTACACCAGTGCTTATCTGGTCGATATCTGGCGAGGCTGCGTCGAGGCCGTGCCGCGCGGGCAGTGGGGCGCGGCGGCGAGTCTCGGCATGACCTGGACGCAGCAACTGCGCTATGTGATCTGGCCGCAGGCGTGGAAGATCGCCGTGCCGCCCACGGTCGGCTTTCTCGTGCAGGTCGTGAAAAGTACGGCGCTGACTTCGATCGTCGGCCTCACCGAGCTGACCAAGACCGGAACGATGATCACGAACGCTGCGTTCCGGCCATTCCCGATCTACGCCATGGTGGCGCTGATCTACTTCGCGATGTGCTTTCCGCTCACCTGGTATGCGCGTGTGCTCGAGCAGCGGTATCAGCGCGCCCGGCACCGCTGAAGCGGTCGACGTGGCGCTCGAGTGGGTTTCCTATTTCCAGAAGCGGGTCTCAACATGATTTCCATCAGCAATGTATCCAAGTGGTATGGGCAGTTTCAGGTGCTGACCGACTGCACGACCGAAGTGAAGAAGGGCGAAGTCGTGGTGGTCTGCGGCCCGTCCGGCTCCGGCAAATCGACGCTGATCAAAACCGTCAATGGACTTGAACCGTTCCAGAATGGCGACATTACGATCAACGGCGAATCGGTTGGCGACAAGCGAACGAATCTGTCCAGGTTGCGTTCGAAAGTCGGGATGGTTTTTCAGCACTTCGAACTGTTTCCGCACATGTCGATCACCGATAACCTGACGCTCGCGCAGACCAAAGTCCTTGGCCGCCGAAAGGACGAAGCAACCGAGAAGGCCCTGCGGCTGCTTCAGCGTGTCGGGCTGCGTGCACACGCGGACAAGTATCCGGCGCAACTGAGCGGCGGGCAGCAGCAGCGGGTTGCGATTGCGCGTGCGCTTTCGATGGATCCGGTTGCCATGTTGTTCGACGAGCCCACATCGGCGCTCGATCCGGAAATGATCAACGAGGTGCTCGACGTAATGGTCGAACTGGCTCAGGAAGGGATGACCATGATGTGCGTCACGCACGAGATGGGCTTCGCGAAGAAGGTCGCGCACCGGGTGATCTTCATGGACCACGGCCACATTGTCGAAGACGATCAGAAGGAAGCGTTCTTCGCCAATCCAAAATCGGAACGGGCCAAGGATTTTCTGTCGAAGATCCTGCATTGACCGTTTCAAATAGCGAACCGGCCTTGTATCACTCCAAGTCACACCCGGCATTTCCGTTATGCGACGACTTCCCCCGCTTAATGCGCTTCAGGTTTTTGAGGTGGTTGCCCGCTGCCGCAGTTTTACGCGTGCGGCGGACAACCTGTGCATCACGCAAGGGGCGGTGAGCCGCCAGATCCTCGCGCTGGAGGACTATTACGGGTTTCCGCTCTTTATCCGCCACGTGAAGGGGCTCACGCTGACGTCGGAGGGGGAGCGGTTGCTGCCCACCGTCAAGGAAAGCTTTGCGCGCATCGAGGAAATTTCGCAGCGCCTGACCCGGCAGCGTACGGGGCTGGCGCTGAAGGTGCCGACCTGCGTCATGCGCTGGATGCTGCCGAGAGTCATGCGTTTTCAGGTCGACCATCCAGACCTTCAGGTGCAGATCACGACGACCTGGCAGCACGATGTCGACTTTCTGGTCGAGCCGTTCGATGCGGCGATCGTCTATGGATCGTCACCAGGCGCCGAAGTCTGCGCGGTTCCTTTGTTCGAGGAGCGGCTGACACCGGTCTGCTCACCGGCGCTGATGAAAGAGAAGCCGCTCGGGAGCGCGGAGGATCTTGTGCAGCACACGCTGCTTCACCCGACGCGCGACCACCGCGACTGGAAGCTTTGGCTCGATCATGCTGGCGCGCGCGATGTGAGTCCCGACGCCGGGCAGGAGTTCGAGACGCTCGATCTGGCCACGAACGCGGCCATGCAGGGTTTCGGCGTGGCGCTCGGCGACCGCACGCTGGTCAGCGAGGATGTGAGCACGAGGCGCCTCGTCATGCCATTCGATGCCGCGATCGAAACCGGCGCGCGTTACTATTTCGTTTATCCCGATTCTGCAGCGCAGCAGCCGAACGTGAAGACTTTCAGCGAGTGGATTGCGCTGCATCGGGAATAGCCGCACGGCGCTGATGGACCGACCGCTCCTCCCCATACCCGCTTCAAACTCCGCCAGCGCACCCTCATGCGCATCGAGCAGACGCCGCACTTCGGGCAGGTCCGTGCAAGCATCTTCGATATCGCCGCTGCGGGGCTCGCCGAGCATGTCCGGAGCCGTTTTCAGCAATTTTTGATACTTTACTGAAAATCCCGGCATCACCGGCTCTGCCAATCGCCCTGGCCTTCGCCGGGTAAAATGCGCATCGACGGCGCGGGGCAATCTCCGCGCCAAAAGAACACGGCGGGAACAGGGCGGAGGCGCGGCAAGGTGGTAATCGATTATTTTTTGGCGATTCGGGCATTTCTTCAGTCCGCGGAACTGGGCAGCTTCAGCAAGGCGGCCGAGCGGATCGAGGTCAAAACGTCCACGGTCTCGCGCTATATCTCCGAACTCGAAGCCGATCTCGGCGTCTCGCTGTTCAACCGCTCGACGCGCGGCCTCACGCTGACCGAGGGCGGACGCGTCTTTCGCGAGCGCGCGCTGCGCGTGATGCAAAGTCTCGACGAGGCGCGCGAGGCGGCCTCGTCGCTCAATAGCGCTCCGCAGGGCGTGCTGCGCGTGACCATGCCGACCTCGTTCGGACGCCGGCACGTGATCCGCCATTTGCCCGAGTTCATGGCGCGCTACCCGAAGATCAACGTCGATGCGATCCTGACCGACGAGATCGTGAACATCATCGACGCCGGCATCGACGTGGCCGTGCGCATCGGCGTGCTTCCCGACTCGCAACTGATGGCGAAGCAACTCGCCACGCACCGGCGCATCGTCTGCGCGAGCCCCGAGTACCTGTCGCGGCGCGGGCATCCCGCCACGCCCGCGGAACTCGCCTCGCACGAGGCCATCCGCTTTCCGCTGACCGCCGAGGACAAGTGGGTGATCGTGAGCCCCTCGGGCCGCAGCAGCTCGGGCGAAGTCACGGTGAAGCTCGGCGGGCGTTTGCGCGTCGACGACACCGAAGCCGTGCTCTCGCTCGCGCTGGCCGGCATGGGCGTCGCGCTGCTGCCCGAGTGGGCCGCGGGCGGGGCGCTGCGCGAGGGCAAGCTCGTGCGCCTGCTGCCCGGCTGGGAGGCGCGCACCTCCACCGCGACGGCGACGCCGGGCGTGTGGGGCGTTTATCCGCCCCGCAAAACCGTCTCGCCGAAGGTGCGCGCGTTTCTCGACTTCTTCGCGGGACTCTACGCGCGCGAAGGCTATTGGCAGGAGCCGTCTGCTTAGGGTGGCTCAGGTAACCTGCGTAGCTTAGGGCCGATATCGCGGCTCGTCAGTGCAGGTGCTGCAGCTTGTCCGGATTGCGCATGACATAAATCGCGGCGATCTTGCCGTTCACGATTTCAAGCGCAGTCGTCTGCAACTCTCCATCGGCTTCCAGTGTGACGAAGCCGGGCAGTCCGTTAATGAAGCCCGCGCGCACGAGCGTCGAGCCGTTCTTGCGGAACAGCTCCGCAAAATACGCGTGCACTTTCATTACCGACTCGAAGCCGAACAGCGGCTCGCCGAGTGCCGGCCGTTTGCCGCCGCCGTCCGCATGCAGGCTCACGTCGGTGGCCAGCATGGCGCCGAGCGCGCTCATGTCGCCGCTGCGCGACGCGGCGAAGAACGCTTCCGCCAATTCCAGACCGCGCTCCTTCTCCACGCGAAACCGTGGGCGCGACTCGCGCACATGCGTGCGCGCCCGCGCTGCGAGCTGACGGCACGCAGCCGCCTCGCGCTGGATCGTGGTGGCGACCTCGTCGAAGTCGAGGCCGAACACGTCGTGCAGCAGGAAAGCCGCGCGCTCGAGCGGCGAGAGCCTCTCCAGCGCGAGCATCAGCGGCAGCGTGATGTCTTCCTCGTCGTCCTCTTCGACGACCGGCTCGGGCAGCCAAGGGCCCACGTAGGTTTCGCGCTGATGCCGCGCGGACTTGAGCTGATCGAGGCACATGCGCATCACCATGCGGCGCAGGAAAGCCTCGGGCACCAGTACTTCCGTGCGATCGACGTGCATCCAGCGAATGAACGCATCCTGCACGATGTCCTCGGCATCGGCCACGGAGCCGAGCATGCGGTACGCCACGCGAATCAGCTTGCGCCGCAGCGGGTCGAAGCTCGCTGCGGCGTCGCCGGCGTCCCCTGCGTTTTCAGGGGCGGTCAGGCCGGTGTCCGTCATGCGGCGGCCTTAGTCGTCATGGTTTTCGCCACTGCCGGATCGACCCACAGGCCGAAGCCGACAGCGAGGCGGTTCCAGCCATTGATCACGTTGATCATCAGCGTGAGCTTCACTTGTTCTTCCTCGGTAAAGTGGTCGTCGAGCGCGGCGCGGGCGCGTTCGATTGCGTCATGACCTTCGGAGATGCGCGTGAGCGCTTCGGTCCAGGCCAGCGCTGCGCGTTCACGGTCGCTGTAGCAGGGCGCTTCGCGCCAGGCGGAGAGCAGGTAGATGCGTTGTTCGGTCTCGCCAGCCTCGCGCGCCTGGGTCGTGTGCATGTTAATGCAATTGGCGCAGGCGTTGATTTGCGAGGTGCGGATCTCCACCAGCGCGACGAGGCTGCGGTCGAGGCTGCCGGCAATGGCCAGCGAAGCGCCCATCCAGGACTTCATTTGGGCGGGGGCGGCGGCGAACGGCTCGAGCTTTGCAGTCATGGTTCCATCTCCTTTGGTTGGGTTCCACTGACATGACGAGCGAGCCTGGCCCGTGTGTGACATCGGGGCGAAAAATTTTTTGGCGGGGGAGCCGTATCAACCCCCAGGCGCCGCCCGCGCATCAAGCCTGATCTGCATAAAAGCCAGATCGAGCCACGCGCCGAACTTCACGCCCACCTCCTTCATATGCCCCACGTGCTCGAACCCGAGCTTTTCGTGCAGCGCGATGGAGCCGGCATTATTCGCCTCGATGCCCGCCACCATCACGTGCTTGCCGATCGCGCGCGCCCGGCCGATCAGCGCTTCCATGAGCGCCACGCCGATGCCGCGCCCGCGCTGGTCGTTGCGCACATAGACCGAATGCTCGACCGTATGCCGATATCCGTCGAAGGCGCGCCAGTCGCCGAATGAGGCATAGCCGAGCACCGCCTGCTGATCGTCCACGGCAACCAGCACCGGGTAGCCGGCCTTTTGCCGGTCGGCGCGCCATGCGGTGCGGTTGGCCGCATCGACTACGGTGTCGTTCCAGATCGCGGTCGTATTCAGCACGGCGTCGTTATAGATCGCCGTGATACCGTCGATGTCCTCGGGACCCGCATCGCGAATGTCCATGGCCGCCTCTTCGTTTAATCCACTATAATGGATCAAGTGTACACGATAATAGACAATATAGATCAGCGCATCGGCGCGCGCATTCGAGGCGAGCGCGAGGGGCGCGGCTGGTCGCTCACCGACCTCGCGGCCAAATCCGGCGTCTCGCGCGCCATGATCCACAAGATCGAGCGCGGCGAGAGCAGCCCGACGGCGTCGCTGCTCGCGAAGCTGGCCGGGGCGTTTGGCATGAGTATGTCGGCGCTGCTGGCACTCGCGGAGCTGGAAGAAGGGCGCCTGTTGCGCGCGGCGGACCAGCCACTGTGGGTCGATCCGCAAAGCGGGTACGTTCGGCGTCACGTGTCGCCCAAGTCGGCGGCGCCGCTGAACCTCGTGGAGATCGATTTGCCGCCGGGCGCGGAAATTCCGATGCCGGCCTCGGCCTATTTGCAAACGCGGCAACTGATCTGGGTGCTGGCCGGCAATCTCGTCTTTGTCGAAGCGGGCGAGCGCCACGAATTGGGCGCCGGCGATTGTCTGGATCTGGGGCCTCCGGGCGACTGCGTCTTCAAGAACGAAAGTGCGCACAAATGCCGGTATGCCGTGATCGTGTTTCAGAAGGGCTGACTACGGGAGTGGAATTCCTTCCTTTCGTATCGCCTTGTGATATATGATATATCACAATAGTTCACAGTAGCCGCGTCGATATCGGCTGCGATCCGCCTCCACCTTCAGGTCCGTCATGTTCGATCCCTCGCTGTTCGGTCGCCTGTCCTTTACTCACGCCGAGCCTACCCAGGGCCGGTTGCCGCCGGGCCGCCATCACCTCGGGCTCGCCGATGAGCGCGACGCCGTGTTGTTCGTGCCACCGGGCCTCGACGACGATGCGCCCGTTGCGCTCTTCGTGATGTTTCATGGCGCAGGGGGCTTTCCGGAAAAGGTGCTGCCTTTTATCGAAGAGCATGCGCAGCAGCACAAGTTTCTGGTTCTCGCACCGCATTCGACTTATCCAACCTGGGACATCGTGATTGGCGGCAATGGCCCCGATCTGGAGCGGCTGCGCGAAGCGCTCATGCAGGTTTCGTCGCGCTACCGCATCGATCCGGGCCGCCTCGCGTTCGCGGGGTTTTCGGATGGCGCGAGTTACGCGCTTTCGATCGGCGTGACCAACGGCGATATCGTGAGCCACGTGATCGCGTTTTCTGGCGGCTTCATGTCGATCTTCATGCAAGAGGGCGCGCCGAAGGTATTCATCGCCCACGGTCTTGTCGACGAGCAGTTGCCGATCGAAACGAGCGGCCGCGCCAATGCCACGAGGCTGCGCTCAGCCGGATACGATGTTCAGTACATCGAATTCAATGGCTTGCATGTGGTGCATCCGCCCATCGTCAGCATGGCAATCGAATTCTTCCTGAAGTGACGCGCGAGTCCGCTGCCGCAATGGCGGCGGCAATGAACGGGAGTCTTGCTCATGGATTTTGAAATTCCGGAATCGTTGATTCATCCTCTGCTAGGGATGATCGAGACCGAATCGCTGCTCGCCACGCGGCTCAAGGAGCATGGCGTGTGCCACGGCAACATGATCGTGTCGAGCAAGCTGTTCGACGCGCGTTCGCTCAACACGCTCTATGCGTTGAGCAAGACGCAGAACGAACGCATGCTGATGTTCCAGATGCTGGCGCTCGACAACATCTACAACGCGCCACAGGCGCGTGCCATTCCGGCATTGGACCAGTTGGTGCCGGGGCTGGTCGCGTACCTGTCGCGCGACGCCATCGACGGCTGGCTCTACCAGCGCAACAAGGACGGCACGCTGCTGCCGTGGCTCGTGCACCGGATTCGCCACGTGGAGCCGGAGCAGGGCGCGCCCTATGTGGTGGTCGACATGCTGGCCAATACGATGCTATCGGCCAATTCGGAGCTGACCGACTATCACAAGCGCCGCTCGGGTATGACCACCTCGCTCGTGATCAACCGCCACGATATCGTCAATCGCACGATTCCCGAGCTGCTGGCCGAATTTGGCTTCTACAAGGAATGCGCGGAGTTCAAGCACGAATACGAGCAACACGCACAGCGTTTCCTGAAGTTCCAGCGCCGCTTTGGCGCGCAGTTCGTGGTGACGAAAGCCGCGTTCACGGTAGGCGAGAAAGGCGCGGTGGAGCTGACGCGCATCGTCGACGGTGTCGTCGCCAAGTGCGTGAACGACGAGGAGCGGCTCGAGCGCCGCTTCGAAATGATTTGCGATCCTGAATTCTGGCGCTCGGCCGGCATGGCGGAAAGCTTCGAGAAAATTCCACTGCACGGCTATGTGCACCTGTTCCATCTGGAATGGCACCGCGATATCTGGGTGCACGTGCAGAACATGGAGGAATACCGCTACCAGCCCGAGTTGCGCGACAAGCTGGTGCTGCCGGCCCATCATCACGATCTCATCGACATTCTCACGTCGAACATGAACGTGTTCGTGCAGGACGTGGTGCCGGGCAAGTCAGGCGGCACGACGATACTCTGCCAGGGCTTGCCCGGCCTCGGCAAGACGCTGACCGCCGAAATCTATGCGGAAGTGGTCGGCAAGCCGCTCTATCGCGTGCATTCGGGGCAACTCGGAACCACGGCGGCCTCGGTGGGCGCGTCGCTCTCGAACATCCTGCGGCGCGCGATGCGCTGGGACGCGGTCCTGCTGCTCGACGAAGCCGATGTCTATATCCGCCGGCGCGACAACGATCTCGAACACAACGCGATCGTCGCGGAATTCCTGCGCACGCTCGAGTATTTCAACGGGCTGCTGTTCATGACCACCAATCGCATCGACGACGTCGACGATGCGATTCTCTCGCGCTGTATCGCGACGATTCACTACGAAACGCCGCCGAAAGCCGATGCGCTCCGCCTCTGGAAAGTGCTTTCGGATCAGTTCGGCGCGGCGCTTGGCGATGAATTGATCGAGACGCTCACGCATGCGTATCCGAATGCGAGCGGGCGTGATATCAAGGAGTTGCTGAAGCTCGTCACGCGCTATTGCAAGGCCAAGCAGATTCCCGTTTCGGAAAGCGCGTTCCGGTTGTGCGCGAGCTTTCGCGGGCATGCCTGAGCCTTGAGTTATTAAGCGGGGCTAAGCACGCGCCTGCCGCCACTGCAGATATCGCGTGGTCAGCCTGCGCGTGCGAAGCTGATCGATCACGAGACTGTAGAACGGCGAATAGCGGCGCCCCGGCCGTCTGCCCGCTGCGATGACGCGCAGCCGGCGCTTGACGAGCGCCATAGTCGCGAGCCCGGCCACGGCTTTGTCCCGCCAGCCGACGACGGCCAGCGGCGCATCGACCGATTGACCGTCGCGCCAGCGCTTGGGCAGATCCGGCATGCAAGCGAGCGCGCTCGCCATGCCGACCACGGCCACGCCTTCCGCGAGCACGGCCTCGGCCACCGCTTGCCGGCGAATGCCGCCCGTCGTCATGACCGGCATGCTGGCGACCGCCGCAATCTCCTGCGCGAAGGTCAGGAAATACGCTTCGCGCGCGAGCGTGCGGCCGTCCGCCGTGCGCCCCTGCATGGCGGGGCTTTCGTAGCTGCCGCCCGAGAGCTCAACTAGATCGACGGTCTCATGGTTGAGCCATAGAACGATCTGCCGCGCGTCGGCCTCGGAAAATCCGCCGCGCTGGAAATCGGCGGAATTCATTTTTATCCCCACGGCAAACGATGCACCAACGCGAGCGCGCACCGCCCGCACGACCTCCAGCAATAGCCTTGCGCGGTGTTCCAGCGAGCCGCTCCATGCGTCGTTGCGGCGGTTGGTGAGCGGCGAGAGGAACTGCGACAGCAGATAGCCGTGCGCGGCGTGGATCTGCACGCCGTCAAAGCCGGCTTGCTGCGCGGCTTGCGCGGTATCCGCGAAGCGTTCGATCACTTCGTGAATTTCCGCTTCGGTCATCGCGCGCGGTTGTGCGAACAGCTTGCTGTGCTTGCCGAGATCGACCGGCACAGCCGAGGGCGCCCACGCATCGCGCCCCATCGCCGCGATGACCTGCCGCCCCGGGTGATTGATCTGCATCCAGATCCGCGCGCCGTGCTTGCGCGCGCCGTCCGCCCAGCGCCTGAACGGCTCCAGCGACGTGCCGCGTTCCAGCACGACGCCGCCTGGACCGGTCAGCGCGCGGCCGTCGATCATCACGTTGCCGGTGATCAGCAGGCCCGCGCCGCCTGCGCCCCAGGCTTCGTAGAGACGCCAGAGCGCCGCGCCCGGTAGTTGGCCGGCATCGGCCAGGTTTTCTTCCATCGCGGCCTTGGCGATGCGATTGGGCAGGGTGCCGCCATTGGGCAGCGTGAGCGGAGCGAACAGTGAAGTAGCCATCGATTGACCTTTTCAGCACGGGAGACGGGCGTATACTAAGTTTAAAGTTCACTTGAAGGTCAAGCACCATGAAGATCGGCGAATTGGCGACGCGCACGGGCATGGCGGCCTCGGCTATCCGCTTCTACGAGCAGAGCGGCCTGCTGCCGCCGGCGCACCGTGGCGCGAACGGCTACCGGATTTACGACGAAGCAGCCGAGGAGCGACTCAGGCAGATTCAGCTGGCGCAGCGGCTGGGCTTCTCGCTGGAGGATATGCGCGCGGCGGTCGAGGAAATGCAGGGTTTCTCGAAGGAAGCGCTGCTAGAGCGCATCGAACAGCGCCTCCAGGAGATCGACGCGCTGCGCACGCGGCTCGACGAACAGCGCACGGCGCTGCTGGATGTGCGCAAGGCGCTGCAGGACGAATGGGCGGCGGGGCGCTGCTTCAAGATGGAGCGGTTCGAGGCGCCCGCTGCCGCTGCGAAGAAGGGGCGTCGCGCGAAGCGCGGCTGAATCTTGCGCGATGCGTGCATACCTGATCGACGAACACACCCTGGGACAAAACCGGGAACAAACGCAAGGACGAGCGCAATGCGCATTCTCGTGATCGAAGACGAACCCAAGACCGGCGCTTACCTGAAAAAAGGTTTCGAGGAATCGGGCTACGCGGTCGACGTGGCCGCGGACGGCGCCGAAGGTCTGATCCTCGCGCGGGAAGAAGCGTACGACGTGATCGTGCTGGACGTGATGCTGCCGGCCATGGACGGCTGGTCGGTGCTCAAGGTGCTGCGCACGACGCACACTACGCCGGTGCTGTTCCTCACCGCGCGCGACGACGTGAACGACCGCGTCAAGGGGCTGGAACTCGGCGGCGACGATTACCTCGTCAAGCCGTTTGCGTTTGTCGAGCTGCTCGCGCGCGTGCGCACGCTCGCGCGGCGCGGTCCCCCGCGCGAGACCGACGTGATGATGCTGGGCGATCTCGAGATCGACGTCACGCGGCGGCGCGTGCGCCGTGGGGCGACGCGCATCGACCTCACGCCGCGCGAATTCTCGCTGCTGCAACTGCTCGTGCGCCGCCAGGGCGAAGTGCTAACGCGCACGCAGATCGCTTCGTATGTATGGGACATGAACTTCGACAGCGACACCAACGTGGTCGAGGTGGCCATCCGCCGCCTGCGCGCCAAGGTCGACGACGACTTTGCCGTCAAGCTCATACATACCGTGCGCGGCGTGGGCTACGTGGCCGAAATCAAAGAGCCCGCCTGATGGCCGCGCGCTCGCTTACCGCTACCCTCGCGCTTAGTTTCGCGGGCACCACGCTGGCGGTGTTCGCACTGGTCGGCAGCACGCTCTATTTCACGCTAGGCCGCGAAATTCGCCAGCAGGACGATCTCGACATCGTGCTGATCGCGCGTCATATG
Organism: Paraburkholderia caffeinitolerans; assembly: GCF_902859945.1. GTDB lineage: Bacteria > Pseudomonadota > Gammaproteobacteria > Burkholderiales > Burkholderiaceae > Paraburkholderia > Paraburkholderia caffeinitolerans. The sequence continues at coordinate 75,990 of NZ_CADIKL010000002.1, read as the reverse complement.
CGCAGGCTTGCGGGCGAGCTGCACAATGCGGCGGACGTACGCGAGCACGCGCCGCGCCTCACGAGCCAGGTGCTGGGCAATTCGGCGCTGACCATGGAAGTGCTCGGCGCAGACGGTGCGCTCCTCGTGGAGCACAACACGCAGAGCGTTGCCGATGGCAAATTTCCCGCGACGCCGCTGGCCTCGCGCCTCGGCGCTGCGCAACGGATCACCGAAAGCGACGTGCGCGAATGGCACAACCTGCGCGACGTGCCGGTGCGCGGGCTCGCCGCCGATGCGACGCTCGCCGACGGCACGCCCGTGACCGTGGTGATCGCGCGCGACATGACCGACCGCTGGCGCGTGCTCGACCACTATCGCGAGCGCCTCTATGCGTATGGCTTTGCCGGCATGCTGCTCGCGTTCGGGATGAGCTGGCTGCTCGTGCGCGAGGCGCTGCGTCCATTGCGCGACATGGCCGTGCGCGCAGAAACGGTCACGGTCGAGCGGCTCGATACCGCGATAGAAGTCGATGGCGCGCCGCTCGAACTCGAGACCCTCGTGAAATCGCTCAATGCGATGCTCGAGCGGCTGCATGGCGGCTTCGAGCGCATGTCGCAATACACGGCCGATCTCGCGCACGACATGCGCACGCCGTTGGGCAACCTGCGCGGTGCGACCGAGGTGGCGCTCGCTCGCACGCGCACGGTGCCCGAATACGAGGCGCTGCTCGAATCGAATCTGGAGGAATGCGCGCGACTCTCGCGCATGATCGAGAACGTGATCTTTCTCGCGCGCGCGGAGCATCCGCAGTTCATGACGACGCTCGCGGAGTTCGACGCCGTCGAGGCACTCGCGCAGATCGCCGATTACTTCGAAGGTCTTGCCGACGAGGCCGGCGTGCGCATTCGCGTGACGGGCGAAGGGCGCTTGCGCGCCGATCGCGAACTGTTTCGGCGCGCGCTCAGCAATCTGCTCGCCAACGCGCTGCGCTATACGCCGCGCGGCGGTGAAATCACGCTGAGCGCGGTGCCGAAGCCCACGACTTTCGACGTTACGGTCGCCAATCCCGGGGCCCCAATCGACGCGGAGTTGCTGGAGCGCATTTTCGACCGCTTCTACCGTGTGGATGCTTCGCGCCACAGCGGTCCGCAAGCGGGAGGCTCGGCCGGCCTCGGGCTCGCGATCGTGCGCACGATCATGACGCTGCATGGCGGCACGGCGCGCGCCGAGAGCGACGCCGCCGGCACGCGATTCATGCTTTCGTTTGCGCGGCCCGGCCGGTGAGATCACCCGTTTCCCGGGGAGAAGCGTATGCACAGCACCGAGCACCCAGCAGCCAAAGACGCGGCAGCGCAAAGCCTGATCCGACGGTTGCTGTGCTGGCTTTGTTTCACTGCGCTTATGCTTCCCGGTGCCGCGCCAGGGATGGACTTCAAGCTTTCCTCCCAACCACAACTCAGGCTGAAAATGGTGATCGGCGAGGGGAAGATTCAGGACGGGGACGCAGAGAAGTTTCTGGCGGTCGCCAAAATGGCCGGCCGCGACGACGAAGGACTCGTCATTCTTGCTTTAAATAGTCCGGGGGGAAATGTCGAAGCCGCTTTCCGGCTCGTCGATGCGATGGATAAAGTCCGCGTTTATACCTTGGTTCCAGATAACGCCAGATGCGCGTCCGCTTGCGCTTCTATCCTGTTTGCCTCTGGGGCGCGCCGAAGTGTCATGGGTAGCGGGCGGCTCGGCTTTCACAGCTGCTACCGGAGTGATAAGAAAAACTACGCCAAGGACTCGCTGTGCAACGAAATAATCGCGGCAAACGCCATGCAAAGGGGCGTCAGCCAGGTCGCGATCAATCGTTTCGTCAAGCAATACGGTGCGCAAGACATGGCATGGGTCGGGCGCGATGTCGCTTGCAAGTCGCTGCAGGGGCTCTGCAAGCCGGGGCTGCTGGAAACGCAATCCGCCACGAAGACGGCGCTCATGCAAAGTCGCGATTGCAGCAAGCTGATATCCGTTCAAGCGAAGCTTATTTGCGGGGATGCGGGTCTTACGCGTCTCGATCAAATATTGGCAGAAATATATAATCAAAAGCTAAAAGCATCGTCCAACAAGGAAAAATTGCGAGCGGACCAACGCGCATGGCTTCGCGATTCCCGCAACGTGTGTGGCGATAAAACTTGTCTGCAGCGCAGTTATCGTCTTCGTATCGACGAGCTAAAGCGGATGCGCTCGGCCTGAGCGCTCCTAAGCGCTAACGCTCATTACAGGAACCGTTGCGCCCGGTACCGCAAGATTTCTTGCAATTCCAGGGTTACACTTCCTCCGGCTTGTCGCAAGCCTACGATTTGTCCGTTTTCAGAGATTCCTCCTTCAGCGCCGCCCGGTCCCACCCTCCGCCGAGCGCTTCGAGCAGATGCACGCTTGCGTCGAGCCGGCGCTGTGCGATTTGCTCTTCGTTGCGCTCGTTCTGCAACGCGATGGTCTGCGCCGTCACCACGTCGAGGTAATTCACAGCGCCTGCCTGATAGCGATGGGTCGTGAGCTTCAGCGACAGTTGCGCGGCGCTCGTTGCGCGCTGCTGGCTGTCCGACTCGCCTGCGAGCGTGCCGAGCGCGCTCAGATTGTCCTCGGCCTGCTGGAACGCCGTGAGCACCGTTTGCCGGTAGGCGGCAACGGACGCGTCGTATTGCGCGTTCGCACCCTTGAGCGTGGCCTCGCGCCGGCCACCGTCGAACAGCGTGCCAGCAAGCTGCGCACCGAGCGACCAGAACAGACTGGGCGCGGTGAGCCACGGCGCGAAAAACGTGCTTTCGAGCCCCACCGATGCCGACAGCGTGAGGTCCGGGTAGAAGGCCGCGTGCGCCTCGCCAATGCGTGCATTGGCCGCCGCCACGCGCCGTTCGGCGGCGGCAATATCGGGGCGGCGTTGGAGCAGCTCGGAGGGTACGCTCGCGGGAATCGCCGGCACCATGGCCGGCTCGACCACTGGCGGCAGCGTAAACGTCGAAGCCGGTTCGCCGATCAGCGTCGCGATAGCGTGCTCTAGCTGGGCGCGCTGCACGTCGATGTCCTGGTCCGCCGTGCGTGCGCTTTCGAGCTGAGTTCGCGCCTGCGCGACCGCCGAGGCGTCGATGGCGCCATCCGTGAGCTGCTGCTGGACGATGCGCTGTGCGGCGGCGTAAGCGGTCACGGTGTCGTCGAGCAGCTTCTTCTGGCGATCGAGCGAGCGCAGATCGAAGTAATCGGCAGCGAGATCGCTCGCCACCGAGAGACGTACCGATTCGAGATCGGCCTGGCTGGCCTGGGCGGTGTCTTGCGCTTCTACCGTGGCGTCTTTCACGCGCCCGAACAAGTCGGGCTCCCAGCTCGCGCCCACGCCCACCGAGTAGTCGGGAATCGTCTTGCCTGCGAGCGAGTGGTCCACGACGTTCTGCGAGGTGCGGTAGCGCTGCACCGCGGTGCCCGCGGTAATCGTGGGCGAGTAGCCCGCGTGCTGGTAGTCAACCATCGCACGGGCGGCCTGGAGCTGCGCAACGGCCTGCTTCACAGTCTGATTCGAAACGTCTACGCGGGATTCAAGGTCATTCAGTTCGTGATCCTGAAAGATGCTCCACCATGGGCCACGCGATTGACCATCGGCGGGTGCGGCCAAGGCCCATCCGGCTGAGGGCTGCGGCGCGCCAGCATAACGCGCTGGCACGGTGGTTTCGGGCACGCTGTAATGGGGCAGCGTCGTGCATGCCGCCAGCGATGCGGCGGTGCAAGCCACGGCGATCCTGCGCAATGGGGCGGTGCAAATATCGAACATGATGGACCTCGCCTAAGCCTTGCCGCCATGGGCGGCCCTGGCCACGTCAGGCGTGCCGGCGGATCCGGTTGCCACGCGCACGCTTTGGCCGTTGGCGATGGCGTCGCCGGGATTGTTGATGACGCGATCGGTGCTCGCCAGGCCGGTGGCAATCTCGACGTAAGTGCCGAAGTCGCGGCCGATGCTGACCTGGTGCAGCTGCACCTTGTCGTGGGCGTCCATCACGGCGATGGTCACGCCATCGGGGCGAAACAGCAGGGCGCTCACCGGCACTTCGAGCGATGGCGTAGCCGTCGAGAGCGCAAGATGGACTTGCGCGTAGGCGCCGGGCATCAGCGCGCCGTCTCCGTTGTCGACGTCGACTTCTACATGCAGTGTGCGGCTCACTGGATCGATTGCGTTGGCGCTGCGTGCGACCGCCGCCGGGAAGCGCCGCCCCGGATACTGCTGCGTCGTGAGCCAGACGGCGGTGCCAGGCGTGACGCTGCTGGCGTCGTCCTGCGGCACGTCCACGTAGACGCGCAGCCGGTTCGTCTGCTCGATGTGAAATAGCTCGCCCGGCATCGACGCAAGGCCGGGCGTGCCGCCCGCCGTCACGAGCGCGCCCACCTGGACGTTGCGCACGGTAACGACGCCGTCGAATGGCGCTGTCACGCTCTGGTAGGCGACCAGTTCCTCGAGCCGCGCGACATTGGCTTGCGCCGCCTGGAGCGTAGCGAGCTTCGCGGCGGCGTCGCTCGTTTTCGCGTCGGCGTCCTGCTGGGCGACAGACTGCGTTTGCAGCATGGTCCGCCAGCGCTGCGCCGTGCTGCTCGCAAAGCGGTAGTTCGCTTGCGCGGTGGCCTCGTCGGCTTGGGCCTGTTTCAATTGCGCGTCAAGTTCGGGCGTGTCGATCCGGGCAAGCGTCTGGCCTGTTTTCACGTGCGCGCCGATGTCCGCGTACCACTGCTGCACGTAGCCGCTCGTGCGCGCATAGATCGACGCATCGGCCCACGGCATGACCGAACCGGGCAGCAGCAGGTCCTGGGTCGCGGGCGCGGGCTTGGGCGCGACCGTGGAAACGACCAGTTCGCGCTGTACGGCCACTTGCGCGGCCTGCGCCTTGCGCGCGTCGAGCCTGGGCACGATGCCGGCTGCAAGCAGCGCGATGGCGAGGCAGCCGATGCCAAGCACGAGCACATGGCGCTTGCGTGCGCCCCGTACCGATGTTGAGGACGATGAAGACGCGGGCGGCTGTGCGGACTCGGCGTGCTTCGCCGGTTGTTGAGAGGCATCTCGATCCTCGGATGGATTTCGCGTGTTCATCTGTATTCCTTATTGAATATGAGTAGTCTCGGTGGCTTCGATATCATCCGAGCGGGCCGCACGACGTTTCGCAAGCCAGCCGTGCACCATGCCGAACACGACCGGCACGAACACCAGCGTCGAGAGCGTGCCAATCGCGAGTCCACCGATCACGGCACGCCCGAGCGGCGCGTTTTGCTCGCCACCGTCGCCGAGGCCGAGCGCCATCGGCAGCATGCCGATCAGCATGGCGAGCGCAGTCATCACCACAGGGCGAAAGCGGTTGAAGCCCGCGTCTAGCGCGGCGGCCAGCGGCGCCATGCCGCTGGCGAGCGACTCGCGCGCGGCGTTGATCACGAGAATGCTGTTGGCCGTCGCAATGCCGATGCACAGGATCGTGCCCGTGAGCGCAGGCACTGAGAGCGTCGTTTGCGTCACAAACAGCATCCATGCAATGCCCGCGATCGACGCGGGCAGGCCGCTGATGATGATGAGCGGATCGAGCCACGATTGGAAATTCACGACCATCAGCAGATAGACCAGCGCGATCGCGAACACGAGGCCGAGTGCGAGCCCGCTGAACGAGGCATTCATCGATTGAACCTGGCCGCGCACCACGATCGACGAACCCGGCGGCAGTTGGGCGCGCGCGGCGTTGACGAGCTTCGTCACGTCGGAGGCCACGCCGCCGAGATCGCGTCCCTGCGTGGAAGCGAAAATATCGAGCACGGGTTGCACGTTGTAGTGCGAGACCACTGCCTCCTGTTCACTGCGCGAGACTGTGCCGAGCGTACCAAGCAGGTTCTGCGGATTGGCGGTGACCGACTGCGTGGTGATGGGCACGTTGGCGAGCGTTTGCAGCGAATGGATGTCGTATTGCGGCACCATCGCCATGAGCGGATAACTCACACCGTTCTTCGGATCAAGCCAGAAGTTCGGTGTGGTCTGCGAGCTGCCCGAGAGTGCGATCAGCAGGTTCTGCGCGACGTCGCGCTGCGTGAGGCCAGCTTGCATGGCTTTGGTGCGGTCGACGTTCACGTTGAGCGTGGGTTCGTCGCCGGGCTGCTGGATGCGCGCATCCACGAGCCCGCGCACGCCGCGCATCTGGTCGAGCAGGCGGTTCGCCACCACGCGGTTCTGCGCGAGCTTGTTGCCCACGATCTGCACGTCGATGGGCGCGGGCAACCCGAAGTTGAGGATCTGGCTCACGATGTCCGCGGGCAAAAACGAGAAGGTCACGCCCGGAAACGACGCATCGAGCACGTTGCGCAGCTGCGCGACGTATTGCGCGGTGGGCGGGTGCTTCGGCGCGAGCGTGATGAGAATGTCGGCGTCCTCGGGGCCGATCGGATCGGACGAGTCGTAGGTGAGATTGATGCCGCTCACCGGCAGTCCGATGTTGTCGAGCACCGAAGCCTGTTCGGCGGCGGGGATCACGGTGCGAATCTTCGCTTCGACTTCGTCGGTGATACGAGCGGTTTCCTCGATGCGCGTGCCGGTGGGCGCGCGCAGATGCAGACGGATCTCGCCGGAGTCGATGGCGGGGAAGAAGTCGCGCCCCATGAACGGCACGAGCGCGAGCGAACCCAGGCAGATCGCGAGCCAGCTCACGACAAAGCGGCGGCGCTGGGCGATGGCGCCCGAAAGCATGGCGTGGTAGCGATTGCGCACGGCCTCGAAGCGCCTTTCGAATCCGCGCTGGAAGCCGCTCAGCTTGCCCGCGAATCCTCGCGCGGGTGTCGGGTTTTTCGATTGCGCGCGCAACAAGTACATCGAAAGCGTGGGAATCAGCGTGCGCGAGAAGAAGTACGAGGCGCACATCGCGAACACCACGGCTTGCGCCATCGGCACGAACAGATAGTGCGCGACGCCCGTAAGCAGGAACATCGGCACGAACACGATGCAGATCGAGAGCGTCGAAACAAAGGTCGGCACGGCAATCTCGCCCGAGCCGTCGAGGATCGCGTCATGCAGCGGCGCGCCGCGTTCGAGGTGGTGCGTGATGTTCTCAATCGCGACCGTGGCGTCGTCCACCAGGATGCCCACCGCGAGTGCGAGCCCGCCGAGCGTCATGATGTTGATGGTCTGGCCCAGCGCCGAAAGCGCGATCAGCGAGGTAAGCACGGAAAGCGGAATCGTCACCGCAATGATGAGCGTAGCCCGCCAGCTGCCGAGAAATAGCAGGATCATCGCGGCCGTGAGGCTCGCGGCAATCAGCGCTTCGCGCACCACGCCCGAAATGGCGGACTTCACGAACAGCGACTGGTCGGAGAGCGGCGTGATCTTGAGCGCACTGGGCAGGCCTGCCGCAATCTTCGGCAGCATCGCTTTAACTTGCTGAATGATCGTGAGCGTGGAGGCGCTGCCGGTTTTCTGCACGGTGAGCAGCGCGGCGCGCTTGCCGTCCGCGCGCACGATGTTGGTCTGCGGCGCATAGCCATCGATCACATGCGCGACGTCGCGCACGTAGACCATGCTGCCGTTCACGATCTTGATGGGCAAGTCGTTGAGCGCGGCCACGGTCTGCGTGCTGCCGTTCATCTCCACGTTGTATTCGCGTGTGCCGATCTTCGCTGTGCCGCCGGGCAGGATCAGGTTCTGCGCGTTCACGGCGTTCACGACGTCGATGGGCGCGAGGCCCTTCGCCTGCAGTGCCTTGGGATCGAGCTGCACCATGATCTGGCGGACCTTGCCGCCATAGGGCAGCGGCACCGCCGCGCCTTGTACCGTGGCGAGCTGCGTGCGGATGAAGCTGTTGCCGAGGTCGTAGAGCGACTGCTCGGGCAGCGTGTTGCTGGAGAGGCCGAGTTGCAGCACCGGCACCGTCGAAGCGCTGTAGGTGATGATGTTCGGCGGCAGGGTGCCGGGCGGTAGAACGCGCAGGATCGACGCGGAGTTCGAGGCCGCTTCGGCAATCGCACGGTTGATGTCTGCGCCCGGATGAAAAAACACCTTCACGACCGACACGCCGTTAAGCGACTGCGATTCGATGTGCTCGATGTCGTCGACGTCCGAGGTGAGCGCGCGCTCGTAGTTCGAGGTGATGCGATGCGCCATATCCTCGGCCGAAAAGCCGCTGTACGTCCACACGATGCTGACGACCGGGATGTCGATGTCCGGAAAAATGTCGGTTGGCGTGCGCATGATCGCGAGCGGCCCGAGGATGAAAAGCAGCACGGCGAGCACGATGAACGTGTAGGGGCGCTTGAGGGCCAGTTTGACGATCCACATGGAGGTGTCCGGTCGGTGAGGGTGGGGCTGACGCTGGGACGGGTCCGCCCATCGGCAACGGGCGGCGTGATGGACGCAAGTATCGGAATGGGGCGCTTACCTCGTGCTGACCCGCACATTACGAATCTGTTATCTGCGCAGATAACAAAGTCGTAATGCGCGGGTCAGCTTCGGGTCAGCGCCGGTTCACCAGAATGTGGACAACTTTCGCGGGAATCGGCGCACCGGTTCTTTCGAAGGCGGGCCGAAGCTGCCTCAACCCCCGATGCAGCAGCCACACATGCAAACCCATGCAAAGGTGAACATCATGAAAGCACTCATTTCCGCACTGTTCGTTTCCTGCGCGCTCGCCGCTCCGGTTTACGCATTTGCCCAGTCGAACGCCGCCATCACGTCCAGCACCAACGGCCCTGTCACGCGCGCCGAGGTTCGCGCCGATCTCGTCCGCGTCGAGCAGGCCGGATATCGTCCTGTGGCGGCCGATAACGCTTATCCGGACGACATCCAGCATGCCGAGGCCGTCGTCGCACAAGAGCAGGCGAAGCCGGGCGTTGGCGCGGTGGGCGGCGTCACGATGTCGGGCAGTTCGGACGCGGGCGGCCAGGCCACGGCGAGCACTGATGTGCGGTCGATCTACAGCGGGCATTGAGTCCCGGACTGCGAGTGGGCCCGCGTAGCCCCTCGCCGCGGGGAGGTGTGCGGCGGGGTGGTGTTCCCTACACTCTTTCCTAAGTAACAGGTCGGCAAAGCCGCCCATATTCCAAGGAGACAGCAGCGTGCCCCACCCCACCCTCGAGAACACGCCAGTGCCACGGTATCGTCCTGTCGAAATGCCGGGCTGGCGCACGGACGTGCGCGCGCTCGCCGACGGCACGCTGCTCCTCTCGTCGCCGCCCGCGCCGGCGGTGCCGCAAAACGGCTTCGTCGATTTCGCGGCGTGGTGGGCGCGGGAGCGCGGCACGGCGCCCGCGTTCAGCGAGCGCGATGCCGCTGGCGAGTGGCGCTCGATCACCTGGGCCGCGCTCTGGACTCAGGTGAGGGCGGTCGCCGTGGCGCTGCTCAACCTCGGCCTCGGCCCCCAGCGTCCGCTCATGCTGCTTTCGGGCAACTCCATCGAGCAGGCGCTGTTGCTGCTCGCGGCCGAGTATGCGGGCGTGCCTACCGCGCCCGTCTCACCGGCGTACTCGAAGGCGGGCCGCGATTTCGTGAGACTGAAAAGCGTGTTCGATCACGTGCGCCCGGCAGCGCTCTTCGTGCAGGACCGGGCCGCTTTCGATGCGGCTGTCACGGCGATTACGGCGCCCGGCGCGCCCGAGCTTCCCGTCATCGCCGTGAGCGGCGCCACCGATGATCGCCTGGCCTGGTCGACGCTTGCGTCGACGGAACTGACGCCGGCGCGCGCCGCCGTGCTCGCCAGCGCGCGCGCGGCCATCCAGCCGACCGACACGGTTCGCATGCTGTTCACCTCGGGCTCCACTGGCGCCCCGAAGGCCGTGCCCATGAGTTACGGCAACCTGAAGGACGCCACGGCCTATTTCGCCTACCTGTTCAGCCCGCTGGCCGTCCCGCAGCCCGTGTATCTCGACTGGATGCCGTGGCACCACACGATGGGCGGCGTGCTGTCCTTCGGGCGTGCGATGGTGACGGGCGGGAGCCACTTCATCGACGACGGGTTGCCTCAGCCGGGGCGTTTCGAGCGCACGCTGCGCAACTTGCAGGACGTTTCGCCGACCACCTTCAGCAGCGCCCCAGCCGCGTTCGCGATGCTTGCCCAGGCGCTCGAGCGCGACGAAACGCTCGCGCGGAAGCTGTTCTCGCGGCTCGTCAGCTTCGGCTACGGCGGAGCCAGTCTTCCGCGCGATGTCTGGGAACGCATCCAGCGCGTGGCCGCGCGCACGGTCGGCGAGCGCATTGCGTTTCGCACCTCGCTCGGCGCCACCGAGACGAACGGCATGGGCACGTACCTGGCGGCGCCCTCGGACATACTCGGCAACATCGGCGTGCCGGGCCCCGGCATCGAGGTCAAGCTCGTGCCCCTCGCGGGCGACGACGGGCGCTACGAGATTCGCATCCGCGGCGGCTCGATTTTCGGCGGCTATCTGGATGCGCCCGCGCTGAATGCCGGCGCGTTCGACGACGAGCGGTACTTCCGCTTCGGCGACGCCGTGCGGCTCGCCGACCCGGGCGACCCCGCGAAGGGTCTGCTGTACGCCGGACGCATCTCCGAGGACTTCAAGCTCATGAACGGCACATGGGTGCGCGTGGGCCAGGTGCGACTCGCGCTGCTGGATCGATGCAGCCCGCTCCTCACGGACGCCGTGATCTGCGGACATGACCGCGACTATGTCGCCGCGCTCGCATGGCCGAACGTCGCGGCCTTGCGACGCCTCGCGCCCGAACTCGGCGAACTCGACACGGCAACGCTCGTGCGGCATCCGCTCGTGGTCGCAGCGCTGGCCGAACGCCTGCGCGCGCAGCCGGAAACGGGCGCGAGTCTCTTTATCGGGCGTGTGCTGCTGATGGCCGAGCCGCCGTCGATCGAGGCCAATGAAATCGCCGACAAAGGCTATGTCAACCAGGCCGCGTGCCGCGCGCGCCGAGCCGATCTGATCGAGGTGCTGTTCGAGGACGGTCCCGCGGCCCATGTCGCTTGCGCTCGCTGAGGCAGTGAGCGCTCGCGGGCGTGCACCGTCCGGCCGCCGCCGCCCTGTGTCTGGGGGTTACAATCCAGTACAGTGACCCCCGCCATGGGATGACTGCCGCGCGCATCGGTGCGCGCGCTGGCATCGCTGGTTCGCACACCCTCACTGCTCCTGCCTTCGTCCACATGGATTCTTCCCAGACCGCGCCTGGTTTCGAGACATCCGATGTCAATCAGCGGCTGCGTCCGCCAAGGCGCAACACGCGTGTCGTCGGCCGCGAGCGCCTGCTCGCGCAGATGACCGAAGCGCGCCGCCACAATTGCGTGGTGCTCGAAGGCGCGGCCGGCTCCGGCAAGACTTCGCTGCTCGGCGCCTGGTATCAGGCGTTGCTGCCGTTCAGCTTCGACGTGGCGTGGCTCACGCTTTCGGCGGAAGACAACGATCTGTCGCGCTGGCTCGACGATCTGATCACGAGCATCGGTCAGGTCGATCAGGAGATCGTGCGCGAGGCAGCCCTGCTGGCCGGGCGCGGCAAGGACGAGGAGGCAACCGAGCGCGCCCTGATCGCGCTCGTGAGCGGCATCAGCCGCCGCACGCAGCATCTCGTACTGATACTCGACGACCTCCATTGCGTCACCGACCCCGGCATTCACGAAACGCTGCAGTGGCTGCTCGACTACGCGCCGGCCAATTTTCATCTCGCCATGGCTTCGCGCGCGGCGATTCCGGTCTCGCTAGGCCGGCTGCGCGATCGCGGCCTGGCGCTCGAACTGGGCATGCGCGAGCTGCGCTTCACGGCCGCCGAATCCGAAGCATTCCTGAAGGCTCAGCTCGGCGAGGTCAGCCGGCGCGACGCGCGCCGAATGCACGAGCTCACCGATGGCTGGGTGGCCGGCCTGCAACTGCTCTCCGTGCATCTGGAGCGCAACCGTGGCGCGAAGGATGGCGAAGCCGCGCCGCAACTCACGCGCAGCCATTTGCTCGACGCGCGCGGCTATGCGGAATATTTCGAGCGCGAGGTGCTCGCGCGCCTCGCCGATGTCGAAGTCGACGCGCTCGTCGCGCTGGCGAGCTGCACGACGTTCTGCGCGTCGCTCACGGTCGCGCTCACGACCAACGGCGCGCAAGACGGGCACCACGACCGCGCGCTCGCGATGCTGGCGCGGCTCGAAGGCGATCATCTGTTTGTCGAGTCGATGGGCGAGGCCGGCGGCACGACGTGGTATCGCTTCAATCCGCTCTTCAGGGAAACGCTGCTGCTGCGCTTTCGCGAATGGGACGCGGCGCGCCAGCGCGCCGTTCAGCGCGCGGCGTGGGTCTGGTTCCGCGAGCATGGCAAGCCCGACGACGCGGTCCGCCATGCGGTGCTGGCAGGCGACGCGGCGGCGGCTGCGGATCTCGTGCTCGAAGTGGCGCAGCAGTTGCGCCTGCGCGGCGAACTGCGCAAGCTGCTGGGCCTCATGCGTCTCTTGCCCGCTGAGGAAATTCGCTCGCGCGTGGGCTTGCGGCTGTTGGAGGCGCAACTGCAGCTCTTCGCGCGCGAGTTCGACGCGTGTGCCGCGAGCATCCCGCAACTGCTCGCCGACGTGCCGGTCGAAGACCGGCGCGCGCGCTTCCGGCTCGCGATCACACGAGGCGCGCTCGCCGTGCATTACGACGACGTCGAGACCATGACGGCGCTTGTGCCCGAGCTGCTCGCGGTGCCGGACGGCGCGGACAGCGTCGGCATTGGCGGGGCCAACAATCTGCGTTCCTGGCATGCGATGCACCAGGGCGACTTCGAGCGCGCCCGCGAGATTCAGACCTCGGCGCCTGCGCTGTTCATCGACGGCGCGCCGCTGCTCGGCACGCCTGCTGGCGCGCTCTTCAGCCGTTGCGTGATGGGCCTGAGCTATGCGCTCGAAGGGCGCTTCCTGCAGGTCGAGCGGATTTGCCGCGACGTGCTCGCGGAGTCCGACCGCCGCGGCAACGAGGCCGTCGAGGCTGCCTGCATCGCGGCCGCGCTGATGGGCGAGGTGCTCTACGAATTCAACGAGCTCGATGCGGCAAGGCAGTTGCTCGAAGAGCGGATCGAACTGCTCGAACGCACGTCGATTCCGGACTCCGTGCTGCGCGTGCTGCGTGTGCTATCGGCGGTGCAATGGATGGCCGGCCACCAGCTCGACGCGTTCGCGTGGCTCGAGCGGCTCGAAGAGTACGGCGTGCAATATCGCCTCGACCGGCTGATCGCGCACAGTCTCGCCGACCAGATCCAGCGGCATCTCGAATGCGGGCAGCACACGCAAGCGCAAGCCTTGCTCGTGCGTCTGGAAGCGCTGAGCGAGGGTATCGATGCATCGATGCCGGGCACGCGCGCGCAAGTCGCCGTTCAGGCATCGCGCGGCCGGATTCTGTGCGAGATCGCAGGCGGCCAGGACGAGAGCGCGGCGGCGCGCATCCAGCAGTTGATCGAAGTCTGCGACGCGCACGGCTGGCAGCGCGACGCCGCGCATTTCCAGTTGCTCGGCGCTGTGGTCGACCGGCGGCGCGGGCAGGTGGACAAGGCGCGGCAAGCGGCGACCAGCGCTTTGCGGCGCGGGCATCGGCTCGGGCTCATGCGCAGCATGCTCGACGTCGGGCCAGAGGCGCTCACGCTGATCGTCGATGCCGCGCCGTCCGATCCGGCCGACGCCGTGCTGCCGTTTTACGCGAGCCGCCTGCAGGCCGCCCATCTCGCTGTGCACGCCGTGCCCGCGTCCGCTGGCGCAGGCACGCAGCGGCCCGGCGAATCGCGCCAGCAGGCCAGCGGGCTCGATCTGCTCAGCGAACGGGAAACCGAAATCGTCCGGCTGCTCATGCATGCGATTCCGAACAAGCGCATCGCGCGGGCGCTGTCGATCTCGCCCGAAACCGTCAAGTGGCACCTGAAAAACATCTACGGCAAGCTCCGGGTGTCGAGCCGCGATGAAGCGGTCGCGCTGATCCGCAATGCGCATCCGGGGTCCGGCGAAACTTCGTAGTTCGCCTACCCGCCACTCTGAATACCGGGAGCGTGCGCGAATCCGGATATGTGTTTCGATATCTTGAACTCCGGGGCGCGTCAAAGCCGGTTGCAGGCGCTATGATGAATTCGCCGTCGCAACTCTAGATCATTCGTCCCATGCCGCCGCGCTCCCACCATCCCGATCCCGATTTCGCCACGACGCTGGCGCACGGGCTCGCCTTGCTGCAATGCTTCCGGATGGGCGAGACCACGCTGAGCAACAAGGCGCTTGCCGAGCGCACGGGCTTGTCGAAGGCGACGGTTAGCCGGCTCACCTATACGCTGGCCGCGCGCGGCCTGCTTCAGTACGACGCCGACCTGCGCCGCTACCGGCTCGGTTCGACGGCGCTCGCGCTTGCGTACCCGCTGCTGGCGAGCCTGAACATTCGCCAGATCGCGCGCTCGCGTATGGCGCGGCTCGCCGATCGCGTGGGCGGCTCGGTATCGCTCGGCATGCGCGATCGCCTGCAAATGGTGTACGTGGAAAGCAGCCGCGGCCACGAGTCGAGCGCGTTTCGGCCTGACATCGGCGGTTCGCTGCCGATGCTCACCACGGCGATGGGCCGAGCATGGCTTTGCCAGGCGCCGCAGGCGCAGCGCGAGACGGCGCTCGACGCGCTGCGCGCAGCCGACGCCGAGCAATGGCACAGCCAGCAGGCAGGATGGGAGGAAGCGAGGCGGACTTTCGCGGCACACGGTTACTGCGCGTGCGAGGCGGCTTGGCTCAACGACGTGTACGCCGTGGCGGTGCCGATGCGGCAAGCGGTCGATGGGGAAACCCTCGTCTTCAATTGCGGCGTGCCGCGCGCGCGCCTGACGCCCGGTAAGCTCGAACGCGAAATGGCCCCGTTGCTGCTGCACATGGTGCGCGAAATCGAAGCCGAACTGGAGCGCCCATGACCGCGCGCCTGCCGTCACCACCCGAAACGGTCGACGAATCGCCCAAGGACGAGCCCGACCGGCAATTCGCGACCACGCTCGCGAGCGGCCTCGACCTGCTGCTCGCGTTCCGCGTGGGCGAAGCGGCGCTCGGCAACAAGGACTTCGCCGAGCGCACGGGCCTTTCGCGTCCCACGGTAGCGCGCCTCACGCACACGCTCACCGAACTCGGCTATCTGCGCCACGATCCGGCGCTGGGCAAGTATCACCTGGGCGCCGCCGTGCTCTCGACCAGTTATTCGCTGCTCGCGGGCTTGCATATCCGCCAGATCGCCCGGCCGCTCATGAAGGCGCTGGCCGATCGCATCGGCGCCGCGGTCTCGCTCGGGTTGCGCGAGCGCACCAGCATGGTGTACGTGGAGACGGCGCGCTCGACCGAGCAGATCGCGTTTACGCCCGATATCGGCGCGACGCTGCCGATGCTCGCCACTTCGATGGGCCGCGCCTGGCTGTGCCGCGCGAGCGCGCATGAGCGCGACGAGGTGCTCAACCGCATCAAGCTCGCGGACCCCGCCGCGTGGCGCCGCTATGTGCCGCAATTGCCGGCGATTCGCAGCGCGTTCGAGCAGCGCGGCTATTGCGCGTGCCGCGCCGAATGGCGCGACGACGTCTATGGCTTCGCGGTACCGCTCGCACGCGCGCTCGAAGGGAGGGTATTCGTGGTGAACT
This sequence comes from Paraburkholderia caffeinitolerans, assembly GCF_902859945.1. Classification (GTDB taxonomy): domain Bacteria; phylum Pseudomonadota; class Gammaproteobacteria; order Burkholderiales; family Burkholderiaceae; genus Paraburkholderia; species Paraburkholderia caffeinitolerans. Next base: position 60,416 of record NZ_CADIKL010000002.1, on the reverse strand, counting down.
GCGGCGTGCCCGTCGAAGGCATGAAGTTCGCAGCGCTCGAAAGCACGGTCGCGCCGCAACTCGTCGCGCTGGTGCAGGAACTGGAGACACTGCTCGGCATGCGCTGAAACATGCGCACAATTTTTAGTTAGCAACGAGGATAACACTTGGAACACCTAAATAAATTCAGACAGGAGACGCGTTCCTGGCTCGAAGCGAACTGTCCGCCGGAAATGCGCGAACCAATGCTCGGCGAGGGCGACATCTGCTGGGGTGGGCGCAAGTTCGCGTTCCAGTCGCCGGCGCAGCGTCAGTGGCTCGCACGAATGTGCGAACGCGGCTGGACCGTGCCGGAATGGCCGCGCGATTATGGCGGTGGCGGACTCACGCGCGACGAAGCGAAAGTGCTGCGCGAAGAGATGCAGTCGCTCGGCTGCCGGCCGCCGCTCAAGAGCTTCGGCATCTCCATGCTCGGCCCGGCGCTGCTCAAGTACGGCTCGGACGCGCAAAAGCGCGAGCACCTGCCGCGCATCGCGCGCGGCGAGATTCGCTGGTGCCAGGGCTATTCGGAACCGAACGCCGGCTCCGATCTGGCCGCGATCCAGACACGCGCCGAGGACAAGGGTGACCACTACGTCGTGAACGGCCAGAAGATCTGGACCTCGTACGCGGACAAGTCGGACTGGATTTTCTGCCTCGTGCGCACCGACTCCAAAGCACCGAAACACGCGGGCATCAGCTTCGTGCTGTTCGACATGGACACGCCAGGCGTGAGCACGCGCCCGATCACGCTGATCTCGGGGAAGTCGCCGTTTTGCGAAACGTTCTTCGACGACGTGCGCGTTGAAAAAAACAACCTCGTTGGCGAGGCGAACGCGGGCTGGGAGATCGCCAAGTATCTGCTCACGCACGAACGCGAGATGATCGGCGGCAATGCGGCCGGCGCCGCCGGCGGCGTGAATCCGGCGGTGGGCGCGACGGCAGTGGCCGCGATTGGCCGCAACGCGCTCGGCGAGCTCGACGATACCGTGCTGCGCGCGCAGATCGCGGCATTCGAAATCGACGAGCTCGCGTTCGCGTGCCTGCGCAGCCGCGCCGCCGATCTCGCGAAACAGGGCGAAGGGCTCGCGGCGTTTTCGTCGGTGCTCAAGTACTACGGCTCGGAGCTGAACAAGCGCCGCTATGAGCTGCTGATGAGCGCAGGCGGCAGCGACGCGCTCGAATTGGAAGGCGAGCGCAGCCAGCAAGGCGCGCTCGCACGCGCATGGCTGCGCACCAAGGCGAACTCGATCGAGGGCGGCACGACCGAGGTGCAGCTCAACATCATCGCCAAGCGTCTGCTTGGCTTGCCTGGCGCATGAGCGCCGCAACACGAGGAATACAGCAATGGCGTTGGTATTGAATGAAGAACAGGCGATGCTGCGCGACAGCGCGCTCGGCTTTCTGCGCGAGCAGGCCCCGACCTCGCAACTGCGCAGCTTGCGCGACAGCCGCGACGAAGCGGGCTTTTCGCGCGACCTGTGGCGCGAATTCGCGAAACTGGGCTTCGCGGGCGTGCTCGTCCCGCAGGCGTATGGCGGCAGCGGACTCGGCATCGCCGAGGCGGGCGTCGTGATGGAGGCGATCGGCAGGACGCTGGCTGCCGCACCGTTCTTCTCGACGGCGATTGTCGCGGCGCACCTGATCGCGCGCCATGGCAGCGAGGCGCAACGCCGGGAGTATCTGCCCGGCATCGCCGACGGCACGCGGCTGATGGCGCTGGCTGTAGATGAGCACACGCGCCATCGCCCGCAGGACTTCGCGTTGACGGCAACGGTGCGCGGCGAGGGGTTCGTGCTGAACGGCAGCAAGACCTTCGTGGTCGACGGGCATGTGGCGGATACGCTGATCGTCGCCGCTCGCGATGAGCGTAATCCGGAGGGCGTTTCGCTGTTGCTGGTCGCGCGCGACGCGCCTGGCGTGAGCGTCGAGCGCACGGTCATGGTCGACTCGCGCAATGCCGCGCGGGTGCGCTTCGACAACGTGCAGGTCGGTAGCCTCTCGCTGGTCGGCGCAAGCGGTGAAGGATGGCCGCTGCTGGAGCACACGCTGGATGCAGCGCGCGCCGCGCTTGCCTCGGAGTTGCTCGGCTTATCTGATGAGGTTTGCGAACGAACCTTTTCCTATCTCAAGGAGCGTCGCCAGTTCGGCAAGCTGATCGGCGAGTATCAGGCGCTTCAGCATCGGGCGGCTACGCTTTACACCGAAGTCGAGCTGACCCGCGCGCTCGTGCTGCATGCTCAGCAGGCGTTCGACAGTGGGGCATCCGACGCGGCGGCGATCGTGTCCGCAGCAAAGGCGCGCGCAGGTTCGACGGTCACGCTCGCGGTGCAGGAAGGCGTGCAGATGCACGGCGGCATTGGCATGACCGACGAGCTCGATATCGGCCTTTACATGAAGCGAGCGCGCGTCGCGCAGGAGTTGATGGGCGATACGTGCTTTCACGCGGCGCGCTGGGCGCGGGCTGGAGGGTATTGAGAGGAGGGGGCAGCGGGGGGCCGTGGTTCCGGGTCACCCCCGTTACTTTTTTTGTCCAACCGTACGAACGACGCGATCTGCCGGTTGCGTTGCAGCAGCAGGGATTTTGCGCGGGCGACCGCCTTTCTAGCCATTGGCTCGGCCAGTAGATCGACGTACCACCGCCGTCGACCTCGACGTCCGCGAGTTCCGCGAGTGTCGGCTGGCGTTCCAGCAGACTGAACGGCCTTGCGCAGGCAGTTCAGTCTGCAGGCGCTGTGTCACCGTATCAAACCATGCTCAGTCAACAGACGCGAGCGCAGCGACATCGAGCGCCAGCCTCCTCCGCGCCTGCCGATACTCATTCCCCAGCCGCGCAACCAACTCCGCAGCAGGCACGACGCCCTTGACCGCGCCGATCCCCTGTCCCGCGCCCCAGATTTCCTTCCACGCCTTGGGCCGCCCATTACCGCCCGAGCTGAAGTTCATCGAAGGCGCTTCGGGTTGCGGCAGGTTGTCCGGATCGAGCCCCGCGTTGACGATGCTCGGCCGCAGATAGTTGCCGTGCACGCCCGAAAACAGATTCGTGAACACGATATCGGCCGCGCCGCTCTCGACGATCATTTGCTTGTAGGCGTCCGCCGCATTGGCCTCGGGCGTGGCGATGAAAGCCGAGCCCATGTAGGCGAGATCGGCGCCCGCGGCCTGTGCAGCGAGAATCGCATTGCCGCTCGCAATCGCGCCGGACAGCAGCAGCGGGCCGTCGAACCATTCGCGGATTTCCTGGAGCAGCGCGAACGGCGAATGCGTGCCGGCGTGTCCGCCCGCGCCCGCCGCCACGGCGATCAGGCCATCGGCGCCTTTTTGCACTGCCTTCTTCGCGTAGACGTTGTTGATCACGTCGTGCAATACGATGCCGCCCCAGCCGTGCACGGCGGCATTGACGTCCTCGCGCGCGCCAAGCGAGGTGATCACGATAGGCACCCGGTACTTCGCGAGCACCGCGAGATCGGCTTCGAGCCGCAGGTTGGACTTATGCACGATCTGGTTCACCGCGAAGGGCGCCGACGGGCGCTCGGGATGGCGCGCGTCGTATTCGGCGAGCTCCCGGGTGATGCGCTCGAGCCAGCTATCGAGGATCTCGGTCGAGCGTGCGTTGAGCGCAGGAAACGAGCCGACGATGCCCGCCTTGCACTGCGCGATGACGAGATCGGGATTCGAAATGATGAACATCGGCGAACCGACCACGGGAACGGTCAGGCGGTTTTGCAGCAGCGCCGGAAGAGCCATGTGAACTCCAGGGGGTGAGGTAGCGGAGGGGTGTCTTGTGCGCGCGCCTTATTCGAAAGCAGGCTCGCCTTGCCAGTCGAAGAATGCGGGCATTTGCTGCGATACCGAGTCTGGGAAACGGGCCGGGCGCTTTTCGAGGAACGCGGCAATGCCTTCCTTCGCGTCCGCCGACTGTCCGCGCGACTGGATCGCGCGGCTGTCCATCTGGTGCGCCTCCATCGGATGCGCAGCGCCGGCCATGCGCCAGATCATCTGGCGCGCGACCGCCACAGAGACCGGCGCGGAGTTGTCCGCGATCTCGCGTGCTAGTGCTCGGGCGGCGGGCAGCAGCTCATCGGGGGCGTGCAGCGAGCGCACGAGCCCGCGTTCGAGCGCCTCCTGCGCGCCGAACACGCGGCCCGAATAGCACCATTCGAGCGCGGTCGAAATGCCGACTACGCGCGGCAGGAACCACGACGATGCCGCCTCCGGCGTGATACCGCGACGCGAGAACACGAGGCCGAATTTGGCGTCGGTAGAGGCGAGGCGGATATCCATGGGCAACTGCATCGTCACGCCGACGCCCACCGCAGGGCCGTTCACCGCCGCGATGACGGGCTTGAGGCTGCGGAAGATGCGCACGGTCAGGCGCCCGCCGTTGTCGCGCTTGATGGCGTCTTTCGCGGTGCCGTAGCGCTTCTCGTAGTCGAACGTGGCGCCGCCTGTCGAGAGATCGGCGCCCGCGCAGAAGGCGCGTCCGCTGCCGGTGACGATCACCGCGCGCACGTTGTCGTCAGCGTCGGTGGCGTCGAACGCCGCGATCAGTTCGTCGGCCATCGGGGGATTGAAGGCGTTCAGTTTCTCAGGCCGATTGAGCGTGATGGTAGCGACGCCGTCTTCCACGGCGTACTGAATCGTTTCGAAATTGAGTGGAGTCTGGAGCGTCATGGACGATCACCTCGATTGAAAGGGGGGCTGAAAGTTACGGGCAGCTTAGCAAGTGAAATCGCGCGTTTGGACCGCTGTTTCTTTATCTTGAACGCACAACCGCCCCCCATTCGCAGGGGGTTGGATGCGCCCACGCGATCGCTATGCTCAAGTCCTGGCAGGTGTGCATCGGCGCGATTCGCCGCATGCCGCCTCATGAACGGAGCAGGGCGGGAGACAGCGATGATGGGTCACGAAAAAGCGCACAAAAAGGCGCACGGAAGGTCGTTGCGTGCGGTAATCGAAAAGTGGCTGACGCCGGAACCCGCAGCTCAGGTCGTGCTGACCCGCGTGCAGCTATGTCGTTCGACCCCGTGGCGTTGCGTGCGCGTCGAGACGGCGAGGCCGTCCGGCGGCTACGCCATCGTGTTTTTCAGGCATCGCGATGGTTCCTGGTGCGTATTTCCTCCGTCATTCACACGCCCGGCAATGGGCGGCAGCCACCCGCAGCCCACCCTTTGTGCCACCCAATGAGGGTGGTCACGCGCATACCTCCATCTGGCTTACTTGAGTGGGTGTAGCGGTTACTCATGACGGCGGTATTCGCCGGACAAAGTCCAATCAAAACGGAGACAAAGAAATGGGTGTGTTAAGCGGAATTCGCGTCCTCGAATTCGAGGCGATCGGCCCCGCCCCATTCGCAGTGATGATGCTGGCCGACATGGGCGCGGACGTCATGCGCATCGACCGGCCGGTCGAGCCGGACGACCTCGGTCCGAAACGCGAGGGCAAGATGGCCAATGTGGTGAGCCGCGGCCGGCGTTCCGTGACGCTCGATCTCAAGGACCCGCAGGCCTGCGAAGCCGCGCTCGACCTGATGTCGCGCGCAGACGTGGTGATCGAAGGCTTCCGGCCCGGCACGATGGAGCGTCTCGGCCTCGGGCCGGATCAGGCGCTCGCGCGCAATCCGCGGCTCGTCTACGGCCGCATGACAGGCTGGGGGCAGACAGGGCCGCTCGCCGCGCGCGCGGGTCACGATCTGAACTACATCGCGCTCTCGGGCGTGCTCTCGGGCATCGGGCGCGGCGCGGACAGCGCACCCGTGCCGCCGCTGAATCTGGTGGGCGACTACGGCGGCGGCGGCATGCTGCTGGCGCTCGGCGTAGTGGCCGCATTGCTGAACGTGCAGCGCGGCGGCGAAGGCCAGGTCGTGGACGCCGCAATGATCGAAGGCGCGGCGCAACTGGGTTCCGTGGTCTGGGGCCTGCTCAGCTCGGGGCACTGGCGCGAAGAGCGCTCCAGCAATCTGCTCGACGGCGGGACGCCCTGGTACGACAGCTATCGCACGGCCGACGGCGGCTATATGTCGGTTGGCGCCGTGGAGGCGCGCTTTTACGCGCAGTTGCTCGACAAGCTCGGGCTCGCCGGCGAAGGCCTGCCGAAGCAGCATGACCGCAGCGGCTGGCCGATCCTGCGCGCGCGCTTCGAAGCGGTGTTCCTGACCCGCACACGCGACGAATGGTGTGCCATTTTCGAAGGCAGCGATGCATGCGTCGCGCCGGTCCTTAGCTTCTCGGAAGCGCCGCATCATCCGCAGCACCGTGCGCGCGGAAGCTTCGTGGAGTCGGCCGGCGTGGTCCAGCCCGCACCCGCGCCACGCTTTTCCGCCACGCCGTCGAAGCTTTCCGCGCCCGCGCCAGCACGCGGCGAAGGCGGCCGCGACGCGCTGCGCGCCTGGGGTTTCGACGAAGCCGCAGTGGAGGAGCTGTGCGAGAAAGGCCTTGGCTGCAACGCTTGAGCGCCGTCGCTTCGATCAATATTCAGGACTGAGAAATTAATTTCTGGAGACAAACATGAAGGTGTTGGTAGCGGTCAAGCGTGTCGTCGATTTCAACGTCAAGGTCCGGGTCAAATCGGACGGCTCGGGCGTCGATATCTCCAACGTCAAGATGAGCATCAATCCGTTTGACGAGATCGCCGTTGAAGAAGCCGTGCGCCTGAAAGAGAAGGGCGCGGCAAACGAGGTGGTGGCCGTATCGTGCGGCGTGAGCGCTTGCCAGGAAGTGCTGAGAACCGCCATGGCGATCGGCGCCGACCGCGGCGTGCTGGTCGAAACGGATGCCGAGTTGCAGCCGCTCGCCGTGGCCAAGCTGCTCAAGGCGCTGATCGACAAAGAGCAGCCGCAGCTCGTGATTCTCGGCAAGCAGGCAATCGATGACGACTGCAACCAGACGGGCCAGATGCTCGCCGCGCTGATGGGCGCGGGCCAGGCCGCGTTCGCCAGCAAGGTCGAGCTCGCCGATGGGCACGCGGTGGTCACGCGGGAAATCGACGGCGGTCTCGAAACCGTCAAGCTCGCGCTGCCGGCCATCGTCACGACCGATTTGCGCCTGAACGAACCGCGCTACGCCACGCTCCCGAACATCATGAAGGCCAAGAAAAAGCCGCTGGATACGGTGACGCCGGAGCAACTGGGTGTGGACGTCGCGCCGCGCCTGAAGACGCTCAAGAGCGCGGAGCCCGCTGGGCGCAGCGCGGGCGTGAAGGTGCCCGACGTGGCCGCGCTGGTCGCGAAACTGAAGAACGAAGCCAAGGTAATTTGAGGGAGCTGCAATGACTGCGCAAGGCAAAGTGCTGGTCGTGGCCGAACACGATCACGTTTCAATCAAGAACGCAACGCTCAACGCCGTGACCGCCGCGTTGCAATGCGGCGCTGAAGTTCACCTGCTGGTTGCCGGCCACAATGCGGGTGGCGCGGCGCAAGCCGCTGCGGGCATCGCGGGCGTCGCGCGCGTGCTGCACGCGGATGCGCCGCAACTGGCCGAGGCGCTCGCCGAGAATCTCGCGGCGCAAGTGGTGGCGCTCGCGCCGGCTTACGGCCACATCCTGTTTGCTTCGACGAGCACGGGCAAGAACGTCGCGCCGCGCGTGGCCGCGCTGCTCGACGTCGCACAAGTTTCGGACATCACGCGTGTCGTGAGCGACGATACCTTCGAGCGGCCGATCTATGCAGGCAACGTGATCGTCACAGTGCAAAGCAGCGATGCCGTGAAGGTCGTGACGGTGCGTGCGACCGCATTCGAAGGCGCGGCCTCGCAAGGCGGTGCGGCAGCGGTGGAGCAGGTGGCCGCCGTGGCGGATACGGGCCTTTCGAGTTTTGTCGAGCGCGTGGTGGCGAAGAGCGACCGTCCTGAGCTTGCCGATGCGCGCATCATCGTGAGCGGTGGCCGCGCCATGGGCAGCAGCGAGCGCTTCAACGAAGTCCTCACTCCGCTCGCCGACAAGCTGGGTGCCGCGCTGGGCGCTTCGCGCGCGGCCGTGGATGCGGGCTTTGCGCCTAACGACTGGCAGGTCGGGCAGACCGGCAAGATCGTGGCGCCCGAGCTTTATGTGGCGTGCGGCATTTCGGGGGCGATTCAACACCTTGCGGGGATGAAGGATTCCAAGGTGATCGTCGCTATCAATAAAGATGCGGAAGCGCCAATCTTTAGCGTTGCTGATTATGGGCTTGAGGCCGATCTTTTCTCGGCAGTGCCCGAGTTGATTGCCGCGATCTAGCGAACGAAAGGAACTTCCCCGTCACGAGGCCGCGGCGAAAGCCGCGAGCCGGCGCGCGAAAGCGTTGACGTTCAGTGACGTGATGGGCGCTCACCAAAGCGCGGCACATCTGATTTCGGCTCGGGCTCCGGCGGATCAGACTGGCGCTGCGCGGTAGCCACCCGATCGAGGCGCCGGCTATCCATCGTCGTTCGCCGTTCCTTGGTCAGTGCTCGGCGTAGCTTGGACTTGAACATGGAGTTTCTCCTTGTGACTAATCTGGACGGTCTCAAGGTACAGCAGGAGCGCACCGGCGCGCAATACCCTTGGCGCATGCGACGCGCCATGCAGGGCAAGAATCTGGCTGCGCAAATGGACGTTGCCCGAGAAGAGACGTTTGGACCGCTCGCGCCTTTCGGCGGCGTGAAGCGGTCGGGTCCGGGCCGCGTAGGCTCAGGGATCCATCTCCGGCCCAAGTTGACAATGCCTCACATACCACATCGCACCATCGTCGCGCAGTTCCCTCGTCACCTCGCCGCGATGCATCAGGTAGTTCAGGCAAGCGAGACTCTCACCCGTCGCCAGCCCCATCTCGCTGATCTGCGCTTCGCCGATTGGCCGCGCGAACAGCGTGGAAAAGACATCCACGGCCCGTTTAGGTACCGTCAAGCTGCGCCGCAACCGCTCGAGACTGCGTTGCTGCCCGCTCGCCAACCGGTCGAGCCGCGCGTGCAGGCCGCGAAAGCAGTCGTTGTGCGCCGGCAGCACCAGCACATCGTCAGGCACTTGTGCCTTGAACTTTTCGATCGACGCAAGCCAGTCGGCCATCGGGTCGGCGTCCGGCTCGATGGGATACACCGAAACGTTCGATGAAATGCGCGGCAACACCTGGTCGCCCGAAATCAGGAGCTTGAGTTCGGGGCAATAAAAGCACGCATGCTCAGGCGAATGCCCCGAGCCCGTGATCACGCGCCAGATGTGCGTGCCGATCCTGATTTCTTCGCCGTCGCGCAGCCGCCGAAAACTCGCCGGCAACGCGTGAACATGCTGGCCGAAGCGGCCAAAGCGCGCCCGATAGAGATCGATCGCGTTATTGCTCCATCCTGCCTGCCGATAAAAGCGGATCGCGTCGTCGGGCGCTTCGAGGCCCGTATCGGCCATCGTCACCCTACAGTTGAAGTACTCGCCGCGCGTCATCCACAAGCGGCAGTCGTTCGTACGCGTGAGCCAGCCGGCCATGCCTGCGTGGTCGGGATGCATGTGCGTGACGAACACACGCGTCACGCGGCTTCGCTCGCCGCCGCGCTGAAGCCACTCGTTCCAGATCGCAGCAGCGGGGTCGGTGCGCAAGCCGGTGTCGATCACGGCCCACCCGTCTTCCTCCGCGATCGCCCAGACGTTGATGTGATCGAGCGCGTAAGGCATCGGCATGCGGATCCAGTGCACGCCGGGCGCGACTTCGAGTGTGCCGCCCGGTGCGGGCGGCGCTTCGAACGGATAGACGAGGGCGCCAGGCGCCGCGGGCGAAGCGGTATCGTCGTTCATCGCATGGGATCCTGATGATTGTGCGTGCATCGATTGCGGGAAAGCCCCGCAACGAGCAGGCAAAACACGAAAACGGCCCGTGCAAGGACGCTGGAGCATCCTTGCACGGGCCTGTTGACCACGCTCCGGGCCGCGAACCGCGTCGCGCCAGAAAGCGTAGAAGCATGCCTAAACTTTACTGCACGTTGCCTGCCACGGCAATCGTCTGGCCGGTGATGTAGTTCGACTCGGGCGTGCAGAACAGATACACGCCGCCCGCGGCTTCCTCAGTCGTGCCACCGCGACCGAGCGGATTGCGTTGCGCGTGCGTCTTCAGCATTTCGGGGTTCAGGCCCACGCGAATTTCACGCCCGTCGATAGTGACGGTCGCGCCAGCCTTCGCGTCGGCGGACGTCATACGCGTGAGAATCAGACCGAATGCCACCGCGTTGACGTTCACGTTGAAGCGGCCCCATTCGCGAGCCAGTGCGCGCGTCATGCCGATCAGGCCGGCCTTCGCGCCCGAGTAGTTGAGCTGGCCCGCGTTGCCGTTCAGCGCGGAAACGGACGAGATGTTGACGATCTTGCGGTAGACGCTGCGGCCCGCTTCCGTGTCCGCGGCATGGAGCGCCTTGATATGCGGATAGGCCGCGCGCAGGATGCGGAACGGCGCGGTCATATGGCAATCCATGATGGCGTACCACTGCTCGTCGCTCATCTTCTGGACCACGTCGTCCCACGTGTAGCCCGCGTTGTTGACGATGATGTCGATGCCCTTGAAGTTGCTCATCGCGGTGCCAATGAAGCGATCGGCGAAGTCGGGCGCGGTGACGTTGCCCACGCAGGCCACGGCTTCGGCCCCCATCTTCTTGAGTGCTTCCACGGTCTCGTGCGCGGGATCGGCGTCGAGATCGTTCACGACGATGCGCGCGCCTTCGCTCGCGAGCTTTTCCACGATTGCGCGGCCGATGCCACGGCCCGAACCGGTAACGAGCGCCACCTTGCCGTCGAGTTTGCCCATTTCACTGCCTCCTGCTGATGTTCGATGTGGGGTGTTCAGAGAGCGACTACCGCGTCGCCAACGACGCGCGGTTCGCCATACTGGTTAGCGGTCTGGATTTCGAGGCGCACGCGTTTCTCGCCATCGGCTTCGAACTTCTCGACCACGCGCCCGGTGCACGTGATCTGGTGGCCGAGATGCGTGATGCCGACAAAGCGCACGCCGAACTGGCGCAACTGGCGCTGATCGACCCACTGCGTGAGCAGGCGGCCGAGCCAGGCCATCGAGAGCATGCCGTGCGCGAACACGTCGGGCATGCGGGCCTTGCGTGCGTAGTCGATGTCGATGTGGACGGCGTTGTGGTCGCCCGAAGCGCCCGCGAAGAGTGCGAGCATCTTGCGGTCGACCGGCGGCAGTTCGAGCGGCGGCAGCGTATCGCCTACCTGGATTGCGTCGTAGTTGAGGTTGCTCATGCGTTTGCTTCCTTTAACCGTTACGCTGCACGATCACGCTGTGCAGATCCGCCACGTGTTCGCCGCGCACGTTCGTCACGCGCGTCTCGCGCACCACGAACTCGAGCGCGCCGCCTTTCTTGTCGTAGATGTCCGCGATGCGCGACTCGAACAGCAGCACCTCGCCCGCGTACGCGAGCCGGTGGTACGTGAACGACTGCTCGCCGTGCAGGATGCGCGAGACGTCGATGCCCACCTCGTCGCGCCACGACGAATCTGGCTGCTCGAATTCGAGCGAGAACAGGAACGTGGGCGGCAGCGGCAGGCCGGGGTGGCCGGCGTCGCGCGCGGCGGATTCGTCGAAGTAAACCGGGTTCGTCTCGCCGATGGCCTTCGCGAAGAAGCGCAGACGGCCCGGCTCGGCCACCGCGCGGAACGCGGGCAGTTTGCGTCCGATATGTTGTTTGTCGATCATGTCGATGGCTCCCTGCGGTACGCCGTCAAACCGACTTGTAGACCGTCACGACGCACGCGCCGCCAAGGCCCACGTTGTGCGCGAGCGCGACGCGGGCGCCTTCGACCTGGCGCTCGTCGGCATTGCCGCGCAACTGCTGCGTGAGCTCGTAGCACTGTGCGAGGCCCGTTGCGCCAAGCGGATGGCCCTTCGAAAGCAAACCGCCCGAGGGGTTCACGACCCATTCGCCGCCGTAGGTGTTGTCGCCGTCGTTGACGAGCTTTTCGGCTTCGCCTTCGGGGCACAGGCCAAGCGCTTCATAGGTGAGCAGTTCGTTCTGCGCGAAACAGTCGTGCAGTTCGATGACGTCGATGTCCTTTGGACCGATGCCGGCTTGTTCATACGCGATCTTCGCGGCGGCCTGGGCCATGTCGAAGCCCACTACGCGGATCATGTCCTTCGCGTCGTAGGTGCTCGGCTGGTCCGTGGTGAGCGCCTGGCCGGCGATCAGAACGTCGGTGCGCAGGCCTTTGCGCTTTGCGAAGGACTCCGACACGACGATGGCCGCGGCGCCGCCGCAGGTCGGGGGGCACGCCATCAGGCGCGTGAGCACGCCGTCCCAGAGCATGGGCGCGGCCATCACGTCCTCGGTCGTGACGACATTGCGGAACACGGCGAGCGGATTGCGCGCCGCGTGGCGGCTCGCTTTCGCGCGGATGGCAGCGAAGGTTTCGAGTTTGGTGCCGTACTTCTTCATGTGCGCCATACCCGCTCCCGCGAACTGGCGGATCGCGTTGCTGAGTCCCTCTTGCTTGCCGACCAGTTCGTCGACCACGACGTTTGCCCGTTCGAGCGCGCTGGCGCGGTCGGTCCAGACCGACTTCAGCGCGCCAGGCCCCATGTACTCGAAGCCCACGGCGAGGGCGCACTCCACCGCGCCGCTCGCGACGGCCTGGCGTGCGAGAAACAGCGCCGACGAACCGGTCGCGCAGTTGTTGTTCACGTTGATGACAGGGATGCCGGTCATGCCGACTTGATAGAGCGCCTTCTGGCCGCTGGTCGAATCGCCGTAGACGTAGCCCGCGTAGGCCTGCTGAACGTCGTCGTAGTTCAGGCCAGCGTCGGCCAACGCCTGGCGAATTGCCGTGGCGCCCATCGCGTCATAGGTTTCGCTGGTGCCCGGCTTCTTGAACGGAATCATGCCGACACCGGCAACGAATACATTACGGCTCATGTGTTGTCTCCTTGTTTAGAGGTACTGGAATTTTGGATCAGAGCTTGCGCGAGATGAGGTCGCGCATCACTTCGCTCGTGCCGCCATAGATGCGCGTAACGCGGGCGTCGACAAACGCGCGGGCCACGGGATATTCGAGCATGTAGCCGTAGCCGCCGTGCAACTGCACCATCTCGTCGAGCGCGCGGCCGAGCGATTCGGTCGCGAAAAGCTTGGCCACGGCCGCTTCTTCGAGCGTGAGGCGACGGCTCATGTGCTCGGCCAGATAGTGATCGACCATGAGGCGCACGGCGATGGCCTGGGCCTTGATGTCGGCCAGCTTGAATTTGGTGTTCTGGAAGTCCCACACGGTCTGGTTGAACGCGCGGCGGTCCTTCACGTAGTTGATCGTGTGATCAAGGCTCGCTTCGAGCCGTGCGGCCGCGCCGATCGCAATCGACAAACGCTCCTGCGGAAGCTCGCCCATCAGGTAGGCGAAGCCCATGCCTTCTTCGCCGAGACGGTTCGAGACCGGCACGCGCACGTCGTCGAAGAAAAGCTCGGCCGTGTCCTGCGCGTGCATGCCCACTTTCTCGAGCTTGCGGCCGCGCCGGAAGCCCGCGCGGTCCGCTTCCACGACAATCAGGCTCACGCCCTTCGCGCCGGCGGTGGGATCGGTCTTGCAGATCACGATGATCAGGTCGGCGCTCAGGCCGTTGCTGATGAAGGTCTTGCTGCCGTTGATGACGTATTCGTCGCCGTCGCGGATCGCGGTGGTGCGCACGGCCTTCAGGTCGCTGCCGGTGCCGGGCTCCGTCATGCCGATCGCGAGAATATATTCGCCGCTGCAGCACTTGGGCAGCCACTTCTGCTTCTGCTCTTCATTGCCAATGCGCGCGATGTACGGGGCGATGATGTCCGAGTGCACGCCAAAGCCGAGACCACTCAGGTTCAGTCTGCTGACTTCTTCGTTCAGGACCGCGGCGTGCCCGAAATCGCCTCCGCCGCCGCCATATTCGGTCGGCAACGTCGTGCAGAGCAGACCCTCACGGCCGGCCTTCAGCCACGTTTCGCGGTCGACCTTGCCGGCCTTGTCCCATTCGGCCTGTTTCGGCAGGCACTCCTTTTCCAGAAAGCGGCGCGCGGAGGTGCGCAGCATCTCATGATCGTCACGAAAAACGGTACGGGTAATGTGCATTGCGGATGTCCTGAAGATTGGGCCAGCGTTCGTTCGCGAGGGGCCGCAGCCGCTTGACTGCCCGGCTCGAACCCCGTGAGCCAAGAATAGAGATTCGCAATCGGGTCGGGCACCACCCACGCAAGGGGGGAGTGGGTGCCCGGAAGTTGCACGCATCCATTCGTATCAAGCACGCACGCCGTTTTGCACGCGTTCATCGGGGTATTCCCCTCCCACTCCTGGAGGGGAGGTGTATCGCCCCCCTGTCACCGGCACCATGAGGGCGCTGACAAATCCATTCGGAAAGGCCGACGCGTCGTGGGGAGGGGGCTGCACTGGCCAGGGTTGACATTCCGCGTCCACCGGATGCGGCAAACATAATAAGGAGACATGCATGCGGTTTGTAACTAAGAGCATTTACGGCGCTGTGCTGATATTGGCGGCGGGCAGCGCATCGGCACAGTCGAGCGTGACGCTTTACGGCGTCGTCGATGCGTTCGTGCAGTACTCGATGAACGGCCCCGGCACCAAGGGTGGCCCCGGCACGGCCTATGTGCCGGGCAGTCATACGTTCGCAGAACGAAGCGGTGGCCAGACAGGATCGATGTTCGGGATCAAGGGCACCGAGGATCTCGGCAACGGCCTGAAAGCCATCTTCGACGTCGAGAACGGTTTCAACGTGAACAACGGCACGTTCTTCGCCGATTCGACGACGTTGTTCTATCGCCAGTCGTGGGTAGGGCTGAAGCACGACGAGTGGGGGCAGCTCACGTTCGGCCGGCAATACCAGCCGAGCTTCATCGCGGTCTATCCCACCGATCCGTTTCGCGGCAACGAGGTGCTGTCGCCCCTCGCGGCGCTCGACCTAGCGGGCGCGCGCGACCGCGCGACGCTCGCCACGCAGTATGTTTCGGGGCGCACCAGCAACTCGATCGTCTACCAGTCGCCCGATTGGCGCGGCTTGCGCTTCTACGGCATGTACGCGTTCGCCTCCACGGTGACGCAACCCATTCCGATGACCTCGGGCAACATGCTCGACGTGGCGGCGACGTATTCCGGGTACGGGCTCTTCGTCGGTCTCGCCTATCAGTTCCAGCACGGCGGCCAGGAAACCGCCTCGCTTGGGGCCTATCCGGCCGGCACGCCGCTGGCCGGCCAGCCGCTGCCCGCGAGCACGTTCAGCCTCGTCTCGACCGCGCATTACACAGCGGCCCTCGCATACCGGATCGGCATCGTGAACCTGCAGTTCAACTACAGCTATAACAGCCCGAGCGACCCGCCGGCCGGCTCGCGCGTCACCGCGCCGGGCGTGGGCACGATCGCGCCGCTCGCTGCGCTGGTCCACCCGTACAGCATCCTCTCGGCAGGCGCAACCATTCAGGCCACGCCGGTCGACACGATCGAGTTCGCCGGTGTCTACCGCAACGTGCGTGGCGTGGACGACAACACGCCGGGCTTCGAGATCGGCGCGGAGCACTACCTGTCCAAGCGCACGAGCCTGTATCTGCGCGCGGGGTACATGAAGAACAACGGCATCGCGAACGTGAGCTGGCCCGGCATGACGGCTGCGGACGGCTCGAAGCAGGTGGTGGCCGTGATGGGCATGACACACCGGTTCTAATGCGGCGACGACCTCGCGCGGCACGGCTTCATGCCGTGCCGCGCGCTGTTTGTGCCCTGATGCATTTGCCGAACCACGACGACAACAGAGGACAACAATGAAGACACATCACGCGAAATATCTGGTTGCAGGGTTCTTGATCGCACTGACGTCGGTCGGCGCCAGCGCACAAGGCGACGCTTCCGCGCCCCCGACGACGGGCACCGCTTCGGGCGCGGGGGCCGTCAGCGACGCCAAGGCCGCGAAGGCCGCTGACCGTGCGCTGCAAAAAGCCGTAATGCGCGCGCTGAGCAAGACCAAAGGCCTGCGTGTATCCACGATTTCGGTGCGCGCGCGCAACGGCGTCGTGACGCTTGAAGGCCAGGTGCCCGAGCAATCGCAGGCCGAACTGGCGACCAGGGTGGCAGAGGGCGTGCAGGGTGTGACGCAGGTGAAGAATGCGCTGACGCTCTCGTCGATATAAGGGCAAACCGTTCGACTGCGTTGGCGCCTTTTACACCTTTTGCACGTTTTACGCCCGGGTCGCTACAACTTCTCGTTGCTCAACGCGGCTGCCAGGAAATCGATCAGCAGCCGCGTTCGCTGCGGCATCTTTTTCGTCCGCGCCCATATTGCGTTCAATGGCATCGATTCGATGGCGTAGTCGGTAAGCAATAGCTCCACGAGCCCCGCATCCAGCCAGTCCCGAATCTGCCAGTACGCAGCGACACCTATTCCCAGACCGTTCGCGACGCCGGCATTCACACCGGACACCTGATCGCTTTCGAAGCGGCCCTTTACGTTGACGTCGATTTTTCTGCCGTCACGCGAGGTAAAGCTCCAGCGCGCCGCGTGCGCGTTGCCGCTGCGGATCACGCATTCGTGTCTCGCGAGATCGGCCGGGTGAGCGGGGCGTCCGTGTTCCGCAAGATAGCGCGGCGCCGCGAACGCCACGCGGCGGATCGTGCCGATACGGCGGGCGACCAGACCCGAATCCGGTATTTCGCCAATGCGAATCATGACGTCCGCACCACTTTCGACCGGATCGACAAACTCTTCGGAGAGCGCCAACGAAAGCTCCAACGAAGGATGGCGCTGCAGATATTCAGCAACAAGCGGTGCAATGTATTTTGGGCCGAATAGGGTCGACGTATGGACCCGCAATCGGCCCGTCAGTCGATGCGCTTCTTCCGCCAACTCCGTACGCGCAAGTTCGAGCCCGGACAAAGCCACCTTGACGCGTTCGTAGAAGCGCATGCCGGCCTCGCTCGGCACACAGCTGCGCGTGGTCCGCACGATCAGCGTCGTGCCGTGCGTCTGCTCGAGCAGTTGCAGCGAACGGCTTACCGCTTGCAACGAGCGGCCGAGCCGGCGAGCGGCACGTGTCAGGCTGCCTTCGTCGACAACGGCTACGAAGACTTCGAGCTCACGTAAGGCATCCATACGCGGATTCTCCCGGAATGATTGAGAATGTATCCAGATTCTGGAGGATTGTAGTTTGATTTCGTGAGGGTAGTATCGGGCCATCCCCCTTCGAGGCGTAACCGGACACCACCATGCAATCGCCCGATATTCGATGTTCCTGTCTGCCTGCCGCCACGCAGTCCTCTGTGCCGGTCGTATGGTTTGCCGCCATGGTCGCGGTCGCCGTATTGCCGCTCTATGCGTCGCAAACATTGCTTGTTTCGCTAGAGGCGTCGTTGCATCTCGGTTCGCTGGCAACCCTCATCACCGGCCTGACGATGCTCGGCTACGCAGTGGGTCTCGTGACCCTCGTACCGTTGACCGACCGCTTGCCTAACCGGCCGCTGATCGGCGCCACGCTGCTGGCACAGGTCATCTGTCTGCTCGCAGCAGCGCTTGCCCCGGTTGCATCGACCTTTCTCGTGGCCGCTTTCGCACTGGGCGTTACGGCGAGCGTGGTCCAGATGCTGGTGCCCGCCGCGGCCTCGCTCGCACCTGCGGCATCGCGAGGCGCAGTGGTCGGCAACGTCATGGGCGGCCTGATGCTCGGCATCATGCTGTCACGGCCGATTGCGGCATTCGTGGGCGGCATGCTCGGTTGGCGTGCGTTCTACGCCGGAGATGCGGTCGTGCTTGCAGGGGTTGCGCTGGTCGTTATGAGGCGTCTGCCCGACGTGCGGCCCACCGGCACACTGTCGTATCGGGCCTTGCTCGCTTCGATGGCGCAGCTCGTCGCACGCGAGCCTGTGCTGCGTCGCCGGGCGCTCTATCAGGGCCTCCTGATGGCGGGCTTCAATCTGTTCTGGAGCAGCGTCGCGATCGTGCTGACGCGCGCGCCACTGCACCTGGACAGCAACGCTGTCGCGGCTTTTGCGCTGGCTGGCAGCGGAGGCGTGATAGCCGCGCCCATCGCCGGACGAGCCGCGGATCTCGGGCGGGCAAGGGCGGCAGCGTTCGTTGCCCACGGTCTCGCGCTCGCCGCCATAGCGATTGCCGCGGCCGGGATGCATCAGGGCATCCCGCACGTCGTGACAATCGGCATGCTGGCCGTGGCTGCACTGCTGATCGACGGCGGCGTGGTAGGGGATCAGAGCATTGGCCGCCGCGCCATCAACCTGCTCGCGCAGGAGTCTCGAGGCCGTGTCAACGGCCTTTACACCGGTCTTTTTTTTGTGGGCAGTGCGGTTGGCGCCACACTCGCCGGGCCCGTGCTCGCCCGTTTCGACTGGCCAGGCGTGTGCGCGGCGACGTTCGCCTTCTTCGCGGCCGCCACGGTGCTCCATCTCTTCGACACCAGCCACAGGTCCTGATCGATCACCCGACAAAATACGGAGAACGAACATGTCCGCCTTACATACCGAAATGCGCCACCGCAGTGTCGTAGTCGACGGACTCGACATCTTCTATCGCGAGGCCGGTCCACAAGACGCGCCAGTCATTCTTCTGCTGCACGGCTTCCCATCGTCGTCGCGCATGTACACAACCCTGATGCCGCGACTCGCCGACACGTACCGCCTCATTGCGCCGGATTATCCGGGCTTCGGCCATAGCAGCGCGCCGCCCCCCGACCAATTTGCCTATACGTTCGATCATCTCGCGGACGTGATGACACACTTTGTCGAAGCGCTTGAACTTGGCGACTACGCGCTTTTTGTGCAGGACTACGGCGGCCCGGTGGGATTCCGGCTGGCGCAGCGCTGGCCTGAGCGCGTGCGCGCATTGATCGTGCAGAATGCGGTCGCACACGAGGAAGGACTGGGCCCGCTCTGGAACACGCGCAAGGCATTCTGGCGGGATCGCGCAACGTACGAACCCGCGCTACGGGCCAACCTGCTTTCGTTCGAAGCGACGCGGCTGCGTCACGTGGGCCATAGCCCGAACCCGGAGCGCTACGACCCCGACAGCTGGACCGACGAGTTTTCGTTTCTCACCCGGCCCGGTCAGATCGACATCCAGACTGAACTCTTCTACGACTATCGAACCAATGTAGAGCGCTATCCCCAATGGCAGCGCTTTCTACGCGAACATCGGCCACCGACGCTCGTGCTGTGGGGGCAATATGATCCCTCTTTTGCAGTGGAGGGCGCGCATGCATATGGGCAAGACGTACCCGACGCGGAGATTCATCTGCTCGAAGGCGGTCATTTTGTGCTCGACGAAGCCAATGACGAAGCCGCCGCGCTCACGAGACGTTTTCTCGCCGCGCGGTGGGCGCCCGCGATCTGATTCAAGCCGTAACAGCCGCTGCGGAGCCCTTCAATGTGTGTTGCGCGCGCGCCGGGTGGAGCCACCTGAGCGCGCAGAGCGAAACGCCGATCATCAAGGCCGCGCCCACGGCGAAACCAATCTCATACGCGTGGCTGGTCCCGCTGCCATACACCTGCACGATACGTCCCATGACGGCGGGGCTGATGGCTGCACCCAGGCTCGCAACGGCGGTGTTGATCGCCACCATCGAAGCCCGTTGAGCCGTGGGCACCATTTCCGCGAGCAAAGCCGGCGTAACCGACAGGCAGACTGCGGGCAGAGCGCTGGCCACGGCATACAGCACCACCTTCGCCGCAGCGGAAAGATCGACCATCGCGAGAGCGATCAGGAGCAGCGCGGCGGCAATCATCGCCACACAGATCAGTTGAACACGCGCCTGACGTGAACTCGCTCCGCCATTGAGCATGCGTTGCGAAAGCCAGCTCAAGCCGATATTGCCGATGGAAATGGCAAGGATCACCAGTGCGAAGCAGCGGCCAGCGGCGACGCCGCCGTAGCCGAGTCCTTTTTCGAACCACGTGGGAAGCCACGTGATGGTCTGTCCCAGCAGCCAGTAGGCGGCGAAGCAGAGTAGAAAAACACACAGTATGGAACGATCGGTGAGCAGCCTGAAATAGGGCTGTCGTTGTGCATCAGGCACGTCGACCGCCTCGGCTTCGGAGGCGGCTACGGCGCTTGCCGCGCGCGGCGCGCCGTCGAGCGTGCCTTCGCGTCCGAAGCAGAGCCACAGCACACACCAGACCACGCCGATGGCGGCAAGCAAGAAGAAGTTCGTACGCCAGCCCCAGTGTTTCGTAATGAGCGGGATGGCCAGGCCGGCCAGGATCATGCCCATAGCCGCGCCCTGGTTGATGATTGCCACGGGCACATTGCGGTGGCGGTCCGGAAACCACTTGAAGATCGCATGGACCGAGGTCGGAAACGACGGTCCTTCGGCGGCGCCCAGCACCACGCGGCAAGCGAGTAACGCAACGGCGCTGCCTGCGAATGCCTGGGGCAATTGCAGCACGGCCCAGCTAACGCCCATGGCGAGAAGAATCCAGCGCGTGGGAAAGCGGTTGGCGAGAAAGCCGACCACGATCGTCGATACGGAAAACAACCAGAAGAAACTGCCGGCCACAAAACCGAATTCCGCCGGAGACAAATGCAATTCGGCGGTCAATGGCACGGCGACCATGCCGATCACGATCTTGTCGAGGAAGTTGATCATGGCGAGGCCGGTCAGCAGCGCGGTCATGATCCATGCGGACTTCGGATTGTAGCGAGTGTGAATGGTCATCGAGAGCCTCGGAGGCATCGAGTGTTATAGCGCAAAAGCGCCGGGATTGCCGCTCGACCAGCCGGATGCGATCACGGTACGGCGGTGGAAAACCGGCGGGTACTACCCACAGGGGGTGGGCAGGGAAATCCTGAGTCATGGTGCGCTCCCGGGGGCGGCGTTGCTGCACCACGCTGGTGGTGAGCGCCGCGGCCTCGGCGGCGGCCTGCTGCCGCGCGTCGCGTTCGTCCGTCAGTCCGTCAGTCCGGTGAGGAGGCGCTCACGCAGCGCCTCGAGCACGGCGAGCCGCCCGGCCACGCGCGCCGGTTCCGCTTCGAGGCGCTGCCGCTCGGTCTGGAACGTCCTGCGCTGGTTCCCGAGTGCAGCGGACCGAAGCGCTACCCGGCGCAGAACCCGGACCTGCAGGGGTCAGCTCTTTCTCGCAGGAGCGAGAAGCTCGGAACGTCCAATCACGTCTCTCGTGCTCTCCGGCTTGTCTGAATCCGAGAATCCGGCCGACTCAAGAATGGGTGTGAGGCCCTTGAGCTCTGCTTGTGGCTTGGCACTTCGCACTGTCGCCATGCCCTCGTTCCACGCGTGCAGCATCTGCTTCGCTATCCAGTGCCATCGGGGTTCGTTCTTCGCGGCCTCGACAACCTCTTTCCCGGTTGACACGGCCGAATCGCAGAGCGCCTCCACCATCTCGCGATAGCGCCGTGGCGGGATGCCCAGCCGCGTGTTGAAGAATCGCTCCAGCGTTTTGCCCGGCGCCCAGGTCTTGCGCCCGTCGACGCTAAGCCCGGGTGGATTGCCGGCAAAGCGAGGGTAAGCCTGGGTGGTCACGATGTCGTACACGGGGGTGTACACGACGTCGTCGATGTTCGAGTAAAGAAGAGCAACGTTTTTCGAGTGGCAGTCCGCGTTGCGAACAACGTAGTTGGTCAGTATCAGCCAGCCAAGATGTTCGGCCTGCTGTCTCCAGTTCGCGCTGCTGATGTAGGGCTTTGTTGCGTTCAGCACCTGCTCTGTCGAGGGCCGATATTTCTCATGCGGAGGGAGACCGAGGAGACTGCATGCGTCCTCGACGCCGTATGCAGGCATGCCATTTTCATCGACATCGAAGCGGTCGACGACCAGCACACGCCCGTCGTCAGACAGGGTTGTTCTTGCCACTCGAGCGACGTCGAGCCTTGCGAGCACCCGCATTGTGTAATGCTCATTGAACCCAAGGTAGGGGGTCTGCTCGTCGGAACCCTTGATGATGTGCCGGCTGGTGCGCAGCGTCTGCTTGCCGACTGGCGTTTGCGCTGAGGAAACCTCCGGCGCCAGGAACTTCGGCACCGCGCCCGAGATGGCGGCGCGCGCGTAGTACCTCACCAGCTCCGCGAAGTGCTGGGTCGAGACATCCTGATGAAGCAGGGTATTCAGGTCAAGCGGGTCGAGCTCACCACCGGGCTGGCCGCCCTCAGGCGCCACTGTCACGCGGCCAATGCCGGCGCCGCCTATGACGGCGAGCAGCGACAGGTCCGTTCCGTCGAGGAGTGGGCCGAATTCCTCACGAATGACCTCAAGAAGGAATCCTTCGGGCAGGTTCTGGCGAAAGAATGGGTGCAAATCGCGGGGCCACACCCACGGCTCTTCGCGAACAGGCATGGTCAGGCTGACGAAGTCCTCGGGTGACGCGTCCGTGCTGTAGCGAAGCGCATAATTGTCTTGAAGGCGGTACAACCGCGCGACAGGCTTGCCCTTGACGTAGACGTGAAGGCGCATGCTCAGGCTCCAGACTGTTTCTGCTCTGTGAGCACGTCGTCGAGCGTGCGGGCATGACCGCGCTTGACGACCCGCAGGTCGTAGCCGGCCGCTTCGAGGAGCCGGACGAGCACCGCCACACTCATGTCGCCACGCGCGAGCGTCTCCATGCGCGCGAGCGTGGTGCGAGCGACGCCTGCACGTTCAGCAAGGTCTTTTTGCGAGAGGCCCGCGTCGCTGCGCACCTGCTTGAGCATCTCTCCAACGTCTGCCAGATTCGTCACTTGTAGCCCTGGGGCATCACTATTGGCTGAAAACGAGAAAATTGTAGCCCAGAGGCCACAAGACGGCAAGGCGGGATTGTGTCCGTTGGGCTACAAAAAGTGGGGAACTGGCATGTTTTGTAGCTCGTAGGCTACAACCGAAGAAAATGGCTCATACCGCTCTTGTGACGGCCCATGCGGCCAACGGTCGGACGTATTGACCAATGTGCTGACCGCAATGGTTCCGCTTTGCACCCCAGTACTCGCAGCTCACGGAGTAGCTATGCGTAAAGCCGATCTTTAACGATTTGTCGGAAGCAACCTTCGCTGTGGCGGTAAAGGGTGTACCGCAGTTGTCCGGGTCGATTCGATATCCGGGCATGAACAGTGCGGCCTCGATACGCCTGAGCGCATAGCGCCCACGTTAAACCGGCGAAGCGTCAGATAGTTGATGGTGCAACGTTTTGTTATTCATCCGGATGCGAGGCGAAGCCATTCCTGGTTCAAGTCTTCGCACGGCGAATGCTGACGCGGTGAATTGGAAATACGCATACAGCGCTCAAGCTTTTCCGAGGCATACCGTTATATACACGCATAGAATCTTTGGCATGAGTGCAACGACGTGTTCCCGACGCTGTGCCAGTTGAAAGAAAACATGGCGCGGCATGCGGGCGATGCATGCAGTTTGAATCGAAAAACAATGGCCATAGTCCACCCTCCGATTGCAGCAATACAGGCGATGTCTGCAGGCGAGCATGTCGAACTCGAATTGCTCAGACATCTCGCAGATCGCCTTGCGCAGAGCTACGAGCTGTTTCACAGCGTCAACTGGACACACTCAGAACCGCAGCGGGACAGCCACGGCGAGCTCGACATCGTGGTGCTCAACAGCGCCGGAGACGTCGCGGTGCTGGAGGTGAAAGCGGGCGAGATCGACGCCACCCGCGATGGCTTGTTCAAGCAATACGGTCTGCTGCGAAAGAACATCGGTCAGCAGACCGGTTGGCAGTTCAGTTCGATCCTGAAGCGGCTGAAGTCGGAAAAACTCGACGTGCGCCTGCTGCATTGCCTCGTGTTGCCGCACTATCGAATCAGCGACGAGGGGACCATCGACTACCCACGCGAGCGTATTGCCGATGCGGACGAATGCCTTGACCTCGCGGGATTCGTTCAGCGCCGCCTTGGCGCCGGCAGACCCGATGCTGAGAGGGAGCGGGTGCGTTCGTTTCTGCTCGACCGTCTACGCGTCCAACCCGATGTCTCCGCGCTGGCCGGCACGCTCCAGCGACGCGTGAGCGCGATCTCGGGCGGCCTCGCGCGGTGGGTTCCGCGCATCGCCGTCGCAAGCGGGGTCATCCACGTGCGGGCGACCGCGGGATCGGGCAAGACCCAGTTGGCGCTCGCGCTGCTGCGCCAGGCGTGTGTCGCGAACCAGAAGGCCTCCTACGTCTGCTTCAACCGGCCACTTGCTGATCAGATGCGCACATTCGCGCCGGCAGGTATCGAGGTCAGCAGCTTCCATCAGCTGTGCTGGGAGGGATCGAGCCGTCCGCGCATCGACCCCGACTTCGAAGCCCTTGCGAATCGCTACCTCGATGAGCAGGCAAGCACGGCGCCAGAACTCGACGTGCTGGTGATCGACGAACTCCAGGACATGCAGGCGGCGTGGGTGGAGGCGCTGATTGCCCGCGTGCGCGAGAACGGGCGCATCTACCTGCTGGAAGATCCCGAGCAATGCGTCTACCCGGATCGCACGCAGATCGAAGTGAGCGACGCCGTGGTGGTGAGCGCCCGGGAAAACTACCGGAGCCCGCGCAAGATCGTCGAGACGATCAACCTGCTGCGGCTGACCGACGAGCCAGTCGAGCCGTGCGCGCCGCTTGCCGGCGAACCGCCGCAGTTTTCGGTGTATGGCGGCACCGCAGATCAGACCGTCGCGAATGCGACCGCGCGGGCCATTTGCCGGTGCATCGATCTGGGCTACTCGCTCCAGGATATCGTCGTACTCTGCTGGCGTGGGCGAGCGCATTCGGAACTGCTCGCACAGGACATGCTGGCTCAATGGACGCTCAAGAAGTTCACGGGCGAATACGACGCGCTGGGCGAACCCCTTTGTTCCGAAGGCGAATTGGCTATCGAGACCGTTCGCCGGTTCAAGGGCCAATCGGCACCCGCGATCGTGCTCACGGAGGTGGACTTCGATCAAGCGGATCCTTTGTGGCCGAATTTGCTGTTTGTCGGTTTGACGCGAGCGAGAATGCATGTGGAAGTGGTGACTTCCAGGAGGGCCGAGGAGGTGCTCGAGCGGCGTCTGGTTGCTGCTTGAGATTGAGAATCCGCGGCAGGGATCTCTATGATTTGAGACATGAATTGTCCAGACATCGTGATGAACAACCATTCGCCGCTTGAAGGCCTTGCTGCTTTCGCCATTACGTTTAGACGCCCCTTAAAATCTCCCCCTCTTCACTTCTGATCATCGGAACGGTGGGCGCCGAGTGCCTCGAGCAACGGCCGAAGGGCATCCAGCTCCGCGCCGAAGCCGCTCCAGTCTCCCGCCTTCATTCGCTCGATGGCCCGGTCATAGTGGGCAAGTGCCTCGCGTGCACGCGCGTCCACTGTGCCTCGCGGGGCCGGCGCTGCTTGCGCAGTCTCCTTGAAAAGCGCCGCCAGGGCTTCACCCAGGCTGTCCTCCATCACCACACGGTCACCATAGGCAGCAATCACCCGCTTCAACTCCGGCAACTGACCGGACTCCGCGCGCAAATAAAGCGGAGAAACGTAGAGAATCGAGTTCTCGATGGGCACGACCACAAGATGACCGCGAATGACGCGTGAGCCCATCTGGTTCCATAGCGAGATCTGCTGCGAGATCTCCGTATTCTGCTGAATACGCGCTTCGACCTGAAACGGCCCAAAGACCAGCCTGTCCTTGGGGAACGTATAGACGATGAGCTTGCCATACCCTGCGGAATCGCAACGCGCCACCAGCCAGGCAATCATGTTTTCCCGCTGGCTCGGCACCATCGGCAACATGAGAATGAACTCGGCGCGGGCTTCGCCGGGAAGTCGCATGATCGTGTAGTACGGCGGCATCGTGCTGGCTGCGCTCCCGCCATCCATTCCGGCCAACTCCCGGGGAAACTGCCACAGATCCTCGCGGTTGTAGAAGACCTCCGGCGCCTCCATGTGATAGGCGCGGTAGACCTGCGCCTGGATCAGGAACAGATCTTCTGGGTAGCGGATATGACGCCGGAGCTCCGGTGGCATCATGTCCAAAGGCTTGAACAAACCCGGGAAGGCGCGCTCATAGGTGCGCAGTAGCGGATCGGCGGGATCGCTGACGTAGAAGTCGACCGTGCCGTTGTACGCGTCGACCACGACCTTGACCGCGTTTCGAATGTAATTGGCGCCTTCGCCGAAACCCGGCCGGGAATAAGGAAACCACTGGCTGACCGTGTAGGTGTCCTGTATCCAGTACAGGCGTCCATTGCTCGCTACGACATAGGGGTCATGGTCGAGACTCAGGAATGGCGCGATCGTCCGCACGCGGTCCCGAATGTTGCGGTGAAGCAGGATCCGGCTCTGGTCTGTGATATAGCCGCTCAGCAGGATGTTGGGATCGTCGAATTGCCAGGCAAAGAGACTGCGTCGCGCCACACTGCCGATAGTGACGCCGTCGCGGCCGCTATACGTCGTGTACGCATTGTCCGCCCCTTTGGGATAGTCGAATTCAGCCACCTTGCCGTTCACGAGGACGTAGTCCTGCTGGCCTTCACTGAAATAGAGGCGTGGTTCGCGAATGGCCGGGCCGCCGTTGGAGACGGGTGGAATATCACGCAGATAGAGCAGGGGTAAGCCTTCGGTGGACTTCTCTGTGACTGGCGACATCACGACACCGATGCCGTGAGTAAAGATAAGGTGCAGGTTCACCCAGGTTTGGGCGTTGGGCGCAAGCATCGCCGGTTCCAGTTCACGCGCAGACAGCATCACCTGCCTGTATCCGTTGTCAAGCTGATAGCGGTCGATGTCCACCGAGAGAAATTTGTAGTACGTCCTGATCTCCTGCAACTGTGCGTAGCTATCCATCAGCGGTTGCACATCCCATAGCCGGATGTTGTCGATGGTCGCCCGATTGGCCTGCAGCGAGTCGAGAGTCAGTCCCTGCCCGGCCTCGAACGGTTTAATCTCAATCTTTGCGAGGCCGTACGCCTCGCGCGTTAGCGCGATGGTGTGCTCGATATAGGGTGTTTCCAGTCCCAGCTCGCTCGGTTTGACATAGAAGCGCTGAAACAGCAGCGGATAGATCACAGCGAACACAAACGAGCTGCCGAATACGAGCAACGCGAGAACTGCAGGCAGCAGATAGCTACGTTGGCGCATGTTGATCCAAAGGGCCACGGATGAGGCCGCCGCAAGACCGACGAGCATCCACAGGACCGGCAACTCGACGTGGACATCGGTATAGCTGGCGCCGACCACAACGCCATTGTCGCCATAGAGCAGCAGAAAGCGGTCGAGCCACCACGACCAGGCCTTCAGCGCGAAGAGCAAACCGAGCAGTGCCGAACCATGAGTGATGGCGGCGGCCGAGAGCGTCCGTGGTGGCCGCTCCGGCGCGATGTCACCGCGCAACCCGTAGACAACACCTGCCACGATCGCGCTGCAGAAGACTAGCCACAGCAGCCAGTTCTTGAGCGCGACATACGCGGGGAGCGAGAAGAGATAAAAGCCGATGTCCCTCTCGAAGATCGGATCGCGCTCGCCAACAGGCACCTGATAAATGAAGCGAAGCGCGATGTCCCAGCTCGGGATTTCGCTCGCGGCGATAAGCAGCCCCAGGATGATCGCTGCGCAGGCAATGCTGGAGCGCCAGGGAACGTACGGCGCGACCAGTTCGGCCAGATCGCCGGTGACCGGCGTCGCACCCGACGGATCGCCTGCTTCCGCTCGCAGGATATCGACGCCCCTCGCGTAACGATGCGCCAAACTCCCCGACAGCCATATCGCGCACGCCGAGACTGCGAACACCGCGGCAAACAGCAACGCTCTCGCGCAAAGAATGGTCCAGAAAACGCCATCGTAGCCGATGGAAGAGAACCACAACCAGTCGACCAGGATACCGGTGATGCGTCCGACGACAATCAAACCGGCGATGACGGAAATCGCCGTGATTGCATAACGTCTCAGGCGCACGCCGGACTTCACTCCCGAGCACATAGTCCCTCCTGTGCTGGCCGTCACCCACGCCCTGCTGCGAGCGGATCAATCGCACACTGCCAATCTGCCGGGAGCGCGGCTGAACGGCCTGTCCACACCGTCCGGGTAGTCCGCGCATTGCCACCCATGACCTGTGCGACCCGAATTCGGGTGGAGCGGGTTCAGACCCGTTGAATGATTGTAGTTCAGTGTGGCCATTGACATTGGCCGCTCATAAACGACCGTAGCTGCCATTGATTTCATGCACGCTTGAAGGGCGGTTCAGGGTCGAGGTCGCGATAGCCGTGGACGATGCCGATGCAGCTGGCGTGCGCGTCGTGTCTGTCTACACCATGATGAATCCGTGCCGCATGCCGAGCCTCACCGCTTCGATGCGATTGATCGCGCCGAGTTTGCCGAAGATGGAGGAAAAGGGCACTTCACCATGTTGTCCGGGATGTCGAGTTGCTGCGCGATCTCCTCGTTGCCGCGTCCGTCGGCGAGCATCGCCAGCACTTCGATCTCCCGTAACGCGGCGTTCTTTTCCAGCAGCACTACGCGGCGCCCGATGTCGTAGACGATTGCGCTACGTGAATGGAGGAATGGCGTTTCGGCCCACGCCACGAATTCCGCCAGCGCCCCACACTAATTCGAGCGACTCGAACGAGGCGTTCGGCTTTTCTTTGTACGCCTCCCCCGCCCGTTAGTCTTCCAGCACATGAAGTTGGCCACTGCAGCCGCAATGAACGTGACGACAGTGGAGGCCGACGACGCGAGGAGTGTCTTTTCCCCGGCATCTTGCGAGGGCGTTGCCGGTTGGGATTGGGAAGCGGAATAGGGTGGGGCTGCCGGGGCGCTTCCCGGGAAGGTTCGTGACGCCGACGCGCCTTTCACGTGCGCGAAGGTCGCTTGCGGCAGCGGATTCGCCCACTTGTACCGCACAAAAAGGGCGGCCGTCACGCAAAAAAAGCCTACAAAGAGACCAAGAAACAACCGGCAAAACAGTTCGAGCCTGAGGGAATTTTCCACGTTTGCCTCCGACGTCGTCAACGGTTCTCGCAGTTCTGTCGCAGTAAGGGTCGACGAAGACCGATGCACGCAGACGTGCAGGATTCCTTATGTAATCAATGAATAGAACTGCTCGGCGGGTGTCTGGTCCAATCGATTACCTTTCATCTGCCCTTTGACGATCATGTGCATCATCTCAATGCCACCGAGCAGGATGCGCGCGCAATGAAAATCCTTGAAGCCCAGGTAGGCGACATACCAACGCGCGCAAAGCAGAATCACATCGATCGGGTAATGCCGCCGTTTGAACGCTCGCTTGAAGGTCGAATTCAGTTCAGGACTCATCGCTTGCATCGTCAATTCTCACTCGACCAACATAACAGAGCTCCTTCCCGCGACAGAACCAGGAATCTCGCCCCCTTTCTGGAAAGCCTGCGAGCTGAGGGTGAAGCCCATCGGGCACTCCTCGGCGTCTTTCCGCGCCGTCGGCTAGTGCTTGCGATGCATCCAGCCCATATGGTGCGTGTCGAGCCACTTGTTCAGGCTCTCGCCCGGGTGATCTTGCCTGTAGCGACGGGACAAGGCTCCTGCAACGACAACGAGCACCACAAGGCCAACCCAAAAGCTGATCATTGACTGAGTCATGGCAGCCTCCTTCTGGAATGCGACCATCTTTGAATTCTAGTCGTTGCCGGACGGACTGGCCCAACTGGAGCAGGCTGGTTACAAACCTTCGGCGTAGCGAAACCGCGCTGCTCGTCGGCTGCGACGCTGATTTCGTCGGGCGCCGTAAGGACCGGTGCGGGCGACCGATTGTGACCTAGACTGGAGAGGCGTCTTTCGCGTGCCCGGGTGTTGCCTTGACGCGGTGCAACGTCGCCGGCCGCCAACTGGAGCAGGCGAATGGCGATGGCACGGCCAACACACCGGCATCTGCTGCCTGAATTCATCTGGAACTGAAGTTCAAGAAGGGGGCATCATGTTGCAAGCCAGTGAAATCCAAAAGCGCTTTACTCATCTTCAGCAAACCGTCAGCGAGGCTTCACGGACCATGCATGCCGACGCGACAATTCCACAGCATTTGATGAAATGGATAGATGAGCTAGAACGGGAATGCAAATCGGCAAAGAAGATCTTGTCGTCCAGGGACGAGGATCGCATCCGGGAGTGCGTCGATGATCTCAAACGGATCGGTGATCGGGCGGAGCGCGCTTGCCAACAGCAGAGCGGCCTCGCCGCCGGAATCATGGATAGCGTGAGTTCGATGCATACCGAACTCTCCAACCTGAAGCGGCAACTGCACTGATCTGGCTGAGCGCCTCGGTCCAACCCGCCGGGGCTAATTGCACTTCGGCGCGTCAAGGCGCACCGCAACGCTTCTGCTTGACGCGCGGCCGCCTGCTTCCGTGTGACTGCAGTGCCAGGCTGAAGATGTCGTCACCTTGCTGGCAAGGCGGAGACAGGCAAATGGTAGAAGCATCCGGATTGAAGCCGGGCATGGTCTTCGTGCTTGAAGGCGAACTTCATAGTGTCGCCAGCGCCGGGTACCATGCCGGCGGTGGGCAGCAGGGTAGCGCGGTGTTTGCCAGGGTCAAGAACCTGAAGACCGGGCATATCAGGGAGTTGCGGCTACACCCGGGCGACAGGCTCGAAGAGGTCGCGCTCGATCACAAGGAGATGGAATATCTGTATGCGGATGGTGTTGCCTTCTACTTCATGGATCCCGACACCTTCGAGCAGATCAGTTTGCCTTCGGCAACCATTGGCGCATACGAAAAGTTCCTTCGGTCCAACATGCGAATCCCGGTCGCGCTTTATGAAGGCGAGCCGGTTACCATCGCGTTTCCGCATGCGGTTGAGTTAAGCGTGGTGTCCGCGCCGCCGGGCGTGCACGAGCATGCAACCTCCACTTTCAAGACGGCCACGCTCGAGAACGGCATGGAAGTTCTCGTTCCCCAGTTCATCAAGGAAGGGGATACGGTGCGAATCGAGGTCGCGTCAGGAAAATACGTGGAGCGGGTAAGGCGAGAAACGCGAAAGCCGTGACTTCGGCGTTTATTTGTACTCCGGAATGGTTGCAAGAGATCCGGATGCGCATTTGGAGGCAATCATGCATGACATTCTCGCGGGTTACGATGGCTCAGTTTCCGCACAGGCAGCAATCCGCTTCGCAAAAAATCTCGCTGAAAAGGAAGGGGCGCGGCTGCACATTCTGACGGTTGCTCGGCTGCCCGACTGGGGTAAGCTGGCCTATGAGCGGCCTGAGTTGCTTGAGACTGAGAAACGCCACTGTCAGGACCTCATCACCGGGCTCAAAGAAGAGTTCGGGCCATCCGGAGGCACTGTCCAATATGAGGTGATTGTCGGGCATCCGGCGAAGGAGCTGGTGCTGTATGCCGAGCGACATAATATCGACCACGTAGTAGTAGGACATCGAGGACATACGCCCTTTGATCGTTGGCTGCTGGGTTCCATCGCGAGGCAAGTGATCGCCTACGCGCCGTGCTCAGTCACAATCGTGCGCGACCGGCCAGATGCCGCAAAGCAGCATCAATGATTGGACGGACGCAATATCTTTAATGAACTGGGCAGCGCCCACCTCGCCCGACTAGTTTTGGGCTGCGGCGCGGTAGGGTGCTGCTTCGTCCCCCTTTGCGCGAGGCAGATCATGCAACACACCGAAGCGATCCTCAGGCAGGTGATGGCAGCGTTCGAGCGCGAATCGCACCTGAAGCTCCACAATTCCCCCATTCATATCCGCCTCGAGAGCGGCGCCTTGACTGTTGCCGGCAAGGTGCCGGACGTTGCGTCGAAGAAACGGCTGATTCAGTTGACCCGGGCTTACAGCGCCGGCGAACCGCTCATCGACCAGTTGCGCGTTAGCGCTGAGCCGCCGATCGGGGACGGCGAGTTGCGCACGCGGATCTGCGAGCGCATTTTGCAGACCATCGAATACCGCAACTGCGTGATCTGTATGCGCGTGAAAGGCCAGCTCGAAATGCTGCGTGGCACCATGGACCAGGCCGGCGAGGAGGGCAGCGGCGTTGTGGAGGTGACGGTTGAAGATGGCGTCGTGACCTTGACGGGCCAGGTGATCAGCCTGTCACATCGACGACTCGCGAGTGCGATCGCGTGGTGGGTCGGCGGGTGCCAGGACGTGGTGAATCTGCTGGAGTTGGTGCCCGCTGAAGCGGATGGCGACGAAGAGATCTGCGAGGCACTCACTCTCGTGCTCGAAACCGATCCGCGCGTGCACGCTGGGCAAATCACCATCAATGTGGAGGACAAGCGGATTACGCTCGCGGGATGCGTGGCAACTGAAGCTGAGAGGCGGCAGGCAGAGATGGATGCGTGGTGCCTGGACACCATTTCTGGTGTGGTCAACCGGATCGAGGTGCGAGCCTGACCGTGTTGGGGGGCGGACCATCAGCCATGTGAACGCCCCTCTTTCGAAAAGCTGCTCATGGAAGTAGTCCTCTTCATATCAAATCCGCTCTCACCGACTTCCTTATCGCGACAAAACCCCGGTGTGGCCATGGCCATCACCGCCGGTTATGAAGCCTCGCCATCGAGCCAGCACTGCGTCGCTTCGGCGATTAATCCGCGTAGCCAGCGCACGCCATCGATACACGCGCCCGATTCGTTCCAAGTCATCCGGTACACGATGTCGGGTGGCTCGGTGGGCAGCGTCACCATGGCGAGCGGCAACAGTTTCGCATAGTGCTGCGCGAGCCGGTAGGTGGTGGTGAGGATCAGGTCGGAGCGCACGAGCGTATGCGCGGCGAGCTCGAAGTGCGGCAGCGTGACCACGATATTTCGTCGAAGGCCGACGTGTTCGAGCTGCTGGTCGATCGCGCCGGACGCTTCGAGCCACGACGGCGTGGGGCAGAGCTGCGGCACCTGCCCGAAATCGGCGGTTGCGATCGAGCCGCGCCGGGCGATGGGATGCCTCGCGCGCATCAGGCACACGACGCGGTCGTCGAACAAATTGTCCTGGCGAAAGCGCGAGCGGCGAGTGGTGCGATTGTCGATCACGATGTCGAGATCACCGTCGGCGAGCGCGCGCTCGTCGTCGAAGCCGTCGCCGAGGGGATGAAACACGAGTTGCGCGTTCGGCGCGCGTTCGCGGAACAGTGCGACGAGCTTCGGCACGAACAGCACGTTCAGATAGTCGGGGCAGCCGATCCGGTAGATGCGCACTGAGGTGCGCGCGTCGAACGTCGGTTGCTGGATGCGAATGAAGTCGATCACGCGCAGCGCGTTGCGCAGTGGCTCGATGAGCCGCGCGCCGGATTCTGTCGGCACCATGCCGTTCCGGCAGCGCACGAGCAGCGGATCGCCGAGCAGCGTGCGCAGGCGCTTGAGCGCGGTGCTCGTCGCCGGTTGAGACATGTTCACGCGCATGGCCGCGCGCGATACGGTTCGCTCGGTTAGTAGTACGAGGAGTATGCGCATCAGCCGCGCGTCGAGCACGTCGAACACGTCGAGCGCGGCCTTCGCGTCGAGCGCAGCGGATGCGCCCAGGAGGGAAGGGCGCCGGTTCAATGCGTACCGCGCGTCGACGCGCCTCGCGGTGACACGGTAGCCGAGTGCGACGCGGCTGCCGCCTGGTGGCACGTCATTTCGCGAACGCTACGGGCCAGCCGACGATGCGCTTGGCGCGCGGCGGTGCGTACGTGCGGACCTTGGACGTCTTCAGCTTCATGCGCACGAGCGCTTCGGCAAGCGTGACCGCGGCCGAGACACCATCGACGACAGGCACCCCCGTGGATTCCTCGATCTGCCGGTCGAGGCCGGCCATCCCGCCGCAGCCAAGGCAGATCACTTCAGCGTGATCGTCCTTCACCGCGCGCTGTGCCTGGCCGACGATCGACTCGATCGCGCGAGCCGGGTTCTCTTCGAGTTCGAGTACCGCAAGGCCGCTCGCGCGCACCGAGGCGCAGCGCGTGTCGAGTCCCGCGAGCTTCAAACGATCCTCGATCAGCGGCACCGTGCGATCAAGCGTCGTGACGACCGAGTAGCGATGCCCGAGCAGCATTGCTACGCTCGCGGCCGCTTCGGTGATGTCGACGACCGGCACCGTTAGCAGTTCCTGCAGGCCCTCGCGGCCGTGTTCGCCGTAGCCGGCCTGGATCACCGCGTCATACGGTTGGTCGTAGCTCAACACGCGATCCATCACGGCGAGCGCCGCGAGGTAGCTCTCGAAGTTGCCTTCAATCGACTCGGCGCCAAAGTGTGGCGTGAGGCCGACGATCTCCGTGCCGGGAGACGCCGCTGCCTGCGCCTGCGCGGCGATCGCCTCAGTGATCGACTCGGTCGTGTTGACGTTGACTACCAGTATCCTCATCGGTGACTCCATGGACATCGTTCAATGTTCGGCGCAGGCGACCGCGATGTGTTCGCCCGAGCGCTCCTCGTATTGCCGTTTGCGATCGGCCAACAGCCAGTAGACGCCGCCCGCGATGCCCGCGCCGAGCAGCCACGAGAATGGCGTCATCGCGCTGAAGGCAGGCACGACGGCGAGCGTGATCGAGATCAGCGCGGACGGCACGAGCGCTGCGAGCGCCTTGCGGTTCACCCCGCGCGTGTAGAAGTATGTGCCGCCCGTTGCTTCGGTATAGAGATCGGGCACGTTCACGCGGGTCTTGCGCACGAGCCAGTAGTCCACCGTGATGATCCCGTAGAGCGGGCCGAGCAGCGCGCCGAGACCGGACAGGAAGTAGACGATCACGATGGGGCTGTTGTAGAGGTTCCACGGCAGGATCAGTACCGCGACCGCGGCGCTGATCAGGCCCGCGCGGCGGAACGTCAGGCGCTGGGGCGCGAGACTCGTCAGCACGAACGCCGGCGCGACGAAGTTTGCCATGATGTTCACGGCGACGGTCACGATCAGGAATGCCAGGCAGCCGAGCACGAGGAACAGCTTGTTCGGCACTGTCGCGATAATTTCCGTCGGGCTGTGGATGATGTGGCCGTTCAGCTTGAATTGCGCGCCCGCGAGCACGAAGCTGATGGTCGCGAACACGAGGATGTTCACAGGCAGGCCCCAGAAGTTGCCGACGCGCACCGTCTTCGCACTCGGCGACGAGCGCGCGAAATCGCAGAAGTTGAGCACCAGCGTGCCGTAGATCGCGAGCCACAGCGCGCCGCCCGCGAAGATCCGCGTCCACATCTTCACGCCGGTCAGCGGCGTGCCGATCGACATCGCGAGATGGCCGCCCGTGCGGCTGTACATCCAGGCGGCAAGCGAGAGCGTCGTGACGAGAATCATCGGGCCGGCCAGCGCCTCGTACTTGCGGACCATCTCCATCCCGTACGCCAGGATGCCGATCTGCACGAACCAGATCGCGGCGAAGCTGATCCAGCCGAGCGACGACAGGCCAAGGATCGCGTTCTGGTCGAACGCGGCGAGGCCCGGCCAGATCGCCGTGAGCAGCACGCGTAGCACGATTGACGCAAGATAGGTCTGGATGCCGAACCAGGCGATGGCGATCACCGCGCGGATCATCGCGGGCAACAGCGCGCCATAGATGCCGAAACTCATCCGGCTGATTACCGGGAACGGCACCCCGGTCTTCTGGCCCATATAGCCCGTGAGGTTCATGAAGGCGTACACGAGCGCCGCGCCGATCGCGAGCGACGCGAGCATCTGCCAGCCCGACAGGCCAAGCGCGAATAGCCCGATCGCGAACGAGTAGTTCGCGATGTTATGCACGTCGTTGGTCCATAACGCAAAAATGCTGTAGCGGCCCCATGTCCGGCCCTCAGCCTTGGTGGGCGCGAGATCGGGGTTGTGCAGCCGCGGGCTGAGGGCGGGATCGCGCGTGAGCGTATCGGTTCGATGTAACGCGTCGTCTGCGCCGAGCGCGATGCCCGGGCCGTAAATGGATTCCAGTTGCACGCCGGTGTCTCCTTCCATGTGCAGGGGGCACGGACCGGCCGCATGCATGCAGCTCTGATCCATATGCCGTTGACGTTATGTCCAGAATTTGTTCGCGAGTATGGAGGAGTCGCCTGGCAATAGGAAATTAAATATTGGACTGGATGCTATTAAAAAAATGAATGCTGAATGAGGTATCGGCGGCGACTAGCTTGTGAAGCGCGCAGCGAATTTCAGGGACGCACCCCGCACGCATCGTTCGGTCGCATTCGCCCTCAAAGGGGTACTTGAGAGGGCGGCAATCCAGAAAACGGGAGCAGCGAATGAAATGAACGGCCCCCGCCCATCGGTATGGCAAACAGCGGGTAGAGCTCTTGCAATCCGACAGCATCGCAATTTGAAAACTGGAAGACCATACGGATCTTCTCAGGCGACTACGGGAGGCCACCATGCAACATACGGTCGTGGGTGAGCCAAAGCGATTAGCTGATGGACAAAAGCAGACGTCGAATTGGAATCCTAATCAAAATTCGTAACCAGAAGATTCAGCCACAGCCCAGTTCCTCGGAAAGTTGCAGCTGCGCCGGTAGCAAACATCCCATCGGATACTCGCATGGCTTCCATGCGCTGACGAATGTTCGCAATAGTGGTACCGGTCACAGTATGGTGCACATTGCTCACGACACGTCGCGAAGTGACTGGTCTGCCGCCATCATAGGCCGTCCCTGGAGTCCGGAATTCGCCTTTTGGCGCGCACAGTTCATCGTCGCAGACTACGGGTAAGTCGTTACGTCGTCGTCCTTGACGGGATATAGGCGACTTCTAATATTCATCTTCAGATCACTGGTCAGACCAGCCAAAACGGCAATCAACTTTGATTGGATTGAAGTGATTGCTCGTATAGCGAGAACTGCACGACGGGGGCAACCAGAACGCGGCGCTGGGAGCCTCGGCGCTGCCGTCGAGGCAGGGTTCGAGCCGAACGACTACCTGCCAAGTGGTGAGACGACCAAGATCGTCCACGCAAGACACTAAACTTCGATACACCGGCTGAACGATTCCATCAAGCCGTTGCATCGACCGGTTGAATCTGCCGGCGGTCGCGGCCATTAATCTGAAGAGAGGAACCTATGTCTACTGCGCCCAGTATCGGCGGTGAAGGGCCCGCCCCCGGTTCCGACGAGAATATGGCCGGTGCCCACGAACGCCTGTATAACCATGACCTGGCACCCGTTCCGCTCGCGAAGCGCACCTGGACCGGATACAGCATCTTCGCGATGTGGATGTCGGACGTGCACAGCGTGGGCGGCTACACCTTCGCGGCGAGTTTATTTTTACTCGGCATCTCCGGTTGGCAGGTGCTGATGGCTCTTACACTTGGCATCCTGATCGTCTACGTCCTGATGAACTGGGTCGGCAAACCGAGCCTGGTGCATGGCATTCCGTTTCCGGTCATGGCCCGGGTCAGCATGGGCGTGATGGGCGCGAATCTCGCGGCCTTGATCCGCGGCGTGGTCGGTATTGTCTGGTACGGTGTGCAAACCTATTTCGCCTCAAAAGCAGTCGCCACTTTGTTGCTGCTATTTGTGCCGTCGGCCGTCGCGTTGCGCGGCGTAAGTTTCATTCGTCTTGACGGGCTGGGCTGGGTCAGCTTCCTGTTTATGTGGTCCTTCCAACTGATCATCTTCCAGCGCGGCATGGAAACGATCCGCAAATTCATCGACTTCTGTGGACCGGCGGTCTACGTGGTGATGTTCGTCCTGATGGGTTGGATATTGTCCCAAGCCGGTCTTGGTAGCCTCAATCTCACATTGGGCGGTAACGTCCTGTCCGGTGGCCAGCAGCTCCTCTCGATGGCTAACGCAACGCTGCTGGTGGTGGCCTACTTCGCAGCGCTGCTGCTCAACTTTGGCGATTTCGCCCGCTTCGGGAAGAATGAGCACCAGATGAAGGTCGGCAACTTCCTCGGCCTGCCGGTCAACTTCATCGTGTTCGCGATCATCACCGTGATCGTGACTTCGGGCAGCGCGAAGGTCTTCGGCACAATGATCATGGACCCGGTCGAGATCGTCTCCCGAATCCAGAACAAGTTCGCCGTGGCTATCGGCAGCATCACGTTCATCATTGCGACCATGGGGATCAACATCGTCGCCAACTTCGTGTCGCCCGCCTACGACATTGCGAACCTGTTCCCGAAACACGTTGACTTCAAGAAGGGTGGCCTCATCGCCTCTGTTCTCGCCGTGCTGGTGTGCCCCTGGATCTTTGTCGACAGCCCGAAAGCGATCACCATCTTCGTAAGCGTCTTCGGCGCAGTTCTGGCACCGATGTATGGCGTGATGATGGCCGACTATTACCTGATCAAGAAGCAAGCGCTGAGGACCGCCGAGCTTTACACGATGTCCCCCGAGGGGCGCTTCTACTACGATGGTGGCTGGAACAGGGTTGGCCTGACCGCGTTGCTGGTGTCTGGTCTCATCTCGGTTGGCTGGGAGATCAGCACGCAACTCCTGAAAATATTGCCTGCGAATAACTTTGGCTGGGTCATCGGTGCGGTCGCGGGTGCATCGATCTACACCGTGATGATGCGACTTGCAAAGCGCGAGTAGACAGTGCCAGAAATCGGAACCCAGATGGGGTAGTGTGGTCGTCGGACGGTGCCTGCCAGACCAGTCGTGCTTCGGGAGGGCGTTGTCAGGTTGGCGTTCTGTTTCGTAGGGGGAGGCCCACGGGTGAATAGCCACGCCCTTCCTTTTAAAAGCACATTCTGACAATTGCTGCCCAGGCGCGAAGGACTCAGTTACGGAAACCAACGAAGCGTTCGAAGCGCTCGTGCAGGGCAGGGTGGTGGGACGTCAGGTGCTCGTGCCCAGAGTCCGGCGCGCTCATCGTGCGCGGTCGGCGCCGCGCACGATGACCTATCATGCGGACGTCATATCAACTTTTCTTGCGCGAGCCGGCGCGCGCCACATCGCCTCGCGCCCGGACCTTGCCGCCGTCCGTCTGGTGGCTCTTCACATGGTCGATAAACGCGCGCAACTTCGGCAAGATCTGCCGGCGACTGGGGTAGCAGAGAAACACCCCCGGTAGCATCGGCGCGTACGGGTCCAGCACCTGTAGCAGTTTTCCCGCTCTCAACCCTTCTGCGGCCATCGGCTCGGGTAGCTGTGCGAGGCCGATGCCTTCTATCGCCGCGCCTAGCATGGTCGGAAAATCGCTGGCGATGAAGGGGCCGGCCACGGCGATTTCGATCGCGTGGCCGTCGTCATTGAATGACCAAGGCGCGAGCGCGCCGCTGGATTTGCGCCAGCGCAGGCAGGCGTGCTGGCGCAGCTCGTCGGTACTCATGGGCTGGCCATGCAACGCCAGATAGGCAGGACTACCGACGACGACGAGACGGAACGGCGGCGTCATCGGCACCGCGACCATGTCGGCTGCAACAAGCTGGCCCAGCCGAATGCCGGCGTCAAACCCCTCGGCGGCAAGATCGACGATCTCCTTGCTCGTGGAGATCTCCACTTCGACCTCGGGCCACGCCTTGCAGAACGATGCGATCAGCGGCTCCAGCAGGAGCGGCACGACTGCACGCGGCACCGAGAGACGCAACAATCCGGCGGGCCGCTCGCCGAGTCCGCGCGCCACCTCACTGGCGGCGACGAGTTCCTCGAACGCAGGCTTCGCACGCGACAGGAATCGCTCGCCGGCTTCGGTCAGGCCGACGCTACGCGTGGTGCGCACGAACAGCGCAGCGCCTATGCGCGCTTCGAGCAAGCGCACTGCCTGGCTGATGGCCGACGGCGTTACCCCGAGGTCCGCTGCTGCCCGGCGAAAACTGCGGTGCTGGGCAACGCTCAGGAACACCTCCACGCCATCGAGTGCACCTTGCCTGACTGTGAAGTTCTGCTTCATAGCCTGTCAACATTGTGATGAATAGTCGCTCGCGCGCAACGATGGTACACCTAACGTGCGTGTCAGGCGTGGGCAACCAGGCGCTGTCTGACGCACTTGCCGGCGCACGCGAACCCCACGGCGCGACCGACCGCGAAGCCCCGCATTCATCTGGAGAACCGCTGATGACCACCCCCGCCGTTTCCGCGGGCATCGTCCCACCGTCCCCCGCCTGGCGCAGCCCGCTATGGCTCTTCCCGCTGACGCTCCTGTGGATCGCGCTGATCTACTGGCTGCCGATCATCCCGAACAGCGGTTTTCAAACCACGGCTCACCAGTTGACGGCTCATGCGCTGATCGCACTTGGCTTGTGGCGTGGACTCGAACGCGCGGACCTGACGCCGGGCCAACGCCGCGCGACCTGGCTTGCGGTCACGATCCCGTACACGCTGTGGTTCGCGCTCGCCTGGAGCGCGGCGACGCATGGCGCCTTTCGTTTGAGCGCCACACCGCCGCCGGTGCCCTTGCTGCCGCTGGCGATCTTCCTTCCGGTGATCATCGGCGCGCCGCTATTGCTGCTGTCGAAGCGGGTTGGTCAAGTGCTCGACGCAATGCCCGCGGCCTGGCTCATTGCGATCCAGTTTTACCGGGTATTCGGCAGTTGGGCGCTGGCTGCATGGCTGCATGGCGAGTTGCCCGCCGTATTCGCGTTGCCAGCGGGAACCGGTGACGTGCTCACTGGCCTGTTCGCCGTGCTGGCCGCTGTCGCCGTGGCGAGCGGCACGGCTCGAGGCTGGAGGACCGCGCTCGCCTGGAACATTTTCGGCCTCGCCGATTTCGCCGTTGCGGTAAGCCTGGGGCTGATCACGGCGCCCGGCCGATTCCAGTTGATCGTGCCGCATATGGCAAGCATTAACGCCGGTGCTTATCCGTATGTGCTGACTCCTGCTTTCGTGGTGCCAGGCTCGATCCTGCTGCATGCGCTGTCGCTGCGCCAGTTGCTCCGGCGGCGGCCCAGCTGAGCGCCGCCCACCTTCTCAACGCTCTTTATGAATCCTGGCAGGACTTAACATGTCACCGAAACTACTCTTCCAGATGCACCTTATTCTGGGCTATGTCGCCTGGCTGCTTTGCTTCGGCGCATACGTCTGGCCCAAACTCAAGTCGATGGAGCCCTTCGACGCGCAACGCGCGATCGCCACGCTGCACAGCTTCCGCTTCTTCGGGCTGGCCTTCATCCTGCCGGGCGTCGTCAGCCCTGACCTTCCGGCCAGCTTCACCGCGTTCGCCACGTTCGCCGCCTACGGCGATCTGACAACCGGCCTGCTGGCGATGCTGGCGTTGCTCACGGCGCGCATACGCACGCTCTTCTGGTCATTCGTCGTAGCGTTCAATCTCGTGGGTGCGCTAGACCTCATGCTTGCCTACTACCATGCCGTCCAAGCCGATCTTCCTGCGCATGCGGGCGAGCTCGGTGCCATGTACGCAATTCCGGTCATCTACGTGCCCGTGCTCGCCATCACGCACGCAGCCGCCT
The DNA here is from genome assembly GCF_902859945.1 of Paraburkholderia caffeinitolerans. GTDB lineage: Bacteria > Pseudomonadota > Gammaproteobacteria > Burkholderiales > Burkholderiaceae > Paraburkholderia > Paraburkholderia caffeinitolerans. Next base: position 19,277 of record NZ_CADIKL010000002.1, on the reverse strand, counting down.
TCTATCTGCTGCTGCGCCCTCACTTCAAGGCGGCTCCGGGCTATCGTTCTCTCGGCAAGTCATAACAACACCCACGCCGCTTATCGCTCAAAAACGGCTTTGCAACGCGCCTGAATCTGCGCAGGATAATGCGAGCTCGGGTTCGACAGCTGGACTAGGCACGGAACTGCGCGGCGCCATCGAGTAACGACCCGGCGCCATCGTGCGAAACTCCGGACAAACCTCGCGGCGTGGCACCAGTGGACCGTATTGGCCATGCGAAAATCAGCGAGTCTACATCGCAAGGAGCGAGCGCACATGAGGTCTGGTATCGCGTGAAGAGGACCTTTATTCCAACGGCAGAGCAGCATGCGGTGATCGAGGCGGCACGTCGCTCCGGGGATCTGAAAATCAAGGCATTCGCCGGCGCGGGCAAGACCTCCACACTCCAGCTCGTAGCCGAGCATTTCGGCCAACGGCGTGGCACGTATCTCGCGTTCAACCGCGAAATCGCGTCGAGCGCGGCGCGGCGCTTTCCGCCTCACGTCGGCGCACGGACGATGCATTCGCTGGCGTGGGCCTCCGTCAGCCCATCGCTTCGAAACCGGGTGAAGCTACAGGGCGAGCCACCGCACGAACTGTCCGCACGCTTCGGGCTGGGCCCGCTGGAAGTGCGGACAGTGACTGGCAAGTCCGCCGGGATCGCCCCGTTCGAGATCGGGAAAATGATCGCCGACGGGCTGGACCGGTTCTGCCGGTCCGCGGATATCCAGCCGGCAGCACAGCATATCGTCGTCGATGACAAGATCGACGCAGCGGTGGCCGCGCAACTGCGCACCTGGCTGCTGCCTTACGTCGGGCGGCTGTGGGAAGAGGGCGCGGCTGCGCACGCGGGGAGTCCCATTTCGCCTGACGTGCTCCTGAAACTCTGGGCGCTCTCGGAGCCACGCATCGAAGCCGACTACATCCTCTTCGACGAGGCGCAGGACAGCGACGGCGTCATGCTGTCGGTCCTTGGCCGGCAGCGCCACGCGCAGATCATCTATGTGGGCGATCCTTACCAGCAGATTTACGAGTGGCGGGGCGCGGTCAATGCGATGGCGCAGATCGACGCGCCCGAACGTGCGCTCACGGAGTCGTTCCGTTTTGGCGCCACGTTTGCGGCGCTGGCGAGCCGCCTGCTCGCGCTGCTCGGCGAGCGCACCCCCATCCGGGGACAGGAAGCCATTGGCTCGATTATGGTGGAAGATCCCGCGCTGGCACCGCCGGTCGACGCGATCCTGTGCCGGAAGAATGTCACAGCGATCTGGCGGTTCGCTGCAGGACTCGAGGCGGGACATCGACCTGCGATCCGGATGACTCCGGCCGAGATTCTCGCCTATGCTGATGGCGCAGACCGGCTGCTCGCCGGCCAGCGGGCGTTTCGCCCGGCGGCGTTTTCGCTGTTTGAAACATGGAGCGACGCACAGGCGTTTGCGCGCAGTCCTTTTGGTCAGGACCTGCTGCCGGTTGTGCGGATGGTCGACGAGCTGGGCACCGGCTATCTGCGGGCACTGGCGCAGCGCTCGGCGGCGGAAGGCGCCGCCGACTATGTGATCTCGACCGTCCACCGAGCAAAGGGCCTCGAATGGAAGCGGGTCAAGGTGGCCAACGATTTCCGCCTGCGCGGTGCCGACGGCAGCCCGATGCCGGAAGACGATGAACTCCGCCTCCTCTACGTGGCTGTGAGCCGGGCGCAGCATGTCCTCGACATCTCGGAGCTGCGCGACGAGCTGCTGCGACTTTTCAGTCTTCGGCGTTAGAACGCGCTGGCCCATCACGATGAAAATTGTCGCGCGTGCTCGCCTTCGGGCTGAGCGGACTGGCATTCCACCAAAGAAAACGCCCACGTTGTTCACGCAGGCGTTTCCGTGGCCCCGCTACCGCGCCCCACTGAACGGAGTCTTCCGTCAGTTACTGCTTCAGGGCCGGCTTCCGCGCGGCTCATATCAAGTATAGGACGCTCAGCGGAAGATCCAAGCTGGCTGAAAAGATTGAGCCGGACTCGCGCACAAAAGCTTTATCTCTCACTGGCCCAGCATGGAAGCGGATCAAGGTGGGCACTGATTTCCGCCTTCGCAGGGCCGATCGCAGCCCGAAATCGGACGAGGATGAGCTTTGCCAGGTCTAGATGCTGCAGGGAGCGATCATCGGTTTCGCGGCGCTCGCGTATTCGTTGCGCGGCGGAGGAGCGTGAAGTGTAGATCAGGAGAAAGCGCATTTCAGTTAATAATCCAACGTAATACGTTAAATTTATACTTATTTCGCTTCATACACGACATTAGTGCTATAATGTCGTGTATTGTATTGCCATCGAAATTGCAGCCTGCGTGCACCCAGCCGGAGCCTTCCAGCCGTGAAAAACACCGTTCTCGCCACCATTCAGCCTGTCGAATCGCTCGTCGTGCCGTCCTCGCTCGATGGCCGCGACGGCAGCAACCGTGGCGTTGCCGAAAACAGCCAGCTTGCGGCGGACAATGACCTGGACGCCTTGCGCGCGTGGCTCTCGAACTACGCGGACACCAAGACCACGTTCGACAACTACCGCAAGGAAGCCGAGCGCCTGCTGCTCTGGGCCGTCGTGCAGCTGGGCAAACCGTTTTCGTCGCTCACGCACGAGGATTTGCTGCTGTACAAGACATTCCTCACCGACCCGCAGCCGGCCAGCCGCTGGGTTTCAGCGAGTGGCGGCAAATATGCGCGCAGCGACGAACGCTGGCGCCCGTTCAACGGCCCGCTTTCGCCAGCCAGCCAGCGCCAGGCGCTCATCATCCTCAACGCGATGTTCACGTGGCTGGTGAACGCCGGCTACTTGCGTGGCAATCCCATGGCGCTCTTGCGGCAGCGCGCGAAGCGCTCGGCGCCGCGCGTGACGCGCTATCTGTCCACCTCGCTGTGGGACGAGGTCAAGGTCTGGGTCGAGCAATTGCCGCTGGAGTCCGAAGCCGAACGCAAATATCACGCACGTTGCCGCTGGCTCACTACGCTGTTCTATCTCCAGGGCATGCGCATTTCGGAGGTCGCGGGCGGCCGGATGGGCGACTTCTTCCGGCGTCTCGGCGCCGACGGCCAGGACCAGTGGTGGCTGGAAACCGTGGGTAAAGGCGACAAGGCGCGCATCGTCCCTGCTTCACCCGAATTGATTGCCGAGCTGCGCCGGTACCGAATCGCGAACGGACTGCCCGCCCTGCCCACGCGCGCCGAGGAACTGCCACTCATCCTCCCGTTCAAGGGCACGGCACGCTGCCTGTCGCGATCCGCCGTTCACGACGCCATCAAGGGCATTTTCGGAGGCGCTGCCGTGTGGCTGCGCGACAAGGGTCCGGAATTCGCCGATCGCGCCGACGAACTCGATCGCGCATCGGCGCACTGGCTGAGGCACACCGCCGGTTCGCACCAGGCGGACGGCGGCGTGGACCTTCGCACGATTCGCGACAATCTCGGTCATGTGTCGCTCAACACCACCAGCCTTTATCTGCATGCCGAAGACGATGAGCGCCATCGCGAGACGGTGGATCGACACCGCATGAACTGGAACGGGAACGACAAGAAGTGAGAACGGCGCAATAGCCGGCGCTTTGAGTTTTCGGCCGTGCAGTCGTAAAAGGCCGCTTAATTCAGAAATGCGATTCCGCGCATTATTGGAACGGCTGTCAAATATCGCCCAATAAATTCCCCGGTCTTTTTAAAAGACCGGGAATTCTTACCAAATCCTTTCTCATCCAGCGCCCGATATCGAGCAAACATATTGCTCTTTTGGGGCTGCCGTACGCAACGTCATCATCCATGCGCCGCTATCCTCCCCGGTAAATTTATCGAAAATATGCAATTCAGATATTCCGCTCAACAACTTTAAATATTGTCAAATCGACGATTATTTATTGAGAGTTACTCTCCGGTGCACTATAAAAATGCAACATGAGCGCTCGATAAAAATACGTTAATCGAATCGCGGCAATTGCATGCATGCCGCGCTAAACAATAGCGCACAGATCGGGGCAATACCTATCGGAGAGGAGGACACACCATGGACCAGCAGCGCATTGCGCAAACCGTTCGCTTGACGGCCATTGCCGCAACCGCCGCCACACTGCTTTCGCTAACCGCATGCGGCGGTTCGGGCTCGCTCAGCAGCGGAACCGGCAGCGGCGGCGCCTTGCAGACAACGGGCGGATCGGGCAGCGACGGCGGCTCGAGCGGAGGCGCCAACGGCAGCGGGTCGGGCGGCACAGCCGGAACTTCTGCGGGCACCTCGTCGGGCAGCGGCGGTACGACCACTGGCGACAACGGTAGCAATGGCAATAGCGCCAGCAACAATGGTGGAAACAACAGTGGCAACGGCGGCGGCGAAGCCGTCGCGGCCAATGCCGTGGGCCAGGTCGTGCAGCCGGCCGGCAATGTCGTCGGCGACGCCGGCGCGACTGTTTCGGGCGTCGGCAGCACCATCGCTGCGCAAACGCTGCCCGGCGCGAACCCGCAAACCACCCAGGCCGCAGGCGGTGTCGTTCAGAACGTGGGCGGCGCGGTCTCCACACTCGGCAACGGCGTATCTCAGGGGCTTGGCCAGATCGGCGCGAGCAGCAACCCGGTGGGCACCACGCTCGCGAGCACCGGTGGTGTCGTGAGCGACACAGGCAAGGCCGTAACCAGCACAGGCCAGCTTGTCACGAGCCTCGGCGGCGGCCCGCTTGCTCCCCTCACTCCCCTCGCCGCCGTTACCACACCCGTGGGCGGCACGGTCAGTACGGTTGGCACCACCGTCACCGGCGCGGGCAACTCGCTTACCAGCGCACTCACGCAGGGTCCGGTACAGCAATCCACTGCACAACTGAGTTCGACCATCACGCCTATTACTTCGACACTTGCTGCCACCACGCAGACCGTGGGGAATACGACAGGCGTTGGCGCACCGGCTGCGGGCCTGCTGCAAACACTCGGCGGCGGACTCCAGAAAAGCGGCGCACTGGTCGCACAAACCGGCGGCGCGAATCCGGTTACGGCGAGCACAGGCAACCTCGTTGGCGACACGGGCAAGACCGTCGCCAGCACGGGGAACCTGCTGACCAGCAGCAGCACGAACGGCGCAGGTTCACCGCTCGCACCGGTCACGGGCATCTTGAGCGGCGCGACCGGCGGAACCGGCGGAACCACTGGCGGCGGCGCGGCCGTCGGCGTTGGAGCAGGCGTTGGTGTCGGCGCCGGCGTTAAGGCCGCGAGCACATCCGGCACCTCGAACACAGGTGGCGCAACGCCAGGCGTCTCACTCACTGCGCTGACGGGTGACAGCTCCGGCAGCAACTCGGCCGGCCCACTCAATAGCCTCTCGGCACTGACTGGCAGCCTGCTCGGCACGAAAAAATAATCATCCTCGCCTGCTTCATATCGTTTGCATGCCGTAACAACAGTACAGGCAATCAGGGAGCCGCATAAAGACCGCCATCAAGGCGGCACAAAGAGACGACGCACGCCGGAGTACCGAGGCAACCGGCGTGCGCCGCCCGACAAGTCGAGGGGTGGTTCAATGAAATGCGCGCAATGGGCCGTGCTCGCCACGGCAGGGATAATCGCGAGCGCAGGCTTTACGGGGGGTGCGTTCGCGCAGCAGAATCGTCCGGTATCGGCGGGGAGTTTGCAGGGCGGCAATCCGCTTGATGCCCTACCGCAAATCAACGCGCCAAAGAAGGCGCCCAGCGTGACCGTGCAGGTACAGCAGCAGACGCCCGCGCTGGAGCAATTGCTCGCTACGCACATCACGCCAACCACCTTCAAAGTCGAGGGCGTGAAATCGATTCCGTTCGACGAGGTCGCCAGCCATTTCGCGCCGCTCGCGAATCACGACATCACGATCGGCCAGCTCATCGAAACGGCCAATGGCGTAACGAAGCTCTACCAGGACCGGGGCTATGCGCTCTCGTTCGCATTCGTGCCCGCACAGGACTTCGCGGGCGGCGTGGTGCGCATCACGGTCGTGGAAGGCTACGTGAAAGACGTGAAGATCACGGGCAAGCCCAGCGCGCTCGAAGGCAAGATGCGCGCAATCGCGGCGCACATCACCGCGGACCGGCCGCTGCACACCGCCACATTCCAGCGCTACATCAACGTGCTCGGCATGCTGCCGGGCCTCAAGGTGAAAGCGAACGTGCCGCCGCCCACGACCACCGACGGCGCCACCACGCTCGAACTCGACGCCACGCACAAGCCATGGGACGTGAGCACCGGCATCGACTTCAATCACCCCGGCGTGCAGGGTCTCATCACGCTCACCGAGAACGGCCTCACGCCGTTTGGCGAGCAGCTGAGTTTCTCCGCACTGTTACCCAAAGGACGCGACAACGTCACGTATCTCGCCGCGCATGCGGCCGTGCCGATCGCGAGCGATGGCCTCACGGCGAAGCTCGACGCCTCGCACTATCGCGGCAACCCGGTCGACAACCCGGCGCTGCCGAATTACGTGGAGCGCACGGTCATCAGCGACAAGCTCACGGGCTCGCTCTCGTACCCGCTGCTGCTGAGCAATACGCGCAGCCTCATCGGCACCGCGAGCGCCTACGCGGCACACGACGAGGACCGCTACCACAACACCATCAACGGGCTGCAATACGGCCTGAGTTCGCAGGTACGCGTGCTGCAACTGCAAGCCGATTACACCGACGTAAAGCCGGGCCAGGTGCGCAAGGCGAGCATTGCGGTGGCGAAGGCCTTCGACATTCTCGGCGCGTCGAAGTCGGCGCAAACGAATATCCCCGGTCTCGCGCTGCAAAACCCAGTATCGCTGAATTTCGTGCGCACTAATGCCTCGTATTCGCAGAGCAACGACTGGCCGATGGGCTTCGGCACGTCCATCGCAACAACGGGGCAATACAGCCCGAACACGCTGCCGACTTCGGAGCAGATCTCGTTCGGTGCGCAGCGCTTCGCGGCGGGCTATCAGCCCGGCGAAGCCTCGGGCGATTCGGGCTGGGCTTTCGCGCTCGAGCTCAATCATCCGTTCAGGCTGGGCAAGGTGTGGCTGCAGTCGATCACGCCGTACGTTTCGTTCGACATGGCGCGCGTGTATCTGCATGCGGGCACGCCCTCGCCTTCGCGGCTTTCATCGGCTTCGGTGGGGTTCCGGATCACGGATGGCAAGCACTACAGCCTGGATCTCTCAGTGGCGAAGGCGCTGGCCGATGCGCCTGTTGAAAGCCCGTCGCGCAGCCCACGGGTGAATGCTACGTTCTCGTATCAGCTCAATTGAGCGGAACAAATGATTAGCATACCAAATCACTTGGCGCCGACGTGCTGCCAACGACCGGAATGTCATGGGGATGCGCGGTCTTGAGCACGACCATGAGCGTCACAAGCAGTATGACCGCAATGGTCAGCAGGATTGTCATCGCGAACCGCTTCATCGTTCCATCCTCTTCGAATCGAACTCGTGGCCCACGAGTCTTGTCAATTCGAGATCGTATCAAGGACGGTTCAGGAAGAGGGTCAAAGATGGTCAAGTGTGCTTCAGCGTGCGACGTGATCGGTTCGCGCCAGGTGATCTTCGAGCTTGCGCAGGCCCATGGTGAGCACCAATGTCATCAGCCAATATGCTGCGGCGATCGTCAGGTAGGGTTCCCAATAACGGCCGTAGGCGCCGGCCACGGTGCGCGCAGCATAGGCCATCTCACCCAGACCGATCGCCGAGATCAACGACGTATCCTTGAGCAACGAAATCACGTTGTTGCCCAGCGGCGGCAGCATGCGCCGGAACGCCTGGGGGATCACGACGTAACGCATCATCTGCCCATGGGTCATGCCAAGCGACTGGGCGGCCTGCCTCTGGCCGATTGAAATCGACTGGATGCCTGCGCGAAACACTTCCGAAATATAGGCGCCGGAGTTCAGAGTGAGCGCGGCCACGCCCGAGATCAGCGCCCCGTGGTTCTGCTTCAGGGTGCGAGCCAGATCGCCGCTGATTAAAAGCCCGTGCACAGGATGGATGAACACCGGCATTACCGCGAAATGCATCAGCAAGATTTGCACAAACAACGGCGTACCGCGGAAAAAGCTCACATAGGCTGTTGAAGGCCAGCGCAGCAGATACTTGCACACCGCTTTCCAGGGCTGATGTCTCGCGCCGGCCAGCCGCGCCAGCGCCAACAGCAGACCCAGCGCGCAACCCATTACCACACAGGCCACGGTCGTGCCCACCGTAACTAGCGCGCCTTCCCAGAAGAGTTGCCTGTACTCCACCAGAATGTCCGGGCGGAACCACCCGAACCACATGACCGGATTGCTGTCGTCCATGTTCGTTTTTTTAATAATACGGAAGGCCGGAACGCGGCCAGGCACTATTGCGCGTCCGCAACGCGAGCGCGTGCATCACACCATCACTGCGGCTTGTAATCCTGGCTGAACCATTTCTTGTAGATTGCGTTGTAGCTGCCGTTTGCGCGGATTGCAGCCAAACCCGCGTTGATCTTGTCCAGCAAGGCCTTGTCGCCCTTGCGCACCACAATTCCGTAGTATTCCTTGGGGAAATTCTGGTCTTCCACTGTCTTGAGGCCAGGGTTCTGCGAAACCCGGTAGGCAATGACACCGTTGTCGCCAATCGCCGCGTCCACGCCACCCGAGGCCAGCTCCGAAATAATGAGCGGCGTGCTCTCGAAGCGGCGGATATTCGGGTTGGTCTTGCCCACTTCGCGGCTCATGACATCGTCGGCGGTGGAACCGCTCACCACGGAAACTTTCTTGTTGTCCAGATCCTTCAGCGACTTCACGGGACTATTCTTGGGAACGGCAATCAGCTGGCGCGCATCAAAATACGGCGCCGAGAAATCAAAACTCTGTTTGCGCTTATCGTTGATCGTGACGCCGGAAATGACCAGGTCCACGTCGCCATTGTTGAGCGACGCGAAGATGCTGGTGAACGGCGTATTCACAATACGCAGTTTCAAATGCTGCTGCTTGGCGATCGCATCGATAATGTCGATGTCGAAGCCAACAATCTGCTTGTCCTTGTTTTCAAAAGCGAACGGAGTATAGGTAGCGCTCGACGCCACAACCAGTTCGCGGTCTTCTGCGTGGGCGGTGGCAGACCAGATGGCGCAAGCGGCCACCGAGGCAGCCAGCGCAAGAATGATTTTTTTCATAGTGGCGTCGCCCCGGTAGGCAGGAAAAGCCGGAGAAGCATATATGGAACAGCCGTTCGTTTACGCCTGCTGGGAGGTCGTCAGCTTCAAATTCGGCCGTAATTCATGCGTGACGGACTCATGCTGTCCCTTGCGGTGATCCGACACCTGTTCGATCCCCGTCTTCAAGACCTCTTCGCAGAACGAGATGCGCAAACGATAATATTCGGCCTGCAATTGCGCATCCAGAACTCTCTGCTCGGCCTGAAACAGCGCCATGCGCAATTCTCCCAGCGCGCGTTCGGCCTGCTTCTCCGGCGTTGCGGCATGATGGGCAATCAAGTTTGAAAGCCAGTGCAACATGGATAAGCCCTCCTGTCTTCGATTCGACAATCGCACATGTAGCGGCGCGGATCAGCCCGAGGTGATACTGCAGAAAAGGCTAACAGAGTCGAATGAAAGCAGTGAGTGCACTAACGAACATGTTGTATAAACGATGAAATTGCTTTTAGGCTCATCATCGGCCCCGTAATTCGGGCCGCAACAGACCAGCTAGCCGCTTGCAGCCCGCAGGGTTACCACCGATAACCGATACCGCCCAGGATGATGTCGGTGTCGCGGTTATAGCTCGTCACCACGCGATTCCATTCCAGCCGCGCATCCCAGTGCGGGTTGAAGCGATACGAACCGGCAATCGTGACGATCCCCGAGAATGTGCCTGCGCCCGGCCCCGGCGAAGGGCTGTTTTCGTTTTCATTGATCGCGTAGTACGCGCCGACGCCCACGCCCAGCGTCACGGCGTCGTTGAGGAACGCTCGCGTGAGCCAAAGCTGGCTGGCAATGCCATCGCGACGGGCGACCGCGCTGCTGCCTTCGTGGATGTAGCCGACCGTCCAGTCCACATATTTCGCGAGGCCACGCCGATATTCGATGGCGCCGCCAAATGCGCCTGGAGAGCTGGTCGAGTTGACGATGGTTTTGCCGAGGTACACGGCGACTTCGTTATGGGTCGTTTTCTTCGCCGAGCCAGCCGCCCAGTCTCGCGGTCCCGGCGTATCGGGCGCGTCGAGCTGGTAACCGACACCGAGCATCACGCCGGTGGAATCCGGGCCGCGCTGCACGTGCACGCGGTTCAACTGAAATTGCGTGACCCAACGGTTGGATGCGTACCAAGACCCGCGCAGGCTGTACACCACGCCCCAGCCGTGCACGTCCGAATAGCTGCCGCCCTGGTCGGCGGTGGTCGTATCGAAGTAGCGATACGGGCCAATACCCGCCTGCACCACGAACTGCGGGCTGCCCACCGGCATCCGCGCCCAGAGCTGGACGAGTTGGCCATCGCGGTGATGATTCGGAATGTGCCCTTCGTTGAGCCATGTGAAGCTCGCCGCGAGGTACTTGCCGAGACCTTCCTGATAATTGAAAGCCCACGTATAGGTGTTGATGTCGCTGGCACGCGAACCGCCGCCAAACAGCGAGAATTCCTGCGCCTGCGATTGGGTTGGCAGGGCCAGCCAGGCGAGCGCGAGCGCTATCGACGCAACGGGACCTGCCATGCCCCTTGCCTGCCGTGCGCCTCGTTGCATTCGCGGTCGGGTCCCATCGATCGACTCGAAGGGCTTCATCAACGTGGACTTCATGAATTCCTTGCAAAAAAAATGTATCGCCCTGCGGCCAGCTTACAAAAATATGCGCGCAGGGTAGCACGGCACACCGGTCAACGTCGTCTATGCGTGCCGCTCACGCGTGCCGTCGTATCACGTCCCGCAGCCGATCGCAGTTTCGGGCGAGATTGCGCTCCGGCGACGTCGCAATGCCCAGCAGCAGTCCCGATCGCGCGCCCGCCGGCGACATATACCAGGGCGACAACGGCGCGGGACCTAATCCGAACGCCAGCGACTCTCTGAAGATGGAGACGTCCGGCGCGCCGTCGGCCAGGCGCACGAGCACCGCCAGGCCGGCGACCCGGGTCTCGAAGCCGCACTCGTCGAGGCATGCGAGCAAGCTGTCGCGCTGCGCGCAATAAAGCCGCTTCAGCCGGCGCAGATGGCGCAGGTAGTGGCCCTCGCGCATGTACTGCGCCGTCGCGAGCTGCACCGAAGGCCACGGCGCGGGCGCGAGGCAGGCCGCCACCTCCGCGAACCGCGCCGCGAGCGGCAGGGGCGCGACGACGAATCCCAGCCGCAAGGCGGGGCTGAGCGTCTTGCTGAAAGAGCCGATATGAATGACGCGCTGGCCGCGATCGAGCGAGGCCAGCGCGGGGGCCGCGCGCGCGTTCAGTTGCAACTCACTTAGGTAGTCATCCTCAATGATCCAGGTGCCCTGCTTCGCCGCCCAATCGAGCAGTTGCAGCCGTCTTGCCAGAGATAGCGTCGGTCCGAGTGGCGCCTGCTGCCCTGGTGTCACGACGGCGAGCGCCGCGTCGGATGCATGCCTCATGCCGTAATCGACGTCGATACCGTCTATGTCCACCGGTACCGGCACAAGTTCGAGGCCCGCGAGTTCCAGGCCGTGCCGCGTGAACGGAAAACCAGGATCTTCGAACCAGGCCTTGCGGCCATCGAGGCCGAGCACGCGCAGCGCCAACCCGAGACCGCCGCTGAACCCGCTCGTGACGATGATCTGCGCGGGCGAACAGGTCATGCCGCGCGCAATGGCCAGATACGCGGCGATTTCCCGCCGCAATTCCGGCTCGCCGCGTGGATCGGGATAGCCGACCGAGGCGCTCGATTCCGCGCGCAGCGCGAACGAACGCACCTTGGTGAAGAGCCGCGCGGGAAGCGTCGCCTGGGCGGGCACGCCCATCTGGAAGATGGCCGGGCCGGACGTGAGTTCCCGATACATCTCCATGAACGAGCCCGGATCGCTGTGCTCCTCTTTCGCTGGCGCGGCGGGCGGCCGGTCGGCCACGCGCGTGCCGGCCGCCCGGGAAGCGACGATCAATTGAGCGTCGGAGAGCCGCTCGTAGGCAAGGCGCACCGTGCCCCGCGCCACGCCCAGTTGCGCGGCAAGATCGAGCCACGAGGGCAGACGGGCGCCGGGCGCGAGCACTCCGCCCTCGATGGCGGCACTGATTGCCGCGCGGATCTGCTCAGCCAAAGGCGTTTTCGCGGACCGGTCGAGTTCGATTTTGAGCGGCTGGGACATCCGCTCATGGTACATAAAGAATGTTCATTTCTGGTGCTTTCTTATGGCCCAGTGCCCCGCCACAATAGCGCTGGTCACAAGGAGAGAACCTGTCATGAAGATTCGAATCGCACTCGGCACGGCCTGCGCGGCGCTTGCCCTCAGCGTCGCTGCGCCAGCCATCGCGCATAACGACGGTGCAACCGTCGCGCCCAATTTCGAGCACGCCCTTCCCAACCTGCCCGGCAAGTCGTTGACGGCCGTGGTGGTCGACTATGCCCCTGGCGGCGCCTCGCCACCGCACGAACATGCCAAGTCTGCATTTATATATGCTTATGTCGTTTCGGGCGCGATCGAGTCGCAAGTGGACGACGGCCCCAAGCGCATCTATCACGCTGGCGAAAGCTTCTTCGAAGCGCCGGGCGCGATTCACCGCGTCAGCCGCAATGCGAGCACGACCGAGCCGGCGAAGCTGCTTGCGGTGTTCGTCGTCGATACCGGAGACAAGGTTCTGACCACGCCGGTCAAGCAAGCCCGTCAAGGGAATTAGGAAATCAGGAGAATACTCATGAGCAAACGTCTCGACTACAACCAGATCGCGCCCGCGGGCGCCAAGGCGCTTGGCGGCGTCTATGGCTACATCATGCAAAGCGGGCTTTCGCCCGTGCTCGTCGATCTGGTGTACCTGCGCGTCTCGCAGATCAACAACTGCGCCTATTGCCTCGACATGCACACACGCGACCTGCTGAAAAAAGGCGTGAAAGTGGAAAAGCTGGCGCTGGTGCAAGCATGGAGGGAGGCCGGACATCTGTTCGATCCGCGCGAGCGTGCGGCGCTGGCGTGGGCCGAGTCGGTCACGCTGGTCGCTCAGACCGGCGTTCCCGATGCGGCGTACGACGAAGTTCACGCTGTGTTCGACGAGCGCGAGCTTGTGGACCTCACGATCGCCATCGGCCTGATGAACACCTACAACCGCATGGCGATCAGCTTCCGCAGCACGCCTCAAGCCGTACTGGAGCAATGAACCTGTGCAGCGCTTGTGAAAGTCAGGCGCAGACATCCCGGCCGCTCTGGCAGTGGGCTTCAACGCCCATCAACCGGGCGGCTGGTTGTTGCTGGATGTATAAATATTCCCGGCAATCTTTGACAAGAATTCATATTTTATGGCTCGATTCGGTTTGAGTTTTTATGGCGTGACGAATCAAATCCATTAAAATACATTACGCGCAGTGATTTGGATCAAAATATCGATGGCGCAATTCTCTATATTCCAATAAAGCACTTGGGAATCCGCTCTTGATCGACACGCGCATCATAAAAATTTACCGTTAAAAATTAAAGAGTTACACGCACCCCCAATAGCCTCACCCGGTGCACCTATCACCTGTATTCATCGCTTTAAATGGGTGCAAGGCGAAATTGATCGACGATCTGTAGCTGCCATTTCAACGGCTATGCATAGCCCGTTCCCGCATAGATGCTCTATGTGTTCATTTCTCATTCGGCAGTCGTAATTCAGATACGAGCGATCCATGAAAAAGACCTATATTTTTGCAGCTACCGTTGCCGCGGCAGCCGGCAGTGCCCACGCCCAAATCAACGGGACTGGCGCGCCCTCCACGAGCCGCAGCCAGGTCGTGGTAAGCACAGGAATCCGCCACCGCTTCTAAGCGCCCGGATACCTTTCAAGGCACTTACCGACTGCTACAATCCCGCCGGACGTGGCGGCGGCTTTCACGGCGGCTTCCGGCGCTAAGCGCGGCGCACCTTAGTGGCGCGGCGAGCCGCGCCACCCGCACGAATCAATGGCACGAATCAATGGCGCGAGTCACGAAGCGCCCTTGAGCCCCGGAGCCGACCGTGGTGCGAGCCGGCGCGCCATCGGCAGAGCCGAACGAATCTTCTCCAGCATTTCGATCTGCGCGGCGCTGGGCTCCGCTTCCTGAACGCGCCGGTCGGCCAGCAGCATTTCCGCCAGATCGAGAAGTTTCTGCCGGTCTTTGCGGTCTTCCAGCAGGCCCGGCAACGTGGCGAATGCCTGATCCGGCGCGTAGCGCACGATGATTTCCTGCTCGCCGCGCACGCGCCGCCACTGATCGTCGGGAAGCGCGGGCAGATACGCGGCATAGTCCTTCGCGAGCTCGTGCCGCAGCGTCAACCGCGCCAGCGGCAGCGGTTCGCCATGGCGCGCAAGCAGGCAAGCGATGCGCGCCAGCGCTTCCGTATAGCCACCCTCACTCATCGATGCCAGCGCATTCTTCACGAAGGGCAGATCGCGCGGGTCCCCCGCTGCCTCGGCCGGTTTGGTTTGCGCCTGCTCGTCTTGCCCGGCTGAGAACAGGTTTCCGTAGAACGAAAAGAACGCGCTCTCCGTCATGGCGTCGCGCATCGCGCGATAGAGTTCGAGCGACGCACTGATCATTTCCGAGCCATAGTGCTCGGCCGCCTTCAAGCGGGTTTCCTCATGAGCCCCGGCCTGCCGTTTCGCCTTGACCGCCTCGGCGGCCGGCCCAAGCCATGCGAGCCAAGGATTCAGGTCCGAAATTGCCCAGCGTTGCGCGCGTAGTGGATGAAGCTGGCGCTGCAGGTTCGCAGTCGTTTCGTTCGACAGCGCCTGTACCCACGGTTGCCAGAAGAGCTCGTACGCGCGCTGATTCAGTTCCGATACGCGCTTGACGGCCTCGAACGGCTGTTCGTCGGCGCGCTCGAAGCGGTTCAGGCGCGCCACCACGTCTTCGAGCCGATACTCCCTGAACGACACGTCGTATTCCGCGTGGCCGTCCGCGCCACGCTGCTCGGCAATCTCCATGCCGTAGAGGCCGGGCGCAAAGGCTTCAATCGCTTCGAGCACGGAAGCGATCTGCTGGTGTTCCTTCCTCGCCACCTTGCCCGACACGAAGATGCCGAGATGGCCGATGGACTGATGCACGAGCCCGACGATCACCTGACCGCGCGCCTTGATCTCCTCCGTGCTGGCGTAAATGTCGGCGACCCAGTTGAAGGCTTGCTGGGGCGGCGTGATGTTATCGCCGAGCGAGGCGAACAGGATGATCGGCGACTTGATTTCCCGCAGGTCGAAGGCCTTCCCGCCGAGCCCCCGCACCTCGCCCGACCAGAGTTTGTTGCCGACGAACAGGTTGCTCGTGATCCACTCGATCTCCTCGCGGTTCATCAGGTAGTAACCGCCCCACCAGCGCTCGAAATCGAGGAAGCGCGGCGGCTCGGTATCGATGTTGTCGAACAGGTGATAGTACTTGTCCCACAGGCTGTTGGCGGGATTGAGGTTTTCGAAGTTCTGCACGAGATGGGCGCCGTCGAACTTGCCGTTACCCAGATCCGCGGTGAGCGACGCGAGCCATGTGCCGCCCAGCATGCCGCCCGAGTAGCGCATCGGATTGTCGCCCTCGCCTTCGCTCCACGCGCCGCTCCAGTAAGACATCGGCGCGCCGTTGATGACGAGCGGGCCGGTGTGGTCCGGGTCGGAGCTCGCCAGCATCATGGCGGCCCAGCCGCCCTGGCAGTTGCCGACGATCGCCGGCTTCGCGCTGTCTGGATGCAGCTCGCCGACCTTTCTGATGAATTGCTGCTCGGCCTCGCAGACATCGAGCAGCGTCTGGCCGGGCTCCGGGTCGCGGAAGAAAATGACGAAATACACGGGGTGGCCGGCCTTGAGCGCAACACCGGCCTGCGAGTCGTCCTTGAATCCGCCGATGCCGGGACCGTGACCCGCACGCGGGTCGATGATCACATAAGGACGCTTGCTAACGTCGACCACCACACCGTCCGGCGGCAGCAGCCGGATCAGCGCGTAGTTGACCGGGCGCGGCAGCTTGCGGCCGTCGACCACGAGTTCGTGATCAAAATGAAGGACCGGTTGAAGGCCACGGCTCGTCTGATCGACGAAAGCATTGCCGCGCTGACGCAAGGTGTCCCAGAAGAGCACCGAACGCTCGACCACGTCCACGGCGTAGCGGTAGCCGGCCCACGGGTCCAGCGCAGCAGCCAATGCGGGAAGATCGGCTGCGGGTTGAGCGCCATCGCCGAGCCGCCCCGCCGCATCGGCCAGCCGCTGGCTGAATTGGGCTTGCGCGACTTCCGATCGTTTTGCAAGAAGCCGTGCGACCTTGCCACCCATTTCCTGGCGGCGCGCGTATTGGTTGACCAGGTCTTTCATTGCATCACCTTCAAATCGGGACGTTATCTTTCCATACACTGGCAGATCTGTGTGACCGGTTCGTTATATGCCTGTAACTCCTGAATCGTTTCACGCTGCCATATAGGACCAAAGTCTTATTGAATTCTCTCCGCTGCTGCACGTGACAATCAATCGGTGTACGAAAGGTATTCAGCGGGTTCACTTCAGAGGACTCGCTACGCCTCGTAACACTGTAGCCGATTCGGCTTTGCACTATTCGCACTTCGAAGACTTGCTTTGCAAGTACCCGGCAATTACGATAGAAAAGCCGAAAAAAACATGTCCGACAAGTGCGCCCCGAATTCAATGAACCGCTAATAAAAGGGTGACAGCCAGCTTGTTGTAACACGGTGACAAGACCGTAAAGAACGCATCGTTGTCCGCGTCAACATCCGCCGTACGGAGGGGACATGACCAACTGGAACAAACGATGGGTCAAGGCCGCGTTTTGGTGGCTGATCCTGCTGGTGGCGGCACCTGCCTTTGCGGATTCTGGTGGTTCTGCTGGACCCGCGCCATACAAGCCAGAGGAACTTGAGGCACTGGTTGCGCCAATCGCGCTCTATCCGGACTCGGTGCTCGCTCAAGTATTGATGGCGTCCACGTATCCGCTCGAAATCGTCCATGCGGCGCGCTGGGTGAAAGAGAACCCCAACACGAAGGGCGACGCCGCCGTTAAGGCGGTCCAGAACCAGACCTGGGACACCAGTGTGAAGTCGCTGGTGGCCTTCCCGCAGATCCTGGAACCGATGTACGACAAGCTGGACTGGACCCAGAAACTCGGTGACGCATTTCTCGCCCAGCAACAAGATGTATTCGCCGCCGTGCAGCGGTTGCGTGCGCGCGCGCAGGAAGCGGGCAACCTGAAGTCGAACGAGCAACAACAGGTGAGCGTCGAGCCCGCAGCCAATGGCCAGACGTCCATCGTGCGGATCGAGCCCGCTAATCCCGAGGTGATCTACGTTCCGGCCTACGATCCGGCCGTGGTTTATGGCGGGTGGAGCTACCCGGCCTATCCGCCCTACTATTGGCCGCCCTACCCGGCCTACTATCCCGGCTACTACCCTGGTGCGGCGCTCGCGACGGGATTCGCCTGGGGCATCGGCCTGGCCGCCGCCGGCGCGATCTTCAGCGACTGCAACTCGTGCTGGGGCGGAGGCGACGTCAACATCAACTCGGATAGGGCCAGGAACATCGACCGGAACTTCGACAACTCGAAGCTCAAAAACGGTGAACGCAACGGCCGCTGGCAGCACGATGCAGGGCATCGCCAAGGCGTGGCCTACCGCGATAGCGCCACGCGCGACAAGTTCGCCGGTTCGCGGGGCGCCGCCGACAAGCGCTCCCAGTATCGCGGGCGCGGCACTAATGGAGGCAACCGCGTGGCCACGGCCGACCGGCCGGGAGGCGGCAACCGGGCCACTGCCGCGGACAGGAGCAGCGCGGGCAATCGCTCGTCGATGGCGGACCGCTCCGCCGGGGCCAACCGCGCAGGGGCATCGGATAGAAGCGCCAACAGCAACTTCAATCGTGCCAGCAATAATCGAGGCGGAGGATACGGTGGCGGATACGGAGGCGGACGCGACGGCGCGTTTTCAGGTGTCGGCTCGAGTGGCCGTGCCTCGCAACGCAACTTCGATCGGGGCAGCCGGAGCATGCAGGGCTCGGGCTTCAGCCGGGGAGGCGGTGGCGGCAGCATGCGTAGTGGTGGACGCGGTGGCAGGCGCTAGGGAGAACTGAAATGAACGCTCGTCCCGGAAGTGTGCACAGGATCCTGGCACTGGTATCACTCGTATTCGCTAACCTCTTGGCCGCGGCCGCACTACTGGCCACAACAATGCCTGCTGCGCATGCGCAGCAGAATTTCAGCGAGCCCGAAGCCGCAATGGACGCGTTTGGCGACGCCGTCATCAAGGATCGCGAGGATCGCCTGCGCACACTCTTTGGCGCGGATTTCCGGACGCTGATTCCGCCCTTCGGCGCACCGGTGCGCGATACATTTGTGACGCAATGGGCGAAATCCCACAAGATCGAGCCCAAGGACAGCACCCACGCGCACATCGTCGTGGGCGATGAAGGCTGGACGTTCCCCGTCCCGCTCGTCAAGACCGACAAGGGATGGCACTTCGATACGCGCGCCGGAGCCGAGGAGATACGTCTGCGGCGCATCGGCCGCGACGAACTCGCCGTGATTCAGACCATGCTCGCGATCTACGATGCACAGCGCGAGTATGCGCAGACCAATCACGATGATGTGGGTGTGCTGGCCTACGCCGCGAAGATGGTGAGTTCGCCGGGCAAGCACGACGGCCTGTACTGGCCCACCGGACCGGATGACCAGCCGAGCCCGCTAGGCGAGGCCTTCGTCGATGCGAGTTCGCGCAACGCGCAGAATGCCGGATATTACGGGTACCACTTCAAGCTGCTCGAATCACAGGGTCCGCACGCACCGGGCGGCGCCTACGACTACGTTGTGAAGGGCAAACTGTTCGGTGGCTTCGCGGTTATCGCCTGGCCGGTGAAGTACGGCGACACCGGGATCAAGACGTTCATGGTGAGCCACGCGGGACAGGTCTACGAGCGCGATCTCGGTATGGAGAGCGCAATGAAAGCGCAAGCCACGAAGTCGTTCGATCCGGGGCCGGGCTGGAACAAGGTGTCCGATAGCGATAGCGAGAACGACGGCGATTAGGAGACGTCTCGATTCGAGTCAGAGTGCCTAAAACGAACCTGTCCGCATTTTTGTGGGCGAGGCGGTTAAAGGAATCGTTACCCGCGCGCCTGCGTGAATCGGTCGCCAAACAGGATAGCAAACTGGTTCATCGCCGACTTCCAGT
>NZ_CADIKL010000001.1 GCF_902859945.1 Paraburkholderia caffeinitolerans | reverse complement strand
ACTGCGTATCAGGCGTGGAACACCGCGCACGCTGTTGTGCGATAACGGCTCGGAATTTACTAGTCAGGTTATGGACCTGTGGGCTTACCATCACAAGGTCGAAATTGCCTTCAGCCGACCCGGCAAGCCAACGGATAATGCGTTCGTGGAATCCTTCAACGGCACGCTTCGCGACGAATGTCTGAACGCACACTGGTTCACGTCACTGACGGACGCTAAAGAGCAGATTGAGCAATGGCGGGTGGAATATAACGAGAGTCGGCCTCACAGGGCCCTCGGCGAAGTGTCACCTGCCGAATACGTCCGTCAGCTGGGCCTGCAGGCCCAGCTGACGGACCAACAGAACGCCGAAGACTAACATTGCCTTTGGCACTGAAAGCCGGGGCCGCTCAAAAACGAACTTTACTAGACTCCGGTTGGCCCTGTTTGCAGGGGGCAGGTCAAACCGAACGCAAAGACTCACAAACCTTGTGAAATCAGGAGCCAAAAAAAAGCGCTCCCGAAGGAGCGCTCTACCAGCAAACTTTCGTTTTCTGATTTCCCGGCTCTACTTCTTGAAGTTCGCAACGCCGTCGGTGATTTCCTTGTGGGCGGCTTCGATGCCGACCCAGCCTTCCACCTTGACCCACTTGCCCTTTTCGAGCGACTTGTAGTTCTCGAAGAAGTGCTTGATCTGGTCCATCAGGTACGCGGGCACGTCTTCCAGCGACTTGATGTTGGCCGTCATCGGGCAGACCTTGTCGTGCGGCACGGCGATCAGCTTGGCGTCGACGCCCGACTCGTCGGTCATCTGCAGCATGCCGAGCGCGCGCGAGCGCACGACGGAGCCTGCCAGCAGCGGGAACGGCGTGATCACGAGCACGTCGACGGGGTCGCCGTCGCCGGACAGCGTTTGCGGGATGAAGCCGTAGTTCACCGGATAACGCATGCCCGTGCCGACGAAGCGGTCGACGACCAGCAGGCCCAGGTCCTTGTCGGCTTCGTACTTGACCGGATCGCTTTGCGCCGGAATTTCGATGATCACGTTGAAGTCTTGCGGCAGATCCTTGCCGGCGGGGACATTTGCGAAGCTCATGAGCGCTCTCTGTTTTGAAAAGGGAAAAGCGACGGCTGCATGCACGGGGCACGGCGCGGATCGGCGAGGATTGGCCGAAACGCGCACGACGCTCCGGCGCGCAACCGGACGCAAGGAAGTTGGCGCCCATTATAGCCAATCGCCCGCGGCGTCCGACGCTTTGGCCCAGGGCTTTCCCGCAAGCGGATGAAGCACCTGCTGAATTGGCGTGATAATGGTCGCGCCGAAGGCTTTGCCCTTTTGGCGTGGCTCGTTTTGCATTCCCCTTCCCTCGTTTCACCCCCATTTACGAGGCGCATGCATGGAAGAAGCGAAGCACTTCATCGGCGGCGCGTGGCGCTCGCCCGCCAGCGGCGAGACCCTCGCCGCGATCGACCCCTCCACTGGCCAGCCGTTCGCGCAGCTCGCGCGCGGCAACGCCGCCGATATCGATGCAGCCGTATCCTCCGCGCGCGCCGCCTACGAAGGCGCCTGGGGCGCCCTGAGCGCGGCCGAGCGCGGACGCTTGCTGTTCAAGCTCTCAGCGCGCGTGGCCCAGCATCAGGAAGCCCTTGCGCAACTCGAAGCCCGCGATACCGGCAAGCCGCTCAGGCAGGCGCGCGCCGACGCCGCCGCGCTCGCGCGCTACTTCGAGTTCTACGCGGGCGCCGCCGACAAGCTGCACGGCGAGACGCTGCCCTACCAGGCAGGCTATACGGTGCTCACGGTGCGCGAGCCGCACGGCGTGACGGGCCACATCGTGCCGTGGAACTACCCGATGCAGATTTTCGGGCGCAGCGTGGGCGCGGCGCTCGCGGCCGGCAACGCCTGCGTCGTGAAGCCCGCCGAGGACGCTTGTGTCTCGCTGCTCGAAGTAGCCGCGCTCGCGCACGAAGCGGGGCTCCCCGCCGGCGCGCTGAACATCGTCACGGGCCTCGGCCACGAGGCGGGCGCGGCGCTCTCCGCGCACCCAGGCATCGACCACATCTCGTTCACGGGCTCGCCGCAAACGGGCAAGCTGGTCGCCCAGACGGCGGCCGGCAATCACGTGCCTGTCACGCTGGAACTGGGCGGAAAGTCGCCGCAAATCGTTTTCGCCGATGCCGATTTCGACGCCGCGCTGCCCGTGCTCGTCGCCGCGATCGTGCAGAACGCGGGACAGACGTGCTCGGCGGGCAGCCGCGTGCTGATCGAGCGAGCCGCCTACGAGCCGCTGCTCGAACGGCTCGCGGAGGCGTTCGGGGCGTTGCGCGTCGGGCCCGCGAGCGCCGATCTCGACTGCGGGCCACTTATCAGCGAGAAGCAGCGGCGGCGCGTGCGCGAGTTTCTCGACGAAGCGCAGCGCGACGGCATCGCAACCGCCGCGCGCGGCAAGCTCGAAGCCGATGCGCCCAACGGCGGCTTCTACGAAACCCCGGCGCTGCTGCGCGACGTGCCGCCGCGAAGCCGTCTCGCCCAGGAGGAAGTGTTCGGCCCGGTCCTCGCGGCCATGCCTTTCGACGACGAAAACGAAGCGCTCGCGCTCGCCAACGGCACGCCCTACGGGCTCGTGGCCGGCGTATGGACCCGCGACGGCGCGCGCCAGATGCGCATGGCGCGGCGCGTGCGCGCGGGCCAGGTGTTCGTGAACAACTATGGCGCGGGCGGCGGCGTCGAATTGCCGTTCGGCGGCACGCGCCTCTCCGGCTATGGGCGCGAAAAGGGCTTCGAGGCGCTGTACGGCTTCACGGTGCTGAAGACGATTGCGCTGCGGCACGGCTAGCGCGACGTCGCACATATTGAGGAAAACTCACGAACACTCACGAAAACCCACAAACACACGGAGACATCATGCGACTCAAAGGCAAGACCGCTGTGGTAACGGGCGCCGGTTCGGGCTTCGGCGAAGGCATCGCGAAGACTTACGCGCGTGAGGGCGCGAACGTCGTCGTCAACGACCTGAACGGCGCCGCCGCGCAGCGCGTGGCGAGCGAGATCGCGCTCGCGGGCGGCAAGGCCATCGCGGTCACCGGCGACATCACGCGCGAAGCCGACTGGCACGCGCTGCGCGAAGCTGCCGTCGAGGACTTCGGCAGCGTGCAGATCGTCGTCAACAACGCGGGCACCACGCATCGCAACAAGCCCGTGCTCGAAGTGAGCGAAGCCGAATTCGACCGCGTCTACGCGGTCAACGTGAAGGGCCTCTACTGGAGCGTGCGGGCGTTCGTGCCGCACTTTCGCGAGCATGGCGGCGGCGCGTTCGTCAATATCGCCTCGACTGCAGGCATCCGGCCGCGCCCGGGACTCGTCTGGTACAACGGCAGCAAGGGCGCGATGATCGTCGCCAGCAAGGCGCTCGCCGCCGAACTCGGCCCCGACCAGATCCGCGTGAACTGCGTGAATCCGGTGATCGGCGACACGGGCCTGACCGCCGAATTCATGGGCGTGCCCGACACGCCCGAGAACCGCCAGCGCTTCATCGCGGGCATCCCGCTCGGGCGTTTCTCCACGCCGCAGGACGTGGCCAACGCGTGTCTCTATCTCGCCTCCGACGAAGCCGCCTTCATCACCGGCACCTGCATCGAAGTGGACGGCGGACGCTGCGTATAGCGCGTTCCAGCACGTTCCCGAGGCAACCAGCACGACGATCGAGTCTATGGAGACACCATGGCCAGTCCAGCGAATCACCTGCCGCAAGCAGGCGCGGGCGCTCCGCCCTCCGCCTTCGAAGAAGCCACCTACCGCAAGGTCTCGTGGCGCCTCATCCCGCTGCTGATGCTCTGCTACGTGGTCGCCTATCTGGACCGCGTCAACGTGGGCTTCGCCAAGCTGCAAATGAGCACCGCGCTCAATCTCTCCGATGCGGTCTACGGCTTCGGCGCGGGCATTTTCTTCATCGGTTATTTTTTATTCGAAGTGCCAAGCAATGTAATCCTGCACCGTGTGGGCGCGCGCGTGTGGATCGCGCGCATCATGGTCACGTGGGGCCTCGTTTCCATCTTCACGATGTTCGTGACCACGCCCACCATGTTCTACGTGATGCGCTTTCTGCTCGGCCTGTGCGAGGCCGGCTTCTTCCCGGGCATCATCCTTTACCTCACGTACTGGTATCCGGCGCACCGGCGCGGCCGCATGACCACCTGGTTCATGACGGCCGTCGCGCTTTCGGGCGTGATCGGCGGGCCGGTCTCGGGCTGGATCCTCAAGTCGTTTAACGGCGCGAACGGCTGGCAGGGCTGGCAGTGGCTATTCCTGCTCGAAGGACTGCCTTCGGTGATCGTCGGCGTGCTGGTGTTCTTCGTGCTCGACGACCGCATCGGCGACGCAAAGTGGCTCACCAACGAAGAGCGCGCGCTGCTCGAACGCAATATCGCCGCTGAGGACGCCACCAAGGAAGACCTCCCGCTTGCCAAAGTCCTTCTGAGCGCGCGCGTGCTGGTGATGAGCTTCACCTACTTCTCGTTCGTGATGGGCCTCTACGGCGTGAGCTTCTGGCTGCCCACCATCATCAAGGCGACTGGCGTGAAGGACGCACTCACGATCGGCCTGCTTTCGGCGATTCCGTTCGCGGCGGCGGTGGTCGGCATGGTGCTCGCCGCGAAGAGCGCCGACCGCATGCGCGAGCGCCGCTGGCACATCGCGATTCCGGCTGCCATCGGCGCGCTCGGCCTCGTGCTCTCGGTCACGTGGGCGCACGACACCACGCTCGCGATGACGGCGCTCACGATCGCCACCATCGGCATTCTCACCACGCTGCCGCTGTTCTGGAGCCTGCCTACGGCCTGGCTCGCGGGCGCCGGCGCGGCGGCGGGCATCGCGCTCATCAACTCGATCGGCAATCTCGCGGGCTTTCTGAGCCCCTACGCGGTGGGCTGGCTCAAACAGGTCACATCGGCGAACGATTCGGGCATGTATATGCTCGCCGCGTTCATGATCCTTGGCGGCCTGCTCGCGCTGTGCGCGCCCGCGAAGCTGGTGAATCGCTAACGGTTACCGGCGCGGTGCTCAAAAGCAAACGGCCGCTCGAAAAGCGGCCGTTTTGCGTTGAAGCGCTCGATGCATGCAAAGCACGCGTCGAATCCCGCGTTACACGACGTTCATCGCCAGCGCGCTCTCGCGATAGTGGGTGGCGGCCTTTCCGGCGTCACCGAGCTCTTCGTGCAGGCGCGCGAGCGCGCGATGCGAGCGGATCTTGAGCGGCTCGTTATCGCTCGCGTTTGCGGACTTGAGCGCCGCCTCCAGGAACGACTGCGCCTTGCCCCAAAGCTGCTGCTTCAAGCACAGGCGGCCCAGCGCGAACAGCAAGTCGCCGTCCTCGGGACGCTCCTTGCGCCACGCCTCGGCCTTCTGAATGAGCGGCAGCGCGTCGTTGCCGGCCGTGTCGGGATAACGGCGCAAGAGGCGCGCATCCCAGCTCTGCCCCAACGCTTCCTCGACGATCTTGCGCGCCTCGTTCGGCCGGTCGAGCGCGATCAGCAGTTCGGCGGCGCAGTCGGCCAGACGCGGCGAATGACGCTCGACCGGCGTGAGCGCGTGCCAGAGTTCGAGCAAGGCGTCCGCGTTGTGCCGGCGGTCGCGCAGCAGGTTCTCCGCCGCAAGCTGGCGCAGGCGCACCGCCACGGCCGGATGCAGCGCCTCGCGCTTTTCCAGCGTCTTCACGAGCTTGAGCACTTCGCTCCAGTTCTTGAGCTGCTGCTGCGCGCGCAGCGCAATCTGCTGCGCGTGAATGCGGCGGCCACCCTGCGAGCGCATTTCGGTGAGCGCGGTCAGCGCCCCGTCCGCGTCGCGGCCATCGGCGCGCATGTCGGCGGTGGCCATGAGGCGCGCTTCCTGGAGGTCGGGGTCGTCCACCTGCGTGAGCCAGTCGTCGCGGCGCGCATATTCGTGCAGACGATGCGCGGCGCTCGCGGCGATCAGGCCCGCTGCGCCCTTGTTCTTCTCATCGATGAGC
Source organism: Paraburkholderia caffeinitolerans (assembly GCF_902859945.1). Classification (GTDB taxonomy): domain Bacteria; phylum Pseudomonadota; class Gammaproteobacteria; order Burkholderiales; family Burkholderiaceae; genus Paraburkholderia; species Paraburkholderia caffeinitolerans. The sequence continues at coordinate 370,769 of NZ_CADIKL010000001.1, read as the reverse complement.
GAATCGCGCGCGGCTTTTTCGGCACGCGAGAAACGGCCTGCGTAGAGATTGCTCACGGCGTCGCGCAGCGCCGAATGCGCCTTTTCCGTGCGCATGCGCGCGCGGTAGGCGGCGACGCGGCGCGGCATCGTCACGATGTTGCGCGCGAAGCGCAGCAGCGCGTAGAGCAGCAGAAACGCGACGACGATGCCCACCACGAAGAGATTGAGCGAGACGTCCACGCGATACGGCGGATAGACGAGCAGCACCTGCCCCGCGTCGAAGCGGCCGACGGTAGCGAGCGCGACGGCGATCGCGAAGAGGATCGCCAGCCAGATAAGTCCACGGATCGCCATGTATTACCCCCGGCTCCGGTATTGCTGGAGTGCCTTCAGGCTCGTGTCGAGCGTGGGCAGCGTGACCGCGCCCGAACCCGCGTCGACCTGCTTGAGCAGGTCGCGCACGTTCTGCGTTTCCTTCGACGCGCTGTCGAAGTAGCGCGCGAGCGCCGTGTCGGCGGCGGCGAGGTCGGACTTGAGCGTGGGCCCGTTGCGCGACAGCAGCGAGAGGCGCGCCGAAAGCAGGCGCAGCTTCAGGTTCTCGCGCACGAAGTAGCCCTGGTCGGGCGAGGCGAGCATGGCGTCGGCGTTGTCGATGCGGCGCACCTGCACGAGGCTCGCGATCTGCTTGCCGATACCTGAGACAAAGCTGTCGAGCCATGCGCGCCAGCGCGGCTCGCCAGTGGCGGCGGCCAGTTTCGCGGCGTCGAGCGGCGCGGCAGCCTCGGGCTTGGTGTGCGCGACGAGCGCTTCGCCCGCGAGCGGCAGCGAGTCGACCGCGGCCAGCGCGGTGTCGAGCTTGATCGCAAGGCCCGCGAGGTCGGTGGACGGCGCGGCCTTGAGCTTGTCGGTGTCCTGGGCGATGGCTTTGCGCACGACGAGCGCCTGCGGGCTGTCCGAGGCGGCAAGACGCGTATCGGCGCTTTGCAGCGCGAACAGCGCGAGCTGCGTGTTGCCGGTGAGCTGGAGCTGCTCGCTCGCGCTCGACAGCATCTGGCCGACTTCGGCGAGCGTCCAGTCGTCGCGGTTGCGTGCGAGATCGGCGTATTGCTGCGCGAGCGCCTGCTGCGAATTCTGCGCGTCGGCGATCTTGCCTTCGAGCAGCGACATCTGCTTGTCGACCTGCTGGGCGTTCGCGACGGCCTGATCGGTGCGCGCGCGCAGCGCGGCGCTCTGCTGCTCCGCGGCCTGCTGGCGCTGCATGAGCGCCGCGTCCACGCGGTCGAGCTTGCGGTTGAGCACATAGCCGCCCGCCCCCGCACCGCCCGCGACCAGCACGACGACGAGCCAGAGGACAGCCACGCCCGCGCCGCCGCGCCGCGTATTGGCTGCGTTCGCGGGCTGCGTGTAGGGCGTGGAGGAATAAGAGGAGGATGCCGGGCGTGCACTCGCGGCGGCGGGCGAAGTGCCGCTGCTGCCGCTGTTGCCTTGAGACGCCGCGCCCCGATTGGAAACCTTGCTGGAATCGTTCGAATCAGTCATGCGTGGTTGTGCCGGCGGCGAGGCCGGGGTGTTCTGAACCGGTTGAGCTGCCTGTGCCCCACCATGAGGCGCAGCTGAATGCGCTACGGAAGAAACCGAGGATGCCGCAAGGCCCAGCAGCGTTTCGACGATGCGCTCGTCGCCCGCGCCGGACACCGTAATCCTATCAAAACCCAAACCGCGCGCCGTCTCGCCGATCCGCGCATGCGGCGCGACCAGCGGCGCGTGGCGCAACTCGACGAGCTCGCCCGCGGTGAGATGTTCGCGCGCGAGCTCGTCGAGATTGCGCACGCCTTCGGAACTGGTCACGAGCCAGGCATGCGGCGCGCCGCCGAGCAGCGCGTGCACCGTTTCCCATACGCCGATGGGCGGCTCGGGCATGGCGCGGCGGTATGCAGCAACGGCCTCGACTTCGGCGCCCGCCTCGCGCAGCCGCTCAGCGAGCCATTCGCGGCCGCCGTCGCCGCGCACGATCAGCACGCGCTTGCCCGCGAAGGTGTTCTCGCCGAGCGTATTTTCGAGCGCGGCGTAGAGCGATTCGGAGTCGAAGCGCGCGGATTCCTCGTCGGCGGGACGCGCCGGGCTGATCACGCGATGCTCGGGCGCCGCGACGCCGTGACGCGCGAGCGCGGCCACGCTGGCCGGCCCCACCACGGCGACGGGCAGCGCATGCGGCCAGATCGACGAAATCGCACTGTAGTAGCCGAACGCGCGGTCGACGGCGTTGGGCGAGACGAACACCACCAGCGCGTAACGGTCGAGCGCGCCGAGCGCTTCGCGCAAGGGCGCGTCGTCGCGCACGGGTTCGATGGCGATGAGCGGGAATTCAAGTGTGCGCAGGCCGCGCGACTCGAGCTGCGCGGCAAGCGTGCGCGACTGGCCGGCCGGTCGGGTAATGACGACGGTGAACGGCCCGGAAGTGCTGCCGGAAGCAGCGCCGCCTGCACCCATACCGGGGTCGGCAGGGCCGCCCCATTCGTCGGGCTGCGCGGGAGCGCTCACGCCGCCGCGACGCGGCTGCCAGGGGGCCGTCATCGCGCGCCCGTCTCGTCCGCCTTGCCGGCCGGCGGCGCGTTCGGCGCGCGCGCGTCGTCGGCGCTGGCCTCGGACAGCGCGCGCACGATCTCGAGCGCGCCCTGGGCAATCAGTTCGTCCGCGACCCGGCGGCCCAGCGCGACAGCGTCTTCGACGCTCACCGGCGCGGTGTCGCCCTCAGCGGCGAGCACGCGGCTCGCGTCGGGCGTGGCGATCGTGCCGCGCAGCGCAAGCCGGCCGTCGCGCCACTGCGCGTACGCAGCCAGCGGTACCGAGCAGCTGCCGCCGAGCGCGCGCGACACCATGCGCTCCGCCTCCACGGCCTTCGCGGTGGCGTCGTCGTGCAGCGGCGCGAGCCACGCGGCCAGATCGGCGCGGTCAGCGCGGATCTCGATGCCGAGCGCGCCCTGCCCCGCCGCCGGCAGGCTGTCCGCCGGCTCCAGCAGCGCGCGGATGCGGGCGCCGAGGCCCAGACGCTTCAACCCTGCCGCCGCGAGGATGATGGCCGCGTAGTCGCCGCGATCGAGCTTGGCCAGGCGCGTGTCGAGGTTGCCGCGCAGCGGCTTCACGTCGAGATGCGGATAGCGCGCGCGGATCATCGACTCGCGGCGCAGGCTGGAGGTGCCCACGACGCTGCCCGGCGGCAGCGCCGCAAGCGAGTCGTAATCGTTAGACACGAAGGCGTCGCGCGGGTCCTCGCGCTCCATGATGGCCGTGAGCGTGAAGCCCTCGGGCAACTCCATGGGCACGTCCTTGAGCGAGTGCACGGCCAGATCGGCGCGCCCTTCGGCCAGCGCCTGCTCCAGCTCCTTGACGAACAAACCCTTGCCGCCGACCTTCGACAGCGTGCGGTCGAGAATTTGATCGCCACGTGTCGTCATTCCAACAATTTTCACGTCGCAGGATGGATATAATTTGTGCAGCGCAGCTTGCACATGCTCGGCCTGCCACATCGCCAGGCGGCTCTCCCGCGAAGCGATCACAAGGGTGCCGGGCGTGGGCGCAGATAACGTCTCGGAATTCATGGCAAGCACATCGAATAACGGGTTCGAAAAACAGAATCGGATAACCGGCAATGTTAGCACGCGCCCCTTTTTCGGCCGGTCCCCCGGACGCCGATGGGGCTCACGAAGCCCCTCCCCGGCACTACCGGCCCTGTCCGAACTGTCCGCGCGCTGTCTCATAATATGCGCGATGCGCGTGCGGCACGCGCAAGATGGCGCATTCATTCCAGGTTGCACCGGTTGTACCCCTGAGCACCCCTGACCGCGGCCCGCGCCGCGGCCATGCAGTTGGCAGTTCCCGATCAACTTGTCCATCTCCTGGCTAGTCCTGAGGAAAACATCGTGAAGTCTTCCGGATCGGCGCGCGCAGAGCGCCGCAACAACGCATCGCAACCCGCCTCATCCACGGCCGCAGAAACGGCCGCTCCGTCGACGGCCAAAAAGGCCAAATCGACGACCACCGTGAACGCCTCGGTCCAATCGATCCAATCGACGAAGGCGGCAAAGGCCACGAAAGCGGCAGACGCGACGAAGACCACGAAGGCCACCCAAACCAGCAAGGCCCCGAAAGTCACTCAAGCCGCCAAGCCCAAGGCAAAGTCCGCGGCCAAGCCCGCCGCGAAATCGGCAGCCAAGCCCGCGACCGCCGCGCGCAACGCCCGCGCGCGCGACGACAAGGACCAGCCGCTGTTCGAGGACATCCGCTACCTCGGCCGCCTGCTCGGCGAAGTGCTGCGCGAACAGGAAGGCGACGCCGTGTTCGACGTGGTCGAAACCATCCGCCAGACGGCCGTGCGTTTTCGCCGTGAAGACGACAACACCGCCGCGCTCGCGCTGGAAAAGCAACTGCGCGCGCTCTCGCCCGAGCAGACCGTGAGCGTGGTGCGCGCGTTCAGCTATTTCTCGCATCTCGCGAACATCGCCGAGGACCGCCATCGCAACCGCCGCCGCCGCATCCACGATCTCGCGGGTTCGGCGCCGCGCGCGGGCACCATCGCGTATTCGCTCGAGCGTCTCGCGCAGGCGGGCGCAGCCGCGACGCCAGTACTCCAGCAATTCTTCAACGACGCGCTGATCGTGCCCGTGCTCACCGCGCACCCCACGGAAGTGCAGCGCAAGAGCACACTCGATTCGCAGCACGACGTCGCGCGCTTGCTCGCCCAACGCGAGCAGCCGCTCACGCATCGCGAACGCGAGCAGAATGAAGCGATGCTGCGCGCGCGCGTGACCTCGCTCTGGCAAACGCGCATGCTGCGCGACTCGCGTCTGACCGTGGGCGACGAAATCGAGAATGCGCTTTCGTACTACCACACGACCTTCCTCACCGAGATCCCCGCGCTGTATGGCGAGATCGAAACCTCGCTGAAAGAGCATGGCGTCGATGCGCGACTGCCGGCGTTCTTCCAGATGGGCAGTTGGATCGGCGGCGACCGCGACGGCAACCCGAACGTCACCGCATCGACGCTTGAAGAAGCGAGCGAGCGCCAGGCGCAGGTGATCCTGCAGCACTACCTCGAGGAAGTGCACAAGCTCGGCGCGGAGCTGTCCGTCTCGAACCTGCTCGCGGGCGCGAGCGACGCGCTCAAGGCGCTCGCCGAGGCCTCGCCCGACCAGTCGCCGCACCGCAGGGACGAGCCGTACCGCCGCGCGCTGATCGGCGTCTATACGCGGCTTGCGGCCAGCGCGCGCGTGCGCCTCGGCGAAGGCGTGGTCGCGGTGCGCAGCGCGGGCCGCAACGCCCAGCCGGTGCGCGCGCAGCCTTACGCCGATGCGGCCGAGTTCTCGCGCGACCTGCATATCCTGATGGATTCGCTCGCCGAGCATCACGGCGCCTCGCTCGCGACCACGCGTCTTGCGCCGCTCATGCGCGCCGTCGACGTGTTCGGCTTCCACCTGGCGAGCATCGACCTGCGCCAGAGCTCGGACATCCACGAAGCCGTGATCGCCGAGTTGCTCGCGCGCGCGGGCGTGGAGGCCGACTACGCCGCGCTCAGCGAAGAAGAAAAGCAAGCCGTGCTGCAAGCTCAGCTTGCCGACGCGCGCCCGCTGCGCTCGCCGTACCTCGACTACTCGGACCTCGTGAAAAGCGAGCTTGGCGTGCTGGAGATGGCACGCGTGACGCGCGAGAAGTTCGGCGCGCGCGCGGTGCGCAACTACATCATCTCGCACACCGAAACAGTTTCCGACTTGCTCGAAGTGATGCTGCTGCAAAAGGAAACCGGCCTCATGAGCGGGCGTCTCGGCCATGCCGACGATCCCGCGAAGGCCGCGCTGATGGTGATCCCGCTGTTCGAGACGATTCCCGACCTGCGCAACGCCACGCGCATCATGCGCGACCTGCTCGCGCTGCCTGGCATCGACGGCATCGTCGAGCATCAAGGCAACGAGCAGGAAATCATGCTCGGCTACTCGGACAGCAACAAGGACGGCGGCTTCCTCACCTCGAACTGGGAGCTCTACCGCTCCGAGCTCGCGCTGGTCGCGCTCTATCGCGAGCGCGGCATCACGCTGCGCCTGTTCCATGGCCGCGGAGGCACGGTGGGCCGCGGAGGCGGCCCGACCTACAACGCGATCCTCTCGCAGCCGCCGGGCACGGTCGAAGGCCAGATCCGCCTGACCGAGCAGGGCGAAGTCATCGCTTCGAAGTTCGGCAATCCGGAGATTGGCCGCCGCAACCTGGAAACGGTGATCGCCGCCACGCTCGAAGCCACACTGCTGCCGATGGGCAAAGCCGCTGGCAATTCGCCGGACCAGTTGCCCGTGTTCGAAGAGACCATGCAGAGCCTCTCCGATGCGGCGATGGCGGCGTACCGTTCGCTCGTCTACGAGACGCCCGGCTTCACCGACTACTTCTTCGCTTCGACGCCGATCACCGAAATCGCCGAGCTCAACATCGGCAGCCGGCCCGCCTCGCGCAAGCTGCAGGACCCGAAGAACCGCAAGATCGACGACTTGCGCGCGATTCCCTGGGGCTTCTCGTGGGGCCAGTGCCGCCTGCTGCTCACGGGCTGGTACGGTTTTGGAAGCGCGGTGGCCGCGTATCTGGACGAAGCGGGCAACGACGCGGAACGCACGCGCCGTCTCGCGCTCTTCAAGAAGATGTACAAGACCTGGCCGTTCTTCTCGAACCTGCTTTCGAACATGGACATGACGCTCGCGAAGACCGACCTCGCGGTGGCGTCGCGCTATGCGCAGCTCGTCGCCGACAAGAAGCTGCGCAAGCTCGTGTTCGACCGCATCGTGGCCGAGTGGGAACGCACGACGCGCGTGCTCAATGAAATCACCGGCGCGAGCGGCCGCCTCGCGGACAACCCGCTGCTTGCACGTTCGATCAAGAACCGCTTCCCCTATCTCGACCCGCTCAATCACTTGCAGGTCGAGTTGATCAAGCGCTATCGCGCCGGCGACCCGAGCCCGCGCGTGCGGCGCGGTATTCATTTGACGATCAATGGGATTGCTGCGGGGTTGCGTAATACGGGTTAAAGCGCTGCGGGTGCGCTTGATGAGAAACGGCGTCGTGCCCTTTGGGGGACGACGCCGTTTTTCTTTGTGCGTGTATGGCTGATCTGGCTCGCCCGAAGCATGCGGTAGCACGGACGGAATTCAAGATCGTTGACTTCCAACAAGTCGCTCGTGAAGCACTCCAACTTATCGTGGCACTTCGCACAACTACGGAGACTTCTGCATGGCGACTTCGCACACGCGCGCTCATCGACTCGTAAAGCCACGCAAGCTAGGGTGGGCAGAGAAACCCATCGGCGTCGTGCCACTCTACGTCCAAAGCGCGCTGCGCGACGTGGGCCTTTCGGATGCAGATCGTCCTTGAAACTTCGGAGGATGCCTGCCCATGGCCCCGATCACAATCGATTTCGGTGCGAGAAGGAGCGCGACGCTGTACGGCCGAGGCGAGATTCCAGATACCCGGCCGTCGCTCGACAAACAGCGGCGCGACACCGCAGAATTCATTCGCAATTGGCCCGCCAGTCAGAGTCACTCGCACGACGCCCAGAAGTACATTCGGCAGCTCAACCTCCTTTCTTACGCTCCAATTGGAGTCCAGCGCACGAACTCCGTTGCCATACTCAAGGCCGCGGTGGAAAGCGGTCAAGTGATGGTCTTAATCGAGCGCAAGGCGCCCAGATCAGGCGGGACCGCTGGCGGTGCACCGTCAAGCGCCCGGCCTTTTCCGCTCGCGATGAGAGGGACGTCTAATCTGTCAGCGCCGAGAGCCTTTATCGACAAGCCCATCCCAAGTTGGGCCACGCCGAGCGACGTGTCGGTCCACGCGTTGATGGACTATCTGGAAAGCGTTATCGGTGGGGGCAGCGCAGGTGGCGCAGCCAAATTTGCAGGCGGCGCCTCTACTTTGCTCGGGCATGCGAAGCCGTTCGATTACATCGAAGGCCCGGTCAGCGATAGCATTGATTCACTGGCCGCTTCGACCAATAATCCGAACTTTGCGGCAAAAATGCTCGGGTACGAGCGTAAAACATTCGGGCAGATGCTGCATGTGCTCAAACCGGCAAATGGCTTGGGGCCAGCCGACAACGTCATCTTTCATGACAGCGGCGACGTCGAGTTCAAAGGCATAATTATTGACAACATCCATGACTATGCACCCTGACTCTCCTACGCCTCCCGAAAACACACTCGCATATGCGACGTTCATAATCTCATCGGAGGACACGCACCCGGACACATGGACCGGCTTTTTCGGCATCTTTCCGAGTCGGACAATCACGCGAGGACAGCCTTATCAGCTGCCGTCTGGCCGTCTCAGCTCCAGGCCGGGGAAACTCAATCTTTGGGCGTTGGAAAGCAAAGCGGCTGTTCACAGCGATCGATTGGAACCGCACCTCCGATATCTGCTCGAGCGGCTAAAGTTGCCCCGTGAAGGTCTTCGTGAGCGCATCGAGAAGGCGGGTGCGCAAATGCGCTTCTTCTGCTATTGGGACAACGAGATGGGTAACCGTGTGCCCTATGTGTCCGACGCCACCCGCCAACTCATTGAGTCGCTCGGTGGCGTTGTTGAAATCGATGAGTACCGGTAGAGCGAATTACCTCTGTACACGGTGACGCCAGGTACGTTTCCTCAACAGATTAGCTGCGGCGCGCGCAGCGAACCCAATAGATCACCAACGCCACCACCACCGCCATCAAAGCATCGACGGCCACCAGCACCGGCACCGGACTGATCCACTTGTCCATGTTGGCAGTGCGGTTGTAGTACGGAGGCCCGCTGCCATAGGCTTCACTCAGGTTGATCCAGTTGAACGCCACGGCCAACGACAGCAGAACAACCATAACGGCCAGCAGCACGATAAACGTCACACGGTTCATGAGTTGTTGTCCCGGAAGAATCGGCCCGACATAGCTTTCGTATTGCCGGGCCGACCATCGCAAGAAAATACCCCTCACCCCCGCCGCGTCGCCTCGATCATCAACGCATCGAGCTTGAACGAGCAGTCGCTTTGGACATCGAAATACTGCCGCACTTCATCGGGCGCGCGCTCCCACATCGAGCGGATCGCCGTCACGCGCTCGGGCGGCGTGCGCATGCGCGCCACCCACGTGTCGAAGTCGAGCGCGATGCGCCAGCGCTCGCTCACCTTCGCGTCGAACCCCGCGCCATCGAGCATCGCGAGCCACTCATCGGCGCGGTAATCGCGAATATGCGAGGCGTCACGCAACAACTCAATCGCCTGGATATGCGTGTCGTAAAGCGGGTCGTCGATACCAGCGATGTCGATGAACTTCAGGCGCCCACCGGGCTTGAGCACACGATGCACCTCGGCGAGCGCGCGCGGCACATCGCGCCAGTGGTGCGCGCTCATGCGGCTGATCGCCCAGTTGAAGGTCGCATCGGGGAACGGCAACGACTCGGCGGCGCCCTGCTGCGTGCGGATAGTCGCGAGGCCGCGCTCCTTCGCGGCGCCCTCGACCGTGGCGAGCATCGGCGCGGCGATGTCGTAGGCCACGACTTCGCGCACGTGCGGCGCTACCGCGAAGCTCGCGTGCCCCGCGCCGCAGCCCATGTCCAGCACCACGGCGTTGCCGCAAGTGGCCGCGAAGGTGGCGGCGAGATTGTCCAGATCCGCGCCGCTCGCGTGAACCTGGCTCGTGAGGTAAGCGGCTGCGGTCGAGCCGAATGCGTCGGCGACCTGATCGTGATGCTTCATTGTTTGCTCCAGCTTGAATAGGCAAGAAAGCGCCGCCGTCTGTTATCTGGCGGCTACCACCATAATTTCGATCAACGCCTCGGGAATCGACAAGTCCGCTTGAACCGTTGCGCGCGCTGGTGCGCAACCTTCTGGCAACCACGCCTCCCAAATGGCGTTCATTTTTTCGAAGTCCTTTTCGACGTGTTTCAACCAGATCTGCGCCGATAGAAGCTGGCTGTTGTCCGTGCCTGCGTCCGCCAACAGGCCGTCGATGATCGACAACACGCTGCGTGTCTGTTTTTCGATGTCGTCGCTCAGGTCATCGGGGGTTCGCCCGGCGAGGTACACCGTATTACCGTGGGTCACGACCAGGCTCATGCGCTTGTTGGTATGCATACGTTGAACGTTCATTCTGCTTCTCCTTATGCGGTTTTTCTGGTTGAGAATCGGAGGCAAAGGGGTTCTATACCCCTATCAACGCATTAAACGCCGTCATGTTGTTTTGGGTGAACCGTTACAATAGAGCCCGTTTTGTACCAGTACAAGTTAAGCGATTATTCTGGTATCGCGAACACCTGCCCCACGCCTCATGAGCCCCGACACCCCCGCCGCCGGCACGCCGGCCGCCGATCCCGGCGCCGCCAAAACGCTCGAAGCCACGCCCGCCCGTGCGCTGGGCGAATTCATCCGCGCCCACCGCGAGCGGCTCTCGCCGCAGGAAGTCGGCTTGCCGCCCGGCCCGCGCCGCCGCACGCCGGGCCTGCGCCGCGAGGAAGTGGCGCAACTATGCGCCGTGAGCCCCACCTGGTACACGTGGATCGAGCAGGGCCGGCCCGTCTCGGCCTCGGCGGACGCGCTCGCGCGCATCGCCGTCGCGCTGCGTCTCTCGCGCGCCGAGCGCGCCTATCTGTTCGAACTAGCCGCCCAGCGCGACCCCACCGAGCCCGATCCGTCCAGCGCAGCGGACGCGCCCGCCACGCTCCTGCAAACCGTGCAATTGGTGGACGCACCCGCCTACGTGCTCGACCGCCAGTGGACCGCGCTCGCATGGAACGCCCACGCGGCGGACCTGTTCACGGGCTGGCTCGACGCCGGGCATGACCGCAACCTGCTGCGCTTCACCTTCACGCAGCCGCTCGGGCGCGAGTTGATCGTCGATTGGGAAACGCGCGCGCGGCGGCTCGCCGCTGAATTCCGCGCCGACTCGATCCGCCACCTCAACGACGCCCCCACACGCGCGCTGATCGATTCGCTGCTGGCCGCCAGCGACGAGTTCGCACGCTTCTGGGCCTCGCAGGACGTGTTCGAGCGCGAAGGCGGCCGGCGCGAGTTCAATCATCCGCGCCACGGCCGCATCGCCTATGACCAGATCACGCTCAAGCCCGCGCATCGCGAAGACCTGAAGCTGGTGGTGCTGGTGCGGCTCTGAACGCCGCGGCGCCCGGCGCTTTACGCGCAGCCGCCGCGCATCGCTTCATCCAGCGCCGCGCCGGGCCGCCCACGCTGCCGATGGTAAAATCGTTGTCTTTCCCGCCGTGCGCCGCGTCTGGTATCAGAATGCGCTGCCTGGGCACACTGCCTGAGCACCCTGCATGAGCACGCGGCCCGCTTAATCACGCTCGTTCACGCCCATCACCATGACGTCCCAACTGCACAAAAAAGGCGAAGCCTGGTCGGCTCGCTTCTCCGAGCCCATGTCGGAGCTGGTCAAACGCTATACGTCGTCGGTCTTCTTCGACAAGCGCCTCGCGCTCGTCGATATCGAGGGCTCGCTCGCGCACGCGTCGATGCTGGCTGCGCAGAAGATCATCTCCGCCGACGACCTCGCCGCCATCCAGGGCGGCATGGCGCAAATCAAGGGCGAGATCGAGCGCGGCGAGTTCGAGTGGCTGCTCGATCTCGAAGACGTCCACCTGAACATCGAGGCGCGCCTCACGGCGCTGATCGGCGACGCGGGCAAGCGCCTGCACACGGGCCGCTCGCGCAACGACCAGGTCGCGACCGACATCCGCCTGTGGCTGCGCGGCGAGATCGACCGCATCGGCGGCCTGCTCGGCGACCTGCGCGGCGCGCTGCTCGACCTCGCGGATCAGCACGCGGGCACGATCATGCCCGGCTTCACGCACCTGCAAGTGGCGCAGCCCGTCACCTTCGGCCATCACCTGCTCGCCTACGTGGAGATGTTCACGCGCGACGCCGAGCGCATGGCCGACTGCCGCAAGCGCGTGAACCGCCTGCCGCTGGGCGCGGCGGCGCTCGCGGGCACGAGCTACCCGATCGACCGCTTCGCGGTGGCGAAGACGCTGGGCTTCGACGGCATCTGCACGAACTCGCTCGACGCTGTCTCCGACCGCGACTTTGCCATCGAATTCACGGCCGCCGCCGCACTCGTGATGACGCACGTATCGCGCTTCTCGGAAGAACTCGTGCTGTGGATGAGCCCGCGCGTCGGCTTCATCGATCTCGCAGACCGCTTCTGCACGGGCTCGTCGATCATGCCGCAGAAGAAGAACCCGGACGTGCCCGAACTCGCGCGCGGCAAGACCGGCCGCGTGAACGGCCACTTGATGGCGCTCCTCACGCTGATGAAGGGCCAACCGCTCGCGTACAACAAGGACAATCAGGAAGACAAGGAACCGCTGTTCGACACCGTCGACACGGTTGCGGACACGCTGCGCATCTTCGCGGAAATGGTCGCCGGCATCTCGGTGAAGGAGCAGGCAATGCGCGCGGCGGCGCTGCAAGGCTTCTCGACGGCCACCGATCTCGCCGACTACCTCGTGAAGAAGGGCCTGCCGTTCCGCGACGCGCACGAAGCCGTGGCGCACGCGGTGCGTATCTGCGTGGACCGCAATTGCGATCTCGCGGACCTCACGCTCGATGAGATGCGCCGCGAGCTGCCGGCGGTTTCGCACCTGCTGGGCGAGGACGTGTTCGAAGTGCTGACGCTCGAAGGCTCGGTCTCGGCGCGCAACCATGCGGGCGGCACCGCGCCGGAGCAAGTGCGTGCGGCCATCGCGGCGGCGCGCGCGGCGCTCAAGTAAGGCGTGCGGCGGACCATCATCGGCCCTCGATGATGCGTCCATGAAGTAACGAAAAAGCGGGCGCGCGACACATACCGTCGCGCGCCCGCTTTGCATTGGAGCGCCGCTGCGCACTGTGTTCGCTGCAAAATGCGCGAAGTGTGCGCCCGGGGTTTGCGCCCCTTCGCCTATCATGGCGCATGAGCCCGACTGCCCGATCCGCGGGGCTCCCGCTCAACCCCACTCACCCGGCTCCGATGATCGTCCGCCCTCACCTTCACTGGTTCCGCATGCTGCTCGCGTGGCGCGGCTCCGTGCTGCCGCAGCTTTTGCCGCGCCTCCTGCTCGTGCTGGCGATCTCGATCGTGGCCGTCGCGTCCCACGATCACATCCTCAAGGTCACAGTGAACCTGAGCACCGTGCCGTTCTCGCTGATCGGCATTGCGCTCGCGGTGTTCCTCGGCTTTCGCAACAGCGCGAGCTACGACCGCTACTGGGAAGGCCGCAAGCTGTGGGGGCAAATGCTCAACCAGACGCGCTCGCTCGTGCGCGAGTCGCTCACGCTCGTACAAAGCGATGACTCGCGCGCGCACGTGCGCCCGTTCGCCGAACTGCTCTGCGCGCTGCCGCACGCGCTGCGCCACCAGTTGCGCCACACCGACCCGCGCGCGGACCTCGAAGCGCGCCTGCCGCGCGACATGCTGGAACGCGTGATGGCCTCGCGCTACCGTCCCATGACGCTCGTCCAATGCGCCTCCGAGTGGCTGCGCGACGAAGCGCGCGCGGGCCGTGTCGACGGCTACGCCGTGCTCGCTTTCGAACACAATCTCAACGGACTTTCCGACGTGATCGGCGGCTGTGAGCGCATCGTCTCCACGCCGCTGCCGTTCGCTTATACGGTGATGATTCACCGCACCGTGTACTTCTTCTGCGCGCTGCTGCCCTTCGGGCTCGTCGACAGCATCGGCGCGCTCACGCCGATCTTCGCGGTGTTCGTGGCCTACGCGTTCATGGCGCACGAAGCGATCGCCTCGCAGCTCGAAGACCCGTTCGGTACCGATGAAAACGACCTCGCGCTCAATGCGATGTCGGAGAGCATCGAAGTCGCGCTGCACGACCTGCTGGGCGACCCCACCACGCTTACGGCACGCGCGCCGGAGCAGTTCATCTTCGATTGAAACGCCCGCCCGGTTAGCGGTTATTCACCGTCTCCGACAAGCGTTTGAGCGTCGCGAGCCGCGCCCCGAGCAGATCGAGGCGCGCGTGCTCGTCGACGAGCGGTATGGTCGCATCGCGATACGCGCGCCACGAGCTTTCCGCCCGCGCGAGCGCGGGCCGCGAATGCGCCGGCATGCGCGCATACAGCTTGCGGTAATAGCGATTCAGGTCGTAGCTCACGTGCTCGCAGCGCGCATCCGCGCTACAGGCGCGCACGCGCGCCGGCGCGTCGCCCGCGGCCGCCACGGCCTGCCCGCGCAGCGAGAGCGCGCGGTCGCGCACCGGCTGCAAGCGCATATCCGCTTCGTAAAGCTGATACGTCGAGCCGCTCGTGCTCGCGAAGGCCGCGCCGAGCATCGTGTCCTCGGCGTCGCGCCACGCCGCCCATTTATTCTGACTAAGTTGCCAGCGCTTTTGCTGCGCGGGCGGCAACTGCGCGATCAGTTGCGCGAGCGCCGCGTCGGCGGCGCTGTGCCATGCGGTGCGGGCCTCGTCCATGCACTGGATCTGACCCGCCGTCGTAGAGCGGTCGGCGCGCGCGAGACACGTGCGCATGCCCGCATCGATCGGGTCGGCGGCCGCCACTTCGGCGTGCGCCGCCGGCGCCACAACCGCCAACCCGGCCACCAACCCGGCTGCCACACCCGCCGCCAGCGTGGCCGCCGTTGCCAGCGCCGTCACGAAAGAACGCACCATCATGCCGCTCGACCTTCTCCTTGCGCTCAAGCGCGCACGCAATCCACGAAGTACTCGATGCGGCCGTTGATGGTCTCGCCCACGAGTCCGTGGATGTCGGTGTGGAAGCCCGGGAAGCGCTCGTTGAATTCGCGCGCGAACTTCAGGTAATTCACGATCGTCTTGTTGAAGCGCTCGCCCGGAATCAGCAGCGGAATGCCCGGCGGATACGGCGTGAGCAGGATCGACGTGACGCGGCCTTCGAGCTCGTCGATGGCCACGCGGTCGATCTCGCGGTGCGCGAGCTTGGCGAACGCATCGGACGGCTTCATCGCGGGCTCCATGTCCGAGAGGTACATCTCGGTCGTGAGGCGCGCGATGTCGTTGGCGCGGTAGACGCTGTGGATCTGCTGGCACAGATCGCGCAAGCCCACGCGCTCGTACATCGGATGCTGAGCGACGAATTCGGGCAGCACGCGCCAGAGCGGCTGGTTGTTGTCGTAATCGTCCTTGAACTGCTGGAGCTCCGTGACCATCGAGTTCCAGCGGCCCTTGGTGATGCCGATCGTGAACATGATGAAGAACGAGTAGAGACCGGTCTTCTCCACGATGATGCCGTGCTCGGCCAGGTACTTCGTGACGATGGCCGCGGGAATGCCGGTCTCGCCGAAGTCGCCGTCCACGTCCAGACCCGGGGTGACGATGGTCGCCTTGATCGGGTCGAGCATGTTGAAGCCTTCGGCGAGCTTGCCGAAGCCATGCCAGCGGTCGTTCGGGCGCAGCATCCAGTCTTCGCGCGAGCCGATGCCTTCCTCGGCCAGATCGTCGGGGCCCCAGACCTGGAAGAACCAGTCGTCGCCGTATTCGGCGTCGACCTTGCGCATGGCGCGGCGGAAGTCGAGCGCCTCCGCAATCGACTCTTCCACGAGCGCGGTGCCGCCCGGCGCTTCCATCATCGCAGCGGCCACGTCGCACGACGCGATGATCGCGTACTGCGGGCTCGTGGACGTGTGCATGAGGTAGGCCTCATTGAAGCGGTGGCGATCGAACGCGCTGTCTTCGGAGTCCTGCACCACGATCTGCGAAGCCTGCGAGATGCCGGCCAGCAGCTTGTGCGTGGAGTGCGTCGCGAACACGAGCGCCTTGGTGCGCGGACGGCCCGCGCCGATCGCGTGCATGTCCTGGTAGAACGAGTGAAATTCGGCGTGCGGCAGCCAGGCTTCGTCGAAGTGCAGCGTGTCGAGCATGTCGCCGAGCAGGTCCTTGATCATCTCGACGTTGTAGATCACGCCGTCGTAGGTGCTTTGCGTGATCGTGAGGATGCGCGGCTTGACGTTCGGGTTCTTCGCGAGCACTTCACGGGCGAACGGATTTGCCTCGATCTTCTTGCGGATGTTTTCCGGCTTGAACTCGTCGCGCGGAATCGGGCCGATGATGCCGAAATTGTTGCGGGTGGGCGTGAGGAACACGGGAATCGCGCCCGTCATCGTGATCGCGTGCAGGATCGACTTGTGGCAGTTGCGGTCTACAAGCACGATGTCGCCCGGCGCCACCGTGGCGTGCCAGACGATCTTGTTCGACGTGGAGGTGCCATTGGTCACGAAGAACACGTGGTCCGCGCTGAAGATGCGCGCCGCATTGCGCTCCGAAGCCGCGACCGGGCCCGTATGATCGAGTAGCTGGCCGAGTTCCTCGACCGCATTGCAGACGTCCGCGCGCAGCATGTTCTCGCCGAAGAACTGGTGGAACATCTGGCCGAGCGGGTTCTTCAGGAACGCCACGCCACCCGAGTGACCCGGGCAGTGCCACGAGTAGGAGCCTTCGTCGGCGTACTTCACGAGTTCCTTGAAGAACGGCGGCGCCAGCGCGTCGAGATACACCTTGGCTTCGCGAATCACGTGGCGCGCGACGAACTCCGGCGTGTCCTCGAACATGTGGATGAAGCCGTGCAGCTCGCGCAGGATGTCGTTGGGCAGGTGGCGCGAAGTGCGCGTCTCGCCGTACAGGAAGATGGGAATGTCGGCGTTGCGCTTGCGCACCGCTTCCACGAACGCGCGCAGCGCGATGATCGCGGGCGCGTGGCCGGGCGCTTCGCCGTCCGAGCCTTCCACGTAGGGCAGCAGCTCGTCGTCGTCGATCGACAGAATGAAACACGCCGCGCGACTCGATTGCTGCGCGAACGACGTGAGGTCGCCGTAGCTCGTCAGCCCGAGGACTTCCGCGCCCTCTTTCTCGATGGCTTCGGCCAGTGCCCGGATGCCGGAACCCGAGATGTTCTCGGAGCGAAAATCTTCGTCAATGATGACGACGGGAAAACGAAACTTCATGGGCGAATTCTCCAAAAGAAACGACCGCTGCTAGTGATGCGCAGCGGTCCCCGTATGTCGTATGTCCGGTGGGTTGTGTGCGCTCGAACGTCAGGTCTTCGGCAGCGTGACGCCGTGCTGGCCTTGATATTTACCGCCGCGATCCGCGTAAGACACCTCGCAGACCTCGTCGCTCTCGAAGAAGAGCACTTGGGCCACGCCTTCGTTCGCGTAGATTTTGGCAGGCAAAGGTGTCGTATTCGAGAATTCGAGCGTCACGTAGCCTTCCCACTCGGGCTCGAACGGCGTGACGTTCACGATGATCCCGCAGCGCGCATAGGTGGACTTGCCCAGACACACGGTCAGGACATTGCGCGGAATGCGGAAGTACTCGACCGTGCGCGCGAGCGCGAACGAATTCGGCGGGATGATGCAAACGTCGCCCTTGAAGTCCACGAACGATTTTTCGTCGAAGTTCTTCGGGTCGACGATGGTCGAATTGATGTTCGTGAAGATCTTGAATTCGTCGGCGCAGCGAATATCGTAGCCGTAGCTCGAGGTGCCGTAGCTCACGATCTTGCGGCCGTCTTCCGACATGCGAACCTGGTCGCGCACGAACGGCTCGATCATCTGCTGCTCTTCGGCCATGCGCCGGATCCACTTGTCGGATTTGATTGCCATGTTGGGCTACGGTCCAGAAAAAACGGGGAACGAAAAAAGGTAAAGCCGGAAACAACGCAAAAGCGGCGCGGGAATGGTCCGAAAGCGCGCCTCGCGCGCCTTGCATGCCCGCTCCAGGGCGTGCCGCCGCTGAGCGAAAGGCGCCTATTTTACGCGATGTGGATCGGCGTGCCGGGAAGTGCACGCGAGGCGCCCCTCGGCGGGGGCCAATGTGGGCATTACGGCCGCGCGTTATTGAGCCTTGATCACGCCGCAGGCGAGCGCCGGGCCGGTGCCGCGCGCGGGAAAGGCGTAGGGGTCGATGGGGTCGCGATGCACGAGCACCGAGCGTTGCTGCACGGAGCGCACGCCGTCGAGCGAGACGTCCGGCGCCACGATGAAGCCGATGGCGACGCCATTGGAATCCGCGTGGATATTGCCGAGGTCGCCCTCTACACGCACGCCCGGCTTGAGGCGATCGGCCGCGGGGGCGAACACGCTGCCGGCGCTCGATGCGTCCGCAGCGTTGCAGTCGCCGCGTTCGTGGACCTGGACCGCGTGGTCGCTGTCGGGCGTGAGACCGATGAGGTTGTAGCTCACCTGCACGCCGTCCGAGCGCTCGACGAACGAGACGGTGCCCCGCACCTGGCTGCCGACGGTAGGCAAGACCTGTGCGAGCGCACGCTTGTCCTGCCGGCCCATGAAGCTCGTGCAGCCGGCCAGCAGCATGCACGCCGCCACGGCCAGCACGGCTGCGTTGCCCGCGCGCCTTGCGTCTCCCCTGTCGATTCCTTTGCCCATGCAATCCTCATGTCCGCACGCGGTGCGCCCCTGCGATCGTCGATCCGGACCCTTGAATGTCACATGATACCGCGCGGACGGCCTTGTGCGCGCCCCGCGTGAGCGCTGCCCCGCCCGCCGTAAGCCTTGTGCAGCAAGGCCGGGCGAGGTATGCCGCGCGGCATCGGCTCAAACAGGGACAGCTTGCCGGCCTGGCCCGCTTGCCGCGCGATGCGCCGCTCAGGTGTTCTGCACGACGATGGTCGGGAACTTCGAGCTCATGTCGCGCGCGCGCTCCGCGATCTGGATTGCGATGCGGCGGGCGATGGACTTGTAAATCGCGGCCACGGAGCCGGCCGGATCGGCCACCACGGTCGGACGACCCGAGTCGGCCTGTTCGCGAATCCCGATGTCGAGCGGCAGGCTGCCGAGCACCTCCACGCCATACTCCTTCGCCATGCGCTCGCCGCCGCCCGCGCCGAAGATGTGCTCGGCGTGACCGCAGTTCGAGCACACGTGCACGGCCATGTTCTCGACGATGCCGAGGATCGGAATGCCCACCTTCTCGAACATCTTGAGGCCCTTCTTCGCGTCGAGCAGCGCGATGTCCTGCGGCGTCGTCACGATCACGGCGCCCGTGACCGGTACCTTCTGCGAGAGCGTCAGCTGGATGTCGCCCGTGCCCGGCGGCATATCCACCACCAGATAGTCGAGTTCGCGCCAGTTGGTCTGCCGCAGCAACTGCTCGAGCGCCGAAGTGGCCATCGGGCCGCGCCAGACCATCGGGTTGTCCTGCTCGATCAGAAAGCCGATCGAGTTGGCCTGCACGCCATGCCCTTCGAGCGGGTCCATCGACTGGCCGTCCGGCGATTGCGGGCGGCCCTCGATGCCGAGCATCATCGGCAGCGACGGGCCGTAGATGTCCGCGTCGAGCACGCCAACGGAAGCGCCTTCGGCCGCCAGCGCGAGCGCGAGGTTCACGGCGGTCGTGCTCTTGCCCACGCCGCCCTTGCCCGAGGCCACGGCCACGATGTTCTTCACGTTCGGCAACAGCTTCACGCCGCGCTGCACGGTGTGCGCGGTAACCTCGTGGCGCACCGCGACCCGGCTCGCCTTGACGCCGGGCACAGCGGCAAGCGCGCCTTCAACCTGGGCGCGGACCGCGTCGTACTGACTCTTTGCCGGATAGCCGAGCACGATCTCGACGCCGACCGTATCGCCGTCGACCGTAACGTTTCGCACGCCTTTTGCCGTTGCGTACGGCCGGCCCGTGTTCGAATCCACGAGGGCCGCAAGCGCGGCGTCGACCAATGCCCGATCAATGCTCATTCAAACTCCGTGTGCAAGAATGCGCCGGCGCCCCCGCGGCCCGGAATGCCGCGAGCTGTCATGTCAGCGCCGGAAATCGCAAGAAATTGTTAAGCTGGATTGCGCAAATGCCCGAGGCAAGGCACGCTTCGCGGCATCGGCCCTTTTTGCACCGCTGATTGTGCCGAATGCGCACTTGTCAAGCCGTTGCCAAGCAACGGCCCAATAATTGCCAAACGATTCACGCAAGTGCCCAAGTCGTCATTGTAGTAGTTGCAGCCGCGCGCCGTCCGAAGACCCTGAGCCCAGTCGGGGCCCGCGAGCGGCACAAGCAACTGCCCTGTTCTACCAAGAGAGGATTGAAAATGAACACAAGAATCTTGACCCGCCTGTCCATCTTCGCCGTTGCCGGCGCGCTCGTCGCCGGCTGCGCAACCCAGCAGGGCACCAACACCGCCATCGGCACGGGTGTCGGCGCGGGCACGGGCGCGGCCATCGGCGCGATCTTCGGTGGCGGCAAGGGCGCGGCCATCGGCGCGGGCGCGGGCGCGCTGGTCGGCGGCGTCACGGGCTACAACTGGACTGCCATCCACAACAAGCTCACGGGCGCCACCAAGGGCACCGGCACGCAGATCACCGAGCAGCCGGACGGCTCGCTCAAGCTCAACATCCCGAGCAACGTGACGTTCGACACCAACAGCTACGCGATCAAGCCGTCGTTCGCACCGGTGCTCGACCAGGTCGCGCAGACGCTGCAGCAGAACCCGGAAGTGGTCGCGCAGGTCGTGGGCCATACGGATAACACGGGCCAGCCCGCATACAACCAGACGCTGTCGGTCAACCGCGCGCAGAGCGTGGTCAACTACCTGGCGTCGCACGGCATCCCGATGCAGCGCATGGCGGCCGAGGGCCGCGGCGACACCCAGCCGATCGCCGACAACAGCACCGAAGCCGGCCGCACCGCGAACCGCCGCGTGGAAATCTATCTGCGCGCGACGGCGCAGCACCAAGGGGGCTAAGCGCGCCTTGGCCTTGCGGCGCCGCATCAGCTACATCGCGGCGCCACATGACAACACAAGCGGGACGGCTGCGAAGCCGTCCCGCTTGTGTTTTGGGCCTGCATAAACTCCGCGAGCAGGCCCACGTCCATACACACGGCGGGCGAAGTTAGCGAACTGAAAAATTTTTCGAACTCTCCCCAAACTCCGCTGTCTTTCTTTACGGTACGTGTGCGGCGACGCCGCCGCGTCACCATTCTCCTCTTGTCGTTGTTGCTCCGGGGCCATACTGCCCCGGTTTTTTTTGCCCGCGTTTTTTGCCCGCGTTTTTTGCCGACGCTTTCTGCAAGCGCCCAGGGCAGCAACTGCGCACCGCATTCAAGCGCCAGCCCGCGCACCGCCACACGCGATCCGCGGCGTCGGGCGGGCAAACGCGCCCCACGCCCACCCTGCTAAAATTGCGGTTTCGACCTCCCGCCTCACCGGAACCCCCTCACCTATGTCCGCACCCGCCACCGACCTCGTTGCAGCCGGCGCGTCTGCCACGCAAAGTGCCAGCCGCCGCCAGATTCTCGTCACGTCTGCTCTGCCCTATGCCAACGGGCAGATCCACATCGGCCATCTGGTCGAGTACATCCAGACGGACATCTGGGTTCGCGCGCTGCGAATGCATGGCCACGAGGTCTACTACGTCGGTGCCGACGACACTCACGGCACGCCCGTCATGCTGCGCGCCGAGAAGGAAGGCCTCACGCCGCAGCAGCTGATCGCGCGCGTCTGGCAAGAGCACAAGCGCGACTTCGACAGCTTTGGCGTGTCGTTCGACAACTACTACTCGACGGACTCCGACGAGAACCGCGTGCTCTCGGAATCGGTGTATCTGGCGCTGAAGGCGGCGGACCTCATCGAGACGCGCGACATCGAGCAGGCCTACGACCCGGTCAAGAACATGTTCCTGCCGGACCGCTTCATCAAGGGCGAGTGCCCGAAGTGCGGCGCGAAGGACCAGTATGGCGACAGCTGCGAAGTGTGCGGCTCGACCTATGCGCCCACCGACTTGAAGAACCCGTATTCGGTAGTCTCGGGCGCGACGCCGATCCGCAAGACCTCGACGCACCACTTCTTCCGTCTTTCGGACCCGCGCTGCGAGCAGTTCCTGCGCGGCTGGGTGAGCGGCCTGGCTCAACCGGAGGCCACCAACAAGATGCGCGAGTGGCTCGGCGACGCGGGCGAATCGAAGCTCGCCGACTGGGATATCTCGCGCGACGCGCCGTACTTCGGCTTCGAAATTCCGGGCGCGCCCGGCAAGTACTTCTACGTGTGGCTCGACGCGCCTGTCGGTTATTACGCGAGCTTCAAGAACCTGTGCGAGCAGCGCGGCATCGACTTCGACGCGTGGGTCGAGCCCGACACGAAGACCGAGCAGTACCACTTCATCGGCAAGGACATCCTGTACTTCCACACGCTGTTCTGGCCGGCGATGCTGCAGTTCTCGGGCCATCGCACGCCTACCAACGTGTTCGCGCACGGCTTCCTCACGGTGGACGGCGCGAAGATGTCGAAGTCGCGCGGCACCTTCATCACTGCGCAAAGCTATATCGACACGGGCCTGAATCCCGAGTGGCTGCGCTACTACTTCGCGGCCAAGCTCAATAGCTCGATGGAAGACCTCGACCTGAACCTCGAAGACTTCCAGGCGCGCGTGAACAGCGACCTCGTCGGCAAGTACATCAACATTGCGAGCCGCGCGGCAGGCTTCCTCATCAAGCGCTTCGAAGGCCGTGTGCTGGACAGCGCGATGAACCATCCGCTCATCGCGCAACTGAGCGCCGCGATCCCGCAGATCGCCGCGAACTACGAAGCGCGCGAGTATGGCCGCGCACTGCGCCACACGATGGAGCTCGCCGACACGGTGAACGCGTACGTCGATACGGCCAAGCCGTGGGAACAGGCAAAGGACCCGGCCAACGCAGCGGCGCTGCACGAAACCTGCAGCGTGAGCCTCGAAGCGTTCCGCCTGCTTTCGCTGGCGATGAAGCCGGTGCTGCCCACGCTCGCCGAGGGCGTCGAGCAGTTCCTCGCAATCGCGCCGCTCACGTGGGCCGACGCGGGCAAGACGTTGTCGTCGCAACAACCGATCAACGCGTACAAGCACCTCATGACGCGCGTGGACCCGAAGCAGATCGAGGCGCTGCTCGCCGCGAACCGCGACTCGCTGCAGGCGACCGAAGCGCCTGCTGCCGCCAATGCCGACGCGAACAAGAAGTCGAAGGCGTCGAAGGAAGCGAAGAAGGCCGAGCCTGAAACGCCCGAAGTCATCTCCATCGACGACTTCGCGAAGATCGACCTGCGCGTGGCGCTGATCGTCGACTGCAACATCGTGGAAGGCTCGGACAAGCTGCTGCAACTCACGCTCGACGTGGGCGAAGGCAAGACGCGCAATGTGTTCTCGGGCATCCGCTCGGCGTACAAGCCCGAAGACCTCAAGGGCAAGCTCACGGTGATGGTCGCGAACCTCGCACCGCGCAAGATGAAGTTCGGCATGTCCGAAGGCATGGTGCTCGCCGCCTCCGCCGCCGACGAAAAGGCCGAACCGGGCCTGTACATTCTCGAGCCGCATAGCGGCGCGAAGCCGGGCATGCGCGTGCGCTAAAACAGCGCTCGAACTCTCCCTCGCGAGAGGGACTTCGCAAGCAGAAAAAAACACCCCGCAGGCGAGTCACGCTGCGGGGTGTTTTGTTTGCTGCCAGAGTTGGCGTATCTACCGCTTCACGCTTTACCACTTGATGCGGTCATAGCGCCGCGTATAGAGCACATCCGCGCCATAGAACGTGCCGCCATAAGCGGTCACCGACCAATAGCGCGTGAGGTTGATAGTGGCCTTGATCGCGTTCGACGCCGACTGCAGCCCTTGCTCGTAGCCGAGCACGAACCGTTCGTTGATGGCCTTGGAGAGCATCACGACCTCGGGATCGGTGAGGCCGACCTCGCTGCGCCCGATCGAGAATTCGTCGAGTCCGATGCTCTGCGCGATGCGCTTGCCCTGCGCGCTGCCGAGCAGCGCCAGCGCCGTCGTCATCGCATTTTGCTGGCCAACGTTGTTGCCCTGGTCGGTGCCGTGGCCGAACAGCAGCCACGAGAGCTTGTCGCTGTCGGGCACGTTCGGCTCGGAAACGAGCTTCGCCACCGGCGCCTGGACCGTGCCCGTCACCTGCACGCCCGCCTCGACCTGCTGGTTGCGCTTCATCGCGAGAATGTTGATGCCCGGGTTGCCGACCGGCCCGTTGAAGGTGAAGTAGCCGTTCTCGATGTTGAGCTTGGTGCTGAACGCCGTGTAGGTGGAGCCTTCGGTCACGCGCACGTTGCCGACCGCGCGCAGCGGCACATCGGGTGCGCTGGTCACGGTGATGGTGCCGGCGAGGCCGAGATCCGCGCCCTGGCCGTGGAAGCGGAAGTCTTTCCCAAGGCTGATGGCGATATTCGAGCGCGGCGAGAAGCGCGGCGCGGGCTTTTTCGATGCCGTCTCTTCAATCGGCGGCGGTATGCCGCCCGTGGTCGTACCGTCGGGGCGCACGATCACAATGTCGTCGCCGAGCGATGGCGCGGGCGACTCCGGCATGTCGAAGCGCGCGCGATCGACGGTGAACTTGCCGTCGATCTGCATGCCGCCCAGATGCCCGCCATTGGCAATGGTCGCGCTGCCCGACAGCGACAGCTTGCGGTCGGGCGAAGCAAACAGTTCGAGCTGGTCCGCGATGATGCTCGCGGTGAGATCGGGCTCGGCATTATCGAGCCGCACGCGGCCGGTCGCGCGCAGCGTGCCGCTCGTCGCGCCGTGGAACTCGACCTGCTGGAAGTCGACGAGATTCTTCGAGAGCGCGATGCGGATCACGCCGTCCTTCAGCTCCAGGCCCTGATCGACGACCGTGGCGGAGATTCCGTCGCCGACCAGCGAGCCCGTGAGGTTCGGCTTCGCGACCGTGCCGCCCAGCGCGAGATCGAGCGCGAGATGGCCGTCGAGCAAATAGCTCGGTCCCAGCAGGCCGCCGGTAGTCTTGAGCGAGGGCACGTTCGCCTTGATCGTGCCACCGAGCGGCGCTTCGTCGGCCACCGTGAGCATGCCGTCGCGCGCCACCAGCGTGGTGTTCGTGTCGATGTCGAGCACGCCGATGCGGCTGGCCTGCGCATGCGCCGTGAGCGTAAGCCGGTTGCCGCCGCTGAAGGCCGCGCGCGCAGTGAGGTCGCCGATGCCAAGCGAGGCGAAACCGCGCCCGATCTCGGTCGTGATGTCGCCGGAGCGGCGCTTCACCTGTACATAGCCGGTCGCGCTTTGGCCGAGCGAGAAGTCCCAGTCGCCATCGAAGATCAGGTCGGACTTGAGCGTGGACGGCACGCCCGTGAATTGCTGGCGCAACTGCAGGATGCGCGCGACCGAGACGTTCGTGAGCGCGCCCGCCGAGCGGATGCGGCCATGGTCGAGGTCGAACGACTTCAAGTCGAGCGAAGCGCCAACGGCCGCGATGCGCATCGCGCCAAGCGTGACCTTGCCCGGCCCCGCGCTCACCGTCACCGGCGCCTCCAGCTTCACGCCCGGCACGCCGCGATTCTCGAGTTGCGTCACCGTGCCATCCCAGCGCGTGCCCTCGCTGGTGTCCGAGAGCTTACCGTTGGCCGCTACCGCAACATCGATCGGCTGCCCCTGCACGCGACCCTTCGCACTCGCGGTGAGCGTGTGCTTCGCGCGCGTGCCGGCAAGGCGCGCGCTCAGCGTCGTGATGTCGACGCCCGCCACGGCAATGCCGCTCGCGTCGGCGCTGAACGCGAGCGCGCCGTTCGCGCCGTCGTGCGCCTCGGCCCGGCCCTCGGCGTGGCCGATACGGTTCTCGCCGAACACCACGCTCTCGGCCTTGTAGTCGAGCGTCACGTCGGGATGCGCGAAGGTGCCGGTCAAGTCGCCGCTCGCCGCCAAGCGGCCCGCGACACCGAAGCCGAGCCGGTCGAGCTGCGGCGCATCCACGCGAAAACGCAGACGGTCGCCGCGCGCGCCGAAGCTGCCCTGCAGGTCGACGTTATTGCCCGCGACCGAGAGATTCGCGCGGCTTGGCAGGATGCGCGAGCCCGCGAGCTGGACGAGGCCCTCGCCGGTAAGCGGCAAGTCGTCGTAGACGCTCGGGCCGAGCTTGAAATCGGCCTTCGTCGTGAAGGTGGGCGCGAGCATGCCGCTTGCGTTGAGCGTCCCGTTCACGCGCGCCGTGATGCGGCGCGCCGGAGCCTTCGGCGCGGCTTTGCGCGGAGCGGTTTTTGGCGCGCCAGCTCGAGGCGCGCTTTGAATGGTGTTGCGCGCAACGTTCTGCGCGTCCGCCTGCTCGCTCGTCTGCGCCGAATTGAGCGTAGGGTTCATCGCCGGGTTGAGCGCGAGATTGCGCTTCGGATTCAAGGCGTCCTGTTCCGCCGCGCGCTGCGCATCGGTGGGCCCCGCGGGCTTCGCCGCCTTGTGCGCCGCGTCCGTGCGCGCCGGCGCCTGCGACGTCAGCGAGAGCGGATCGAAGTCG
Organism: Paraburkholderia caffeinitolerans; assembly: GCF_902859945.1. Taxonomy (GTDB): domain Bacteria; phylum Pseudomonadota; class Gammaproteobacteria; order Burkholderiales; family Burkholderiaceae; genus Paraburkholderia; species Paraburkholderia caffeinitolerans. The sequence goes on along the minus strand of NZ_CADIKL010000001.1, from coordinate 344,529 downwards.
GTCAGCACCGCCTTGAGCGTGTAGCTCGAATTGGCATCGTGCTTGAGCGCGCCCGAGAGATCGAGACGTCCGGCGCCCGAGCTCAGCCGCACGTCGTTGAAGGCGAGACGCGCGGGATCCTGCGTCACCTTGCCCTGCAGGCGCAGCGCGGCCTTCGGATCGGCGAGATCGAGCGCGACGCTCTGTGCGTCGCCGGCCAGGCGCACCGTGATTGGGCCCGCCAGCTGGGTCGGAATCACGCTCGCCTCGATCGCGCTCAGGTCGAGCGCCGCCACCTTGAGGTCGAAGCGGCCGTTGCGCCCGCTCAGCACACCGCCGCCCGTCACCGTGGCGTTCTTCACGAGCCGCACGTTCAAATTCGAGAGGCGCTGCGTGTGCGCGTCGAGCACGACGTTCGTGTGCGCGTCGACCAGCGGTAGCAGATGCGCGTCGATGGCGCCCGGCTTTGCGTTGACGATCGACACCGTGCCCGCGACCGTGAAGCCCGCCGCGTTGGGATTTTCGTGGCGCGACGCGGCGCTGGAAACGCTGGAAGCACTTGAAGCGATGCCTGCGATGGAGGCTGGCGCAGTTGCCGACGCGCCAGCCGAAGCCACTCGCGCCTTCGCCGCCGATACACCCGATGCGCCCTTTGCGCCGGACGCCGCGGCCTGCGACGCTGCCTCGGGCACGAACGGCTTGACCCCGCCCTGCGCAGGCGCAAGGTCGGCGCGCAGTGCGAGGTCGGCGAACGGCGCGCCCGGCGAAAACGCCTGCGGGTTCACGTGATCGAACGCCAGCGTCACGCGCTTGAGCGGCACCGCCGCGAACGGCGCCGCCTCGGCGTGCGCCTGCCCCGTCAGCTTCATGCCGCTCGCCGCGATGTCGGCGCTAAGCGCCTCCAGCGATCCACCAAGGCGTGCACTCACCTGCACGTCCTCGTTATTCACCTTGCCCGCATAGCCGAGGTCGCCCGAGAGCGCGAACGGCCGCACGCCGTCGAGCTTCGCGCTGGCGTTCAGCGCACCAAACGGCGTGTCGAGCTGCTCGACGGCCGCCTCGTGGTGCCGCCCGTCGCTGCGTCCGTGGAATGCGAAGTTCGAGAACTCGGTGGCCGAGGTGCCCTCGTGCAATGTGAGCTTCGCCACCCGCAAATCGCGAATCTCGAGCGCGAGCGGCAACCGCAGGTCGCCCGGCAGTGTCATCGGCGACGAAGGCTCGTTGGACGGCACAATGCGCGCGTCGATTTCGCCCACATGCAGATAGTCGAGCACGAAGCGCCAGGGCCGCCCCTCGTGGATCTCCAGCGCCCACTGGCTGCTCGCGCGGTCGATCGCGAAAGTCGTGCCGTCCTTGCCGCGCCAGCGTACATCGCGCAGGCGCAGGCCCGTCGCGATCGTGCCGCCATCGAGCGTGCCGGCGAGTTGACCGCCCAGCACCTTCACGGCCACGCGCCACGCCCAGGCGGTGCCGCGCTCGGTCGTCGCCACGCCATAGACGAGCCCGGCAACGACCGCCACGATCAGCACGGGCGCGGCAACCGCCCACGCTAGAGATTTCCACAAGCGGCGCCGGCGGCGCGGCGGCGGCGCATCCGCGCCACCGGCTCCGTTCGCGCCATCGCCACCATCACCGCCCGCTGGAGGCGTTTCAGACGGCGGCGCGCCGCCACCCTCCGACCGGGCGGCAAACACCGCCTCAGGCACGAGCCAACCCACGCAACGCCAGCGTTCGCGCGCGCTCATGCGGCGCCTCGCACGGCGGAATGCCCGTTGGCGGAGCGCCCTTTGGCGGCGCGCCCCTTGGCGAGCAGCAGCATCGAAACAGCGCGGAGCGTGGCGAGCGTCATTATCAGAAAGCGATTCCGAGAGTCACGTAGGGCCGCACCTTGTGGTCGCGGAAACCATACGCGAGGTCGAGATTGACCGGACCGACGGGGCTGCGCCAGCGTGCGCCAAAGCCCGCGCCCGGATAGAAGACCTTTTCTCCCCAGGTGTCGGTCGCGGTGCCAATGTCGAAGAAAACCGCGCCGCCCCAGTCGTGATTGAACCAGTGCTGATACTCGCCCGATCCGGTCACGAGATACTTGGCCGGCAGAATCGAGCCGTCGACGTTGTCGCCGATGCTCTGGAACGCGTAGCCGCGCACCGAGTTCGAGCCGCCCGCGCGAAACAGCAGCGAAGCGGGCACATTCGAGGAACTACTCCCCGTGAAGACGCCGCCCATCTCGGCGCGAAACAGCACGATGTCGTCGCGGCCGATCGGCAGATACTGCTGGCCGCGCGCGTAGCCGCGCACAAACGTGGCGTCGGAGCCCGCGCCCTTCACGCCGAAGCCCGCCTCCACACGCACGACGTTGCCCGAGCGCGGAAACAGCGGATCGTCGACGTTGCGACGCGTCCACGACCACTGGGGCATCAGCGCGCGGGCCATGGTGGGCGGCCCGGCATTCTGGTAAAGGCGGTCCTGGTAGTAGAGCAGCGAGTACGCAAAGTCGATGTTCTGCGACGTGCGCGTGCGCTGCACGCCTGCGCGCAGGCTGTAGATCGTGGTGTCCGAGACGTCGGTGGTCGTGTACGACGCGAGCACGCTGTTGGTCCACGCGCGCTCGCCTGGCGGCATCGAAAGCTGGATCTGGCCGTACTTCTGGATCTGGTCGAGCCGCCCCGAAAGCTGCAGCGGCCACGCCGAGCCGAAGGTATTCAGATACGTGTACGAGCCCTGGACGTGTGCGCCGGTATCGGTCGAGTAGCCCACGCCGCCGCGGAAATTGTTGTACGGATATTCGCTCACCTTCACGTGCAGCGGCGTCTGCTCGGGCTTTTGCGTGTTGTCGTCGACGTCGATGGCCACGCTCGCGTAGTACGGCGTGTTCTGGACCTGGCGCTGCAGTTCGGTCACGCGGGTGACGTCGTAGATTTCGCCGGGCGTGATCGGGTTCACGTTGCTTATGATCCGCTCCGGGTAGCGCCGCGTACCCGAGATGTCGACCTGCCCCATTGTGAAAGTCGGGCCGCTGTCGAATGTGACGGAAAGCTTCGCGTCATGCATAAGCGGGTCGATACGCGCCTCGGAGCGCACGATTTTCGCGCCCACGTAGCGGCGCGACTGCAGCGCCCTGAGCGCCGCGTTCTTAGCGCCATTCCAGCCGGACTGCGTGAAAGCGTCGCCCTCGTGCAGCGAGAACGCGAAACGCGTGGCATTTTCCTGCGCGTGATCCTCGGTCTGCACCGGCCCCGTAAATGTCAGATTCACCGCCGAGATGGTCGTGCGCGGGCCCGCATCCACATGCACGATCACGCGGCGCTTGCCGTTTTCGCCAGTGCGCACGTCGGTGCGCACGACCGGCGTGAAATAGCCTTCCGTGGAGGCGAGGTCGCGCACCTGCTGCGGCGTGGCCGTGATGAGAAAGTCGAACTGGTCGTCGCTGACGCCGGGTCGCGTGGAAAAACGCGCGATGTCGAGATGCGCCTCGAGCAGCTTGGCCAGCTCGCGCGGCGAGGTCTGGACTTCGACGTCGTAGTAGGTGCGCTTGTGCGACCACGGCAGCAGATCGACCAGATCGGCCCGCGCGGGCGCCGCGCTCATGAAGCTGACGAGAAGACTCACGGCGAGCCACGCGGCGAAGCGCAGCGAGCGCGTGTGCGCGCGCGCAACACGTGAAATCTGCCCGCCGATGACGCCCCGCGCAGCGGCGTGCCCGTGCCGCGTCACCCGCGAGGGACGCAGCTTCACGCGCAGCGCTTCGTTCACCCTTCCCGCCAAACAAAACCTCCAGCCGTGGTTCTTTTTCCGTTGCACACGCCGGGCGCGGGCGCAAACGCGTTATTTCACCACATCAGCGCTCGAAAACCCCAGGATGCGGCGCAAAAAGGGCCGCAAGAAGCGTTGTAACCGGGCACCATGGCCGCCAGGGACGAAGCGCGAGCGTCGCCCGTCCGGATGTTCCACGTCCCGCGCTTGCGGTAAAATTCCCGCCGACACGCGTCAATCACACTGAATCTCACTAATCGCAAACTACCTGCGACGGACATTCGCCATGTATCAGTCGGAAATCACGCAGTTCCTGAATCAGCTCAAAGAGCAGAAGCCCGGTCTGGAGGAGCAGCAGCGCAAAGGCCGCGCCCTCCTTTGGGACAAGCAGCCGCTCGACCTCGATGAACGCGAGCGCCAGCAAGCCTCGCGCGTCAAGCAAACGCCCTACGTCTACTACCAGAACTTCTGATGGCCGAGGCCGACGGGGCCGAGATGGCTAACAAGGCCGAGGGGAAGGCCGCCGCGGGCCATGCCCTTGCAGGCGCAGCCGAAGCGCATCACGCTGCGGCTAACCCGGCCAGCGCGGCCAGCCAGGGTGAAGCACTCACGGCCCCCGCCACCGATTCGACGCCCAACACGGTTGACGGCGTCGCATTCGCGCGCCTGTACGGCGAGCCGCTCTTCAAGCTCCCGCAAGACCTCTACATCCCGCCGGACGCGCTCGAAGTCTTCCTCGAAACGTTCGAAGGCCCGCTCGATCTGTTGCTCTACCTGATCCGCAAGCAGAACTTCAACGTGCTCGACATCCCGATGGCGGATGTCACGACGCAATACCTCGGCTACGTCGAACAACTGCGCAAGACCAATCTCGAACTCGCCGCCGAATATCTGCTGATGGCAGCCATGCTCATCGAGATCAAGTCGCGCATGCTGCTGCCGGTCAAGAAGGCCGACACGGGCGAAGAAGCCGAAGACCCGCGCGCCGAACTTGTGCGGCGCCTGCTCGAATACGAGCAGATGAAGCTTGCCGCGCAGCGCATCGACCGCCTGCCGCAGCTCGGCCGCGACTTCCTGCGCGCCGAGGTCTATATCGAACAGAGCATCACGCCGCGCTTTCCCGACGTGGACAGCAACGACCTGCGCGCCGCGTGGGCCGACGTCATCAAGCGCGCGAAGCTCGTGCAGCACCACAAGATCTCGCGCGAGGAACTCTCGGTGCGCGAGCACATGAGCACGATCCTGCGCAGGCTCCAGGGTGCGCGCTTCATGGAGTTCTCCGAGCTTTTCGACACCACGCGCGGCGTGCCTGTGGTGGTCGTGAACTTCATCGCCATGCTCGAACTCGCGCGCGAATCGCTCATCGAGATCACCCAGCCCGAGCCGTTCGCGCCCATCTACGTGCGCCTCGCGTATTTGCCCGCCTAGTCGACAAGCCGCCTGCACTGCCGGTCCGCGCCAGAAATTGATCAATCCCCATATAGCCTCCCGCGCGCGGAGCCAGGATAACCCCCCATCCGGAGCGGCTGCGCAGCACGCCTAAATCCTCTACAATCGCCCGCGCCTGCCCCCGACGGGCCGGGCACACGCCATCCGGCCAGCCGCGCGCCCGAGTGCGCCGCGTGCATCGCCGCTTGCCGCAACCCGTCTTGCCCCGTGCGAGGCATAACGCATCCGATCATGAAAGTCATCAGCTCGATTCAGGAACTGCGCGACCAGTTGCGCGGCCAAAACCGCACCGCGTTCGTGCCGACCATGGGCAACCTGCACGAAGGCCACCTCTCGCTGATGCGCCTCGCGCGCCAGCACGGCGACCCGGTGGTGGCCAGCATCTTCGTGAACCGCCTGCAGTTCGGCCCGAACGAAGACTTCGACAAATATCCCCGCACGCTCCAAGACGACATCGAGAAGCTGCAGAAGGACAACGTCTACGTGCTGTTCGCGCCCACCGAGTCCGACATGTACCCGCAGCCGCAGGAATACCGCGTGCATCCGCCGCACAATCTGGGCGACATTCTCGAAGGCGAGTTCCGGCCCGGATTTTTCGAGGGCGTGTGCACGGTCGTCATGAAGCTGATGTCGTGCGTGCAGCCGCGCGTCGCGGTGTTCGGCAAGAAGGATTACCAGCAGCTGATGATCGTGCGCGCGATGTGCCAGCAGTTCGCGCTGCCGACCGAGATCATCGCCGCCGAAACCGTGCGCGACACCGACGGCCTCGCGCTCAGCTCGCGCAACCGCTATCTCTCGCCCACCGAACGCGCGGAAGCGCCGCAACTGGCGCTCGCGCTGCGCGGGATTCGCGAAGCGGTCCTCGCGGGCCGCCGCGACTTCCAGCAACTCGAACACGAAGCGATGGCCGCGCTCGCCACGCGCGGCTGGCAGCCCGACTACATCGCAATCCGCAAGCAGGCGAATCTGCTGCCTCCCGCAGCCGGCGTTGCCGCCGATGCGGATGCGCCGCTCGTCGTGCTGGCCGCGGCCAAGCTCGGACCCACGCGCCTGATCGACAACCTCGAGATCTGAGCGTCGCGTTTTTCGCGCCGTTTTGCCGATTTTTCAGCCGATTTTTCCCGCATCACCCGCGGCGGGCCGCGCGCCCGCTCGCCTGAGGAGACTCACCATGCAACGCCATATGCTCAAGTCGAAGATCCACCGCGTCGCCGTCACGCACTGCGAGCTGCACTACGAAGGCTCGTGCGCGATCGACGAAAACCTGCTCGAAGCGGCGAACATCGTCGAAAACGAGCGCATCGACATCTGGAACATCAACAACGGCGAGCGCTTCACGACCTACGCGATCAAGGGCGAGCGCGGCAGCGGCATGATCTCGCTGAACGGCTCGGCCGCGCGCCGCGCGCAACTAGGCGACCTCGTGATCATCGCGGCTTTCGCGAACGTGGAAGAAGAAGAATTGAAAGCGGGCTGGAAGCCGGATCTCGTGTTCGTCGACGAGAACAACCGCATCAAGGGCAGCCGCGACCACGTGCCGACGCAAAGCTGGACCTGATAAAGCGCGCAAAACCCGGGCGGCCTCGAGTGTCGGCGCCGCCCGGAAGGAATCCAGGCGCCGCCGGGGTTGCCGCTTATTTGCTGTTCACCCACTCGATGATCGAGCGCCACTGCTCGAGATCCTTCTCCACGCGGCTTTTCGCGACGTCCCACAGCGTGAGCCCGTGGGCGGCCATCTGCACGTAGTTCTGCGTGTCGCGCACATAGCCCAGCACGGGCAACTCCAGCCCCTCCACGAAGCGCTGCAACTGCTCGGCCGAGCGCGTGCGCGCGTCCACCCGCATGCCCACCACGCCCACCTTGATGGCGCCCTTTCTCACCGCCTTTTCCTTGGCCAGCCGATCGAGAAAGTCCTTGGTCGCGAGAATGTCGAACATCGAGGGCTGCAGCGGCACGATCACTTTATCCGCGAGCGCGACGATCGCGGCCAGCCGGTTGCCGTGCAGGCCCGCCGGCGTGTCGATGATGGCGTGCTCGAGCCCCTTGGGCGGCTTCGCCGGGTTATCGAGGTCGACGTTCCAGCTCTCGATGGCGGGCAGCGTCTCGGGCCGCAGGTCGAGCCATGCGTGCGCCGACTGCTGCCGGTCGAGGTCCGCGAGCGCAACCCACTCGCCTTGCGCCGCAAAATAGCCGGCCAGATTGGTGGACAGCGTGCTCTTGCCAACGCCGCCCTTGGGGTTCGCCACCACGATCACCGTCATGAATGCTCCCGTCAGGATGGCTGGCGCGCGGGCCAGCCGGTTTGCCGATTCTGCTGATTCTGCCGATTTCGCTTCCGTCGATGCCGCCGCTGCCACGAAACGCCGCGCGCCAGTCGCCGGGAAGCCGCGCGGCACACCGATGCGCCGACGCAACCGTCCGATAATATCGGCAAATGCGGCGGCGCCGAAGTTCCGGCCCGTGAGCGCGCCGGATGCGAGCCCGCATGGCGCATCGCACGCCGTCCTGCATCGAACTTCGATCCCCTATTTTCCGACCATCAAGGAAACCCTCCTGCCATGAGCATCTTGCGCACCGATATCACCATCGATTCCCTGCACCAACGCCAGCGCGGCCGGCTGCCCGAGCTGATCGGCTTTCGCGCGGTCGCGCTCGACCAGGGCCTGCTGCGCGGCGAACTTGAGATCCGCAGCGAACTGCTCGCGCCCAATGGCTTCCTGCACGCCGCCACGGTCATCTGCCTCGCCGATACGGCCTGCGGCTACGGCTGCCTCGCGCACCTGCCGCCGGGCGCGAAAAACTTCACCACCATCGAACTCAAGAGCAACTTTATGGGCACGGCGCGCGAAGGCACGCTGAGCGTGGTCGCGACCGGCGTGCATCTCGGGCGCAGCACGCAGGTCTGGGACGCCACGGTAACGGGCCCGGACGGCAAGACCACCGCGCTGTTCCGTTGCACGCAGATGGTGCTGTACTGAAGCGGGCGCCCGTTTCAGCCCATCGCGCCGTAGAGGCGCGCCAGATCGAGATTGGCTTCGAGCGCGTCGGCAAGCCGCTCGACCGACGCCTCGCGCAGCGCGGGGTAATCGACGCGTTGCGGCGCTTCGAGTCCCGCCCAGCGCAGCAGCACGGCGCACGCCTCCGGAGTGTCGAAGAGACCGTGCACATAGGTCGCGAGAATCTGCCCGTCCGCCGACTGCGCGCCGTCGGCGCGCAGCGTCCCTGCCGTGCCGTCGCTCGCCTCCTGCATCGCGCTGTCCACCGAGGCGATCCGCAATGCCGGTTCAGCGAGCGCCGGGCCACGCGTCACACCCATGTGGATCTCGTAGCCCCGCACCCGCGCCGCCGCTCCGGCCGCTTGTGCGTCGCTGGGCAACGCAAGCCACCCCTCGACATTCTTCAGCGTCTTCTCACGCGTAAGTTCGGTTTCGTAATCGAGCCAGCCGAGGCCAGCCACCTCGCCGGGCGTCCCTTCCACGCCGTGCGGATCGGCAATCGCGCGCCCGAGCATCTGCATGCCGCCGCAAATGCCGATCACGCGCCCGCCGTAGCGCAGATGCCGCGCGAGCGCTGTCTCCCAGCCCTGCGCGCGCAGCCACGCCAGGTCGTCGCGCACGTTCTTCGAGCCTGGCACGATCACGAGATCGGCGCACGGCGGCGCGCTGCCCGTGCGCACATAGCTGAATTCGACTTGCGGATGCGCGCGCAACGCGTCGAAGTCCGTATGGTTGCTGATATGCGGCAGCACCGGCACCACTACGCGCAGCGTCGCGCCGCCGGCCTGCGCATGGGCATGTGCGGATTCGGGCAGCATGTCCTCGGCATCGAGCATCAGCCCATGCAGATACGGCACCACGCCGAGCACCGGCTTGCCCGTCTGCGCTTCGAGCCAGTCGAGGCCAGGCTGGAGCAGCGCCGGGTCGCCACGAAAGCGGTTGATGATGAAGCCCTTCACCCGCGCTCGCTCGCTTTCCGAGAGGCACGCGAGCGTGCCGATCAGGTGCGCGAACACACCGCCACGGTCGATGTCGGCGACCAGCACGACCGGACAGTCGACGGCTTCGGCAAAGCCCATGTTGGCGATGTCGCCGGCGCGCAGATTGATTTCGGCGGGGCTGCCCGCGCCTTCGACGAACAGCGTCTCATAGCGCTCGCGCAGGCGCGCGTACGACTCGAGCACGGCCTCGCGCGCGATCGGCTTGTAGTCGTGGTAGGCACGCGCGTCGAGAGTCATGCGCGCCTTGCCATGGACGATCACCTGCGCACCCACATCGCTATTGGGCTTGAGCAGCACGGGGTTGAAATCGGTATGCGGCGCGATGCCCGCGGCAAGCGCCTGCAGCGCCTGGGCGCGGCCAATCTCGCCGCCATCGACCGTCACGGCGCTGTTCAGCGCCATGTTCTGCGGCTTGAAGGGCGCCACGCGCACGCCCGCGCGGCGCGCAAGGCGGCACAGGCCGGCCACGAGCGTGCTCTTGCCCGCGTCGGACGTGGTGCCCTGGATCATCAGCGTGCCACGCGGCACAGCGGGTCGGGTTGCGGACATGATGGTGATAAATAGCGGGGAAAGCGCTGGGTCGGTCAAGCGACACGCATTATCCCATCGTGCGTGCGTCCGGCGCGGGCGGGCTGCGCCGCGTTCCGCCCTACGTCCGGCCATGTGCTGCCGCCGCGCTCGCCGTCAATCTGCCGGACGCTAGCCGCTACAATCACGCGATGATTTCGCGCGACTTCACCTTCATCGTCGGCGGCGCGCGCTCGGGCAAGAGCGCCCACGCCGAACGCCTCGCCTCCGAAAGCGGCCTGCCGGTCACCTATATCGCCACCGCGAGCGTGCCCGAAGGCGCGCACGCCGATGCCGAATTCGCCGCGCGCATCGCGCATCACCGCGCGCGGCGGCCCGCGCATTGGGGGCTGGTCGTCGCGCCGCTCGATCTCGCGGGCGCGCTCGATGCGGCGGCCACACCTGGCCAGTGCGTGCTGATCGACTGCCTCACGCTCTGGCTCGCCAACCTGCTGTGCCCGCCCGAATCCGAGACGCCGCTGCCCGACTGGCGCGCGCGCCTCGACGCCTTCGCCGCCGCCTGCGAGCGCGCCAGGCGCGCCGACTGCGTCGTGCTCGTGGTGAGCAACGAAATCGGCATGGGCGTGGTGCCGCTGGGCGCCGCCACGCGCCTTTACGTCGATGAACTCGGCCGCCTGAACCAGCGCATCGCCGCACTCGCCGACCGCGCGACGCTCGTGGCCGCCGGCTTGCCGCTCGTGCTCAAGGCGCCGCCTTCATGCTGACGATGCTGAGCCTGCCCGCCACCGCCGCCCTCGCCGTTGCGGGCGTAGCCGTCGACCGCCAGTTTGGCGAGCCGCGTCACGCGCATCCGCTGGTCGCGTTCGGCACGCTCGCGAACCACATCGAAAAACGGCTGAACACCGGCCGGCGCGGGCGCCCGCTCGGCCTCGCGGCCTGGCTCCTGGCGCTCGCGCCGCCCGTTGGGCTCGCGGCACTGATGTGCGCCGCGCTGCCCTGGCCGCTCGCATGGGCGTTGCACATCGCGCTGCTGTGGTTCGCGCTCGGCGCGCGCAGCTTGGAAGAGCACATCGCGCCGATTGCGCACGCACTCGCGGAACACGACCTCACCGCCGCACGCGCGCTGACTGCGCGCATCGTCTCGCGCGATACCGCGAACGCCGACGCTACCGCGCTCGCGCGCGCGGCCTGCGAATCCGCGCTCGAAAACGGCAACGACGCGATCTTCGGCGCGCTGTTCTGGTTCGCGATTGCGGGCGGGCCCGGCGCACTCGCGTTTCGCCTCGCCAACACGCTCGACGCCATGTGGGGATATCGCACGCCGCGCTTTTTGCGCTTCGGCTGGGCGGCCGCGCGCATCGACGATGGACTCAACTGGTTTCCCGCGCGCCTCACGGCCGCAAGCTATGCGCTGCTCGGCGACACGCGCGCCGCCCTGCGCTGCTGGCGCGAGCAGGCGCCGCACTGGGAGAGCCCGAACGCGGGCCCGGTGATGGCCGCCGGCGCGGGCAGCCTGAACGTGCTGCTGGGCGGCGCAGCGGTCTACCACGGCACCGTGGAGGATCGTCCCGCGCTCGGCACGGGCGCACCGCCGCGCGCCCAGGACGTGGACGCCGCATTGCGTCTGGTCGAGCGCACGACGTTCCTGTGGCTCGCCGTGCTCCTTGCGCTGGCCTTCCTGAGCGTGGCAACCGATGTCTGAAGCGCATCTCGACACCGCCGCGCACATGATCGCGCACGGCGGCAATCTGCACGAAGCCGCGCAGCGCTACGGCATCCCCTGGGACGCGTGGATCGATCTTTCTACCGGCATCAATCCGCACGGCTTTCCGGTTCCGCCTGTGCCCGCCGGCGCGTGGCGCCGCCTGCCCGAAGACGACGACGGCTTCGCGGCCTGCGCGGCACGCTACTACGGCGCACCCGATGCGCAGCACGTGTTGCCCGTGGCGGGCAGCCAGGCGGCAATCCGCGCACTGCCCGCGCTGTTGCCGGTATTGTTGCCCGCGCAAGCATCAGCGGCGCGCGTGGCGATCGCGCCGCTCACCTACGGCGAATACGCACCCGCGTTCGCGCAGGCAGGCCACGTCGTCGTACCGCTGGACATCGCATCCGGCACGCTGCCCGAGGACGCAATGCACGCGGTCGTCGTGAATCCCGACAATCCCACGGCGAGCCTCGTGGGCCGCGAGACGCTGTTGCACTGGCACGCGCAGCTCGCCGCTCGCGGCGGCACGCTGATCGTCGACGAAGCTTTCGCCGACGCCTTCGACGATCCCCAGGCAAACTCGCTAGCGGACACAACCGGGCGCTCTGGCCTGGTGGTGCTGCGCTCGCCCGGCAAATTCTTCGGCCTCGCGGGGGCGCGCTGCGGCTTCGCGCTCGCCGCCCCCCCGCTGCTTGCCACGCTGCGCGCGCGTCTCGGTGCGTGGACCGTGAGCGGCCCCGCTCGCCACGCAGTAACGCACGCGTTCGCGGATACCGAGAGGCAACGCGCGATGCGCACGCGGCTCGACGGCGAAAGCGCGCGCCTGGGCGCATTGCTCGATTCGCACGGCCTCGCGCCTCGCACTACACCGCTCTTCGCATGGGTTGTCCACGCGCGCGCCGCGCGGTTGCAGGATGCGCTTGCATCGCGCGCGGTGTGGACGCGCCGCTTCGAGTCGCCGGCAAGCCTGCGTTTCGGCCTACCCGCATCGGAAGACGAGTGGCGGCGCTTCAAAACGGCGCTCGGGCAAGCCATGCAGGAGCTCGAATGATGGCCCGCATGATGGATCGCCGCCGTGACGTCATCGCCCGCTTGCTCGCCGGCGCGCTCTTGGTCGTGGCTGCCACCGCGTTCGCACCTGCAACCACCCGCGCGGCCACAGTCAGCGCCGTCGACGATGCCGGCGAAACCGTCACGCTAACCGCACCCGCACAACGCGTCATCAGCCTCTCGCCGCACGCAACCGAGCTGATCTACGCAGCGGGCGGCGGCACGAAGCTGGTGGGCGCGGTTGCCTACAGCGATTACCCGCCGCAGGCGCAAAGCGTGCCGCGCGTGGGCGATAACCGCGCGCTCGACCTCGAACGCATCGCCGCGCTCAGGCCCGATCTGATCGTCGTGTGGCGGCATGGCAATGCGCAGCAGCAGATCGACCGTCTGCGCGAACTGCACATCCCGCTCTTCTTTAGCGAGCCGCGCCGGCTCGACGACGTGGCGACCTCGCTCACCCGGCTCGGCGCGCTGCTGGGCACGCAAAAAACCGCCGATGATGCGGCGCTCGGGTATCGCCGCACCATCGAGCAACTGCGCGCGCGTTACGCGCAGCGCGCGCCGGTGAAAGTGTTTTACGAAGTCTGGGACCACCCGCTCATGACGATCAACGGCGAGCACATGATTAGCGACGTGATCGCGCTATGCGGCGGACGCAACGTCTTTGCCGCGCTGCATCCGCTGGTGCCCACGCTCTCCACCGAAGCCGTGCTGGCCGCCAATCCCGATGCGATCGTCACCGCCTCGCAAGGCGCGACGGCACCGGACCAACCACTGCCCGCGCTCACGCACTGGCGCGCGTGGCCCCAGTTGCATGCAGTGGCGCGCGGCAATCTCTTCGCCATCGACGGCGATCTGCTCACGCGGCCCGGGCCGCGCATCGCGCAAGGCGCAGCGCAGCTATGCGAGGATCTCGATCGCGCCCGCTCGCGCGATACGAGTGCGGCTAATTAATATGGAATCCGAATAAACCGGAAACGCATGTCACGCATTCCAGCGCGCGAGCAGCCATTCGCCGCTCGACGCCTCGCGGCGCAGCGTGACGATCGCCGCCATCTCGAGCGGCCAGCGTGCGCAACGCGCGAACGGCACGTCCAATGCGCGCGCGGCAACCGCGCGAATCACGCCCGCATGCGCGACGGCCCAGACGCGCTCGTGCGCTCCGGCATCGTACGCATCGAACCACGCCGACACCCGCGCGTAGAACTGCGCGACGCTCTCGCCGCCATGCGTGCGCGCATGCTCGAAGTCGGCGGCCCAGGCATCGATCTGCGCGCGCTCGATAGTGTCCCAGCGCTGCATCTCCCACGCACCGAAGTCCATCTCCGCGAGACGCGCATCTTCATGCGCAGCAATGCCATCGTGCATCTGCCCGAGCACGCGGGCCACGCTCGCGCAACGCGTAAGCGGACTCGTTTCGATACGTTGCGGCGCACGCACGCCGAGCGCGGCCAAACGCGCGGCAATCGACGCCGCGCCGGCATCGGCGGTCCCGGCCAGCGCCACGTCGGACTTGCCGTAGCACACGCCCGCCTCCACCGCCACGGCGGGATGACGAATCAGGACGAAATCCATGCGAGCCCCATCAGATAGATCGCGAGTTCGAACACCTGCTGCGCGAAGCCAAGGCAATCGCCCGTATAGCCGCCGATGCGCCGCACGAAATACCGCCCGAGCCCATAGCGCAGCAGACCGAGCGCCGCGAGTGTCGCCACGCCCGCGCGCCAGTCCGGCCACGCCGGCCAGAAGAGCCACGGCAGGCCGAATACGAACGCGCAGCCGAGCGCAAGCGCGCTCATGCGCTGCGCGACCGGCTTGGCCTTGCCCTCGGGCCGCACGTAGTCGAGCGAGACGAGGTAGCTGATCGCGAGCGCGCGGCTCGCGGCATGGCCGGCGATCATGAGCGTGGCGGCGCGCAACGGCGGCAACGCGGCCAGCGTCTGCCACTTCAGCGCGAGCGAGATCACGAGACCGATGGCGCCGAACGCGCCGATGCGCGAATCGTGCATGATGCGCAGCACGTCCTCGCGCTGATACGCGCCGCCGAATGCATCGATGCAATCGGCGAGACCGTCTTCATGGAATGCGCCGGTCGCGAGGAGCGTCACGGCCATCGAGAGCAGCACTGCCACGCTCGCGGGAAACACGTGGAGCGCCGCGAGGTACACCAGCGCCGCCAGCGCGCCGATCAACGCGCCTACTAGCGGAAAATAGCGCGCCGCCGAGTTCAGCCACTGCGGCTCGAAGCCGACCCAGCGCGGCACCGGCACGCGCGTGAAATAGCCGAGCGCCGTGAAGAAATAACGCAGTTCCGCGAGCGGATTCAATGCCCACGCTCGGGACGTTCGCTGCTGGGCCGCTCGTTGCGCTCATCCACGCCGGCGGATTCGAAGCTCGCCATTTCATTGAGAAACGCCACCGCCGCGCGCAGGAGCGGCACGGCCAGCGCCGCGCCCGTGCCCTCGCCCAGACGCAGATCGAGCGCGAGCAATTCGCGCGCGCCGAAATGATCGAGCATGCGCCGATGTCCCGCCTCGTTCGACGCATGCGCGAACACACAGTACTCCCGCACGTGCGGCGCGAGCGCGTCCGCCACCAGCAGCGCCGCAGTCGCGATGAAACCATCGACGAGAATCGCCATGCGCTGGCGCGCCGCTTCCAGAAACGCCCCCGCCATCATCGCGATCTCGAAGCCGCCGAAAGTTGCGAGCACATCGATCGGTTCACGCGCATTCGGGTGACGCGCGAGTGCTGCCGCCAGCACATTGCGCTTGCGCGCGAGGCCCGCGTTGTCGAGCCCCGTGCCGCGCCCCACGCATTCGTCGATGGGCACGCTGCACAGGCGGCTCATCAGGCATGCAGCCGACGACGTATTCGCGATACCCATCTCGCCGAAACCGATCACGTTGGTGCCGAGCGCCGCGTGATGACGCACGCGCGCCGCGCCCGCCGCGAGCGCGGCGATGGCCTCGTCGCGTGTCATGGCCGGCTCGTGCGCAAAGTTGCGCGTGCCGCGCGCCATCGGCAGCGAGACGAGTTTCGAAACCTCAGTTAACGGCGGCAGCGGCGGCAGCGGTGTTGCAACACCGGCATCGACGATCTCCAGTTCGAGCCCGGCCACGCCGCTAAACGCGTTGATGGCCGCGCCGCCCGCGATGAAGTTCGCGACCATCTGCGCCGTCACGGCCTGCGGATACGGGCTCACGCCTTCGTTGGCGATGCCGTGGTCGCCCGCGAACACGATCATCACGGGACGCTCGACGCGCGGACGCGTGGTGCGCTGGATCAAGCCGAGCTGGCGCGCGAGCGCTTCGAGACGGCCGAGGCTGCCCGGCGGCTTGGTCTTCGTGTCGATGAGGTGCTGAAGCGCGTCGCGCAGCGACGAGCCGAGCGGCTCGACAGCCAGTAATTCGGAAAGCGTTGAAGTCATGTTGGTTTCAGTTTGGTTCAATACGCGGTTCAATACCGCTCGCGCGCGTAACAGGCGTCAGCGCTCACGTGGAAGTTCGAAAGCAGCCACGAGCGCCTCGTGTTCGCCCTCGCGAATCAGCCTGAGCGGATGGCCAAAGGCCGCGCTCGCGCGCTCCGCCGTGAGCACCTCGCGCACCGGGCCCGCGAAGCAGCCGCCACGGCCGTCGAGTAGCAAGGCGTGCGTCGCGTAGCGCCGTGCAAGATTGAGATCGTGACAGGAAAACACGACTGTGCGCGACCCGGTATTCACCCAGTGCGAAAGCGCTTCCAGACAGGCGATCTGATGATGCAGATCCAGATGCGAGAGCGGCTCGTCGAGCAGCAGGAGCGGCGCGTCCTGGCAGAGCACCGCCGCCAGCGCGACGCGCTGGCGCTCGCCGCCCGAGAGCGAAAGCACGTCGCGCGCAGCGAAGGTCTCGAGACCGAGCATCGCGAGCGCGGCGTGCGCGGCCGCGCGATCGTCCTCGCTTTCCCATCCCCAGCCCGCGAGATGCGGGTAGCGGTTGAGCAACACCGTGTCGAGCACGCTCGCGCTGAATGCGTCGCGCACGTCTTGTGGCATCAATGCGCGGCGTTGCGCGAGGCGCACCGGCTGCCAGTCGCGCAACGCCATGCCATCGACTTCGACATGGCCCGCCGCGCTCTCGCGCAGGCCCGCGAGCGTCGCGATCAAGGTGGTCTTGCCCGCGCCGTTCGCACCGGCCACGCACCAGATCTCGCCCGCGTCGAAACACTGCGTGAGGCCTTCGACCAGCGTGCGAGCGCCGGTGCGCAGCGTGAGCGCATGCGCGGCGAGCAGCGGCTTCTCGCGGGCGCCGTGGACAGTGTCGTGACTCGTAGCGGAACTCATGGCGTACGCCTTTTGAGCAGCATCCACAGAAACACGGGCACGCCCGCGAGCGCGGTCACGACGCCCACGGGCAGCTGCGTGGGCGCGGCAATCGTGCGCGCGACGAGATCTGCACCCATCACCGCGAGGCCGCCCGCGAGTGCGGCCGCGGGCACGAGCATGCGCTGGTCGTTGCCGAACGCGAGCCGCAACATGTGCGGCACGACGAGCCCGACGAAGCCGATCGTGCCTCCCGTGGTGACGGCCGCCGCCGCCGCGAGCGAGGCTGCGAGATACACGCCCACGCGCAAACGCAGCACCGGCACGCCGAGCGCCTGGGCGGCCGCGTCGCCGCGCAGCAGCACGTTCAAGCGCGGCGCGGCGCTCACGCCGAATGCAAGCACCAGCGCGAGCGCGATCAACGCGGGCCAAGGCATGCCCGCGCCATTGAGGTCGCCGGTGAGCCAGAACAGCATGCCGCGCAAGCTCGCTTCGGGTGCGAGCGTCAGCAGCAGTGTGATGAGCGCGCCCCACCCCGCCGCCGTCACCGCGCCCGTGAGCAGCAGACGCGGAGAACTGTCCTGCGGTTCGCCGCGCCAAAGCTCGCGGCGCGCGAGGCCGAGCACGAGCAGGATCGAAACGAAAGCCCCCGCACAGGCGCTCGTCTGCACAACCCACCACGCCGCGCCCGCGATCATCGCCACCAGCGCGAACGCGGCGGCGCCGCCCGAAACGCCCAGCACATAGGGTTCGGCGAGCGGATTGCGCAACAGCACCTGAAGCAGCGCGCCGGCCAGCGCAAGCAGCGCGCCGCACGCGAAGCCGCCTAGCGCGCGCGGCATGCGCAGCGTGCGCACGATTTCGCTCGCCATGTCGTTGGCGTTCTGCGTGGTTGAGGGTGTCGGCGTGGCGGGCAGGAGCGCATGCAGCGCCTGTGCGAGCGTCACTGGCACGCTGCCGATCGCGAGCGACGCCACGAAAACCGCGAGCGCGGCCACGGCAAGCACACACCAGATCGCTGCCGCGCGGCGCGCACTCATCGTGCGACGCAGCGCATTGGCGCCAGAAGCGCGCGGCAAGGCCGGCGCCGGCGTGCTGCGCGATTTATCGGAGTTGACGGTTCGCATCGTCGAAAGGGGTCGATCTCGGGACACTGACACGCGCGATCGTCAAGGGGCGAAACAGGGGCCGGCAAGTTTAGGAGGGCCCCGTGCGAGCGTCAAGAATGCGTCATTATTGCGCGAAACGCGGTGGCAGCCGCGATATGAGGGCCGGCCTCGCGCTCGGCGCAAAATGCGTTCCTGAATGTCGCCTGCCGGCACATGGCGGTTCAAAAACTGCAAGAAGCCAACACGAAGCGATGCTGTTACGTCTGGAAACGTCACCGTTGTCGGAATACGCGACAATCCGCGCTAGAATGCCTGTCTTTAGAGGACGCAGCAGATGCTCAACGAACTCGAAACACTCTCACAAAACATCGGGCGGCTGATCGAGATTAATCAGCGCCATCATGAAGCACGCGTGGCACTCGAAGAGCAACTCGCGCAATTGCAGGCGCAATGCGAAGCAACGCGCGCCGAACTCGAACAGGTGCGCGAAGAGCGCAACGCGCTGCAGGCCGAGCGCGATGGGCTCTCGGCCAAGATCGACGACGCCCAGGTCCGTCTGAACGCAATCCTCGAAAAGCTGCCGCGTGCCCGCACGGGCGCGGAGCGCGACAACCAGCTCGACTTGCTCGAGCCGTCGCAGCAGAACGCCGACGACGACAACGCGGCTCGCCACGGAGAAAATGCATGACGACCAAGCAGATCGAAGCGACGATTCTCGGCCAGAGCTATCGCCTCGCCTGTTCGCCGGAAACCGAAGGCGCGCTGCTCGAAGCCGTGGCGCGCGTGGACGCGGAAATGTCGAAGATCCGCAATCACAGCAACGTGCGCGGCACGGACCGCATCGCCGTGATGGCCGCGCTCTCGATCGCGTCGGAATTGCTGCGTTTGCAGACCAGCGTGCGGCACGGCGAAGCATTCCCAGCGGAAGAAATCCGTCGTACAATGCACCAAATGAATGAGCAGCTTGGCGCAGTCATCCAGCAGTACGGTGTTCAATAAAACCCGCTACATAATGGATTAAAATCGCGCTACAGTGATGTTCACGGAAACGTCCACAAGATGTTTTCAAGCAGCAGAGCGTCAAACAGTTTAGTCAGCTTCCCTGCCTGGTTCGCCAAGGTCATATATTCCTTGAACCAATGCCATGTGCACGGTTGCGGAAATTTGTAGCACGGGTGTGCGCGTCACTAGTCTGATGTACCCGAAGTGCTGCTAACTGCGACCAATTCTGAACCTCCGGTTCAGGATGCCGGCCTAGCGGCTAAGGCGGGGACCTATTCAAACGGCATCGGACTCACGTCCGATGCCGTTTTCCTTTTGTGCTTCCCTCTTGGCGTGCTGTTTTCTGAGCGCCGCCCCCTCCACTTTCGACGCGTTACTTCGACTCATGCGCTACTGGCTGATGAAGTCCGAACCCGACGAAGCAAGCATCGACGATCTCGCGAACGCCCCGCAGCACACGCTGCCATGGACCGGCGTGCGCAACTATCAGGCGCGCAATTTCATGCGCGACACCATGCAGGTTGGCGACGGCGTGCTCTTCTATCATTCGAGCTGCCCCGAGCCTGGCATTGCGGGCCTCGCGCAAGTCTCGTCCACGCCGTATCCCGATCCCACGCAATTCGATCCGAAAAGCCCTTACTACGACGCGAAATCCACGCAGGAAACGCCGCGCTGGATGCTCGTCGACGTCGTGTTCAAGAAGAAGTGCCCACTTATTGCACTCGCCGCGCTGCGCGAGCACGAAGAACTCGCCGACATGCGCGTGCTCGCCAAGGGCAATCGTCTGTCCATCACGCCGGTCTCCAAGGCCGAATGGGACTTCATCACCAAGCGGCTGATGTAAGTCGCAGCGTAAGCTTTGGCATGCGCGCGCCGCCAATCTTTAAAGATTGCAAAGCTCCCCCGCTCCGGCGGGAACCCTGCGCGGCCCACCCCGCCTAATGAACACGCAAACGGCACGCACGCGCCGTTTGCGAATCTGTTCTGCCAGGAGTCCAAATATGAAGAGAAAAACTGTCGTCACGCTCGCCGCTGCTCTCGTTGCCGCTGTGCCGCTTGCCATCGCACCGGGCGCCGCATTCGCGCAGAGCGATGCGCGCTATCAACCGGCCGGCGTGCTCTCGCTTTCCGCCCAGGCAAGCGCCGAAGTCCCGCAGGACGTCGTCACGATCACGTTGTTCTACGAGCAGGAAGCGAAGGACCCCGCATCGCTCACGGCCACGCTCAATCAGCGCGCCGACCAGGCGCTGCAAAAAGCCAAGGGCGTCGCGGGCGTGACCGCACGCTCGGGCCAATTCTCGATCTATCCGTCGACCGATCGCGACGGGCGCATTTCGGCATGGCGCGGCCGCACGGAAGTCGTGCTCGAATCGCACGACTTCGCCGCCGCCTCGAAACTCGCCGGCGATATCGCTACGGTGATGCAGGTGGGCAATGTGCAGTTCTCGCTCTCGCCCGAAGCCCAGCGCGCCGCCGAGCAGAAGCTCTCGGGCCAGGCGATCGCTTCGTTCCGCGATCAGGCCGCCGCGAATGCGCGCGCATTCGGCTATAGCAGCTACACGGTCCGCGACGTGAACGTGGGCCATCAAGGCGTGATGCCGCGTCCGATGATGATGATGAGCGCGCGCGCCATGTCGGCCGACGCGAAGGCCGCACCGCCGATGCCGCTCGAAGGCGGCACGTCCACGGTGACCGTCAATGTGTCGGGCTCGGTGCAGATGAAGTAACGCGCGCATCGCGCATGCAAAAAAAAGCCACGGCAAAACCGTGGCTTTTTTCATGGTGCGTTCAGTACAGAGAGAAACGAATCAACCGCGGCATCAGCTCCTGGCACTCACGGCTTGCTGCGCACCGTTGTTGCGTTTGGCGCGGCGATACGCCCAGATCATCATCAGCACGCCCGCGACGATCATCGGCAGCGAGAGCCACTGCCCCATCGAAAAGCCCAACGCGAGCAAACCGAGGAAATCGTCGGGCTCGCGGGCGAACTCCACGGTGAAGCGCGCGAGACCATAGCCGATCAGGAACATCGCCGAGATCGCGCCCACGGGACGCTGCTTGCGCGAGAACAGGATCAGCACGATGAAGAGCGCAATGCCTTCGAGTGCGATTTCATAGAGCTCGGACGGATGGCGCGGCAGCAAATGATATTGCGCGAACACATCGTTCAAATGCCACTGCGCGGCCTGTTGCGGATGCGCGGCAAGCCACGCGGCGTCGTCGTTGGCCGCGCCCGGGAACATCATGGCCCACGGCGCGTCCGGCGAGGTCACGCGGCCCCACAGCTCACCATTGATGAAGTTGCCAAGACGGCCTGCGGCGAGACCCGTGGGCACCATCGGCGCGACGAAGTCGGTGACCTGCAGCCAGGTGCGCCCGCGCTGCCACGCGAACAGGACCATCGCGAAGGTCACGCCGAGAAAGCCGCCATGAAACGACATGCCGCCTTCCCACACCTTGAAGATGTCGAGCGGATGCGCGAAGTACCAGCTCGCCTTGTAGAACACGACATAGCCGAGGCGCCCGCCGAGCACCGTGCCGAGCACGCCGTAAAACAGCATGTCGTCGATGTCCTTGACGGTCCAGCCCTGCGCGGCCACGTACGGCAGACGCAGGCGCAGGCGGCCGATCACGATCGCGAGGATGAAGCCGACGAGATACATGAGGCCGTACCAGCGCACGGCGAGCGGCCCCAGATGAATGGCAATGGGGTCGAAATTCGGATGGATGAGCATCGTGGAATCAGTGCTTGTCGGCGGTGAGGTTTGAAATCGAGTTGTAAAAATCGGCACAAAATGCGCGACGGTGCGTTGGACGTTTTCAAAGCGGCACAGTTCGCATCGCGTGCTGCGGCGACACATTATCGCCGAGACGGGCCAGCATGAACCAAAACGCACCCCCGGCACGGCTCACTGCGGCTCACTGCGGCTTCGCAGGCCGGCCCGCCGTGGCCGCATGCGCGCGAACGATTTCGATGAACGCCGCCAGCACCGGACTCACCTCCTCGGCGCGCCAGACGAGACCCGTTTCGATGGTCGGCGCGGCTTCGGCCAGCGGCCGGTAGACCACGCCCGTGCGCCGCAAATGGCGCAGCGACTGCGGCACGAGCGCAATGCCCATTCCCGCAGAGACAAGGCTCACGATCGTCTGCATCTGGATCGCCTCCTGACCCACGCGCGGCGCAAGACCGGCGGCGCCGTAACAATCCATGATGGTGTCGTAAAAGCCCGGGGCCAGATGGCGCGGAAACACCACGAGGGGGATATCGGCGAGATCGGCGAGGCTCACGGGCGTCTCGCACCAGCCCTGCGCGGCCAGCTCAGTGGGCAATTCAGTGGCCAACTCGGTGGCCAACTCATCGAGGCCGCGCGGACTCCCCGTGCGCGCCGCGAGCTCGGCCGGCATGGCCACCACGAGCGGCTCGCGCGCGACCGGCAGATACGCGAGCTGCGCCGCGTGACGCGGCGGCAAGGGCGCGATCACGAGGCCCGCGTCGATACGGCCCGCCACCAGTTCGTCGATCTGCACGTCGCTCGTGGCCTCTGCGAGCTGCAGGCGCACACGCGGGTGGCGCGCGCCGAAATCGTGCAGCAGCAGTGGCAACAGCCCGTAATCGGCGGTCGAGACGAAGGCCAGCGCCAGTACACCCGCCTCGCCGCGCGCGAGACTCTGCGCGAGCGGGCGCAGCGCCTGCGCCGCGGCGAGCAGGCGCCGGACCTCGGGCAGCAGGTCGGCGCCCACGGCCGTCAATTCCACCGAGCGGCGCGTGCGCGCGAAGAGCTCGACGCCAAGCGTCTCCTCCAACGCGCGAATGGCCTGTGAAAGCGGTGGTTGCGTCATCGAAAGGCGCGCCGCCGCGCGGCCGAAATGCTGCTCCTCGGCCACGGCCACGAAGTAGCGCAATTGGCGCAGATCGGGAATCGTCGAACTCATGGTGAAAAGCGCGAAAAACGCGGGCTGTGATTCTCGCTGGATTCTCGCTGTGATTCTTTTTTCGACTCAGTAGACCAAGAATAATATATTGGACATTGTGCTCGCGAAACTCCATTCTTTTTCGCACATGCCGGCGCATTCCTCCTCGAGCCCCTCGAATCCGGCAACCGAACAAGATCGAGACACCTTTCACGGAGCGCCCCCATGGCCTACAACCGTCGTTCGAAGCACATTACGCAAGGCGTCGCCCGCTCGCCGAACCGGTCGATGTATTACGCGCTCGGCTACGAAAAAGCCGACTTCGACAAGCCGATGATCGGCATCGCCAATGGCCACTCGACCATCACGCCGTGCAACGCGGGCCTGCAGCGCCTCGCGGACGCTGCCATCGCCGCCGTCAAGGGCGCGGACGCCAACCCGCAGATCTTCGGCACGCCCACGATTTCGGACGGCATGTCGATGGGCACCGAAGGCATGAAGTACTCGCTCGTCTCGCGCGAAGTGATTGCCGACTGCATCGAGACCTGCGTGCAGGGTCAGTGGATGGACGGCGTGGTCGTGATCGGCGGCTGCGACAAGAACATGCCCGGCGGCATGATCGCGCTTGCGCGCATCAATGTGCCCGGCATCTACGTGTACGGCGGCACGATCCGCCCCGGCAACTGGAAGGGTAAGGATCTGACCATCGTGTCGGCGTTCGAGGCGGTGGGCGAGTTCACGGCGGGCCGCATGACCGAAGAGGACTTCGAAGGCGTCGAGAAAAACGCGTGCCCGTCCACGGGTTCGTGCGGCGGCATGTACACGGCCAACACGATGAGTTCGTCGTTCGAGGCGCTCGGCATGTCGCTGCTGTATTCGTCGACGATGGCCAACCCCGACGAAGAGAAGGTCGACTCGGCCGCCGAGTCGGCGCGCGTGCTCGTCGAAGCGGTCAAGAAGGATCTCAAGCCGCGCGACATCATCACGAAGAAGTCGATCGAGAACGCCGTGGCGCTGATCATGGCCACCGGCGGCTCGACCAACGCGGTGCTGCACTATCTTGCCATCGCGCACGCCGCGGAAATCGACTGGAGCATCGACGACTTCGAGCGCATGCGCAAGAAAGTGCCGGTGATCTGCGATCTGAAGCCTTCGGGTCAGTATGTGGCGACCGACCTGCACAAGGCCGGCGGCATTCCCCAGGTGCTCAAGATCCTGCTCGATGCAGGCCTGTTGCACGGCGACTGCATGACCATCACGGGCAAGACCATCGCCGAAGAACTGAAGGACATACCATCGAAGCCACGCGCCGATCAAAAGGTGATCTTCCCCATCGACCAGGCGCTGTATAAGGAAGGCCACCTCGCGATCCTCAAGGGCAACCTCGCGACCGAGGGCGCTGTCGCCAAGATCACGGGCCTGAAAAACCCCGTGATCACGGGCCCGGCACGCGTGTTCGACGACGAACAAAGCGCAATGGAAGCGATCCTCGCCGACAAGATCAAGGCCGGCGATGTGGTCGTGCTGCGCTACCTCGGACCGAAGGGTGGTCCGGGCATGCCGGAGATGCTCGCGCCCACCTCGGCGATCATCGGCAAGGGGCTCGGCGAATCCGTGGGCCTCATCACCGACGGCCGCTTCTCGGGCGGCACGTGGGGCATGGTGGTCGGCCACGTTGCGCCCGAAGCGTTCGAAGGCGGAGCCATCGCACTCGTGCAGGAGGGCGATTCGATCACCATCGATGCGCACCAGCTACTGCTGCAATTGAATATCGACGACGCCGAACTCGCACGCCGCCGCGCGGCCTGGAAGCAGCCGGCGCCGCGCTACACGCGGGGCGTGCTCGCGAAATACGCGGCTCTGGCGCGTCCGGCGAACAAGGGCGCGGTCACGGGCTGAGAATCTCCAGATCTTCTGGCAGGCGGAAAATCAAGGCAGCGTGAAGGCCTCGTGGAGGCAACAAGAAGGGCGCACAGACCGTGCGCCCTTTGCTCTTATAATGCGACGACGCAGCCGGCGACCAAGCTGGCGGAGACCAGTATGAAACTGAAGTCGCAAACGAAGAACGACACAGCGACGCCCGCTGCCGCGCTGGCGCTGGCATTGGCGCTAGCCACGACGAGCGCCCACGCACAGAACGGCCCGAGCCCAAGCGGGCTCGCACTCGCGCAACAGCAGAACTGCATGAGCTGCCATTCGGTGACGCGCACCTTCATGGGCCCCGCGTTGCACGCCGTCGCAGCGAAATACGCGGACAAGCCCGACGCGCAGAACTATCTCGCGCACAAGATCCTGGAAGGCAGCAACGGCGTGTGGGGCTCGGTGCCCATGCCTGCGAACACCCAATTGACTTCCGCCCAGGCGACCTCGCTCGCGAACTGGATCCTCACGCTGAAATAACCCGGACAGGCGTGCGGGCGGCACCGCCCGCGTCAAACCAACCTCGAACCCGCTTCAAGCCTCCGGCGGCGTCGATTGCGCCGCGCGCGCGGCCAGCTCCTCGCGCACCGCAGCCTTCACCCAGCCCCTCAGTTCAGCTTCGAGCGCGAGACCGATTTCGCGCGACACCTGCCCGACGATCCAGTGCGCGTGCTCCTGCATCGCCGCGGCGCAGCGCGCCTCGATCACTCCACGCCCGTCTCCCGTGAGCCAGCTCATGGCCCTTCCGCTCAGCCGCTCGACGAGCGCTTCCGCATCCGGAGGAAGCGGGCTATCGGAGACTCCAGCGGACACGCCAGCACTCGGCTCAGATGTGGACGCCTGGGCCGACACGGTCTCGAACGGCGACCCATGACGACCGCGCAACAGGTTGCCCTGCACGAGCGCGTCGTTCAGCAGTGGGATCTCAGGTTCGTCAGCGTGATGAAAATCGGACACGATCGCCTCCTCTGGATTTCAATCAAACAATAAAGGAGAGACAAGCAGCCGGCGTGCCGGGTTCAACCGCCCTGCTTGTAGTTGTTCAGCGCGTAGCCGCGGTCGCGGTAGAAGCGGTAGCGCTCGCGGCCCGAGGCAAGCTCTTCGGGCGCATCGCCGATCACTTCGAGCAGGCGCTCGAAGCGCGCGAACTGCGCCGGCACGGCCGCGCCGAGATTGAGCAGCACGCCATGATGCGGCGCCTGCTCGAGATCCGCGGTCAGCACGATGGGCGTTTGCGCGGCTTGCGCGCTGCCGGCCATGCAGTGCGGCACGAAATCGAGCGGCGAAAAAGTCCAGAGCATCTCGTCGAACGCGCGCAGGCGCGCGGGCTCGGCCAGCACGACAGCTTGCTGGCCGGCCTGGTACGCCTTGCGCACGAGCCGGCACGCGTACATCAGCGAATTGCCGACGTTCGTGTGGAAGTCGATACGCGTCATTTCCCTGCGCGACCGTCCGCGGCCCGATCGATCAAGAACTGCGCAAGCAACGGCACGGGACGGCCCGTCGCGCCCTTCGCCGCGCCGCTCTTCCATGCGGTGCCCGCGATGTCGAGGTGCGCCCACGGATAATTTTGCGTGAAGCGCGAGAGGAAGCACGCCGCCGTCACGCTGCCCGCCGGACGCCCGCCGATATTGGCGAGATCGGCGAAATTCGACTTGAGCTGGTCCTGATACTCTTCGTCGAGCGGCAGGCGCCACGCCGGATCGCTGGCCTCGCGCGAAGCGTCGAGCAGCTCGCCCGCGAGCGCATCGTCCGTCGAGAACAGGCCGCTGTTGTGATGGCCGAGCGCGATGATGCAGGCGCCCGTGAGCGTGGCGATGTCGATCACGGCGGCCGGCTTGAAGCGCTCGGCGTAGGTGAGCGCATCGCACAGGATCAGGCGGCCTTCGGCGTCGGTGTTGAGCACCTCGACCGTGAGGCCCGCCATCGTCGTGACGATGTCGCCGGGCTTCGTGGCGTTGCCCGCGGGCATGTTCTCGCAGGTCGGGATGATGCCGATCACGTTGAGCTTCAGGCCCATTTCGGCGACCGCGCGCACTGTGCCTAGCACCGAGCCCGCGCCGCACATGTCGTACTTCATCTCGTCCATGCCCTCGCCGGGCTTGAGCGAGATGCCGCCCGTGTCGAACGTGATGCCCTTGCCTACCAGCACGACGGGCGCGCCCTTCGCGCTCGCGCCCTGGTAGTGCAGCACGATGAATTGCGGCGGCTCGACCGATCCTTTTGTAACAGAAAGAAACGAGCCCATCTTGAGCGCTTCGATCTGGCGCTGGCCGAGCACTTCGACCTTGAGCTTCCAGTCGCGCGCGAGCTTCTTGGCCGTGGCCGCGAGGTACGTGGGCGTGCAGACGTTGCCCGGCAGATTGCCGAGGTCGCGCGTGAGGTCCATGCCGTTGGCGAGCGCCACGGCCTGTTTGGCGGCAAGCCTCGCGGCCTTTTCGTCGGCGACGTCGATGCTGAAGACCACGCGCTTGAGCGCGCGCTGCGCGACGTCGGGCTTGCTCTTCATCTGCGTGAAGCGGTAGGTCTCGTTACGCAGCGCGAGGATCGCGGCACGCACGCCCCAGTCGCCCGTGCGTTCCTTGATGGGCTGCTGTGCGAGCGTGAACGTGACCTGTGCGATCTTGGTGCCGAGAATCGCGCGCCACGCGGCCTTGACGGCCTCGCCATAGGCCTTCTGGCCAAATGCATCCTGCTTGCCGAGGCCAACCAGCAGCACGCGCGAAGCGCCAATGCCAGTCACTTCCGGCAGGAACAGCGTGGAGCCGGCCTTCCCATCGATGTCGCCGGACTTGACGAGGCGGGCGATCGCGCCGCCGATGGCGCTGTCGATCACGAATGCCGGACCCGAAAGGGTCTGCGCCTCGAAGATGCCCACCACGACGCAATCCGACTTGCCGGTCAGAAAGGGGCCTTCCCCGCCTTTGCTCCAGTCACAGGCTTTTATGCTAAAGTCCATCGCGCTTGTCCTCGGATAAAATCAGGGCTTAGGATGAAAGCCGCAATTATCCGCTATTTTTCCTGCGGCGGCTCCCGAGCCGTTGCGCGAGCCGCGCGCCGCCCGGCGCGGGCCGCCCGCCCTCTTCATCAACAATGATCTTCGAACGTTCCCTGCAGCGAGAACTCGCGTATACGGCCGGCGCCGTGTTCATGGTTCTGCTCACGATCATGCTGACGACGATGATGATCCGTATCGTCGGCTTCGCGGCTTCCGGCCAGATCGACCCTCGCGACGTGCTGGTCCTGATCGGCCTGACCGTGATTGGCTATCTCGCGGTGATGCTGATCGTCACGCTCTTCGTGTCGATCCTGTTTGTGCTCACGCGCTGGTACAAGGATTCCGAAATGGTCGTCTGGCTCGCCTCCGGGGTGAGCCTCACGCGCCTCATCAAGCCGATCGCCGTTTTTTCGACGCCGATCATCCTGCTGATCGTGTTCTTCGCCTTCGTCGGCTGGCCGTGGTCGAACGCGCAAAGCAAGCTGATCCGCGCGCGCTTTCAGCAGCGCGATGAAGTGTCGCTGCTCGCGCCCGGCCAGTTCCGCGAATCGCCCACCACGCACCGTGTGTTCTTCATCGAGAGCATGAATCCCGACAAGGGCCGTGTGGACAACGTGTTCGTCACGAGCACGGAAAACGGCAAGGTCAGCGTGATCGTCTCGAAAACCGGCCACACCGAATCCGCAAAGAACGGCGACCGCTTCGTCGTGCTCGAGAACGGCCGCCGCTACGACGGCGAGCCCGGCCACCCCGACTTCCGCATCACCGAGTTCCAGCGCTACGGCGTGAAGGTTCAGAGCCAGCCCGTGGTCGCCACGCCCACGGCAAGCAGCACCTCCACGCTGGACCTTCTGCGCCACCCAAGCGGCGACAACCTCGGCGAATTCGCGTGGCGCGCGGGCCTGCCGCTCATCGCGATCAACCTGATGCTGCTGGCGATCCCGCTTGCGTATCAGAACCCGCGCCGTGGGCGCACCATCAATCTCGTGATGGCCGTGCTGATCTACCTCACCTACTCGAACCTGCTCAACGTCGTGCAATCGCAGGTCGAGCAGGCCAAGATGCCGTTCGGCGTTGGCCTCGTGGCGCTGCACGCCGCGGTGCTCGCGCTCGTCGTCTTCATCTTCTGGCTGCGCGTGCGCAACCGGCCGCTCTTTACGCGCGCGATGTTCCAGCGCGCGTCTCAGGGGAGCTGACCGATGCGCATCTATGAGAAGTACTTCGCGAGCCAGGTCTACCTGGCGTTCGTGTTCATCCTGTTTGCGTTTTCAGGTCTGTTCTTCTTCTTCGACCTGATCAACGAGCTGAACTCGGTCGGCCACGGCAACTACAAATTCATGTACGCGGTGCTGCGCGTTTCGCTGCAGGCGCCGTCGCGGCTCTACGAGATCATTCCGGTCGCGGCGCTCATCAGCGCGATCTACGTGTTCGCGCAGATGGCCGCCAATTCCGAGTACACGATCTTTCGCGTCTCCGGTCTGGCGACTGGTCAAGCGCTGCGCTCGCTCCTGAAGATCGGCATTCCGCTGGTGCTGCTCACCTACCTCATGGGCGAAGTGATCGGGCCGTACACCGACCAGCTCTCCGAGCGCGTGCGCCTCGAAGCGCTCGGCTCCGCCGTGTCGTCCGACTTCAAGTCGGGCGTGTGGGTAAAGGACACGCTCACCGCGCGCGCCGACGGCGAGCAGGCTACGCGCTTCGTCAACGTGGGCGAACTGCAGCCCGACGCGACCATCACCAATGTGCGCATCTACGAATTCGATTCGCAGTTCAGGCTCACGAACGTGCGCGTTGCGAAGAGCGGCAAGTATCAACCGCCGGGGCACTGGCTGCTCAAGGACGTGACGGACACCGAACTCATCAGCGTGACGCCGCCGCCGAGCCAGCCCACCGATGCGCTCAATCCGGTCTATCGCGCGCAGCAGACCGCGCTGCCCGAATACTCGCTGCGCTCCGAGCTCACGCCGCAAATTCTCTCGGTGCTGCTGGTTTCGCCCGATCGCATGTCGATGTTCAACCTGTTCCGCTATATCCAGCACCTTGCGGAAAACCATCAGGACACGCAGCGCTATGAGATCGCGTTCT
Source organism: Paraburkholderia caffeinitolerans (assembly GCF_902859945.1). Classification (GTDB taxonomy): domain Bacteria; phylum Pseudomonadota; class Gammaproteobacteria; order Burkholderiales; family Burkholderiaceae; genus Paraburkholderia; species Paraburkholderia caffeinitolerans. Next base: position 314,742 of record NZ_CADIKL010000001.1, on the reverse strand, counting down.
GGCGCAAGCTGATCTACCCGTTCGCGGTGTTCGTGATGCTGGTGCTCTCGCTGCCGTTCGCGTACCTGCATACGCGCGCCGGCGTGGTGGGCATCAAGGTGTTCGGTGGGATCATGCTCGGCATGAGCTTCCAGCTCGTGAACACGCTGTTCTCGCACATCGGTACACTGAACACGTGGCCCGCGCCGCTCACTGCGGCGACGCCGGGTCTCATCTATCTGGCGCTCGGGCTGATCGGCCTGAAATGGGTCGACCGGCACTGACGTCGATCTGACGTCGACAGTGGCCAGCCCACGCTCCTCGGGAAAATACGACGATGGGCACGCACGGCATGATTCTCTTCGGCCACGGCGCGCGCGATGCGCGCTGGAAAGAGCCGTTCACGCGGCTCGCGGGCAAGCTCGCCGCCACGCGCGGCGCGGCGCGGCCCGTGAGCCTCGCCTTTCTCGAACTCATGACGCCGAGCCTGCCCGAGGCCATCGCCGAACAAGCGGCGCTGGGCTGCGACGCCATCACGGTGGTGCCGGTGTTCTTCGGCCAGGGCGGCCATATCCGGCGCGACTTGCCCGCGCTCATCGCGCAATGCCAGGCCGCGCACCCGAACGTGCGGCTCTCGTGTGCGACTGCCGTGGGCGAGGACGATGGCGTGCTCGACGCGATCGTGCAGTACTGTCTCGCGCAAGAACGCGATTAATGGATGAGCGGGATGAGCGGGATGAGCGCGATTAACGCGCCAACTCGCTGACGCACGCACCAAAGCAAACGGGCCGCTTCATTCAAAGCGGCCCGTTGCATGTTCTACTACTCCCGTTGTTTCTTCGCTGCCTCTCAGGCTGCCCTGCGGCCCGACGCTTCGTCCTGTGCCGGCTGTTTGGCTAGCACCTGCTGCGCCGAACGCTCGGCAAAAGCCTCGCCGATCATGAGCAGGCTAGGCTGTGCCGGATCGAGCCAGTCTTGCGCCTCGCCCGCTTCAAGCCCCGCCAGCGTGAGCGTGAGCGTGCGTTCGCGCGCTGTGCTGCATGCCTCGACGATCGCCACGGGCGTCGCGCCCGCGCGGCCCGCTTCGATCAGCTGCCGGGCGATTTCCGGCGCGCTGTCGCGGCCCATGTAGAACACCAGCGAATCGGCATTGACCTGCTCGCGAATCGCCTCGCTGCCCGCCGCGCGCGAGTACGTCGCAAGCGCGACGCTGCGCGATACGCCGCGCAGCGTGAGCGAGCGTTGCAGCGTGGCGGCGCTCGCCAGCGCCGCCGTGATGCCCGGCACGATCTCGTACTCGATGCCCGCCGCTTCGAGCGCGCGCATCTCTTCGTCGGCACGGCCGAACAGCATCGGGTCGCCGCCCTTCAAGCGCACGACCACGTCATGCTCGCGCGCCGCATCCACGATCTGCTTGTTGATGAAGTGCTGCGCCGTCGAGCGCTGGCCGCAACGCTTGCCGACCGCGATGAACTTCGCGTCCTGCGGAGCGTAATCCAGCATCGCCGGCTCCACTAGCGCATCGTGCAGCACGACCTGCGCTTTCGCGAGCAGGCGCGCGCCGCGCACCGTGATGAGGTCCGCCGCACCCGGTCCGGCGCCGATCAGATAAACCTTGCCCATTTGCCTCGTTAACTCCTGTGTCGGCGCGCCGCCCTGGAATTCCAGCGGCGCGCTGCCACGTTCGCGCCGTGCTGCGTCAGGCGGAAACCGCGCGAATCATGCCCGCCGCCACCGTGTGGTGCGTCGCTTCGTCGATGAGGACGAACGCGCCGGTGCCGGGGTGCACATCATACAGGTCCGCAACGACCGGCTTTTGCAGCGTGAGCGCCACGCGGCCGATGTCGTTCATCGCCAGATTGTGGCGATCGGTGGCGTGCGACAGCGTATGCACGTCGAGCACTTCCTTGACCGCGCCGATCTTCGCGAACACCGTGCTGGTGGTCTGCTTGAGCAGGTACTTGCGCTGCTGCGAGAGCGGCTCTTCGTCGAACCAGCAGAGGTCCGCTTCGAGCTTCTTCGCTGGCTGCGTTTCGTCCGAGGCCGGCACGAAGGTGTCGCCGCGCGAAACGTCCACGTCTTCGGCAAGGCGGATCGTGACGGTCTGGCCCGCGAACGCGCGGTCGACTTGCGCCGTGCCGCCCGGCACCGGTGCGATGATCTCGGCCACCGTGGCCGCACGGCCCGCCGGCAGCACCGTGATGGCGTCGCCGACCTTCACTTCGCCCGCTTCGACACGGCCCATGTAGCCGCGGAAATCGTCGGCGCTCGAACCGTCCTGGCGCGCGACCCACTGCACCGGGAAGCGCAGCGCGTCGCCCGTGGCCTGCTCGACCGGCAACGCCTCGAGCACGTCGAGCAGCGGCTCGCCCGCGTACCACGGCATGCGCTCGCTCGCGGCGACGATGTTGTCGCCCTTGAGCGCCGAAACCGGCACAAAGCGCACGTTCTCCAGACCGAGCTGGCGCGCGAGCGCGACGTACGCATCGCGGATCAGGTCGAAGGTGGCTTCGCTGTAGTCGACCAGATCCATCTTGTTGATCGCGACGATCACGTGCTGGAGGCCCAGCAGCTTGACGATCGCGCTGTGGCGCTTGGTTTGCGGCAGCAGTTGCGTCACGCCGTTCTCGACCGTCACGCGCGTGGGGTCGATCAGGATGATCGCGGCGTGCGCCGTCGAAGCGCCCGTGACCATGTTGCGTGTGTACTGCTCGTGGCCCGGCGTGTCGGCGATGATGAACTTGCGACGGGCCGTGGCGAAGTAGCGGTATGCCACGTCGATCGTGATGCCCTGCTCGCGCTCGGCTTCGAGGCCGTCGGTGAGCAGCGACAGGTCGATCTCGTCGCCCACGGTACGCTTGTTCTTCGCGCGCGAGAGCGCCGAGAGCTGGTCGCTCAAGACAGCTTTGCTGTCGTACAGCAGGCGGCCGATCAGCGTGCTCTTGCCGTCGTCCACGCTGCCCGCCGTGATGAAGCGCAGCACGCCGAGGTCTTCAGGTTGGTGTGTCGTAACCATTTTCGTTTCTTCCTCTGCGTGCTCTTTAGAAATAACCTTGCTTCTTGCGCTGTTCCATCGCGGCTTCCGACGCCTGGTCGTCCATGCGCGTCGCGCCGCGTTCCGTGATTTCGGTCACGGCCGTCTCGGCGATGATCTTCTCGACGTTGTCGGCATCGCTTTCCACCGGGCACGTGCAGCTGATGTCGCCCACCGTGCGGAAACGCACCTGCGCCATCTCGCTGACTTCGCCTTCCTTCATCGGCGTGAGCGGCGTGACCGGCACGAGCAGGCCGTTGCGGCGCACGATCTCGCGCTGGTGCGCGTAGTAGATCGACGGCAGTTCGAGGTTTTCACGCTCGATGTATTGCCACACGTCCAGCTCGGTCCAGTTCGAGATCGGGAACACGCGCAGGTGCTCGCCCTTGTGCAGGCGCGCGTTGTAGAGGCTCCAGAGTTCGGGGCGCTGCGCCTTCGGGTCCCACTGGCCGAATTCGTCGCGGAACGAGAAGATGCGCTCCTTCGCGCGGGCCTTCTCTTCGTCGCGGCGCGCGCCGCCGATCATCGCCGTGTAGCCGTATTGGTCGATGGTTTCGAGCAGCGTGACGGCTTGGGCGGCGTTGCGCGAATCGGTTTCGCGGCGCAGACGCACCGTGCCCTTCTTGATCGAATCTTCGACGTGGCCCACCACGAGTTCAGCGCCGATTTCGGCAGCGCGGCGATCGCGGAAGTCGATCACCTCTTCGTAGTTGTGGCCCGTGTCGATGTGCACGAGCGGGAACGGCAGCGAGGTCTTGCGGTTCGCGCCGAGGCCGAAGGCCTTGAGCGCGAGCGCCAGCACGACCACCGAGTCCTTGCCGCCCGAGAACAGCAGCGCGGGCTTGCTGCACTCGGCAACGAGTTCGCGCAGGATGTGGATCGACTCGGCTTCGAGCCAGTCGAGATGGTCCATGCGGTTCGCCGTGACCTGGAGCGGTGCGTTCACTGCGGAATCGAGCGTCGTGCTCATGTTCGGATCCTTCGTCTAGGCGCCCCGTTGGTGGGGCGAGGTGCTCTGTGTTCGACTTCGCGCCGCCTTGGCATGCGTTTGCATGCGGCGCGACAACCTTCAAATCTAGTTCGCCTGGCCGGCGGCCGGCGCTTGCACAACCGGAATCGCGAAAACCGACGTGATGTGCAGCCCGCATTCCTTCGTGTCGCGCGACTCCCACCACCAGCGGCCCGCCCGGCTGTCTTCGCCCGGACGCACGGCCCGCGTACAGGGCTCGCAGCCGATGCTCGGGTAGCCGCGTGCGTGCAGCGGGTTCACCGGCACATCGAAAGCGCGCAGATACGCCCACACTTCGGCTTCGGTCCAGTCCGCGAGCGGATTGAACTTGGCGATGCCGCGTGAGCCGTCCTGCTCTTCCTCGTGCAGCTCGGTCCGCGTGACCGACTGCTCGCGACGCTGGCCCGTGACCCAGGCCGAAACGTCGGAGAGCGCGCGGTTCAGCGGCTCGACCTTGCGGATCTCGCAGCAGCGCTTGCGCAGATCGACGCTTTCGTAAAACGCATTCAGGCCGTGCTGCGCGACGTATTCATCGACAGCATCCTGTTGCGGATGGAACTGCTCGATCTCGTAGCTGTAGCGCTCGCGCACGCTGTCGATCATGCCGAGCGTTTCCGCGTGCAGGCGGCCCGTGTTCAGCGAGAAGACGCCGATCTTCACACCGCGCGAGAGGATCGCGTGGGTGAGCAGCATGTCTTCGGCTGCGAGGCTGCTCGCGAGCTTCACGTTGGCGTGACGCGCGGCGATCGAATCGAGCAGCGCGTCGAGGCGCTCGATCTTCGCCTGCAGTTCCGTCGTGACTTCGTTGGCTGAAGTGTCGACTGCGGTGCTCATGCTGCGGCGCCCTGTTGTGCTTGCTGGGCGAGGCGGCGGCGGAACAGCGGCGACGGCTCGTCGAACGCGCCCTGGTACTGCACCGTGAACTCCGTGAACGCGTTGAGCGCGTCGTTGAGGTCCTTGTCGGCGCGCAGCGCGTACGCATCGAAGCCGCAGCGCTCGTAGAAGCGCAGCTGGTCGCGCAGCACGTCGCCGATCGCGCGCAGCTCGCCCTTGTAGCCAAAACGCTCGCGCAACAGACGCGCGATCGAATAGCCGCGGCCGTCGCGGAACACCGGGAAGTCCACGCCGATCAGCGCGATCTTCTCGAAGTCGCCGGCGATGTCGGCCGGTTCGCTGTCCGGCGCGAGCCACACGCCGAGTTCGTCCTTGCCGCGCGAAGCGACGAGCGCGTCGCGCCCGGCTTGCCACAGCGCGAGCGGCACCAGCACCTTGCCGGCGGGCAGCGCAGCAACTTCCGGCAGCGCGCCGTCTTCGGCAGCGCGCACGACTTGCCAGTTGTCTTCAACGATCTCGCGATTTTTGATGATCAATGCCATTGCTCTTACTCTCGTGTCTCGTTGCGTTCAGGCGTGGGCCGGCTGGCGCGATGCGTACACGCGCTCCTTGAAGGGCGCGATGCCGATGCGGTCGTACGTGTCGATGAAGCGCTCGCCGTCGATGCGCAGTTCGACGAACGTGTCGATCACCTTTTGCACGACGTCGGGCATCTCTTCAGCCGAGAACGACGGGCCGATCACGCGGCCAAGGCGCGCGCCGTTGGCGCCGTTGCCCTGCTCGCCGCCGAGCGACACCTGGTACCACTCCGAGCCGTCTTTATCCACGCCCAGCACGCCGATATTGCCGACGTGGTGGTGACCGCACGAATTCATGCAGCCCGAGATGTTGAACGACAGGTCGCCCAAGTCGTAGACGAAATCGAGGTTGTCGAAGCGCTCCTGGATCGCGAGTGCGATGGGGATCGACTTCGCATTCGCGAGCGAGCAGAAGTCGCCGCCCGGGCACGCGATGATGTCGGTCAGCAAGCCGATGTTCGCCGTGGCGAAGCCTTGTGCCTTCGCCTTTTCCCACAGCGCGTAGAGGTCGCGCTTCTTGACGTCGGCGAGGATCAGGTTCTGCTCGTGCGAGACGCGGATCTGGCCGAACGAGTACTCGTCTGCCCAGTCGGCCACGGCTTCCATCTGCGCATCGGTGGCGTCGCCCGGCGCGATGTTGCGCGGCTTGAGCGAGATCGTGACCGATGCATAGCCCGGCACGCGGTGCGGACGCACGTTGCGCTCGACCCAGCGCGCGAACGCACGGCTGTCCAGCAGATGCTTCTCGTACGACGCATCGGTGTCGGCGATCTTTTCGTAGGTCGGCGGCACAAAGTGCTGCGAGACGCGATCGAGCTCTTCCTGCGTGAGCGTCGAGGGGCCGTCCTTCAGGTGCTGCCACTCCTCTTCCACCTGCGCGGCGAACTTCGCCGGCGAGAGCGCCTTCACGAGAATCTTGATGCGCGCCTTGTAGAGGTTGTCGCGGCGGCCGTAGCGGTTGTACACGCGCAGCACGGCTTCGCAGTAGGTCAGCAGATGCTGCCACGGCAGGTCGCGCTTGATGATCGCGCCGATGATCGGCGTGCGGCCGAGACCGCCACCCGCGAGAATGCTCGCGACCACTTCGCCCTGCTCGTTGCGTTCGAGGTAGACGCCCAGGTCGTGGATCTGCACAGCGGCGCGGTCTTCCTTCGAGCCGGACACGGCGATCTTGAACTTGCGCGGCAGCCATGCGAACTCGGGGTGGAACGTCGACCACTGGCGCATGATCTCGGCCCACGGGCGCGGATCGACGACTTCGTCGGGCGCGACGCCCGCGAACTGGTCAGCGGTGATGTTGCGAATGCAGTTGCCCGAGGTCTGGATGCCGTGCATCTGCACCGAGGCGAGCTTGCGCAGGATCTCCGGCGTTTCTTCGAGCTTGATCCAGTTGTACTGGATGTTCGAGCGCGTCGAAAAGTGGCCGTAGCCGCGGTCGTGCTCACGCGCGATCTGGCCGAGCATGCGCAGCTGGTCGCTGCGCAGGTTGCCGTAAGGAATCGCGATGCGGTGCATGTACGCGTGGCGCTGGTAGTACAGGCCGTTCTGCAGGCGCAGCGGGCGGAATTCTTCCTCGCTCAATTCGCCCGAGAGGCGCCGGCGAACCTGGTCGCTGTATTGCGCGACGCGTTCGTCAACGATGGTCTGGTCGTACTGATCGTATTGGTACATTCGGGGACCCCAGGGTTGTTCATTCGCAGCGTTCCGGTTACGCCGCGCGCTCCGATTCGATTCGACCGTCTTGATCTGGCTTCCGGACAGCGCGTTTGCAGTGCACCGTTCCTTTGCTAATGACCAAAACAGATATCCATATTGGAAAACTTGGAGGAATGGTAATAAACTCGCCTTATATTTCAAACGATCTAAAAATCAGCTTGATATGCCAACGGGTTATATATGAACCTCCACCAGTTCCGCTTCGTGCGCGAGGCCGTGCGCCAGAATTTCAACCTCACGGAAGCGGCCAAGGCCCTGTATACAAGCCAGCCGGGCGTCTCGAAGGCCATCATCGAGCTGGAGGATGAACTCGGGGTCGAAATCTTTACGCGCCATGGCAAGCGCGTGCGCTCGCTCACGGAGCCGGGGCGCATCATCCTCGCCTCTGTAGAGCGCATCCTGCAGGAGGTGGAGAGTCTCAAGCGCGTGGGCAAGGACTACGCCGCGCAGGACCAGGGCAACCTGACCATCGCCGCCACCCACACTCAGGCGCGCTATTCGCTGCCGGCGGCCATCGCCGAATTCAAGCGGCGCTTCCCGAAGGTGCACCTTTCGATTCTGCAAGGCAGCCCGACCCAGGTGGCGGAGATGGTGCTGCACGACCAGGCCGACCTTTGCATCGCGACCGAAGCCATTTCCGGCTACAAGGAACTGGTGTCGCTGCCCTGCTTCACCTGGCACCACGTGGCGATGATGTTGCCCGACCACCCGCTGCTCGAACGCAAGCCGCTCTCGCTCGACGATCTGGCCCAATTTCCGCTGATCACTTACGACAATGCGTTCGCGGGCCGCACCAAGATCAACGACGCGTTCCGCCTGCGCGGCCTCTCGCCCGACATCGTGCTCGAAGCCATCGACGCGGACGTGATCAAGACCTATGTGGAACTGGGTCTGGGCGTGGGCATCATGGCCGACATCGCGTTCAATGCCGAACGCGACCGCCATCTGCGCGCGGTGCCGGTGGGCCATCTGTTCGGCAGCAACGTGACGCGCGTGGCGCTCAAACAAGGCGCGTATCTGCGCAGCTATGTCTACACGCTGGTGGAGCTGCTCTCGCCGAGCCTGAACCGCAAGCTGATCGAGCAGGCGCTCAAGGGCGAGCACGAGACTTACGAGCTGTAACGGCGCGCGGGCGCCGGAAGAAATAACGACGCAACAACACTACAACAACACCTCTCGCTTCATATCCTCCTGGAGACCCATCGCATGAAGCTGCAATCGCGCCTGAGTTCGTTCCTGAGTTTGTCGCCTCTGGTCTCGCTGCGCCCGTTCGCGGCAGCCGCCGCGCTTGCCACGGCCGCGTTCGCTCCCGCCGCGCACGCCGACCTCAAGGTCGGCATCGATCTGTCGAGCACCGGCCCGGCCGCGGCCATCGGCATCACGAGCAAGAACGCCATGCTGATGTGGCCCCCCGAGATCGCGGGCCAGAAGACCGACTACATTGTGCTCGACGACGGCTCCGACCCCGGCGCGGCGGTGCGCAACATCCGCAAGCTCATCAACGAGGATCACGTGGACGTGATTGTCGGGCCGAACATCACGCCGGCGGCGCTCGCCGCGCTCGCCCCCGTGGCCGAAGCCAAAACGCCGATGATCACGCTGGTGGGATCGGGCTCGGTGGTCGAGCCGCAGCAAGGCGCGCGCGTGTGGGCCTTCAAGATGGCGCAAACCGACGCCGCCATGGCCGACGTGATGACGCGCTACATGGCCGCGCATGGCGTGAAGACCGTGGGCTTCATCGGCTTTGCCGACAGCTACGGCGACAGCTGGCTCAACGAGTTCACGAAGTTCGCGAAGGACCGCAACATCCAGATCGTGGCGACCGAGCGCTTTAACCGCACCGACGCGAGCGTAACGGGCCAGATCCTCAAGCTGATGGCCGCGAAGCCCGACGCCGTGCTGATTGCGGGCGCCGGCACGCCCACAGTGCTGCCGCAGCGCACGCTGGTCGAGCGCGGCTACAAGGGCGCGATCTATCAGACCCACGGCATCGCCACGCCCGAATTCATCAAGCTTGGCGGCAAGGACGTGGAAGGCACGCTGTTCCCGACGCAGCCCGTGGTGGTCGCGCGCACGCTGCCGGCGGACCACCCGGCGCACAAGGCCGCGCTCGCGTTCGTCGACGCTTATGAAGCGAAATACGGCCCGGGCACGGTCACGCAGTTCGCGGGCGACGCGGCCGGCGTCTACCCGCGCCTCCAGGATGCGGTGACGCGCGCGCTCAAGACCGCGCAGCCCGGCACCGAGGCATTTCGCGTGGCGCTGCGCCGGGAGCTCGAAGGCGCCCACGAACTGGTCGTGCCCAACGGTGTGGTCAACACCAGCGAGAAGGACCACGTGGGCCTCGACCAGCGCGCGAGCGTGATGGGCACGATACGCGGCGGCAAGTTCGTGTATCTCGCGCAGTAATGCGGGTTGCTGGCTGGCTCACTAGCCGGCCAGCAGTCGGCCAGCGCGAGCGGCGACCATTCGAGCTTCAAGTCTTGCTCTTGCGGGCGTGCGTGAGGCGGGGTGGCACGCCGCGAGGCGCTCGCGAACCCTCGCCTTCTACCGCCGGCCCGGATGCCTTACCCACAGCGGCCGCGCGCCGCCGCGCGAAATGCGCCTCCACGTCGTCTGCATCGATGTCCGGCTGCGGATCTTCCAGCGCCTCGCGCACCTTCGCGCGGAACCATGCATCGTGCGTGGCCGGATCGACCGCGAAGTCGAAAGGCAAAGCGCCTTCATTCGCGACGCGTGTCAGCAGGATGCGCACCGCGTCCGAAACGGTGAGCCCCATTTTTTCGAGCACCGCCGATGCGCGCTCCTTGAGCGCCGGGTCGATGCGGACCTGTACCAATGCGCTTGCGCTCATCCCCCAACTCCTTCGCGTGATGTTCGAAGCCGCATCGTAATTCATTTGTATTACACAAGACATACCGTTCCTTTGAAGCGGGTTAAACACGCTTCGAGTTTCGCTGTCCGGCGCAATGCCCTCAATTCATCCGAATGGCCAAGCGGGCCTCGCCACGAGTTCGAGCCAGGACAAATACTGATCCGCTTGCGCATTTCCAGCGCCGCCCGCAAGGCGCGGCGCGAAAGCCCTTTGGTACAATCTCGCGGTTGCCTGGCACCGTTTTTCAGCGTGTGAGCTGGTTGTCCGAGGCCTGGCTGTTTGCACAGAACCCGAACCATAACGCCGAGTCACCATGAACATCGAACAAGCGCGTTTCAACATGATCGAACAGCAGATTCGCCCCTGGGATGTGCTCGACCAGGACGTCCTGAACCTGCTTTCGATCGTCAAGCGAGAACATTTCGTCCCCGCGGCCTATGTCGATCTCGCGTTCGCCGACCTCGAACTGCCTCTGCCCAACGGCCAGCACATGATGGCGCCGCGCGTCGAAGCGCGCGTGCTGCAGGAGGTCGCGTTGAAAAAGCACGAGAGCGTGCTGGAGATCGGCGCGGGTTCGGGCTACATGGCGGCGCTGCTCGCGCATCGCGCGCAAAAGGTGCTAACCGTGGAGATCGACACGGAGCTCGCCGAGTTCGCACGCGCCAACTTCGTGAAGAACGGCGTGCTGAACGCCGAAGTCGCGCAGGGCGACGGCTCGCGCGGCTGGGCCGCGAATGCGCCCTACGATGTGATCTGCGTCTCGGGCGGCCTGCCGGTCGTGCCGCAGGAATTGCTCGAACAACTGAAGGTGGGCGGGCGTCTGGCTGTTTTCGTCGGCGACGCGCCGGTCATGGAGGCGCAGATCATCACGCGCATGGACGAGAAGCAATACCGCATCGCAACCGTGTTCGAAACCTACGTCGAGCCGCTCGAAAATGCGGCGCAGCCCTCGCGCTTCAAGTTTTAACCCCCGGTTTTAGTCGCGGGTTTTAGTCCCTGGTATTCCCGGCGGGCCGCACAAGCGGCTCGTCCTATTTCTACGACCGAGTCTCACATGCAGAATCTGACCGCCCCCGCCCTCGCCGAATGGCTCGCCGACACCTCGCGCAGCGCCCCCGTGCTTCTCGACGTGCGCGAGCCGTGGGAAATCCAGACCGCCAGCATCGCCGGCAGCGTCTCGATCCCGATGGCCCAGATTCCGGCCCGCAGCGAAGAACTGGACGACGAAGCGCAAATCGTCTGCGTCTGCCACCACGGCGCGCGCAGCGCCCAGGTCGCGATGTTCCTCGAGTCGCGCGGCTTCACGAAGGTGTTCAACCTGCAAGGCGGCATCGACGCATGGTCGCGCCAGGTCGACCCGAAGGTTCCCACCTACTGATCAGCCACTGATCGCGCAAGGCATGGCCGGCGCGAGATGCGTGGCCCTGCGCCGCCTTGGGCGTCACGTCATCGCCCGCACCCGCCCCACATTGTCAGCATGTCGCTTCACGAAGATCTCGCCGCGCCCGCCAGCCCCGCCTCGCGCAACACAACTCACCACGAATGGGCCGCGAAACTCGAACTCGGCTTCGAGCTTCGCGGCGAGCGCACGACGCTCGCGCACCGGCTGCACACGGGACCGTTGCGCGTGCAACGGCCGCTCTATCCCGAAGGCGATGCGATCTGCCACGCGGTGATCGTGCATCCGCCGGCGGGCATCGCGGGCGGCGACCGGCTCGACATCGACGTGAAGGTCGGCGACGGCGCCCACGCCGTGCTCACCACGCCGGGCGCCACCAAGTGGTACAAGTCCAACGGCCGCGTGGCGCGCCAGCGCATCAAGCTGCGCGTGGGCGACAACGCCAGGCTCGACTGGCTGCCGCAGAACAATCTCGTCTTCGATCACGCGCACGCCGAACTCGACTTCTCGCTCACGCTCGCCGAAAGCGCGACGGCCATCGGCTGGGATGCGGTGCAACTCGGCCGCCAGGCGGCTGGCGAACGCTGGTCGGCAGGCATGCTGCGCTCGCTCACCCGGGTCGTGCGCGCCGCCTCACCCGGCGCGGACGAACAACTCCTCTGGTTCGAGCGCGCCCTGATGGACGCCGCCGACCCGCTGCGCGACGCGCCGCAAGGTCTCGCGGGCTATCCGGCATTCGGCGTGCTGTGGGCCGTTGGCCCGGCCTGCAATGAGGCGCTCGCGCAAGACCTCGCGGCGACACTCCCCTTCGACGACGCCCTGCGCGCCGGCGCAACCTGCGTCGCGCCAGGCGTGCTGCTGGTGCGCATCATTGCGCGCTCGATGGAGCCGCTGCAGCAAACCCTCGCGCAATGCTGGACACAGTTGCGCCCGATCGTGCACGGTGTAACGGCCGCACCGCTGCGCCTCTGGACGACCTGAACCCGTCCGACCCCCTCTCACGCACCATATCGGCGCGCACATGCGCCATCGAAGCGCATCGATGCTTCCGCAAGGTGCCCACGTTCCGCGCGACGGTGCATTCGGCCTCCCCTTCATTGGCATGCACCTTGCGTGATGCCTGCGTCGCCATGTCCGCGCGATTCCCGGCAACTGCAAGCTGCACGTAACCTCGCTCCCGTAAGCTGACGCCGCACGATCGTGCCGGCCGATGGTTGGCCGACGGTTAGCCAACTCACAAAAAACGATGAAGCTCACGCCACGCGAGAAAGACAAGCTCCTGATCTTCACCGCTGCGCTGCTCGCCGAACGGCGTCGCGCACGCGGTCTCAAGCTCAACTATCCGGAAGCGGTCGCCTTCATCAGCGCCGCGCTGATGGAAGCCGCCCGCGACGGCAAGACCGTCGCCGAGGTCATGCACTACGGCACCACGCTGCTCACGCGCGACGATGTGATGGAAGGCGTGCCCGAGATGATCCCCGACATTCAGGTCGAGGCCACCTTCCCCGACGGCACGAAGCTCGTGACCGTCCACCATCCGATTCCCTGAGAGTGCCGCCCATGATCCCCGGCGAAATGCTGATCGACGACGGCGAAATCGAGCTCAACGCGGGCCGCACAACCGTGACCGTGACCGTCGCGAACACCGGCGACCGCCCCGTTCAGGTCGGTTCGCACTATCACTTCTACGAAGTCAACGAAGCGCTCTCGTTCGAGCGCGAAGCCGCGCGCGGTTTTCGCCTGAACATTGCGGCGGGCACCGCCGTGCGCTTCGAGCCTGGCCAGGAGCGCACCGTCGAACTGGTCGCGTTCGCGGGCGAGCGCGCCGTCTACGGCTTCAACGGCAAGGTGATGGGTCCGCTCTGAGCAGCGCCTTGCCCGCCTCCGAATTCATCAGGATTCCGATATGACACTGAAGATCGGCCGCCGCGCCTACGCGGAAATGTTCGGCCCCACGACCGGCGACCGCGTGCGTCTCGCCGACACCGCCCTGCTAATCGAAATCGAACGCGACTACACGGTCTACGGCGACGAGGTGAAGTTCGGCGGCGGCAAGGTGATTCGCGACGGCATGGGCCAGTCGCAGCGACTCGCGGCCGAAGTGGCCGACACGGTCGTCACCAACGCCGTGATCGTCGACCACTGGGGCATCGTGAAAGCCGACATCGGCATCAAGGACGGTCGTGTCTGGCGCATCGGCAAGGCCGGCAACCCCGACGTGCAACCGGGCGTGACGATCCCCATCGGCGCCTCGACGGAAGTGATCGCCGGCGAAGGCCAGATTGTGACGGCGGGCGGCATCGACACGCACATTCACTTCATCAGCCCGCAACAGATCGACGAGGCGCTCGCCTCGGGCGTCACGACGATGATCGGCGGCGGCACCGGCCCCGCCACCGGCACCAACGCCACGACCTGCACGCCGGGCCCGTGGCACATGGAGCGCATGCTGCAGGCCGCCGACGGCTGGCCGATCAACCTCGGCTTTCTCGGCAAGGGCAACGTAAGCCTGCCCAAGCCCGCCGAAGAACAGATCGCGGCGGGCGCGATCGGCCTGAAGCTGCACGAGGACTGGGGCTCGACGCCCGCGGCCATCGACAACTGCCTGACCGTGGCCGACGCGACCGACACCCAGGTGGCTATTCACACCGACACGCTCAACGAGGGTGGCTTCGTCGAAGCGACGGTGAACGCGTTCAAGGGCCGCACGATCCACACGTACCACACCGAAGGCGCGGGCGGCGGCCACGCGCCCGACATCATCAAGGTGTGCGGCGAGGCCAACGTGTTGCCCTCGTCGACCAATCCCACGCGCCCGTACACGATCAACACGCTCGACGAGCACCTCGACATGCTGATGGTGTGCCATCACCTCGACCCGTCGATTGCCGAGGACATCGCGTTCGCCGAGTCGCGCATCCGCCGCGAGACCATTGCTGCCGAGGACATCCTGCACGACCTCGGCGCGCTCTCGATGCTTTCTTCGGATTCCCAGGCAATGGGCCGCGTGGGCGAGGTCATCATCCGCACGTGGCAGACCGCGCACAAGATGAAAGTGCAGCGCGGCGCGCTACCTGAAGACAATGCTCGAAACGATAACTTCCGCGTAAAGCGCTATGTCGCGAAGTACACGATCAACCCGGCGCTCACGCATGGCATCGCGCACGAACTCGGCTCGGTCGAGCCAGGCAAGTGGGCCGACCTGGTGTTCTGGGACCCCGCGTTCTTCGGCGTCAAACCGGCGATGATCCTCAAAGGCGGCATGATCGCGATGGCGCAGATGGGCGACCCGAACGCGTCGATTCCCACGCCGCAGCCGGTGCATTATCGCGAGATGTTCGGCACGCGCGGGCGCGCGCTCACGCAGACCTCGCTCACGTTCGTCTCGCAGCTTGCGCTCGATCGCGGCATGCCCGAGCGCTACGGCCTGCAAAAGCGCATAGTGGCGGTACGCAATTGCCGCAACGTCACGAAAGCGGACATGATCCACAACGCGTGGCGGCCTTCGATCAGCGTCGATCCCGAAACCTATCAGGTGATCGCCGATGGCCAGTTGCTGACCTGCGAGCCTGCCACGGTGCTGCCGATGGCGCAGCGCTATTTCCTGTTCTGAAGCCTGAAACGATAAGCCGACATGCGCACGATAGACAAACGACTCAGCGCCAAGCTCGCGCCCGTGCTGATCCAGCGCGCGCCCACGCTCACCCTGGCGTACGACGCGCGTTGCAAGAGCCGCTTCGCGGCCACGCTCGATTCGGGCGAGGAAGTGGGCGTGGTGCTGCCGCGCGGCACCGTGCTGCGCGACGGCGACATGCTGGTTGCCGACGATGGCGGCCTCGTGCGCGTGATCGCCGCGCCGCAAAGCGTGCTGCTCGTGCGCGCGCCCGAGCGCCTCACGCTCACGCGCGCCGCGTATCACCTCGGCAACCGCCATACGCCCGTGGAAGTGGGCATCGACGAACTCAAGCTCGAGGCCGACCCGGTGCTCGAAGACATGCTCAAGCGCCTCGGCGCGCAGGTCGAGCGCGCAGAGTTGCCGTTCCAGCCCGAAGCCGGCGCTTATGGCGGCGGTCATCGTCATGGCCACGACGAAACCTTTGCTGAAGATTACGCGCTCGCGCAAAGCGTGTTCGACGAACATCACGGGCATGCGCATAACCACGGGCATGCACGCTCTCACGACCATGGCGACCACGCGCACGACGCGGACTGCGGCCACGATCACGGTCATTGCGACGGCCACGCGCACGACCACAGCCATGAACATCGCTGAACTCACCGCGCTGCTGCATCTCGCTTCGCCGGCGCTGCCGATCGGCGCGTTCAGCTATTCGCAGGGGCTCGAAGCAGCCATCGACGCCGGGCTCGTCGCCAACGCCGATGACGCCGCGCACTGGATCGCGGGCGGCCTCGCGAACGTGCTCGCGCCAGGCGAGCTGCCGTTCATCGCGCATCAGCTCGAACGCTGGCGCACGCACGACGCCCACGCGCTGATCGAAGCGAACGAGGAATTCGTCGCGAGCCGCGAATCGGCGGAGTTGCGCCGTGAGACGTCGCAAATGGGCTGGTCGCTGCGCCAGCTTTGCGCCCAGCTCGAATGGGGCGACGCCGCGCGCCGCGAGACGCTCGAATGCATGACGCCCATCGCGCAGCCCACCGCGTTTGCATTCGCGGCCTTCGCGCACGACGCCTCCGCCGACGCCACGCTTGCGGCCTATGCGTTCAGCTGGGTCGAAAACCAGGTTGCCGCCGCGCTCAAGGCGGTGCCGCTCGGGCAAGTCGCGGGGCAACGCATCGTGGTCGCGCTACGGCCGGCCATCGAAAGCGCAGTCGCGCGCGCGCGCGCCACACCGCCTGATTCGCTCAACACCTTCGCGCCGCAGCTCGGCATTCTTTCCGCGAGACACGAATCGCAGTACTCGCGGCTGTTCCGTTCCTAGTTTTGTATCGCACGAACCATGAATTCGCACTCCAAACGCACGAAGAAGCTGCCGCCGCTGCGCGTCGGCGTAGGCGGCCCGGTGGGCTCCGGCAAAACCACGCTGCTCGAAATGCTCTGCAAGGCGATGCGCGAGCGCTACGACCTCGTCGCCATCACCAACGACATCTACACGAAGGAAGATCAGCGCCTGCTGACGGTAGCGGGCGCCCTGCCCGCCGAGCGCATCATGGGCGTGGAGACGGGCGGCTGCCCGCACACGGCGATCCGCGAAGATGCGTCGATCAACCTCGAAGCCGTCGACCAGATGCTCACGCGTTTTCCCGACGCGGACATCGTCTTTATCGAGTCGGGCGGCGACAACCTGGCGGCCACCTTCAGCCCCGAGCTTTCGGACCTCACGATCTACGTGATCGATGTGGCGGGCGGCGAGAAGATTCCGCGCAAGGGCGGCCCGGGCATCACGAAGTCGGACCTGCTCGTCATCAACAAGACCGATCTCGCGCCGTTCGTGGGCGCGAATCTCGACGTGATGGCCTCGGATGCGAAGAAAATGCGCGGCGAGCGGCCGTTCGTGATGTGCAACCTGAAAGCGCTCGAAGGCCTCGATCAGGTGATCGCGTTTATTGAAAAGCAGGGACTGCTGACGAGTTGAACCTCTTGAGCAAACGCGGGCGGACGCGCTAACCGCTTCCGCGCGCAGCAAGCTCAGAGATCGAGCGACGCCGATGCGTGCTCGGGCAACAGCGTCGCGAGCACATCGACCGTGCGCGCAGTGGCGCCGCGATGGCGCGCCGCGAACGCCGCGGCCGCGGCGGCCATGGACACGCGGCGTGGCTTGTCGTTGAAGAGCTCGCGCAGCGTGCGCGCGAGATCGGCGGGATCCTGGACCTGCAACGCAGCGCCGGCCGCCACGGCATCGGCGGTGGCCTGGGTGAAGTTGAACACGTGCGGACCGATCAGCACGGGCACGCCCACCGCGCACGCCTCGATCAGATTCTGGCCGCCCAGCGGCAAAAGACTCCCGCCGATGAACGCGAGATCGGCGGCGGCGTAGTACGCGCCCATCTCGCCCATCGAATCGCCGAGCAGCACGTTCACGTCCTGCGGCAACGCGCGCACGCCTTCATGCGGCGCGGCGGAGCCCACGTTCGAGGCAGTCGGCGTCGGGGTTGGAGCCCACCGCGAACGACGCTCCAGCTTGAGATTTTTGCGCGCGACAAGCTCGGCCACCTCGTCGAAGCGCTGCGGATGGCGCGGCACGAGAATCAGCAATGCGTCTTCCACCGCATTTTCCCCGTTAAGCGCCGCGAACGCCTGCAGCACCAATTCCTCTTCGCCTTCGCGCGTGCTCGCCGCCACCCACACGGGCCGCGCGCCGATCGCGCGGCGCCAGTCGCGCCCGCGCGCCACCACCGCGGCAGGGCTCGCCATATCGAACTTCAGATTGCCGAG
Organism: Paraburkholderia caffeinitolerans; assembly: GCF_902859945.1. Taxonomy (GTDB): domain Bacteria; phylum Pseudomonadota; class Gammaproteobacteria; order Burkholderiales; family Burkholderiaceae; genus Paraburkholderia; species Paraburkholderia caffeinitolerans. The sequence continues at coordinate 296,924 of NZ_CADIKL010000001.1, read as the reverse complement.
CACGCTCACGTTGCGTGCGCCCAGCGCGCTCAGGCGCTCGGCATCCGATGGGCTTTGCGCGAGCACACGCGTAAAGCCGCCAAACACCTCGCGCGCATGCGCGCCGAACTTCGCCGCGCGCTTGAACGAGCGCGCGGACATGCGCGCGTTCGTGAGCACGAGCGGCACGTCGGCGTGCTTGCATTCGTCGATGAGCGTCGGCCACACCTCGGTCTCCATCACGAGACCGAGCGACGGACGCCATGCACGCAGAAAGCGCCGCACGGCATGCGGCATGTCGTACGGCACATAGCAGCGCAGCACGCGATTGCCGAACAGTTGCTCGCCCGCCGCGCGCCCGCCGGGCGTCATGTGCGTGAGCAGGATGCGCGCGTCAGGACGCGCCGCCAGCAGCGCGTCGACAAGCGGCTGCGCCGCGCGCGTCTCGCCCACGGATACCGCATGCACCCAGATGAGCGGCGCGTCGTCCTCGGGCACGCGCCCGATGCCAAAACCGAAACGCTCGCCGATATGCTCGCGATAGCCGCGCTCGCGCCGCGAGCGAATGAAAAGACGCAGCACCGCGAGCGGCGCAATCAGCCACCAGACCGTGCGATAAACGGCCCTCAGCATCGGGCCTCCGCGACGCAAGACGCCATGCGCGCCATCGGATAGATCGTACCCGCGATGAGATTCAAGCCCGGCTTCAAACGAGCTCCTTGCCCTTGATGCGCTGAAGAATGCCGAGCGGCGCCCACTCCGGGTGCACCATGTCTTTCGCGGGCAGGAAGAAGGTCTGCTCCATCATGAACTGGCCGGACATGACCGCATGCGACGCGTGGTCGGAGAAGCACACCCACACGCAGCCCGGCGGAAAGTTGATGGTCTCCTGCGGAGCCGTCTTCTGATAGTCGAGATCGGCCTTCATGCTGTCGTGCAGATTGAGCATCAGATGGTCGTACTCGCTGCGCGGCGACTTGGTGATGTGCAGCAGGTTCTGCAGCCAGGCCGAGCCCGGCATCTGCGGCTTGATGTTCGGCAGGAAGCGCCGCGCCATGTCCTCGAACGGCTCGCCCACGCGCCACACGCGCGGCGTGCCGTTGGGGTTCACGTTGGTGAACACGCGCAGGATGCGCTCGCCATAGTTCGGCCGCGACGGAAACGCGTCCACGTGCAGGCGCGAATCGTCCTTGCGCCACGAGGTCTGGCGCGTTTCCACCTGATGCAGGCGCAGGCTCGTGGGCGCGACCCGCAGCTTGCCGGTGTACTCGGGAAAGAGTCCGTCGACGAGCGTGCGCGCGCAGGTCTGATAGCGCGCGACCATCGCGCGCACCGCCGACTGCGTGACCATGTCGCCCAGCACGCCGCGCAGCGCGCCGCCGTTCGGGTCGAGACTGATGTTCTTGCGCTTGGGATCGGCGATCGCCGGATCGAGCAACGCGCGCTCACCGCCTTCGACCGGAAACTCGAGCTTCGGGAAGTACAGGACCTTGCCCTGCTCGACGGCATCGAGCAGCGTCTCGCGCGGCTGCGAAAGATATTGGCCGTGCCAGTCGGCGGAAGTGATTTCGATGATCTGGGATTCGTTCATGGTCGCCCCTGGAAGCGATGGATCGGGTTGCCCGGCGGGATGCCGGGCGCCGACCCTTATACCGCGCACGCCGCGTGGCGCGCCTTGACGTGCCTTAATGCGACCTGATGCGACTTAACGTGACCTAATGTGACCTAATGTGACTTCAGGCGCCGCGGCCTGATCAGAGCAGACCGAAGCCCGCCAGCGTGCCCTTCACCTGCGCGAGCGTGGGCGGCTGCCCCGCCGTGCCGAGATTGACGACCTTCGGCGACCAATAGCCGCCGGTGCGCCAGGCGGTCGCGAAATTGTACAACTCGACCGTCGGGCGCTTGAGCGCCGCCGCAATATGCACGAGGCCGGTGTCCACGCCCACGGTGGCCGCCGCGCCGTCGATCAAGCCGACCACGGCCGGCAGCGAGAGCCTGGGCGGCACGATGGCCGCCTCGCCGAACTCGCGCGCGAGGCGCTCGCTCGTCGCGCGCTCGGCCTCGCTGCCCCACGGCAGCACGATCGACGCGCCGCGGCGCACAAGCGCCTGGCCCAGCTCGATCCAGTGCGAATCGGGCCACTGCTTGTCGGCGCGCGAGGTCGCGTGCACGAACACCACATAGGGCACCGGCAGATTCAGGCCGACCGCCGCGAGCGCCTGCGCCGCGCGGTAGGTGTCCAGTCCGAAATCGATGTCGTCGGTGGGCTGCGGCGGCGGCAGCTCCAGTGCGCCCGCAACCAGTTGGCGCGTGCGCTCGACTACGTGCGTGCGCGGCTCGATGCGGATGGAGCGCTTGTAGAACAGGCGCACCGGCCATTCGTAGCCCGCGCCGTCGGTGCGATTGCCGAGGCCGACGAGCGGCCCGCGCGCCCAGCTCGCCACCCAGGCGGTCTTGATGAGCCCCTGGCAGTCGATCACGAGGTCGTACTTCTCGGCCGCGAGCGCGCGGCGGAACGCGCCGATCTCGCGCCAGTTGGCCGCCGAGAAGAGCCCCTTGCGCCAGCGGCGCAGCGAAAACGGAATCGCGCGGCGCACGCCGTGCACGAGCTCGACGAGCGACTGGAAGCTTTCTTCGACGAGCCAGTCGATTTGCGCGTGGGGATACCGCCGCCGGATATCGGCGATGGCGGGCATATTGTGGACGACGTCGCCAAGCGACGACACGCGCACGATGAGGATCTTTTGCACGCTCAAGGCAGAAATAGACGGACAGGTTAATAAAAGGTCCGCAATTTTAGCGCGCCGCACGAAGTTAAGCGAAAAAGCGCGAAGAAAGTGCGGATATGGGCGCGGGAGTCCGCACCCTGACAGCCCGTGCCGAAAACAACGCGGCGCCGCGCGGGAGTACCGCGCGGCGCCGCTTGGGCTCTGAATTTGCGCGTCAGCGCAGAATCAGGCGGACGTTAAAGAGATCAAACGTCAGCGAAGTGCCGAAGCTTTAGAACGGCAGCTTCGCATCCGGCTTTTCAGCCAGAATCACGCGCTTGAAATCGGCCTGGATGCGTGCGAGCGCCACATCGTTGTCGGCTTCGAAACGCATGACCACGACCGGCGTGGTATTCGACGAGCGCGCGAGGCCGAAGCCATCCGGATATTCCACGCGCAGGCCGTCGATCGTGATGACGTCGTCGGCGCCCGTGAACTTCGCGTTTTGCTGGAGCTTCGCGATCAGCGCGAAGTTCTCGCCCTCTTCGAGCTTGAGCTGCAGCTCCGGCGTCGAGTGCGAATTCGGCAGGTCATTGAGCAGCTTGCTCGGGTCAGCCACGCGCGTCAGGATCTCGAGCAGGCGCGCGCCCGTGTACAGGCCGTCGTCGAAACCGTACCAGCGGTCCTTGAAGAACACGTGGCCGCTCATTTCGCCCGCCAGCGGCGCGCCGGTTTCGCGCAGCTTCGCCTTCACGAGCGAGTGGCCCGTCTTCCACATGAGCGGCTCGCCGCCCTTCGCCTTCACCCACTTCGCGAGATTGCGCGTGCACTTCACGTCGTAAATGATCTGCTTGCCCGGATTGCGCGAGAGCACTTCCTCGGCGAACAGCATGAGCTGGCGATCCGGATAGATGATCTCGCCGTCCTTCGTGACTACGCCGAGGCGGTCGCCGTCGCCGTCGAACGCGAAGCCCACTTCGGCATCGGTTTCCTTGAGCGCGCGAATCACGTCCTGAAGGTTCTCGGGGTGCGCCGGGTCCGGATGGTGATTCGGGAAGGTACCGTCGACTTCCGTAAAGAGCTCGACCAGTTCGCAGCCGAGCGCCTTGAACAGGCGCGGCGCGAGCGCGCCGGCCACGCCGTTGCCGGTATCCACGACGATCTTCATCGGGCGCGCGAGCTTCACGTCGCCCACGATGCGCGCGATGTATTCATCGGCGATGTCGTAGTCGGCATAGGTGCCCGAGCCCGACTCAAAACGCTTGTCGACGATGCGCTGATACAGCGCCTGGATCTGCTCGCCGTAGATGGCCTTGCCGCGCAGGACCATCTTGAAGCCGTTGTAGTCGGGCGGATTGTGGCTGCCCGTGACCACGATGCACGAGTCGATGCTGCGCTCGCCCGAAGCGAGCTTGAGCGGCACGCTGGCCGCGAAATAGCCGACCGGGGTGGGCACCATGCCCACGTTGACGACGTCCACGCCCGCGGCGCGCAGGCCATCGGCAAGCGCCGCCGAGAGATCAGGCCCCGAAAGACGGCCATCGCGTGCAATCACGACCGCGTCGCCGCCCTGCGCACGGACTTCGCTGCCGAACGCCTGACCGATCGCGCGTGCGGTATCGGTGTCGAGCGTCTTGCCGATAACGCCGCGAATGTCATAGGCCTTGAAAATCGATTGAGAAATCATGGTGAGGCTCACAGTGCGATAGAAAGTCGGGGTGTATTCGTAACACGGTTCACCTAGTTGGCGAGACCAGGGTTACGAAAAGTCGGAATCGTTACAACTATAATTGCGGTTTTCCGGCGTCGGCCGTTGGTCACTCGTTGGTTACTCGTTGGTCACTTATTCGCTACGCATCGGCTACCCGCTGCGGCTACTCGCTGGTTACGCACCTATTTTAATGCCTCGCTGTTTCCTCCAGACGACAAAAGCCACGCTGGCCCCGGCGGACCCGGCCCCATGCCCGGGCGTGCAGCGCGCCTACCGCGCCACAGGTGCTTCCCCACGATGCTGAGCTTCAAACGCTACGCGAACCCCGACGTCATGCGCGCGGTCGCCAACATCGTGTGGCTCGGCCTCGAGCGCGTCACGCAGATCGCCGTGGCCATCGTCATCAGCGGCGTGCTCGCGCGCTATTTCGGGCCGGACGTGTTCGGCAAGTGGCAGTACGCCAACACGCTGCTGCTCGTGCTCGCGCCCATCACCTGGGTCTGCGGCGCCGAAATTCTCGTGCCGACCATCGTGAACAAACCTCGCGAGGAACTGGGCACGGTGCTTGGGAGCGCCTTCGCGCTGCGCATCGGCGTCTCGGCGGCTGCGCTGCTCGTCACCTGGGGCGGCATCGCGCTGGGTGTGACCGATCCGCTCGTGGGCGCAATGCTCGCCGGGCTCGCCGTCACCATGCTGTTTCGCGAGCCGTTCGTCGGCGTGATCAACGCGTGGCTGCAGAGCATGACGTACAGCAAGCCGCAGTTGCTCGCGAGCATGAGCACCGCCGTGGTCAAGGCGCTGCTCGTGTTCCTGCTCGCGCGCGCGGCCTTCGCGCCCGCCAGCTTCGGCTGGCTCTGGGCGCTCGAATCGGCGGCCATCGGCGCGGCGCTCATGCTCTACTACCGGCGCCAGCACGGTGGCAAGCTCGGCTGGCACGTGGACCGCGCACTCCTCAAGCATTTCGCGACCGCGGGCACCGTGTTCTGGCTCGGGCTCATCTGCATGTACCTGTTCCTGAAGCTCGACCGGCTCATGCTCGAGCGCACCATCTCGTTCGCCGACCTCGGCCGCTACTCGGCCGCGCAGCAGCTCAACGAAAACTGGATCACGCTCGCGCTCATGCTCTCGCAGACGATCGCGCCCGCCTTCGTCTATCGCGTGCAGCAGACCGCGCAACTGCGCCGCAACCTCGTGCGCCTCTTCGCCATGACGGCCGCGCTGATGGTTGCGGGCGCAATCGTGCTCGACGCGCTCGCGGGCTTCATCATCGGCCATGTGTTCGGACCGGATTATGCGGAGGCGATCGGCATTTTCCGCTGGGCCGTGTGGCTTTCTCTGCCAGCCGGGATCGAGGCGATCGGCAATCTCGTCGTGCTCAAATATCAGGCGAAGTTCGTGCTGCTCGCCAAATGGCTGCTCGCGCTCGCGGTGGCATTCGCCGTGAACCTCGTGGCGATCCCGCGCCTCGGCGCCTACGGCGCGCTGGTAGGGCTCGCGTGCGGCTATCTTGCGGCGGCCTGCGTGAACTTCTATTACATCCGCTTCAAATTGGCCTCATGACGAACTTCCCCGCTGCCGCGCCCGCCGACGCACGCATCGGCGCACTCGCCGACGTGGCCGTGCTGATGCCCGCCTTCAATGGTCAGGCCGACGTCGAGCGCACGCTCGCCTCGTTCGAGGAAGATGCGCCGGTCTACGCGCTCATCGTCGACGACGGCAGCACGCCGCCGATCGTCACGCCCAGCGTGCCGGGCATGCGGATCGAGATGCTGCGCATGGCGCAAAACGGCGGGATCGAGCGGGCGCTCGAAGCGGGTGTGCAAGCGCTTGCGGCACGTGGATTTCGCTACGCGGCGCGCATCGATTCGGGCGACCTCGCCGCGCCACAGCGCCTTGCGAAGCAGCGCGCGCGAATGGAAGCGGAGCCGCGGCTCGCCGCGCTCGGCACGTGGACGCAAGTGGTGAACCGCGCCGGCGCACCGCTCTTCATGCTGCGCCCCGCCGCCGACGCGCGCACGCTGCGCCGCACGCGCATGCTGCGCTCGCCGCTCGTGCATCCTTCAGTGATGCTAAGAATTGACGCGGTGTTGGCAGTGGGAAATTATCGCGTGCAGTATCCGGCGGCTGAGGATCTCGATCTGTTCTTGCGTCTGATGGAGCGTTATGACTGCGCGAATCTGCCTGAACTCGGGCTTTACTACGAGCTCAATGAAGGCGGCATCAGCGCGACGAAGCGGCGGCGGCAGATTACCTCCACGCTGCGTTTGCAGGCGCGGTATCTGAACGTGCTGAACTGGCGTGACTGGGCGGGGATCGGGAAGAGTCTGCTGCACTTCGTGACGCCGTATGGCGCGTTGCAGCGGATGAAGCGGGCGTTGTTCGCGCGGGGAACGTGAGAAGGACGCCGCGCGATGCGTCTGTGGCCGGAATTCGTCCAACGCACAGCGCTCGCGCGACGTATTTCATGACCACGCCAGCGCCCAATCGTGACGCCGGCGCATGCCCCGCGGTCGATCAGGCCGGAGCGCCAGGCAGGCCCGGGTAATACGCGCCGGCAACCATGCCGCCGTCGACTGCTAGCTCCGTGCCGTTGCAGTACGACGCCTCGTCGCTCGCGAGAAATAGCGTTGCGCGCGCAACCTCTTCCGGAAGCCCGACACGTTGTAGCGGCACGTTCGTGTAATGCTTGTTGATCTCGTCTAACGGCGCCCCCGTCGGGTTAGTCATGGCCGTATTCACGCCTCCCGGATGAACCGAATTGACACGCACGCCTTGATGCCCGAGTTCTAGAGCAGCGACCTTGGTGAGCCCGCGCACGCCCCATTTGCTCGCCACGTAGCCCGCTAGCGCGTTGACGCCGCGCAGCCCGTCCACCGACGAAATATTCACGATCGAACCCGCGCCTTGCGCCTTCATGAGCGGCGCGATCGTACGGATACCGACGAACGTGCCCACCAGATTGATCGACAGAATGCGCTCGAAATCCTGCTTCGACCACTCCGTGATACCAGCGAACTTCAACACTGCGGCGTTGTTCACTAGCACGTCGACACGTCCGAATACTTCGACCGTGAACGCCGCTACACGCTCCCAATTTGCCTCGTCCGTCACGTCAAGACGTATGAAGCGCGCCGCGTCGCCCAGTTCGCGGGCCAATGCCTGCCCTTCCTCTTCAAGCACGTCCGCAATCACGACGCGCGCGCCTTCGTCCACGAACAACCGGCAAGTCGCGGCGCCCATACCGCGCGCGCCTCCAGTCACAATGGCAATTTTTCCAGCCAGTCGAGCCATTTCGCGCATTCCTCCTTCAATAACGTGGCGCAAGCCGCCACCTGCTGTTCACCCAGGCCACGCCGCCAGCAAGCGCACGCCGTCAACCCCAAAAAGCCTGGCCGCCATCGAGCGGCAGCGTCGCGCCGGTCAGATAGCCGGCGTCCGCGCTCGCGAGCAGCACGACCGCCCGCCCGATATCGCGCTCGCAGTCGCCGATGCGTCGGAGCGGAATCGTCTTGAAGAACTCGGCGGCCTCTTGCGGATGCGTGTCCACCCATCCCTGCAGGCCCGGCGACAAGGCATGCGGCGCCACCGCGTTCACGCGGATCCCGTCCACACCCCATTCGCAGGCCGCCGCGCGCGTCAACGAACGTATCGCCTCCTTGGTCGCCGCATACGCGCCATAACCGGAAGCGTCCCAACGCACCGCCGCGGACGACGCGAAATTCACGATCACGCCGTCGCCCTTTAGCCAGGGATAGCAAGCCCGCATCATGCGCAAGGTCGCGAGCGGCCCCGAATCGAAGCCCGCCACAAAGGCTTCGTCGCTCACGTCGAGCAAGCGCCCCAGCGGTACGACTTGCGCGTTATTGACCAGAATCTGCACGCCACCGAGGCGCGCCACGACCGCCTCCACACAGCGCGAAATCTGTGCGCCGTCCATCACGTCGCAGACGAACGGTTCGGCCACGCCGCCCCGATGACGAATGGTTTCGCAGGACGCGAGCAGCTTGTCCAATGTGCGGCCGACCACGGCAATCTTCGCGCCTTCGCGGGCCAACGCGAACGCCACGCCTTGACCGACGCCCTGCCCCGCGCCGGTGACCAGCGCGACCTTATTATTAAGCAGTCCCATTCATCCTTCCTGTTCGAAAACAGCTGGCCCGGGCAACGACGTGCTTACGCGATATCGAGTGGGCGCGGATTCACCGGCATGGCTTTCGCGAACTTGTCGACGCTCACTTTCTTCGCGCCGTACGTACTCGCTTTTTCAATTCCGGATGCTTGAGCGCTACGGTACAGGCGCCGATGCGCAAGCCCATCGTCCAATCGGACGATGTACCGGACCGGAGTTGCACCGAAGGCGGCAGATTGCCTTATGCCACGCCCCGATCGCGCGGGCTGGGCCGCTCAGTCGATTGAAGTGCCAGAACAGCGGCCGCACGAACGCGCCTGGCCTAATCGCAGGCGTCCGGCACTCACTGCGACTTCACCTCCGCAGTCGCACCGGCAAACCCACAAACCATCGCCGGCGTACCGCTCGGTCGTCAACTGGCCGAACACCTCGCCGCCCCGCAGCGCAGGGGAGCCTGGTCGGGACCGCCATACACGACGCTGCTCACGACAGCCGCAATCCCGCGTTCGGCCGCCTTCCACCGCATCCAGCCCGGCAGTCACATGGTCGCCACAGCGACATCGCCAAAGCCACACGCCAGCGCCGCGATATTGAAGTGCGACAAGATCGCCAAAGGTGCGCCCCGTGACATCGCGACTTGGCGGAAAGGGCCATGGGGGTGGCAATGGAGGATGGATACGTTGGTTCACGGAAGCTAAACGGGTGCGCATCCCGCTCTCAAGGGCAACCGCCGACTTCGATTCGCGGGCGCGCGACTTGCCAACAATGCAGCGGACTGGGGTTTCATCAGATGATTAAGGAGTGCCTGTCTGCGCGCACATCGCCCCCCCCCGATAGTGAGGAGAGGCACGACACAGGACACGCGTCCAGGGCGAGCGTGGCCTGCTTGAGACGCTCTTCATCGAAATGTACCGCAGATCGGCGAGGCTCGCGGCGGGACGACATTGAGACCCGGCCTTACGTGGCGCTTAGCGATTTAACTCCGGGCGAGTTTTCCCGGTAGTTCAGCCTTCGACCTGCGGTCGAAGGCTCATGAAAGTGATCGGCTGTGGAAGTCCTGGACGTACCACTCGCCTGCGATCTGATTACCAGAACATCGTGCTGTTCGTGGCGCCATGACACGGCTGTCAGGCAGGCTCCGGATCACCATAATTTGCTGCCAGAGCGACAGCAAATTCCGGCAGATGGTCGTCGGCCTTTGCACGACTCGGTTGAGGCGACATTACATCCGCAGTCAGACCCTCGTGGACCGCCCGGTCGATCTGCTCCAGCAAATCCGCAATCAGTGTCTGCCGCCTGCGAAATTCAGCGCGCCGCTTTGACGGAACCTCGCTGACGTCGCGGTGATACGGACAAAGCGGCAGCACGAAGCGCCCATCGACTTCAACCCCGCCGAGTTCACGCCAGAAGCCGTCATAGTCCGCACTGAACTGAACGTCCGTTGCGGCGGAAACATGCGTCTGCTTTGTCACTCCGGTGAGTATGTTCACCCGTGCCAACCTGCAAAATTCGCCAATGGCTTCCATCACAGCGGCTTTCGGTCGCAAGCCATGGCATGCGCGTGTCGCTTCGCGCACCCGCTCCCGGTCTGCACCGGCCGGCCCTTGCAGGCCTCCGATCAGCACACCTCGTTTGCCGGATTCGGCATGCCTTTCGAAGCTGATGGTCGCCCACGCAAGATCGACATTCTCCAACGCGTCGCGCCAGGCGACAGTAAGCAGTCCTTCTCGCCAACAACGCACTGGCTCGCTTACAACGAGTGCATACCGTCCACTCGATGCCAACGTCACGTATTCCGAATTCAGATAGAGCCTGCGAACAATGCCTTCGCCAAACAGCTCCCGGACAACTCGAAAATGACCGCCCAGCAACTCGGCACGCTGATATGCAGGCATATCAGCTTGGGCAAAGCAATGAAAGGGACGTTCGAGAAAGCGCCGGTTGCGGACAGCCATATCGGCAAGCAGCGGGTTCGTCGTTAGAGCCTTCAACCAGATTCGGGCTGCAGCCGGATTGAGCAGTGCATACATCAGCACGCGGCCCCGCCGGAAGAGGTCATTGGGTGTTCGCCCAGGAATAGACCTGGAAAGCAGTTGGTAAATTTTAGAAATCGACATCGTAAGCCACGACCTGTTTTCCATCCCCATACTCAAATGCAATGCAGTCCTTATCAATTTCACAGGACGTCTTGCTAATATTCGACAATTACCTTTCACATTGGCATCACGCACCTGTCATTTAGAAAGCTAAGCGAACGCTCGTCCGAAAACGCGTTGGCCTCGCATTATTACACGATATTTCCCAATGTAATCAAATATTACGAGGCGTCCCGTTGGACGCCCCCTACCTGCCGGAACATCGCAAATGCCCTACAACCACCGCAGAATTACCGGCAGCAGAACAGGCACGACGAACGCCGTGAACACACCGTTCAGCCCCATGCCGAGACCCGAGAACGCGCCCATCTCCTCGCTGACCTGAAACGCCCGCGCAGTGCCGATGCCGTGCGACGCCACGCCAATCGCAAAACCGCGCACCTCGGGCTCGCGCACCCGCACGGCATCGAGGATCCAGCGCGCGCTCACGGCGCCGAACACGCCCGTCGAGATCACGAGCACCGCGGTCAGCGAGGGGATGCCGCCCACCTTCTCGGCGACGGCCATGGCGATGGGCGTCGTGACCGACTTCGGCGCAAGCGACGCAAGCGTTTGATGCGAAGCGCCAAACAGCTTGGCGATGCCGACCGCCGAAATAATCGCGGTAAGCGAACCGGCCATCAGCCCGCCAAGAAGCGGCAGCGCACCCCGCTTGAGCTTGTCCCATTGCCGGTACAGCGGTAGCGCGAGCGCGACCGTTGCGGGTCCGAGCAGGAAGTGGACAAACTGCGCGCCTTCGAAATAGGTGCGATACGGCGTATCGGTGATCTTCAGCGCGGCGACAACGATCGCCACCGCGATCAGCACCGGGTTGGCGAGCGGGTTGTGCTTCGCGCGCGCGTAGATGTTCAGCGCGATCAGGTACGCGACGAGCGTGACCGTGAGGCCGAGCAGCGGCGAGGCGGCGAGATAGACCCAGATGGCGTCGAGCTTCGCGAACGGCAGGTGCGAATTCATCATGCGCCCTCCCCTGCGTTTGCGCGGCCACCCTGACTCCGCAACAGCGCACGCGTGACGAGCGCGGTGACAGCGATGCCAAGCGTCGTGCTCACGACGAGGCTCGCAATCACGGCAATCGCCTCGCCGCGCACGGCCTGCGCGGAGACCATGATGCCCACACCCGCGGGAATGAAGAGCAGCGAAAGATGGCGCAGCAATTCAAGCGCAGTGGGCTCGATCGCTTCGGCCGCATTAGGCCGGAACATCGCGAACGCGAACAGCAGCAACATGCCGATCACAGGACCGGGAACGGGCAGCGAGAAGACGTAGGAAACGCTCTCGCCGAGACACTGGAAGATCAGGAGAGCGGCTAGGGAACGGAGCATGGACGCACAGGTGCGCAAGACCCGAGGCACGTTGCGGCTGCGCTCCTACCCTGCGCGGCAGGAACCGATGAGCGGAATGCCTTGAGGGTAGCGGATTAACAGTGTGGAGATTGTGGAGAGGAACTCATTTCGCGGACAACGCGTTAAGGGAGACAATCACTCGTAAGTAGCTCAAGCGTTGAGGCACAGTGCATACCTCTCCGGAAATCCCCAAGCTGAGTGCGTGATCCATGCTCAGAAATTCAGGAGTCGCGAACTCGATAAATGAGCACACACGACACAAGCCATCGCGAGGTAGACCAGATCATCAGACAGAGGGATCGGCGGTAAGCTCAACCACTTCCGCATCAGCCCCCTTCACCCAAGAGTCATGGTTCCATCGTACGTTGTGCCGTATGACGCGTGCTGGATTGCCTGCTGCAGCGCAGTTCGCAGGTACATCTTTTGTGACGATGGACCCAACACCGACCACACTGCCTTCGCCAATGGTAACGCCCTTTAAAATCCTGACGTCCGAGCCAATCCAGACGCGGGGACCTAGCACAACAGATTTGGGAGGATTGATGCGCTGTCCAGATTCCATATCGAACACGGAATGCCAGTCGCTCGTACGCAGGTCAATGTTCCACGAAAATAAGCAGCGCTCCCCGACAACGATACTTGTTTCGCGCTCTACTGCGAAGAAGTTTGCCTTAACGACCGTCGTTGCATGATGGATCTCGATGCAAGTGTCGTCTGCCCCAAACATCGCGGAACCCTCAGAAATCTGGACCGCGCGCCCAACAAGGAGACGCGTTCTGTCTACCGTTCGTTCCGCGCCGTTGTTGGCTCGCGATTGAATCCGAAAGTTGCAAACGCAGCAATCTTCGACGAACTGATATTCGTTATCGCTGCCGTGAATTTCGATGACCACGTTGTTAAGACAGACACGTTCAAAAATGATCCGGTTATCATTTCCCTTGAAAATAACGTGAACATTGTCCAAAATTGCGTCATCATGGCGCGAAATCTCGTTTCGCGCCCCGTGGTTCTCTACCTGGATCGATTTCATCGCTTTCTTCCTGTGCGTTACAAGATCTTACCATTGGACGAGTTCAGTCTGATTGCCGACCCGGTTGCGCTACACTTGGATTGCCTTGGGCTTTCGGCTCCATTGCGCAACAACAATGTTGAACCTCGTGAGAATCCCAGAAAGCATCAAATGCTAGTGTTGGCACGCTGGAACGCTTGAGCCCCCAGGCAGAAGACTGTGTAGCCAGGCAAACTTACTTGACGGCATGCCATGGAGCCGTATCACTGAGTGCCGCTCCGATACCAGATTTTGCGCCGACGCTAATACATTGGATGCGGCGCTGACGAACTCATCACACGCGCTATCGATCTGAGCTGCCTGCAGTAATGCCTGTACTTTCCTCGCGCAAATCATATAGCCCCACTTCCCCGAAGCTCATCAATTCAAGCGAACAATTTCAGCGTGCCCCCTGAATCCGGGACCGCTGCTGACCGTAGTCCGACCGATTGACGGCAGTGCGCGCCGCACACGACCGCGCGAACTCACGGCGCTTCAGGAGCGACACTCCCAGCAACTCACCCACACCGAGTTCATATATCATGTCCGTCCTTTCAGCCATTTGGCACACATGAACACGATAAATCGCATTTTTTGCACGTGGGCAGCATTAATCGCCGTATTCGTTGTCGCAACCTCGGTGTACGGCGGGTATCATCATTTCTCGCCCATTCCTTTCGCAGATCAATGGGACGGAGAAATAGGGTTCTATCGAAAGTTACTAGACGGTGACTATCGCGCCTTTTGGACACAACACATGGAGCACCGGATTGTATTTTCCCGGGTCCTGTTTTGGCTGGATATCACAATATTCCAGGGTATGAGCATTTTTACCGTTGCGATGAACTATGCTCTCATCGCAGCTATTGGCTTTGTATTTTGGCATAAATACCGATTCGAGAGAACGAATTCCTATTCAAAACAACTGATAGCCGGGTTAATTTTTGGATACCTTTTTCTTTGGTGCCAATATTCAAATCTGTTATGGGGATTCCAAACGCAGGTATTTGCCGTTTATCTTTTTTCATTTATTGCATTCGCGAATTACTCGCGTCCAGGCAATCATAAATACCGTCTGTTTATTTGCGTTGCCTTCGCCATTCTAGCCACGCTGAGCATGGGAAACGGCATCGCGGCATTTGGTGTCATGGTGGCCCAAAGCTTGCTGCAGCGTCGACCATGGCGAGAATCGGCGCTTTTGATGGTACTCGGGGCTGCAACCGCCGCGTTGTACTTTCATCACTTTTCGAAGCCTCAGTTGCCAGTTGCTCTCGAAGCCACACACGTACATCTGATACGCGTCAAGTTCTTCGCAATATTCCTAGGCAATATTATTTACGAAACGACCCAACGCCTTTGGGTATGCGGTGTACTTGGATTTGCCTTTCTTGCAATAGGATCAGTGACGATCGGCGTTATTGCCCTCAAAAATCAAATGTCGCCGTACCGCTCATTCCTGGCAGCGGTGTTTGGAATGACGATTATCTCCGCCGCCGGTGCAACGAATAGTCGCTGGATGTTTGGGCTACTTTATGCAGCATCCAGCAGATATGTTACGCCAGTGCTACCGGGTTATGTGGCGATTTTCCTTCTTCTGCTCGATGTCTTGCCGACGCGCGCAAATCAGAATATCGTCGCTTTCTTTTCGCTAATCCTGTTAAGCTCCATCGCATCATTTCAGCTTCGCGCCCTGGGCAATACTGACTATAGATATCCGCCAAAACTCGCGGTGCTGGGACAGAAAATCGGTTTGGACCATCCTGATTACGACGCCCTGCTTTTTTCGCGACAGGATCATGACAGATTCCTCGAAAACGCGACTTTCGCAGCCAGCGCTGGCATCGGCCCATACGGCCGTGGCTGGCTCCACGACGCAGGCGTCATAAAATTCGATAGCAAGCGAATTGACGCGTCCTTGTGCTCCGGCTTTCTCGAATCGTCAACGCCCGACGCCGTTGGACTCGTCGCGCATGGCTGGGCCGCGCCGAATCGCGAAACGAATGCGTCAACGCTCATCGTACTGGTTGATTCTGACAACAACACTGTTGGCTATGGCGTGACCGGCGCACGACGTTCTGATGTGGCGAAATCGGTTAAGGGTGCGCGACAGGACAGCGGCTGGACAGGTTTTGCGAAAAAGATCGCTGGTCCACTCAGTGCCTACGCCTATACCGACGGGAAGTTCTGCCCGCTGGCAAAAGCATATTAGAAGACCCCGAGCATCTAAACATCGGGGCTTGCCAATCCATCAGTTGCACTGCTCCATCGACTGATGGATCAATGCCCGAAGCTGAACCTCTTGTGCCCGATATAGCTGGTGGAAACTGGCACGACAACCCCGACAAGGTGCGCGATATCGCGGTCGTGCCAAATCATGCCCATCTTGGGAAACACGTAATAAGCGAGCCCGACGCTCACCGCCCATGTCTGCACCACGGCCACGAGATTGACGAGCGTGAAGAAAAACGCGGAACGATGCGTCGACTGCTTGCTTTCCGTGAATACGAACATCTTCGCAAGCACGAATGCCGTGATCATTCCGGTGATGTATGCCACAACAATGGCCGCCGAGTACGGTATCCACAAGTTGTAGAGAATGCGGCTACCCCAGTTCACGGCCGCAGCGAAGCCGCCTGTCAGCAGAAACATCAGGAAGTTCTTCGAAACGAAGCCACTCCTGACGAGCGCGTGAGCTCGCGTCATACCATCCTCGCCATCTTGCGCGAGAGCCCGATACTCTCTGAAATGCCGCGGTCCTCAGGGTAGTAGTACGAGGTGTCCGCCACGAGCAACCCTTGCACCGCCAGTTGAATCGGCGGCAGGCGATCGAGATAGCCCGGTTCGCAAATCGGTTGTGCGAAGCGATAGCGGCTGGCGCGCACGTCGATGAAATCGTCCGGCTTGAGCGCTGGATTGATCTTCATGAGATAGCGCTTCACTTTGTCGATGAATGCCGAATCTGGCTCTTGATACTTCGGATGCTCGCCGGGCACATAGAACGGCACATAAACGATGTGATCGTCGAGCGGACGAAGATTCGTGTATTCGACGATGCCCGGAATATCCATTTCCGGGTCGTTGGTGTTCAGCCAGAAGTTCTCGGTCACGCGCTTCTTGAGCTTCGCGATCACGCACACCACCGCGACGTTTTTCTTGCTGCTGTACGCCTCGATAATGTTGGCCGGCAGATCGGGTATAACGCGCGGTACATAAGGCAGCGGAATCGTGCTGATCACCTTGTCGAATGCGTGGAACTCACCGCCTGCCTCGATGCCTTTCACCTTGCCGCCTTCGATCACGACTTTCTGCGCGGGCGTGCCGAGGCGGAACTCGCCGCCGTGCGCTTCGATATAGCTGCGCATGCCGTTCAGGAGCGTGTCTGAGCCGCCTTCGAGATAACCCAGCTTTTCGCGGAAGAGGTCATAGCGCGAGCGCCCGATACGGCGGATGCGGCTCCAGATCCACGCCGCCGACAGGTTGTCTGCGTAGTCGTAGAACTTGTAGTCGAAGAGACGCCGCCACAGCACCTCCCACGCCTCTTCGCCAATCCAGCGGCGAATCCAGCCCGTGGCCTCGACATGATCGAGTGGCTTCCAGTCGTTGCGCTTCGTCGAAAGGAACGCATGCAGGCCGTAGCGGAACTTGGCGGCGAAGCTCAGTCCCTTGAACTTGAGCAACGCGACGGGGTTGCCCCAAGACTGCACCTGGTCCTGGTAGAAATAGCCCATCTTCGTTTCGCACCACTTCATTTTGTCTTCGATGCCGAGCTCGCGCAGCACTTCGAAGAAGGCGTGGTCCGAAATCGCGTGGAAATGGTAGTAGCGTTCGATTGACAGGCCGCCGAAATCGAAACAGGCGGCCATGCCGCCCACGCGGTCATCGGCCTCGAAGATGACGGGCTTGCGGCCGTCCTTGACCAGCTGGTAGGCGGCGCCAAGACCCATGGGTCCCGCGCCAAGCACGGCAATGCGTTCTTCGCTCATCTGTCTTCAGAACTCCAGGGCGATGTGGCTATAGGTGGGATCGTTGAACGTTTCGTCCATTGCTTTGGCGAACGGCGTGGCGCGAATGCCGAAGATGCCTTCCCAGTCGATCACCTCGAACTCGTCGCCGGCGGTCAGGGCCTTGAGTTGGTCTGCAGTAAACGGTGGGTTCTTGTCGAACACGGCGTAGATCTTCAGCAACACATAGAACAGGCCGTAAGGAATCCGCACGATTGCGCAGGGCGCGCGCGTTGCGCGCTTGATCTGGCGAATGATGTCGATATAGTCGACGCGCTCGAGCCCGCTGATATTGAATGCCTGCCCCTTGATGCGCGACTCTAGGCTGCTGATGATGACGTTGCAGAAGTCGCCAACGTAAAGCGGCTGTCGCATGTACTTGCCGCTGCCTGGAATCGGGAACACGGGTACACGATGCATGAAGCGCGACAGCCAGCCGAGGTGCTTGCGGTCAAACCAGCCGAACATGAGTGTCGGGCGCAGCACGACGCATTCGATGCCCGAGGCCAGGACAATCTCTTCCTGTTCGCGTTTGGTTTGCGTGTACCAGTCACCGGCGACGGAGTTCACCACCGACGAGCTGATGTGGACGGTGTGCGGGATGCGGTACTGCTTGATGACGTCGAGCACGTGGCGCGTGGCAACGATGTTATTGCGCACAAAAGGGTCGCGAGTGGGCGCACCAATCTGCGCCTGCAGCATGACCACGACGTCGGCGCCTTCGAAATGCTTCGCCCACTCGCCCGGTTCGGCCAAGTCGGCGTAGATCGCCGTGATGTCGGGATGGACCTGGCGCAGGACGTCAAGGTTGGCCTTGTGCTTGTCGAGCACGACAAGGTTAGTGTAGCCACGTGCCTTGAGCCGGGCGACCAGATTCTGTCCGACCAGGCCGGCACCGCCGGGAAGAAGAATGCGAGTCTGATTCATGCGTTGGCGAATAAATGGATGCGCTTCGTGAATAGCCGCGGTCGTGCTTAGAGCGACGCCCGCTTGAACGCGAATTTCGGCACAGACCGGATGATCAGCATGATCAGCGACCAGAACCACGGCGTATAGACAACGTCCTTGTTCTTTTCAATGGCGCGCGTGATGTCGCCCGCCACCTTGTCTGGGGTCGCAACGAGCGGGCCGGGAAGCGGCAGACCTTCGGTCATCGGTGTGGCGACGAAGCCGGGCTTGATCGTGACGACATGTGCGCCGGCTTTGAAGAGACGTGCGTTCAGACCCTCGCAGAAGGCGGAAAGCGCGGCCTTCGCGCTGCCGTAGAGATAGTTCGACGGCCGGCCGCGATCGCCCGCTACGGACGAAATGACGGCGATCGTACCACGTCGCTGTGCCTCGATCAGATTTGCGATGGGCGTGAGCAGGCCAATGATCGACGTGACGTTAGTGTTGAATTCGCGTATCGCAACCGCTGCGTCGGCCTGGCATTGCGCCTGGTCGGGCAGCGTGCCAGGCGCGATCAGCACGATATCGAGCGCGCCCAGTTCGGCCTGGCAACGCGCCAGCATGGCCGTGTGCTGCTCGACTTCGTTGACGTCGAGTTGATAGCACGCCGCGAGTTTGGCTCCACGCGCGGTGAGGTCATCGGCGACTTGCTGCAGCCGTTCGCCGTTACGGGCGACGAGGAAAAGGCGCGCGCCTTGCGCGGCCCAGCGGCGGGCGCAGGCCGTGGCGATGGCCGAGGTCGCGCCCACGATGAGGATATTCTTCATGTTCGAGTCGTTCGTTCCCAGAACCGCGAAAGCATTGCGGGATCTCGCAGGTTCTCCAGTTGCTGCCATTGCGGATAGGCGGCCCGAAAATCGGTGCCGGACATATGCGCGTCCTTCGCCGGATACATCCGGCCGTGCGCTTCGCTCACGATCGCGTCGAGTCGCGCAAAAAGCCGTGCATTTTGCGCGTCGCGCTGCGGGAAGTCGAGCGCGAGCGACGTGCCTTCTCGCGGGAACGACAGAAGCCCCGGCGAGCGGATGTCGCCGCAACGCTTGAGCACGGCGAGAAACGAGCCCGTGCCGCTTGTCGCGATTGCGTCGAGAATGGCCCGGATAGA
The DNA here is from genome assembly GCF_902859945.1 of Paraburkholderia caffeinitolerans. GTDB lineage: Bacteria > Pseudomonadota > Gammaproteobacteria > Burkholderiales > Burkholderiaceae > Paraburkholderia > Paraburkholderia caffeinitolerans. Next base: position 277,793 of record NZ_CADIKL010000001.1, on the reverse strand, counting down.
GTCGCGCGCGGCCTCCGGCGGCACCACGCACTGGTACTGCTGGAAGCCTTTGCGCCCGTAAATGCGATTCCACTCGAGTAGGCTGTCGAGCGGATAAAAGTAAGCATCGTAGCTAACTTTCGAGCGTTTCTCGCCGCTACGCTGGCGGTGATAGTACAAGCCGTTGAAAGCGCGCAGGGTCAGCGGATTGAAGATGGGGACGGGCAGCGTCATCGGTACGGTGCGCTTCTTGCGCCGGTCGACTTCGAGCGGCCCATCCGTGGCGTGGTCGCCGACCATGAAAATGCCGCGCCCGAGCGTCGCCCCCCGACTCTGGCAGTCCACCCATGCCACACTGTATTCGTGCAGCGGATCGAGGCGTTCCGAGAGCCCGAAGAACTCGTCGAGGTTATTGAAGCGGATGGTCGTCTGGTCGATCAGGCTGGAACGGATCGGCATTAGCTGGATTTCCGCCCAAAGGATCAGGCCCGTGAGCCCCAGACCGCCAATCGTGGCGGCGTAGAGTTCCGGATGTGCGTCCGGTGCGCATTCGATCAGGCTGCCGTCACTGCGTGCGAGGCCGAAGCGGCGCACATGGCAGCCGAAGGTGCCGCGGACATGATGATTCTTGCCGTGAACGTCGTTGGCGATTGCGCCGCCGAGCGTCGCGTATTTGGTGCCGGGCGTGACTGGCAGCATCCAGCCGCGAGGGATTGCGACTTCGAGGATCTGTTCGAGCGTGACGCCGGGTTCCGCGCGCAGCACACCGGTCGTCCAGTCGGCTGCAATCAGGCGGTCCAGCGGTAGGGTCCGTAACACGTGGTTCGAGGCCGCGAGGCAACTGTCTCCGTAGCTGCGGCCGTTGCCAAACGCAAGCGTGTTGCCGTGCGTCTCTATCGCTTCGCGCCAGGTCGCCATGGCGCAGTCGCGCCACGCTAGCGCGTGTGCTTGTTGCGGTTGGGCGGGATACCGCCCCCAGGATAGCACCGTACTCATTGGTCAGGTCGCCGCCCAGAACACCAGACAGCAGAGGGCTACGACAGCGATGCTTACGCGGTCGCGCGCGGCGAACACGATCGGGTCGTCGTGCATGAGGCCCCGGTGCGCGACGATCCAGGTGCGGCTGATCCAGTAAAGCAGCAGCGGACATGCGAGCCAGATGGCCTGCGCATGCCGGTAGAGCTTGGCCGTGTTGCCGTCCTGAATATAGAGCGCGAGCACGAGCACCGAGAGGTAGCCCGCCGCCGTGCCCAGCGACGAGATGAGCGGCAGATCGCTCGATACGTAGCCGCGCCCGCGCGTCTTGACGAGCCCGCGTGCTTTCATCGAGTGCAACTCTGCGTAGCGCTTCACAAGCGCGAGGCTCAGGAATATGAACATCGAGAAAGCGAGCAGCCAGAAAGTGAGGTGCGCGCCAATGGCCGCGGTACCTGCAACAATGCGAATCGTGTACAGCATCGCAAGCACGACGACATCCACCATCACTTGCCGCTTGAGGTACATGGAGTACGCGAGCGTGAGCACGTAGTAGCCCACCAGGACCGCGGCGAATCGCCAGGGGAGGAAGAGTGCGGTGAGCACGAAGGCGCCCACAAGTAAGACAGGAAAGAGCCCTATCCCCCACGTGAGCGGCAGCGCGCCGGATGCGAGCGGGCGCATGCGCTTGGTTGGATGGTGCCGGTCGTCTTCGAGATCGAGCAGGTCGTTGAGCAGGTACACGCTCGACGCGCAGAGCCCGAAAGCGAGGAATGCAAGCAACGCTGCGGCGATGAGATCCGGATAGTCGAGCTTATGCGCGGCGAGGAGGGGAAGGAAGATCAGCAGGTTCTTCAGCCACTGGTGCAGACGCAACGACTTCGACCAAATTTTCAGCGTCGGCGCTCGCGACTCGATGACGCGCTCGACATTGCCGATTTTGCGAGCGGCGCGTTCGACGCCGCTTGATGGATTGACGACGTAGGCTCGTGCTGCGGCTTTCCACACGGCGATGTCGTCGTGCGAATTGCCGACATAATCGAAGTTCTTCTCGCCGAACTCGGCCACGAGCTTGTCGCGCTTGCGATACGCGGAGAGATTGACCCCGTCCGTAGTCGCGAAGATCCGGTCAAAGAAGCCAAGGTGGTCGGCGATAGCCTGCGCGTAGCGCTCATGGCTCGCGGTCGCGAGAATAAGCGGGCGCCCAGCCTTGCGCTCATCTTTGAGCCAGTCAAGTATCTGCGGATCGTAGGGCAGGACGCTGACGTCGACATCGGTGCTCTCGGCCAGCCCCGCTTTGAGCGCAGGCTTACCGCCACGCGCGAGCCACATGAGCGGCCGGTAAAACCGCAGCGGCGCAGACTTGAGATAGAGAAATCCAGATTCGACTAACACATCCGATCGGATCAACGTGCCGTCGAGGTCAACAACCAGTGGTCTGCTGCACATAGAGGGCTTCAGATGGCCAGAGGGCAATGGGTAATTGATTCCGGTGTCTAGCACCATGGACCCGCTCTGATGCACAACCGACAACCAGGGACAGCCCAAATGGCTGTCCCTGGTTGTACCACCGGGCGACGCCGCTTTTACTTGATCTGGCGATTTCACGCACTACTTTGGAATAGGTGAAGTCGCCAAATCAAACAACGGCCAAAAATTGGGGCATATTGCCGGGGAGCACGTCCCGGCACCGGATGCCACCGGCTTTTCATAAAAATTCGAAGTATTTTACCACTCTGATTTTCACCGCTTTGCGCGCCAACAAAGATGCCCAAGCCTATGGGATCGCCAAGAAGAGACACTAGAGCGTGTTAGGAACTTAGCGTTAGGTTTGCGAAATGAACGAGCATCAGAACGGAGAAGACTACAAAGTGGATTCCAGCGAGTGTCTCCGGCAAGCGCTCGTAATCTCGCGCGAGTCGACGAAAGCGGTTCAGCCAGCCGAAGCTACGCTCCACCACCCAGCGGTGCGGCAACAGTACAAAACCCTTTTTCGCCTCCAGGAGCTTGATTACCTCAAGCTCGATTCCTTCATCCAGCGCTGCCTGCGCGGGCTCCTCACCCGTATAGCCCTGGTCGGCAAACGCTACCTTGACCGTCTGGCCTGTGGCCTCCTGTACCTGACGCGCAAGCTCGCCAACCTGTGCACGCTCCTGCTCGTTGGCGGGAGTAATATGCACTGCAAGCAACTGCCCCAATGTATCTACCGCCATGTGGACCTTGCTGCCGCGTTTGCGTTTATAGCCGTCGTAACCGGCGCGAGGTCCACTCTCGCAGGTCGACTGCAACGTGCGCCCATCGAGAATGACTGCGCTGGGCTGCCCCTTTCGGCCCTGCGCGACGCGGATAACCGAGCGCAAATCGCTCACCATAGCCTCGAAACAACCCGCCTGAATCCTGCACTGCGTCTGCTGGTAGACCAGTTCCCACGGTGGGAAGTCATTGGGCAGCAGGCGCCAGGGCGCGCCCGCGCGAATGATCCAGCGCAACGCATTGAACATCTCGCGCAATTCGTATTTGCGCTGCGGAGCGTCCCGGCTCATCAACGTCAGGTAGGGCGCGGCGAAGCTCCATTCTTCGTCGGAAACATCCGTCAGGTAAGGCTTGCGTGGTTTCATTCCACCAGGATACCAGGTTCGACTCGAAGTTCCTAACACGCTCTAGCCGAAGAGGCGCTGTAGTGCCCGATTGACGTGCCGGAGAACCGCTGTCGCGCGCCACGATGCACTACCGTAGACAGAATTGAGTTCCTGTCTTGCAATGTAGACGTCGTATTCAAACTGGGCGCACAATTTTGCGAGTTGGGCGGCAATAATTGCCATGTCGGCGCGGTCCGGACGATCTTCATTCGCGCTCCGAACACGCCCCAAAGGCTGCCATCCAGCCAACGCACCACGTGTCATATACTCGTCTTCAAGAAGGGCATTGCTTTCCCGAAAGAGTTCCCAGAGATCAATAAGCTGTTGATCCGACATAATTTCGGCCAAAGCAGGACCAGAAAGTCCTTCAACGTCGGATACGATCCGCCGGGCAGCAGAAGTCCGGTCCCACTCTTCGCCACTTTTGCATTCATCGAACATCGGCAAGTGGTGATTCATCAGTCTGATCGCTTCCAGGTGAGGAACATTCAGGCTCTTGTTGTTGTTCTTGCCGAAAACAAACCCGTGCGTCGACTCGAGGTTCAGGACGGATAACACAAAGTCCTTTCTGACGTCTCCGTACTTCAACTGCAACCAGTCCCTAATCACAATCCTCTCTCGCCCAAAGACGTCTGCCCAAGGTTTGACAAGCTCATAATAGTTAAAGTACGGATCAAATTTAATCCCCTCATCGAATCCGAACGAACTCCGACGACCCGCGCGAACCCCTGCGTTATATGAGGACACCAGCATTTCATGCTGAGGCCTAACGTAAAGTACTATTTTGACGTCGAAATCGTTCAATGCGTCGCGTAATATCTCAAGCGACTCAAGTGCACGCAGACGCGACGAAAAGTGTTCAGCGGATAAAATAATGTGTTTGTCACTAATCCGAGCGTCCGCAATCAGATCACCCAACACTTTGGCATATGAGGCGACCTTGTCTTCAATCAGATAATCAGGCTTTTGCGCGCAAAGGCTTGCTACGACCGGAAAATGCCCCTTCTGATGCCCATCCCGGCTAACATAGAAATAGCTCTTTTCCGGATCGCAGAAGTACGAAAATCCATGTTGCACCAATGCCAGTTCGTTCTCGAAAAAAAAATTTTGCAGAGAAGTCGAGCCACATTTTTCACTACCGATATGGATAATTATCTTCTTCATTAGTTTTCACGATTCGCATAACAAACGATATCGCAACCTCGCATCTCGGAGAAAATGATCGTTAATACGCTTTGGGGCAGACCGGGGATCGATTGTTGTTTTCCTGCAAATCTCGCCAATCTGAATCGCAAGGCGGTTGCGCCACCTCACCACCAATCGCTGAAGTAGCATCATAGCGCAGAGGACGCCGCACTAGCGGCACGATCTGCTCGAATCAACACCAAAGAGGCCGGCCTTCGTATCCTTCGTAGTCGGCTAAAATGCCACACGCTCGTCTCGACCAGCCCACCACTATCTCGCGTCATTTGTGAAACTCACCGCTACAGCATCATCAGATGCAAGCAGCAAGGCCGCACGCCTGCGTGTCGCACTTGTTTGCAACACTGCATGGGCGATATACACGTACCGTCAGGGACTCCTGCGTGCACTCGCCAGCGCCGGAGCCGAAGTTCTCATCCTCGCGCCGCGTGATCGCACATTCGAACCACTTGTCGCCATGGGTTGTCACTGCATCGATCTGCCGGTCGCCTCAAAAGGCACCAACCCGATTGACGACCTACAGACACTCCACGCTCTCTATCGGCACTACCGCGATCTCCGGCCGGATATTGTGTTTCATTACACAATCAAACCGAACATCTATGGCTCGATTGCAGCATGGCTCGCGCGCACGCCTTCAGTCGCGGTAACGACCGGATTAGGCTATGTATTCATCCAAAAGAGTCGAACTGCAAATATCGCCAAGTTACTTTACCGTTTTGCATTCCGCTTCCCCCACGAGGTCTGGTTTCTCAATCGCGATGATGAGACCGCGTTCAGAAGTCAAAATTTACTGGCACATCCGGAGAGGGCGCGCCTCCTTCACGGAGAGGGCGTTGACCTGATCGAATTCGCCTTCACGCCGCTGCCAGAGCGCCGCGAATTCGTCTTTGTCCTGATTGGACGGTTGCTGTGGGACAAAGGTATCGGTGAATATGTCGAAGCAGCCCGACGCCTGCGCATGCACGCCCCTGAAGCTCGCTTTCAGCTACTCGGCCCCGCAGGTGTCGACAACCCCAGTGCGATCTCCCGCGAGGAAGTCGCCACCTGGGAAAGCGAAGGCGTGATTGAATATCTGGGCGAAACGGCGGACGTGCGTCCGTACATCGCGAATGCTGACTGCGTCGTCCTGCCCTCATATCGCGAAGGCGTGCCGCGCACCCTGATGGAGGCAAGCGCTATGGGCCGCCCGATTGTCGCCACCGATGTCCCGGGCTGCCGTGAAGTAGTCGAACACGGCGTGAACGGCCTTTTGTGCGAGGCGCGCAATCCGGATGCACTCGCCACCTCACTCGCTCGCATGCTCGATCTGACTTTTGCTCAGCGCGCGGCCATGGCATCAAACGGTCGAAAAAAAATTGCAAAAGAATTCGACGAGCGGGTTGTGGTACAACGCTACCAGAAACTGATCCGGGAAATCACCGGATTGACGTTTTGACCGACTTTCGCACTCACGGAAACAGGGCATGGCTGAGACAACTTCGAAAGGGACTATCCTCGTCACGGGCGGCGCGGGCTATATTGGCTCGCACACGTGCGTGGAACTGCTAAATGGCGGCTACGACGTGATCGTTGTCGACAACCTCGTGAACAGCCACCGCGAAGCGCTCGCACGAGTGACTCAAATCACCGGCAAGCCAGTCACGTTCTACGACGCCGACGTACGCGACGAAACTTCGCTTAACGTCATCTTCGGCAAGCATGTGATCAGCGGCGTGATTCACTTCGCTGCATTAAAGGCAGTGGGCGAATCGGTCGCGAAGCCAATCGAGTACTACCGCAACAATCTGGACGGCCTTCTGGTCGTGCTCGACGTCATGCGCCGGCACGGGGTCAAGCAATTCGTCTTCAGTTCCTCAGCCACAGTCTACGGCACGCCAGAACGCTCACCAATCGACGAAACGTTCCCGCTCTCCGCCACCAACCCTTACGGCCAATCAAAGCTGATCGCCGAACAGATTCTGCGGGACCTTACGGTATCCGATACGAGCTGGCGTATCGCCGTGCTGCGTTACTTCAATCCGGTTGGAGCCCACGAAAGTGGACTGATAGGCGAGGACCCCGCCGGACTGCCGAACAACCTGATGCCGTTCGTCGCGCAAGTCGCTGTTGGCAAGCTCGAGAAGCTATGCGTATTCGGCGGCGATTACCCCACGCCAGACGGCACAGGCGTGCGCGACTACATTCACGTGGTCGATCTCGCACGCGGGCACTTGTCCGCACTCGATGCCCTCGTCCTGCACGACGAAAGCTTTGTAGTTAATCTCGGCACCGGGCGCGGGTATAGCGTCCTGGACGTGGTGAAGGCGTTCGAGGTGGCCTCGGGCCGACCCGTGCCCTACGAGATAGTCGCGCGGCGACCAGGCGATATCCCCGAATGCTACGCCAATCCCGCCACTGCCGAAAAACTTCTCGGCTGGACGGCGCAATTCGGCATGGAGCGCATGTGCAGGGATCACTGGCGCTGGCAGGTACGCAACCCTGCGGGATATCGGTAGCCATCGTCGTACATCGGCGGCAAGGCCCCGTAATACTACGAAATAATTCTGACGTTGTTCGTGCATCGAGCCGCTCGGACACGCTCAGCCTTTGTTTACGGGGGATTCTGCGTCCCGGGCGCATGGCCTGCGTCGCATATTTCATACAATCTATGTTGCAGTTTATTACATTGGCTTTACATCAAGCCGCCCTTCGATAAAAATTCCCATTCGAACGCGCCGCTTGCGCGCGAGAAGGGGTTCGCTGAAGTGGAAACACAAACGTCGAAGGGAAGAGTAGTCTGGCTCACCGGCATGTCTGGGGCGGGTAAATCAACAATTGCGCATGCGCTGGTCGAGCGCATTCAATCGCTCGGCCTGCGCGCGACTATATTGGATGGAGATGCCCTGCGCACCGGACTCAATTCAGATCTTGGGTTTAGCGAAGCCGAACGCACTGAGAATCTCAGGCGGGTAGCGCATGTGGCAGCGCTCTTCTGCAAGGAAGGTTTCATCGCTGTGGCCGCGACGATTTCTCCTGAAGTGGCGCACCGCGAGAACGCGCGGCGCATCGTGGGACGCGAATCGTTCCTGGAAGTGTTCGTCGACACGCCTCTGTACGTTTGTGAAGAACGTGACCCTAAGGGCCTCTACAGGCGTGCTCGACGCGGCGAGATTCCCCAATTCACAGGCATCGGCTCGCCATACGAGGCGCCAACACACCCCGATCTCGTTCTGCAGACCGAGCATGCGCCCGTGAATTACTGTGTCGACAAGATCATCGATCACCTTACCTTAAACGCGTGCGTCATCTCGGAGTTGAAAAAGAAGGAGCAGCTTCCGATTTGAGCAGCGCGTATTATTGAACAACCTCCGATAACAATAGGGCACATTTCAATGTGCTGCCTGGGTGCGCAGCGCGCCCGAAATTTTCCGGGTCATGTACCCTCAGTTCGCGACGCTTCGCAATCCCGGCTTTGCCGGCGAGCGATATTCCGGGATCCACTGCCGCAAGTCGCGCCTCACTTCGTCGTCACTGGGAATTTTGCGCTGCATCAGCCACGGCAGAAGGTGATCGAGGAGCGTGTCCGGCACCTCACGCGCGCGCGCGATCCGTAACTTCGGAAACGGCGTACGTGTCGTGGTTTCGTCGTCCGCAAGCAGTTCCTCGTAGAGTTTTTCCCCCGGACGCAGGCCAGTAAATTCGATCTTGATCTGTTCCTCGCTCAGACCAGAAAGGCGGATGAGATCGCGCGCGAGATCGGCGATCTTCACCGGTTGCCCCATGTCGAGTACGAAGATTTCGCCTCCATGTCCCATGCTCGAAGCCTGCAGGACGAGCAGGCACGCTTCCGGAATGGTCATGAAAAATCGAGTGATTTCCGGATGCGTCACCGTGACAGGGCCACCATGCGCGATCTGCGCCTGAAATTTCGGAATCACGCTGCCCGCGCTGCCGAGCACGTTGCCGAAACGGACCGTTTCGAACTGCGTATGTCTCGTTTCACACTGTAGCGCGCTGCAAACCATTTCCCCGAGGCGCTTGCTCGCGCCCATCACATTGGTAGGATTGACGGCCTTGTCAGTCGAAATGAGTACGAAGCGGCCGACTTCGTGACGTATCGCCGCGCGCGCAACGCTATAGGTGCCGAGAACATTGTTGCGCACCGCCTGCCAAGCATTCGCTTGCTCCATGAGCGGAACATGCTTGTATGCCGCAGCGTGGAAAACGATGTACGGTCGATACCGCCCAAACAACAGGTCGAGCAGCAACGAATCCTTTACGTCGCCAACAAGCGGGACGATTTCAACTTCAGGAAACTTGACGCGCAGCTCTTCTTCGAGCTTGTAGATCGCGAACTCAGAGATGTCGAGCGCGACGAGCTGTGCGGGCGCGTATTGCAAAATCTGTCGGCACAGTTCCGCCCCGATCGAACCGCCCGCGCCGGTCACCAGCACGACATGCCCTCCGAGCAGCTCCGAAACGTGCGCGGTATCGATGCTCACAGGGTCACGTCCGAGCAGGTCCTCGAGGTCGATCTGCCGGACCTGCGAGAGCATGGTCTGGCCGTCCTTGAGTGGCGTGAGCGCCGGGAGCACCATGGCATGCACCCCGGCGCGCACACACATCGTGGCAATGCGCCGGTGCGCGGCCACCGGCGCGGACGGCATCGCAATGATGACGTGCTCGACACGCAGGTCAGCGGTGATTTGGTGCAAGGCACTAATGGGCCCCAGCACGCGATAGCCGTAGATCTCGCGACCGACCTTCAGCGGATCGTCGTCAAGCAGCCCCATCAGCCTCCATTGCCCCGAACGCTTGAGTTCGCGCACCAAGTTGGCAGCGGCGTTACCCGCACCCAGCACTACCACCGGCTTACCTTGGCCGACTAGGCCACCGTATAAATAGAACTCTTTGGTCGCGCGGTAGATGGCACGCGCGCCGCCCATCGTGAGAAATAGCAGCAGTGGTGAGACTAAGAGTACCGACCGTGGGATAACCGGCGCCGGTCGCACAAGCGCCGAGCCAATCATGACCAGGATTGCGCCGGCAAAAACTGCCTTTGCAATACGCAGCAAATCCGGAAGGCTCGCGAAAACCCACATGCCGCGATAGAGCCCATAAAACCGGAACATGCAGCCATACACAACGATTACCCACATGAGCGCTGTCAGCCCGCCTTTCCAGAAGCCGACTGGAACCGGGCCGTTAAAGCGAATGATATAGGCGAACATCCAGGCAACGGCGACGGCAAGCAGATCGAAGCCGAATGCGCCCAGAGAAAGCCAATGAGCTCTCTGTTTGATCATTTGCGAATCACCTTAGCGTTATCCATGCGACCCTGATATTGTTGCCAGCGCCGGTCTATGCACACGCCTGCGAATAAAAGTATGACGCTCCATGCGCCAGCCACGACCCACTGCATCACGGGCTTCAATCCAAGCGCAAATGTAGCAATCACCACTCCCACGGCCATGACGAGATACCATGCTCTCGCGGTAGCCGCGTGCCCCATCCCCAATCTAACCATGCGCTGATAGTAATGTTCCTTGTGGGGCAACCATACCTTCTCGCGGCGCAATACGCGCTTGACCAGCGTCACACTAGCGTCAGCAATGAAAGGCAGAAAAATCAGGGCCGGAAACCAGATCGGCCACACCGATTTCATCCATCCCCAATAGCCAAGTGCGCCAGCCAAGAAACCGAGTGGAATTGAGCCCGCATCGCCCAGAAAGACCCGGGCAGGATGAAAATTCAAAAATAAAAAGCCCGCGGCAGCGGCAGCGACAGCGGTTGCGGCCAGTGCAAGTTGAGTGTCAGGGTGCGGCCCAAAGCCCGCTGCGAGCGCATAGCCGCTGAAGCCGAACAATGCCATGCCGCCTGCTAGCCCATCAGAGCCATCCATGAAATTGTACAAGTTCACGAGCCAGACCAGCAAAATTCCCAGCACGAAGAGCACCCAGACAGGCACCGCACCCGGCGTAGCGGCAACGAACACAGTGGCAGCGGCGATGTGGGCCGCGAAACGGACCCGGGCGGGCAGCCCCCGGCGGTCGTCGATCTGCGAGAGAACCGCAAGTGCGAGTGCAAGCACGGCTGCAAGCCAGAGCCCCGGTGCAACGATCCAGATCGACACACAAACGACGGGAACAATGGCCCAGCCACCCACCCGCGGCACCGGCTTCGAATGAAGCGAGCGATCGTTCGGGATATCGGTGGCGAGACGCCACGCGAGTCCGGTCGCAAGGAGGAAACGCAGGATCGCGACGCTCGCTACCAGTCCTGCGACTGCAACAATGATGAAAATCCAGCGCGGGTCCATATTCTGCATCGACTTTTAGCGTTGACTTGCGCGGTACCAATCCGCAGTCGCGCGCAGGCCATCATCGGCCGAAAGCGGTGGCGTCCAGCCCAGCGTGTCTCTGATGTGATGGATATCGACGCGCAGGCTTTCGACAAGCCGGCTCACCTGTTCTGTACGGCCAGTCAAGCGCCCGACTGCCCGTAGCCACGGCACAGGCACGGGCACCAGGCGGCAGCTTACTTGCAAATGGTGCGCGATCGTCCGAGCAAGTTCCGGCACGCTCAAATCGACACCATCGCTTACATGAAACGTCTGCCCCGCCGCTTCAGGGCGGGTGGCGCAATGCACCAGCGCATCGACCAAATTATCGACGAAGACGAGACTGCGCCGTGCATACACGGCGCCAAGCGGCAGTGGTAGCCCGCGATCCAGCGCGCTCATCAGCGAGAGGAAATTCGCCCGGACCCCGGGACCGTACACCAGCGGGGGGCGCACAATCACCACCTGCATGCCATGCGCAGCGCCAAATTCGCGCAATGCCTGCTCCGCCTCGAGTTTGGACACGCCGTACGGATCGCGAGGCTGCGGCACGTCGGATTCCCTCAACGGCGTGCCGCCGTCCTGTTCCCCCACCGCCTTGATGCTGCTCACAAACACGAAGCGCCGCACACCGGCGCGGACCGCTGCCTCAGCAACGCGCAACGTACCGGCAACATTCGTTTGACGGAACGCATCGAGAGCATCGGCGGCATGGTCGTTGAGCATATGAACCCGCGCCGCCAGATGCACGACACAGTCGGGACGCAGGTCCGCCGGCCATGCCGCCTCTATACCTGCGAAATTATCGGCGACACGGACATACCGGCTCTGTGCCGCGGCATCGCCGGGCGCACCGCGGATCACGCAGCAGACGTCGTCGCCCCCGCGTGCGACGCGTTCGGCAAGCGCCCGTCCGACAAAACCGTTCGCACCAGTAAGCAGGAACTGGATCATCGCGACACCGCCCTCCCTGCCGTATGCATCACGTCGCGGTATAGCTGACTATACGCTCGGCCCAGCGCTTCGCCCGAGAACAGCAGTTCGTAGCGGGCGCGTGCCGCCCGCCCCATGGCGTCAGCCTGTGCGTCGTCGCAAGCAAGCGTTTCAATCGCAGCCGCCAGCGCGTCGGGCGCCTCAGGCGGTACGACCCATCCCGTCACCCCGTCTTCGTTGACGAAAGAAGTACCTGTGCCGATCTCGCACGACACCATCGGCTTGCCGTACATCGCTGCCTCGACGAGCACCATGCCGAACGCTTCGGAGCGCAGATGAGAGGACAGCACAAGTCCGCGGCAGCATGACAGCAGCACGCGCTTTTCTTCATCGTCGACTTGGCCCGCGAAGATGACGTTGGCAGCGCCCACGCGTGTCTTCAGTTCCTGCAAGCGCTCCATTTCCGGGCCGGAACCCGCGATCACAAAATCGGCGTCGACGTGTCGGGCGGCCTCAATGAGCGTATGGAGTCCTTTGTAGTAGCGCAGCACACCCAGCGAAAGAAACATGGGCCGCCGGCCGATCCCAAAGCGAGCAAGCAACCGCTCGCCCTCGGGCATCGGCATGTCGGCGTAGTCGGCGATGCCCAGCGGAATGGCGTGGAGTCGCTCCGGTGCGACTGCGCCGGTCAACACAGGACTCGTGCGCGCATACGCGGGGGAAGTCGCGACTACCGCCGACATCGAGCGCAGCGTGCGTCGCATGAGCGGCCCGTATATTGCACCGAGCGCGCGCTGACGCACGATGTCCGAATGATAAGTCATGACTGCGGGCTTGGTCCTCGCACCGAAGAGCGAGAGCACGTCTCCGAACGGCCAAGGAAAATGAAAATGCACGATGTCGGCCCACTCCGACAACTCACGAAAGCGGCGCAATGCCGCCGGCCCGCCGAGATCGCACGAAGCCGGCGCGGCCCACGAGCGGCAGCGGATCACGCGCCCTTCCTCACGTTGCAGTTCGGCGGGATGCGGGTCGGGCGACAACGTGAAAATCGTCGACTCGACGTCAAAGCGCGAGCAACCCAGCGCAATTTGCCGGATCGCCTCCTGCAGACCGCCCGGCGGGTCCGGAAAGTAGGTTCGATATATGTGCAGCGCCCGCAGTTGTGCCGCCGCGGGCCGCGTCGCTGGAAGGTCGCGCAGCGGCGTGTCTGGCGCAGAAAGATTGGTCACGCTAAAAATCCCTGTTGCTACACCATGTGTGCGGCAGCCTGCGCCGCGCACACGTCGTCATGCAGAATCGCCCATTGCGCGCCTGAGCACTTCGGCGCTCCTGGACACGTGATGATGCTTCATGACATCGTCGAACGCGTCACGCCGGATACGCTGGCGTAACGTCGCATCACCAGCGATGGTCTCGAGCGCGTCCACCCAAGCATGGAAGTCGTTTTCAACGAGGATGCCGGTCTTGCCGTCGGCCACACTGCCCGTGTAAATGCTGGCGCTCGAATAGATACCGGGAACCTGCGCGGCGCCATAGTTCAGATACTTGAACGGATTCTTGCAAGCATTGAATTCGGCGGCTTCCGCGTCCTCGTCGCCTCCTAGCGGTGTGATGGCGAACTGGTAGCTGCCCGAAACCAGCGCACGCATGTAGTCGGTATAAGGCATGCGATTGGTGAAATGCAGGAACGGCAACGAGAACATTTCGGGGAACGGATCACCGTAAAAGTCGAGCACGTAATCCGGATGACGCAGGAAGAACACTTGCAACGCGGTCAGCAGCATATCCTTCGCAGTCTGCATCTTGAGGAAATCCGCATTCGTGAAAACGATGCGCGGCGGCAATGCCTCGTGACCTGCACCGCTACCCGGGAGCACGTAACGCTCCACCCACATGCCATTCGGCACGAGCAGGGGCTCCGGCACGAAGGCGCGCACTTTGCGTTCGAGCGTTTCGTTCGCAACCGTCACGACATTCGACAGCGAGATCAGTTCGTGGATCAACTCCAGCTTGTTGCGGTGCGCTGCGCCGCCACTGTACTTGGGGAACGAGAAAATCCAGTCGTCGATGTCGTAAATCACGCGCACGCCGCGCGCGCGAGCGCGGCGGACCAATTCGAGCGCATTCGGCGAACTATGCTTGCTGAGAATCAGAACGTCCGCCCATTCCACGCCGGCGGCCGCGCACTCGTCGTTCTCGGAAATTGCCGTGAACGTCAGCGCGCCGATCGATTCCATGTAGCCGAGCACCTCGGTGATGCGCGCAGCTACAGACAGCGACGGTACACCGAGTGCCACATGCGACTCGCGCTGCAGCGCCAACACCTTTTTCATGGCGCCTCCCGTTGTGCCGCAACACGCAGCGCCGATGCCAGATTCTCGCCTGGACCCATCGAGAAACCGAGCAGGCGAGCCGACTCACGGCCGGCCTTGCAGTCGACTTCGATCACCGAAACGCTGCCGTTGGCTGGCAGAAAAGCCGGAAAGCGTTCCATGCCGACGCCGAGCACGGCCTGGAGCAGGCACGAAATCGGCCCCGAATGGGCGACCACCATGACGCATTCGCACGGTTCCCCGCGCACTTCTCGCCACCAGTCCAGCACTCGCGCGTTGAGCTGCAGGTGCGATTCGCCGCCCGGATAGGCTTGCTGCGCATCGGTGTAAAAGTCCGGCTGCTCCGCTACAAAACGCGCGAGCGGCCATTCGGCGACGTCTCCCGCGTCGGTTTCTCCAAGGCGCCGGTCGACTCGCCAGTCCGCCGCCGGCAAGATACGCTGCGCTGTCTGCTGTGCGCGTTGCCAATGGCTTACATAGCACCGGTCGACCACGACGTCTTGCTCCGCGAGCCATGCCGCGAGCTTAACCGCCTGCTCCACGCCCGCTTCCGTGAGCAGGTCCACCGGTGTCCCGGTTACAAGGCCTGCGTCATTGGCTTGAGACCGGCCATGACGCACCAGATAGAAAATCATCGGGCAACGCCTCGCAGGATGTCGATCAACGGATCAATCGCTTCGGGCAAGCAGAAGCGTCGCAACTCGTCTGCCAGAATGCGTTGGCCTGCGGACTGTGCGAGCACGTCATCCACGCCACGTGCGATGTCCGCCTCGTCAGTCGGATCCGCATAAACAGCGCGGTCGCCGAAATGCTCGCGCGACCAGTCCGAGTCGCTCAACAAGAGACGGCAACCCGACAACCCGGCTTCGATGGCCGACAAGCCCGGCGGCTCATGCGAGACCTCGATATAGAAAAGCGCTTCTTGCAACGCCGCGCGCACGATTTCGGACTTCTGCGGCAGGCCCTTGAGGAACAGCACGTTCTCGCCCGCCGCTTCGCGGCACGCCTTGAAATACGCATCTTCCCGGCTGCGCCCGACGAACACACAAGGGATCCCCTTCTCGCGCAAAACGCGGCAGGCCGCGAGCTGATTTTTGTTGGGCTCGATGACACCGAACCACAGTGCGTAGTTCTCGATCCCGTACAGGCTCTTGAAGAGCCCGTGCGGCGCGGAACGCAGATAGACCGCGTCGGCACCGAGCGCGACGCGGCGCGCCTTCTCATTGGGCAAGCTAAAGCGCTTGCGGAAGTGCTGCTCTTCAGACGCAGACTTGAAGATCACTGCATCGGCAAGTTCGACGTGCGCGTTGACGAGCGAAGGCGGCACCTCCGCCGGATTGCGTACCCACAGATTCGGCCAGAGCGCGATGGGTTTGCCACCCGCCTTGACCTCCCTCAGTAACTCGAGTCCGCCGCCATGGACGGAAAAATGCAGCACGACGTCGTAATCCTCGAGCGAACGCGAGTATGGCCCGTAGATGTCGACGATCATGCCGCGCTGCTTCAGGCTGTCGGCAATCGAGTAAATTTCATACTCGCCCCCACCTCTCACAAAAAAGGCCTGGTGATAAGTTGTAATCAGAACGCGGGGACTTGACACGTCTCTATATCCAGCAAGTTAAATTGGTGAATTTTATTGGGCGGCGCAAAAAATCTTCCGCAGCGCCTCGTCGCTGGTCTGCTCTAGCAGTTCGGCCGCGCGGCGCTTGCCCGCGGCATCGAGCCGCTCCTTGATGGCACGGTCCTGCGCCATCGCGCGCAGCGCCAGCGCCGCCTCGTCGAGCGCCGTGAATTCCACCGCACAGCCTGCCGCAACCTCACTCGCCGCCGTGCCGGTTCGCACGAAGCACGGTAGCCCCAGATGCATGGCCTCGAGGACCGGCACGCAGAAACCTTCGTGCTGGCTCACGGTTAGCAATGCGTCGGCAGTGTTGAACTCGGCGAACAGCGAATCATCATCCAGCACGCCGGCAAGCTCGACTCGTTCGCCGACACCGAGCTCGCGTGCGCGCTCCAGCAGAAAGTGGGCGTAGGTGCCATTGGGCGTCGTACCGACGATGCGCAGATACGCCTCCACACCCTCGCCGCAGGCGCGGGCGACGATGTCGATCGCGTCCTCGACCCGCTTGTGCGGCACGACACGCCCAACCGTGAGCAGACGCAGGTCATCTTGCGATGCGGCGGCGGCACGGTTGCCCGGGCGCGAGAAGACGGGCATGTCGGGGCACACCGGTGGCAGGATGCCGATCTGCTCGAGCTGCACCACGCCTGCCAGCGAGCGCGCGGTGAACCGCGAATTCGCCATGATGCGCTCGAAGCGCGCGAGTTGGGGAAATTGCTCGACCGAGCGTGCGCAAAGATCGGCGGTTACCGGCTCGAATTCGCGAAGGAGCTCAGGCGAAGTCACACCATGAAAATAGCAAAGTTTGCGCCCCGGAAGCGCCAGCAGGCGCTCCAGCAGCGGATCGTGAATCGAGTAGCTCACCCAGAGCGTATCGTCTGGCCGGACCTCGTCAAACATCGTTTCGATCGGCTGCACGTCTCCGGCAAAGCGCTGCGCGTATGCCCGTGCATCCCATCCGAGCCGCCGCGCCGCACGTGCAATCCCGAGGCAGTGATTGCCAACGGCATCGCCAGGGAAGATATCGGGGGCAGCAATGAAGAGTCGCATTTCTAGTCCTTACAGGCTCTGATCAAGCGCACGCAGTCGTTCGACATAGCGGCGCCCCACGTTGGCGGGCGCATAGCGCTCGCGCACGAATGCCTGGCCGGCGCGCGCGCGCGCCTCGCGTTGTGCAGGTGCCTCGAAGACCTGCCGCATCCTTTGCGCCGCTTCGTCCACATCGGCGTCCCACCAGTGCTGGCCCTCGGCGAAACTGTATTCACCCGGGCGCACGGGGATCGTCGTGCCGCCAACCATCCATGCCGTGCTGTCGCTGGTGAAATCCGTATTGCCCGAAAACGCCGATACGACGACCGGCTTGCCGAGCCACATTGCCTCAGCGATGTTGCGGCCAAAGCCCTCCGCCCGATGCAGCGACACGAAGCAGTCCGCCAGCAGTTGCAGCGCGATGACCTGCTCGCGCTGCAAGGCGCCCGAGAGAATCGAGATACGTGGATCGCTCGCGGCCAGACGCACAACCTCGTCCCATTCGGCGCTGTGGCCAGTCATGTTCATCGTCTTGACCAGCAGGTGCACGCCGCTCGACGGCTGCGGAAAGGCCTTCTGGAACGCCCGCACCACGGCCAGCGGATTCTTGCGCGCTACGCTCGAATTACCGTCCAGTATATTCAGAAAAACAAACGCGTCGTCCGGGAGCCCGAATTCCGCGCGCGCATAGGATCGCGAAAGCGTTGGCAAATCGACAGTCATCGGCATGACGAACACTGGCTTTTCCGTGGCCCCACGCATCGCGTCTGCGGTATAGGACGTGCTCGACCAGACCTCGTCGACCAGTTCGCACGCAAATTCCATGCCCTTCGGGTACTTCGGCAGTTCCCACTGCCAGCAGCCGATGTTGTAGCGGCCGCCAAGCAATGCGTTGCGCGATGCAGCAAGGAGCCGAATGGTCTCATAGTGCGGCAGGAAGAGTAGATTGGTCCGGTAAACCGGCGATTGCGCCTCGTAAAGGTGGAACGAAAGGTCATCCTGGCGCGCACCGATTCCCAGCGGGATGTGCGGCAGACAGAAGTCATAGTCCGCCTGTTGCAGTGCGAGAGACGCCATACGAACGTCTTCGCCAATCCCCAGTTCGCCACGTGAGAAACCAACGATATTCGCGCCGCCGATCCGCCAGGTGCCGTGCCAAGTTTCAGGGACGTGCACGGGCGGCGTATGTTCGCCGGACAAGTCCGATGGCAGGCCAATTTCCTTGTAACCACACTCGTGCAACCACCGGTTGAGTTCGGAGCGACCGTCGGCAGTCTCGATATCGAACGCGTCGTGCAGGTCGCCACGAATCTCCCAAAGCGCTTGCGCGAGCGGATGCAAGGTGCCGTCGTCGCAGTGACGGTCGAGCCCGAGCGTCTCCGGCGTCGACGCAAACGCCGGATGCAGACACCCGGTGACAAACTCCCGGCACCACCACTGCGCCACGGAGCGGCGATGATCCGCGTTCTGCGGGTCGAACGCCTCCGCCGCCTCGTCGTCAATACGCGCGCGATAGAGGCCGCACATCGCCTTCGTCAGCGTTATCCCCACGTCCTGCGGCACACTGGGGTCGACTGCACGATACGCTTCAGCCGGCAACAAGCAGGCCACGAACGGTTCGTCGATGCCAAAGCGGAACCACCATTGGATAAACTGCGAGCGCCCGATCGACGAATTCAGGTCCAGGCTATCGCGCAGATCCTCACGCGAATCGTGCAATGCCACCAGCCCGCGGGTGATCGGCAGGAGGCCGTCCTGGACAACGCCCGGCGCCAGTTCCACAAGCGCCTCCTGATTGCTGAGCCGCACCAGATGCGAATCCGAGAGCGCAACCTGCATCCACCAGCGCACGAATGCGCGGCGTCCTTCGTGCTTGCCGAGATCCATGGCCTCCCGCAGATCGTCGCGCGACTGATGCAAGGCACGCATGCCTATGGTAATCGGCAGCTTCGCGTCCTGGACAACATTATGGTCGACGCGCATATAGGCATCGGGCGACATAAAATCTGCCATCGTCGGAGCTTCGCTCCCTTCCGTCATCCACCACGTCACGAGTCCGCGACGCCCCTCGACAGTGTCGAGATCGAACTGCGCAAGATCGTCACGCATACTAAGTGCGTGCAAGCTGCGCGTAACTGGCACGCCGACATCCTGCGTCACGTCCGGATCGACTTCGGCGTACACGTCGTGCGGCATGAACAGAGCAAACGACGGATCATGGCGCCCTTCCATCATCCACCATAGGATCAGGTGCTGCCGACCCTCGCGTGTTGAGAGATCCAGCACTGCCAGATCAGAGCGCGCCGCCTGCAGAGCGTGCAAGCCGCGCGTGACAGGTACACCAACGTCCTGCGTCACGTCCGGATCGACCTCGGCGTACACGTCGTGCGCCATGAACGCAGCGAACGACGGATCATGGCGCCCCACCGTCATCCACCATCGGATCAGGTGCTGCCGACCTTCGTGCGTTGCGAGATCCAGCACAGCCAGGTCAGAACGCGCCGCCTGCAAGGCGTGCAAGCCGCGCGTGACAGGTACACCAACGTCCTGCGTCACGTCCGGATCGACCTCGGCGTACAAATCCTGCGGCATCAACGACACGAACGAGGGATCGTGGCGCCCGATAGTCAGCCACCATTGGAGCAGTTGCAGCCGGCCGGCGCGCGTGGCGGGATCAAGCGGGGCAAAGTCGGGACGGGCTGTCTGCAAGGCGTGCAGGCCGCGCGTGATCGGCAGCGGCACGTCCTGAATCACGCCTGGGTCCGGCGCGCCATAGGACGACTCCGGCATGAAGTCCGACACTGCGGGATCGAGCCTGCCGGAATCCATCCACCAGGCAATCAGCTTTTGGCGCCCGCTGCGCGTCGTCAGATCGATTGCTGCCAGGTCGGAGCGCGCCTCATGCAGCGCGAGCAAGCCGCAGGTGATCGGCAGCGCTGCATCCTGCTCAAGCTGGTTCGACGTGTGCACATAGCACTGCGCTGACAGAAAACAACTTAACTTCGGATCGAGCATGCCATCGAGCATCCACCAGGCGAGCAAAGCCCGCCGTCCCGCCGGCGTGGTGAGATCAATGGACGCGCGCAGGTCCGGACGCGCGTCGGCGAGCGCACTCATACCCCGCGTAATCGGCAGTGGCGTGTCATGGGGCAGTGCAGGATCGACCTCACGGCACGCATCAAGGCTTACGAATCCGGCATAGCGTGCATCCAGGCTCCCCGCCTGAAGCCACCAGCGCAACGCATCGCGCCGCCCCTCCGTAGTCTGCATGTCGAACGACTCGCGCAGGTCGTCGCGTGCGAGCCAAGTGGCGTGCAATCCGCGCGAGACAGGCAGGATGGCGTCCTGCGGCAATTCGTCATCGGTCTGCGCGAGCCATGCGGTTTGCGCCGCATCGATCGCAATGCCCTGATTCAAATAGATTGCGGCGCAATGCAGCGGCCGTGCGGGGTCGAGATACGACTGCAGCACGCGGTTGCCCAGCCACAGGCCGTCTATGATCGGTGTACGAGCGAAGGGTTTGTCACCTTCGCTCGCGAACATCGCTTCGAAGCTACCGGGACTGCGATGGTCTCGCAGGTCGACTCCCGGCTTGACAATCGGATTGTTGAACAGGAAAACGTTTCGCTCGAGAACCTGGGTCAATTCGTCCGGAATCGCGCGCGCGTCATGGCGCACGCCGCGCGAATGAAGCCACGTGTAGTCGACGATACGCGAACCGCTCTCGCGCAGGCGCATGGAAAGGCTATGCTCGTCGAGAATGGACATAGCCTTCGAATGAAAGCGGCTAAGATTGGCATGGCCCATCTCGAACACCGAATGCCACTGCCCGTGCGGCAGCCCCTCGCCAGTCAACCAGTCGACGAGGTACTGGCGATAGTTCGCGGAAAGCGGTGCGTCGTCGCGAAACGGCGCGGCCACATCAGCAGTGAAGACATCGTCGAAGTCGAGATCGCCCGTGAACGAGCCGAGCGCGCGGATCCGCTGCGGATGGGCCAGCAGGAATTTCGAGCACCCCCAAGTCTGGAAGGTGCGCCCGAGCATGCGTGCCGGCTCCGGATAGGCATCGACGTGCGCCAGCACGACCTGCGGATTGTGCGCCGCGTAGTCGAACATGGTGCGGTTGATGTACGGATAGAACCCGTTGTACTCGTTCTCGTAGGCCGAAGTAACGACATGCACGAGATCGTAGGTGTCGAGCGCGTCGCCCACCTTCGCCAGCGCCGAATTCCAGCCGCTAAACTCGCGCCGCGTGTTGTCCCCGCCGATCAGCATGCCGCGCGAACCCAGCGCCACTTCGCAGTCCAGCGGAAGCGCGGTGTCGATCAAGAATGCGTCGTAATCGAGGCCGTCGATCCGCTTGTACATCTCGCAGAGGCGCTTGAACGCCCCGCGATAGTCTTTGTCACCATAGCGGATGAATAGCGTCAGCACCTTCATTCTTCCAGCTCCACTTCGAAGATGATCTTGTTCTGGTCTGCGTTGGTCCAGCCTACGCGCTCGACATCGAACTGCTCGCTACGATAAAAGAACTCGAGACGATCGAGGCAACGCTCTGTCGCCACGTCGTCGATCAGGCGGCTCGCGAGCGTCAGGATGTCCTGCGCAGCGGCCCGCCATCCATAGGGCTGCGCCGGGGCGAGCGGCTGCGTACGGCGTGCCGTCAAGCGTGCGGCGTCGCCCAGCACCTGAGCAACTGCATTCAGCAACTCGCTTCGCGTCTCGAACGGAACAATGCCCTCGACTGGGCTCACACGCGCGCCGATCTCGTCCAACAGCGTACTGCTACGTGCGATGATCTGCTTGCCGAATGCGAGTGCTTTGAGGATGGGCAGCCCGAAGCCTTCGTAATGCGATGGGAACACGAGGCATGCACAGTCGCGAAAGAGCCTGTCGACGTCTTCATGAGAGAGCATGCCTGAGGGATGCTGCTCGACATTCGGGTATTGCTCGCCGATTTCGCCCAGCACCTTGAAGCGCGTTTCCGGGAAGCTCGCCGCGAGGACGTGCACCACTTCGTACAAGCCCTTGTGGTAATAGTGGTTGCCGACGATCAGCACGTACGGCGCTTGTGCGGGCTGCGACTGCTCGCCCGACTCGGCGACGAAATACTCCGCCGGATCGAGCGAGCACCATGACACCGCGGACGGCACGCTGGCGGCCTGCGGGAAACGTTGCGCAAACGCGCGCTGCGTGTAGCCGCTGTTATAGACAAAGCCATCCGCAGTAGCCGCTGCGGTACGCCACACGCCGTCGATATGCGGCATGCGGATGTAGTGGCAATCCCAGGCGATCGCATCCATGATCAGGTACATGTTGACGAGCGCAAGCCGGGCCTGATCACGCAACTCACTGAAGCTCCACGGCTGCGATAACCGAATGCAGGCATCGAATATCGAGCCGTCGGGCAGTTCGTAGATGAGCCGCTCGCGCATGGCCTGGTCGAGGCCATGGAACTCCGCGGACTTTTGCGCAACCCAGAACGACGGAGCAATGCCAAACATCCCGGCAAGCTCGAGCAAGGGTGGAATGAGCGAGAGAATGTGCTGGGCGGTTCCGTTGAACCCCGGTGCCAGATTGCGAATATCGAAGAGCACGTACCGCAGCGCCTTCGGCTTGAGGCGGTACCACAGCAGCTTCTCGATCACCTGATCCGGCAAGGCCGCGCGGCGCTCTATCGCACGGTACAGATCGCTTGCACGTGCGATGACAGGCGCCGCGGCCGGGCCCTCATACGCGCGGCTCTCCGGCGCGAAAAACAGCGCGCGATGGCTGACCACCGCACTATGGCCGCGCCGGTTCGCACGGATGAAGAGCCGCGCCAGCGCATCGGAGAGGTCGAACGATTCGCCTTCCAGGCGTCCGAATGTATCGAGCACACTCGCCCGCACAAGCACTGGCGCGGCATGCACGATGCCGCCGCCGGCATACTCAGGCAAATGCTCAAGAAACGCGTCAAAATCGCGTGCGCTGCTCACCGGCTCATCGCCAGGCATACGCGGCACGGAAGCCGAACCGCCCGTATTGGTGCGCGGCAAGGCGAACCCGTACAGCGGATCGGCACGCATTGCATCGCGCAGCGCGACCACCGCCGCTTCGTCGAACTCGTATTGCGGTGCGACGAAAAGGATATCGGTGTGGCTCCGAACCAGCGGATACAACGCGCGATTCAGCGCACCGATCCAGCCCCCCCCGTCTTCGACGGCCACGATTTCGACACGCGAAGCATCAAGATCCCGAAGCGTCTGCGCATCCGCTGCGGATGCAACAAAGACGAGGACTCTCGATGCGCTCCCAGCGAGGCGCTTGAGTTGCGCCGACTGCGGCAAACGGCCCTCGTCAGGCGTAAACACGACGGCAAACTCGTTATTCAACATGCGCTTCTTCCGTTTCAAGTATCCGGCAATTGTCGATCGCCCCCGTGAACGACCGGTAGACGTTGCTGGCTTCGAAGTACTCCCCGATGAAGGCATGGGCAGTCCGCTGCAGCGACTCGCGCCGCGCATTGTCGTCGAGGATCGAACAGATCGCACTCGCGAAATCCACAACATTCGTCGCGATCAGCACCGGCACGTCGGCCAATTCGCGCAGGCCGTCGGCCGCAGAGGGCCAGGCAACATGAGCCTTGCCCCATGCGAGCGCCTCGATGGTCTTTATCTTCAGGCCGGTACCGACTCGGCACGGATTGACAACCACCTGTGCCTCCTCGTACTCGCGCTCCAGGCTCTCGACGAAGCCGAGCAGCGACACCGAGGGATCATCACACCATACTTCGCTGCACACCCGGCCGATCACATGCAGATGCGCATCGGGATTGCTGGCCTTGATGAGCGGCCACGTATAGCTGAGGAAGTCCTGCGTGCCGCGAACGTTAAACTCGTTGCCTGAAGCCACGATCAGAACGCGAGCGGGCACCATCCGTGCGGGGTCCGCATGATGGACTTCCAGATCGAAGCTCGTCAAGAGCGCCTCGCGCTCAGGCACGAGGGCCGCGAGTTCGTCCTGTTCGACACGCTGGATCGCCAGAATTGCATCGGCGCGCAGCAAGAGCTTGCGCTCCTGCTCGTCAGTGAGACTCAAGCCATAGTCTTTGATGCCGTATTGCTCGACCGTCGCCTGCTTGCGGCAGAAGAGATCGTGCGCGTCAATCACGCGCAGCGCATCCGCACACTCCGGCAAGGTGAGAAGGCGGCTCATGAAGACATATTGCGCGATCACCACATCGGGACGCACCGCAGCCGCGATCGCCGCCACCTCATCGACGAACCATGCCGGGCAGAACCCGTCCTGGAGTTCAGTGAGCCGCGCGTCCTCAAGATCCGAGTCGATCTGGGCAGCCGTGCGCGCGCTCGCGCCAGCAGGCCGAGGAATGACACGGTTGTCGAAGATGTAGAGATTGTCGACCACGTCACGAAGTCCGGCCACACATTCGTTGGGTACCTCTTCGTCGCCGAGCGGCTTGAGCACGAGCGTCATACCGTAGCCCTGCTTGCGCAGCCAGCGCAGCATCTTGTAGATGCGGATCTCGTTGCCTGCGGCAGGGGGATACGGCAGAACGTGCGTCACCATCATGAGATGATGCTTCGCCCGCTGACCAGTCGCTTGTTTGAGAAAACCAGGTTTCATATCAATGCCTGAATTAGGAGATGTGCTTGGCGCGAGACTCCCCCGCGCGCGCAATCGTTTCCAGATCGCCCGTCAAGCCAGTTCGCGATACACGTCGCGCAACTCAGCCGTGGTCCTCGCCCACGTGAAATCCGCTGAATTGAAGCTTCCTGCGCCGGGCTCGCTCACCGCGAGCGCCTCGCCCAGCGCGGCGGCAAGCACAGCGTCGTCTCCCGGCGGCACGTAGCGCGCATGGCCGCCGAAGTATTCCTCACATGAACCCTCGCTCGTGATCAACAGGGGCGCGCGTTGCGCTGCTGCTTCCAGCGCCGCGAGTCCCGGCGTTTCTAGCGTGCTTGGCAAGCAGAACAGATCGCAGCTGGCATATGCCGAAAGCAGCAAATCGTCATGCGGCATCGGGCCGAGATACATGACCTGATCGCCGCCCTCTCGCAGGACGGCCTGCGAATATTCGGGATCGCGCTGCTGCCCGATCAGGACAAGCTTGACGTCCGGGTGTGCCTTCATCGCGCGAACCAGACTAAGTTGATTCTTTCTCGGCTCGATATTGCCGACGTTCAGCACGAAGCGCTGTTGCAGGCCATGCTGCTCGCGAAATGCCGTGGGATGGCCGGGCTTCAGAAAGAACTCGTCGATACCGTTGTAGACTGTCGAGAACTTCTCACGCGGCAAATCCAGCACGCGCGCCAGCGTGTCGCTTTCGATATTCGAATTCGTTACCACGCGGTCCGCGAGATCGAGCTGATAGCGGATTTCGTCGATAGGATAGAGATGCCGCGTCGCTTCAGTGATCCACAGACTCGCGGACACCACGAGCGGCAGCCCCAGTCGTTTGACGAAATGGCAAAAATGCGCCGAGCCGCTGATGCACGAAAAGAAGTGCACGACATCGTACTCGAGAAAGCGAGGTTCCCACTGGTCGAATAGCGTGACCTCCACATTGTGCAGAGGCAAGTGCTTGCGGTAAGCAAGCAATTGGACTTCCCCGCCTCCAGGCGTGTGGAAAGCCATCGGGTAAGTTGAGAACAGCACCTTCATAAAGCAGGCCTCGGTGATTGAATGTACTCCAGCATCTTTGCCGTGCGCGCATCCCAAGTGTTTTCGCCAACGTAACAGTTGGCCTCGTCAGCGCTCAGGCGGCCACGCGAGAGCTGGCGCTCGATGGCCGCAGCGAACTCTTGCGCGGACCCCCCAATCTCCAGCCCTTGCGTCACGTCGGCAGTAAAGGCGAGCGGTGTCGAGACAACCGGCAAGCCGGCTGCCAGGTACTCGTAGTATTTCATTGGAAACATCGAACGCGTGTAGTCATTCAGCAGAGTGGGCAGCATCCCGACCTGCATGCCGCGCAGATACGACGGCAATTGTTCATAGCTGCGATAGCCCAGCATATGCACGTTGGGCAACTTCGCGAGCTCCGCCACGAGCGGGCTTTGCTGACCCTCACGCTCCTGCCCTATCAGGACGAGATGCCAGTCCGGCCGCATCTTCGCAACATTCATCAACAGCGACAAATCGACCTTGAAATCGGAAAGCACACCGTGATAGACGATGCGCGGCTCCGGAATTCGCGCCAGTTCGGGCGGTAAGTCGCCCTGCTGCAACGCCTCGCCGAAGTGCGCGGCATCCACTACGTTCGAGAAGTAATGCGTATTCGCATTCAGGCGGCCACAGCGCTCCTTGAGCGACTGCGCGGTCGTGAAAACCGCATTCGCCTCCCCAAGCAAACGTTCTTCGGCCGTGTTGAACGCGGCGACGTCCACACCCGGGATCTCTCTCAGATCGTCCACGCAATGGTAGACGAGCGGACCGCGCTCGAACGTGGCGATCGCATCCAGCAGAAACGGATGATAGGTCCAGACCACAGGCTTCCTGAAGCCGAGCGCTTGCGCGCTGCGCCTCACGGTCCAGCGCAGCAGCGACCGGTTGAATTCCCGTACGAACGGCCAGTGGTGGCGCGCCGGAAACGTCAGCGGCGAAAGCACGCAGATGTTCTGCGCGCGCGCGGGTGCGCCGAACAGCACGGACTGGACGCCGCGCCGCAGTCGGCGCCACAGCCGCTTCCAGTCGCGCCGGCTTGCCACGCGCGGCGAGCGAATCCCGACGCTCTCGACATACAGCACGCGCCAACCGCGCCTCGCCAGTTCGACCGCCGTATGCTGCTTGTTAGTCCAATAAGGTTCGTCCCAGTCGGCGGTCGAAAAGAGAATGCAATCGCCCGTGCTGTCCGGCATGCGGGTATCAACCATCGAAGTTCTCCAGCGGCGCGCCCAGCAATTCGCCGGCAATGCGCGCGGCCGCCCGGCCGTCTCCATACGGATTTGGGCGCGCGCGCAGGCTTGCGAGACGCCCCGGCTCGTCAAGCCATTCGCGTACCGCGGACTCGATCCCTTGTGCAGTCTGTCCGGCAAGCGTCGAGAACCCGGCGTCGACGCCTTCGCGCCGCTCGGTATGGTTACGCATTACGACAGTTGGCACTCCGAATGATGGTGCCTCTTCCTGAATGCCGCCCGAATCGGTAACGACCAGTGTGCTTCGGCTGATTAGATAGAGGCTGCTTGCATAGTCGACCGGCTCGATGAGCCGCAGATTCGAGACATCCTGCAGTTCGCCCATTACGGGCTCGCGGACAGCCGGATTCAAATGAACCGGGAAAATCCATTCGTAGTCGCGATATGCCGTACACAGACGTCGCAGCGCCGCGCAGATCTCGACCATCACGCCACCAAAATTCTCGCGGCGGTGGCAGGTCACGAGAATCCGGCGCACATCACCGTCAAAGCGGCGCGCGACTGGCAGATCGGCGTGCATCCAGCTGTTGCGCATGTGTTCGATGGCGTCGACGACGGTGTTACCCGTTACGACGATCGACTCGGCCGGCAAGTGTTCGCTTAGCAGGTGCTGCCGTGCCGCAGAGGTCGGCGCAAAACTGCGCGTAGCAATTCGCCCGATCATGCTGCGGTTGGCCTCTTCCGGAAACGGGCTTGCCAGATTGCCGGTGCGCAGGCCCGCCTCGACGTGTGCGACGGGAATGCCGCGGTGAAATGCGCTCAGCGCGGCACAGAACGCGGTCGTCGTGTCGCCTTGCACGACCACCCAGTCCGGGCGCTCGCTAGCGAAGCACGCATCGAGACCGTTGATCAGACGCGCCGACAATTCGTTAAGGGACTGCCCCGCGCGCATGCAATCCAGATCAAGGTCGGGTATCAGATCGAACGAGTTCAGTGCCTGCGCGAGCATCTCCCGATGCTGGCCGGTGCTGATCACGCGCACGTCCGTGCGGCCGCGCAGTTGTGCGACAACCGGGGCGAGCTTGATGACCTCAGGACGCGTCCCGAACACGATAGCCACACTCATCGAAGGATTGCTCCCGACGTGAGCGGCATGGCCTGGCCCTTGAACTGCACGGTGACCTGCATTGCACCGTTTGTTTGCGCGCGCGGCACAACGCAACGGAAGCCTCCGTCATCGTCTAGGATGCGCGCTTGAGCGCGTAGCGCGAGAAAATCGAGCGCCTGCTCCTCGTTCAGGAACAGCGGCTTCGCTGCCTTGCGGCGAATGTGCGCGATCAGCTCGCGGTGGGCATCGATACGCGTTTGCTCGTCGGGCCAGCCGTAGGCGTAGCGCGGCGAGAACGGATGATCGAGATAGCCGAACAGGGTGTCCGTCTCGTACGCGCGATCGAATGCTTCCTTGAAGATCGCGAGCGGGTCGCCGTCGGCTAGCAGGCAGTCGCCATGCAACATGCACTGCTGCGTATGGCCGACGAAGCCTTCTGCCATGCCGGCCAGCGCGCCGCCGCGCGCAAGTACGAACTCCGGATCATTGCGGATGATTCCGCCGACACAACCTGCGTAGCCCGCATCCGCGAGCCCCTGCAGGGCATATGGCGGCGACTGATGGAACGGCGAAACGGCGTAGCGCACCGGCGCACCCGTCACTTCGCGGAGCAAAGCAGCCGATTGCAGGCCCTCCTGCTGCGCGGCCTCATAGCTCCCGCCCCAGTTGGGTGCGTGCGTCGCGGTATGGGAAAGCACGGCGCCGCCGGCTTCCAGCAGTTCGACCAGGATCGCATGATTGCGCGAGTCGGCGAGAGTCGTCGTGTGCACGGCGAGCGTGAACGGTACGTTTTGCGCCTGATACGTTTCCCAGAGCGCACGCGCAGATTCGACGTCCTCGTCACAGTCGAGCCGCGAAGTGATCGCGGCATCAAAGCCCCAAGGCACCTCGGTAAGCACCGGGTGACACGGCAGATCGCTGGCGCGGTGGTCGCTAAGAAAACGCTCGACTGCGCGCCATTCGAAGGAGTCCAGCGGACCCACCGCGCGATTGAACCACAGCACGCTGCCCTGCTCGATGTCAGTCAGCGCGGCGTACGAGGCCACGCGCTGGCCATCGATTTCGACACGCGCGACTTCCGCCGCGCCAGTGTCGAGCGCGTGTGCGAGACCCCAAAGCGGCTCGGCCGCGCGAATCGCACCGTAACCGAGGTTGTTCCACTCATCGGTAAAGTCGAAGCGTTCGAACGGACGTTGCCAACCCGTGGCCCCCAGCAGCACGGCGCGCTCGCCGTATACGACGGTGGCCGCACTCGCGCGCGAGGCGCGCGCCGGCGTGGACTCACTACGGCTCGCAGCGGCGAGCGTGTCAGGCCAAGCGTCCGGCTGCCAGCGCAAATGTTCGACGAGATGCGCCGGCACGTGACCGAAAATGACCAGCTTGCGCGGCGCCGCGCGCAGCCACATCACAACCTCGGTGCCCCAGCTATCGGGCAGATCCACGACAACGAGGGTATCGACGCTCGCCAGATGGGCGCGCGAAATCTCGCGAACCTGATGACGCGTGACGCTGCGGCCAAGTGCCGCCGTCACCAGTTCGCCCTGTTGGCGAGCACCAAACGGGAAAAGTACTCCGATCATCCAGTCACCACATGCCTGAATTTCGCGCGCTGGCCAACCCGCACCAGCCCATCGTGGCCGACGAATTCGACCTTGAAAGCTTCGCCCCAGAATACGCGAAGCTTGCCGAGCGTATCATCCTGGTTCGCCCAGGGCTCAGATACGATCCGCAGCGTCGGGGGCTCGGTGCGCAAATCGATCTGGAATTCCTGGATGCCGCCCACGCGGTGGTCAAGCATGTCCTGAATGTGGTGCGTCGGATGCGCCACGCCATTGATAGGCACAACGTCGTGAATACGGCCAACCACATTGGTCAGGAAAAAACCGTTGTCTCGCTCGACCACCTCGGCAAGATCGCCCGTCGCGTAGCGGATAAGCGGCATCAGGTGGTTGCGGAAGCCGGTGAACACGAGTTCGCGCGCGCCGTCCGAATGCTCCGGCTGCGCGCGGTTTTCCGGCCAGCCTTCGGATTCGAAGATCTGGAAGCCCGCTTCATGACCGTCTACCTCATATGCCATGACACCAAGCTCCGCGAGCCCGTAACGGTCGATGACGCGGCATTGCAGCGCGCGGCCAATCACTTCGCGCATGTGCGGCTCGAGCAGCTCGCCACTCGACTCGAACACCTCGAACGTCTTGCTCGGTCCGTACTTGCGCTCGATGTAGCAAGCGAGTGCGTAGATCGTCGATGGGTGCGCGTGCACCAGGTACGGCTTGCGAAGCTGCAGCGTACGCCAGACCTCTTCGAGGCCGACGTCGTCGATGCGGTCGAAGAAGATGTTGCTGCGGTTATTGGCGAAGCACTTGAAATCCTCGCGCGACGGCCATTGTGGAACGACGGCGTCGGGGAACCGGCAGGCGAAGTGCAACTCCGAACGCCAGGCACGCCTGCCCGCGCGAAGCCGTGCATAACGCGTAACCGCCGACGAGTAGTCGGCGGCTTCCTGATCGTAGAAGATCGTGCACGACAGCCCGGTCGACCCGCCCGTCTTGCACGCGTGATGACGCAGTTCCGCGAGCGGACGCGAATAGAGACGCTCGCCTTGCTCGCGAATGATGTCCTTGGTCAGGTACGGCAATGCTTCGAGGCGAGCCGGATCGTCAAGCACGCTGGCAGGATCGAACTGCTTTTCGCGAAACAGGTCGCGATAGTAAGGCACCTTGGCGCCCGCGAGCTGGAGAATCTCGCTGAGCCGGCGCAAGGCGATCTGCCGGCGCTGGGCCATGGGTAGCGCGTAGTGCCGCTCCAGTTCGTGGACCTTGGGCGTGACGCTGCGCTGCTCGCGCCGTTCCGCAATCGGATAACCGATATACCCGCCAACCACACCTTTAAGTGTGCGAAATGGCTGGTAGGACATCGCGCGTGTCCCGCAGCGAAGCAAGGGATGATCAGCTCGCATAACGAATCCGTAATGATGTTGACTGCAAAGGACGTCAAGGCGATTTCGCTCCGCGCGCCCTTTGCGCTCCGGCCCGCCTCTGACGAGCGCAGTGCGGTGCGGTTATATTTCGTCGTTCGCGTCGGCCGGCTCAGCTTCCACCGGCGCATCAGACACGATGCGGCCATGCTGCATTTCGATGCGGCGGGTGCACACGCGTGAAATCAGCTTTGGGTCATGCGTCGCCACGATGAGAATCGACGCATTGCCCACGAGCACATCGAGACGTTTGCGCGCCTTCGCGCTGAAGTCTGCATCGCCCACGCTCAGCCATTCGTCCATGATCAGGATATCGGCCTCGACGCTGGTCGAGATGGCGAAAGCCAGCCGCAACATCATCCCGCTCGAGTACGTACGCACCGGCAGGTTCAGATACTCCCCAAGTTCGCTGAAATCGGCGATCTCGTCGACCTTGCTGCGAATGGTGGCCGGCTTGAGCCCGTCGAGAATGCCACGCAGATAGATGTTCTCGAAGCCCGTCGCGTCAGGGTCGAGCCCCATCGACACGTCAAGCAACGAGGCCACCTTGCCTCGCATTTCGAGGCTCCCGCTGACGGGCGCATAGACGCCCGACAGCGTGCGCAGCAAGGTGGTCTTGCCGGAACCGTTATGGCCGACCAGTCCGACGCGCTCGCCGTCGTGGATGCTGAAACTCAGCGTATCGAGCGCTGTCACAACCGCGTGGCGGCCCGCATCCTGACCAATGCGGCCACCCGTGGTGAGATTGAGCACGGCCTTCTTCAGCGACCGGTGCGAGTTTTCGTAGATGGGAAATGCAACTGAGATTTCCCGTGCGACAATGGATGAACTCACGATTTCAAAGCCAGTAAGGAACCCGGTCGCGGTACTTGCGCATGAGGTACTGCGCGAAAGCGAAACCGACCACAAGCAGGCCGACTGACCATGCCCAGGACTCCCAGTAAATCGGGCGTCCCGTAAGCGGCGCACGGATCGTTTCGATCAGGTGATAAAGGGGGTTGTATTCGGCGACCCAGGCACGATTCTTCAGGATCTCCGGTGACCACATCACCGGCGTAAAGAAGAACACGACCTGAACCAGATTCGTCACGATCGGTGGAATATCGCGAAAGCGCGCGCACAACACGCCAAGCGCGACGCCCAGCCAAACGCCATGCAAAAACAGCAGCGCAAGACCAATCGGCACCAGCAGCATTTCCACCGTCGGCCATTTGCCGAAGCTCACCATCAGGACGATGATGACCGGCAGGCTGTGCAGGAGAATGACGAAGTTGCGCCATGCGATGCGGCACACATGGACGGTTAGCGGAATCCGTATCTGCTTGATCAGATAAGCCGAGCCAATGAAGGACATGCACCCTTCGTTCGCCATCGATCCGAGGTACTGCCACACCACCAGCCCCACGGCGAGATACGGCAGATAGTTGGAAATTTCCTGATGCAGCAGCGTCGAATACAGCGCGCCCAGCACGATGACCATGATCGCCGTGCTCAGCGTGAACCAGAATGGACCGATGATCGAGCGGCGGTAACGCTGCCTGATGTCATGCCACCCGAGCGTGCCCCAGATCCGCGTCGCCTTGAGGCCAACAAGCAGATCGTCGACCGGCGTATGAGCGGCGACATCGTCACCCGTGCGATTCGTCGAGACGAGTTCAACCATTTTCAGGCGCGCCCGTAGATATCCTGAAAGCGAACGATATCGTCTTCGCCCAGGTACTCGCCACTCTGTACTTCGATCATCACGAGATCGATCACGCCAGGATTTTCAAGGCGATGCTTATGCCCGGCAGGGATATACGTCGACTCGTTTGTCGAGATGAAGAGCTCCTGATCGCCGTTGACCACCTTCGCCATGCCGCTCACGACTATCCAGTGCTCACTGCGGTGGTGGTGCATCTGCAGGCTCAAGCTCGCGCCGGGACGCACTTCGATACGCTTGATCTTGAAGCGCGTGCCCTCTTCCAGAACAGTGTATGTGCCCCAAGGGCGATGCACCGTGCGGTGCACCTTGTATGCCTCGTGACCGCGCGCCTTTAGCGTTGCATAGACGTGCTTGACGTCTTGCGTGCGATGGCGGTTCGCCACCAGCAGTGCGTCGGGCGTGTCGATGACAATCAGGTCTTCGACACCGACCGCGCCGATCAGACGGTCCTGACTCATGAAATAGCAGTTCTGGACGTCATGCAGGAGCGCTTCGCCCTCCACGCGGTTGCCCTCCGCATCAGCTTTGGCCAATTCGCTGACGGCCGCCCACGAACCCACGTCGCTCCAGCCAATCGTGCAAGGCACGACCGCCGCCTGCGCACAGCGCTCCATGATCGCGTAGTCAAGCGAATCCTCGCGCACCTTCGAGAAACCGGACGCCGTCAGCTCGACCTGAGTCCAGCCGTTGGCCTGCGCTACGCGCGACTCCGCGAGGCACGCTTCAGTTGCTTCGAGAATGTCTTTCGCGTGCTGTTTGAACTCGCGCAAAATCGCCGCTGCAGTGAAGCAGAACATGCCGGAATTCCACAGGAAGCGCTGCGATTCCACGTATTCGCGCGCCTTCTCGAGCGAAGGCTTTTCGACGAATCGCAGCACCTTGTCACCCTCGGCCTCGATGTAGCCGTAGCCGGTTTCAGGGGCTTCCGGGCGAATGCCGAACGTCACCACCTTGCCGGTAGCAGCCAGTTCCTGCGCGCGCTTCACGGCGGCCGCAAAGGCGCTCTGGTCGGCAATCAAATGGTCCGCCGCCAGCACGAGTATGGTCGCGTCAGGACCATGCGTTGCCGCAACGCGCAGCGCGGCCGCCGCAACGGCGGCCGCCGTGTTGCGGCCGAACGGCTCGAGAATGAACGACGTGGCTCGGTTGCCATGATTCACTTCACGGAAATCGTCTTCCGTCTTGAAAAACAGTTCGCGATTCGTGACAGTCAGCACCTCTTCCACGCCGGGCAAATCCACGGCGCGAAGGAAAGCCTTCTGCAGCAGGCTCTGGCCATCGGCCAGACGCATGAAAGGCTTCGGATGCAGTTCGCGGGAGACGGGCCACAAACGCGAACCCGCGCCGCCGCACAAGATTACAGGTATCAATTTCACAAGACCCTCTTCATTCATTCAAATCTCTTCATCCAAGCCGCTGCGTCACCCACCGTGCAATCCGTCGGGGCACACAGGGCGCCTCGACTAGTGACCGAGCGCCAGTTCACTTTCGAACACTTCGGCCTCTGAAAGACGTTTGCCCGCCGCATCCTTTGCTGCAACCTGCGGCTGACCGTCGACGGGCCACTCGATCGCGAGATCGGGATCACTCCACAACAAGCTGCGCTCGTGCTCTGGGTACCAGTAATCTGTGGTCTTGTAGAGAAATTCCGCATGCTCGGACACCACAACGAAGCCGTGCGCAAAGCCTTCCGGAACCCAGAGTTGCCGCTTGTTTTCCGCGGACAGCGTGACACCGACCCACTTGCCAAACGTAGGCGATTGCTTGCGGATGTCCACAGCGACGTCGAAGACTTCGCCGGCGATCACGCGCACGAGCTTGCCCTGCGGATGCTGGACCTGATAATGCAGCCCGCGCAGCACGCCGCGCGCGGAGCGTGAGTGGTTATCCTGGACGAATTCCCTCTTCAATCCAGTGGCTACTTCAAAGGTCTTCGCATTGAAGCTCTCGAAGAAAAAACCACGATCGTCGCCGAACACCTTCGGCTCGAGGATCATCACATCGGAAAGCGCAGTACGTGTAAGCGTCAGATTCATCGATTTTCTACTTGATCGTTTCGGCCAGGATACGCTTCAGGTATCGCCCGTAGCCGCTCTTGAGCAGCGGCTGCGCGAGGCGGTCGACCTGCTCCGCGCTGATCCACTTGGCCCGATAGGCGATTTCCTCAGGACACGCAACCATCAAGCCTTGACGCTTCTGCAAGGTCGCGATGAAGCTCGACGCTTCGAGCAACGAGTCGTGCGTGCCAGTATCGAGCCAAGCGTAGCCGCGACCCATGATTTCCACATCCAGTTGCCCAAGTTCGAGGTATCGCTGGTTGACGTCCGTAATCTCGAGTTCGCCACGCACCGAGGGTTTGATGTCCGCAGCGATATCGCAGACCTGGTGGTCGTAGAAGTACAGGCCAGTCACCGCATAGCTCGACCGCGGCTTGAGCGGCTTCTCCTGCAACGACTGCGCACGCATGGCATCGTCGAACTCTACGACGCCGTAACGCTCCGGGTCCTGCACATGGTATGCGAAGACTGTCGCACCCTCAGTGCATGCGTTGGCGCGCTGTAACTGACGCACGAGATCGTGGCCGTGAAAAATGTTGTCGCCG
The DNA here is from genome assembly GCF_902859945.1 of Paraburkholderia caffeinitolerans. Taxonomy (GTDB): domain Bacteria; phylum Pseudomonadota; class Gammaproteobacteria; order Burkholderiales; family Burkholderiaceae; genus Paraburkholderia; species Paraburkholderia caffeinitolerans. The sequence goes on along the minus strand of NZ_CADIKL010000001.1, from coordinate 242,510 downwards.
AGAATGAGCGCCGAGGGATCTCCGCCAACGAAGTCGCGTCCGATCACGAACGCCTGCGCGAGCCCATCGGGCGAAGGCTGCACGGCATACTGAAGATTGATGCCCCAGTTGCTACCGTCGCCGAGCATCTCCGAGAAGCGCGAAGTGTCTTCCGTCGTCGAAATGATCAGGATGTCGCGAATACCCGCGAGCATCAGCGTCGACAGCGGATAGTAGATCATCGGCTTGTCGTACACCGGCAGCAGTTGCTTTGAAACGGAACGGGTGATCGGATAGAGCCGAGTACCTGACCCGCCCGCTAGGATGATGCCTTTTCTCATATATTTCACGCCAGTATCGACTCAAGCAGGTGACGCACGCCATCTCGCCAATCGGGCAGATGCACGTCGAACGTTGCGCGTAATTTCCGGGTATCGAGCCTAGAGTTGGCGGGCCGCGGCGCAGGCGCCGGATACTCGCTCGAGGCAATTGCCTGCACGTCATCAGGCTGCACCCTGAGTTCGACACCCAGCGCTTCGGCGCAGCGCAAGACTTCTGCTGCGTAGTCGCGCCAGTTCGTCTCGCCAGCGGCCGCCAAGTGATAGATCCCCGTGACAACAGGTGTCGAGCGATGACGGCGCACGATGTGCGCCGTGACGTCTGCGATCAACGCGGCGGTCGTCGGCACGCCGAACTGGTCGGCAACCACACGCAGGGCATCACGTTCGCGCGCGAGCCTAAGCATTGTCTTAGCAAAATTTGCGCCGTGGACGCCGGCCACCCAGCAAGTTCGCAGCACCAGCACATTAGCACCGGCAGCCATTACCGCGCGTTCACCGGCGAGCTTGCTCTTGCCGTACACGGAACGAGGGTTGGTCTCGTCGGTCTCGACGTACGGCGACGCCTTCGTGCCGTCAAACACGTAATCCGTGGAGTAATGCACAAGCATGGCGCCCAGCGCCTTCGCTTCCTCCGCGAGAATGCCCGGGGCGATGCCGTTGATCGCGAAAGCCGTCGCCTCGTCGGATTCGGCCTTGTCTACGGCCGTATACGCGGCGGCATTGATGATCACATCCGGGCGCGCGTCGCGCACGACTCGCCGCAGCCCATCAGGGTCGGCGAGATCGCACTGCGTACGATCGCAGACAATGACCCGGCCGAGCGGCGCAAGGCTTCGGCGCAGCTCGAATCCAACCTGCCCACTCTTGCCAGTTACCAGAATGGTTGGCGGTGCATCATGCGGCATAGTGCTTTGCCACCCAATTCTGGTATTCGCCCGACTGCACACCGGCCACCCACGCGTGATTGTCCAGATACCAGAGTACCGTCTTGCGCAAGCCCGTTTCAAACGTCTCGGCGGGCTTCCAGCCGAGCTCGCGCTCAAGCTTGCGCGCGTCGATCGCGTAGCGGCGATCGTGGCCGGCACGGTCCGCCACATAGGTGATCTGGTCGCGATACGACCCCGCAGCCTTCGGCCGCATCTCGTCGAGCAAATCGCACAGCGTGTGCACGACCTCGAGATTCTTCTTCTCGTTCCAGCCGCCCACGTTGTAGGTCTCGCCGGACTGGCCGCGCGCGAGCACTTCGCGGATCGCGCTGCAGTGGTCGCCCACGTAGAGCCAGTCGCGCACGTTCTGGCCGTCGCCGTACACAGGCAGCGGCTTGCCGGCGAGCGCGTTGGCAATCATCAGCGGAATGAGCTTTTCGGGGAACTGGTACGGACCGTAGTTGTTCGAGCAGTTCGTGGTCAGCACCGGCAGCCCGTATGTGTGGTGATATGCGCGCACGAGATGGTCCGACCCGGCCTTGGTGGCCGAGTACGGGCTGTTCGGGGCATACGGGGTGGTTTCGGAGAATTGCGGGTCGGTTGTCGACAGCGAGCCGAACACTTCGTCCGTGGACACGTGCAGGAAGCGGAAGGCGGCCTTCTCTGCCCCGGGCAGGGCGTTCCAGTACTGGCGCGTGGCTTCGAGCAGCGTGAAGGTGCCCACCACATTGGTCTGGACAAAGTCGGCCGGGCCATGAATCGAGCGGTCGACGTGGCTTTCCGCGGCGAAATGCAGGACTGCGCGCGGCTTGTGTTCGGCGAACAGCGCGTCGAGCGCGGCGCGATCGCAGATGTCCACGCGCGCGAACACGTGCTTCGGATTGCCCTGCAGCGACTGCAACGTCCCAAGATTACCTGCGTAGGTCAGCTTGTCTACGTTCAGAACGGCTTCGTCGGATTGACGGAACCAGTCAAGCACAAAGTTGGCGCCGATAAAGCCGGCACCGCCCGTTACCAGGATCATGGAACTCCCTTTTTTGACGCGAGATTGGAGGCTGGTCTGGCGCATACCCCCGTGGCCAGACGCTCGAAAGAATGCTGTGAAGTGGACTTCAGGCGGGCTAACGCCTGAATTTATCCACACGGCATACTTTGACTCTGATTTTGTAACAGCAATTATACGGGCAGCTTGAGCGAAAGCCATACCCCTAACATCTTGAAACAGCTTGACAATTTCTCACTCTTTCGCTCCGGCACGTAAATATTCAACTGCCCGGCTGCGTCAATTTGCATCCGAACAAACCAGACAATTCAGCCGCGCTCATACTGCAATCGTTTTCCTGTGATACCGTCGCTTTTTTGCCCAGACACTCCGTCACGCTCACCCGCAGCTGATCCGCACCTGTTTTCGTTTCGATGACCAAGCACGCGCCGTTTCCGCCGCCTCTCGCCTTCGGCGATCTTCAAGGCTGTCTTACCCCATTTCGCGAACTGCTTGCCAAGGCCGGCCCTTCCGCCGACACCCCGCTCTGGTTCGCGGGAGATCTCATCAATCGCGGTCCCGATTCTCTCGAGACGTTGCGCGAGGTGATCGCACTCGGCGACCGTGCCGTCGCGGTGCTCGGCAATCACGATCTGCACCTGCTTTCCGTGTCGGCGGGCATCCGCAAGTCGAAGAAGGGCGACACTATCGACGACATCCTCAGCGCTCCCGATGCTGATGATCTCCTGCACTGGGTGCGTCATCGTCCGATCGCGCATTACGACCAGGGCATGCTGATGGTGCACGCTGGCGTGCTGCCGCAGTGGGATGTCGAGCTCACGCTGGAACTCGCGCGCGACCTCGAAAAGGCGCTGCGCGGCGATAACTGGAAAGAAGCGCTAGCCGGCCTCTACGGCAACGAGCCCAACCGCTGGTCGAAGAATCTGAAGGGAATCGAGCGGTTGCGCATCACCTGCAGCGCGCTCACGCGCATGCGCTTTTGCAACGCCGATGGCGCGATGGACTTCTCCACGAGCGGCGGGCTCGATTCCGCGCCGCCGGGTTTCATGCCGTGGTTCGACGTGCCGGGGCGCAAGACCGATAACGCCACCGTGGTGTTCGGCCATTGGGCAGCGCTCGGCCTCACGCTGCGCGAAAACCTGATCGGCCTCGACTCGGGCTGCGTATGGGGCGCGCGGCTTTCGGCGGTCAGCCTGCAAGCCGATCCCGACCAGCGTGTGCTCACCCAAGTGCCCTGCTCGAACTGCCGCGCGGTCTCAGCCTGAACAAGCGCAGCGCGGGACGACAACCTCACACCCGCTGCGCAACCCCTGCCCCATCCACCCGCGCCGGTGCGCGCATCGCGTCGAGTGCCTCACCCACCGCCTCTTGCGCCCTCGCCGCGAGCTTACGGCGATCATCACCCGGCTCGATCGCCTCGCCCACATACACATGCGCCGTGACCGGCCCGGCCTTGAGCAGCGCGTCGAGCGACTCTTTGAGCGAGACATCGTCGATATACGCGGGCGCCGCCGTTTGCCGCCCCTGCGCGTCCTCGTAGAGGATGCAAATGGGCTGCACAGGCTTGCCCGCCGACACCGGGGCCTGGAACATGTTCGCGTGAAACGGCTTGATCGCGAGACCGTCGGTCGTCGTGCCCTCGGGAAACACGCACATCAACTCGCCGCGCTCGAGGCGAGCCGCCAGCTCGTGCATGATGCGGCGCGCGTCGCTGCGCTTCTCGCGCTCGATGAACACGGTGTCCAGGTTCTGCGCGAACCAGCCGATCAGCGGCCAATGGCGGATCTCGGCTTTCGAGACGAACGGCGTCGGCCGCCACGCGTTGATCACGTAGATGTCGATCCACGAAATATGGTTGCTCACGACGAGCGCGCCCGCGTCGAGCCGCGCCGCGTCGTTATGCACGACGAGCTTCATGCCGCACAGTTCGAGCATCTTGAGCGACCAGGCGCGGTTCATGGCGTGGCGCGCCTCGGGCGTCGCGCGCGGAAAGCGCACGCCGACAGTCCAGGCGCCGCGCAGCAGGTGCCCGAGCAGCCGGGCTTTGCGTATAAAGAGGCTCATGGCGATACGAATGTCGATGGCGGTCGCGGGTGCGCTCGATGAGCCTCAGTGATGCCCGGCGTCGCGCTCGAAGCCGATGCGCCCCGCCACCAGCGTCGCGCGCACCACGGCAGGCAACTCATAGCCGAGGAACGGCGTGTTGTGCCCCTGGCTCTTGAGCGCGCGCGGCTCGACGCGCCAGTGCGCGTTCGCGTCGAACACGCAAAGGTCGGCGGGCGCGCCCACGGTAAGTCGCCCTGCTTCTCGCTGCATCACTCCAGCAGGTGCCGAGGTGATCGACGAGAGCGCCTTCGCAAGCGGCACCCCGGCTTCCTGCGCCCACTTCACAGTAAGCGAAAGCAGCAGTTCGAGCCCGCTCGCGCCCGGCGTGGCTTCGGCGAACGGCAGCAGTTTCTCGTCGTCGTCCACGGGCGTGTGCTGCGAGCAGATCGCGTCGATCGTGCCATCGGCGAGGCCCGCGCGAATCGCCTCGCGGTCGCGTTGCTGGCGCAGCGGCGGATCGAGCCGGAACTGCGCATCGAAATAGCCGATGTCCATGTCGATCAGATGCACGTGGTTGGCCGTGACGTCGCAGGTCACGGGCAGGCCTTCGGCCTTCGCCGCACGCATGAGCGCGACGCCCGCCGCCGACGAAAGGTGCTGTACGTGCACGCGTGCGCCGGTCACGCGCATCAGCTCGAAGAGCGTGAACAGCGCGATGGTCTCCGCACTCACCGGCACGCCCGATAGCCCGAGCCGCGAGGCCAGCGCGCCGCTCGCGGCCACGCCGCCCTTCGCGAGATACGCGTCCTGCGCGCGCAGCCACACGGCGTAGCCGTAGGTGCTCGCATACTGGAGCGCGCGCAGCAGGACCTGCGTGTCGACGATCGGTTTATCGGCCTGCGTGAAGCCGATGCAGCCAGCCTCGGTCAGCGAAACCATCTCGGTGATCACGTCGCCCTTCAGGCCGACCGTGAGCGCGCCGAGCGGATACACATGCGCGCGTTCGAGCTTGCCCGCGCGGTACTTGAGCATCTCGACGAGGCCCGCTTCGTCGAGCACCGGATCGGTGTCGGGCGGGCACACGAGGCTCGTCACGCCGCCCGCGAGCGCCGCGTTCATTTCCGAGTCGAGCGTGGCCTTGTGCTCGTAGCCCGGCTCGCGCAGCCGCGCGCTCAGGTCGACGAGACCCGGCGCGACCATGAGGCCCTTCGCGTCGAGCGTTCGGTCCGCGTAAAAGCCGGCGGGCGCGGCGCCGAGCGCGGCAATCTTGCCGTCCGCGATGTACACGTCCTGCTGCGTTTCAGTGCCTGCCGACGCATTGACCGGATCGATCAGCGTGCCACCTTGAATGTGAATCTTCATGCGCTGCCCTTGTTGTTCTCGCCCGTTCATTCGTTGTTACCGGCGACGATACCCATCACCGCCATGCGCACCGCAATGCCGAAGCTCACCTGATCGAGGATCACCGATTGCGGGCCGTCCGCGACCTGCGAGTCGATTTCCACACCGCGATTCATCGGCCCCGGATGCATCACGATCGCATCGGGCGCGGCTAACGCGAGGCGCTCGGGCGTCAAGCCCCAGCTCTTGAAGTACTCCTGCGCCGATGGCAGCAGCGCCCCGCTCATGCGCTCGTTCTGCAGGCGCAGCATGATGATGACGTCGACGTCCTTCAAGCCCTCGTCGAGGTTGTGGAACACGCGCACGCCCATCTGCTCGAGCCCGCCCGGCAGCAGCGTGCGCGGACCGATCGCGCGCACTTCGGGCACGCCGAGCGTGGTGAGCGCGTGGATGTCCGAGCGCGCGACGCGCGAATGCAGGATGTCGCCGACGATCGCCACGCGCAGGTTCGTGAAGTCGCGCTTGTAATGGCGGATCGTGTACATGTCGAGCAGGCCCTGCGTCGGGTGCGCGTGGCGGCCGTCGCCGGCGTTGATCACGTGCACGTGCGGCGCGCAATGCTCGGCGATCAGGTACGGCGCGCCACTCGACGCGTGGCGCACGACGAACATGTCGGCGTGCATCGCCGAGAGATTGCCGATGGTGTCGAGCAGCGACTCGCCTTTGCTCGTCGACGATGCGTTGATGTTCAGATTGAGCACGTCCGCCGAGAGGCGCTTGGCCGCGATCTCGAAGGTCGTTCGCGTGCGCGTGGAATTCTCGAAGAACAGGTTGAACACCGACTTGCCGCGCAGCAGCGGCACCTTCTTCACGTCGCGGTCGGTAACGCTCACGAACTGCGTGGCGGTGTCGAGAATGTGCGTGAGGATCGCGCGCGAAAGGCCTTCGATCGACAGCAAGTGCTTGAGCTCGCCATTCTTCGTGAGCTGCGGATTGCCCTTGAGGAAGCCGTAGTGAAAGCGCTTGTCGTCCGGTGCGGACGATGCCGGCGTGGGCTGTGTGTTCATCGCGAAATTCCTGCGCGGGTGTCTGACTGGATGGGCCGGGTCTTGTCGGATCCGGCCTGTTGTATCGGGTTCGGTGATGTCGCCCAAGCTTGGCTTCGCTCAGGCAAGGTGGTTCAGTGCGGGTCGCGAGCCTCGATGCGCAGCGCGAAGCGGCCGCCGTCGGCGCGCTCGAGCACGAGCGTGGAGTCCGGGTCCATCTGCTGCGGCTCGCCGCCGGTGAAGCGCGCCGCCACGGGCAACTCGCGCCCGCCGCGGTCGACCAGCACGGCCAGCTCGACCGAGGCGGGCCGGCCATAGTCGTAGAGTTCGTTGAGCGCCGCGCGCACGGTGCGCCCGGTGTGCAGCACGTCGTCGACGAGCAGGATGCGGCGGCCTTCCACTTCGAACGGCAGCGCGGTCGGGCTCGCCTGGCTGTGCAGGCCCTTCTTCGCGTAGTCGTCGCGATGCAGCGCGACGTTCACCACGCCCCACTGCGTAGCGCCGAGGTCGCGCGCGAGGCGCTCGGCCAGCCACGCGCCGCCGCTGTGGATGCCGGCGATCGCCACGCCGTCGGGCGCACCGAACGCGCCTTCTGGGTAAGCCGCGCGAATCTGCTCGAGAACGGCGCGGTATAGCGCCTCGGCGTCAGGTGTGTTCATCAGGTGAATTGGGGCGGGGGTTTGTCGACAATCTCGTCGAGATACTGCTGGAGGATCACACAGGCCGCTTCGGCGTCCACGTGCTCCGCACGCTCGCCGCGCTCGCGCAGGCGCGCTTCGGCATCGACGGAAGAATAGCGCTCGTCCACCCAGACCACGGGCAGATTGAAGCGGCCGTTCAGTTGATTGCCGAAGCGTTTCGCCAGCTTCGTCATGACGTGCGGCGTGCCGTCGGGATGACACGGCAGGCCCACCACGAGCAGATCGGGCTGCCATTCGCGCAGCAGCGCGCCGATGGTTTCGAAGCGATAGTCAATGCTGCGGTTCTGGATCACGGTGAGCGCGCGGGCGCTGCGCGTGAGCGCATTGCCGAGCGCCACGCCGATACGCTTCTCGCCGTAGTCGAACGCCAGCAAGGTCGCCTCGGCGGCGCCTCGCCCCGCGGCCACGCTCATGCGTGGCCCGCCTCGCCCGAAAGCATCGTCGACGAAATGCCGAGCAGCGCGAGCGCTGCTTCGAAGCGCTCTTCGGCGGGCACGTCGAAAACAATCTTCGGATCGGCTTCGACCGTGAGCCAGCCGTTCTTCGAGATTTCGTCTTCGAGCTGGCCCGCGCCCCAGCCGGCATGGCCGAGCGTGAGCAGGAACTGCTCGGGGCCGGTGCCGCTGGCGACGGCTTCGAGCACGTCCTTCGAGGTGGTCATCTCGAGGCCGCCGGGCACCGACATCGACGAGGTGTAGTTCGTGCCGGTCTTGGGCGCGTGCAGGACGAAGCCGCGCTCGGTCTGCACCGGACCGCCGAAATAGACGGGCACGTGCAGCAGCGGTTCGATTTCGAGCTTGAGGTCGATGCGCGAGAACAGCGCTTCCAGATCGATATCGGTAGGACGATTGATCACGAGGCCGAGCGCGCCGCGCTCGGAATGATCGCAAAGGTAGACCACCGTTCCTGAAAACGTGGGGTCCGCCATGTTGGGCATGGCGATCAGGAACTGGTTGGTCAGATTGATGCGATCGTTACTCTTGGACATGGTTTGAATTCTAGCAAAGACGATACGGAACGGCGGCCGGCTTCAACGCCTTCCGCGCGCTCCGCAGCAAGGAGAATGATCACTCTAACATGCGCAGACGACACGGCTGCATGGTCGCCGGAGCATGCGTGACGCACCTGTGCGCCAACGCACGCGAGGAAATACGCTGCGCCTCAACGCGGCGCGAGTTGCGCCGCTGCGCCCACTCCGCCAGCACCACCGGTTGCTCCACCTGTTGTGCCGGCGGCAATCGCCGCGCCAAGCGCACGCACGGCCGCGCTCGCATCGGGTTGCGCAACGCCCGCCGCCACCTTGTGCAGCATGGCGCGCAGCGCTTCGTTGGCATGCTCGATCGCCTGCGCGCCCGGCGCTTCCACGGCTATGTGGCCTGATGCCGCTTGCGCCGCCTGCGCCCCGCCAGCCGCCGCGTGCGCGGTGCGCCGCCAGGCCAGGCCGAGCGCGTCGGAAAGCAGGCCCACGTGGCCAAGCCCGAGTGCCCACGCCGCCGCCCCGATGCGATATGCCGCATCCGCCGCAACGAGCGCCGCCGCGCAATCCGCAGGCGCGCCAGCAGGCCGCAGCGAAAGTGACCGAGACGCGGTGCCAAGCTCCAGCATCGCCGCATCGGCGGTCTGCAAAAAATCTTCGTACGCGTTGCCGTTCACCACGAGCGCGCCCAGCTCGCGCGTGGGCGCCACGCGCGCCGCCAGCACATCGGCCTGCGCGCTGCCCGCCTCCCACAGCGCCTCGGAGGCCTGGGTGCCCGCGACATGCCAATCCACGGTCAGGCCGTAGTCGAGCAGCAGATCGACGTCGGCGGTATCTTCCGCGGCGGCCCCGAAGAGCGCGTAATCGCGCCACAGCACCGCGAGCGCCACGCACACGAACGACTGCGGCGCGACGCGCAAGCCACGCGCGTGCTCGGCAATCAGCAAATTGCAACGGGCGTAAAACGAGCGCATCGGGCCATCGCCCCAAGTCGTCACGCCGTTGCGCAGCACCCGGGCGCAAGCGGAGGCAAGACGCCAGAAGTCGTAGACATCGGCGCTCGCGAGCTCCGCGATGCAGGCGTCCATCTCACCGAACGCGGCTTGCGCGAACTGCTCCGCCGCACGGCTGCCGTTGGCAATGCGCGCCTTCAACGCGGGCAGCAACGCCGCCTCGTAGCGCGCCCGAATCTGCGCGAGCCGCTGCGCGGGTTGCGCAGCCAGCGTGGCTACCGCGATGGGCCGCCCCGACAGGGCGACATCCTCGTAAGCGGGCACGATGCCGGCCCCATGCGAGGCAAGCGCCTCGAACAGCACGCGCTGGTGCGCATAGAGCACCGGCGAGCACGCCAGTTCACGCAGATTGTGACGCTCGAGCGCGCCGACCAGATCGATCAGCGCATTGCGAAACGCCTCGCGAATGTGGCCCTCATCTGCGCCATCGTGATCATGTGGGGGCCGAGGCGGCATGCCAGGCGGCGGTGGCGCGGGCACCGATGCCGCCAGCGCAAGCGGCGAGGCCAGCAGCAGCGTGTCCGCAAAACGCGCCGCCGCGAACCAGCCGGCGTCGCGCAACGCGCGCGCCGCCTGGCGCAGCGGCCGCGCGACATCGCGCTGCTCGTCGAGCGCGGCAAGCGCCTGGGCGAGCGCCGCATGCGCGAACGGCACATGCCCGCCACGCGGGTTGGGCAACGCTTCGAAACGGGCAACCGACGTCGTATGAAGGCTCATGAGACAGCGCCTGGAACAGTTGCGATGCGGTTGCGATAGCGGCGAGCCGGCTGGCCGGCTACCGCCTCGCGCGAATACCGGCGGGATCAGGCAAAAAAGCGCGGACGCCAAACACGGACGCCGGCAAAACGTTCGATAACGGTACTAAAAAAAAACGACTGATGACGATCAGGCCAAAGCCTCGCGCGAGACGCCTCAGATCTGGACCATCTCGAAGTCTTCCTTGCGTGCGCCGCACTCAGGACAGGTCCAGTTGATGGGAACATCCTCCCAGCGCGTGCCGGGCGCGATGCCTTCGTCTGGCAAACCGGCTTCTTCATCGTAGATCCAGCCGCAGATCAGGCACATCCAGCTTCTATATTCCATTCTTATGCCGCGTCGAAAAGTCCAAAAAACCGTCTGCGGACAAGCGCCGCGGACGATCGGGAAAACTGTCGGAAAAACAAGAGCCATGATGGTACCGTGTTGCCGATTCCATGCCTAGCAACTGTGACGGCACCCGAGTCCTGCACCTGGCGAGCTGTCAAGACGAGAAAATCCCTCGCGGGCGGCAGGTCATCCGTCCCCCGCAACTGCCGTCAGGCCGCATAATCGAACCATCGGCGCGAGATGGCGGCGCCAGCACTCGCAGCAACCGCGAGCCAACCCAACACTTCCCGTCAACGTACATGCCCGGCGACACCCCTCCCATCGTCCTTACCTTCGGCCTTTCCGATCCGACCGGCGGCGGCGGCCTGCAAGCCGACCTGCTCACGCTCGCCAGCATGGGCTGCCACGGCGTGAGCGTGCTCACCGGCTACACCGTGCGCGACTCGGCCGGCTGCGACGAAGTCACCGGTCTCGACCCCGAAACCGTCGCGGCCCAGGCACGCATGCTGTTGGAAGACATGCCCGTGTCGGCGTTCAAGGTGGGCGCGGGCACGCGCGCCGAAGTGGTGAGCGCGATCGCCGAAGTGGTCGCCGACTACGACGAAGTGCCGCTCGTTGTCGCACCCGACTTCACGCTCGACGACGAGCATGTGCTCGCCGCCGACGAGCTGCGCGAAGTCGTCACCGATCTGCTGGTGCCGCAAACCACCGTGCTGGTTGCCGACGTCTCGGTGCTGCTCGCGCTCGCGCAACCCGACGGCGACGCCGATACGCCCAGCATCGACACCGCGATCTCGCACCTGCTCGCCACGGGCTGCGAATACATTCTCTCGATGGAAACGGGCTCGCACCGCGTGGTGAACACGCTCTATAGCGAAGAGGGCCAGTTGCGCCAGGACTTCTGGGACCGCTCGAACCAGCCGATGATGGGGCTGGCCGATACGCTCGGCTCAGCGATCGCCGCGCTGCTCGCGAACGGCCAGGAGCCGCCCGAAGCGGTGCGCGAGGCGCAGGAGTATCTCTATCAAGCCGTGCAGAATGCGTTCAGGCCGGGCATGGGCGCGTGGATGCCGGACCGGTTTTTTTGGGCGCGGAGCAATGATGAGGAGGAAGACGAAGCATCGCCCGGCGGCCCTGTCAATCTGCCGCCATCAGACTAAGCACGGCAGGCCCACTCCAAATGCCGGTATGCGGTGCTGAGCACACGCTGCGAGGCATGCACAACGGCAACCTAGCTCTGCTGAGCATCGATCTCGCGTTGGCGCGCGTCGATAGCAGCAAGAAATGCCGCCGTCAGCAACGCCACCAGAACCGTCACCATGATGGGGACGAGCACGTCGATCGTCAGACCGAAAATGATCGTGCTGAACGACACCGCCAGCCCCGACCACGCGGCCGTACGTATGAACGCGTCGGTCGAGCGCCTGCGACGCCAGAAGTAAGCCGTTGAACCGACGTAAAAAATAAACAGACAGACGACCCCGACCGACCCCGATTCCGCCAGCGTCGAGAAAAAGTCGCTATGCGCGCGCTCGTTGGGAGCCCATGCGGGCATCAGGCCCTGCTTCCCGAGTTGCACCATGGAACTTTCGAGCCGCCCTTTGCCTACTCCATAAATGGGATGCTGCCTATACAGCAGTGTGGACGCCCGCCACAATTCAAAGCGAATACCGGTCGACGTATTGGGATCACCACGGGAAAACTGTCTCACGTCGGTTGTGAAATCATGAACCCGCTGCTCGATACGCGAAGTGGAAAGCAGTGCCGCAGTGCTGAGCACGACAATCGCGGTGCTGATCGCAAGACGTTTCAGATTGGCGAACCAGCCGTGCTGGAAGCCCAGCATCACCAGGAACACCGGAATGGCGACCCATCCACCGCGCGTCCCTGACGAATAGGACGAGAAACCTCCAGCAACAAGCGCCGCGAGCTTCAGGCACATGGCCAGCTTTCGATGCTTGACGTCCCAACCGATCGTAAATACCGAAAGAAATGCGAGCAGCAATGCCGTATCGCCGTATGGAATGGCATTGGTGTAGGCGTTGTTCAGGCGATCGGCATCGGTCCAACCGCCCGCAGGACGAATAGCCAGTGCGAGCGCGCCCAGAATCAGGGCGCCAACGGCACAGCCCCAGCCCAATGCGCGGAAATAACGGGCCGGCATCTGCCGTAGCATCAGGAAGATCGGAATGGCCAGCGCAAACCGCGAGTAGGCATCGAACTGGCGTGGCATCCATAACCCGTACACAAGCTGCTGCACGACGACGGCGAGCAGCAGGCTACACATCCCGGCTACATACCAGGGATAGTCGCGAAGCCCCGAAAAGTAACCCGGCACGTGACGGTTACGTAGCCCCATGTACAGCGCCATGGCGAGCAACGCAAAAAAACAGTAACCCGTCCCGCCTTGCCAGACGAGGTTCACCGCCGGAGCGAGAAAAAGCAGCACAGCCGCCGACCAGGCAGCCACAGGAGAGAAGCGCATGTTTATCGGAATCAGCGAAACAGGGCCGTCGAATTCGAATTCCGGAGTGTGTGAAACCCCGACATCACACGTCGAACAGAAAGCAGTTGCTTCCACAACCGCTCCTTGAGCTTGCCCGACGGCACTACGTTGAGCGGCAGGACAATTTCGCCGGGCCCCCAGCCAGGACGCCAGGACCGAGCAAGACCACGGCGCATGAACAACGTGAGCGTCGGCACGCCGATCGATGATGCAAGGTGGCCGAGACCCGAATCATTGCCGATAAACCAGCCCGATTCCGCAATCCATCTCGCAACGGCGCCCAATTCGAGCGCGTTCACTTCGTGCCCATTCGCCGCGATACCCCGCCACGCATCGAACTCATTGGGCGCAACGAGAAAGCTCGGTTGCAGGCCGAGGCGCTCGAGCGAGCAAGCCAGCGCGAGAAACTTCTCGCGGCTCCACATTTTTTCGGGGTGGCTGCCTGTCGGGTGAATCACGACGCGATTCGCGGCGCCGCCGCGGACCACATCCGGCGGCAGGGTCAATCCATTCGAACGCGTAACGTCTTGCAGCTCGAAAGTGTGGCAGGCAATGTCGACAATGCGGTCTACCATGTGGTGCTTTGGCCCGTGGTAGGCGGGCAGGTCTGCCAGACACAGCGTCTTGCCCGAGCGCGCAAGCGTCGGCCCCTTTGCGGTTGCACGCAACTCGATCACCGTCTCGAACGCGCCAGCGTGATCGGTGAAGTGGCCCACGCGTACCCAGGGAAACCAGTCGGCGAGTTGCTCCGCCACCCAGCCGAACACGACCGGCTGGTAGCCGTTCCGAACCAGATTGTTCACGAGGACCATGCCAATGAGGCTGTCACCGATCGGCGGTGGCAGTACGACCGCGACGCTGCTATTCGTCTGAATTTTCATTGGTAATGTCAAATGCCATCGGACGCCGTTGCTGCCACCTCGGCATGAGACGCCTGACGAGCGTCCCATGAGCGGCATCCTCGACTCGGCAAGCGCATTCGCTACCGCGAGGGCCGGCCGGCTCCGATTTATCCCCGCGAAGGGATCCCATATCCAAACGCTGTCCGCCGCTCCGGCCAGATTGGCGGACTTGCGAGAGTATAACGTTCCCGGGCGGCACTCAGCGCCTTTGATCCTCCCCCATTAAGACTCGACACCGCAACGCCCGGCGACATGGGTGCAATCAAATACGCGGCGCCAGAGGCAAAGAAGCGCCTCCAAATGCACAGACGATGGACAAAAAAAAACCCGCATCGCTGCGGGTTTTTCTTTTCGGGCTTGGGAAACGCACCTCACGGCGCGTCCCCTGCACGTCAACGTAATTCCGGCTAACGCCGCAATTACATGTCCATGCCCATGCCGCCCATGCCGCCGGGCATGCCGCCAGCCATCGGAGCATCTTCCTTCGGCACTTCAGCAACGGCTGCGTCCGTCGTCAGCAGCAGGCCAGCAACCGAAGCTGCGTTTTGCAGCGCGGTGCGCGTGACCTTCGTCGGGTCGACCACGCCGGCTTCGACCATGTCGACGTACTCGCCCGTCGCTGCGTTGTAGCCGTAGTTGCCTTGGCCAGCTGCAACAGCTGCCACGACCACCGAAGCTTCTTCGCCGCCGTTCGTGACGATCTGGCGCAGCGGCTCTTCCATGGCGCGCAGGACGATCTTGATGCCTGCGTCCTGGTCTGCGTTGGCGCCCTTCACGCTAGCGATTGCCGTGCGTGCACGGATCAGCGCAACGCCGCCGCCGGGGACGATGCCTTCTTCAACGGCAGCGCGGGTGGCGTGCAGCGCGTCTTCCACGCGTGCCTTCTTTTCCTTCATTTCGACTTCGGTAGCAGCGCCAACCTTGATCACTGCAACGCCGCCTGCCAGCTTGGCAACGCGCTCTTGCAGCTTTTCACGGTCGTAGTCCGAGGTCGCTTCTTCGATTTGCGTGCGGATTTGCTTCACGCGCGCTTCGATGTTCACGGCTTCGCCTGCGCCGTCGATGATCGTCGTGTTTTCCTTGCCCACTTCGATGCGCTTCGCTTGACCGAGTTCGTTCAGCGATGCCTTCTCGAGCGTGAGGCCGGTTTCTTCCGCGATGACTTGACCGCCGGTCAGGATCGCGATGTCTTCCAGCATGGCCTTGCGACGGTCGCCGAAGCCCGGAGCCTTCACTGCAACGGTCTTCAGGATGCCGCGGATGTTGTTGACGACCAGCGTTGCCAGAGCTTCGCCTTCGACGTCTTCAGCGATGATCAGCAGCGGACGGCCAGCCTTCGCGACTTGTTCCAGAACCGGCAGCAGATCACGGATGTTCGAGATCTTCTTGTCGAACAGCAGGACGAACGGGCTTTCCAGCACGGCGACTTGCTTGTCCGGGTTGTTGATGAAGTACGGCGACAGGTAGCCGCGGTCGAATTGCATGCCTTCGACGACTTCCAGCTCGTCTTGCAGCGACTTGCCGTCTTCGACGGTGATGACGCCTTCCTTGCCGACCTTGTCCATCGCTTCAGCGATACGGTCGCCGATCGACGTGTCGCTGTTTGCCGAGATCGAGCCGACTTGCGCGATTTCCTTGTTGGTCGTGCAGGGCTTGCTGACCTTGCGCAGTTCGTCGATGGCTGCTGCGACGGCCTTGTCGATGCCGCGCTTGAGGTCCATCGGGTTCATGCCCGATGCGACGTACTTCATGCCTTCGCGCACGATCGACTGTGCCAGGACCGTTGCGGTCGTGGTGCCGTCACCGGCGTTGTCGCTGGTCTTGGAAGCGACTTCCTTGACCATTTGCGCGCCCATGTTCTGGAGCTTGTCCTTGAGCTCGATTTCCTTTGCGACCGAGACACCGTCCTTGGTGACCGTCGGGCCGCCGAACGAGCGCTCGAGGACCACGTTGCGGCCCTTCGGACCCAGCGTGACCTTCACTGCGTTGGCGAGAATGTTCACGCCTTCAACCATCTTGGAACGGGCGGAATCGCCGAACACGACGTCTTTAGCTGCCATCTTCTAACTCCTTGAATTCTTGATGAATAAGCGGTGGTCTGAACTTACTTGTTCACCACGGCCATGATGTCTTCTTCGCGCATCACGAGCAGTTCGTTGCCGTCGACCTTGACGGTCTGGCCTGCGTACTTGCCGAACAGGACGCGGTCGCCGACCTTGACGTCGAGCGCGATCAGGGCGCCCTTGTCGTCGCGCTTGCCCGGGCCGATGGCCAGGACTTCACCTTGATCCGGCTTTTCTGCCGCTGCGTCCGGGATCACGATGCCCGAAGCGGTCTTGGTTTCTTGATCCAGGCGCTTGACGATCACGCGATCATGCAAAGGACGAAGGTTCATGGATAGATCCTCTATCTTGATTGGGACTTGAAGAGACTCAAGAAAACCTGGCTGACGACAACCGCCAGCCAGCGATGTATGGCACCAGAGTTGTTAGCACTCTCATGCGGTGAGTGCTAATTATATGGACGGGGAATGACAAATTCAAGAACGGGCCGGATAGGTTTTTTTCGGGTGTCGTTGGGGCCGGGATGCGCCCAATTTTGAACCCCGGCCACCCGGACTTGAGCTTGCCGAACGGGCGAAAGCCGCGAAATCAAGGTCGATTTATCATTAAAAAACAACTACTTATATCGACCCCTCGCTGCTCTGCGGATCTTCTGATGAGGGCAAACCCATGGCGGGCTGCCGCGACTTTCGGCTCGCGCCCCAATCTCCCGCTGCGTCCCAGGGGATTCCCGTAAACATTGCGCAAATATTAAGGTTTGGATCAAATTCCGGTGCGCACGGCAATGGCACTCCAGCCTCACTGACGAATGACCTGGATGCGTCCCGATTTAACCGCCGCCTTCAAAACCTCCCAGTCGGCCTCATTCCGGTCGGCATAAGCGAGCGCGAATCGCTCGATGGCGTCATCGAATGCACTCGACTTGCCGATATATCCGCACAGGAGTGCCGGATCGCCCGCCTTGGCCATCGAATGGGCCAGCGCATGCGCACAGGAGACCGCATATTCGCTGAGATCCTCGACATCGAACGCGGCGAAATCGAATGCGCCCTTCATGTCGCGCAACTGGCGTACGTAGAAGTCGTTTCCCGTGTGCCGCATCTTCGACCACCCGAGGAAAATGTCGCTGGCCGACTGCAGCAGGCGCTGGCCGTTCACCACACGCTGGCCGTGGTTCGGAAAACGGCTCGGCGGCACATACCCCTCCAGCACCGAAGCGCGCGCCTCCTTCAATTGAAGGAACAGCGGACACTCTCCATCGGCCATGAAAAGCGCCTGATAGCACCGCGTCCCCACGGAGCCCACGCCCACGACGCGAATGGCCACATCCACCAGTTCATAGCGATCGAACAATGCGCGCCGGTCGTCGGGCAGCGTCAAACGGTAGTCGGCAAAGAAACGCCGGACCTGCGCCTCATACTGCTTTTGGTCGTGCGCGCTCGCCAATGGAACGTGATACACGAGCGGCGGCACGTCCTTGATGCGCAGCTTGCCGTTGACGATCTCGGTGGCATGGCCCATCACGGAACGCGACGACTGCAGCCGCGCCTTCTCGATCACCGCCAGTTCTTTCTGTTTTTCCTCCATCGTATCGGCAATCGCCAGCATGCTCGTGGCCCTGAACTGGTAGTACCAGACGTCGAGCGTATCCATCTGGCTAAACCGGGCGATCTGTTGCCGGAACGTCTCGCAGAGCCGCTGCACCACGGCGCGCTGGTCGCGCGTCGCAAATCCGCGTTCGCGCGCCGCGATCACGAACGAGGCCGCCAGCCTGCGCATATCCCAGTCGAACGGGCCAGGCAGCGTTTCGTCGAAGTCGTTGGGGCCGAACAGAATGCGCCGCTCCGGGCTCGCGAACAGTCCGAAGTTCGCCAAGTGCGCATCGCCGCCTAGCTGCACGTTCACGCCGGAATGCGGCAACTTCGAGAGGTCGTAGGCCATCAGCGGCGCCGCGCCGCGATAGAACGCAAACGGATTCGCCACCATGCGCCCATAGCGAATCGGTATCAGCTCCGGCACGCGGCCCACGTTGGACGCATCGAGCAGCGCGAGCGGATCCCGATCGTCGAGCCGGCACTCCGCCAGCTTCGCGCGCGGCGCCATTTTGCGCGCCGCCTTGCCGCGCTCGATTCGAGACGCCAGCGAGCCACGCCCGCCAAACAGCATGGACGGATCTTCCTGCGCAATCACGGGACCAGCAGGCTCCTTCACCGCTTCCTTCGCGGGTTCATTGCGCTTATCTGCGGCAGTTTCAGGCACGCTTCATCTCCAGTTCCGGTTCATTGGCTTCAGCCTGGTTTTTTCGTCTCGTCGGGCGAGGCGGCGGATGTGGTCGGCGCGACGTTGTGGAGCGCGTCGATCGCGGCGTCGACCGTTGCAAAGATCTCGCGATGCGCGCCTCGCGCCCGCAGCGCCTTGTAGCGCTCGATCTCACTACGCACGCCCGTTGGAAGCGCGACGGCCGCGATGCCAACGCCGCGCCGGTCGAGTTCCTCGCCCACCTGGATCAACGCCTTGCCTCCCGTGTAGTCGATGTTGTTGATCACCGACGCGTCGATCACCACCCAGCGCAGCACCTGATCCGCTTCGTTCACGAGCGTCAGCACCTCCTCGGTGAAGCGCCCGGTATTCGCATAGAACAAGTCGGCCTCGAACCGGTAGACGACGATGCCGGGCACCGCGTACAGATTCGGTTCGACGCGATGCGGAACCCAGTGACCGGCGGGATTGCGCGTGAGCACGTGCGTATGCAGGCGGTAGCTATGCCGCGCATGGGCGATCAGCGACAACACCACGGCCGCGAGAATGCCATGCATCACGTCGACGAACACGACCACGCCCGCCGTCAGCAAGGCGACCACCAGTTCGTCCTTCTGCATGCGAAATAGTTCGGCCATGCCTTTCACGTCGATCAGCTTTACGCCGATCATGAAGACGATCGCCGACAACACGGCGGCAGGCAGCAGGCTCAGCGGCCGCGTGAGGAACAGCAGCACCAGCAGCACGATGACCGCCGTCGTCAGATGCGCGATCTGGGTGCGGCCGCCCGCATCGTCGACCATCTCGGTCTTGGTCGGGCTGCCGTTCACGACGAAGGTTCCCGTGAACGCAGCGGCCGCGTTCGCGGCTGCGAGCCCGATGAGGTCCGCGTTGTCGTCGCCCTTCTCGTTGTAGCGGTTGGCATAGGCGCGCGCGGTGGCCGCGCTCTGCGCAATGATGACGATGAAACACGAGGCGGCCGTCGCCAGCACCTGATTGATATCGTCCACCGGCAGGTGCGGCAGGAACAGCGTCGGCAGGCCGCCTGGCACTTCGCCGGTTACCGCGATGCCGCGCCCCGCGAAATTGAAAAACCCGCTCGCGAGAATCGACCCGATCACGGCGATCAGCGCACCGGGCGCGCGCGGTACAAAGCGCTTGCATCCGATGATCACCGCCAGCACGGCAAACGAAAGCGCCGTGGTCGCAAGGTGCGCTACGGGGATGCGCTCGAACGCCGACACGATCTGCATGATCGGGCCATGCCCCTGCTTTGGAAGGCCGATCAGCCCGGAGAGTTCGCCGGCGGCGACCTGCACGCCCACGCCGGTCAGGAAGCCGATCAGTGCGCTGCGGGAAAGAAAATCGGCCAGAAACCCCAGCCGGAAAACCCGCGCGATCACCAGCATCACGGCAACGGTGAGCGCAACCGTGCTGGTGAGCCCGACATACTCTGGACTTCCCAACGAAGCGACGGCCGTAAGCTCGCCCGCAAGAATGGCGGCGGTTGCGGAATCCGCCGCGACCACCAGTTGGCGCGACGCACCCAGCACCGCGAATGCGATCAGCGGCAGCAATATCGTATAGAGGCCGGTCACGGTGGGCGTGCCGGAAATCTTCGTGTACCCCATCACCTCGGGAATGCCGAGCGCGGCGAGCGTGATGCCGGCAATGATGTCGTGCGGCAACTGGGCGGGATTGATGGGCAACACGCCCTGCAGGAATGGCAGGCGGCGCGGACGGGACTCCGTAGAAGCAGCCGGTTTCATTTCGTCGCCTCCACCCGAGTGTCGTGACGAGATTGCCCCGCCCCAAGACACTGAAAACAGTTTGTCAGGAAATGCGCTATGAGATGGGATCTGACCGGGACAACAGCGAACCTGAATCGAGACTGACACCGTCGTCTCTTTTGTACGAATAGTCAATAGTCAGGCAGCCCCAATAAATTCATTGGGGCTGCGCTGTGGATTCGCTGCGGCCGCGACGTACCGGATCGCGCGCGGCCGGGAAACTACCCTCCGCTCGACGCGCTCTCGGCCAGGCTTGCCTTGCTCAAGCGCGACTCGAGAAGCTGCCGGCCGATCCGCAGCGTCGGCATCTCGAACTTGCGGTACGAAAGGATGGAGAACCCGATCGCCGCACACGGGAAGACGAGGAAGAACACGACCACGCGCAACTCAGGGCTGATCGGCAGATGAAACACCAACAGCGAGCAGAGCCGCATCACGAACAGATGGGTCAGGTAGAGGCTATACGAAGCATCGCCGATCAACAGCAGCAGCTTGGGGTATGCAACTTCACGGCGGCCCATCACCACGCCTGCGAATATCGCGGCGGCAGGCAGCCCCCACTCGAATCCACGCAAGGCCATCACGCCGTCCGAGGGCGCGCCGAAACACAGCCAGCCCGCAATGCCCGCCATTACCAGCACGATCTGCGCGAGCGATCCGATTCGGAATCCTGACAACCTCGCCTCGGCCATCATCGCGCCGAAGGCGAACTCCAGAATGATCGTATGGGTCCAGCTCTTCAGGATGACGGCGGCGGGATCGAACCAGATGCCTAGCGCGACGAGCGAAACGAAGATCGCCAGCACCGCCGCGAACACGCGCTTCACGCCGAGCAGCAGCACGATCGAAATGACGACATAGAAGAACATTTCGTAGTTCAGCGTCCAGCCGAGCCCGAGCACCGGCTCCGGCGCGCCCGTCACGGGGTTGCTCGACGGCACGAACAGCAGCGAGCGCAGCACGTAGTCCGCCGAATAGCCGTTCTTGTGCTTGAGCGCCGGCAGCACGAGGCCGATCAGCACCGATAGCAGCGTCACCGCCCAGTAGAGCGGCACGATCCGCGCGATGCGCTCGCCGAGAAAGCGGGCCGCCGTCACGCCGCTCGAACGCTTGCCCGAGATGATGTACATCATCACGAAGCCGCTGACGACGAAGAAGAGGTCCACGCCGAACAGCCCTTTCGCGCTGACGAGCGGCCAGAAGCCCGGCGCGAGCGCGGCGTGGCTGCCGCCCACTTCGCCGGCGCCGTGGCAGAAGATGACCAGGACTGCCGCAATGGCGCGTAGAACCTGAATGGAGCCTAATTTTTTCATGGCTTGAACCCCGTACTGTTGGGCGCTCGCGCGACCGCGCAAGCCCCCTCTCCCGCTCGACGCTCACACGCCGTCGTTCACACGCCGTCGAGCGCGCGCTCTGGCGTAGTCGTCAAATCGACGATGCGCATCGGCAGTTCTTCCCCCGGTCCCTGCGTGGGATCGAGTGTCCACACCGTGCGGCCATCGGCATCGCGTTCGCGCAGCGCGAAGCCGAAGTTCGCGTAATGCTGCTCGACCATGCGGTTGCGCGCCGTGGGCCGATACTCGCCGACGATGCTGCGCGCGCCCACCGCCTGCGCATACGCACACAGCTTTTGCAGCACCGCGTGCTCCACCTTGCGTCCAAGCACGCGGCAGCTCATCAGCCACGTGTCGATCTCGAGCGCGTCCTCGCGCAGCCGCGCCACGATCACGCTGATCATGCCGTTGTCGGCGAACACGTCCTTGAGGCGCACTTGCAGCGTCAGGCAATCGGCGGCGTGTTCGAGCGCTTCCACCTCGGCCTCGGAGTAGCGCCGCGTCGTGAGGTTGAACTGATTCGACTTGCCGATCAGTTGCGCAATGCGCGCGCGGCCCTGCGAGTCGAACGGCTTGAACGTGAGCTCCATGTCGAGCGAGCGCAGGTACGCCGCGAGATCGCCCGCCTGCTGCTGGAGCGCCACGCGCCGCGCGTTGGCCTGGTAGAAGCTCGCGCGCGCGCGATCCTCGTCGGAATACAGCGTGGCCTCGAACGCGCCCGAAGCGAACAGCGTGCGCGCGTACAGCGCCGGATCGTCGCCCACTTCGGGCACGCAGACCTGCGAGGTGAACTCGCGCACGAGCCCGCGCTCGGCCGGGTTGTCGTCGAGGAAGGCCATCGATTCGAGGCCGAGCGCGAGGTTCTCCGCGATCGCCGTGATGTTGCTAGCCTTGTCCTGCCAGTTCGCCTGGAACACGGCGATGTGGTCCTCGCGCAGCAGCATCTCGGGATGCTCGCGGAACGGTGCGCGCGCAACGTCGTCGTCGTTCTTCGACGACACCGCGAGCACCACGCCGCGCTCGCGCAGCGCGAGCGCCGCAGCCTGCACGCTGCGATGCGCCTCGCCCACCGCGTCGCCTTCCGCGATGCGGATGTTGTCGAGCCCGTCGTCGCCGATCACGCCGCCCCACACCGTGTTGTCGAGGTCGAGAATCAGGCAGCGGCGGCTCTTGCCGCGCCACGCCGCGATCACGCGGCCCACGTGGTCGGCGTAGAGCGGCAGCGCGTCGTCGCTGAACGGCAGCTTGGCGAGATTCCACATGGCCGGGTCGTGCCAGGTCGCAAGCCCGACCGTTTCGGCAATGCCGGCGACGTCGAGCAGCAGGTTCGGCGATCCGTCGAGGCCATCGGCAAGACGCCGGTTGAAGCCCTCGCAGAGGGTGCGCCAGGTGCCCGCCGTGCGGTAGTCGAGACTGCCGAACAGCGTCTCGGGCGGACGCGCGAGCGTCTGCACGATGCACACCGCGCCGCTGTTCTGGCGAATGCCGCGCACCACGAGATCGATGTGCTGGGCGGCTTCTTCGATCATCTGCGCGCTCGCCGCTTCGTTGCCCGGCATCGGCTGCAACGGCAGCGCGCGATGATCGAGCGCGAGCAGCACGATCTCGGGCCGCGCGCGGTTGAGCGCCGAATCGGGCGACAGCGCGTCCTGCACCACCTGGTTGTAGCCGGTGCCCACGCAGGTCAGCGCGAAGCCGTGGCGCGCGGCGCTCGCCACCAGCGCGGCGCGCAGCGTATCGCTCGTCGCGTTGCAGACGAGCCCGAGCGTGAGCGGCACGAGCGGTTCGAGACTGCGTCCGTTCTCGCGCACGGTCTCGATCAGCGCGGCGAGCCGGTTCAACTGGCTGCTGTCGAGCGCATGCCGGGCAAGCGCCGCGATCTGCGCGCCAACCGGCTCGTTCGATGCAGCGATGGATGCGGCAATTTCGCGGCAGCGCCGCGTAAAGTCGTCGGGTGCGGGCGGCAGCCAGCCTAGCCCGAGGTAGAGGGACGCGCTCATCGTCGCGGCCTCAAGCAGTGCCGAGCTTCTTGCCGATCAGCGCAACGAGCGCACCGACATTCTCCAGCCCGCTGATCTCCGCCGCCGAGAACTTCACCTTGAAGCGCTTTTGCACGGCAAGTATCAGCATCACGTGGTTGAGGCTGTCCCAGCCGTCGACGTCGTCGGCGGTGGTATCTGCCGCGAGCGCCAAATCGCCGGTGTCGAACAGGTCGTCGAAGATCGGCTGGAGTTGCGAGTAGATCATTTGCTCGGTCATGCTGTCCCCCTTCGGGAAAAATGAGTCGATGTCAGGCGGCGGTGGTGAGCGTTGCCGCCTGCGATTCGCTTCGAATGTGAGTGGCCACGGTGTCGAGATGCAGCAACTCGACGAGCCCGACGCCAGAAACCATGTGGAACGACACCTTCTGCCCGCCGAACAGGATCGCGGGCGTGGGCGCGGAAACCGTCACGATCTCGATCTCCCGGCGCTCCATCGCTTCGAGCCATGCGTTCGCATCGTGCGTCGCATAGCAGGTGTGGTAGATCGACGGGCCGTGACGCAGGATGCGATCGATCGGCGACTTGCCCTCGCCGGGCCAGACGATCTCCACCGCCGGCAGCGCGTCGTGCGTCCACAGCGCGAGATTCACGCGCTGCAGCGGGTCGTAGAGCGCCTCGCCGCTCGCATAGCCGAGCGCGTCGAGAAAGCGGTACGCCTCGTCGGGCGCGCTCACCGCGAGGCCGTGGTGGTGGAACGCGAGTGCGGGGCTCATGATTGCGGTCCTTTGCGTTCGGCTTGCGCGTTGGCTTGCACGTCAGGTTGCACGTCAGCAGGCAACTCGGCGCCCGCGTTCGCGGGAACACTCGCCGCCCCATTCATCGGCTCGTTCGCCGCTGCCCCAGCGCGCGCATCCACGCGGGCGACGAAGGTCTGCACCGGCGCCGTGATGCGGCGCACCCACAGCGGCACCACACGCGGCTTCGGATGCACTTCGTCGGAGAACCACGTGTCGTTGTTCATGTCGCGCATGTCGACGCTCGCGAACATCGGGTCGTCGGCGTGGCGCGCGATGAACGCGTTCACGGCTTTCAGGTAATCGGCGTCGTAGCGCACGGCCGCCGAATGCCACGCCGGAATCGGCAGATTCACGATGATGACCGCGCTATGGTCCGCACGCGCCTCGTCCACGAGCGCTTCGAGCGCGGCGAACTGGCGGTTGTCGATGCGGTTGTCGGGAAACTCGGCGAGCCAGTAGGCGGTCTGCTCCTGCTTGTCTTTCGCGCTCGCCACATAGGCGTCGCGCTCGCTGTCGGTGCGGCCGGGCTGCGCGCCGAGAAATGCCGTGCGCACGGGCTCCGTCACGACGCGCACGAGCTTCTCGAGCGCGATCACCGGATAGATCGCGATAGTGGCCGCCGGCAGCAGGCGCTCGGGCACGACCGGCATCGGGCCATGCGGCTCGCGGCGATAGAAGTCGTAGCGATACAGCTCGGTATCCACGGCGGTCTGCACGGGCTGGCCGGCGATGTGCGGCCAGTGCGCCGCGTCAGCCACGAACACGCCATACCAGAGGCCGATCACGTAGACGGTGCGCGCGCGGTCCTCGGGCTTGATCGCGCGGCGCGTGAGTTCGAAGGCTTCGCGGATCTGCGTCACGTTCGAGCCGCTGACCGCGGCGCTCACGACCGAAACGCCCGGCAACGCGGCCTGGGTGAGCTTCACGGGAAAGCCCCCCACCGTGTTCGAAGCGCCGAGCAGCACCACGCGCGTGCCAGGCGTGCCGAGCACATGGCGATTGAGCACGAGGTACTTGGCTTCGGTTTCGAATACCGTGTTGGACGCCGTGGAGGTATCGAACGCCGCGCCGCGCCCCGGCGGCGGAAAAGCCAGCAGCGCGACGGCGATCAGCAGTGCGTAGAGCACGAGACACGCCGCCAGTAGCCGCAGGCCGGAGGTCAGGAGAATACGCATGATCAGAAGGCCCTGTAGACGAATTCGGGAGGTTGCGTGTAGAGCGTGTTGACGGCCAGCGTCACGAGCAGCACGCCCGCGAGCGCGAACGCGGCGGCCAGCGGGCGAGCAAAACGCCCGCGCGCGGCGTCGTTTGCCGGACTTGCCGCGTTTGCCGCATTTGCCTTGTGGCCGATGCCCGCGAACGCGGCCACCGCAGCCAGCCCGGCCAACGCCAGATCCGCCGCGATGAAGCTCACGGTGCCGAGCACGCTCAACGCAACGAACGCAGCCAGCGCGCCCACCACGCCCAGTGCATGGCCGAGCGTCGCGAGCTGGGCCATGTCAACCCAGAGCGCCGTCACGCCCATGGTGAAATAAGCGAACGTGAGACCCCGGCACAGGTACACGTACCACTGCGCCTTGCACAGATCGCGATAGCGCGCGCGGCCGAGGCGCGCGGCCATGAACAGCTTGAACGCCTTGTTGACGCTCGCGCCGAGCCCCATCGCAAGACCGTAGGCGACGAACACGGGCGTGGCGCCGTGCCAGATGCCCATCACCGCGAACGTGACGAAGAAGCCGAACACGCCGAACCACGGCGCGAGGCGCGGATTCTCGAAGCGGCTCATCAGCGCGGCCAGCAGCGGATTGAACATGTAGTCGCGGAACCAGTTCGACAGCGTCATGTGCCAGCGGCCCCAGAAGTCGAGGAAGTTCCCCGCGAGGAACGGCTTGTTGAAGTTCTCGGGCAGGCGCATGCCCAGCAGACGCGCGAAGCCGATCACGACGTCGATGAAGCCCGAGAAGTTGTAATAGAGGAACACCGTGTAGATGGCAGCGGTGGCGACGTAGCGCGCGCACGCGCTCGCCAAAGCGGGATGCGCGTCCGGCTGCAGCAATGCGGGGCTCAGCTTGAAGAACACCGCATTGGCCGTGGCCGACACCGCGAGAATCTTGAAGTACCCCCAGATCACGCGGCGCATGCCTTCGTCCACGTCGGCGGTTTCGAGCGTTCGCGCCGCTTCGGCGTCGGCGCGATAGTCCTGGAAGCGCTGGATCGGGCCGGAAATGAAGGTCAGGAAATTGCAGGTGTAGTTGAAGTATTCCCAGACCGCGATGGGCTCGCCGACATCACCGCTCGCCGTATCGACGATCAGGTGGATGATGCGGAACAGGATGTACGAGAGCCCGAGCACGAGGTACAGGAACGGCAGGGTCGGCACGAAGCTCATGAACGAGTAGTGCTTCAGATACAGGAAGCCCACCACTACGAGCGCGATACAGAGCCCCACCACAGCGCGGCTGTTCCAGCGCCGCACGACGAGCGTGGCGACGTAGCCGCCAACGAGCATCGCCGCGAGCGCGAGCGCCTGGTACGGCGCGCGCAGATGGCTCGCGATGAACGCCACGTTGGCGAGCGCGAGCACGCTGGCGCGCCAGCGCGCGGCGCGCGAAGCATTGAAGAGGAAGACGACCACGACGCTGAAAGCAACGAATTGCCAGGACGTCAACTCCATGACTCCATCCCCGATATAAAAAAGCGCTGTGAAATCGCTAGCAAAAGCGCGCTAGCAAAAACGCGCCAGCAAAAGCACACCAGCAAAAACGGGCCGCGCGCACGGCGGCCGTTGGGTTAAACCCGGTCAGGTCGTACGATCCGCTTTCCGGCGCGCTACGACTGTCGGTTAGGCCACACTGAAGACCAAGCAAGGGCGCGGGGCGTGGTTGCCCACGCCATCCGCGCGGCCGGGTTCGCGAGGCTCATGGCCGCGCCACCACGCTGTCATTGACCGACGCGGCCACGGCCTGCGCCATCTCGTCCACCGTTATCGAGGTCATGCAGCGGTGCTTTTCGGCCACGCAGGTGTCGAGCCAGCATCCGGCACAGTCGGTCTTGTGAAGGATCACCTTGTGCCCCGTTCCGAACGGGAACCAGACCTTGGGCATCACGCGCGCCGAAAACGGCGCCACGCATTTGGTCCCCACCGCAGCGGCCAGATGCATCGGTCCGGAGTCCGGCCCCATGTAGAGCGCGGCGCGCTCCAGAACTGCCGCCGTCTCGCGCGGCGCGAGCTGGCCACAGAGGTTCAGCTTCGGGCCTTTCCATCCGGCGCCAATCTGGTCCGCCATCGCGTTGTCCGCCGCCGAGCCGAGCAAGACCATCCCCATCTCCGGATACGCTTGCGACAGCTCCTCGCTCAGCGCGCGCCATTGCTCGCGCCCCCAGTCCGTCGTTTGCCGGTTGCTGCCCGGAGCGCACGCGAAGAAACGCATGCCGTGCAGCGGCGCAAGCTTTTCGCTCGCCACGCGCCGCTCCGCTGGCGTCAAATGCAGATCCCAGTTCTCGGGCCGCTCGATGGCCGCATCGCCGAGATTGCGCAGCGAGCGCGCCAGCCGCGAGGCTTCGGGCTCCCACTCGTACGACCGGGCATCGACGTGGTGCTCGAGCGAGCCGCCATCGCCCATGCCATAGATGCGCTTGATGCCCGCCAGCCGGAAGAAGGTCCTGTCTCGATGCAGATATTTGACGCGCCCGGCCTCCGACAGGTAGACCAGCACCTGCGGACGATAGAGCCGGATCTTCAGCAGCAAGGTGAGCTTGTCCATCCACGTCTTGACGCCGATCTGGATCAGCCAGAACTTGTCGATGAGCCCGGAGCCCTCCAGCACCGCGACGGAAGCCGCGCTGCGGCTCACCCGCGGGCGATTCGTCACCATCACCCGCTTTGCCCGCGGAAAGGCCCGCGCAACGAGGTGCAAACACGGCAGCGTGATCACCGTATCGCCGAGACTGCCGATGCGATAAATCAGTACCCTTTTGATGGTGTTGTCTGGCACGGCTTCCCCCCCCATTCGAATTCCCGCCACGGCCCTGCCTGGATCGGCGGCCATCTGGTCAGGATCGTACGATCCGCTTTCCGTGGCCGAACGACTGTCTGTCAGGCCACACTGGGAGCCGGGCATGGAGGCCGGGCGAGGCCGTTCGCTCGGCTCGCCGATCCAAGGTGACGCTTGCGCGCGCCAACGTGGCCAAGAGCACAGTCGGGCGCGTCCAGAGCACGGACAATGCGCGAGTGCGCCGCTGCGCGCCGCCCGCGCGCGCGTCCCATTGAGGAATTCCCTCCATGTCCCTGCTATCCAGCGCGCTCTCACGCGAGCGCAACAACTTCGACCTCGTCCGCCTGATCGCCGCCGCCGCGGTGGTCTACGCGCACTCGTTCGTCGTCCAGCCGCCCGATGGGCACATCGACTTCGTCACCACCCTGCTCGGCTTCGACTATTCCGGCAGCCTCGGCGTGTTCGCGTTCTTTCTGCTGAGCGGCCTGCTCGTGACCGCGAGCTTCGACCGGCAGCGCTCCGCCACGCGCTTCATCGTCTTGCGCATGACGCGCATCTGGCCGGCTGTCGCCGTGGCGTCGCTGGTGGCGATCTTCATCATCGGGCCGCTCTTCACGACGCTGCCCTGGCGCAAGTACTTCGCGTCGGGCATCACGTGGGGCAATCTCGACAGCTTCTCCGTGATCCTGCTCGGCAAGCCGATCCATTTGCCCGGCGTATTCGAGAACAATTACGCACCCAGTGGAATCTATACGCCGCTATGGACGCTGCCGATCGAAGTGCGCTACTACATCGTGGTGCTCGTGACGGGCGTGCTGGGCCTGCTGAAAAGCCCGCGCGGCATGCTCGTGGCGGTGTTGATCGGCATGGTGCCGTTTCTCGTTCACCCGCACCTCGCGCCGCATTTCTATGTCACGCTGCGCGACCTCGCGAACAAGCCCGGTGGACCCAATGGCTATGCCTATTTTCCCGAGCCCGTGTTCATGACCGGCATGCTGCTCTATGCGTTGCGCGATCGCGTCCGTATCAATGGCTGGGTCGCGCTCGCGCTGTGCGCCTTGTATCTGGGCCTGCGCGGCACGGCGCTCGCGCAACCGGCGTTCTATTTGGCGTTTGGGTACGCCGTGTTGTGGGTGGGGACCACTCCGCTGCTTCATCGCTTCGCGCCGCGCAACGATTACTCGTTTGGGATCTATATCTATGGGTACGCGGTTCAGCAGATCGTTTCGCACTTCGGGCCGCATCTCGATCACTGGAGCGCGCTGCTGATCGCCGCGCCTGGTGTGTTTGCTTGCGCGTTTGTGTCGTGGCATTGCGTTGAGAAGCCCGCGATTCACTGGACGCGGCGCAGGCTTGCGAAGGCGCGTAATGCCGCTGCGCAGGAGGCCGGGCGTATCGCGGAGGCCGCGGTGCGTTAGTGCAGGGACGCTAAATGGGAGGACTTACACCATGAGCACGCCGTCGAATGGCCAGATCAAAGCATGGATCATATTGAGCGAAGCATTTGGCGACATCTCGGTGCGAGACCTGAAGCCGTCGACCATTTTGAATTCGCATTTTCAGGGTGTTGCGGATGTTCAGCTGGCCATGCTGGAAGCGTTTAAAGCGGACAACCGGATTAGCTCCTCACTAGGCTTCTATGGGGTCGACTCTCTGGTGAGCGCGGGTGTGGCAACCGTTACGGCGCTTTACCGCGAACACAGGGACTCCGTACTCGCGGCCGGAACGCTGCCGTCACAAAATGAAAAGTACCGCGCGTGGCTGGACAAGCCTAGTTTTACGCGAGGACTGAAACTCAGAGAAAAGTACACCCTTGCTCAAACCGACGTGCAAGGGCAATCTGAAATTTTTCCCAGCGGGATTGACTGGACTGCCGCAAAAACCAAGATAGACAACGACATCCTCTATGGATCGAGCGCTCTGGGCGCACAAATCCTCAATACGATGAGTCCGGTGAAGCTCATTCAATAGCCTGCTTTTCGTTCTGCTCCATGCCGGCAACAGACCCTAGCGGCCTCGCGGCAAAGCCGGCAGGCGGCGCGGCATCGACTGCCGCGTGAACGCGCGTCGTTCCTGCCCGTCGCGAGCCTGAGATCGCTCCACAGCAAACTCGGGCTGCACATCGGTGACAGGAACAGGACTACGCCGCGCGACCACCGGCGCCCGGCGGCGCGCATGCGCCGTCAACCCGCCAGCCGCCGCGGCAAGCACATAAAAACTCACCCCCAAATCAAACACCGAAGCCGATATCGACGCCACAATCAGCGCCGCGTACATGCCATGCCGCGCGGCATAAGCCACCGCGCGATCGGCGCCAGGATACTCAGGCGGAATCCGCGCCAAAGTCGTCCTGATGAAAAAGAGCACATAAAAAACCGTCCCAGGCACACCAAAACTCGCCAGCACGACCATCACGAAACTGGACACGCGAATACTGCCGAGCCCCACCCCAATCCCATAGGTATCGAGAAAATTCGTGAACGCCTGGGTATTGAAGCTCGAGCGCTCCACGCCAGACGCGCTATCGGCCTTGCTCAGGATCGTCGCATCGACGAAGTTGCTCAGCGCCGTCGCCACGCCCGGCATGAACAGCATGATGTAGAGCGCGGCCAGCACGCCCGCGCAGATCATGAACAACCACATGTGCGCCTTGCGCGCGCCCGCCGCGGCCGAAATGCGTCCGGGCCGGCTCGCAAGCAGCACGAGCAGATAAGCGGAGAGACCCACGTAAGCGCTGCCCGAAGTCGAGATCAGCAGCAGCACGCCGGTCGCGGCCGCAAGCGCGCCCGATATTTTGGGCCGATAGCCCACCAGCCACAGATTGATGCAGACCGCGAAGAGTTGCAGCGTAAAAGCCGCGTATGCCGAGGCCTCGCTGAAGGTGCCCTCGATGCGCAGCAGGCCGCCGAGTTCGGAATTGGTGTTATAGGCGTATTGCGCGGTCTTCACGACCGAAAGCACATCGATGCCGGCGGCGTGTCCGCCGAGGTCCATCAGCCCGGCAAGCACGCCGAGCGCCGTTAGCGCGAGAACCGCCTTGCCGAGCACGTCGTACGCGCCTTTGCACTTCATGAACACGTAGGCGCAGCAGAACACCACGAGATCGCTGAGGCAGTAGAACGACTGCGAGAGATTGCCCGAGGCCGGCCGCAGCGGCTGGAGCAGGCCTTCGGTGTTCGGATCGGCGCTGCGGTCGAAGACCGCGAAGACCAGCGTGGAGCCCGCGAGCACGCGCGGCAGCACGATCGCGCCGACCACGCCCCACACACAGGTGCAAAAAAGCCAGAAGCCGGGCTTGCCGATCGAGATCGACTCGCTCAGCATCCTGCCGCCGCCCAGATTGAACGCGCGCAGCGCGAAGAACACGAGAAACAGATTGGCCGGCATGATGCCGATGCCGCCGGGCAGCACGATGGCCACCGCGGCTGGCAACACGCAGAACACCACCTGCGCGTAGAGCGACCAGCGATATGACGTGTTGAGCGCGAACAGGCCGTAGAGAAACACGAGCGCGCCGTATGCCGAAAGTCCCACTTCAATCCCCCACACCCGTTGCACGCATGCTCGAACCTCAGAGTTCGAGAATGCGCTGCGGATGAATGACGCCTTTCACAATGTCGAAAAACGCAAGCACGTTGCCCCTCAGGCGGCCGCGATAGTCGACCAGCGGATGGCCGCGCAAGCTGTGATAGAGGTTCGAGCACAGGTGGCGCGAAATGAAGCTGCACGCGCGCCGCGGCGCCATGGTCTGCTTGCGCGCGAGGTAGATCGGATTGGCGATCTGCGAGTAGCCGAAGCGCACGCCCGAGGTCCGGCCACGCTTGGTGCCCAGATGCACGCCACGACAGCCGGGCGCGTACATGGCCGTGCCGAGCGAACGCGCGCGCACCGTGAAGTCGTAGTCCTCCTGCCATCCGTAAAGCGGCAGGGCCTCGTCGAAGCGGCACTGGCGGACCACGCGATCGACAAACGCCATGTTGCAGCCGTACGCGCACATGATCTCGTGGCGCTCGTCGCCCGAAGCCCAGTGCGGCTCGCGCTCGCGCTCGCCCGAGAGATAGCGCAGCGCATCGGCTTCGCTGATGCCGCCGCCCTTGACGCCGTCGGCAAGCACCTGGCCGGTCATGCCGATCACCTCGTCATCGCTCGCGAACAGCGCCTCGCATTCGCGCAGCCAGGCGCGGTGCGGCCGGAAATCGTCGTCGAAGAAACATGCGAACCAGCGCTCGCCCGACGTCTCGTCCGGGGCGTCCTCGAGCATCGCCTCGATGCCCACGTTGCGCTGCGTCGTGCTGCCCGGCTTGTCGCCCACCAGCAGCGCCACGCGCGTCGACACCAGCAGCGGATGGCCCGTCACGTCGGGCAGATCCGCCGCGCTCGCGCCGACGATATACACGCCGTCGGGCTGTGCGTCCTGATCGTGCAGAAAGTCGAGCAGCGTCGCGGTTTCGACTGGCCGCCCCTTGGTCGCCACGATGACGTACCTCTTCATGCAATTCCCCGTTTGTTGAAGTTATTGACGTTGTTGGGTGATTGAGCGATCGCGTGCATCCCGGGCCACTCACGCCGAGCGCCAGCGCCGCACGATCGACGGCTTCTCGTCCGTGCCCCGGTTGGCCTCCACCGAGCGCTCGATAATGCCCAGAAAGTCACGCCGGAAACGCTCGGCGGTGAAGCGCTGCGCGTTGTGGCGGCACACCTCCGGGCGAAACGGCGCGTGTGCCTCGAAACGCGCAACCGCATCGACGATGGCGTCCACGCTCTGCTCGTCGAAGAACAGTCCCGTCGCGCGCTCGGGGTCGTGCGACTCAACCACGGTTTCGCGCGCGCCGCCGCGTCCATACGCAATCACGGGCCGGCCGCACGCCTGCGCTTCCACCACCGAAATGCCGAAGTCCTCCTCGGCCGCGAACACGAACGCGCGTGCGCGTTGCATGTGGTCGATCAGCACGTCGTCCGGCTGATAGCCGAGCAGCGCGACATTGAGCGTGGCGAGCGTCTTGCAGCGCTCGAAGTCGGGCCCGTCGCCGATCACGACGAGGCGCTTCTCCGGCATGGCCGCGAACGCCTCGACGATGAGCGGAATGCGCTTGTACGGCACCATGCGCGAGGCGATCAGATAGAAGTCGTCATGCTGCGCGCCGAGCCCGAAGCGCTCGACGTCGACGGGCGGATAGATCACGGTCGCCTCGCTGCCATAGACCTTGCGGATGCGCCGCGCGACGAACCCCGAATTGGCGACGAACGCATCCACGCCGTGCGCCGTGCGCTGGTCCCAGATCCGCATGTAGTGCAGCAGGCTGCGCGCGAGCCAGCTCTTGAGGCCGCGCCTGAGGCCCGCCTCGTCGAGATACTGGTGCTGCAAGTCCCACGCGTAGCGAATCGGCGAATGCACGTAGCTCACGTGCACCTGGTTGGGCCCGGTCAGCACGCCCTTGGCCACCGCGTGGCTCGACGAAATCACGAGGTCGTAGCCGGACAGATCGAACTGCTCTACCGCAAGCGGCATGAGCGGCAGATACGCGCGATACTTCGACTTCGCGCGCGGCAGACGTTGAATGAACGACGTGCTCGCATGCTTGCCGCCCAGCGCCTCGCGATGTTCCTCGGGAAAGAAGTCGACGATGCTGAAAAGGTCGGCGCTCGGGAACATCCGGATGATCTGCTCGAGCACCTTCTCCGAACCCGCATACGAAACGAGCCAGTCGTGAACGATCGCCACCCGGCCGAAGCGCCCCTCGTCGTGCGCAAGCTGCGCGCGTTGCGTGCCTTGGGCGCCTTGCATGCGATTGGCGGCATGACCCGAGGGATTGGCGTGAACTACATGAGCCATGGCGAAATCTCCTCGATCAGCTTGACGGCGGTGGCGCGCCACGTGAGCGCGGCGGTGCGTTCGCGGCCGCGCGCGCGCAGCGTCTCGCGCAGCGCGGCGTCGGCGGTGACGCGCTCGAGCAGCGCGGCGAGTTCGGCGGGATCGTCGGGCGAGGTGTAGAGCACCGCGTCGCCGCAGGCCTCCACCACCGAAGGCAGGCGCGACGCGATCACCGGGCAGCCGAGCGCGAGCGCCTCGACGGGCGGCAGCCCGAAACCCTCATAGCGCGATGGATAAACGAAACAGGCCGCGCGCCGGTAGAGCGAGACGAGCGCCTCGTCGCTCACGTAGCCGAGATGCTTCACGAAGCCGGGCAGCGCGCCGCCCGAGGCGCCGTACACGCGCGCGTCGCCGCCGCCCACCACCACGATGTCGAATTGCGCGTCGCGAATCCGCTGCGCGGCCTCGGCCACGAGCTGGAAGTTCTTGTGGCGGTTCAGGCTGCCGACCGCGAGCACGAAGGGCCGCGTCTGCCGGAGCGTTTCGGCCACGGCGTCAACGCCCGCATCGGGGGCATCGTGCATATCGGGCCCAGCCTCGCGCGCGTCGCCCGCGCCGCGCATGCGCAGCATGTGCTCGCCGCTCTCGTAAACCACGCCGATCTTCGCGAACGGAATGCGATAGGCCTCGCACAGCTCGCGCCGCGAGAATTCGGAGACCGTGATCACGCGGCGTGCGATGCGTCCGATGCTCGGCGCCATCAGCCGGTACCACGCGACAAACGAGCGGCTATAGCTGTCCGGCACGCGCGCCGGCGCGGCGTCGTGCAGCACGGTCACCTGGCTGCGGTACAAAAGCGGCCCCGAGTTGCAGAGGTTCAGCAGCAGGCCGCCGCGCACCGCCTGTGGCAGCGCGAATTGCTCCCAGCGCAGGCCGCCGCCCTTGCCGCTCGCGCGCAACTGCACGTGCGCGAACGGGTTCGTCATGTCGGCCAGCGCGGCCGGCACCACAATCTCGGCGCGCAGCCCCGCCACAGCCGGGTCGCGTGCCGCCATCAACTCGTCGATGGCGCGCACGGTCTCGAAGGCAAAGCGGTCGACGCCGGTGGCGCGGCGGCCGAGAAATCGGCCGTTGATCACCAGTGGGCGGGCTTGCGGAGTCTTCATCGGCATGATCGAAACCAGTTGTATTTATCGTGCTTCAGCCGCGTGCCGTTGCCGGGTGGCGCGTGGCAAGACGCGCGGCGGGGTTCGAGATATATCGAAGTGCGAAGCGATTGACGAAGCGCCCCGGAATCAGGCACATCAGCGTGAGGCCGAGCGCGCCCAGCTTTTTGCCCGCGCTCCAGTACGGGTTGCGCAAGACCGAGGCGAAATAGCGGTGCGACTCGAACATCAGCCAGCGCCAGCGCTCGAACGTCGACGCCTCGTAGAGCCGCACGCACAGCCGGTTCTTCTCATACGAAAAGTCGATGAAATGCGCAGGCAGGTCTTCGCCCAGGCGCGTGCGGATCATGTGGCGCAGCGTCTCCCAGCGCCATGGAAACGACAGTTCGACTTCGCTCACGTCCTCGCAATTGCCGAGCGAAAGCCCCGCCTGGCCGAGCGACGCGCTGCGCTTGTCCTCGGCCTTGCGATGCACGCGATAGCCGCCCAGCGCGCCATCGAGCGCGCAAATCGCGCCAGTGAGCGCGATGCCGTAGATCGCGAAGAAGTCCGCCGCCTTGCGGTGATGCAGCGACATCGGAATGGGAAACACCGAGCGCAGCGCGCTCACGCGGTAGGCGTTGCCCGAGGCCGGCGGCGAGGGATAAAGCCAGCCGCGCCGCAACAGCGCGGCGCAGTCGCTCGGCGGCGTCGAATTCGGCACGCGCACGCCGGTGCGCACGCCGTCTTCGCCGATCACGTCGAGCCGGAACTGCACCTTCGCGTAGTCGCCC
The DNA here is from genome assembly GCF_902859945.1 of Paraburkholderia caffeinitolerans. Lineage (GTDB taxonomy): Bacteria > Pseudomonadota > Gammaproteobacteria > Burkholderiales > Burkholderiaceae > Paraburkholderia > Paraburkholderia caffeinitolerans. The sequence goes on along the minus strand of NZ_CADIKL010000001.1, from coordinate 206,673 downwards.
GACTCGAACGCGCGCAGCACCGCGCCAATCGCATCGGGGTACAGGATGTCGTCCGAGTCGAGGAACAGCACGTACTCGGTCTGCACCAGCGACAGCCCGAGGTTGTAGACCGAGGACTGTCCCTGGTTCTCCTTGAACACGGCGCTCACGCGCTCACCGTAGCTCTCGATGATCGCGCGCGATCCGTCCGTGGAGCCGTCGTCGATCACCAGCACGCGTACGCGGTCGTCGTAGCCCGGCCGCGCATTCGCATGCACGTTCGCGAGCGCCGACTCGATCGCTTCGCGCAGGAAGCGTGCGTAGTTGTAGTTGCCGATGACAACGGTGATGTCCTTCATGAATTCAACTCCCGATCACACCGTCTTGTGGATCGCCGTAACTCGAATAGCCGTAGGCCGCATATTCGCTGCCGTACTTGCCGGGCCGCGAAGTCATGTCGTTGAAGATCACGCCGCGGATCGGCACGCCGATCTGCTCGAAGCGGCGCACCGACTCGCGCAGCTCCGAAACGCTCGTGACGCCGTAGCGCGCGATCAGGAACACCGTGCCCGCGAGATTGGCCACGATGCCCGAATCGGCCACCGGCAAGATCGGCGGCGCGTCGATCAGCACGACGTCGTAAATGCCGTCCGCCCACTGCGTGAAGCGCTGGAAGCTGCGGCTCCTGAGCAGCTCGCTCGCGTTCGTCACGTAGCCGCCGTTGGCAACGAAATCGACGCCGGGCATGACCTGCTGATGCACGATCCGGTCGTACCCGCCGTCCTGCTCGACGATGTCGGTGATGCCGGGGCTCGCCGGCACGCCCACGTGCCGGTTCAGCGAGCCGCGCCGCAAATCGGCATCCACCAGCAGCACGCGCTTGCCCGAGGAACCGAGCAGCGCCGCGAGGTTCACCGAGACGAACGACTTGCCCACCACCGGCGTAGGCCCGGCGAGCAGCACGATGTGATTGGACGCCTCCTCGAGCGCGAATTCGAGCGCGCTGCGGAAACTGCGCAGGCTCTCGACGGCCGCGTCGAACGACGCCGTGCGCGCGAGCACGGTGGTCGTGCCCAGCATGCTCGACGGCAGGCGCCGTGTGAGCACGTGCTGCACGCGGCTGCGCGGCACCGCCGCGTAGACCGTGAGACCGGTGCCCACTTCGATGTCGTCGACCACGGCGATGCCGCTATTGAGCTTGCGCTTGAGCAGCGCGAACGCCACGCTCATGAACAGGCCCGTGAGCAGCGCAGCCACGACGATGAACACGCGCTTGGGCCGCACCGGGCTTTCGGGTACCGCGGCGCTGTCGATCAGGCGCACGTTCGAGACCTTGCCGGCCTTGAGCAGGCGCAGTTGCTCCTTGTTGTTCAGCAGGTTCGTGTAGATGTTGGTGTCCACCGTCACCTCGCGCTGCAGCCGCAGCACGCCCTGTTCGAGCGGCGGCAGCGCGCGCGTTTGCGTGGCGAGCAGCGCGAGCGACTTCTGCGCCTCGTCGAGCTGGCCGTCGATGGCGATCACGGCCGGGTTGTCCGAGGTGAAGCGCGCGAGCAATTGCGCGCGTTGCTGGCGCAAGTCCGCGATGCGCGCCTGCGCCTGCACGGAACTCTGCAGCAGCGCCGTGGCTTCCGCCCCCAGGTCCACGGCGCCATGCGCCGAGCGGAACGCGTTGAACTCGCTCTCGGCCTTTTCGAGCTGCGCCTTCAGTTCGGGCAACTGCTTGTCGAGGAAGGCGATCTGCTTCTCGGCCTCCTCCTGGGTGTGCTGCACGTTCTGGCGCACGTACTCGTTGCCGATCGCGTTGAGGATCGCGGCCGTCTTGACCGGATCCCCGCCTTCGAGCGCCACGCCGATCACGCCGGACTCCTTGCCTTTCTCGGAGACCAGCAGCCCGCTCTGCAGCCGCTGGATCGCCGCGAGCTCGGAGGTGCGCACGAGCTGGAAGGTCACGCCGGGGCGCGCGTCGATCGACTTCACGAGCAGATCGATCGCGCCGCCTGGCACCACGGCGTGCAGCGGCACGCCCACCCTGCCCGCCATTTGCACGCCGTCGTGGGCGAGCGTGTAAGCGCCGCCCGCCTGCGCGGTGATCACGAAACGCACCCCATGCAGCCGGTCGGGCACGTCGAACTGCGCGACCTCGATCGCCTCGTTGCCCCACGCGTAACTGCCCCATCGCGAGAGGCCCGGCAGGTGCACGTGGTGCGCCATCCATTGGCCGATCACCGGGAAATAGTGCGGCGTCACGTCGAGATAAAGCTGCGTCGCATCCACGGCGCGCGAGACGACCATGCGCGAGCGCAGTACCTCGATCTCAGCCGAGGCCGCGGTCTTCACCGCGAACATCGACGACAGATCGGCCAGCGCGCTCTTGGCGGAATTCTGGTTCTCCTCGACCTGGACGAGCATATCGGCCTGATAGACGGGCTGCGCGAGCAGCGCGTAGGTGCCGCCGATGAGCGTAAAGAGCGCCGTGACGATGACGATCATCTTGCGGCTTTGGTAGAGGGTATCGAGCACGCCGCTGATATGGCCGCCCTCGGGCGGCGCCGGCAGTCCTTGTTCGATAGGCCCTTCGAGCAGGTAGTCACGCTGGTTCATTTGTTCTCTCCATCGGCGCGCCCGCGCTCGTATCGGCAAGCGGGCGGCGCACTATGTCTTGAGCGGCTCAAAAGCCCACCGCGCGGCCTGCTGCGGCCGCCTGGGTGGCCGGCAGGATCAGGTTGATGACGCGGCTCCACTTCACGAGCGCGGACGCGTCGACGAAGACGACATCGTTGGGCTTGAGCTCGAACGAGTCGGCCGTCGCCATCGCGGAAGCCGACGACGCGTCGAGGTGGTAGACCTTGGGCTTGGCGGCGTCGTGTCCGCGCACCACGTACACCTGCGAGGCGTCGCCCGAGCTTTGGCTGATGCCGCCCGCGTCGCCGAGCGCCTGATTCAGCGACATGTGGCCGTTGTTGAACATCACGCCGCCGGGACGCTGCACCTCGCCGATCACGAAGACCTTGGTGTCCGCCTGCGCGTACACCCGCACGAGGTCGCCGTCGCGCAGGATGATGCGGTCGGGGTTCACGCCCTTGCGAATCATCTCGGGCATGTCCACCACCACGGTGTCGTCGCCGCGCGTGACCGCCACGCGCGAGCGGTCCGACTTGTCGGTGAAGCCGCCCGCGCGGTTGATCGCCTCGGGCAGCGTCATCGGCATGTCGTTGAGCACCTGCACGCCCGGCGTCTTCACTTCGCCGTCGAGATAGACGCGCTTGCTGCGGTAGGTCTGGATGCGCACCGTGACCTGGGGCTGGCGCACGTATTTCGCGAGCTTCGCCGCGAGCGCGTCGCGCACGCCCATCTCCGTGAGCCCCTGGACCTTGAGCGGGCCAATGTAGGCATACTGAATGAAGCCGCTGGTGTCGACGGTGTAGCCCTGGGAGACCGAGTTCGCGCCCGAAGAGTCGCTGCCGCCGCCCGTGGCCACCCCCGGCATGTTGAGCTCGGGGTGATCCCAGACCACGATGCTCAGGATGTCGCCCGGCCCGACTTCGTACGGCGTGGGCTTGGCGTACAGCGCCTGCACGCCGGTGGGCACGCCCGTGGGACGCTCGGCGAGCTCCTTATTGACGAGTTCGCGCGTGATCTCGATGAGCGAGCCCGCGGGCGCGCCGTCCGCGCCCGCTTTCGCGAGCGCGCTGGTCGCGACGTTGGTGCCGCTCGGCATGGCGGAATGAGTTGTCGCGAGCGAGTCGCCGCCCGAGTCCGCCGGCATGCCGCTATAGCTCATGCCCGGCGAAAACATGCAGCCGGCCAGCGACGCGGCCAAGGCCGCCGTCGTCAGTCCCGCAGTCAGCCGCGAGGTCAGTCCCGCAGTCACCCCCTCTGCGAACCGCCTGGCCAAGCGCTGCCAGCACGCGAGCGCGCCGCGCGCATCCACCCGCCTTGTCCTGCCAACCTTGCTCAGTCCCATCGTCCTACCCCCAATCTTGCGTGTGGCCGTCCCATGGCGTCGTCTGCGCGATGAATCCCGGCCTGCGAACTTCAGTCCTCACCCCTCAACCAGTTCCTCCCTGATTGCCTTGCTGCCGTTTTTTTGTTCTTGGGTGCTGCTCGCCTGCTGCCATTCATCACATCAACTCATCACATCAACTCATCACATCTTCAATACGCACCCGTGCCTCGAATCACCACGAAGAAAGTCTTGAAAAGAATCTCGATGTCCCGATGCAGCGACCAGTTCTGCACGTAGTTCACGTCGAGCGAAACGCGCGTCGCGTAATCGGTCTCGCAGCGCCCGCTCACCTGCCAGAGCCCCGTGATGCCGGGCGTCGCCATCAAGTAGTACTTGCTGTTCGCGCCGTAGCGCTCCAGTTCCTGGTCGATGATGGGCCGCGGACCGACGAGGCTCATCTCGCCGCGCACCACGTTCCACAGTTGCGGCAGTTCGTCGAGACTGGAACGCCGCAGGAAGTGGCCGATGCGCGTCACGCGCACGTCGTGCTTGAGCTTGAACTCGCGCTCCCACTCGGCGCGCGCCTCGGGGTCGGTGTCGAGCAACTGCTTGAGCACCTCCGCCGAATTCACCACCATCGAGCGAAACTTCAGACAACGAAACTTCTTGCCATTGCGCCCGACGCGCGTATGGCCGTACAACGCGGGGCCGCCATCGCTCTTCACGATCAGCGCCAGCACGACGAGCACGGGCAGCAGCATCACAATCAGCATGGAGCCGACCACGATGTCGAAAACACGCTTCACCGCGTGCTTCACCTTGTCCGTGCGCGACGGCGCATCGAGGGGCTTGAATGCGGGCTTGAATGCGGGCTTAACCGCGGGCCTGTCGACTGGAATGGCGACCGCACTCATTACCGGCTTGAACGGCTCCAGCGGCGCGGGCATCGCGTGATCGCGCCGCAGCCATGCCCCCGCGTGGCGCGCCGCGCCGAATCCGCTGACGAAAAGCATGTGCGAGGCGAGCAGCGAAATGCCCGTGGTCATCGTCCAGTAGATGAACCACGGCATCGAAATCAGATGATCGCGATGCAGGCCATAGAGCAGCGCGAGCGCGCACAGCTGCACCGCGAGCCATGCGAACGCCGTGCGGCTCGCCACGCTCATGACCGAGCGGCTGCCGCGCGACGGGTAGGTGCCGCATGCGGGAAACACGGACAACGCCAGCGCCGCCACGAAGGCGACGAGCGTGGGATCGAGACGATGCGCCGAGCCCGCCACCGGGCCCAAGTCCGGGAGATTCAGATTCAGATGCAGGGCTCCCATGGCCCCCAGCACGATAAGCGCGATATCGATCGCGCGATGGACTAGCGCAGACATATCCCTACCCCAAAACGTAGCGTGTACGGTGAACGTTCGCCCCCAGGCTATGCGTTGCTGTCGCGTCGTTCGCCTCATTCACGACACGCAGCACGCTGTTGTTCCGGATCCCGGCACCGCTCCTCAGTCGATGTCCAAGTCCACATCGACACGGTACGGGCTGCGCGGCACGGATTCCGTGCGCAACCCCACCAACGGTTTGTGATCGTTATGAAAGGAGGCGTTGTGCTCGACGCGCGAGCGCGCGTGGCAACTGCCGCACGCATCGATTGCGTGCGCAACCGCACGGAACGCGGCGCGATTCACTGATCGGAGGAATGCGCGTGACGTTGCGGATTCACGCCGCGCGGATGCGGCGCGCTAATTGGTGTACAGATTGGTGCGCTGGATTGCCCATCGCGCGATATGCCCTCATCGCACCTCGGCGACACCCGCATAACGCCCGCCGAAAAACACCAGCGGCGCGCGCTCGTCGAGTGAGAACGCCATCACCTCGCCGACAAACAACGTGTGATCGCCGCACGCATGGCGATCGGCCATGCGCAGCCCGAAACGCGCGACCGCGCTGTCGAGCAGTGCGACGCCGTCGAGGCCATCGACCTCGGTGAAGCGCGGCGCGAGCCAGCTTTGCGGCTCGCCCGCGAAATGGCGGCTGTGCGGCTCCTGCTCGTCGGAGAGCACGCTCACGCCGAAATGCTCGGCGTTCATGAGCCGCTCGTGCATGCGCGCGCGCTGCCCCACCGACACGACGATCAGTGGCGGACGCAGCGACCCCGACATGAACGCGTTGGCGGTCATGGCATGGAGCGTGTCGCCGCTGCCCGTCGAGATCACCACCACGCCAGTCGCGAAGCGGCCGAGCGCGGTGCGCAGACGCCGCTCGTCAAAGCGGGGCGGCTCCGCGCTGGCCGCACGCCCCACCGCTTCGTTTATCGCGAGTCCGTGTGCGCTCATGTCCGGTCTCCGTGATGGGGGCGCGCCGCGCCGGTATTGCACAGCGTGCACAGCGCCCCGCTACTTCACCCATGCCGCGTCAAGCCGCCTTGCGCGCGATGAAATGCAGCCACCACGCGTCGCTCGTCTGCTGCTCAGGGCCAATCAAATCGCCTTCGCAGCTGCCATAGACCGCCTCCACCTCGAAACCCAGCGCTTCGAGTTGGCGGCGCTGCTCGGGCAGCGTGGTGTAGACGATCACAATGCCGAAGTAGTGCGCGGCCGCCGTGCGGATCGAATAGCCTTCGTAATCGCGATGCAGGCGCGCATTGCGCCGGTAATTCCAGATCCCGAGCGGCAACAGGCGCGCGGCGCGCAGCACGCGCCAGCCATAGCGCAGCGGGTTCACCGAGAAGCGCGGCAGCAACTGCCGCGGGCTCTCGTCGAAGCCGGGGCCGCCGCGGTTGTGCGTTGAAAACAGCACGAGTCCGCCGGGGCGTGTCACGCGATGCATCTCGCGCAGAATGCGCACGCGGTCCTCGTAATCCACGCAGTCGATGCCGTTCCAGCTGAACGCCGTCAACGCATAGTGGTCGCTCGGCAGCGCCGCCATGTCGCGCGCATCCATATGGCGCAGGTCCACGCCGGGAAAGCGCGTGCGCGACTGCTCGAGCAAAGCTGCCGTGTAATCGATGCCCGTATAGTCAGACGACATCTGCATCATCATCGGCACCGTGCGGCCCGCGCCGATGCCAATGTCGAGCAGCGGCTGACCGTGGCATTCGCGGGCGATGCGTGTAAAGGCAGCCTGTTCGCCCGCGTCCGTCCACACCTTCTCGCGCGTGAACTCGCGAAACGCGTCGCGCGTCGTCCACGCGCGCTGATTGATCTGATCAAGCGGAAGCTGCATGTCCATTACGCCCCTCCAATGAGGATCGATTTCCTGTGCCGCGCATCGGCCGGGCCATGCGCCCGCGATCACGGATGAACTACCGGTATGTCGAATAACGCGGCGGCGTGTAACCTGTTTGGAGCGGTACGCCTCGTGCGCGCATCGCTCGCCGGGCGGACCTGCAGCGCGGCGCAACGGCGCTCGCGGCCCGTCGGTGCGGGCATGGCGCTCATTAGAGCAAACGGCCTTGCGTGCATCTGTACGGGCGCGCACACACTTTCCGGCAGTTCTGGGCGCAATCTGCGGGTCGTCGGCGGGCGGCAAGCCGCGGCGCGCATCAAAACGCTTCACCTGGCTGCGCGAAACGCGCTTGAGTGCGCTGCCGCACCGACGCCACCACCCGGCAGTCCGTTAAATACCGGCAATTGCCGCGCGCATCACCGCGCGGTCCTGGACCGTCGAAACCCGCGCCTGCATCGAAGCGCCATTCACACGAGGGGGCACCTTTGCCATGAAAACCGCACTGCGACGCATTCTTTCCGAATCGGCCCGTCTCGATGTGCCAGCCGACACGCTGGCCGACGACGCCGATCTCTACGCCGCCGGCCTTTCTTCACTCGCGACCGTTCATCTGATGCTCGCCGTCGAAGACGAGTTCGGCATCGAGATTCCCGACCGCATGCTCACGCGGCGCCTGTTCTCGAGCATCGACTCGCTCGCCGCCGCGGTCACCGAACTGCAGCAGGCAAAGGCGGCAGCATGAACGCCCCGCACATCGATGCCGCCGTGGAGCCCGAACGGCAGGCGCTAGCCGAGGCGGAAAACGCGGCCGGCACGTGGCGCGAAGCCGCGCAACGCGCGGCGCAAGTCGCCGCGCGCCACGCCGATCACGTGGACCGCGAAGCGCGCTTTCCGGTCGAAGCCTTCGATGCGCTCAAGTCCGAGCGCCTGCTCTCGGCGATGGTGCCCGCGAGTTTTGGCGGCGCGGGACTTTCGCTCGCCGAGGTCGCGCAAGTGTGCGAGACGCTCGCGCACGGCTGCGCGTCCACCGCGATGATCTACGCGATGCACCAGATCCAGGTGGCCTGCATCATGGAGCACGGCGCACACGCACCGTGGCATCAACAAGTGCTCGCGCAGCTCGTCGAACAGCAATTGCTGCTCGCTTCGGCCACGTCGGAAGAAAACATCGGCGGCAGCATGCGCACGAGCGCCTGCGCTGTCGATGTGATCGACGGGCGCTTCAGCATCGAGAAGATGGCGCCCACCATCTCGTACGGCGCGCACGCGGACGGCATTCTCGTCACCGCGCGGCGCACCGCCGAATCGCCCGCCTCCGACCAGGTGCTGATCGTGACGCTCTTGGGCGACCTCGAACTCGAAAAGCGCGGCACGTGGGACTCGATGGGCATGCGCGGCACCTGTAGCGAGGGTTTCCGCCTGCTCGCGCAAGGCCACGCGGAGCAGATCCTGCCCACGCCCTTCGCCGAGATTTCCGACCGCACCATGCTGCCCGTCTCGCACACGCTGTGGGCCTCGGTATGGACCGGCATCGCCGCCGACGCCGTCAATCGCGCGCAAGCGTTCTTCCGCGCCCAGGCGCGCGCGAAGCCCGGTTCGGTGCCGCCGGCGGGTATGCGCCTCGCCGAAGCGGTGGGCCTGCTGCAGATGATGCAGGCGCGCCTCTCGGTGGCGCTCGACGCCGCGCAGGCCGAGCACGACGCGCGCGAAGCCCGCGAGGCGAGCAATGACGCGGACGCGCCACTTTCGGCACAGCTCCACTACGCGTCGGACATGAACACGCTGAAAACGAGCATCTCCTCGACGGCGCTGCTAGTCGTGCAGGAAGTGCTGATGATCTGCGGCATGGCCGGCTACAAGAACGGCACTGAATACAGCGTGGGCCGTCATCTGCGCGACCTGCACTCGGCGCCGCTCATGATCAACAACGACCGCATCGCGCAGAACACCGCGAGCCTGCTGCTCGCTCAGCGTCCGGCAAGCCCGGGGAGAGCCTGACATGAACACGATGACCGAAACGGCGGCGCTGCAAGCCGGCGCCGATGGCGCGCCTGTGGAACCGGCAACGCCGAGCTTCCGGGACGAACTGATCGCGAGCGGCCTGCTCATCGACACCGGCGAGAACGGCCTCTATGGCCGCAGCCAGGTGTTCGAAGACGTGGTGGACCGCCTGAATGCGGCCATTACGCATCTGGGGGCCGATCAGGATCCCGAAGTACTGCGCTTTCCGCCCGCGTTGCGGCGCACAGACTTCGAGGATAGCGAGTATCTGAAGAACTTCCCGCAGCTCGCCGGCACGATCCACTCGTTCTGCGGCAACGACGCGGGACAGATGCGCCTCCTGCGCTGCCTCGACGACGCCATGAAGCAAAGCGACGACGACCGCGATCCCGCCTGGATGGAGCAGCAAAAGCCCACGCGCCTCGTGCTCACGCCGGCGGCCTGCTATCCGATCTATCCGGTGGTGGCGCGGCGCGGCCCGCTGCCCGCGGGCGGCAGCACCATCGACGTGCTCTCGTACTGTTTCCGCCACGAGCCCTCGCTCGATCCCGCGCGCATGCAGATGTTCCGCCAGCGCGAATACGTGCGCCTCGGCAACGCGGAACAGGTCATGGCGTTCCGCCAGATGTGGATTGATCGCGGCTCGCTGCTGGTATCGCTGCTCGGCCTGCCGGTGGATGTGGATCTCGCCAACGACCCGTTCTTCGGGCGCGGCGGCAAGATCGTCGCGGACAGCCAGCGCGCCCAGGAGCTCAAGTTCGAGCTGCTGATTCCGGTGGCGAACGCGGACAGCAAAACAGCCTGCCTCTCGTTCAATTACCACATGGATCACTTCGGCGGCATCTGGAAGATCAAGTGCGACGACGGCTCCACCGCGCACACGGCCTGCGTGGGCTTCGGCATGGAGCGCATCACGCTCGCGCTGCTCAAGCATCACGGCCTCGACGTGAACGCCTGGCCCGACGAAGTGCGCGCGCTGCTGTGGGGCGACACCCGGGCGCGCATCGAGCACGGTCTCAAGGAGTCGGGCGCATGAACGCGCCAATCGTGCCAGAAGCCGCGCAGGCGCACGCCGCGTCGCGCGAGCACGTCCCACACGCGCTGCACCAGGGCGAGCGCGTGTGGGTGGAGACCAACTGCTACGTCGACTTGTGGATCGAACTCCTGCACGGCATGGGATTCGATCCGCGCCCTGCGCTCGCCTTCACGGTGACGCAGGATTTCGAAGGCGACCAGTTCACGTTCTTCAAATTCCCGCTCGAAGACATCGAGCACCTGTACGGCACCCAGGTCACCGAGCTCGCGATCTACGACTCGCTCGAAGACCGCGTGCTCGCGCAGACGCAGCGCGGCCACACCGTGCTCGTCGAAGTGGACGGTTTCTATCTGCCGAACACGCGCGCGACCTCGTACCGGCGCGAGCATCCGAAGACCACGGTGGGCATCGACTTCATCGACCCGGCCACGCGGCGTCTGGGCTACTTCCACAACACGGGTTATCACCGGCTCGACGGCGAAGACTACGACGGCGTATTCCGCAAGCTGCCGCAGTTCGAGGGACAAGCGGACCTGCTGTTTCCGTATGTGGAATTCGCCAAGCGCGTGCGCGCGCCGCTCGAAGGCGAGGCACTTGCGCAAGGTTCGGCGCACTTGCTGCGCGGGCATCTCGCGCGGCGGCCACGGCGCAATCCGGTGACCGAATGGCGCGCGGCGTTTCCGGCGCAGCTCGACATGCTGCTCGAACGCGGCGAGCGTTTCTTTCATCCGTACTCGTTCAACCTGATGCGTCAGTTGGGCGCGAACTTCGAATTTCTCTCGAAGTATCTGCTGTGGCTGAACGCGCAGGGCGTGGCGGTTCCGGAAACGATCGCGGCATCGGCGCAAAAAGTGGCCTCGGAAGCCATGGTGATGCAGTTCCGGCTCGTGCGCGCGATGGCGCGCAATCGCCGCGACACCTGCGACGACTGCTTCGACGTGCTCGAAGCGGGCTACGAAAACACGCTCGAACCGCTTGCCGCGCTGATGGCTTGAAGTGACGGCAAAAAGCGGGAACAAGGGCGACAGAAGCCCGGGGGAAACGCGTGCGTAATCTGCCGAACGATATCGACGAACCAGGCGCGAGCGGGCCGAATCAAGGCGCGCTCGCGCCGCGTTGCGCCGATGCGCCTGCGCACGACGACCTCTGGCCGACACCGCTGAACACGGGATGGCGATGCGTCTCTACGCCGCCTGGCGCGTGCGCATCGCCCGCCGCGCTCGATGCGGCCACGCGCGCCGAAGACTGGCTCGACGCCGCGGTGCCGGGCACGATCGCCTCGGCGCTGCGCGCGGCGGGCAAGCTCGATGCGGCACACCCCGCCCCCTACTCCGCGCGCGATCACTGGTATCGGCTCACGCTCACGGGCCACGGCATGCGCCGTTTGCGCCTGCACGGCCTCGCCTCGATCGCCGAGGTCTGGCTCGACGAGCGCCTGCTGCTCACCTCCGACTCGATGTTCGTCGCGCACGACGTGGAATTCGAACTGCGCGGCACGGCCACGCTCGCGCTGTGCTTTCGCACGCTCGACGCCGCGCTCGCCGCGCGGCGCACGCGTGCGCGCTGGCGTCCGCGCCTCGTCACGCCCGCCACGTTGCGCAACGTGCGCACGACGCTGCTCGGGCGCATGCCGGGCTGGTGCCCCTCGCTGCCGGCCGTGGGCCCATGGCGGCCCATCGAACTGCTCGCCGATGCGCCCGACGCGCTGCACAGCGTCGACCTTTCGACATCGATGCAAGGCGACGACGGCATCGTGCAGGTCGCCGTGCGCTTCGTGCACGCTCACGACGACGCGCCCGCCGCGAAGCTCCATTGCGCACAGGCCCAAGCCGCGCTCGCCTGGCGCGACGCGCACACGCTGAGCGGTACGCTGCGCGTGCCTGGCGCCGAACGCTGGTGGCCGCATACGCACGGCGCGCCCACCCGCCACGCGATCACGCTGCAATTGACGCGAGACGCAGTGCTTCATGACATCGGGCTGGGCGAAGTGGGCTTTCGCACCATCGAAGTGGAACGTGGCCCCGATGACGCGGGCTTCGCGCTGCGCATCAACGGCGTGCCGGTGTTCTGCCGCGGCGCGTGCTGGACCAGCGCCGACCTCGCAACGCTCACGGGCACGCAGGAACAGCTCGAACACACCTTCGCGCTCGTGCGCGAGGCGGGCATGAACATGATCCGCGTGGGCGGCACGATGGTCTACGAATCGGACGCGTTCTACCGGCTCGCGGACACGCACGGCATCCTCGTCTGGCAAGACTTCGCGTTCGCCAATTTCGACTACCCGACCGACGCGGCCTTCACGACCGCCGTCGAGACCGAGGCCACGCAGTTTCTCGCGCGTACGCGCCGCTTCGCTGCGCTTGCCGTGCTCTGCGGCGGCAGCGAGGCCGACCAGCAAGGCGCGATGTTCGGCCTGCCGCCCGAGATGCGCGAGCAGGCGCTGTTCACGCAGCAACTGCCCGCCATCGTCGCGCGCGAGCGGCCCGACGTGCCCTATGTGAGCAACTCGCCCTCGGGCGGCACCTGGCCGTTCTCGACGCGCACGGGCGTCACGCACTACTACGGCGTGAGCGCCTATCAGCGCCCGCTCGACGACGTGCGCCGCTCGCAAGTGCGATTTGCTTCGGAGTGCCTTGCATTCGCGAACGTGCCCGACGACGCCACCCTGCACGACGCGCTCGGCACGATCCACGCGCATGACCCGCGCTGGAAGGCGGCCGTGCCGCGCGACCCCGGCTCGGGCTGGGATTTCGACGACGTGCGCGACCACTACGTGCGCGCGCTCTTTGGCATCGAGCCCTCGCAGGTGCGCTACGAAGACCCGCAACGCTATCTGGACCTCTCGCGCGCCGTGGTGGCCGAGTTGATGATCGACGTGTTCGCCGAATGGCGCCGCGCCGGCTCATCGTGCGGCGGCGGGCTCGTGTGGCAATTGCAGGACCTGCGCGCGGGCGCGGGCTGGGGGACGATCGACGCGCTCGGCCGGCCCAAGAGCGCGTGGCATGGGCTCGCGCAGGTACTCCAGCCGGTGCAGGCCGTGATTACCGACGAGGGGCTCAACGGCCTCGACATCCACCTCGTCAACGACGGTGCGCACGCGCTCGCGCCGCAGTTGGAACTCGTCTGCCTGCGCGACGGCGCGGTGACAGTCGCGCGGGGCTCGCGCACGGTCGAACTCGCACCGCGCAGCGTGCAGCGCGTGAGCGCCGCCGATTTGCTCGGACGCTTCTTCGACCTCACGCACGCGTACCGTTTCGGGCCGCGCGCGCACGACGTGACGATCGCCACGCTGCGCGACCCGGCGAGCGGCGCGATTGTTTCGGAAGCGTTTCATTTGCCCGAGCGGCGCGCGCATGAGCGGCACGACCTGGGCATCGCCGTAACGCCGCAACGCATCGAAAGCGGCTGGCAGCTCGTGATCGAAGCGCAACGCTTCGCGCGCTGCGTGCATATTGCCGACGCGCATTACCGCGCGCGGCGCGACTGGTTTCATCTGCCGCCGAACCGGCCTGTTGCGATCGATCTGGTGCCGCTCGAAGCAGGCGCACCTGATGTTGCGCCCGATGGCGAGGTTCGCGCGATCAACGCAACGGCGCCCGTGTTTTATCGCTGACGCCGAACCTAGTCCACTCGGAGGAAGTCAGCACGCAGCCTGCCGGTCTATGTTCTTGCCATCCCCTTTAGCCGATGGACGCGGACATGAGCGATAGCGCGCTGCAAATCAGCAACCTGCTGTACCGATACGCCGAATGCATGGACAGCGGCGACTGGGATGGCGCGGCCGCGCTGTTCCAGCACGCGCGCCTGAAGATACGCGACGAAAGCGATCTGCTTGGCGCGCAAGACTTCCTGCGGCTGTTGCATGGCCTCGTTAAGCGCTATCCCTGCGGCACGCCACGGACCAAACACATCGTCACCAATCCGATCATCGAAATAGACGAGCAGGCGCACCGCGCAACGGCCCGCTCGTACTACACGGTCTTGCAGGCGACCGATGGCTTTGCGCTGCAGCCCATTGCGGCCGGGCGTTATCGTGACGAGTTCGAGCGCGTCGAAGGCGTGTGGCGCTTTTCGTTTCGCGACTACTCGCTGATGGACATGACGGGCGACTTGAGCCATCACCTGAACGCAACGGTTGCATAGCAGGCCGCGCACGGACGAGCGAATTCAAGCCGCCGCGCCCGATACCGCGCCCCCCGCTGCGGCAAGCGCGGCGCCATCGCTCACGCCCGCGGCGGCGTGCGCGCTTTCGCGCATCAACTCCGCACGCAGCCACCCTTCGACATCGTCCATCACGGCATTGCGCGACTCGCGCGTGAATAGCGCGTGGTCGAGACGCGGCAGTGTCATCGCGCGCACGTTCGCCACGGCGCGCAACGCGGCGAACGACGCACCAAGCTGCAAGCGCGCCTCTTCGAGGCCGCTGTCGAATTCGCCGTACACGAGGCGCAACCGCACCTGCTTAGCATCGATGTCACCCAGCAGCGTGCGCGCCTCGTTGGCGGCAACGGGCCGTCCCGTCTTGCGCTCGATCGCATGCGCGAAGGCGAACACCGCGCGACGCAGGATGCGCTTCGCGAGCACGGTGGCGATGCGCAGCGGATTGCTGTCGGTCTGGCCGCGCAGCGCGCGCTTCCACTTGTCGGCGCTGAACGCGGCGTGCAGATAAGTCTTCGACGAGACCACGCGCTGCTCGCCCGGCGAGCGCCCCGCGCCGTCCCACGTAAACTTCTGCAGATTCACGCCATACGCGGCCACCACGTTCGGATGCAGCGCGCACACGTGCAGGCTCACGAATGCGCCGCCGCACACACCGAAGGCTGCCACGCGCGCATGGCCACGCGCGACGAGCCAGTCCGCGCCGCTGGCCGCGTCATCGCGCAGCGCGGTGGAATAGAGCCAGTCGAGCGTCACCTCGGGCGCCGACGGCTGCGCGTCGCCAAGGCCGCCGACGTCCATGCGCAGCGAGGCCACGCCCTGCTCCGCGAGCCGCCGCGCCAGCAGCACCGCAATGCGACCATCGCCGATGTGATGCGCCGCGCCCGTGTTGATGAACAGCACGGCAGGCGCATCGGGCCGGGGGGTGTCGGGTTCGCAGTGAATGCCGAAGCAATGGCCAAAGCGCACGGGCCGCTCGGTCGCGCGGTGGCGCGCGAGCCGCAGATGCGGCTGTGGCTCGACCGGCGCGAGATCCACGAGATTCGCGAGATTCGCGGACTGATCGGCGGCGGCGCGTTGCGCGTCCTCGGCAAGCCAGGCGCTCACGCGCGTGAACGCGTCGACAGGTTCCTCGCTATAGAGCGCTTCCAGCATGAAACGGTCGGATTCCTCAAAACCGCCCTGTTCGACCTGCACACCGTGCTGCGTGTAATGCGCGGCAAGTGTGGCAGCGAGGTTCGTGCCGCTCGAGTCGAGCAGCAGCACGCGCCGCGCGGGCGCGCGCGTGTCGCGCATCAGATCGATGGCCGAGAGCGTGGCGATGTCCTCGCCGTGCAGGCCGAAGCCGAAGGCTTCCACGTAGCCAGCATCGTCGGCGATGGGCGCCGCGCCCATGCCCGCCGACGTGCTCAGCCAACCCTGCCGGTGCGCGCGCAACTCGCGGATATAGCGGCGGCCGGTGACGGGTGGCGCGAGCAGTACCAGCGAGTCCACGCCGGGCGAGTCCACGCCGGGCTCGCTCACACCGAGCATCCGCTCTGCGCTCAACGCCGCGAGCGTGGCCCCCAGGCGCAAGCCCACGAGCGCCACGCGCGTCACACCAGTCCATGCCCGCAGATGCTTCACGGCGGCGGCCACGCTGGCGAGCCATGCCTCCACGCGGCCCGGGTCGTCCTCCATGCCTTCGGCGTCGCCGGTGCCCGGGTAGTCGAAGCGCAGCACCGGCATGCCCGCCGCCGCGAGCCGCTCGGCCAGCTTGCGCCAGCCGCGGTGCGTGCACAGCGCGTCATAGCCAAACGGATTGCACAGCACGACGCCCGTGCTGCCCCCGGCCGGATGCAGCCAGCCGAAAGCGCCTTCAAAAACGACAGGAACCATGGAATGCTTCCTCCCTCAATGGCGTGGCCGGCGGCCCGCTCCCGGGCAAACTCAGCAATGCATGCGGCGCCATGGCATGGCGCGCAATGGAATGATGTAAGGCAAATTTAATTTTTTGCGCCTCGCGGCTCCGTGCGCCGACGCACAAACGCGCATGCATGTCTCGTCCAGAATGAGCGGCACGCGCTTATCGACCGAAGCGCGAGGAGGTGCCTGTACGCGCACGTACGCCTCCGCCTGCAATCCGACCACACCATGACCGACAAGCCCAGTCCCCCGCCGAGAGAAAAGCCGAGCCTCAAGCGCAGCGCCGCGCTGAACTTCGGCGGCAGCGTTCTGCCGATGTTCGTCGCGCTCGTGACAACGCCCATTTATCTCCAGCAAATCGGCGCGGCGCGCTACGGCGTGCTGGCGATCGTCTGGATGGTGCAGGGCTATTTCGGCTTTCTCGATCTGGGGCTGTCCTCGGCCACCTCGAACCGCATCGCGCAACTCTCCGACGCCACGCCCGCCGAACGCGAATCGGTGCTGTGGACCGCGCTGATCCTGAACGCGGCGCTGGGGCTCGCCGGCGGCGTCGCGCTCTTCGCACTCATGCACGCGCTGATCGGCTATTTCGACATGGGGCAGGACCTGCGCGCCGAACTCTTGCCCGCGCTGCCCTGCGTGGCCTGCCTCGTGCCGCTCTCGAATCTCATCAGCGTGTTCAACGGCGCGATGATCGGGCGCGAGCGCTTCGGCACGCTCAACGCGGTGCAGTTGCCGGTCACGCTGATGTATCAGACCATTCCGCTCGTCATGGCGCTGCTGTTCGGGCCGAACCTGCGCTATCTCGTGTACGGCACGCTGGTGGCCGGCGTCACCGCGCTGCTGCTCAACGTCGTCGTCGTGTGGCGCGTGTTTCCGCTGCGCTTCGCGGGCGGCCCGCGCCGCGTCTGGGTCGGCAAGCTGTTCTCGTACGGCGCGTGGATCAGCGTGACGAGCCTCGCGCAGCCGCTGCTCGAAACCGCCGACCGCATGATGATTGGCAACGCGCTCGGGCCCCAGGCGGTCACCTGGTATCAGGTGCCGTTCAATCTAGCCGGGCGCGTGCGGGTCATTCCGATCGTCATCTCGCGCACGCTGTTTCCACGGCTCTCCGCACTCGACGCCGCCGGCGCCGCCGAGTTGTCGGCCAGCGCGATACGCGGACTCGCCGCCGCGCTCACGCCGATGGTCGTGTTCGGCATGTTCCTCATGCATCCGTTCCTGTCGCTGTGGGTGGGCGCGGAGTTCGCCTCTCACGCCATGTCGGTGGGCGAGACGATTCTCGTCGGCATCTGGATCAATTCGCTCGCGAACCTCGTGGGCTGCCATCTGCAGGCAACCGGCCGGCCCGGCATCGTCGCGCGTTTTCAGGTCTACGAAATGGTGCCGTTCTTCGTGCTGCTGTGGTGGGCGCTGCACACCTTCGGCGTGCTCGGCGCGGCGCTCGCGTGGAGCGCGCGCTGCCTGCTCGACGGCGTGCTGCTATTGCGCGCCGCGCACCTGAGCGCACGCCCGGCGCGCATGCTGTTGGTGCCCGCGCTGATCATCGCGGCGGCGTACGTAGCGACACTGCTGTTCGCGCCGCTCACGTGGCCGAGCATCGGCTGCTGGATCGGCATGACCCTCGTGGCGCTGGTGTGGGCCGCGCGTGCCGAGCCGCAAGCGTGCGCGCGCGTGCTGGGCCTGTTCGCGTCGATGCGCAGCCATACGCGGCGCTGGGCGCAAGGCCAGTGAGCATGCGAGGCCTCGCCATGCAAGCAGCGGCCTGCGCGACGCGCTTCATCGTGACGATCGGCTTTGCGCTGGTCATCACGCTATTCACCACGCTGAGCGCGCCGCCGTTCACCGCCGCGCTCGCCGCGCAGCAGACGCGCGCCATCAGCGCCGACGCCCTGCTCGACTCCATCGGCGTGACCATCCACATCAACTTCACGGATGGCGCCTACGCCGACGTGCGCAAGGTCAGCGACGATCTCGCATGGGCCGGCGTGCACCACGTGCGCGAAGGCGCGCCGGCCGAGTCGATTCCGCTGTCGAGCTACCTCTGGCTCGCGCAGCACGGCGCGAAGTTCAACTTCGTGATACTCGGCGATATCGACAACTCGCTGCGCCAGCTCGACCGCTTCGCCGCGCTCGCGCCCGACAGCATCGCCGCCGTGGAAGGCCCCAACGAGATCGACAATTTCCCGATAACCTACAACGGCCTCAAGGGCGACGCCGCCGGCCTCGCCGCGCAACGGGCGATCTACGCGCACGTGCACGGCAGCGCGCAGCTCAAGGGCGTGCCGGTCTACGACATGACCGGCTACGGCATCGCGAAGGTCGACACGCGCGCGAACGCCGCGGACTTCGCCAATCATCACGTCTATCCGCAAAACGGCGATCAACCCGCGTACAACGCCAACGGCGCGCTCTGGCTGCCGTGGGCCATCAACAGCGTGCGCAAGTATCAACTGCCTATCGTGCTCACGGAATTCGGCTATTTTTCGAGCCCGCAGGCGGGCTGGAACAGCCTCGGCGTCGATGAAGCGACCCAGGCGAAAGGCGTGCTCAACGGCCTGTTCGATGCGGCGAGCCTGGGCGTCACGCGCACTTACCTCTACGAACTGCTCGACGAAAAACCCGATCCGCAGCATAAGAACAACGAGATGCACTACGGCCTGTTCCGCTACGACCATACGCCGAAGCCCTCGGCCAGCGCGATCCGCAATCTCACCGCGATCCTGCGCGCGAATGCCACTGAAGGCGCGGCTAATGCGAATTCGCCGAATGCTTCGTCATCCTGCGTATTGAGCGGTATGCCGCAATCGGCGCGCAGTCTGCTGCTCACGCGCAGCGATGGGCGCTACTTCATCGCGCTCTGGAACGAAGCACCGTTCTGGGACCGGGCAACGGGCAAGCCGCTGAACGCGCCGCCCGTGAGTGTGCAAGTCGACTTCGGCGCGAAGGCAGGCCGCGTCGCGCTCTACGATCCGACCGTTTCAGCCACGCCGCTCGCCACGCACGCCGATTTGCAACGGCTCGCGGTGGAGGTGCCCGATCACGTCGTGCTGCTCGAAGTCACGCTCGCGGGCACGCCGGGCGCGTGAGCCACTAATGCTGCAGTTCTAACGCAGCGAAAAAAACGGCCGGTACACGCCTGGGCACGCGGCGTAGAGAAACATGCGCCATTTGAAATCCGCCTTCACGTTCGGCGTGCGCCGCTCGCCTTACAGCCCGGCGAACTGCACCCCGCCCGCGCCGCTCATGGCGAACACGGGCTCCCCATTCACAGCCCGCGCGATCCACGCCTCGGCGCTCGCAAGATCGATACCTTGCGCCGCGAACCACGCGTCGTCGTAATAGGTCGACAGGTAGCGCTCGCCGCTGTCGCACAGCAAGCTCACGATCGAGCCCGACTCGCCGCGCGCCTTCATGCGCTCGGCCAGCCACAGCACGCCGACGAAGTTCGTTCCCGTCGAACCACCCACGCGCTTGCCGAGCCGCCCCGCCAGATAGCGCATGGCCGCGAAGGACAGCGCGTCAGGCACCTTCACCATGGCGTCGATGCAGGTGGGAATAAACGAGCGCTCCACACGCGGGCGGCCGATGCCTTCCACGCGCGAGCCAGTGTCGTGCGTGAGCCCCGCTTCGGGCCGGCCCGCCAGCACGCTGCGGAAATAGTCGAAAAATACGGAATTCTCCGGGTCGGCGCAGAGCACGCGCGTCAGGTGCCGCGTGTAGCGCACGTAGCGCCCGAGCGTGGCGATCGTGCCGCCGGTGCCGCCGCTCGACACGAGCCACGCCGGCACGGGATGTTCCTCGGCCGTCATCTGCCGGAAAATCGATTCGGCGATGTTGTTATTGGCGCGCCAGTCGGTCGCGCGCTCGGCGTAGGTGAACTGGTCCATGTAGTGGCCGCCCAGCGCCTGCGCGATGCGGTGCGACTCGTCGTAGATCTCCGCGGACGTGTTTACAAGATGGCAGCGCCCGCCGTAAAACTCGATCTCCTCGATTTTCTGGCGCGAGGTGCTGGCCGGGATCACCGCGACGAACGGCAGCCCGAGCAGGCGCGCGAAGTAGGCTTCGGAAATCGCGGTCGAGCCGCTCGATGCTTCCACCACGGTGCTCTTCTCGTAGAGCCAGCCGTTGCACAGCGCGTAAAGAAACAGCGAGCGAGCGAGCCGGTGCTTGAGGCTGCCGGTGGGATGGCTCGACTCGTCCTTCAAATAGAAGCGCAGATCGGGGTAGCCCGGCAGGTCGAGCGGCACGAGATGGGTGTCGGCGGAGCGGTTAAAGTCCGCGTCGATCTTGCGGATCGCTTCGCGAACCCAGGCGGAATGGGGCATGGCGGATTCCGGCAAAAGAAGGTCCGGCCATCATGGCACAAGGGTGTGTGCCCGGCACCGAAGCTGCGCGCCGGGTGTCGAAGCTGCATGCCCGCATGACTTCGGCACAAGCCGCGCATCAGGCGCGCCACGCCGCCTTTGTATAATCGTGGATTCCGTCTTCCTGCCCTGCGTTCACCTTTCATGCTTAGTTTCGCACTCGGCTTTCTTGTCTCGCTGCTAGTCACGCTGCTGATCGTGCGTTACGCGCATCTGCATGAAAAATTCTCCGTCGACTCCGACCTCGCGGGCGTGCAGAAATTCCACGCGCGCCCCGTTCCGCGCATCGGCGGCGCCGGCATTCTCGTCGGACTCGTGGTCGCGGCGGTGCAGTTGCATTTCACGTATCCGGCCGTGTCGGGCGGCATCCTCGGCATCGTCGCGTGCGGGCTGCCCGCGTTCGCCTCGGGGCTCGTCGAGGACCTCACCAAGAAAGTCTCGCCGCTCGCGCGCCTCATCTGCACGATGGCCGCCGCCGCGCTCGCGTACTTCCTGCTCGACATCGCGGTCACGCGCATCAGCGTGCCGCCGCTCGACTTCCTGCTCTCGTATGCCGCGATCTCGTGCGTCGTCACCGTGCTGGCCGTGGCGGCGCTCGCCAACGCGATCAACATCATCGACGGCTTCAACGGCCTCGCCTCGATGGTCGCGTTCATGATGTTCGCCTCGCTCGCCTACGTGGCGTTCCAGGTGCACGACGCGGTCGTGCTCTCGGCCTCGTTCATCATGATGGGCGCGGTGCTGGGCTTCTTCATCTGGAACTTCCCGGCAGGCCTGATCTTTCTCGGCGACGGCGGCGCGTACTTCATCGGCTTCATGCTCGGCGAGCTGGCAATCCTGCTCGTGATGCGCAACCGCGACGTCTCGGCGTGGTATCCGGTGCTGCTCTTCATGTACCCGATCTTCGAAACCTGCTTCTCGATCTACCGGAAGAAGTTCGTGCGCGGCATGTCGCCGGGCATTCCCGATGGCGTGCACCTGCACATGCTGGTCTACAAGCGGCTGATGCGTTGGGCCGTCGGCGCGCGCACCGCGCGCGAGCTCACGCGCCGCAACTCGCTCACCTCGCCTTACCTGTGGCTGCTGTGCCTCGTGGCCGTGATTCCGGCCACGCTGTTCTGGCGTCACACGCTGCACCTGTTCTGCTTCGTGGTGGTGTTTGCGCTCACTTACGTCTGGCTCTATGTGAGCATCGTGAGGTTTCGCTCGCCGAAGTGGCTCGTGGTGCGCAAGCATCAGCGGCGGATCTGAGCAAATAGGGACAAATATCGGGGAAACATGTGCTTACGCATGCGTCCACGGATCGCACGTACAATTCCGCCACGCGCCGCGCAGGCCCCGCCGGGCCGGCCCTGCGGGCGCCCGAACATTCGTCGCCGTAAACATAAGGAAAACCAAAATGCGCCGTTATCTCGCGATTGCTCTCGCTCTCTTCACGGTCACGCTGGCCGCATGCAACACGATGGCCGGCTTCGGTCAGGATCTTTCGAAGGGCGGCAACGCCATCACGAATTCGGCTGAAAAAGCCAAGTAAGCCTGCTGGAACGCCGGAACCGGCCGCATACAACGCTTAAGCGATGTGCGCGCCGGTTCCGGTCGCTTTACTGCCTCGTTTCGCTGCTTCTTTTGCAGCGCGTTTGACCCTCAGTTTGACCCTCAGCCGCGCGCGAACTCCCGCAGCCGCGCCACCTCCGCTTCCAGTTCCCGCACGCGCGCCTCGCGCCGCTGCGCTGCCGTCTCCATCTCGCGGATCCGTTCATCGCGCTCGTCGAGCGCCGCCTTCACGTCCGGTGCCTCGAAGCGCTGCGGAATATGCTGTGGGCAATTGCTGTCCCATGCCGTCACCGTGAAGCGGATCGCCCGCTCGGCGCGCGCCTTGTAGCCCGCCGGCATGAGCCGCTGGACCAGCGCCGCATCCTCCTCGACACGCGCCTCGCCCCAGATCTTGATACGCCTGCGCCGCGCGTAATCGATCAGGAACAGATACGCCTTCGGGTTGTCCGTCAAATTACCGAGCGTGATGTATTGCTGATTGCCGATGAAGTCCGCAAACGCGATCGTGCGCGCGTCAAGCACCCGCAAGAAACCCGCTGGGCCGCCGCGATGCTGGATGTACGGTTGGCCGTCGGCGTTCGCGGTGGCGAGGAACACGCTGCGCTGCGCCTCGATGAACGCGCTCACGTCCGCCGTGAGGTCGGTGCCAAAGCCGCGCTGCGTTTCCATGCGAGCATAGAGGTCGCGCGAGCCGAGCTGTGTCTGCATGGCCTTCACGGTGGGCGTAAACGCGATGTCGCTCGAATAGCGGATTGCGGACGTATTCATCTGCGGCTCCTTCGCTGCGTACTCTGGAGCCTGCAAGATAGATCCTTCCGCAGGGAAACAGAATCCGGCATCTGCTGGAATCATCCTCCCGAAATCCGGAAAGACGCGGACGTGCTGCGGATCGGGGCGAATCCGACGCGGCACTCGGCCATGTCGCGCCACCGCAAACCGCGAACGCGCTACCCTTGAAACTCGCGCCGCGCCGCGCCGCGCGAGTCCACTCACCGCTTCGGCCGTCTGTTGCGCCGAGGCACCGGCAGGGAGACAAGCATGTCGAACATGATCTGGGTCGTCGTCGCCAACCGCGTGACCGCACGTATCTTCGCGACGGAAAGCCCGCTGGGCGCCATCGAGGAAATCGAAACCCTGCTCCATCCGGAAAGCCGCGTGCGCGAGCAGAGCCTCGTAACCGACCGCTCGGGGCGCACCGAGCGCTCCTCCGCCGGCCGCCAGCAGAGCGATCCCGACACCACGCACCATGAACGCGAGACCAGCCTGTTCGCCGCACAGGTCGCGACCACGCTGGGCCAGGCGCGCCACGCGGGCCGCTACGGCACGCTCGTGCTGGCCGCGCCGCCGGCGTTCCTCGGCGCGCTGCGCAAAGCGCTCGATGCCCAAACGCGCAGCCTCGTCACGCTCGAGCTCGACAAGGACCTCGTGCTGCTCGACGTGCGCGCGCTGCGCACGCATTTTCCGGAGCGCCTCGTGCGGGCGCAGGTCTGAAGCGCATCAGCCGATATCGATCACGACGCGCCCCTGCGTGCCCGCCGCAACCGCCTCATACGCTTCGCGCGCGCGTTCGAGCGGATAGTGCGCGGCTACGACCGGCGCGACGAAGCGCCCCGCGTCGAAGGCCTCGGCGAGCGCGCGCATGATCGGCGCGGCCTCGGCGACGCCCAGCTTGGCGCTGTCGGCGCCCAGCAGCTGCGTCTCGTTGTGATAGAAGTCGATCAGGTCGAATTCGACGCGCCGCTTGCCCGTGGCGCTGATCTCGACCACCCGGCCGCGATGCCTCGCCAGCCCAAGCGCCAGCTCGAACGCGACGCCGCCCACGGCGTCGTACACCACATCCGCGCCCGCGCCACCGGTCAACTCGCGCACGCGCTGCGCCGTGTCGGCGTCCATCGGCACGAAGACGTCGATCAAGCGCGCCGCGGGCGACTCCGCAGCCGGCGCCTCGCGCCCAATGCCTATCACGCGCGCGCCGCGCGCCTTCGCGATCTGCGTGACCGCCCCGCCCACGCCGCCCGACACGCCGATCACGGCGATCGTCTCGCCCTCGGCCAGTTGCGCGTAATCGACCGTGCCGAGCCACCCCACCACGAAATTCACGCCGATCGACGCGGCCTGCGCATGCGTGAGCGACGCGGGCTTGCGCACGAGCGCCTCGACCGGAATCTCGATGAACTCGGCATGCGTGCCGTCACGCGTGAAGCCGATATCGCCGCCCGTGCCCCAGACTTCGGCGCCGATCCAGTCGTTCGGGCCCGCCGTCACCACGCCGCTGAAATCGCGCCCCGGCACGCGCGGCGGCACGGTGTGATCGAAATGGCCTGAGACGTTCTTCACGTCGCTCGGATTGACCGACGCGCTCTTCACCCGCACGAGCGCGCTGCCGGGCGCGGGCGCAGGCGTGGGCAGATCGACGAGCGCGAGCACGTCGGGCGTACCAAAGGTCTTGAACTGGATGGCTTTCATGGGGTGACTCCGCGTGGATCATGCATGAAACGGCGTCTAGATTGCCGGCATGCAGTCGAGTAGACAGATGCTTTCGAATTTCGGACAAGAAGCGAGCAGCGCCGACGCCGCAACGCGCAGCGTACGCCTGCATCCCGCCAATTACCGGATTGCGTACGGTCACGCACAAAACCGCGCCTTTGCGGCTGCCCCGAAATGTCAGAATAGCCACGAACACGCAGACCGCATCCAAACATGAAAAAGCTGGAGTCCATCTCCGTGCTGCGCGCGATTGCCGCCACCACGGTCATCTACTTTCACATCATGGCGCCGACCGGGCACACGTTCGGCGAATTCGGCGTAGATATTTTTTTCGTGATTAGCGGTTTCGTCATCGCGCTCGTGCTGGACAGCCCCAAGATGACGACGCGGCGCTTCCTCACGGACCGCATTGCCCGCATCGTCCCGCTCTACTGGCTGCTGACGTTTGCCGTATTCGGCAGCGCCCTCATCGCGCCTTCCCTGTTCAATTCGACGACGGCCAACTTCGAAAGCCTGCTGAAGTCGCTGCTTTTCATTCCCTATCGCAAGGAAAGCGGCGCAATCTTTCCGATGCTGTTCGTCGGCTGGACGTTGAACTACGAAATGCTGTTCTACGCGGTGACGGTCATTTCGCTGATGCTGACGCGCCGTCACCGGCTGCCGTTCGTGGCCGCGCTGATCTTCGCGATTTTTTGCGCGTCAACGGCATGGCGTACGCACAGTGCGATTGCCGAATTTTATTCGGATCCACGCATATTCGAATTCCCGCTCGGCTTCGTGATCTACCGGCTCTGGAAATTCGGTCTGCCGAACCAACCCGTGCTGGCCATCGGCATATCGGTCGCTGCCTTTGTATGGATGGCGTACGTGAACTGGCACGGCGTTTCGCACTACATGCTGCTGTATTACGGCATTCCGGCTTGCCTGATGGTCGCCTGCAGCCTGAGTCTCGAATCGGCAATGGGCTCGGGCCTGTCGACGCGCGCAGCGATCTTCGTCGGCAACGCCAGCTATGCCGTCTATCTGAGCCATCCATACTGCGTCGAGGCCGCGCGCAAGCTGCTGCCCAAAGCGATTCCAGGCTTCGAGGCCACTGCGCCGCTTGGCGTGGTGGTCATCATCGTCATGGCGACTGCGGTAGGCGGCGCACTCTACGTGCTCGTCGACAAGCCGCTGCACGCGCGCGCACGCCGGCTGCTGCAGTCGGTACCGGCTATATCGCTGCGCCGATCCGCAAACGCCGGCTTGAACCGCACGCGCGTGAGCGCCGACGAAGAAGCGCCGCGCAACGTCCCGGTCAAACACGACGCAGGCTGACTTGCGAAGCGCGCGCGATCGGCGCGCCATGCGCAGCGGCTTCCTGCCCACATTTCCCTTCTTTTCAGAGCGCGTTCAACGGAATCTTGAGATAGCGCACGCCATTGTCTTCGGGCTCGGGCATGCGCCCTGCGCGGATGTTCACCTGGATCGACGGCAGGATCAGGTTGGGCATGGCAAGCGTGCGGTCGCGCGCGGTGCGCATCTGCACGAAGGCTTCCTCGGTCACGCCGTCGTTCAGGTGGATGTTGGCGCGGCGCTGGTCGCCCACGGTGGTCTCGAAGCACGGGCCGCGCGACTCGGGCGGGTAGTCGTGGCACATGAAGAGGCGCGTCTCGCCCGGCAGATCCAGCAGTTTGCGCACCGAGCGGTACAGCGTGTGCGCGTCGCCGCCCGGAAAGTCGCAGCGCGCCGAGCCCACGTCGGGCATGAACAGCGTGTCGCCCACAAACACCGCGTCGCCGATCTGATACGCGAGGTCCGCCGGCGTGTGCCCCGGCACGTGCATCGCGCGCGCCGCGAGCGGGCCGACTTCGAAGCGCTCCTCGTCCTTGAAGAGGTGGTCGAATTCGCTGCCGTCGGCGGTCACTGTCGCGCCCAGGTTGAAGACCGCGCGGAACACGCCCTGCACGTGGCGAATGTGCTCGCCAATCGAGATCTTGCCGCCCAGTTGCTGCTTCAGGTACGGCGCTGCCGAAAGATGGTCGGCGTGCGCATGCGTCTCCAGCAGCCATTGCGTCGAAAGCGCGTGCTCGCGCACGAACGCGGCCACGCGGTCGGCCGATTCCGTGGACGTGCGCCCCGACTTCGGGTCGTAGTCGAGCACCGGATCGACGATGGCGCACGCCGAACCGCGCCCCGAATGCACCACGTAGGTGACGGTGGACGTGACCGGGTCGAAGAGCGGCTCGACGAGCGTGGCGGGGGTAGCGGGTGTAACCGCGACGGGGGCGGACTCGGACATCGGAAACTCCTGGCCTACGATTTATTGAACGACATATTATTAATTGATATAATGTTTGTCAATGAACTGTCGGTTGGTGCACGTCAACCTCTGTGCTCATCGCTCCATTGCGCGTCGGACGCCTACATACATGAACCCATCACTCACCTCTGAAGCGCGCGAGGCGCTGCGCGAATCCGCCGAGAAGTGCTGTGCGCTGCTCAAGGCGCTCGCGCACGAAGACCGCCTGCTGCTCTTGTG
Organism: Paraburkholderia caffeinitolerans; assembly: GCF_902859945.1. Taxonomy (GTDB): domain Bacteria; phylum Pseudomonadota; class Gammaproteobacteria; order Burkholderiales; family Burkholderiaceae; genus Paraburkholderia; species Paraburkholderia caffeinitolerans. Next base: position 179,494 of record NZ_CADIKL010000001.1, on the reverse strand, counting down.
CCAGCTCACCGAAGGCGAGCGCAACGTGGGCGAGCTCGAAGCGCTGGTCGGCGTGCATCAGCCGAGCCTCTCGCAGCATCTCGGCGTGCTGCGCGAGGAGGGCCTCGTCGAGACGCGCCGCGAAGGCAAGTACATCTACTATCGCCTCGCGAGTCACGAGGTCATCCAGGTCATGCAGACGCTTTCCAGCCTTTACTGCGGGCGGCTGAAGGCAACTGCGGTACGTTCGGACTCGCCGGCAGAGCCTTCGGCATGAGCCTCGACCTCGCCCACTTCACGCCGTTCGCCTCCCTCGCCGGCGGCCTCATGATCGGCGCGGCCGCCGCGCTCCTCGTGCTCGGCAACGGGCGCGTCGCGGGCATCAGCGGCATCGTCGGCACGCTGCTGCAAGGCGCGCGCGCGGAACTCGGGGGGCGCGCCTGGCGTCTCGCGTTCATCGCCGGCCTCGCCGCCGCGCCGTGGCTCTGGCGGCTTGTCTGCGGCGCCGGCAGCTCGGCCTTGTCGCCCACCATCGATGCCTCGCCCGCCACGCTCGTCGTCGCCGGGCTGCTGGTGGGCCTGGGCACGCGCTACGCTTCGGGCTGCACGAGCGGCCACGGTGTGTGCGGCATCGCGCGCGGCTCGCTGCGCTCGCTCGCCGCCACCGGCGCCTTCATGGCCGCCGGCTTCGTCACCGTGTTCGCGGTGCGCCACCTCGTGGGAGGCTGAGATGGGCAACACCCCGCGCAACTTCGTCGCCTTCGCCAGCGGCCTGCTTTTCGGCCTCGGCTTGATCGTTTCGGGCATGGCGAACCCGGCCAAGGTGCTAGCCTTTCTCGATCTGGCCGGGCGCTGGGATCCATCGCTCGCCTTCGTGATGGCGGGCGCCATTGCCATCGCGGGCATCGGCTTTCGCCTCGCGCGCGCTCGTTCCACCAGCGTGCTCGGCGCGCCCATGCAGTTGCCCACGGCACGCCGCATCGATCCACGTTTGATCGCGGGCGCGCTCGTCTTCGGCGCGGGCTGGGGCCTCGTGGGCTTCTGCCCCGGCCCCGCGCTCGTCAGCGCCGCGAGCGGCCAGCCGCGCGCGTGGCTCTTCGTGGCCGCGATGCTCGCGGGCATGGCGCTCTTCGCCGCGCTCGAGCGCGTGGCCGCGCAGCGCCGTCAATCTTCAAGCTAGTCAGGAGTTTTTGAGTCCATGCAAATCGTGCAACACGACGCGCGCTTCGCCAGCGCCGACCAGATCACGCCCGCCGACCTCGCCGAGATTGCCGCAGCGGGCTACCGCTCGATCATCTGCAACCGGCCCGATGGCGAAGGCGGCCCCACGCAACCGGCTTCGGCCCAGATCCGCGAAGCCGCGAAGCAGCTTGGCCTGCAATTCGCGTATCTGCCCGTCACGCCCGGCAAGATCGGCCCCGACGAAGTCGCGCGCTTCGAGCAACTGCTCGCCGACATGCCGGCCCCCGTGCTCGCGTACTGCCGCACCGGCAACCGCGCGACCAATCTGTGGCAGTTCGCGCAGGCGAACGCGCAAGCCCATCCCGTTCCCGCGCCGGTCGAGGCGGGCCACCCGGCCGCCGCCACATGGGACTCGGATAACGCCGCTGACAAAAACGCCGCGCAAAGCGGCGACAAAGCCGCCGCGGCGGGCGGCACGGGCAAGCGCTGGGACGTCGTCGTGATCGGCGGCGGCTCCGCGGGCATCAGCGTGTGCGCGAGCCTGCTGCGCCGCCAGCCGGGCTTGAGCATCGCGATCGTCGAGCCCAAGGATCACCACGACTACCAGCCCGCATGGACGCTCGTCGGCGGCGGCGCCTTCGACGTGAAGAAAACGCGCCGCCCGATGGCGAGCGTGATCCCGCGCGGCGCGACGTGGATCCGCGCGGCGGCCGAGCGCGTCGAGCCGCATGCGGACCTCGTGCGCCTCTCGAACGGCGAGACCCTGGCCTACCGCCAGCTCATCGTCGCGCCCGGGTTGCGCCTCGCGTGGGAGCGCATCGACGGGCTCGAAGCGACGCTCGGCCAGAACGGCGTCACCTCGAACTACCGCTACGATCTCGCGCCCTACACGTGGGAGCTCGTGCAGAACATGCGCGACGGCACGGCGCTCTTCACGCAGCCGGCCATGCCGATCAAATGCGCGGGCGCGCCGCAAAAGGCCCTGTATCTGGCCTGCGACCACTGGCTCAGAAGCGGCGTGCTCAGCAAGGTGAACGTGGAATTCGATCTCGCCGGCGCGGTGCTGTTCGGCGTGCCGACCTTCGTGCCGCCGCTCATGGAGTACGTGAAGCGCTACGACGCGAAGCTCGCGTTCTCGTCGAATCTCGTCGCCATCGACGGGCCCGCGCGCCGCGCCACCTTCGAAGCGAAGGACGCCGACGGCAACGTCACGCGCATCGAAAAGCGCTTCGACATGATCCACGTGGTGCCGCCGCAGGTGCCGCCCGACTTCATCCGCGACAGCGAGCTCGCCGACGCGGCGGGCTGGTGCGAAGTCGATCACGCCACGCTCCAGCATCCGCGCTGGCTCAACGTGTTCTCGCTCGGCGACGTATGCTCGGCGCCCAACGCGAAGACGGCGGCGGCGGCGCGCAAGCAGGCGGTGATCGTCGCGGAGAACCTGCTCGCCGTGCGCGCGGGCCAGCCGCCGCGCTACCGCTACGACGGCTATGGCTCGTGCCCGCTCACAGTCGAGAAAGGCAAGGTCGTGCTGGCCGAGTTCGGCTACGGCGGCAAGCTGCTGCCCACCTTTGCGCTCGAACCCACGCGGCCGCGCCGCCTCATGTGGTTCCTCAAGGCCACCGTGCTGCCGCGCTTTTACTGGAGCGGCATGCTCAAGGGCCGCGAGTGGTTCACCGGGGCGCAGGCGTCCGAGGCGCAACACTGAAGCGCTAAAGCGCCAACTCTGGTCGACAAGGAGACCACCGCCCATGGACCCCACCACCCTCGCGAGCGCCGCGCTCGGCTCGGTCGTCGGGCTTATTCTCGCGCTCACGGGCGCAGGCGGAGCCATTGTCGCCGTGCCGCTGCTCGTGTTCGGCCTCGGGCTCGGCGTCGCGCAAGCCGCGCCCATCGGGCTCTTCGCGGTCGCGCTCGCGGCGGGCATCGGCGCCCTGCTCGCGCTGCGCGAAGGCAAGGTGCGTTACAAGGCCGCCGCGCTGATGGCCGCCACCGGCGCGGTCATCTCGCCCGCGGGGCTGTGGGTCGCGCACCGCGTGCCCGACGCGCCGCTCACGCTCGTGTTCGCACTGGTGATGGCGCGCGTGGCGTGGCGCATGTTCCGCCAAAAGCGCGGTCAGGAAAACGGTGATGCGCACGACCTGCACGGCGGCGCAGAACCCTGCCCATCGGACCTGCCGTGCCGCCTGAACCTCGAACGCGGCAAGCTCGACTGGACCGCTCCCTGCGCGCGGGCGCTCGCGCTCTCGGGCGCGACGGCCGGCTTTCTCTCGGGGCTGCTCGGCGTGGGCGGCGGCTTCGTGATCGTGCCCGCGCTCAAGCGCGCGTCGGATATTCCGATGCAGGGCATCGTGGCCACTTCGCTCGCGGTGATCGCGCTGGTCTCGACGGCGGGCGTGGCCGCATCGGCGGCCAGTGGCCATATGCTCTGGCTCAACGCCCTGCCATTCGCGGCGGGCGCGCTCGCCGGCATGCTGGGCGGACGCGGCTTCGCGCGGCACGTGAGCGGTGCGCGGCTGCAGCAGTCGTTCGCGGTGTTCGCGGGCTGCGTGGCGCTAGGCATGGCCGTGAAGGCCGTTCATGCGATCGCGCTTGCGGGCGGGATCTGAAACAGGCGCGCAACCCGCGCCCGCCCAAATCAACCTTCGAAATCGAGCCCGCCCAGCAGCACTTCCGGCTCGCCTTGCGTGCGCGAGGCGAAGTCCAGCGGGCGCGCGGTCTCCCACGAAGCCAACTTGCGCCCAAGCGCGTCCAGATAATGCGCGAAGCGCGCCTCGCCGCCGGGCGCCATGAGGCGCTCGATCTCGTCGACGTCCCACGTGAGCGACACATTCAACGCAAACGCAAAGGGATGCCGAAGCTCGCTCGGCACACCTTGAATACGCACGCGCGTGGGATGCCCGCGCCCCTCGCCCGGCACGACCTCCACGCGCATCGCAGAGCCGAAATGGCTCGCGAGCGCGGCAGCGATGCGCGGCGCGAATTCAACTTCGAAACGGTAAGCGGCTGCGCTAGTCATGCGCGGGTGTCTCCAATTTTGGGTGTTTTATGTTTCCGGTATCAGACTGTCTCACGAGCCCGGCGCGTCGCCAGGAGGGTAGCGCGCAGCCCTTCGAACGAATAGAGCGCGAGCGCGACCCAGATCGCCGCGTAGCCGATTGCGCGCACCGAGCCGAACGGTTCGCCGTACACGAGCACGCCGGTGAGCAGCTGGAGCGTGGGCGTGACGTACTGAATCAGGCCGAGCATCGACAGCTGAATGCGCCGCGCCGCCGCTGCGAAGAGCAGCAGCGGCACCGCGGTGATCGGCCCGGCGGCGACCAGCAGCAGCTTGATTCCGAGCGACGCAGACCCGAAATGGCTCGCGCCGGCCATGCCGATAATTGACAAATAGACGATGGCGATGGGAAACAGCAGCACCGTCTCGAGCGCGAGCCCTTCGAGCGCGCCGAGCTGCGCGGTCTTGCGCAACAGGCCATAGCCGCCGAAGGTCAGCGCCAGTGCGAGGCTGATCCACGGCGGCGCGCCGTTCTGCCACGTGAGCCACGCCACGCCGAGCGCCGCGACCGCTACAGCGCACCACTGGATCGCCCGCAGCCGTTCGCGCAGGAACGCATAGCCGAACAGCACGTTGATGAGCGGATTGATGAAATAGCCAAGGCTCGCCTCGACGATATGCCCCGCGTTCACGGCCCAGATGTAGATGCCCCAGTTGGCCGAGAGCAGCACGGCGCTCGCGGCGAAGCGCGCGATGAGGCGCTTGTCGCTCAGCGCGGGCCGCAGCCATGCCCAGCGATGCCGCACCAGCAGCACGAGGACGATGAACACGAGCGACCACGCCATGCGATGCGCGAGCATCTCGAGCGCGGGAATCTGGTGGAGCGTCTTGAAGTAGACGGGAAAGAGGCCCCAGATGGTGAAGGCGCACAGGGCGTAGGCGATGCCGGGATTCATGAGTGGTTTTATCGAGGCGAGGCGAGGCGAGGCGGGCAACCGGCGCTGTTATTCCGCGAATTTCGGAGGCGATTCAAACCGACCCCAGCGCCGATCCGCCGGTTTTGCGACAATAGCGGATTTTCGCCGCCAGCCTTTGCCGCTGTCCAGCCTGACGCTACGCTCTGTTTGGGTATGCGTGAGCGTTGCCGCGTCATCCGCGAGGCATGAATCCGCGGCCCAGGCGGCCCCATCTTTTGAACAGGAAAGCTGCGCGTTTTCGTGCAGGCCCGCGATGGTCCTACCTCATATCGATCCGCTTTATTCGCTCTCCGGCCTGCTGGTCGGGTTTCTGGTCGGCCTGACTGGCGTGGGCGGCGGCTCGCTGATGACACCGATCCTCGTGCTGCTGTTCCATGTGCATCCCGCCACCGCCGTGGGCACCGACCTGCTCTACGCGGCGGCGACCAAGTCGGCGGGCACGCTCGTGCACGGGCTCAAGGGCTCAGTGGACTGGCGCGTGACGCTGCGCCTCGCGATGGGCAGCGTGCCGGCGGCCACCATCACGCTGATCCTGCTGCACCGCTACGGCATGGACACGCCGCGCGCCGGGCATCTGATCCAGTCGGTGCTGGGGGCCGCGCTGCTGATCACCGCCGTCGCGCTGATCTTCCGGCCGCAGCTCGCCGCGTTCGCGTCGCGCCATCGCCACGGCCCCAGCGAGGCGCGCACGCTGTTCTTCACGATCTTCACGGGCGCGGTGCTGGGCGTGCTGGTGTCGCTGACCTCGGTGGGCGCGGGCGCGATCGGCGTGACCGTGCTTCTGCTGCTCTATCCGACGCTGCCGACCCTGCGCATCATCGGCTCAGATGTGGCGCACGCCGTGCCGCTCACGCTGCTCGCGGGCGCGGGGCACTGGCTGCTCGGCTCGATCGACTGGTCGATGCTGCTCTCGCTGCTGTGCGGCTCGCTGCCCGGCATCGCGATCGGCAGCATGCTCTCCTCGCGCGCACCCGAAAAGCTGCTGCGCGGCCTGCTCGCCGCGACCCTCACGCTCGTGGGCGCGCGCCTCGTGCTGGCCTGACGGGCGCGGCGGCGCATCCACGCGCCGTCCGGCGCGCCCAGGCCCACCCTCTTGAACAATGCGCCGTGCACGCCGTAAGCCCGCAAGCCTGCAGGGCACCCGCGCGGTGCGTCCGCCGGCCCACGTCCCAGCGCCGCTCAGGCGTACGGCGCGCTATTGAAGAAGCGTCCGTTCAGGTCGGTCTCGAACTGACGCAGCCACTGGCCACGCGCGTCGATGCGGTAGGCCTGTGCCCAGCCTCCGCGCCGCACGACCACGAGCTCGCTGTGCTCGGGATCGTCGGGATCGGTTTCTCCATGCACGTCGAAGTGAATCGGAGCAAAGCCGTGCCGCGCGCACGCCAGCTCAAACGCCGCCCGGTCGACGAGCGGCAAATCGGTATAGCTATGAATAATCATGGCATTTCCCCGCAATGAAGCCGTGCGCGGTTCTGTAGAGTCCGCGCAACTACAACGTATACCCCTAATCACGGGAGTGTGGTGTGTCAGCCCACATAGGCAAGCGGGGCATCGGTCGACAACGCCGCACAGCTGGCAAAAAAAAGCCCCGGCAACCTGCCGGGGCCTTCCGCACGGATCGTGCCCGTGCCTTGCCTGCTTGCTTGCTTTACCTGCGGATGTTACTGCTGCATGACCGTCAGCTTGTTCGACACCGACTTCACGCCAGCCACACCCTGTGCGACCTCGCCTGCCTTGTCGATCTGCGCCTGGGCGGGCACCGAGCCCGTGAGCGAGACAGCACCGTTGTGCGAGCGCACGGTGATGTTCGAAACGTCGATGCCCTGCGTCCTCGAGAGCGCCTTGCGCACCGAGTAGCCGAGCTTGCGGTCGACCTTCTTGCTCGAGGTCGGGGCCGCTGCCGCCGGAGCCGCTGCCGTTGCGGCTGCCGCGCCGCTCGCCGCCGAATTGTCTTGGGCGTACACGCTGCAGGCGACCGTCACGCAGGCTACTGCCGTCAGCGTCTTCAGAAAAGCGACCGATTTCATGTTTTCTCCTTGTTGCTTTCGCGTTGTTGCTTCGCTCGTTGCGAGGATAGACCGCCTTCCCGAGCGAACGGACTGGCCGTCCGCCAGATCCGGTCCGGCGGTTTCGTTACGACACCCACGGGCAGCGGGCGAGCACGCGAAACGCGCGCCCGGACACTGCCATGGTCCGGACACGCTGCTGCGAGAGGCAAGGATTGGGTGGCACGCGACGGCGCATTGGACCGTCCCGACGGCAATGGCGGCGCGCGGCGGCTGTTCCGGTCTGTTATATCGCCGGTAGCCCGCGCCTGCTTCGATTGCCTGATTACGCCTGGTAGTTTGTTATGGGTTGCACGGCCTCGTGGCGCGTGCCTCACGGCGCAAGCGCCATGGCGACCCACAATTTAGCCTGGGTGAGGCACGAGTGCAAAGGGTTTAGCGGTCCGGGCCGCGCCGGACATGCCGTTGCAACGTCCAATCTCAGGTAACATCGGCTGGCATAGCGGCGCGGGCACGCTTTTCGGCACTACCCCGGACGCAACCCTGGACACACCGCGCCGCGCAACTTTCCCCTGAATTTCCCGAGGCCCCAGCCCTTCCCCAATGAAGTTCCCCACCGGCCGCAAACCTCCTACCCGTCTCGTCGCGCGCTTCGTGGCGATTTCATGGCGCGACCTGGCGGTCTCGTTCGGCCCCATCCTGTTGATCAGCGCCGCTGCGATCTGGCTGGCCGTGCGCCTGATCCAGCCCGCCCCGCCCAGCACGCTCACGCTGAGCGCAGGCCCCAAGGGCAGCACGTTCTGGAACGCCGCCCAGAAGTACAAGACGATCCTCGCGCACAACAACATCACCGTGAACGTGCTCGAATCGGAAGGCTCGGCGCAAAACCTCCAGCGGCTCGCCGACCCGGCCTCGCATGTGGACGTCGCATTCGTGCAGGATGGGCTCGCGAGCACGCCGCCCGAGGGCCTCGTCTCACTCGGCAGCGTGGCCTACGTGCCGCTCACGGTGTTCTATCACGGGCCGCCCGTGCGGCTGCTCTCCGAATTCGAAGGCGAGCGCATCGCCATCGGCGCCGAGGGCAGCGGCACACGCGAGCTCGCGCTCAAGCTGCTCAAGGCCAACGGCATCGAGCCGGGCGGCAAGACCAAACTGCTGCCGCTCTCGGGCGAGGACGCCGCACGCGCGCTCGTCGAGGGCAAGATCGACGTCACTTTCCTCGCGGGCGACTCCGCGCAGCCGCCGGTCATGGGCCGCCTGATGCGCATGCCGGGCGTGCGCTTCTTCGACTTCGCTCAAGCCGACGCCTATGCGCGACGCTTCCCGTACCTCACGGCCATCACGATCCCGATGGGCGCGTTCGATTTCGGGCGCAACCTGCCCGCGGCGCCGCTGCATTTCATCGCGCCTACGGCCGAGCTGGTGGCGCGCGATTCGCTCCATCCGGCGCTCTCCGATCTCCTGATCGAAGCGGCGAAGCAGGTGCACGGCAAGTCGACGCTGTTGCAGCGCGCCGGCGAATTCCCGGCGCCGCGCGCGCAGGACTTCCCGATCAGCGATGACGCCGCGCGCTACTACAAGTCGGGCAAGAGCTTCCTGTACCGCGTGCTGCCGTTCTGGCTCGCGAGCCTCGCCGACCGCCTGATCGTGGTGCTCGTGCCGATCATCGTGGTGCTGATCCCCGGCCTGCGGCTCGTGCCGAGCCTTTACGCGTGGCGGGTAAAATCGCGCATCTACCGCTGGTACGGCTCGCTCATCGCGCTCGAACGCGCCGCGAACGCCGACAACTCGCCCGCCGAGCGGCGCACGCTCACGCACCAGCTCGACAAGATCGAGGAGTCCGTGAACGGCATGAAGATGCCGCTCGCCTACGCGGGCCAGTTCTACGTGCTGCGCGAACACATCGGTTTCGTGCGCGAGCGGTTGCTGGCTGTGCGCGAGCGGCTGTCGGCCATGGACGATGAAACGGGCGATGAAGCGGGCGATGAAAGCGGCGACCATACCGGTGACCACAGCGGCGACGGCGTCCGGACTTGACCCACGCGCAGGCGCGCAAGGCAAACGCGCTGCGAAAAAAGCAGCACGCAGCAGCGAATTCGATCGATACTCGCAATCACTACTCGAAAAAGCGGGCCGCCGATGCGGTCCACAAGAAGCCCATATCGGAGGAACAGCATGATCAGCGGCATCGACGCCAACCGGCCAGCCTGGTTCTACGACTTCGTGTCGCCGTTCTCGTACCTGCTGCTGGAGCAATACGACAAATGGCCGGGCTTCGACTTTGCGCCCACGCCGGTGCTGCTGAGCGACCTGTACCGCCATTGGGGCACGCCGTATGGCTCGACGATTCCGGCCAAGCGCGTGTTCACCTACCGGCACGCGCTGTTTCGCGCGGAGCAGCTCGGCATTCCGTTCAAGATGCCGCCCGCGCATCCGTTCGACTCGATCAAGCCGATGCTGCTCGCCATCGCCGCCGGCGGCGAGTTCGCGTGCGTGCGCGAGATCTTCCGCTTCATCTGGCGCGAGGGGCGCGACCCGTCGAGCGAGGAGGGCTTCGAACAACTGTGCGAACGCGTAGGCATCGCGCACGGCGAAGCGATGATCGAACAGGAATCGGTGCGCGCGCAACTACGTCGCAACACCAACGACGCGATCTCGATGGGCGTGTTCGGCGTGCCCACCTTCTGGATGAACAAGCAGCTTTTCTGGGGCGAAGACACGCTGCCGATGGTGCTCTACTGCGCGCGCACGCCGAACTGGCTCGACTCGCGCGAGGTCAAGCGCATCAGCTCGCTGCCTTCGGGGCTCACGAAGCAGGACAAGGTGTAGAGCGGCTGTAATGCGGATATAGCGCGCACCGCGCTCCATCCGGCGGCACGGCGCTCGCGCCGGCCGCCCTGCTGATGCTGGTCATACCAGGCGCCCTATGGCGGCAGCGCACTCAGCGGAATATCGTTATGAATCAAGCTGCGCGCGAAACGTGCTGAAATGCGCGCGGCATTTCCCCCCCAGAGCATACGCATTGCCATGGACGACACTGCCCTATCCCTCGACATCTGGCTCGTGCGCGTGCTGCGCACGCTGCTGATCGAGCGCAGCGTCACGCAGGCCGCGCTGCGGCTGAATCAAACCCAGCCGGCAATCAGCACGGCGCTGCGTCGGCTGCGCGAAATTCTCGGCGACCCCATCCTCGTGCGCGGCAAAGCGGGCATGGTGCCGACCGAGTACGGCGAGTCGCTGCTGCAACACGCGCAGCGCGTGCTGCGCGACGTCGACTTCGTGGCCACGCCACACGGCGACTTCGATCCGGAGCGCTCGAAGCGCATCTTCCGCGTGGCCGCGCCCGACTATCTCAACGACTTCTTCATGCCGACGCTGATCTCCTGCTTTCGCGAAGCAGCGCCCTCGGCACGACTGGAGATCATTTCGCTGTCGCCCTCGCTCGATCATCACGCCGCGCTGGAGGCCGGCGAGATCGACATCGTGATCGGCAACTGGCCGAAGCCCGACCCGCACTTCCCGCGCAGCGACCTGTTCACCGACAAGATCGTCTGCATGATGCGCGCCGACCATCCGCTCGCGCGCGCGCCGCTCACGCGCGACGCGTATCTCGCGGCGGCGCATCTCGCACCCACGCCCTATACCGGCGCGAACGCGAGCCCCGTCGACATCGGCTTCGCGAAAGCCGGTGCGCACCGGCGCATCGTGGCGACGCTGCCCTACTTCGGGCTCGCGCCCCAGGTGCTGCTGCAATCGGATCTGATCTTCACGACCACACGCCGCTTTGCGACGCATTACGCGGGGCTTTTGCCGATCGCCGTGGCCGAACCGCCGCTGGCGTTTCCGCGCATTCGCTGCTATCAGATGTGGCATCCGCAACCGGACCGGCCGAGCGATATCGACTGGCTGCGCGGGTTGATCGACAAGGTGTCGGCGACGCTCACCGAACCGGCGAGGAAGGGGAAGGCGCGCAAGGCGGGGGCCGGCCGTCCGTCGGGTAATCCGGAATGACCATCAAGAGCGTGCATCAGAAGACGGCAGTGGCGCATCTGTTGCATCGAACGCTTCGCGAACCGCATGCACGATAGCTTCACCCAGGTTTGCCTCCTGGATAATCGGGAACTCCTTGCTTAGCTTGCCCGACACGCTCCAGTGATTGTCTCGTATCGACCGGATGATCCGGTCGATATCCAGATTCGGCCCATCAAGTAGTTCCTTCACTGAAGACCTCGCCCGATCCCAGTTTCGGATCAGTTCGGCCTCCTGACGCATCTCCGTGAGGATAGTTCTGTCAATCAACTCGGCAAGATATTCCACGTGAGCCGTGAGGTCGGGATAGCGCCACGTGAATGCCGCATCGTCGTAAGCACCAAATGTGAAGTTCGACTTCACACCGTCGCCGAACTCGCGGTGCGCCTCGAATCTCGCGTATTCCTCGTAACGTTGCATCAGTGGCCTGGACAGGACTTCGAGCACCTGGTCGTAAGCCGCAAGATGTTGAGGCTTACTGGTAATGGCCGATGAAACAGGCAGGACAAAGGGCCGCGGAACCGCGTTGTCGCGCCGCAGAATGTCGTTGATCAGGAAACGATGCACGCGGCCATTGCCATCGGCCAACGGGTGAATATAGACAAAACCAAACGACACCACTGCCGCCCGCGCGATCGTCGAGGCTCCCGTCGTGCGTGCCAGGAACGCATCGAGTCCATCGAGCATTCCGCCAACGTCCTCCCAGCGGGGAGCAATATAGTGGATGACGTTGAGGAAATGGTCTGTCGCACCAACAAACACGGGCGACTGCCTCAGACCGAAATGCTTGAGGGTCGTCCGTTCGCCGATGATTTCCCGTTGCAGTTCCGTGAGCGCGGCAATGTCTAATGGATTGGCATAGGTGCCCATGCGCGTTTCCATGACCGCCGCGAAGCGCTTGATTCGGTCTCTTTTGTCCGACTCGTGCTCGATCTGAAAACTGGCGCGGCTTTCCTTGAACGTCAGCCACACCGCACTGCGCCGCAGCACGTCGACACCGTACTCTGCCTGAAGCGCATCGAGTTGTGCCGCGCAATCGTAGGTTTCTGCTTTCCGCACGAGATCCGTGCGGCGCACAGTGACACAGAATTCGCGGTGGCCGGGTAAATTGTCACGCACGCGCCACCGTGAATTGTTGCGAGCAGACGTGCTGACCAGATAGGCACGCGGATCGAGCGCGTCCACATAACCGCCATTAGCCACCGCCGGAACCCCGGCGAGTTGACGACCCATCAGCCACTCGTACAGGAAGCCCACGCGCCGGGCATATTGGCCGGTTCGTTCAGCGAGAACCCAATCGCGAATCTCGGCTTCGGGAATAGCATTGAAAAGCCGGGCGAGCGGCTCCAGGAAAACGCCCTCATGCTTGAGCGCAAAGGTCAGATGGGCTGGCAGCGTATCGGCCGGCCTCATCGCCGCGGTATAGGCTTCCCTTACGGTGCCGTTATGCTGGATAGTCCGCCGTGTCGCGCCGATTTCGCTTTCAACCGGTTGCGGCTGCACGGGGTGCGCGTTGTATCGTTCGGCGAGCCAGCGGTAACCCACCCAGTCGTCCGACATTGATACATCCCCATTAATTTCGTTAACTGGCGAATAATTTCGTTAAGAATACCCCACTTCTCGATAAAAACGTTAACTCGCGACGCCCCCACCGCCCAACGCGCAGACAAAAAAACACCCCAAACGCAGGATGACATCCAACGTTTGGGGCTAGCTCACGGCAGAAACGAAACTTTTTCGCCTACTTTCCCCCGCTCGGGTTCAGGTGGACACTCGACCTCAAACTCGCGCGAACCTCTGCGCGCTCGCGGCATGACCCGCAGCGGCGTGCGGTACGCGCATCTGCATAAGCTGCGCAGCCACGGCAACCGCAATCGAAGAAGGCGCCTTGTCGACGATGCCAGGCACGCCGATCGGGCAAGTCATCTCGCTCATGCGTTCGGCCGCCACGCCGCGGTCGATCAGGCGGCGCTCGAATTTCACGCGCTTGGTCTTCGAACCGATCAGCCCGAACCACGAGAAGTCACCGCGCTCCATGATGCGCAAGGACAGGTCGAAATCGAGCGCGTGATTGTGAGTCATCACGATGAAGTACGCGCCCGGCGGCGCCTCGTCGACGATCGCGGCGGGGGTGTCGGTCGCCTCGATCTGCACGTTGGCCGGCACCTCGTCGGGAAAGAGCTCGTCGCGCTCGTCCACCCACTGCACCACGCACGGCAGCATGCCGAGCAGCGTGACCAGTGCATGGCCCACGTGCCCCGCGCCGAACAGCACGACATGCATCGGCCCATAGTGCGGCACCGGCGTGCCGCGCCGACCGATCACGACGCGCCCCGCGGCGTCGATCCGTTCACAGTGATTGGCGCTTTTATTCACACCGCTGGTCATCTGACGAGACTCCCTCAAAACATCACACTCAACCGCGCGCCATCGTCCGCACCGCGCGCACGCCCTTCAAGATTTCCTCGGCGGTCGCGGGCGCATTCATCGGCGGATTGAAGCGGTAGTCGGCCACGCTCGCCACGGCGTCGCGAAGCGCGAAGAACACCGAGAACGGCAGCAGCAGCGGCGGCTCGCCCACGGCCTTCGAACGATGGATGCTGTTCTCCACGTTGCTGTTCTTGAACAGCTTCACGTTGAACTCGACAGGCGTGTCGTTCACGGTCGGGATCTTGTAGGTGGACGGCGCGTGCGTCATGAGCTTGCCGTCCGGCTTCCACCACAGTTCCTCGGTCGTCAGCCAGCCCATGCCCTGAATGAAGCCGCCTTCCACCTGCCCCACGTCGAGCGCGGGGTTCAGCGAGTCGCCCGCGTCGTACAGCGCGTCGGCGCGCAGCACGCGCATTTCGCCCGTGAGCGTGTCGATCACGACCTCGGAAACCGCCGCGCCATACGCGTAATAGTAGAACGGGCGGCCTTGCAGCGTCTTCTGGTCCCAGTACAGCTTGGGCGTCGCGTAGAAGCCGTCCGACCACAGTTGCACGCGCGCGAAATAGGCCTTCGAAATAAGCGTCTCGAACGGCACGACCTCGTTGCCGACAATCACGGTGTCGTTGGCGAAGCGCACCTCGGCGGCGCTCACGCGGCCCTCGCCCCACGTGGCGGCGGCGAGCGTGGCAAGGCGCTCGCGCAGCTGGCGCGCGGCGTCCTGTGCGGCCTTGCCGTTCAGGTCGCTGCCCGTCGATGCGGCCGTGGCCGAGGTGTTGGCCACCTTGCTGGTGTCGGTGGCGGTCACGCGCACGCGGCCGAACTCGATGCCGAGCTCGTGCGCCACCACTTGCGCCACCTTGGTGTTCAGGCCCTGGCCCATTTCCGTGCCGCCGTGGTTCACGAGCACGGAACCGTCGGTGTAGATATGGACGAGCGCGCCCGCCTGGTTGAAGTGCGTGACGTTGAACGCGATACCGAACTTCACCGGCGTGAGCGCGATGCCCTTCTTGAGCACCTCGTTGTTCGCGTTGAATTCGCGGATCGCCGCGCGGCGCGCGTGATAGCCGCTCGTTTCCACGAGTTCGTCGATGAGCTCGTGAATCACGTTGTCTTCGAGCGTCTGGCCGTACGGCGTCGCGTTGTTGTCCGTCTTGCCGTAGAGGTTGCGCTTGCGCACGTCGAGCGAGTCAAGGCCGAGCGAGCGCGCGACGTCGTCGATGATGTACTCGATCGCGAACGCGCCCTGCGGGCCGCCGAAGCCGCGGAACGCGGTGTTCGACTGCGTGTTGGTCTTGCCGCAGTAGCCGGCGATGGAAACGTCGGGCAGCCAGTAGGTGTTGTCGAAGTGACAAACCGCGCGTGTCATCACCGGGCCGGACAGGTCGGCCGAGAAGCCGCAACGCGAAGTCATGTCGACCGAAATGCCGTCGATCGTGCCCTGGTCGTCGTAGCCCACTTCATACGTGTAGTGGAAGTCGTGGCGCTTGCCCGTGATCATCATGTCGTCGTCACGGTCCGGACGCAGCTTCACGGGGCACAGCAGCTTCCAGGCGGCGAGCGCCGCGCAGCACGCAAAAATGCCCGACTGCGATTCCTTGCCGCCGAAGCCGCCGCCCATGCGCCGGCATTCCACCAGCACGTTGTGCGAGTGCACGCCCAGCACGTGCGCGACCAGATGCTGCATTTCGCTCGGGTGCTGCGTCGAGCACAACACGTGCATGCCGTCGTCGTCCTTCGGTACCGCGTAGGCAATCTGGCCTTCCAGATAGAACTGCTCCTGGCCGCCCAGCAGCATTTCGCCCTCATGGCGGTGCGCGGCGCGCGCGGCGCGCGTCGAAGCATCGCCGCGAGCGAGCTTCATCGGCGGCAGCACGTATTGCTCGGCGGCACGCGCCTGCTGCGCGGTGAGCACGGCGGGCAATTCTTCGTATTGGACTTCGGCGCGGCGCGCGGCCTGGCGCGCGATGTCGTGCGAGGTCGCCACCACGATGAACATCGGCTGGCCCACGTACTGCACCACGCCATCGGCCAGAATCGGGTCGTCGTGGATGATCGGGCCGCAGTCGTTTACGCCCGGAATATCACCGGCGGTGAGCACAGCCACCACGCCCGGCGTCGCGCGCACCTTGGCGAGCTCCATCGAGACGATGCGCGCATGCGCCTTCTGCGAGAGGCCGAGCGCTGCGTGCAGCGTGCCCCCCACGAGCGGAATGTCGTCGGTGTAGGTGGCGCGCCCGCTCACGTGCAGGTGCGCCGATTCGTGCGCACGCGAGACGTGCACCTGCTTGAAATCTTCGAGCGCCTTCGCTTCTTCCAGGAACGGTTCGGCTTGCTGGTTCATTGTTTCGATCTCCGTATGTTGTCCGTTTCCTGGGGTCAGGCTGCGCTGTTTGCACATTCCGCCGCCACGGCGCGCACGTTGAGCGCCTGCGGTGCGAGCGGATTGTTCGGCCGCGTTTCGAGCCAGAAGCGATACAGCGTGTTCTTCGCCGATTCGAGGCGATAGTCGCTCGTCGCGCGCATGTCGGAGAGCGGTGCGTAGTCGTTGGCGAGCGCGATCATCGCTGCCTGCGCGGTGGCCTCGTGCCATTGCGCGTCGGCGAGCACGCCTTCGGCGTGGGTCGCGCGCTTGGGCGTCGCGGCCATGCCGCCGAACGCGATGCGCGGCTCGCGGATCGTGTCGCCGTCGGCGATGAACGAGTACGCGGCGCACACCGCCGAAATATCGGAGTCGAAGCGCTTCGAGATCTTATAGGTGCGGAACTGCAGGTTCGCACGCGCGCCGGTGCGCGTCGGCACCTTCAGCGCGAGCACGAATTCGTGCTCGGCCATGTCCTTCTTCTGATACGCGAGGTACAGGTCTTCGAGCGGCATCTCGCGCACCGTGTCGCCACCGCGCAGCACCACATGTGCGCCCAGCGCGATCAGGCCCGGCATCGAGTCGCCGATCGGCGAACCGTTCGCGACGTTGCCGCCGATCGTGCCCGCGTTGCGGATCGGCAGCGACGCAAAGCGCTGCCACATTTCTTCAAGCTCGGGATAGTGCTTCGCGAGCTCGGCGTAGCCGCGCTCGACGGTGACGCCCGCGCCGATCTCGATCCATTCGTCGCTCACGTCGATCTGGCGCATCGCCTCGACCTGGCCCACGTAGACGATGTCGCCGAGTTCGCGCATCTGCTTGGTGACCCACAGGCCGATGTCGGTGCTGCCGGCGAGAATGCGCGTATTGGGGCGCGCTTCCTTGATCGCGGCGAACGCGTCAACGGTACGCGGCGCGTCGTATTGCTGGCCGTCGTGCTCGTAATGGAAGGTCTCGCCGCGCTCGAGCGTGGCGAGCGTCTGCGAGAGCGACTTCACATCGACGGGCTGTTTCGGTCCGTCGATCTTGAACATCTGCTCGGCAGCGTCGAGGATCGGGCGATAGCCCGTGCAGCGGCACAGGTTGCCGGTCAGCGCGTTGGCGATCTCGTCGCGCGAGGGCACGCTGCAGGCTGCCTTGCCCGCACAACCCTGAGCCTGGCCCGCATGCTCGTGGCCATGTTTTTCGTAGAGCGACCACATCGACATGACGAAACCCGGCGTGCAGAAGCCGCATTGCGAGCCATGGCAATCCACCATCGCCTGCTGCACGGGGTGCAGCGAGCCGTCGGGCTGGCGCAGGTCTTCGACGGTGAAGAGCGCCTTGCCGTCGAGCGTCGGCAGGAACTGGATGCAGGCATTGACGGCCTTGAAGCTCACGCCGCCTTCGGCCGTGCGCTCGCCGACGACGACCGTGCACGCGCCGCAGTCGCCTTCAGCACAGCCCTCCTTGGTGCCGGTGCAGTGCGCGTCTTCGCGCAGGTACTGGAGAACGGTACGGGTGACGTCCGCGTCGCTGACTTCACGGATCGCGTTACGGTGATAAAAGCGGATCGGCTGACTCATGGTTTCTGTCTCGTCGTGTTCTGCGGCTCGCAGGACGCCCCAAATGGAGGTGCGTACGCCGCGCTTCTGTGGACGGTACGAAAATTAACACTGCCAATATCGAGAACCCATAGGCAGAGGTACATGGGGGTTATATCGTTACCGCGATGAATCATCAGGCCGTGCGCGGGCTGCGCTTATATGTCTGGAGGATGGCTGAAACGCGCGATTTCAAATGATATTCGCGCAAATCGGCCATAAAATGGCGGAAAGATCCCCGGTTTCGCCGCGCTAAGCGCTTTCTACATACCAGCAGAAGAACCGGTTCCATGGGACAATCTCGCCTTTCCCGCCGTTATCCATCCGTGTTTCCCCCATGTCCGCCGACTCAGCGCCCCAGCGCAGCGCCACATCGATGACCCTGCAAATCATCCCGGTCGTCTTTTTCACCTTCCTCTGCTATCTGACCATCGGCATTCCGCTCGCGGTCTTGCCGGGCTACGTGCACAACGACCTCGGCTTCAGCACGATCGTGGCCGGCGGCGCGATCAGCGTGCAGTACATCGCGACGCTCTGCTCCCGGGCGCTGGCCGGTCGTTCGGCCGATACGCTCGGCCCGAAGAAAACAGTCACGATCGGCCTGATCCTCTGCGGCGCGAGCGGCGTGCTGCTGCTGCTCGCGACGCTCGTCGCGCACTGGCAGGCGCTCTCGCTCGCGCTGCTCGTGACGAGCCGGCTGCTGCTCGGCTGCGGCGAAAGCCTGGTCGGTACCGGCGCGATTCTGTGGGGCATCGGCCGCGTAGGCACGGCTAACAACGCGCGCGTGATCTCGTGGAACGGCATCGCCACCTATGGCGCGCTGGCGCTGGGCGCGCCGCTCGGCGTGGAAATGGCGCATTACCTCGGCTTCTGGTCGCTCGGCATTTCGGTGATGGCGCTGGCCGCGCTCGGCTTCTGGCTCGCGCGCCCGCTCGCGCCGGTGCCGATCGTGCATGGCGAGCGCATGCCGTATCGCAGCGTGCTCACGCGCGTGCTGCCGCACGGCCTCGGCCTCGCGCTGGGCTCGGCGGGCTTCGGCTCGATCGCCACCTTCATCACGCTGTTCTACGCGGCGCACCAGTGGCCCAACGCGGCCTTCGCGCTCACGCTGTTCGGGCTGATGTTCATCGGCGCGCGCCTCTTGTTTTCGAACACGATCAAGGCATTCGGCGGCTTTCGCGTGGCCATCGCCTCGTTCTCGTGCGAATGCGCGGGTCTGGTGCTGCTGTGGCTCGCGCCCACGCCCACGGTTGCGCTGATGGGCGCCGCGCTCACCGGCTTCGGTTTCGCGCTGGTGTTCCCGGCGCTGGGCGTGGAAGCGGTCAGTCTCGTGCCGGCGGCGAGCCGTGGCGCGGCACTGTCGGCCTATTCGGTGTTTCTCGACCTCTCGCTCGGCATCACCGGGCCGCTCGCGGGCTATGTGGCCAATCTGTTCGGCTACGGATCGGTGTACATGTTCGCGGCCATCGCGGCCGCTGCGGGCGTGGCGCTGTCGGTCTCGCTGCACCGCAAGAGCGTGCACGGCGCGGCATCGCAGGCCGAATAAAGTGGGCACGAAATAAAAAAGCCGCACCCAGGCGGGTGCGGCTCGTTTCAAGGTTCAGGGCGCGGCGGCATCACACCACCGCGCTCGTCTGGTTTACTTCTTCACGGCATTCGGATCGAGCTTCTTGCCCGTGGCCGCGTTATAACGCTCCACGTACTCCGCAGTGAGCTTGCGCACCGCACGGCCGATCTTGCGGTAATCCGCTTCGTTCAGGTTCGCGAGCGACACGCGGCCCGACGGGTGCGCCGTGCCAAAGCCCTTGCCCGGCAGCAACACGACGCGCGCGTCGCTGGCGAGGCGGAACAGCAGCTCGTTGGGCTGCGTCTGCTTCAGGAGCCAGTCGACGAACTCGCGGCCGTAGAGCTTCTCGCCGTAGTACTCCATGTCGATAATCGAGTAATAGTCGACCTGGTTCGGATCGCTTTCGTCGTAGGCGATGCCCATCTCCTCGAAGAGCGCGCGCTTGCGGCTACGGATCAGGCGCTTCAGCGCATTCTTGTACGCGTCGGGCGTGTCCATTAGCGAGAACAGCGAGAACAGCACCATCTGCACCTGCTGCGGCGTCGAGAGGCCGGCCGTGTGATTGAGCGCGACCGTGCGGCTGTCCGCGACCAGCCGGTCGATGAACTTGAGCTTGTCCGGCTCCGTCGTGATCGACTTGTAACGCTCGTGCAGGATCTTCTTCTCGTCCTTCGGGAGCTTCGCGATCGCCGCGTCGAGCACGTTGTCCTGGTGCGTCGCGATCGTGCCGAGACGCCAGCCCGTCGCACCGAAGTACTTCGAGTAGGAGTACACGAGAATCGTGTTCTTCGGCGCGAGCGCGAACAGCGAGACGAAGTTATCGGCGAAGGTGCCGTACACGTCGTCGGTGAGGAGGATGAGGTCCGGGCGCTCCTTGACGATCTCGGCGATGTATTCGAGGCTCTCGTCGCTGATCTTCACCGAAGGCGGATTGCTCGGATTCACGAGGAAGAACGCCTTGATCTTCGGATCGCGCAGCTTGTCGAGCTCCTTCTTCGAGTACTGCCAGTTGTTCTCGACGGTCGCGTTGAGGTGCACGACGTTGAGCTGGTAGTCGTTGAGCTCGGGAATCTCGATGTACGGCGTAAAGATCGGCATGCCGAGCGCAATGGTGTCGCCGGCCTTGATCAGGAAGTTCTCGCGCATCGTGTTGAAGATGTACGTCATGGCCGCAGTGCCGCCTTCCACCGCGAACACGTCGAACTCGCCCACGAACGGATGCTTGCCGATCATCTCGCGGCGCAGATACTGGCCGACGATGATCTCCGAGAGCTTGAGCATGCGGTCCGGCACGGGATAGTTGCAGGCCAGGATGCCTTCGCACATCTCGTACAGGAAGTCGCCTGCCGACAGGCCGAGCTGGTCGCGCACGTACGACACCGCGCCGCCGATGAAATCGATGCCGGGCTGGCCCTTGTTCTCGCGCAGGAACTGGTCGAAGCGCTCGACGATGCCGGCGCGCTGCGGGAAACCGCCCACGCCCTCGGGCATATAGGAGAACGAGCGCTCCGATTCGCGCATCGCGAACGCGCCCAGTTGCCAGAAGCCGTGGCGCGGAATCGTGGCGAGGAAGTTAGGATTGCCGCGGCCCGCATTGAGCATCGAGAAGTTGGCCGGGCGCTCGGCTGCGCCGCCGCCCGCCGCCTTGATCAGCTCGTCCTTGAGCTCGAACGGGCTCAGTGCTTCGATGCCTGATTTGTCCTTCGATTCAGCTCTACCTTTTGCCATGATGCTCTCCGTTGGAAGACGTTGAGTGTGCCGCCGTTGCAGGTGCTCGATGCACCGGCGAGGGCGGCACGCGATTTCGACTAATCGATGCGGACGGGCCTGCGCCTGTTCGACTGCTCGCGCGGCCCGACCTACGCGGCCCGATTAACTTCATGTCATGCAAGACCCACCACGAGCGGCCCGAGCAGCGTGAGCAGCACGTTGGCGATCGCGTAGGTGATGGCGAACGGCGCCGTCGGCACGGCGCTCTCGGCCTTGTCGAGAATGCCGCCGAAGGCCGGGTTCGCACTGCGGGAGCCGGACAGCGCGCCCGCGAGAATCGCCGCGTTGTTGTACTTGAGCACGTAGCGGCCAAACAGCATCGTGAGAATGAGCGGAACGATGGTCACGACCACGCCGAGCAGGAAGATCGTGATGCCGCTCTGCTTGATCGTCACCACGGCCTGCAGGCCCGAATTCAGCCCCACCACCGCAACGAACGCCGCGAGACCGAAGTCCTTGAGCAGTTGCGAGGCGGCCGGCGGCATCACGCCGTACATCGGGTGCTTGCCGCGCATCCAGCCGAACAGCAGGCCCGCGAGCAGACAGCCGCCACCCGAGCCGAGCGTGAGCGGAATGCCAGCCACGTTCACGACGATCAGGCCGACCAGCAGACCGAGCACAAGGCCGACGCCCATGTAGATGAAGTCGGTCTTGTTGCTGTAGGCCAGCTCGTAGCCTGCGTCCTTTGCAACGCGCTTGGTGTCGGTTGCGGTGCCGTAGACGGTGATCACGTCGCCGTGCTCGAGCTTCGAGCCCGGCAGCAGTGCAACAGGCTGCCCCGCGCGCTCGATCTTCTCGATGTACACGCCGTGGCGCAGGTCGCGGTCGACGTTCTTGCGCACTTCGGCAATCGTCGTGTGGTTCATGCCCTTCTTCGTGAACACGATCTGGCGCGTCTGCATCACGAGGCTCATGCCGCCCGAATCCGGCATTTCCGGTCCGATCAGCGCGCCCACTTCGACCATCTGTTCACGGCGGCCGACGACCAGCACGAGATCGTCGCGACTCAGCACGAAGTCGGGCGTGGCGTCGACGATCTTGCCGGCGCGGCGGATCTTCTCGACGGCGACGAAATCCTGCTGGGCCAGTTCGATCTGCTTGACCGTCTTGCCGGCTGCGGCCTCCACACGGAACACGCGGCCGAACAACTCGGGCAGCGCTGCAAGCTGGCCCGGCCCGGCCGAGGCGCTACCGCCCGCCATTTCGAGCTCGGCGTCCATCGAGGCGTCTTTGAGGCTGCGGCCCATGAACTTCGGCAAGATGTTCACGCAAACGATGATCGCGCCGAGCGAGCCGAACACATAGGTCACGGCGTAGCCGATCGCGACGTCGGCCTGCATGGCCTTCACCTGGTCGGGCGGAAGACCGAGACGCGCGATGGCGTCGCCCGCCGTGCCGATGATCGCCGACTGCGTCATGCCGCCCGCGGCGAGACCGGCGGCGAGGCCCTTGTTGAGGTGAAAGAGCTTCGCGCAGACGAGCACGGTTGCGAGACCCGCGAGCGCCATGAACACGGCCATGGCGATTTCGCGCAGCGTCTTGCGGTTGAGCGAGTTGAAGAAGCCCGGCCCGGAGTCGTAGCCCACGGCGTAGATGAAGACCGCGAACATCACCGCCTTGACGCCGTTGTCGATCGTCACGCCAACCTGACTGATCACCACGGCGGCGAGCAGCGACCCGCCTACGCCGCCGAGCTGGAACTTGCCAAAGTTGATCTGCCCGACCCAGTAACCCACGGCCAGTGAGAGGAATAAGGCGATTTCCGGGGATTTGTGAAAGATGTCATGTAGCCATTCCATCGTGCCCTCGCATGGTAGAAGTAACTGCTTGCTGCCGTTGAAGTTGAACGGCCGGTTGGACGGCCAATTGGGCGACCTGTTGGACAACCGGGCGGACGCCCCGACGAAAGCGCATCGTTATTGAAATAACGCGGCCATCATCGGCCACGAACGGATCGGTGCGCGCCACGTGCTCAAACGCGGCACGCACCACATATCAGCCGAAATCAGCCGAATTTCGTCGCGAGCCCGACCACCACGGGCCCCATGAGCGGCAACAAGATATTCGACAACGCGTAGGTGATCGTGTAGCCGATCACCGGAATCGAATTGCCGGTCACGCCGACCAGCGCGCTGATCGCCGGCGTGCTGCACTGCTGGCCGGCGATCGCGCCGAGCAGCATGGGCGCGTCGAGCTTGAGAAACATGCGCCCGATCCAGAGGGACATGAGGCCCGGAATCAGCACCATCATGATGCCGACGAGCGGCAGCGCGAGACCGTACTCGCGCACGAGCTTGATGGCGTCGGGGCCAGCCGAAAGACCCACGGCCGCAATGAAGGTCGCGAGGCCGAAGTCCTTGAGCACCTGCGCCGCCGCCGAAGGCAGCGAGCCGACCACCGGGAAGTGCGAGCGCAGCCAGCCGAAGAACAGGCCCGAGAGCAGGCACCCGCCGCCGGTGCCGAGCTCGAGCGCGATACCGCCCAGCTTCAAGCCGAAGCGGCCGATGATCATGCCCACGAGCACGCCGAGACCGAGGTAGACGAAATCGGTCTTCTGGGTTTGCTGGATCACGTAGCCGAGGCGCTTCGCGCCGCGCGCGACGTCGTTGGGCGCGCCGATCAGCGTGAGCACGTCGCCGCGGTGCACCACGGTGCCGGGCAGCGCGGGCACTGCGTTCTCGAGACGCGAAATTGCACCCACGTAGATGCCGCGCCCGTCTTCGGGCGAGGCGCGCTCGCGCATTTGCGCGAGCGTGAGGCCGTCGGCTTCGCGGCGCGTGAGCATCACGTCCACGCGCTGCGCGAACAGCTTCACGAAACCCTCGCCCGAGACTTCGGCGCCAAGGCTGCCCGACGCCTCCACCACGACCTCGCGCCGCCCGCCGATGAATACGATATCGCCCGCCTGCAGCACGGCCTGCGCGGCGGCGTCGATCTCCTGCTTGCCGCGCACGATGCGCTCGACCGTGATGTTGTTGCCAAAGCGCGCCTCGAATGCCGAGACCTGGGTGCCCGCAGCCGGACCCACCTTGAACGCGCGCGCCTCGAGCAGCGGCAGTGCGAGCCGCTGGCCTTCGTCGAGCACGCCGTCGCCGCCGAGCGTGCGAAACAGGCGTGCGGCCTCCTCACGCAAGTTCACACGCAAAAGCAGCGGCGCGATCTGGCTCGTGAACAGCACGATGGTGATCAGGCCGAACAGGTAGCTCACGCTATAGGCGGTCACAATGTGCGCCTGCAGCGTGCTCACCTGGGTGTCGCTCAAGCCCAGCTTCGTGATTGCCTCGGAGGCCGTGCCGATCACCGCCGACTCGGTGGCGGCGCCCGCCAACAGGCCGGCCGCGGTGCCCGCGTCGAGCTTCATCACGACGACGACGATCATGATGAGCGTCATGACCGAGACAATCTCGATGATCGAAAGGAGCCCATAGCGCCAGCCACGCCCGATGTTCGCGAAAAATTGCGGGCCGCCCGTGAAGCCGAGCGCGAAGATGAACAACGCAAAGGCAACGTTCTTGAGATCGGGCGAGATGCGCGCGCCCGTCTGCCCCAGCACAAGCGCGACGATCAGCGTGCCGCACACGCCACCTAGCGAGATCGGGCCGAAACGGATGGAACCGATCAAATAACCGAGCGCGAGACTTACGAACAACGCTATCTCGGGCTGCGACTTCAGCAATTCGACGATCATGTCTGGTCTGCCGATTTACGTTTTAGTTTTCAGAAAAATGCATAAAAAACATGCACGCAGCATGCACGTCTCTATTCCCGTGCTTCACGACATTTTTTGCGCGAAGCACAAAAAAATCCGTCCCGACTGAATCTAACTTTTGTGAAAAATGCAAGACAACGCGACAACCCGATCATCAACGCATCGACAACAAACATTTCACGCCCGCAACGCCCACAAGCCTGCCAGACCTGCCCCTTCGCGACGCGACCCAAGCCTGCAATGCCATTGCGCTCGGCATGCAGCAGATTGAATTATGCAATTGATTCCAAGATCGGCGTCGATTGCGTGCGCACTGTTCGTTTCACAGCTCTATGCGCATATCGCCAGAAATTCTATTCCTTTACAAGAGTGAAACGCCGGCGCCGTTTGAGATAAATATTGCAATTCTTTACAACTGTCAATATTATTTTCCTTCCAATATCGCCGCCGCAATCTCCACAACAAGGCCGCATCTAGCGTGCCCATTGCCGGACGTCATCTCGGCAATGCCGAACGGAATGCCCTTAACCGGGTAAATGCAATCAGCATACGAGGCGAAATTCCATGAATCAGATACACGCCATGCGCGTCTTCGTCACGGTTGCGCAATCACAAAGCTTTCGCCGGGCCGCGCAGCAACTCGACGTCTCGAATGCCCTGGTCACCCGCTCGGTTGCAATGCTCGAAGCTCATTTGCATACCCGGCTCATCAACCGCACCACGCGCAATCTTTCGCTTACCGAAGCGGGCCAACGCTATCTCGAAGGCTGCCGCAGCGTGCTCGACGAACTGGACCACCTCGAAAATGCGCTCGCGCATACCGAGCGCGAGCCCGGCGGCACGCTACGCGTGGCAGCGGCCAGCACGCTGTCGCTCGTCACGCTCACGCCGCTCATCGACGGCTACCGGCGCCGTTATCCGCGCGTGAACGTGCGCCTCACGCTCGTCGAGCGGCAATTCTCGCTTGTCGAGGACGGCTTCGACGTGGGCATCGTCGCCGCCTCGCCCACGCGCGACGGCGACCCGGATCTCGTCGAGCGGGCACTCGATGTGGCAACCTTCGTGCCATGCGCGTCGCCCGGCTGGCTTGCCGAGCACGGCGAGCCGCGCACGCCCGCGCAACTTGCTCGTCACGCGGCGGTGACGCTGCCGCCCGAGGCGCGCAGCGTCACCTGGCAGTTCGCAAGACCCGGCGAGCACGCGCAGCAGGTCACGCTGCGGCCCGCCTATGCCGTCAACAACATGCTGATGGTGCGGCACGCCGCGCTCGCGGGCATGGGCCTGGCTATCGTGCCGGCGTCGCTCGTCGCCGACGACCTCGCCGCCGGCACGCTCGTGCGCCTGTTGCCCGAGTACGAGATCGACGACCCCGAGGCCAACATGTCGATCGTCTATCCGAATCGCCAATATCTGCCCGCGAAAACGCTGCGCTTCGTCGACTACGCCATCGAGCATTTCCAGCGGGCGAGCGACGCCAGCGGGCGCAATACGGTCACGTCCGCAGCGCTCCCGGCATCCGGTCACGCCGCTCTGCGGTCCATGAGCAGCACGCTCGGCAACGGTGCGGCGCTGCATATGTCGAACGGCGTGTGAGGACTCGCCTGGCAGCGGTTATATAGATCTGCCAGGCGCTAACCCGACACAAGAACGGCACAAGAACGGCGCAAAAGCGGTACAAGTGCCGCGCAGACCCGGCGCGCCTACGCCGCCCCAGGCGCCGCGCCCCGCCCGCTTTGTTCCAGTCCCATGTGGCCGCACAGCTCGCGCAGCAGCGGCGCTTCGCGCTCGTGCACTTCCACCGGCAGCCACCTCGCGCCCGCCCATGAGAGATAGCGCGCACGATGCTGGCCGTTGCGAAACGCCACCACGCCCTCGTGCGCGAGGCCGAGCCAACCCGCCAGCCCTGCCACGCGCCGCTTCATGATCGTCACATAGGGCATTTGCGGCACCCGCTCGTTGCGCGGGTCGAGAAACTCGCGGATGCCGCGCACCTTGCCCACATGCCAGTCATCGACGGGCTTGAGCACATAGTCGGTGTCGTCGCGATCCGCGCAGACCAGCAGCTTGTACAGGTCGACCACCACCACTTCGTGACGCGTGCCATCGGTCGCGAAGACGCGCTTGAAACGCACGTGATCGTAGGGATGATGTCCCGGCACTGGCACGGTCCAGAAAGGTCCTGACGCGGACGGCGGCGGCAGTGGCGGAATCGATGGCATTTCGGTGGGCGTGGACAGGGTCGTCTGCGGCATGCGTCAGGCACATCTCTTGTAGCAGTGAAAAGGGGCCTAAGCTACGAGGGATATGTGAATTTTTCGTGACCTATGCACACCGAATGAAGATGTTGCCGGCACACTGGAAAAAAGCTGACGAAACCCGCGCCCATCCCACGCCACAAACACCGATGCCTGATTCTTGAAGGTCGCCGCGCAAGCCGCTAAATTTAAATCTGACAGCCGCTTCGAGCCCCCCATCGATCGATCGGCTGTCCGCACCGCCCGCACCGAGCGCCGCCAGAATCGCCCACGTCATCTGTTGCACGATGGAGCATTCCCTGGACGAAACCCCGCCGCGCACGACCCATGATGCTGCATCAGGGGACCTTCCATGCCGACGGATCGAATCATCCGGTTCGCGGATTTCGAACTCGACGTCGAGCGCTACCAGCTTCGCCGCGCGGGCGAAGAAGTGCGGCTGGAGCGGCTGCCGATGGATCTGCTGATCCTGCTCGCATCGCGCCACGGCGAGTTGATCTCGCGCGCCGACATCGTCGAGCGGCTATGGCGCAGCAATCCCTGGCGCGACACCGAGAACGGCATCAACACGGCGATCCGCAAGATCCGCATCGCGCTCGCCGACGACCCGGCGCAGCCGCGCCATCTCGTCACCGTGAAGGGCAAGGGCTACCGGCTCGACGGTGCAAGCTTCGCGAACCCGGCAGGCGCGACGGAGCCCAGCGACACGCACAACGCAGTGCGCGTGCTGGTGCTGCCGTTTGCAAACCTCACGGGTGACGGCAAGGAAGAGTCGCTGTGCAGTGCGCTCGCCGACGAAATCTCGGCCACGCTCGGCGCACTCGGCGCGGACCATCTGCGCATGATCGCGCGCACCACCGCCGCGCGCTATCGCGACACGGCCAAGAGCATCGGCGAGATCGCGCGCGAGCTCAAGCTCGACTATGTACTCGAAGGTTCGTTCTCGCGCGAAGCGCACCAGGTGCGCATTCTCGCGCGCCTGATTCGCTGCGCCGACGAAGTGCAGATCTGGAGCCGCGCACACGAACCGGTTTCGCAGGGCTCGCTCGACCTCCTCAAGGAGGCCGCCGCCGCGCTCGCGCAGGAGCTCGCCTCCAAACTCTCCGAACAGCAGCGCTCGCTGCTCGCGCGGCGGCTGCCCGTCGACCCCGCTGCGCACGACGCCTATGTGCGCGGGCGTTACTTCTGGTACCGGCGCGTGCATTTCGATGCGGGGTTCTGCGCCCAGCACGGCATCGACGGCGAAGACTTCGCGCGCAGCCGCGCCTATTTCGAAACGGCGCTCGAGCACGACCCGAACTACGCGCTGGGTTACGCCGGGCTCTCGAACTACTACGGGGCGTCGGTCGTGCACGGCCTGTTCGCGCCCGACGACGGCTGGCCGATCGCGCGCGCGCTCGCGCAAAGCGCACTGGAGCTCGACCCCGACCTGCCCGAAGCGCATCACGCGCTGGCCGCGGTGCGCTACTTCTTCGACTGGGACTGGCCGCGCGCCGAGGCAGGCTTCAAGGAAGCGCTACGGCGCAATCCGAGCTACCCGGAGGCGCACCGGCTCTACGCACGGCTGCTGCTCGCCGCGGGCCGCCATGCCGAAGGCCAGGCCGCCATGGCGCGCGCCGAGAAAATCGATCCGCACGCGTTCCAGGGCTCACGCGCGTTCGGCATGATCCTCGCGGGCCAGCACGCGCAAGTCGAGAGCGAATATCTTTCGCCGGGCCACATGGAGCATTCGCCGCTCGTGTACCAGGTGCTGGCAACCGCGTTCGAAGTGAAGAAGCTCTTTGCGCAGGCCGTGGACGCCACCGCGGAAGCGCTCGATCGCTGCAATCTGCTTGCACGCTCGGCCGCCGTGCGCATGCATTGGGAAACGGGCGGCTACGACGCGGTGCTGCACTGGTATCTGGACGACCTGCTGGCGCGGCGGCGCAGGCAGTACACCTCGCCCTTGCTGATCGCCGAGGCCTACGCGCGGCTCGCCCAGCCCAACGAGATGTTCCAGTGGCTGGACGCGGCGCTCGCCGAACGCAGCTCGCGGCTGTGCGAGCTACGCATGAATCCGTGGTTCCAGCCCTATCGCGCGAGCGGACGCATGCGGCACATCGAACAGCACATCGGCGACGGGCCCATGCGTTGAATGGCGCGCAGGCCCGAATCGTAAGCGCTCCTCACAGACACACAAAGGGCGCTTCTTCGAGCGCCCTTTGTGTGTCTGTCGGCCGTTGCGGCCAAAGGTTTCGTTCGAGGTCTCCGTTCGCACCTCAATTGCCGTGATACAAGTCGTTGTTCAGGCGGTCGCGCTCACCCGACTTGATCGAGCGTTCCAGATCCTGATACACCTGCGCATGCGACATCGATAGCGGCGCCCCCGCGGCGCTATTGGTCATGGGCATGCCGCCCACGTCCTGCGAAGCCGACGGCGTGCCCTGTGACGGATCGGACGACGTATCGGCAAACGCGATTCCTGCGAAGAAAGCGGCCGTGCAGGCCACTGCGATGCGTACTGTGTTCATCGTGTTCATGTCATCGCTCCAGGAGAACAGCGCATGCACCCCACCCGCCATGCGCAACGCGGACGAAACCAGTAGTCCCCCCGCCAAGCTGAAGAACGGGCTTTGCACCAGATAACGCGCACTGGATCGTAGGCCAATGGTGCGGCCCGCCTGCGGGGTGCACCATGGACGCAACCTGAAGAAATCGTCAAGGCCACCCGCAGCAGGACGCTGTTGCGTAAGAAGAACGCAAGCCACGCGGAGCACTCGCGGCGCGACGCGGCGCCCTCACCCGTAGTAGGATCTCGCCCGATGAGAACCATCTTCACCCGCGATTTCCTCGCCCTGATCCTGAGCGTGGCCGTGGTCGGCCTCGGTTCGGGCGCAACCCTGCCGCTCACCGCCCTCGCCCTCACCGACGCCGGCTACGGCACCGCCATCGTCGGCCTGCTCACCGCCGCGCAAGCATTCGGCGGGCTGCTCGTGGTGCCGGCCACGGCGTGGATCTCCACGCGCTTCGGCTCGCGTCAGGTGATCGTGGGTTCGGTGCTTGCCGCCGCCGTCGCCACCGCGCTCATGCAGTTCAACGCGAACCTGTGGCTCTGGGCGCTCTTGCGCATGGTCTGTGGCGCGGCGCTGATGCTGCTCTTCACCATCAGCGAAGCATGGGTCAACGAGCTCGCCAACGACACCAACCGCGGCCGCGTGGTCGGCATCTACGCGACCACCTTCACGCTGTTTCAGATGTCCGGCCCGGTGCTCGTGAGCCAGATCGAGGGATTCACGTCGTGGCGCTTCGCGATCTGCGGCGCGATCTTCCTTGTCGCACTGCCGACGCTCGCCGCCATCCGCACGACCGCGCAGAGCGCCGACCTGCACGAGCCGCACGGCAGCTGGCGCCATATCCTGCCGAAGATGCCCGCGCTGATCGTCGCCACGGGGTTCTTCGCGCTGTTCGACACGCTCGCGCTCTCGCTCTTGCCGCTCTTCGCGATGGGCCACGGCATCGACACCGAAACGGCTGTGCTGTTCGCCTCGGTCGTGCTGCTCGGCGACACCACCATGCAGTTCCCCATCGGCTGGCTCGCCGACCGGCTCGGCCGCGAGCGCGTGCACGCGCTGATGGGCGTGCTCGTGGCGGTGCTCTTGCCATTGCTGCCATTGGCGGTCGCAACGCCATGGCTGCGCTGGCCGCTGCTCTTCGTGCTGGGCGCAGCGGCGGGATCGATCTACACGCTGGCTATCGTGGCGTGCGGCGAGCGCTTCGAAGGCGTGGCGCTCGTGTCGGCAAGCGCGCTCGTGAGCGCCTCGTGGAGTGCGGCGAGCTTCGGCGGGCCGATCGTCACCGGCGCGCTGATGGAACACGCGGGCCGCGACGCCATGCTGTGGGTGCTGTTCGCTTGCGCGCTGATGTTTCTCGGGACGCTGCGCTGGGAGCGCGCACGGGGGGTTGTGCGCGCGAAGGCTTGATAAGCCGATGCCGATGCCGACGCCAACCCGGCGTCGGCGCGCTTACTTCATTACTTCAACGCCGGCAAAATCTTGCCGACGCACTCACCGAACCCCACGCGATAACCCTCGCCCTGGCACCAGCCCGCGAGCGTAAGTTCGTCGCCGTCTTCGATGAAGCCGCGCGTGCCGCCGCTCTTCAATTCAAGCGGATTCTTGCCGTTCCACGTGAGTTCGAGCAGGCTGCCGAACGAATCCGGCGTCGGCCCCGAGATCGTGCCCGAGCCCATCAAGTCGCCCACACGCGTGTTGCACCCGGCCACCGTGTGATGCGCGAGTTGCTGCGCCATCGTCCAGTACATGTGGCGGAAATTCGTGCGCGCAATCGAGGTTGCCTCGCTCGCCGCTTCGGGGTGCAGCAGCACTTCGAGCGCAATGTCGAACGCATGATTGCCCGCGTGACGCAGATAGTCGAGCGGCTGCGGCTCCTGCACCGGCTGCGCGACGCGAAACGGCTCCAGTGCGTCGAGCGTCACAACCCACGGCGAGATCGTGGTGGCGAAGGTCTTCGCATTGAACGGCCCAAGCGGCACGTATTCCCACTGCTGGATGTCGCGCGCGCTCCAGTCGTTGAGCAACACCATGCCGAAGATATGCGCCTCGGCGTTCTCGCACGCGATCGGCTCGCCAAGCGCATTGCCGCGCCCGACGATGAAGCCCGTCTCCAGTTCGATGTCGAGCTTGCGGCATGCGCCGAACACCGGGCGCTCCTGGTCGGGCAACTTCAACTGGCCATTGGGGCGGCGCACCGACGTGCCGCTCACCACCACCGACGAAGCGCGTCCGTTATAGCCGATCGGCATCTCGGACCAGTTCGGCAGCAGCGCATTCTTCGGATCGCGAAACATCGAGCCCACATTCGTCGCGTGCTCCTTCGACGAATAAAAGTCCGTATAGCCGGGAATCTCCACTGGCAGATGCAGCTTCGCATCGGCAAGCTTCACGAGCGCGCGTTGGCGCAGGCCCGCGTCATCGCGCAGCGTGGCCCCGCTCGTCGTATCGCGTGCGAGCAGCGACGAAAGCTGCACGCGCACGCTGCGCCACACTTCGCGGCCGAGTGCGATGAAGTCGTTCAGCGCGGCACGCGCGAAGACGTTTTCCGCACCCGAGGACCCGGCCGGCACGCGCAGCAATCCGGCCTCGTGCAGCACCGCCAGGTCGACAACCGAGTCGCCGATGGCCACGCCCACGCGCGCGTTTTCGTGGCTCGCCGTACTGAACACGCCGAACGGCAGGTTCTGGATCGGGAAATCACAGGCCGCATCGTTCGCGCTTTCGATCCAGCTCTTGCGCTGCGGATCGAACGTTGCCTGCAGATCGGCGGGGATGGGGTTGCTGGGGTTGCTCATTGCTGCTCCGGATTGAAGTGTTTTTTGAGGCCTTGCCAGCACTCGTAATAATGCGCCTGCAGTTGCGCCGATTCGAGCGCGAAGCGCGTCGGGCGAATCAGCGTGCGGGTCTCGAACATGAACGCCATCGTGTCGGCGACCTTATTCGGTTTGGTCGTATCGATGTTCGAGGCCTTCTCGAAGGTCTCGGCATCGGGGCCGTGGCCCGTCATGCAGTTATGCAGGCTCGCACCGCCCGGCATGAAGCCCTCGGCCTTCGCGTCGTACACGCCGTGCACGAGGCCCATGAACTCGCTCGCGACGTTGCGGTGGTACCAGGGCGGACGGAAGGTGTTCTCGGCCGCGAGCCAGCGCGGCGGGAAGATCACGAAGTCGATCGCGTCGACGCCCGGGGTGTCGGTGGGCGACTGCAGCACGAGGAAGATCGACGGATCCGGGTGGTCGTAGCTGATCGAGCCGATGGTGTTGTAGCGGCGCAGGTCGTACTTATACGGCGCGTAGTTGCCGTGCCACGCGACCACGTCGAGCGGCGAATGGCCGATGTCGGCGCGCCAGAGCTCGCCGTTCAGTTTCGTGACGAGCTCGAACTGCCCTTCGCGGTCTTCATAGGCCGCGCGCGGCGTGAGGAAGTCGCGCGGATTCGCCAGCCCGTTCGAGCCGATCACGCCCAGATCGGGCAGACGCAGCAGCGCGCCGAAGTTTTCGCAGATATAGCCGCGCGCCTCGCCGTCGGGCAACTCGACCGTGAAGCGCACGCCGCGCGGAATCACCGCGATCTCAAACGGCTCGACCTCGAGCTTGCCCATCTCGGTCGCGATCGCGAGGCGCCCCTGCTGCGGGACGATCAGCAGTTCACCGTCGGTGTTGTAGAAGAAGCGATCGGTCATCGAACGGTTCGCCGCGTACAGATGAATCGCGCAGCCGCTCATCGAGGCCGCCGAGCCGTTGCCGGCCATCGTCACCCAGCCGTCGATGAAATCAGTCGGCTCCGTGGGCATCGGCAGCGGATCCCAGCGCAACTGGTTGGGCGGCGTAGGCGGCACGCCACCGAAATCGGCGACGAGGCGCGGCGCGCGGCCCTTGCCACCATCGACGCTGGCACGCGCGGCAAGCAGCGTGAACGGCTGATGCACCGCGCCCGGCCGGATCCGATAGAACCACGTCCGGCGATTGTGCGCGCGCGGCGCGGTGAAGGCCGTGCCCGAAAGCTGCTCGGCGTACAGGCCATAGGCGCAACGCTGCGGCGAGTTCTGGCCGTCTGGCAAGGCGCCGGGCAGCGCCTCGGTGGCGAACTCATTGGCAAAGCCGCTCATATAGCGCGCGGCCGCCGTGTCCGATCCGCTTTTCCCGCTTTTTTCTACATCCGCCTGGGTTACGTCCCGCAAGGGTGCGTTCATCACTGTCTCTCCACGTTTTACCGGCGAAGCCCGCCGCGCGATTTACGAATAGTAAAACGGATTATGATTAGTGAAATTACATGTAAACCCTGATATCCCAGGGCGGGAGTCGGAAATGCGCCTCTGCGTGGATATCGTTATCACTAATCGGTGCATGCCGAAGCGTCCGGGGCTGCTACCATCAAGCCATGCGGCCCTGTTGTCGCGATAAACCAACCGGCGCGGGCCGACCGCGCATTACCCGTTACGCCACATTCATCGCGTCATGATCGCCCCAACCATTCCCGAGCTCGTCGCCCGTGCCGCCAACCATCCATTTCTCGGCGAGCACCTGATGATGGGCACAGGTACGCATCACGCGGAGGCCGTCGCGCACCGCAATGGCGTGGAGCTCTTGAGCGCCTATGAGCCGATCTACGACATCAGCGTGCACGGCGGCGCGCAGTCAATCACAGCAGACCTCACATTGGCCTCGCGCTTCGGCGACGAACTCGGCTTTCAGGCGGTGACGCTACGCGAGCACGACGGCAAGGTCGAGCCCTTCGACCCGTTCGCCACCACCGTCGACGACCCCGAGCTCGTCGCGCTCGACCGCTGCGTGCGCGCGCTTCACACGATCAACTTTCTTGGCTCGCAGCAGCACGGGCTACTGTTTTTGCGCGTGCACGAGCAACTGCTCAAGAGCGTGAAGTACGACCACGGGCGGCACTTTTCGAATGTGCTGGTCTCGTTCGGACTGAACCCCGGGCGCGTGGTGATCGAATTGCCGGCGGCGGCGGTCGCGCACCGGACCTTCGTCGGCTACCTGACGAAGAGCTATCAGCGCTATGGGTTCAAGGTGGCGGGCAATTTGCCCAACGCGGGGCAGATTCTGTCCGTGTCGGACATGGCGCGGCTCGACTTCCTGAAGATGGATGCGAGCGCGGCACTGCGCGATTCGATGGTGAAGCCGCTGGTGAGCTACGCGGCGCGGCTGCGTATTCCGCTGATCTTCAATCGCGTGGTGGACGCCGCGCAGTTCGAGCAGTTGCAGCAGTACGACGTGCGCTTCGTGCAAGGGCCCGTGTTCGCCACGCAGCACAGCGCAGCGTAGTACGGATAGTGCGGATATAGCGAGCGCTGAGAAGGCGACTTACAGGCTGACGGGTTCCTGCTCCAGCTCCACGCCGAAGCGCTCGAACACATCACGGCGGATCGCCTGGGCCAGTTCGAGGATATCGCTGCCGGTGGCGCCGCCGAGATTCACGAGCACGAGCGCCTGCCGTTCGTGCACGGCCGCCCCGCGCAGCGTGCGGCCTTTCCAGCCGCATTGATCGATCAGCCAGCCCGCGGCGAGTTTCACGCGGCCGTCGGCTTGGGTGTACGAGACGATGCGCGGCTCGCGCAGGACGAGCGAGTCGAACTGCTGTGCGTCGATCACCGGATTTTTGAAAAAACTACCCGCATTGCCGAGCGCGAGCGGATCGGGCAGCTTCGCGCGGCGCACCGCAACCACGGCGTCGAATACGTCGCGCGCGCACCGCGCCTCGGACAGCCCGCGCTGCGCAAGCTCGCGCGCGAGATCGGCGTAACCGGCATTGGGCCGCCACGCCTTCGGCAAACGGAAGGTCACCGAGGTAATCAGGAATCGGTCGTGCCCTTCCTGCTTGAAAAAACTGTCGCGATAGCCGAAGCGGCAATCGGCGGCATCGAACACGTACGACGTGCCGGACTCGATCTCGATCGCGCGCACGCTCGCGCAGCGCTCCGCCATTTCCAGTCCGTACGCGCCGATGTTCTGAATCGGCGCCGCGCCCACCGTGCCCGGGATCAGCGCGAGGTTTTCGAGGCCCGGCATGCCCGCTTCGAGCGTCCACGCCACGAAATCGTGCCAGTTCTCGCCGGCGCCGGCTTCGACGTACCAGGCGTCGCCGTCCTCGCGCGTCACGCGCTTGCCCGCCAGCGCGACGAGCAGCACGAGGCCGTCGAAGTCGCGCGTGAGCACGACATTGCTGCCGCCGCCCAGCACCAGCATGCGCAGCCCCTGGGCACGCGGATCGCGCAAGGCGGCAGCGAGACCGGCCTCGTTCTCGATGCGGCAGGCGAAGCGCGCACGCACGTCGAAGCCGAAGGTGTTGTGCTCGCGCAGCGGGTAGCCAGCGGCGAACCACACCGGGGACGGAACGGCGGACGTGGCGGAAACAGGCATCGAGGATGGATGTGACACGAAATGACCGAAGACGAAAAAACGGGCGCTGAAAACGAACGACGCAAACCGCAAAACTCAAACCCGCTCAAACCCGCACGATGCGAAGCGCAGGCACGCCGGCTGCGGGGCCGCCGGCACACAACGCCGCGCAGCCTTGGGCAAACGCAGCGGCGCCGGTAAAATGGCGTCGGTCCGTGATTATAGCGAGTACAGGGCGCCGTACCGGCGAGCCCCGCTGCGGCCCGCGAGCCGCACAATATGCACCGCTCGTGCCCCACTCGCACTTTTGGGAGAAAGCAATGCCATCGTTTGACGTCGTCAGCGAAGCCAACATGATCGAAGTGAAGAACGCTATCGAGCAATCCAACAAGGAGATCTCCACGCGCTTCGACTTCAAGGGCTCGGATGCGCGCGTCGAGCAAAAGGAACGCGAGCTGACCGCGTTCGCCGACGACGATTTCAAGCTCGACCAGGTCAAGGACGTACTGATCTCGAAAATGGCCAAGCGCAACGTGGACGTGCGCTTCCTCGACTACGGCAAGATCGAGAAGATCGGCGGCGACAAGGTCAAGCAGGTCATCACCGTGAAGAAGGGTGTCTCGGGCGACCTCGCCAAGAAGATCGTCAAGCTCGTCAAGGAAAGCAAGATCAAGGTTCAGGCGAGCATCCAGGGCGACGCTGTGCGTGTCGCCGGCGCCAAGCGCGACGATCTGCAAAGCGTAATGGCCATGCTGCGCAAGGACGTGACCGATACCCCGCTCGACTTCAACAACTTCCGCGACTGATTCGTCGCGCGCTGCCGCGCTTCTTTGCGGCTCTTCAAGGCTTTCCGCGGTTTTTCACAAAATCGCTCGCAACGAGGCGGCACGCGCCGCCTCGTTCTCACTCCCCCTTCTTCCTCGCCTAATCGCTCGTCGTGACGAGCGGCATCAGCGTCTCGCCCGTCTCCAGCAGCGTCTTGAGATTCGACAGGATGCGCGGCCAGCCACCCGACACCGCCTCGATGAACTTCGAGCCCGCACGCTCCATGCGGTGCGTAACCGTGAGCTTCACGGCGTACTCCACCTGCTCGATCTGCAACGTGCACAGGGAATCGCCCTCGGCGTTCAGTTCCGGGCGAAACATGTTGCGCCAGCGGATCACGAGACGATGCGCAACGTCCGACTCGACGATCTCGCCCGAATCGGCCACCCGGCCATCGGAAAAGCGCAGCGACCACGGCGAGCCGGCCTGCCAGTCGCACTCGTGATGCATGCCGAACCAATACCGCTCCGTGAACGCGCGGCTGGTGAGAGCCTCCCATAGCGCTTGGGGCGTGGCGCGCATGAACATGACGTAGACGAACACGGATTCGCTCACCGCGCCACTCGTGCCGCCCCTTTCACCCTTGTCACCCTTGCCACTCACGTGGCCTTCACTGCTGCTCATGATGGCTACCTCCGTTTCCCTCGGGTGCGCGTTTGAGTTCGAGGAACGCATCCGCACCACTCCAGTCAGGCCTCCTGCGCGCACAAGGCAGGCGGCTTCTTGCGGGGCCGCCCGCCCTTGCGCCCGTTCGCGCGTGCCGCGGCGGCCTTGGCCGGCGACGTGACTGACCCCATGCCGCGCGCGAGCTCGCGCATCCACGCCTTCGACCCATAGACGCCTTGCAGCAGCCCCGGCGCCCAGACCAGCAGATCGAGCCGGGGAAAGTAGACAGACTGCCCGCCGCCCCAAATCTCGACCTCCGCAAGCTGCGCGGCCGTGGGCGGCGTTTCGAGCATCTGGAAGTCCTGAATGAGTCCGATAGGCACCGCAATGCTCACGCCGTTCGCGAACGCGACCTCGAGCTTGCGATGCGTGCGGCTGTACCGCACGGCAACCGCGACCGGACTTTCCTGTGCCGCCCGGGTCGCGGCTGCGAACTGCTCGTGGCTGATGTCGACCATGTTTGCACTCTCCATGCTGCGATGCTTTGCCATTCCCTGCACAAGCGCCCGATTTGCGGTTCGATCGCGCCAGCAAGGCGCGCGACCTCATGATGCGCGAGCACGAAGCGCTCACGCAACACCAGCGGGCCGCCTGGGCAGTTGAGGTTGAAGACACACGAGCCCTGCGGGCTCACCAAATGAACATGCGCGGGCGAATGGTCGTTGGGAAAGATGACCACACGGGCGCCGGGTACGCGAAGGACTGTGGGCATGGCTCCGAGAATAACCTAACGTTGGGTTTTTTGAACGCCCCGCAACCGTGCGGGACACGTAATCGTTTGCACTGGATCAAGCGTGCGCCGGATTCGAGCCGATATCCGAGGCCGAGTTGGCAGGCAATGACCCGAGCAAGCATAAGGGGCATGCTCTCGCGTGTAATCTCGGCCAATCGGCATAGGCCCAATCGCAGCCCCTCGCGAAACCGGCGCGCGGCAAGCATCAACGCGCAGGCGAAAAAAAACGGCGCCGTAGCGCCGTCCCATTCCTGCCGTTCTCTCGCGCACCCTCCCGCGATTCGCGGCGGGCTCATTCGAGCCTGAACTGCCCCACCGTCTGCGCGAGGTTCGCGGCCTGCCCGCGCAGCGCAGCGGCGGCAGCCGTCGACTGCTCGACGAGCGCCGCATTCTGCTGGACCATCTCGTCAAGCTGGCTCACCGCGCGGTTCACCTCCTGGATGCCCCGCGTCTGCTCGCCGGCCGCCTGGGTCACCTCGGAAATGATGGTGGTCACGTTCGACACGTTCGCGACGATCTCGTCCATCGTCTCGCCAGCGCGGCGCACGAGTTGCGAGCCCGAATTCACGCTCGTCACCGTCGACTCGATCAGAGCCTTGATCTCGCGCGCGGCCTGCGCGCTGCGCTGCGCGAGACTGCGCACCTCGCCCGCCACCACCGCAAAGCCGCGCCCCTGCTCGCCGGCGCGCGCCGCCTCCACCGCCGCGTTCAGCGCGAGAATGTTGGTTTGAAACGCAATGCCGTCGATCACGCCGATGATGTCGGCAATCTTCACCGAGGCGTGCTCGATCGCGCCCATCGTGTCGACCACGTCCGAAATCACCGCGCCGCCGCGCGAGGCCACCGCCGAGGCCGACGACGCCGTCACGTCCGCCTGCTGCGCCGCGTTGGCGGACTGCGCCACCGTCGCCGTGATCTGCTCCATCGAGGCCGCCGTTTGCTCGAGGCTCGCCGCCGCCGATTCGGTGCGGCCCGAGAGATCGACGTTGCCCGCGGCGATCTCGTCGCTCGCGGTGCGCACCGATTCGCTCGCATCACGGATCTGGCGCATCACGTCGCGCAGTTTGTCCATGAACGCGTTGAACGCGCGCGCGATCTGCGCGACTTCGTCGTTGCCCGCCGCGGGCAGGCGCTGCGTGAGATCGCCCTCGCCCTTGCCGATGGCGTCCATCGCATCGCGCACGCGCGAGAGGCGCTGAAACGACACCGCCGTCACCGCGCCAACCACCAGCGCCGCCGCCACCGCGATCACCACCAGCGCGGCGAGCGAGGCCGTGAGGAGCGAGCGCATGCCGGCCGTGGCGTCCGCGCGGTCGAGTGCGACCACCACGCGCCAGTCCGTGCCCGCGATCGGCTGCGCGCGCATCAACCGGACGTCGCCGCCCACCTCGACCGCGAGCGGCACGCGAGCCGCGAACAGCGCGGCCAGCTTGTCGCCCGTGAGCGCGGGCGCGATGTCGGTAACAGGCTTGAGCGTGAGCTTCGGGTCGTTGTGCGCGACGATCTGGCCGGCGCCGTCGATCAGCATGCCGAAGCTCGCAGGCGTCGGATGAATCGCGCGCACGTTGGCGATCACGCTGTCCATGACGACGTCGCCCGAAACGACGGCCTTCACAACGCCCTCGCGGATCACGGGCTGCGCGAACGACACCACGAGCTTGCCCGTGGCCGCATCCACGTACGGCGGGGTCACCACGCCCTTGCCCGCCGCCACCGCTTGCTGGTACCAGGGCCGGCCGGTCGGATCGTAGTCGGCGGGAATGCCGGCGTTGTCGGCGAACTTCGCGCTCTTGTCGGGGTAGCCCACATAGACGTCCATGAAACCGCCGGCCGCGGCGACCTGCTTGAGCATGGGCACGGGATCGGGTTGCAGCACGGCGTCCTGCAGGGAATCGACCATGCGCGCATGGCCCGCGACCCATTCGTCGATGCCTTGGGCGTGGCTGTCCTCGACGGCCGTGAGCATGGCGTCGATCGAATCCTGGTTGTGGGAGTTGGCAACGACGTAGTTGAGCGCCGTGTTGGCTGCCAGCGCGACGACGACGATAACGACGCATAGCGCGACGATGCGCGCCCGAATGGTGGTGAACATAGAACGAAAGGCGCCGTATGGAGATGAGTGAATCAAGTTGCGGTATCGATCTGCGATACCGGTGGCAAGAGCCGATGATCCACGCGTTTACGGCGTCCAGCGCGAAGGACTTGAGTCCGGTTTATCGGGGCGCGAGCACAACGACGCGGCCCCTCCCCGACTTATTGGCTGGCAGCGGCCTTCTTCTTGTCGCCGATACGGCTCTCGGTGCCGTTCATGAGCTTCGAGATATTGGCCCGATGGCGCCAGAACAGCAGCACACTCATCGCGAGAATCGCGAGCGCCATCACGTGCATGCCGAACATGAGCACGCAAAAGAACGGCGCGAACACGGCGGCCGCGAGCGCCGCCAGCGACGAATAGCGCGTGAAGAACGCGACGATCAACCAGGTGAGCAGCGTGGCGCCGCCCAGCACCGGGCTCACGGCGAGCAGCACGCCCGCTGCGGTCGCCACGCCCTTGCCGCCCTGGAAGCGGAAGAACACCGGATAAAGGTGGCCGAGGAACACGGCAATGACCGACAAGGCGACGGCCGTCTCGCCCAGACCGAAACGCGGCCCGAAGCGCATCGTGAGCCAGACCGCGAGCCAGCCCTTGAACGCATCGCCGATCAGCGTGAGGATGGCGGCCTTCTTGTTGCCGCTGCGCAGCACGTTGGTCGCGCCCGGGTTGCCGGAGCCATAGGAACGCGGGTCGTCGAGGCCCATGACGGCGCTCACGACCACGGCAAACGAAATCGAGCCGATCAGATAGGCAGCAACGGCGACAAACAGGTTGTACATGCACGAAACCCGAAGGAAGAAAAACAAAGCGTGGCGGCCCAGTGCGGATCAGCAGGGATGGGCGCGCGAAGACGCTCATTCTACCGAAGCGCGGGCGGCTCTTGCCGCCATCCCAGGGCAATCAGGGAAGGCGGGGAGCGGACTGCACGCACCCAGGCACCGACCCAGACATCACTCAACACTGGCGCACTGCACCGGTTTTGCCCCCAGCAGCGTCGTGAGCACCGCGGGCGCGAGGCTCACGAGATAGCCGCGCCTGCCGCCGTTGAGCCAGATCTGGTCGAGTTCGAGAATGCTCGATTCGACGTACACGGGCATCGTCTTCTTCGTGCCGAACGGCGAGGTGCCACCCACCAGGTAACCCGAGTGGCGATTCGCGACTTCAGGCTTGCAGGGCTCGACGCGCTTGGCGCCGATCTGCCGGGCGAGATTCTTGGTGGAGACCTTGCGGTCGCCGTGCATGAGGACGATCAGCGGCTTCGCGTGCTCGTCCTCCATCACGAGCGTCTTGACGACGCGATGCTCATCCACGCCGAGCTGGCGCGCGGATTCGCCCGTGCCGCCGTGCTCGACGTACTCGTAGGGATGCTCGCCGAACGCGACGCCCGCGCGGCGCAGCATCTGCGTGGCGGGCGTTTCGGAGACGTGTTTCGATTTGCTCATGGCGCGCATTTTAATGGGCAACGGCGCCCGGCGCTGCCGTGGCATGCCTGCACCCGTTCACCCTAGCCGCGCGGATGATGTATTTCGTGCAGTTGCCGCAAGCGCTCGCGCGCGACGTGCGTATAGATTTGCGTCGTGGAGATGTCGCTATGGCCGAGCAACAGTTGCACCACGCGCAGGTCCGCGCCGTGATTGAGCAGATGCGTGGCGAACGCATGGCGCAGCGTGTGCGGCGAAAGCGGCGCGTGCACGCCCGCGTTGAGCGCGTGGCGCTTGATGATGTTCCAGAATTGCTGGCGCGTCATGCCCTCGGCGCGCGCGGTGACGAACAGCGCATCGGCCGGGCGCGCGCCGAGCAGCGCGGGCCGCGCCTCGCGCAAATAACGGGTGATCCAGGCCGAGGCCTCTTCGCCGAACGGAATCAGGCGCTCCTTCGAGCCCTTGCCGAGCACGCGCACGACGCCTTCGTTCAGGCCCACCTCGACGGTCTTGAGCGTGACGAGCTCGGTCACGCGCAGGCCGCTCGCGTACATCAACTCGAGCATCGTGCGGTCGCGCAGGCCGAGCGGCGTGGCCACGTCGGGCGCGTTCAGGAGCGCTTCGACCTGCGCCTCGGTGAGCGTCGATGGAAAACGCGGCGCCTGTTTCGCCGAGCGCACGCGCACGGTCGGGTCCGCGCTCACGCGCCGCTCGCGCAGCGCCCAGCCGTAGTAGCGCCGGAATACCGAAAGACGCCGGTTCGCCGAGGTCGATTTGTCGTCCTTGCGGCGCGCGCTGTAGGCGAGCAGATCGTCCTCGCGCACCGTGTCGAGACCATGCGAGCGCGCGTGCGCGAGCCACTCGGCAAAGAGACGCAGATCGCGCCGGTACGCGTCGAGCGTGTTGCGCGAGAGACCGTGCTCGAGCCACATGGCGTCGCAGAAGGTATCGATGGCGAGCAGGCTCGTAGAAAGCGCCTGCGCGGAGGCTGGCGCAAGCGCGAAGGCTTCGGCTTCTTGCGCGCCGGTCATCGGATGCTGACGCCTTCATGGGTGAGCAGCCAGCGCTTCACGTCGCGAAAGAAGCCGTCACCGCCATGATGCGCGAAGCCGCCGATGCCACTCGCCGAGACCACGCGATGGCACGGAATCACGATTGGAAAAGGATTCGAGCCGCACGCCTGCCCCACCGCACGCGCGCTGATGCTGCCGATGCGCTTCGCAAGCGTGCCGTAAGTGAGCACCTCGCCCGCGCCGATCGCGCAAATGCCGTCCCAGACGCGGCGCTGAAACGCCGTGCCGAGCGGCGCGAGCGGCAAGTCGAAGTCCACTTGCGCGCTCGCGAAATAGCGCGTGATCTGCGCGACCGCGCGCTCGGCGAGCGGGCAGTCGGGCGCGAACGCACGCGTGGACTCGGGCAGATAGACGATCTCGCGCACCGCGCCATCGCCGGTGCGAATGCCGACCTTGCCGAACGGCGCTTCGATTACTGCGTTGAACATCGCGTCTTCTCCTTACCTCAATCCCGTGCCAGCTGAATGCACGCGCCAGTCTAAGCCGCTTCCAGCGCCCATTGCACATGCTCGCGCACGAGCGCCGACGCATCGTGCTCGCGCGCGCGCAACGCCGCCACGATCGCCGCCCGGCCTTCCTGCCGATCCTGCCCGTCGTGACCATCACACGTCGCGCGCAGCGCGTTACCCATCGCCACCGCAATATTGCGCAGCCATGCCTCATGGCCGATGCGACGGATCGCGCTGCCCTGCATGCGCTCGTCGAACTGCTCGGCGCTCCAGCCGAACAGCTCGACGAGACTCGCGCGGTCGAGCCCGTGGCGCACATCGAAATCCGCGACTGGCGCGGCTTGTGCGAACTTGTTCCACGGGCACACGAGCTGACAGTCGTCGCAGCCATAGACACGATTGCCGATCAGCTCGCGCAATTCCAGGGGAATGCTGCCCTTCAATTCGATCGTCAGATAGGAAATGCAGCGCCGCGCGTCGACGCGGTACGGCCCGACGATCGCCCCCGTCGGGCATGCGCCGATGCAGCGCGTGCAACTGCCGCAATGCGCGCCGGGCTGCTCAGGCGCTCGCGAGGGGCGGTCCCGCGGCTCCTGCATGTTCTGTGCATCGTCGGCATCGGTGGGCAACGGCACGTCCACGTAAATTTCGCCGAGAAAGAACAGCGAGCCCGCATCGCGCTGCAGCAGCAAGGTGTGCTTGCCGCGCCAGCCGATGCCGGCTTTCTGCGCAAGCTCGACTTCGAGCACCGGCGCCGAATCGGTGAACACGCGATAGCCAAACGCGCCGATCTCGGCCTCGATGCGCTCGGCCAGCTGCTGCAGCCGCGCGCGCAGCACCTTGTGATAGTCGCGGCCGCGCGCGTAGATCGACACTACGGCCGCGTGCGGGTCGTCCAGACGCGCGCGTTCGTGCTGTCGCCAGTCTTTCGAAAGCGTTT
This sequence comes from Paraburkholderia caffeinitolerans, assembly GCF_902859945.1. Classification (GTDB taxonomy): domain Bacteria; phylum Pseudomonadota; class Gammaproteobacteria; order Burkholderiales; family Burkholderiaceae; genus Paraburkholderia; species Paraburkholderia caffeinitolerans. The sequence continues at coordinate 135,537 of NZ_CADIKL010000001.1, read as the reverse complement.
TGTCGGCGAGCGTTGCAGCAGGCAAATAGGCCATGCGCGCAGTGATGACGCGTCGCGTACCGGCCACAAGCTCTGCGGGCCTCGCGCGTTTCATCCCATGTTTGGCCATATAATCCATCTCGCCATGGCAGCCTGCTTCGAGCCACGCAGCAAGGCCCGCCTCGGCATGAGATAGATCGGTGTCGCTGATGCCGATCGCACCGAACCCCAGCTCGCGTCCCCATGCGCGGATGCGTGTCGCGAGCGCGGCCAGCGCCGCTTCATCGAGCGGCGCAGCCTCAACGCGCGGCACTAACCCGCCGGCGCCCGACATGGCAACGCCCGGTGCAGCCGACTGAGCAGCCAACGGCGCGGGCGAATTCACCGGCGTCTCGACCGGCATGCGCGCATCGACCAAATCGTGCACTTCGTGCGTTTTGTGCGTTCCGTCGTGCATCGGGTTCGAAGGGGAATGCGAGGGTTTCATTACGCTATTTTACGAGAATGCCCGGAACACCCAACATGCCCGGACACGACCACGCGAGTCTGCCTGCCGCGCCCATTCTGCTCGAGCGCCGCTTCGAACTCGCGGATGAAGCCGCCACCGATGCGTTCGGCGCGCGCTTCGCGCACGCGTTCGAAAGCCAGCGCACGCAAGAATCCGGCCTTGCGGAGTTCAGCGGCCTGCACGTGCAGCTGTTCGGCGACCTGGGCGCGGGCAAGACCTCGCTCGTGCGCGCCGCACTGCGCGCGCTCGGCCACGCCGGACGGGTACGCAGCCCGACCTATACCCTCGTCGAGCCCTACACGGTGACTACGACGAGCGGGGAACTCCAGCTCTATCACTTCGATCTCTATCGTTTCAGCGACCCGGCCGAATGGGCCGACGCCGGCTTTCGCGAATATTTCGCGCAAGGGGCGGTGTGTCTCGTCGAATGGCCGCAACGCGCGGGCGGCCTGCTCGGCGTGCCCGACCTCGTGTTCCATCTGGAACCGGGTCCGTACGGTGAGGGCCGCGTGCTCACCGCGTACGCATACAGCGCATCAGGAAAGGCATGTCTAGAAAGATGTTAATCAAACCGTTCCGCTCGATCGAATCCGCGGCCACCGCCACCCACAACTGGCGGCGCAGGCAGATTCTGAAAGCGGGCGCGTCCACGCTGATGCTCGGCCTCACGGTCGCGGCGCCGCGTCTTGCATGGGCAACTTCGGTGATCGGCGTGCGCGTGTGGCCCGCGCGCGACTACACGCGCGTCACCATCGAGTCGGATCAGCCGCTGCAGAACTCGCAGCAATTGCTGCAAGGCCCCGACCGGCTCGTCGTCGACTTGAACGGCCTCGACCTCGACGACGCGCTCAAGAATCTCGTCTCCAAGATCACGCCGAACGATCCGCAGATCCAGGCCGTGCGTGTGGGCCAGTATCAGCCCAACGTGGTGCGCATGGTGTTCGACCTCAAGGGGGCGGTGAAGCCACAGGTCTTCAATCTGCAGCCGGTGGGCTCGTACAAGTACCGGCTCGTGTTCGACCTTTATCCGGCGGTCGCGCCCGACCCGCTCATGGACCTGCTCGCGCAGACCGAGCGCAAACAGCAGCAACTCGACGCGCGCGAAGCAATGGGCGACCACGCGCCGCCCGCGCCGCCGTCCACGCTCGCGGGCCCCAACAACCCGCCCGCGCACGACAACAGCGACGCGTTTTTCGAGCGCTACGCGCAAAACGATGCGGACTCGAACACGCCAGCGACGCCGGCCACGCCGCGCCCGACGGTGCCGCCAGTCGTGCCGCCCGCGACGACCCTGTCGCGGCCGAAGCCTGCGCCGAAGCCCCCCGTCATCGCACAAGACAACGACGACGGCGGCAGCCAGGCCGACAACTACGGTTTCACCACGCCGAAATCCAGCAAGGGCGGCACCACGCGTCTGCTGACGGTGGCGATCGACCCCGGCCACGGCGGCGAGGATCCCGGCGCGATCGGCGGTGGGGGCACGTACGAAAAGCACATCGCGCTCGACATCGCAAAGAAGCTGCGCGTGAAGATCGACGCGCAGCCGAACATGCGCGCGATGATGACGCGCGACGCCGACTTCTTCGTGCCGCTGAACGTGCGCGTGCAGAAAGCGCGCCGCGTGGGCGCCGATCTGTTCGTGTCGATCCACGCCGACGCGTTCACCACGCCGGACGCGCGCGGCTCGTCGGTGTTCGCGCTTTCCGAGCACGGCGCGTCGAGCGCCGCCGCGCGCTGGATGGCGAACAAGGAGAACTCGTCGGACCAGATCGGGGGGATCAACGTGAAGACGGCGGATGCTTCCGTGAACCGGGCGCTGTTCGACATGTCGACCACGGCGCAGATTCGCGACTCGATGCGCTACGGCGGCTTCGTGCTCAACGAAGTCGGCGCGATCAACAAGCTGCACAAGGGCTCGGTCGAGCAGGCGGGCTTCGCGGTGCTGAAGGCGCCCGATATTCCGTCGATCCTCGTGGAAACGGCCTTTATCAGCAACCCCGAGGAAGAGCAAAAGCTCAACGACAACGCCTATCGCGACAAGATGGCGAACGCCATCCTCAAGGGCATCACGCGCTACTTCGCGGCGAACCCGCCGCTCGCGAAGAGCCGGATGACGTAAACCCGATCGAGTTGCCACTCGCTTCTGAATTCTGAAGCAAGCGGCGCTCGACCCCGTTCAGGAACGCGCGGCCAGCATCGACGCCAGCCGCGCCCCGATCCAGCCGCCGAACACGTTCACGGCCAGTCCGGCCATCACGAGCGCGGCGCCGCCGATCTGCGCCGTGGACAAGCGCTCGCCGAGCAGCAGTGCTGCAGCGGCCAGCCCGACGATCGGCACGAGCAGCGAAAACGGCGCGACCTGGCTCGCGGGATACCTCGAGAGCAGCCGGCTCCAGAGGCTGTAGCCGAGTATCGTGGCCACGAAGGCGAGATAGACGATCGCGCCGATCGAATCGACGCCAATGCCCCCGAGCGCCGCCTCGATGCGCTGCGGCCCCTCGATGAGGTACGAAAGCGCGAGGAACGGCAGCGGCGGAATCAGGCTCCCCCACACCACGAGCCCGACGAGATCCACCTTCCCCGCCTTCTTCGTGACGATGTTGCCAAGCGCCCACATGCAGGCCGAGCACAGCGTGAGCAAGAAGCCGGCCACGGTCATCGCCTGCGCGCCCGAGCCCGCAGTTGCGGAAGACGATTGCAGGCCGATTACCGCCAGCCCGCCAGCCGCGATCAGCAGGCCGATCACGTTCTGCGCGCGAAAGCGCTCGCCAAGGAAGATCGCCGCGAACACGAGCGTGAAGAACGCCTGCGCCTGCAGCACGACCGAAGCGAGCCCGGCGGGCATGCCCACATACATGGCCGTGAAAAGGAACACGAACTGGCCGAACGAGATCGTCGCGCCGTAAGCCAGCAGCCAGCGCAGCGGCAATTTCGGGCGCTTGACGAACAGCACCGCCGGAAACGCCGCCAACAGGAAGCGCAGCGCGCCGAGCAAAAGCGGCGGCACGCCGTGCAGCCCCACCTTGATCACCACGAAATTCACGCCCCACGCGAGTACGACCACGAGCGCACTCAGCAAGTCCTTCGGTGACATCTCCTGCTCCGCTTATTGTTCTGTCGAAACCGCGAGTTTACCGGCCAGCGCGCGCGCGTGCTCGCGCCCCTTGCGGCACACCGGCGAGGCCGGCGTTAGAATGAGCGCCTGCTCGCGCGCCGCGCCCGTTGCGCCGCCCTCCGCTGTGCTCTCATTCGTGCCGTCCGACCCATCAAGGAAGCGTTCATGTCCTCATCGATCAAAGCGGTTCTCAAGCCTCATCAGCGCGACATCGGCAATCTCTATGTGCGCCGCGTGCTGCCCGCGATGGCCGCGCGCCTCGTCGGCCCGTTCATCTTCTTCGACCACATGGGGCCGGCCACGCTCGCGCCCGGTGCCGGCGTCGACGTGCGCCCGCATCCGCACATCGGCCTCGCCACCGTCACGTATCTGTTCGACGGCGCGCTCATGCATCGCGACAGCATTGGCTCGGCGCAGAAGATCGTCCCCGGCGACGTCAACTGGATGACGGCCGGACGCGGCATCGTCCACTCGGAGCGCACGCCCGACGATGCGCGCCAGACCGGCCTCACCATGCACGGCATCCAGACATGGGTGGCGCTGCCGCTCGAGCACGAAGACACCGAACCGTCGTTCTTCCATCACGCCGCCGACACGCTGCCGAACCTCGAGCGCAACGGCGTCTCGATGCGCGTGATCGCGGGCACGGCGTTCGGCGCGACCTCGCCCGTCGCGACCTTCTCGGGCACGCTCTACGTGGCTGCCGACTTCGCGCCCGGCAGCGTCATCGCGCTCGACGCGGAGCACGAGGAGCGCGGCGTCTATCTCGTCGAAGGCGATCTCTCGATCGACGGCACGCCGCTCGAGCAATACACGATGGCGGTGCTGGAACCGGGCGAAACCGTCACGCTCGCAAGCACCAACGGGGCACGCGTGATGCTGCTCGGGGGCGAGAAGCTCGCGGGCGAGCGCTTCATCGAATGGAATTTCGTCGCCAGTTCGCGCGAGAAGATCGAGGCCGCCAAGGACGCGTGGACGCGCCAGGAAATGGGGCACGTCCCCGGCGAAACCGAATGGATTCCGCTGCCCGAAAAGAAGCCGCGGGATTGAAGCGCGCCGATCCGCCCTCATCTTTACGCTCATCGTGCGTAATGGATTTTTCCCAACGAGGACCTAATGGATACCACCCTGGCCACTTTTGAAAAGGACGTGATCGAAGCGTCGGCGCTCGCGCCGGTGCTGGTCGACTTCTGGGCGCCGTGGTGCGGCCCGTGCAAGACGCTCGGACCGCTGCTCGAAAAACTCGAAGCCGAATACGCGGGCAAATGGAAGCTCGTGAAGGTCAACGTCGACGAGAACCAGGAGCTCGCCGCGCACTTCCAGGTGCGCAGCATTCCGCACGTGGTGGCGTTCGTCGACCAGCAGGCGGTCGACCAGTTCATCGGCATGCTGTCCGAAGGTCAGCTGCGCGAATTCCTCGACCGGCTGGTTCCCGATTCCGCACAAGCTGCGCGCCAAGCCGCCCAGCAAGCGCTCGCCGAAGGCCGCCGCGAGGATGCTTACGAGGCGCTGCAAGCCGCGCTCGCGTTCGACCCGGGCATGGAAGACGCCCGCATGGACCTGATCGAATTGCTGCTCGCCGACAACCGCGTCGACGAGGCGCACAAGGAAGTCGAGCTGCTCTCGCCCAAGACCACGCAGGGCATCGACCCGCGCTTTAACGCGCTCAAGACGCGCCTCGACGCGCTCGACGCCGCCGCCGACCTGCCGCCCACCGACGCGCTCGAAGCCCGCGTGGCCGGGCACCCCGAGGACCTCGAAGCGCGCTTCGACCTCGCGAGCGCGCTGATCGCGCGGCGCAAGTACGCGGACGCGCTCGAACACCTGCTCGAGATCGTCAAGCGCGACCGCACGTTCCGCGAGGACATCGGCCGCAAGACCATGCTCTCGGTATTCGATCTCGCATCGCATCAACCGCAGCTCGTGAGCGAATGGCGGCGCAAGCTGAGCGCTACGCTGAACTGAGCGCGCAGTACTCAGCGCGCGAATACAAAAAAGCACGGCCATCTGGCCGTGCTTTTTTTACGCCCGCACCCCAGGTAACTTCAGCCCGCAGCAGCCCCATGCGCAAGCGCGCGCAGCACATACGCCGCCGCCGCAAAGCCGAAGCTCGCCGTCACGCACACGCTCGAACCAAAGCCCGCGCAATTCAGGCCCACGGGACCGTGGTGGCCCGGCGAGGTGCTCACGTGCTCGGCCTCGTTGTCGATGTCACACACGGCCGCTTCGGGGTAGATGAGCGGCTCGTCCGAATACACGGCGCTCACTTTGAAACGCGCCTTTGGGCCGCGCGGGAAGCCGTGGTGCTTGCGCAATTGCCCGCGCACCTTCGAGAGCAGCGGATCCTGAATCGTGAGCGCGAGATCGTCGATACGGATGCGCGTGGGATCGAGCTGGCCGCCCGCCCCGCCCACGGTGATGAGCGGCACGCGGTGCTCGACGCACCAGGCGATCAGCGCGGTCTTGGTGCGCACGCTGTCGATGGCGTCCACGACGAAATCGAAACCGCCGCCGAGCAGCACATCGAAGTTCGACGGCTCGACAAAATCCTCGACGAGCCGCACCTCGCAGGCCGGATCGATGAGCTTGATGCGCTCGGCCATCGCCTCGACCTTCGGCTTGCCGTAATTGCCGTCGAGCGCGTGAATCTGGCGGTTGGTGTTGCTCTCCGCGACATTGTCGAGATCGATGAGCGTGAGCGTGCCGATCGCGCTGCGCGCGAGCGCCTCCGCGACCCACGACCCCACCCCGCCAATGCCGATCACGGCAACGTGCGCGCGCTCGAAGGCCGCCAGCGCAGGTGCGCCGTAAAGCCGCGCAACACCGCCAAAGCGGCGCGCCCGGTCGGCAACATCGGTTGAAGCGGGCGAGGTAATATCGGCGAGGCCGGTTGAACCGGCTGCAGCGGAAAGCGGAGTACTGGACATGGCGATAGCGGGTCGAAAGCGGACCGATCGCGCACTGCCACGGTCCGAGGCAGCCGGTATTTTGCCTGATCGCGACCAAACGCGCGCGCGCCGCCCGTTCGCTGCTGTCTGCGCGCAGTCTTCCGCGCAGTTTCTGTATACTTGTCCGCATTGAAGCGTTTGCATAAGAAAATGACCTCGCTCGCTGACCTCCGCAAAAATTACTCGCTCGGTTCGCTCGACGCCTCCGACGTCGACCCCGACCCGATCCGCCAATTCCAGACCTGGTTCAGCCAGGCGCTCGACGCCAAGCTGCCCGAACCCAACGCGATGACCGTCGCGACCGTCGACCAGGAAGGCCGCCCCGCCGCACGCATCCTGCTGATCAAGGGCGTGGACGAGCGCGGCTTCGTCTTCTTCACCAACTACGAGAGCCGCAAGGGTCACGAACTCGCGAACAATCCGCACGCTGCACTGCTGTTTCACTGGATCGAGCTCGAGCGCCAGGTGCGCATCGAAGGCCGGGTCGAAAAAACCAGCGATGCGGAAAGCGACGCGTATTTCCACTCGCGTCCGCTCGGTTCGCGCATCGGCGCGTGGGCCTCGGAGCAGAGCGCCGTGATCGGCAGCCGCGCCGAACTCGAAGCCCGCGAGCGCGAGATCAGCGCGCAATATGGCGAGCAACCGCCGCGTCCGCCGCACTGGGGCGGCTACCGGCTTGTGCCGAGCGCGGTCGAGTTCTGGCAGGGGCGTCCGTCGCGGCTGCACGACCGTATCCGCTATACGCGAGACAACGCTACGTGGCGCATCGAGCGGCTAGCACCCTGAGCGGACCGTATAAACCGGCGCACGTCCCGAAGGTTCCGCCAGCCTGATCCGCGACACCGCGCAACACCGTGCAACACCCGCGTCACACGCGCCGCGCTTCGCCGCGGCGCAGCGTCAGTCAGTTTTGCCTCATGGCACGCATTGCAATTCGCTTTTGTCTTTGGGCCTCAATCGTTCATCTGACACGGAGGGAAACGCATGTTCTGGGAGAAAAAACTCGCTCAATGGGTCGACGAAGTGCGTCACAAGGCCAACCTGCCCGCGCGGCTAGTGCTCTGGAGCGGCCAGCAGTATGACTTCGGCCAATTCGCTGCCCCGCAGGTCACGCTGAAGGTCAACAGCGCAGCCGCGCTGCCTTTGCTGCTCGAACCAAGCCTCGACAATCTCGGCGAAGCCTACGTAAAGGGCAAGATCGACATCGAAGGCAAGCTCGCCGACATCATCGACATCGGCTACTCGCTCGCGCACAACACCATCACGAACGCGGGCAAGCTCGCGCGGGTGCGCCGCTACTTCACGCACTCGAAGAGCACCGACCAGAGAGCCATCCAGTATCACTACGACGTCTCGAACGAGTTCTACAAGCTGTGGCTCGACGAGAACATGGTCTATTCGTGTGCCTACTTCGAGAACGGCGATGAAGACCTCGCCGCCGCGCAGCTCAAGAAGATCGACCACATCCTCACCAAGATCCAGTTGCGGCCCGGCCAAACACTGCTCGACATCGGCTGCGGCTGGGGTGCGCTCGTGTTGCGCGCCGCGCAGAAGTTCGGCGCGCGCTGCGTGGGCGTGACGCTCTCGCAAAACCAGTTCGACCTCGCCACCGAGCGCGTGAAGGCCGCAGGCCTCGCGGATCGCATCGAGATCCGCCTGCAGGATTATCGCGATCTTCAGGGCCAGTTCGACCGCATCACGAGCGTGGGCATGTTCGAGCACGTCGGGCGCAAGAATCTGCCTGGTTACTTCACCAAGGTGCGCGAGCTGCTCGCCGACGAAGGCATCGCCATGAACCACGGCATCACGTCGACCGATGCCGAGAGCGGCGAGGCGGCGCTGGGCGCCGGCGAGTTCATCGACCGCTATGTGTTCCCCGACGGCGAGCTGCCGCACGTTGGCCTCGCGCTCGAAGCGGCGCAGCGCGGCGGGCTCGAGGCGGTTGACGTGGAGAGCCTGCGCCGTCACTATGCGCACACGCTCGGAATCTGGGCGGAGAACTTCGAGGCGCACGCCGAGGAAGCGAAAAAGCTCGTCGACGACGAGAAGTTCCGCATCTGGCGCGTCTATCTGGCGGGTTGCGCCTACGCGTTCGAGCACGACGACGTGTCGATCTTTCAGATCGTCTGCCGCAAGGCCGGCCGCAACGCGAATACGCTGCCGTGGTCGCGCCGCTATATGTACGAGAAGCCGCTTTAACGCAGGTTTGGCGTCAGGTAGGTGGGGTAGAGGCCGCGCTGCTGCGTTTGTGCCGGCATTTTGGGTGGACGGCACGCGCATCGACTCGGCCCACCCGGCGCATTGCTACGAGCGGCTTCGACCACGCGCTTCGCCATCACGACTCATACGCATGAACGAACGCGACGACGGCCTTTTCGGGGCTTTAGAGAACGACGGCTCCGACGCGGGGCGCACCCCGGCGCAAGCCACGCCACGAACGGGCGCAGCGGGCCGCCGCAATGCGCGGACCGCGCGAGAGAACGCACCACCCGAGCCTCAGACGGACCTGTTCGGCTTCGTGCCGCCCGAGCCAGCGGTGGGGCGAGCCGCGCGCCGAAAAGCCGCCGATGCCAACGCCGACGCATCCGCGACAGAGGCGAGCGACAGCACACAGCAGACGAATGCCGAAAAGCCAGCCAAATCGCCGCCCTCCGCCGACTCGCCCGCCCCGCGCCGCCGCGCGAAAGGCGTGCTGCCAGCGGTTCCCGGCCAGGACGTGCTCGACCTCGCCGAAGAACTGCCGTCGGGTGTGCGTCTGGGCACGTCATCGTGGTCGTTTCCGGGCTGGCGCGGCATCGTCTACGGCGACGACTACAGCAATTCGAAGCTCGCGCGCGACGGGCTCGCGGCCTATGGCGCGCATCCGCTGCTGCGCTCGGTGAGCATCGACCGCTCGTTTTACGCGCCGCTCACCGTCACCGATTACCTGCGCTACGCGCAGCAGGTGCCGGACCACTTCCGCTTCATCGTGAAAGCGCCTGCGCTCATCACCGATGCGAGCGTGCGCGGCGATCGCGGAGAACCGGTCTCGGCCAATCCCTGCTTCCTGAACGCCGATCTGGCCGCCCGCGAATTTATCGAGCCGTGCCTCGCGGGGCTCGGCGCGAAAGCCGGTGCGCTCGTGTTCCAGTTCCCGCCGCTGCCCGATCAACTGCTTGCCGATCCGGCCGTGTTCGTCGAGCGCCTCGCAGCCTTTCTCGCCGCGCTGCCGCCGCTGCCCGCGCCTGCTTCGACGCCATTGGCGAGCGCCGATGCAGGCGAAGCGGCTTCAAGCAGTGCGCCCCCAAGCGATGACCCCTGCTACGCCGTCGAGATCCGCGACGGCATCCTGCTCACGCCGCGCTTCGTGCGCGCGCTGCGCGCGGCAGGCGTGCGCTACTGCGTCGGGTTGCACGCGCGCATGCCCGACCCGCTACGCCAGGCGGCGGCGCTCGCGCTGATGGACGGCGAAGCGCCCGCGGGACCGCTGATCGTGCGCTGGAGCCTGCACAGCGGCTTCAAGTACGAGCAGGCGAAGGCGCGCTACGAACCGTTCGACAAGCTCGTGGACGAAGACCCGCACACGCGCGACGCCCTCGCCGAACTGGCCGCGCGCTATGCGATTGCCGGCCAGCCGGTGCTGATCACGACCAACAACAAGGCCGAAGGCTCGGCGCCGCTGACTTGCGCGAAGCTCGCGCGCGCCATCGCCGACGAGATGCTGCGCATGCGCGGCGACGGCGCCTGAAGCGCCTCGGTCAGTCGCCCGTCACTCCGCCTTGAGCCGATGCGCGAACTTCTGGCGGAATTTGGCCACCTTGGGCGCCACCACGAACGCGCAATAACCCTGATTCGGGTGCTGCGCGAAGTAGTTCTGGTGATACGCCTCGGCGGGGAAATAATTGCCGTCGAGCGGCAGCACCTGCGTGACGATCTCGCCGTCGTACACGCCCTCGGCCTTCAGCTCGCGAATGGCCTGCAGCGCCGTCTCGCGCTGCGCCTCCGAGTGCGTGAAGACCACCGAGCGATACTGGGTGCCGACGTCGTTGCCCTGGCGGTTCAACTGGGTCGGATCGTGAATCGCGAAGAAGATGTCCAGAATCTCTCGATAGCCGATCTTCGCCGGATCGAAATCCACCTTCACGACTTCGGCGTGGCCCGTGTCGCCATCGCACACCTGTTCGTAGGACGGGTTCGTGGCGTGGCCGCCCGCGTAGCCAGATTCCACCGCTACCACCCCATCCACGCGCAAAAACACCGCTTCCAGGCACCAGAAACATCCGCCGCCGAGGGTGGCGGTTTCGATCGTCTGAGTCATGCTGAACTCTCCATTGTTGCGGCGCGGGCCGTCCGGTTTCGGGGTCCGGGCATATTTGCAACGGTCGCCGCCTGGCCGCGCTCGTTTCCCTGCAGCCAGGCCGATGAGCCGTCACCCGCCGCTTTTCGTTAAAATTGGGGCAATTCGCCGAAATTACACATGACGTTCACATCGACTTCCGCTTGCGCCGCCAGCCCCTTCCAGGTCACGCATACCGCACTCACCAACGCCCGGAGCCTGCGCTCATGACCCGCCGCGCCAGCCTGCCCAACTTCGACGACGGCGCGTTCCGCCGTGCACTCGGCCAGTTCGCCACCGGCGTGACGGTCATCACGACGCGCGCGCCCGACGGCCAGCTGATCGGCATCACCGCGAGCTCGTTCAACTCCGTCTCGCTCACGCCGCCGCTCGTGCTGTGGAGTCTCGCCACGCGATCGGCGTCGATGCCGGTGTTCCGCAGCAACAGCCATTATGTGGTGAATGTGCTCGCCGCGTCGCAGCTCGACCTGTGCAAGCGCTTCGCCACCGTGAAGGGCGACCGCTTCGAAGGCGTCTCCCACGCCGCCGGCGACTCCGGCATGCCCGTGCTGGACGGCGCCATCGCCTGGTTCGAGTGCCATAACCGCAGCCGCTACGACGAAGGCGATCACGTGATCTTCGTCGGCGAGGTGGAGCGCTGCGGCGTGCGCGAACCCGGCCAGGACGACCAGGGCAGCGCCGCGCCGCTCGTCTTCCACGGCGGCGCGTTTCATCAGTTACAGCCGCTTTAGGGCGCGCGAACCACAACCGAAGCAACCGAAGCGGCGCTACGAAACCTTCGGCTCGCCGCGATGCGCGATCAGGTCGACGGGCAGCCCCGCCTCGACCTTGAGCGTCGTGAGCACGATGTTCGAGCGGATATCCATCACGCCCGGCGCCTTGTAGAGCTTGTTGAGCACGAAGTCCGAGTAGTGCTTGAGGTTGTGCGCGAGCACACGCAGCAGATAGTGCGTCTCGCCGGTCACCACGTACGCGCCCACCACTTCGGGCCAGTCGCGCAGCGCGGAGACGAAGCGCTCGTGCCAGCTCTCCTGGTCGTTGCGCATCGAAACCTGCACGAAGGCCTCCATTTCGAAGCCGAGAACCTCCCGGTTCAGGCACGCGCGATAGCGCTCCACCACCCCCTGCTCCTCCAGCAGGCGCAGCCTCCGCAGACACGCGGAAGGCGATAGTGAAATACGCTCGGCCAGATCGAGATTGCTGATGCGCCCCTCGTTCTGAAGCACCGCAAGAATCCGGCAATCGGTTGCATCAAGCGAGATAGCGTTCATATTTGGTCTCCGTTCCCGTCTTGAATCAAATTATGTGCCAAGAACTGTAGCGTGCGACGTTTTTTTCGCAAGCACATTTCGCGACGAGTTGCCTATCATTCGAAAAAACACTGAGACAACCTCGTCAATACGATGAACGACCTCTGGGACATTTCCCCGCCCATCCGCCCCGAAACGCCCGTCTGGCCCGGCGACACGCCCGTTGGCGTCGAGCGCGTCTGGCGCATGGAAGCCGGCTCGCCAGTCAACGTGGCGCGCGTGACGCTTTCGCCCCACACGGGCGCGCACACCGACGCTCCACTGCACTACGACGAAGCAGGCGCGCCCATCGGCGCCGTGCCGCTCGACGCCTATATCGGCGCGTGCCGCGTGATTCATTGCGTGGGCGCCGCGCCGCTGGTGCGGCCTGAGCACGTACAGGCGGCGCTGGCCGGCGTCCCGCCGCGCGTGCTGCTGCGCACCTACGCCAACGCCCCGCAGGACCGCTGGGACAGCGCGTTTTGCGCCGTCGCGCCCGAGACGATCGACCTGCTGGCTGCGCACGGCGTGCGCCTGATCGGCATCGACACGCCCTCGCTCGACCCGCAGGAATCGAAGACGATGGACGCGCATCACCGCATCCGCGCGCAGCGCATGGCGATTCTCGAAGGCGTCGTGCTCGACGCCATCGCGCCCGGCGACTACGAACTGATCGCGCTGCCGCTGAAATTCGCTACGCTCGACGCAAGCCCCGTGCGCGCCGTGCTGCGCGCGCTGCCCGAGCGCCATTGAATTACTTGCCACTTTCGCCCCGACACCTCACCGCTCCGAAAACCCAAATGAACGACCGTAACGAAGCACTGGCGCTCGACCGCGCCGACCCGATCGCCGCGCTGCGCGAGCAATTCACGCTCGCGCCCGAAACCATCTATCTCGACGGCAACTCGCTCGGCGTGCCGCCGCGAGCCAGCGCCGCGCGCGCGCAAGCCGTGATTGGCGGCGAATGGGGCGAAGGCCTCATCCGCAGCTGGAACACGGCGGGCTGGTTCGCCATGCCGCGGCGCCTCGGCAACAAGCTCGCCCCGCTGATCGGCGCGGCCGAGGACGAAGTCGTGGTCACCGACACCATTTCCATCAATCTCTTCAAGGCGCTCTCCGCCGCACTGCGCCTCGCGAATGCGCGCGATTCCAAACGCCGCGTGATCGTCTCCGAGCGCTCGAATTTCCCGAGCGACCTGTACATCGCGCAAGGTCTCATCGAGCAGCTCGACCGCGGCTATGAACTGCGCCTCGTCGACGACCCGAGCGAGCTGCCCGCCGCGATCCGCGACGACGTGGCCGTGGCGATGATCACGCATGTGAACTACCGCACCGGCGAAATGCACGACATGCGCGCGCTCACCGAGCACATTCATGCACAAGGCGCGCTCGCGCTGTGGGACCTCGCGCACTCGGCGGGCGCGGTGCCCGTGGACCTGAACGGCGCAAATGCCGACTACGCGGTCGGCTGCACGTACAAGTACCTGAACGGCGGCCCCGGCTCGCCGGGCTTCGTATGGGTGCCCAAGCGCCATCAGGATGCGTTCTCACAGCCGCTTTCGGGCTGGTGGGGGCATAAGTCGCCGTTCGAGATGAACCCCGTCTACCGACCGGACAACGGCGTTGGCCGTTTTCTGTGCGGCACGCAGCCGATCATCTCGATGGCGCTCGTCGAATGCGGCCTCGACGTCTTCCTGCAGACCGACATGCAGGCGATCCGCCGTAAGTCGCTCGCGCTCACCGACCTCTTCATCGAACTCGTGGAAACGCGCTGCAAGGAATTCCCGCTCACGCTCGTCACGCCGCGCGAGCATGCGCAACGCGGCTCGCACGTGAGCTTCGAGCATCCGCACGGCTATGAAGTGATGCAGGCACTGATCGCGCGCGGCGTGATCGGCGACTATCGCGAGCCGCACGTGCTGCGCTTTGGCTTCACGCCGCTGTATCTGCGTTACGCCGATGTGTGGGATGCCGTCGAGACGCTGCGCGACGTGCTCGCGACCGAAAGCTGGCGCAAGCCCGAATTCGCCGCGCGCGGCGCGGTGACCTGAGGAGCGCGAGATGACTGATCACATGCACATTCCCGGCGTGCCCGACACCGATGCCTCGCCTTCCGGCGCCCAGAACACCAGCGAAGGCTCGCGTGGCGGCTGCCCGTTCGGACACGGCGCTGCGGCTCCCGCCGCGCCGGTGGCGACGCAAACAGGCGAAGGCTGGCACGACGCCCAGCTCGACTTCTCGAAGTCGATGAGCTATGGCGACTACCTCTCGCTCGACTCGGTGCTTAACGCGCAGCATCCGCTCTCGCCCGATCACAACGAGATGCTGTTCATCGTCCAGCATCAGACGAGCGAGCTGTGGATGAAGCTCGCGCTCTACGAATTGCGCGCGGCGCTTGCGTGCGTGCATCGCGACGAGCTGCCGCCCGCGTTCAAGCAGCTCGCGCGCGTCTCGCGCATTCTCGAGCAGCTGGTGCAAGCGTGGAGCGTGCTATCGACGCTCACGCCTTCCGAGTACACGGCGATGCGGCCGTATCTGGGCGCTTCGTCGGGGTTCCAGTCGTATCAGTATCGGCAGATCGAATTTCTGCTCGGCAACAAGAATGTGCAGATGCTCAAGCCGCATGAGCATCGGCCCGAGGTTCATGCCCAGGTGAAGGCCACGCTTGAAGCGCCTTCGTTTTACGACGAGGTGATCCGGCTGCTTGCGCGGCGTGGATTTGCGATCGCACCGGAGCGCCTCGCTCGCGACTGGGCGCAGCCGACGCTGCACGATGCATCCGTGGAAGCGGCCTGGCTAGAGGTTTATCGCAATCCTTCGCAGTACTGGGATTTGTATGAAATGGCCGAGGAACTCGTCGATCTGGAGGACGCGTTCCGGCAGTGGCGGTTCCGCCATGTCACGACGGTCGAGCGGATTATCGGGTTCAAGCAGGGTACCGGTGGGACTAGCGGCGCGCCTTATCTGCGCAAGATGCTGGATGTCGTGCTGTTTCCGGAGCTTTGGCATGTGAGGACGGTGTTGTAGGGCCTCACACCCCGCCACCAGAAATGACTTCGCGCCGGCCGGCAGGGCTTCGAAAAGCCCGCCGGACCGGCGCGAATGTTTTGCGTATGTCGCGAAAGCGCGCGTTAGACCACCACCGTCTGCGCCTCGCCTTCCTTGCTCTCACGCACCACGCCAATCTTCCACACCTGCTCACCGGCAGCCGCCAGCAACTCAGCCGCCGCGTCGGCCTGATCGGCCGCCACGATCACGGCCATGCCGATGCCGCAATTGAACACGCGGTGCATTTCCGCATCGGCCACGCCGCCATGCTTCTGCAGCCACGAGAACAGCGGCGGCAGCGGCCATGCCGCGTGGTCCAGCTCGGCCGTGAGGCCTTCGCGCAGCACGCGCGGAATGTTCTCCACCAGACCGCCGCCGGTGATGTGCGCCATGCCCTTCACGGCGATGGTTTCCATCAGCTTGAGCAGCGGCTTCACGTAGATGCGCGTGGGCGCCATCAGCGCGTCCGCCAGCGAGCCGCCGTCGAAGTCGGCGTTCATGTCCGGGTTCGCGCGCTCGATGATCTTGCGCACGAGCGAGAAGCCGTTCGAATGGATGCCGCTCGAAGCGAGGCCCAGCACGACGTCGCCGGGGACAATCGTGCTGCCGTCGATGATCTTGCTCTTTTCCACCGCGCCAACCGCGAAGCCCGCGAGGTCGTATTCGCCGTCGGGGTACATGCCCGGCATTTCCGCCGTTTCGCCGCCGATCAGCGCGCAGCCCGAGAGTTCGCAGCCCTGGGCGATGCCCTTCACGACCGTGGCCGCGGTGTCCACATCGAGCTTGCCGCAGGCGAAGTAGTCGAGGAAGAACAGCGGTTCGGCGCCCTGCACGAGGATGTCGTTCACGCTCATGGCGACCAGATCCTGGCCAACCGTGTCGTGTTTGTTCAGATGAAACGCGAGGCGCAGCTTGGTGCCCACGCCGTCGGTGCCCGAGACGAGCACGGGTTCCTTGTACTTCTTCGGTACTTCGAAGAGCGCGCCGAATCCGCCGATGCCGCCCATCACGCCATCGCGCAGGGTCTTCTTCGCAAAGGGCTTGATGCGATCGACAAGCGCGTCGCCCGCGTCGATGTCCACGCCCGCGTCGCGGTAGGAGAGCCCTTGCTCCTGATTAGCGGGGCCGGATTTCGGTTGATTCATGGGGAAGAGGCAGAAGGTCGGTAAAATGCGATTTTAACCGATTGACGGCTCCCCGCCGCCGCGGCTCGCGTGAGTATTTTGGTAGTAGCGGAGCTGGGCCTTCAAGCGGAAACCACGTTTTGTCGCCGAACATACTAATTTTCAAGCGATATCAGCGTCAGGCCTTCGTCCAGGCCGCGCGCCACAGGAACTGACAGACCGCCTTCGGCCAGACACACCGTGCAGCGACAGCTAACGCTCGATCTCGGCACCCCGCCGCCATCGACCTTCGACAACTTTCATACCGGCGCCAATACGGAGCTGGTCGCGCGCCTGCGCGGGCTCGACGCCGCGCTTGCGGCGGGCCCCGCCGTCGACCCGAAGGCCGACCGCACGTTCTATGTCTGGGGAGAGCCCGGCAACGGCCGATCGCATCTGCTGCACGCACTCGCATTCGAGACGCCGCCCGGACACGTGCGCTACATCGGACCGAAGAGCGGCCTGGCGGCCTTCACGTTCGATGCGCGCGTGCCGATTTACGCGGTCGACGACTGCGACTCGCTCTCAGGCGCCCAGCAGATCGCCCTGTTCAATCTGTTCAACGAGGTGCGCTCGCACCCGAACACGGCGCTCGTCGCCACCGGCAATGCGCCGCCGATGGGTCTCACGGTGCGCGAGGACCTGCGCACGCGCCTCGGCTGGGGTCTCGTGTTCCACCTCGCGCCGCTCTCGGACGCGGGCAAAGCCGCCGTGCTCAAGCAGGCGGCGCGCGAGCGCGGCATCAATCTCGCCGACGATGTGCCGGCCTACCTGCTCACGCACTTCCGGCGCGACATGCCGAGCCTGATGCGCCTGCTCGACGCGCTCGACCGCTTTTCGCTCGAGCAAAAGCGCGCGGTGACGCTGCCGCTGCTGCGCACGATGCTGGCGAATAGCGAGGGCGAGGAGACGTCGGACGCCGCTGCGCCGGGCGAGACCGATGATGCAGCCGATTCGCGCATCGACGACGCAACCGCCGCGGCCGAACTGGACGAAACTAGCGGGACGCCCCTAGCGGAAGAACACGACACGCCCGAGCCGGCCGGCAACAGCGAGCAAGGCGTCGAACTGGAGCTGTTCCCGTCTTACGACGCACCGAACGCCACAGCCCCGGCTGAGCCGTCCAGTGCTGCCTACGAAGCGCCGCGTGCTCCCGCGCTGCACCCGCGCGCGCCACTCAGCGCACCGCCGTTCCAGCCGCCAACCGACAATGTCGAAGGCGAACTGGGGGCCAGATTCCGCGACGTCGTCCACCGCGAACTGGGCGCAGAACTCCAGGGCGAAGTGGAAGCCGATGTCAGCGGCGAGATGAACGGCGAGCTCGACGGCGACGTCGATCCAGCCGCCGATCCTGCCGCGCCCACCGCGCCCGAGGCAGAACAGCCCGACGCCACGCGCGAAACCCCGCCCGCCGGGCCCACGGCGGCGAATCCGCCGCCGTCGGCGCCAGCGTCCGAACCTTCTTCCGACTCGCCGGACGCCGCAGCCGGCGCCGGCAACGGCTTCACCCGCTTCAAGTAAAATGAGCGCCCATGGCTAATCTCGCACTTTTTGATCTCGATCACACGCTGATCCCCACCGATAGCGACTACGAATGGGGCCGCTTCATGGTGAAGCTCGGCATCGTCGACGCCGAACGCTTCGCGGAGCAGAACGAGCGCTTCTACGCCGACTACAAGGCCGGCAAGCTCGACATCCACGCGTACCTCCTCGCCATGCTCACGCCGCTCGCGAAGTATTCGCGCGCGCAACTGAAGGAATGGCACGACCAGTACATGCACGAGGTGATCAAGCCGACCATCGTGCCGGCCGCGCTCGAACTCGTGAAACAGCACAAGGAAGCGGGCGACCTCTGCTGCGTGGTCACGGCCACCAACGAATTCATCACGGCGCCCATCGCCGAGGTGTTCGGCGTGGACAAGCTGATCGCCTGCGAAGTCGAAACCGTGGACGGCCATCCGGCGTCGGCCTTCACCGGCCGCCCGACCGGCACGCCAAGCTACCGCGAAGGCAAGATCGTGCGCGTGGAGGCATGGCTGGCCTCGCTCGGCAAGCGCTGGTCCGACTTCGAGCACAGCTACTTCTATAGCGACTCGCACAACGACATTCCGCTGCTCGAAAAAGTCACCGACCCGATCGCGACCAACCCCGACGACACCCTGCGCGCGCATGCGCAACAAGCAGGCTGGCGCATCCTCGATTTGTTCCAGGCATCGTGATCAAGAAATTCATCCGCAAACTGTTTGGCCAGGACGACGCGTCCGCCACCCAAGGCGCCCCGGACAGCGACACAGCACTGGCCGCTGCATCGCCTGAAGGCGAAGCCGCCGGTGAGGCCACTGCCCGCCCGCGCCGCAAAACGGTCACCGCGAAGAAAGCCGCCAAGCCCCGCGCGGGCCAAGGCGCTGGCGACCCGGCTACGCCCGTGGTCCTCTCCGCCGATATCCACGGCATCGATCCCTCGCTCATCTCGCGCAACGCCGTGCGCGTGACCGACGGCCTGCAGCAAGCGGGCTTTCGCGCGTTCATCGTGGGCGGCGCGGTGCGCGACCTGCTGCTCGGCGTCGCGCCCAAGGACTTCGACGTGGCCACCGACGCCACGCCCGACCAGGTGCAGAAGCTGTTCCGCCGCGCCCGCATCATCGGCCGGCGCTTCCAGATCGTGCACGTGCAGTTCGGCCAGGAGATCATCGAGGTCTCGACCTTCCGCGCACTCGTGGACGCACCGCCCGCCGAGGCCGCAGGCGCAGCGGGCCACAAGCGCCTGCGCCGCGACGAGCTCGACCGCAAGACCCACCACGTGGACGCGAGCGGCCGCGTGCTGCGCGACAACGTCTGGGGCGAGCAGCACGAAGACGCCACGCGTCGCGACTTCACGATCAACGCGATGTATTACGATCCGTCCACGCAGACGGTGCTCGACTACCACAACGGCATGGCCGACATGCGCGCGCGCCTGCTGCGCATGATCGGCGACCCGGCCACGCGCTACCGCGAAGACCCGGTGCGCATGCTGCGCGTGGTACGTTTCGCGGCGAAGCTCGGCTTCGAGATTGAAGAGCACACGCGCGCACCGATCCAGGAACTCGCGGACCTCATCAACAACGTGCCGGCGGCGCGTCTGTTCGACGAGATGCTCAAGCTGCTGCTCTCGGGCCACGCGCTCGAGTGCCTCAAGTGGCTGCGCAAGGAGGGCCTCCATCACGGCCTCCTGCCCTTGCTCGACGTGGTTCTCGAGCAGCCGCAAGGCGAGCGCTTCATCACGCTCGCGCTCTCGAACACCGACGCGCGCGTACGCGCGGGCAAGCCGGTCTCGCCGGGCTTCCTGTTCGCGACGCTGCTGTGGCACGACGTGCAGCAGCGCCTGCAGCAGTACACCGCAGAGGGCGAATTCCCCGTGCCGGCGCTGCATCGCGCGATGGACGACGTAATCGACGCGCAAACCGAAAAGCTCGCGATCCATCGCCGCTACTCGTCGGATATGCGCGAGATCTGGGGCCTGCAACTGCGCCTCGAAAAACGCGGCCGCAGCGCGATCAAGCTGCTGGAACACCCGCGCTTCAGAGCGGGGTATGATTTCCTCCTGTTGCGCTGCGAATCGGGCGAGCTCGACGCCGAAGTGGGCCAGTGGTGGACCGACTTCATCAGCGGCGACCCGGCCGCGCGCGAGACGCTGCTCGCCTCGGGCGGCAGCAAGGAACGCGCGCCGCGCAAGCGCCGCCGCCGTGGCGGCGCGAAGAACCGCAAGTCGGGCGAAGCCGCGGAAGGCGCCGAAAGCGCCGCAGCGGCATCCTCCGACGGCGGGGGCAACGACGAGCCGCACGAGGACTGAAGCCATGCAGCACGCAACCCGGCGCGGGCATGTCGAATGCGTTCGCGCAACACAGGAAGTAAAGCCATGACGGTTGCCTGGCTCGGAATCGGCGCGAATCTTGGGGATGCGCGCCAGACCCTCAAAGACACGGTGGTGTGCCTCGCGCAGCAGCACACCATCACCGTGCTCGCCAAATCGAGTCTGTACCGCACCGCGCCCATCGACGCGGGCGGCGACGACTATTTCAACTGCGTCGTGAAGCTCGACACGCGGCTTTCGGTGCGCGATCTGCTTGGCCTGTGCCATCGCATCGAGCACCACTTCGGCCGCGAGCGTCCGTTTCGCAATGCGCCGCGCACGCTCGACATCGACATCCTGATGTACGGCGAGGCAATCATCGACGAACCCGACCTGATCGTGCCGCATCCGCGCATGACGGGCCGCGCGTTCGTGCTTGCGCCGCTCGCCGAAATCGATCCCGAGCTCGCCATTCCGGGCCACGGCGTGGTCAGCACCTTCCTGCCCGCTGTCGCGGAGCAGCGCATCGAAAAAATGAAACCACTGTGCCAGTGTCTTGCCGAACCCGAAACGGGTAAGCCCGCGGGCGTCGCGGCCGAGTCCCCCGACTCCGCGGCCTCTCCCGATAACACGCCGCGCTCTTCGGGCACTTGCCGATGAGCACGCCACTGTCTTTCGCCACCACCGTAGCCACGCGCCCCGCCGCGCTCCAGTACATCGCAATCGAAGGGCCGATCGGTTCGGGCAAGACCCCACTCGCGACGCGTCTGGCCGAGCGCTGGTCGATGCAGACGCTGCTCGGCTCGCGCGCGGACAACCCATTTCTCGAGCGCTTCTACCGCGACACGTCGCGCCACGCGCTGGCCGCCCAACTCGCGGTGGCGCTGCAGCGCGAGCATCTCTCGCGGCAGGTGGCCGCGCAGCTTGCCGCCGGCACCCCGCTCGTGACGAATTTCCTTGCCGAGCGCAACGACCTGTTCGCGCGCCTGACGCTCTCCGAAGAAGAGCTGCAGCTTTTTCAGGCGCTTGCCGCGCGCCTGCGCGTGGCGTCTCCGCCGCCAGACCTTGTGGTGTATCTGCAGGCGAGCCCCGAAGCGCTCTATGCGCGCATTCAGAAGCGCGCGGTGGCGGCGGAGCAGCACATCTCCGACACCTTCTTGCGGGCGCTGTGCGACAGCTACAACGAATTTTTCTATCATTACGACCGTGCGCCGGTGCTGACCGTGGGCGTCGAGAATCTGAACCCGCTCGACTCCGACGCGGACCTTGCGCTGATCGTCGAGCGTATCGAATCGATGCGCGGCCGCAAGGAATCCTTCGTCAAGGGCACGTCGCTTTAAGCGGCGCGCCGTCCGGCACTTCCCCTCCCTGATGGACTAACGGACTCTCGGACTCCCCATGACTTACCTGCAGGAAACGAGCCGCAGCGCGGTCACCGTGCCCAAGCTCCAAGCAATGCGCGACGCCGGCGAAAAGATCTCGATGCTCACGTGCTACGACGCGAGCTTCTCGGCACTATGCGACCGCGCGGGCGTCGACACCGTGCTGATCGGCGATTCCCTCGGCAATGTGCTCCAGGGCCATACCACGACGCTGCCCGTCACCATCGACGACATCGCCTATCACACGGCCTGCGTCGCGCGCGCGCAGCCGAAGGCGCTGATCATCGCCGATCTGCCGTTCGGCACGTTCGGCACGCCCGAGGACGCCTTCGCGAATTCGGTGAAGCTCATGCGCGCGGGCGCGCAGATGGTGAAAATCGAGGGCGGCGAATGGCTCGCACCCACGGTGAAAATGCTGGTCGAGCGCGCCGTGCCGGTGTGTGCGCACATCGGCCTCACACCGCAATCGGTGCACGCGTTCGGCGGCTTCAAGGTGCAGGGCAAGACCGACGCGGCCGCCGTGCAGCTCGTGCGCGACGCGCTGGCGCTCGAAGCTGCGGGCGCCCAGCTCGTGGTGATCGAAGCGGTGCCGGCGACGCTCGGCGCGCAAGTCACGGCGAAACTGCGCATTCCGACGATCGGCATTGGCGCGGGTCTCGATTGCTCGGGCCAGGTGCTCGTGCTGCACGACATGCTCGGGATCTTCCCCGGCAAGCGTCCGCGCTTCGTGAAGGATTTCATGGAGGGACAACCCGATATCGAGTCGGCCGTGCGCGCCTATGTGAAGGCTGTGAAGGAAGGCACGTTCCCGGGGCCTGAGCACGCATTCTGATAGCGGGCTCTGCCGCAAAAGCAAAAAAGCGCGTTCCGGTTTGCACAACCGGAACGCGCTTTTTTTATGCCGATGCGTCTACCGCGCGCTCGTCGGGATCAAGCGCAGATCAAATGCAGATCAAGCGCGCGGCCACAGCCCCGCGCAGCGCATTGGTCAGCATGAGCGCCTCGGCGTTCAGCACGTCGTCGCGCGTGAGCACGCGCTCGCGCGCTCCGAACGCCACATCGTCGAGCATCACGCCACGCATCACGCCGGGCAAAAGCCCCGACGTCAGCGGCGGCGTCCACCACTGCCCGTCGCGCTTCACGAACACGTTCGAGCGCCCGCCTTCGGTCAGCTCGTCGCGCTCGTTGAAGAACAGCATGTCGAAGCCGCCTTGCGCTTCGGCTTCGCGCCACGCGCGGTCAAACTCGACGCGGCGCGTCGACTTGCGCAGCAGCAGCGCATCACCTGACGCAACTGGCGCGAAGCCGTGATCCGGCGCGAGCAGCACGCCAACGGTGTCGTGCGCGAGCGGCGCAAGCGGCGCACTGGTCAGCGTCGCCACGCCGCTCTTGCCGAGCGCGAGCCGTAGGCGATGCGGTGCGTCCCCTTCCGTGAACGCGGCACACGCTTGCACGAGACGCACGCGCAACGCTTCCACATCGCACGGAAAACCCAACCACGCCGCGCCCGCCGCAAGCCGCGCGAGATGACGCTCGACGTGACGCACGCCTTGTGCGCGCGTCGCGTACATCGTTTCGAAGAGTTCGATGCCGGGATCGGCCTCGGTGAGAAAACGCGCTTTCAATCGGCACTCCTCGTATTCGTCGGCGGCCACGCTGTCCAGCACAATGCCCGCGCCCACGCCCATCTCGCCGCGCCGCATTGCGCCTTCGCTGACGCCGGAGCCCGCGCTGGGCGCGTCAAGCGTAAGCGTGCGGATCACAACCGAGAGGCAGAAGTCGCCGCAGGTCTCGCCTTCGCGAGGAGCATCCAGCCAGCCGATGGTGCCCGTATAGAGCCCGCGCGGGCCGTGCTCGAGCGCCTCGATCAACTCCATCGTGTGGTGCTTGGGCGCGCCCGTGATCGAGCCGCACGGGAACAGGGCACGCATCGCGTCGGCGAAGCTCGCGCCCGGACGCAGTTTCGCCTCCACCGTGGAGGTCATCTGCCAGACCGAGGCATACGGCTCCACGCTGAAAAGCGCAGGCACGCGCACCGATCCTGTCTGCGCGACGCGCGACACGTCGTTGCGCAGCAAGTCGACGATCATCACGTTTTCGGCGCGATTCTTGGGGTCGTTCGCGAGGAATTGCGCGGCAGCGGCATCCTCGGCCGCATCGGCGCGACGCGCGGTGGTGCCTTTCATCGGCTTCGCGCGCAACGTTTCGCCGTGCTTTTCGACGAACAGCTCCGGCGAGCACGAGAGCACCCAATGATCACCCGGCAACGCGATGAGCGCGCCGTAGCGCACGCGCTGGCGCTCACGCAAACGCCGATACAACGCCACCGGCGCGCCGAACGCCTCGAAGCCCAGCCGGTACGTGTAGTTGATCTGATACGAGTCGCCGATACGCAGCGCGTCCTGCACCGCGCCAATGTCGTGCTCGAAGCGCTCGCGGTTGACGCCCATCGTCACGCCGGCAATGCCAGCCGGCGCGGGGGCCTCGCTGCCCTCACGCGCGGCGAGCCATGCGTCGGCTTCCTCGCGCGCGAGCCGTTCGCAGCGCGCGAACAATAAAAAACGCAGCGCGGCATGGCCGTGCTGCGTTTCGCTGGATGAGGCGTCGCGCTTCGCGAATTCGAGCGCGCGCCCGAATTCGTAGTCGCCGAGCACGAGCGCATGAAGGGCTACGCCCGCTCCTGCGCCCAATGCTGCATTGACTTCGCGGCACGCCGCGTCGAGATCCACCGCGCGCTCGCACGCGATCTCGCGCACGAACCCCGTGTACAGACGGCTCGAACGGCTCACCGCCGTCGAGTCTGCGTCGTCGAGCAGCGCGAAGATCGCATCACCCACCGCGCCGCCTTGATTCACTGCCATTGAACGTTACCGCCTGCTTGCTACCGCACGGACACCGCACGAGGCCCTGGGGCGTGCATCAATCGAAGAAGCTCTTCACGCGATCGAACCAGCTCTTGCTCTGCGGGCTGTGGCGCGAACCACCTTCCACGAGCGACTTCTCGAACTGCTGGAGCAAGTCGCGCTGCTGCTCGGTGAGCTTGACCGGCGTTTCGACTTGCACATGCACGTACAGATCGCCGGCGATGCTCGAGCGCAGGCCCTTGATGCCCTTGCCGCGCAGACGGAAAGTCTTGCCCGACTGCGTGCCTTCGGGCACCGTGAAGCTCGCGCGGCCCGCCAGCGTGGGCACTTCGATCTCGCCGCCGAGCGCCGCCGTGGTGAACGGGATCGGCATCTGGCAATGGAGGTCGTCGCCGTCGCGCTCGAACACCGCGTGCTGCTTGATGTGGATCTCGACATAGAGATCGCCCGACGGCCCGCCGTTGACCCCCGGCTCGCCGTTGCCGGCCGAGCGGATGCGCATGCCGTCGTCGATGCCCGCCGGAATCTTCACTTCGAGCGTCTTGGTTTCCTTCACCTTGCCCGCGCCGTGGCAGTTCGTGCAGGGCTCGGGAATGTAGGAGCCCGTGCCGTGGCACTTCGGACAGGTCTGCTGGATACTGAAAAAGCCCTGCGACATGCGCACCTGGCCCGCCCCGTGACAAGTCGGGCAGGTTTCGGGCTTGGTGCCAGGCTTCGCGCCCGAGCCGTGGCAGACTTCACAGCCGCTCCAGCCAGGCACGCGAATCTGCGTCTCGTAGCCGTGCGCAGCCTGCTCCAGCGTGATTTCCATGCTGTAGCGCAGGTCCGCGCCGCGATACACCTGCGGGCCGCCACGTGCGCCACGGCCGCCACCGGCTGCCTGGCCGAAAATATCGCCGAAGATGTCACCGAAAGCGTCCGCGAAACCGCCGAAGCCCTGCGCACCCGCGCCGCCCATGTTGGGATCGACACCCGCATGGCCGTACTGGTCGTAAGCCGCGCGCTTTTGCGAGTCCGACAGCATCTCGTAGGCTTCCTTCACCTCCTTGAAATGCTCTTCCGCATCCTTGCTGTCCGGATTACGGTCGGGGTGATACTTCATCGCAAGCTTGCGATAAGCCTTCTTGATTTCGTCGTCGCCCGCGTTCTTCGCGACGCCCAGAACCTCGTAGTAATCCCGTTTCGCCATATCGGTTCAACGCCAGCCGCATGCCTCGCGGCACGCACCGGCTCCTCTTGAATGCTGGATCTCGTGACCCGTTTGCCGCTCCTTCGCACCCTCCGCGCAAGGGCGCTTTCGCGCCCCGGCGGCCCCTGCAAGAGAACGGCCTCCATAAAACAAATGTGCCCGGGGAGCCAAAAGGCCCGCCAGGCGCTGCAATGCCGACCCGCATCGTAACCGATGCGGCCGTGCTTGGGTCTGCTCAGTCGTCTGTTCAGTCCTTTCGATCCGGGCCGCTTCTTGAAGCATCCGGCGCGAACCGCGCCGGATGCCCTGACCCTGAACGAGCAGACTTAGTCCTTCTTGACTTCCTTGAACTCGGCGTCGACCACGTCTTCGGCGGCGTGCTGCGGGTTGGCTTCAGCGCCCGCTGCACCTGCTGCCGCACCCGCTGCGCCTTGCGCCGCCTGCATGTCGGCGTACATCTTCTCGCCGAGCTTCTGCGACGCTGCCGACAGCGCCTCGACCTTCGCTTCGATCGTCGCCTTGTCGGCCGACGCGTCCTTCAGCGTATCTTCGAGTTCCTTCAGCGCGGCTTCGATCTTTTCCTTCTCGGAAGCGTCGATCTTGTCGCCGTACTCGGCCACGGCCTTCTTCGTGCTGTGAACCAGCGCGTCGCCCTGGTTGCGCGCGTCGGCCAGCTCACGCAGACGGTGATCTTCTTCCGCGTTTGCTTCGGCGTCCTTCACCATCTTCTCGATTTCGGCTTCCGACAGACCCGAGTTCGCCTTGATGGTGATGCGGTTTTCCTTGCCGGTCGCCTTGTCCTTCGCACCGACGTGCAGGATGCCGTTCGCGTCGATGTCGAAGCTCACTTCGATCTGCGGCACGCCGCGTGGTGCGGGCGGAATGCCTTCGAGGTTGAACTCGCCCAGCAGCTTGTTGCCAGCCGCCATTTCGCGTTCGCCCTGGAACACCTTGATCGTCACGGCGCCCTGGTTGTCGTCGGCCGTCGAGTACACCTGAGCGTGCTTGGTCGGGATCGTGGTGTTCTTGTTGATCATCTTCGTCATCACGCCGCCGAGCGTCTCGATACCGAGCGAGAGCGGGGTGACGTCGAGCAGCAGCACGTCCTTGCGGTCGCCCGACAGAACCTGGCCCTGAATCGCGGCGCCAACGGCCACGGCTTCGTCCGGGTTCACGTCACGGCGCGGATCCTTGCCGAAGAACTCCTTGACCTTCTCCTGCACCTTCGGCATGCGCGTCTGGCCGCCGACGAGAATCACGTCGTCGATGTCGCTGACCTTCACGCCTGCGTCCTTGATCGCCACGCGGCACGGCTCGATGGTGCGCTCGATCAGGTCTTCGACCAGCGCTTCCAGCTTGGCGCGCGTGATCTTCAGGTTCAAGTGCTTCGGACCCGAGGCGTCTGCCGTGATGTACGGCAGGTTGATTTCGGTCTGCTGGCCCGACGACAGTTCGATCTTGGCCTTTTCAGCGGCTTCCTTCAGGCGTTGCAGCGCGAGCACGTCCTTCGAGAGGTCAACGCCCTGCTCCTTCTTGAACTCGCCGATGATGTAATCGATGATGCGCTGGTCGAAGTCTTCGCCGCCGAGGAACGTGTCGCCGTTGGTCGAGAGCACTTCGAACTGCATTTCGCCGTCCACATCTGCGATTTCGATGATCGAGATGTCGAACGTGCCGCCGCCGAGGTCGAACACGGCGATCTTGCGGTCGCCCTTTTCAGCCTTGTCCAGACCGAACGCGAGTGCGGCTGCGGTCGGCTCGTTGATGATGCGCTTGACTTCCAGACCCGCGATGCGGCCGGCGTCCTTGGTGGCTTGACGCTGGCTGTCGTTGAAGTACGCGGGAACCGTGATCACGGCTTCGGTGACCGGCTCGCCGAGGTAGTCTTCAGCGGTCTTCTTCATCTTGCGCAGGACTTCAGCCGAAACCTGCGACGGTGCCAGGTTCTGGCCGTGCGCTTCGACCCATGCGTCGCCGTTGTCGTGCTTGACGATCTTGTAGGGCATCAGGTTGATGTCCTTCTGCACTTCCTTTTCGTCGAAGCGGCGGCCGATCAGGCGCTTGACCGCGTACAGCGTGTTGCGCGGGTTCGTGACCGACTGGCGCTTGGCCGGCGCGCCGACCAGCACTTCGTTGTCGTCCATGTAGGCGATGATCGACGGCGTCGTGCGAGCGCCTTCCGAGTTCTCGATCACCTTGACCTGATTGCCTTCCATCAGCGCCACACACGAATTGGTGGTGCCGAGGTCGATACCAATGATTTTGCCCATTTTTTCCAAATCTCCAGATTTTGATCGCTGCGCGTTCGCCGCTTCTCGCGTGGTGCGGGGGCGTTCGCCTCAGCTCAATTCGGTTTGTTTCAATTCACTGTTGCCCAAATAGGTGCCGCAAGGGCGTTTTCAAGAGCTTTGGGCTATGTATTCGTTAATTTTTTTCGATCGGCGGCGCGTCGCTCTAAACGATGCCGCCCAATCTTTCCAATACCTTACAAAACCGCTGCGGAACGCTCGTCCGAAGAGCGTTACTTCGGCTGCGAAACCGTGACCAGCGCCGGGCGCAGCACGCGGTCGGCAATCACGTAGCCCTTCTGCAGCACGGCGACGACCGTGTTCGCCTCCTGCTCCGAGGGCACCATCGAGATAGCCTGATGGCGATGCGGATCGAACTTCTCGCCAACCGGATTGATCTGGAGGACTTTGCCTTTTTCCAGCGCGCCGATCAGTTGCTTGAGCGTGAGTTCGACACCTTCGTTGACCTTGGCGAGGTCGTCCGAGCCGTGGGTCAGCGCGGCTTCAAGGCTGTCCATGACCGGCAGCAGGTGCTCGGCGAAGCTCTCGATGGCGAACTTGTGCGCCTTGGCGACGTCTTCCTGGCCGCGGCGGCGGACGTTTTCCGTCTCGGCCTTGGCGCGGATGAATGCGTCCTGCAGCTCGGCGACCTTTGCCTCTGCCTCGGCCAGCGCTGCTTGCGCGTCGCCTTCGGGCGCCTGCGCTGCGCCTTCAGCCGCGGCTTGTTGCGGCTGAGCAGCGGCTTGCGACGCCTCGTCCGCGGGCGTGGGGTTCTGGCTCGTCGGGTTCTCTTGCGTGTTTTCCATGTCGCTGAACGTCGTTGAATAGTAAAAAAGGGGAAACAAAACGCGGGCGTCCTGCCCGCCTCATCCATCATGCCGGCGAGCGTTGCGCCGGCGCGACAGCTGCCTTGTCCATTGGGACAGCACGTGGGTGCCGGATCACTTATTTCAAGGGCCTCGCGCGGTTTTTTTATACATGGATCAAACCGCCGAAATTGCTCGTTACAACCATTACCGCAGCGCCGCAACAATGAAATTGAGTACGGGGCAACCCTGACCTACACTCAGGAACAGGTGCTGCTCACAAGGCGTTTACCCTGAGCCTGGCACCGCACCGAATGGGCCCTGCTGTTGCGTCTCTGGCCCGCGTACTAGCCGTTTTGCAGCTTTTCCCTTGGGGAGTACCGTGAAACTGACCTTGGCCATCTCGGTGGTCGCTCTGGTACTCATCGCCGGGACCACCACCATCTGCATGTCCGGCGTCGTGAACGAAAATACGACGGAATACGGGGGCGTCCACGCCACCATGGAAGCGCTCTTCAGTCCTCACGCGAAAGTTTGTCGATAGTGCGACGGTCGCGCTTGGTGGGCCTCCCGTGCAGCACGGCGGCGGGCTCGCGAAAGAGCCGTCTCCGCTCGTGTTCGGCCGTGCGCTGCGCACGGCCGGCCTCTGTCTCCGCATAGAGCGTCTGGGCGATGCTCGCAGGTCCGCGCACCTCGCAGATGCCGAGCACCTGCACCTCCCATACCGCGTGATCGATCTCAATCTTCACGAAGTCACCCACGCGCACGTCCCGGGACGCCTTCACAACATCGCCGCCGATCCGCACGCGGCCTTTGCCGATGGCGTCCGACGCCTGCGAACGCGTCTTGAAAAAGCGCGCGGCCCAAAGCCATTTGTCGATGCGCAAGCGCGCGCCGGGTTCGGTCGAGATCTTGTAATTCATATGAGGCTTCCTGATTGAGCGCCGCTAATATCTTGCGCTCAGGCCGCCGCGCCGGCTGGAACCTGTGCGCGCACCGGCCAGCCCTGCAGGTGCTGCGCGACGATTTCGCCAAGCGCCGCAATCCACGCCGGCGACGCGTTCAGGCACGGAATCCGGTGGAACTCCTTACCGCCGCCATGCAGGAACTCGTCGCGGACCTCCATGCCGATTTCCTCGATGGTCTCGAGGCAGTCCGCCGTGAAACCCGGACAAAACACGTCGGCGCGGCGCACACCGCCCTGCCCGAGTTCCTTGAGCGTCGGCGCGGTATAGGGCTGCAGCCACTGTGCCCGCCCGAAGCGGGACTGGAACGTGACGCGGCATTCCACCGGCGTGAGCTCCAGCGCGTGCATGAGGAGCGAGGCCGTCTGCTGGCATTGATCGTGGTACGGGTCGCCGAGATCGAGCGTGCGGCTCGGCACGCCGTGAAAACTCAGCACGAGGCGGTCGCCGGCCGCGAAGTCAGGACGGCCGTGCGCCTGCCAGTACTCCCGCACCTGCGTCGCGAGCGCCGCGATATAGGCCGGATGATCGTGATACGCGCGCACCGTACGGATCTCCGGCTGGTTGCGCATGCACCGCAGCTTGGCGAACGCAGCGTCGAAAGCCGTGGCCGTGGTCGACGCGGAGTATTGCGGATACATCGGCACCAGCAAAATGCGCTCCGCGCCGGCGAGCTTGAGCTGGCTGAGCATCGCCGCGATGCCGGGCGTGCCGTAACGCATCGCATGGTCCACGAGCACGGCGTAGTCGTTCAGATGCAGCAGATGGCGCAGGCCGTCGGCCTGCTTCTGCGTGTGCACGCGCAGCGGGGAGCCTTCGGGCGTCCAGACTGCCGCATACTTTTTCGCCGACGAACGACCGCGAAACGGCAGAATCAGCCCGCGCAGGATGACCTGCCAGATGGGCGCGGGAATCTCGACCACGCGCGGATCGGAGAGGAACTGCGCGAGATAGCGGCGCACGGCGCGCGGCGTGGGCGCGTCGGGGGTGCCCAGATTGATGAGCAGCACCGCGACACGATGCGCGCCGGCGGACTGCAGGGGCCGCTCCAGGTCGAAACGCATAGGCGATCAGGAACGCCGCGCTTCAACGCGCGGCAAGGGTTGTACAAGTGCGCATTATAGCGGGCGCGATTGGATGCGCCGGACCGGCTCCAAGGCCTGCCCGAGGGAAGCTGGCGGCATGGCGACGGCGCGCGCCAAAGCGGCAGCGCTGGCCATTCGGCCAATGGCGCGCCGCGCCCCCTCGAGCGATGATGGAAACACGGGCAAACGCCAGAAAAGCGCGTTCAGTTCTGGCTGAGCGTAAGCGAAAGCAGGCGCGCGGTGATGTCCACGATCGGAATCACGCGGTTGTAGGCCATGCGCGTCGGACCGATCACGCCGAGCGTGCCGACGATCTTGCCGTTCACTTCGTAGGGCGCCGTCACCACGCTCATTTCCTCGATCGGCACGAGGTTCGACTCGCCGCCAATGAAGATTTGCACGCCCTGGGCGTGGCTCGACACGTCGAGCAGTTGCAGGAGGCTCGTTTTCTGGTCGAACACGTCGAACAGCTTGCGCAGGCGCGCCATGTCCGACGACAGATCGGCCACTTCGAGCAGGTTGCGCTCGCCGGAAATGAGCACGGTCTCGCCTGTGTCGGTTTCGTCGGTGCTCGCGGTCACGGCGGCGTGCATGAGCGTGGTCATGTCGCCGCGCAGCGCATCGATCTCGTCGCGCAAGCGCCGCCGCACTTCGTCGAACGAGAGGCCGGCAAAGTGCGCGTTGATGTAATTGGAGGCTTCGATGAGCTCGGAAGACATGAAGTCGCGCTGCGTCGCCATGATGCGGTTCTGCACGTCGCCTTCGGGCGTCACGATGATGAGCAGGATGCGCTTGTCCGACAGGCGCATGAACTCGACCTGCTTGAACACGTGCGTGCGCCGCGGCGTGAGCACCACGCCCGCGAACTGCGAAAGATTAGAGAGCACGCTGGCCGCCGCCGCCACCACCTTCTGCGGCTCGCCGGGGCGCAGCGTGGTCTTGACCGCGCGCGTGAGCGCATCGTCGTCGGCCGCGGGCTCGGCGGTGAGCAGGGTGTCGACGAACAGGCGATAGCCGCGCGGCGTGGGCACGCGCCCCGCCGAGGTGTGGGGGCTCGACACGAGCCCCAGCTCCTCCAGGTCCGACATCACATTGCGGATCGTCGCCGGGCTCAGCTCCAGGCCGGAAAAGCGCGACAGCGTGCGCGAGCCGACCGGCTGACCTTCGGCGATGTAGCGCTCGATCAGCGTTTTGAGGAGGGTTTGTGCGCGAGGGTCTAGCATGACTGAAAATTCTAGCCTAATGCAGGGTTGGCGGCGAGTCCGCCCGCGCTCGCGCCGGCGGCCCAGGCGGCCCAGGCGGCCCAGGCGGCATGGAAACACGGTAGCCTGTGCACTGTTTTGGGCGGTGTGTCATCGCCGTGTCACGCCCGCCTGCAAAAAAGGGGCGCAGCTCTCGCCCACGCCCCGTGGGCAAGGGGCACCAGGTTCTTTTCGAGACTCGACTATGGTGTAATGCCGGCATGCAGATCCAGAAGATCCAGAGCCAATTCAAAACTGTTGCGCTCGTCGGGCGCAGCAATACGCAAGGCATCGGCGAGCCGCTGATGGCGCTCGCCCAAACGATTTCGCAGCGCGGCTTCGACGTGGTGTTCGAAGCGAGCACGGCCCAGGAGATCGGCGCCACCGGCTATCCGGCCCTGCAGATCGCCGAAATCGGTGCGCGCGCGGACGTGGCCGTGGTGCTCGGCGGCGACGGCACGATGCTCGGCACCGGCCGCCAGCTCGCGCCCTACCGCACGCCGCTCATCGGCATCAACCACGGGCGTCTGGGCTTCATCACGGACATCCCCTTCGCAGACATGCAGGAAGTCGTCCCGCAACTGCTCGCGGGCAGCTTCGAGCGCGAAGAGCGCTCGCTGCTCGAGTCGCGCATCACGCGCGGCGGCGACCCGATCTACCACGCGCTTGCGTTCAACGACGTGGTGGTGAACCGCAGCGGCGTTTCGGGCATGGCGGAATTGCGCGTGCACGTGGACGGCCGCTTCATGTATAACCAGCGCTCGGACGGGCTGATCGTCGCCACGCCCACGGGCTCGACCGCCTATTCGCTCTCCTCGCAGGGGCCGCTGCTGCATCCGCAGTTGCAGGGCATCGTACTCGTGCCGATTGCGCCGCACGCGCTCTCGAACCGCCCGATCGTGCTGCCCGACGACTGCAAGGTCAGCATCCAGATCGTCGCAGGACGCGACGTCAACGTGAACTTCGACATGCAGTCGTTCACGGCCCTCGAACTCAACGACGTGATCGAAGTGCGCCGCTCGCGCCATACCGTGCCTTTCCTGCATCCGGTCGGCTACAGCTACTTCCGGACCCTGCGCCAGAAACTGCACTGGAACGAACACCCCTCACTACAAGACGACCCGGAAGACTGAGGCCGCCATGCTCCGCCATCTTTCGATCCGCGACTTCGTGATCGTCGCCGCGCTCGACCTTGAATTCGACAACGGCTTTTCCGTCTTCTCCGGTGAGACTGGCGCGGGCAAGTCGATCCTGATCGACGCCCTCGCGCTCACGCTCGGTACGCGCGCCGACGCCAGCGTGGTGCGCACGGGCGAAAGCCGCGCCGACATCACCGCCGAGTTCGACGCCCCGCCGCATGTGGCGCAGTGGCTCGACGAGCAGGCGCTCGCCACGCCCGACGGCGAGGACACCGTGATGCTGCGCCGCGTGGTCGACAGCGGCGGGCGCTCGCGCGCGTTCATCAACGGCACGCCGGCCACGCTCGCGCAGTTGCGCGAAGTGGGCGAGCGCCTCGTCGACATTCACGGCCAGCACGCGCATCAGCTGCTCATGCGCCCCGACGCGCAGCGCGAGCTGTTCGACACGCACGCGGGCCTGATCGACACGGCCGCCGCTGTCACGCGCGCGTGGCGCATTGCCCGCGACGCGCGCCTCGCCGTGCAAACCGCGATGTCGCGTGACCGGGAACTCCAGCTCGAGCGCGAGCGCCTTGCCTGGCAGCTCGCCGAGCTCGACAAACTCGCGCCACAGCCGGGCGAGTGGGAAGAAGTGAACGCCGAACACGTGCGGCTCGCGAATTCGGCGAATCTGATCGAAGGCGTGCAAGGCGCCCTTGCTGCGCTCTCCGAATCCGACGAGGCGATGATCTCGCATCTGAACTCGATCCTGTCGAAGCTGCGCGATCTCGCCGAAGTCGATCCCGCGCTCGGCGACGCGCTCGCCGCGCTCGAGCCCGCTGCAATCCAGCTGCAGGAAGCGGCCTACTCGCTCTCCCATTACGCCCAGCGGTTCGATCTCGATCCGCAGCGGCTCGCGCAAGTCGAGCACCGGCTTGACGCGCTGCACTCGGCGGCGCGCAAGTTCCGCCTGCACGCGGAATCGCTGCCCGAGGAACATGCGGCGCGCCGCGCCCAGCTTGCGGCGCTCGACGCCGCCTCCGATCTCGACGTACTGCGCGCCGCCGCCGACAAGGCGCACGAGGCGTATCTCACCGAGGCCCGCCAGCTTTCGACGGCGCGCGCCAAAGCCGCCAAGGCGCTTGGCGCGGCGGTCACGCAAGGCATGCAGGAATTGTCGATGGCGGGCGGCAGCTTCGAGGTCGCGCTAGTGCCGCTCGGCAACAGCGCGAACGGCGAGCCGATCGGCGGCGCACACGGTCTAGAGCAGATCGAATTTCGCGTGGCCGGTCACGCGGGCGTGCCGCTGCGCCCGCTCGCAAAGATCGCCTCGGGCGGCGAGCTCGCGCGCATTAGCCTCGCGCTGGCCGTGATCGCGAGCGCCGCGAGCCCCACGCCCACGCTGATCTTCGACGAAGTGGACACCGGCATCGGCGGCGGCGTCGCCGAGGTGGTCGGCCGCTTGCTGCATCAGCTCGGCCGTCAGCGCCAGGTGCTGTGCGTCACGCACCTGCCGCAGGTTGCCGCGCGCGGCGACCACCACTTCCAGGTCTCGAAGTCCGGCGACGGCAACGGCGGCACGGTCTCGGTCGTCACGCCACTCGACAGGCCCGGGCGCGTGGAGGAAGTCGCGCGCATGCTCGGCGGGCTGGAGATCACGGCCACCACGCGCCGGCACGCGAAGGAAATGCTGGCGGCTTGAGGTCACCTCATGCGCCGCCAGAACTCGTCGCACACGCGCTACGCCGTCCCCCGCTCCCCAAACACCCGCTTCCAGAGCGCCAGCACGGCCTCGCGCTCGTGCTCGACCCGCGCGGGATCGACACGCGCCGCCTCCATGCCGTCGAGCCGCAACTGGTGCTGGAGCTTGCGATAAAGCCGGTATGCCGAACCGATCGTGTCGGCTTCCTCCTCGCTCATCAGCCCGAAGCGCGACACCTCGCGCAGCAGCGCGATATTGCCGGTATTGCGGATCAGCTCGGGGTCCTGCGCCGCGTGCAGCAGCACGCAGTACTGCACGAGGAATTCGATGTCGACCATGCCGCCGCAGTCGTGCTTCAGATCGAATAGCTCGGTGCGGTTCGGGTGGCCGTCTTCCACGCGCTGGCGCATTTCGACGATCTCTTTGGCAAGCGGCGGCGCATCGCGCGGCGTCGTGAGCACCTGCACGCGAATCGCCTCGAATGCGTTGCCGATGTCCGCGTCGCCCGCCGAAAAGCGTGCGCGCGTGAGCGCCTGATGCTCCCACACCCATGCGGTATTCGCGGCGTCGCCCTCGCGCAGTTGATAGCGCCGGAACGAGCCGAGATCCGTGACGAGCAGCCCCGATTCGCCGTTGGGCCGCAGGCGCAGGTCGACATCGAACAGCGTGCCCGCGCCCGTGGAGGTCGTGAGCCACGTGATGAGGCGTCGCGCGAACGTCGCGTAAATCTCCGAGGCGCGCTCGTCCTCATCGTCGTAGAGGAAGATGAGGTCGAGGTCCGACGCGTAGCCCAACTCCTTGCCACCGAGCTTGCCGTACGCGATCGCCGCGAAGCGCGGCACCTCGCGGTGACGCTTCGCGAACTGCTTCCACACGGTTTCGATGGTCACATCGAGCACCGCATCCGCGAGTTCAGAGAGCAGGTCGCTCACGTGCTCGACCGACAACCGGCCCGCGAGGTCGTTGAGCAGGATGCGGAACACCTCGGCCTGGTGCGCGTGGCGCAGCAGATCCATCTGCTGCTCGACGTCGGCGGCCGCCGCCATGCGCGCGCGCAGCAGGCGCGAGAACGCCGGCCAGTCGAACGGCGTGGCGACGGCTTCGTCGTCGAGCAACTCGTCGAGCAGTTGCGGATGGCGGACAAGGTAGCCCGCCGCCCAGCGCGACGCGCCCAGCACCTTGAGCACGCGGTTGAGCGCATCCGGATATTCGGTGAGCAGCGCGAGATACGCGCCGCGCCGGATCACGGCTTCAAGCAGGTCGAACGTGCGCGCGAGCGTGTCGCCGCG
This sequence comes from Paraburkholderia caffeinitolerans, assembly GCF_902859945.1. Lineage (GTDB taxonomy): Bacteria > Pseudomonadota > Gammaproteobacteria > Burkholderiales > Burkholderiaceae > Paraburkholderia > Paraburkholderia caffeinitolerans. The sequence goes on along the minus strand of NZ_CADIKL010000001.1, from coordinate 99,390 downwards.
CCGCGCGCGCGGTTCCAGCGTGCGCGCCGCTTCGAGCGCACGCTGCGCGACGCTGTCGAAGCGCTCGCGGCTCTTCTCGGGCAGGCCCGTATAGCGCGACGACTGCCACAGCCCGCGCAGGCGCGCGAGCAGCGGCGCCGGGTCGTCGATGCCGAGCTCCGCGAGACGCTCGAGCAGCGTGCCGTCGGCGCCCTCCTCGGTTAGCGCATCGCTCCAGACCCAGGCGGCCGCGCCGTCCTCGGGCGCGCCGCAGCCGCCATCGCCGCCTACTTTGTCGGAGAAGATCTGGTCGAACTGGTGCTCGACCTTTTCGCGATGCGCGTCGAGCACCGCCATCAGCGCGGCGTAGTTGTCAAAGCCCATCGACTTCGCGAGCGCCGCGCGCTCTTCGGGATCGACGGGCATCGCGTGGGTCTGCGCGTCGTCGCGGTATTGCAGCCGGTGTTCGAGTTCGCGCAGGAAGTTGTAGGCGCTCGTGAGTTCGCCGCAGACCTCGGGCGCGATCAGTCCGCGCGCCGCCGCGTAGCCGAGCACCGCGAGCGTCGGGCGCACCCGGAAGCCCGCATCCTGGCCACCACGAATCAACTGGAACACCTGCGCGCTGAATTCGATCTCGCGGATGCCGCCGCGCCCGAGCTTGATGTCGTCGGCCTTGTCGGGGCGCATGGAGGCGCGGCGCTGCGCTTCATGACGGATCTGCATATGCAGCGAGCGGATCGCGCTGATCACGCCGAAGTCCAGATAGCGCCGGTAGACGAACGGCTTGACGAGGCCTTCGAGCTGCGAGGCGAGGCGCAGCGCGCTCTCGCTCGCCGTTTCCGTCACCAGACGCCCCTTGATCCACGCGTAACGCTCCCATTCGCGGCCCTGCACGTAGAAGTACTCCTCGAGCATGCCGAGGCTGCACACGAGCGGGCCCGAGTCGCCGTTGGGGCGCAGCCGCATGTCGACGCGGAACACGAAACCATCCGCCGTCACGTCCGAAAGCGCACCGATGAGGCGCTTGCCCACGCGCGCGAAGAAGTCCTGGGTGGCGATGGGCGAGCGCTGAGCGCCCGTGGTCTCGCCGTCGTCCTCGTAGACGAAGATCAGGTCGATGTCCGACGACACATTGAGCTCGCGCCCGCCGAGCTTGCCCATGCCCACTACGCCCAGCGTCAGGCGCTCGCCGTTCGGCCCGCGCGGCTCGCCGAACACCGCTTCGAGATCCGCGCTCACGACCGCCAGCGCGCGCTGGATCGTCAGCTCGGCGAGATCGGTCATGGCGCCGGTGACTTCGACGACATCGGCCGCGCCGGCAAGGTCGCGCTCCATCACCGCGCAGATGACCTCGGCGCGCAACTGGCGCAGCGCCCTTTTCAACTGCTCGTCGGTGAGTGGCGTGGCGGCGGGGTTGGCGTTACCCGCATTGCCGGGATTGCCTGCGCCGCCACGCGCCTCGTCGCACAACGCATCGAGCCGCGCGGACAGCGCCGCGCGCGCGAGCGGCGCGGCGGCCAGCGCCTGTACCTGATCCGCGAGGCCTGGGCGAGCGGCGTAGGCGCGCGCCGCATAGCGCGAATAATTGGAACTCAGAAGGGGAATGTCAGTCATGAAGGATCTTGCCCGGCTCGTTGAGCGGGGGGTGGGATGGGCACGCGTCGGCATTGTTGCAGCAGCATCGACTGCTTCGGCCGCCCCGCCGCCGTGCCAAAAACCCCGTGCACGAGCGCGCGACAAGCCATCCCGGCTTCCCCGGATGGCCGGCCCCATGGCCCCCTGTGATACATTTCGACGTCAGAACGCAACGCTACCATACCCCACCCGCCGCAGCATGTCCGAGCGTAACGACCCCGCGGGCCAGCATCAAACCGGACCTGCCAGCCCGGAAAATGCAGGCGTGGGCTCACAGCACCATCACCCTGTCCTGCGCCACACGTTCCGCGTGCTGGCCGGCATCGCGCTCGTCCTTTACTTCATCGTCGCGGTGCTGCTGCTCGGCCTGCGCTACGTCGTGCTGCCTTACGTGGACGATTTTCGTCCGCGCATCGAAAAGCTCGTCTCCGAGAAGATCCACGCCGAATTCCGCATCGGCAAGCTCTCGCCGCACTGGTCGGGCTTCCAGCCCGGCATCGACGTCGCGGGCCTGACGATCCGCGACCGCCACGGCAACCTCGCGCTGAATGTGCCGCACGCCACGGCGGCGGTTTCCTGGCGTTCGCTCGTGAGCTTCGAACTGTTGCTCTCGAGCGTCGTGGTCGAACGCCCCGACGTGCTGATCGCGCGCGAGGACGACGGCATGCTCATGGTCGCCGGCGTGCCGGTGCCCACCGCGCACACGGGCAACGCCACCTTCACGACCTGGCTCATGCGCCAGCAGGCCATCGTGCTGCGCGGCGGCACGCTGCGCTGGCACGACGCCACGCGCGACGCGCCCGAACTCAAGCTCTCGGACATTCGCCTCGCGATCCTCAACGACGGCTACGATCACCGCGTCGCGCTCCAGGCGCCCGCCGAAGGCACGGTGCTGCACGGGCCGCTCGACTTCCGCGCACACTTCAGGCACGCGCGCAACGCGCAGGCGGGCAAACCGCTCGACTGGAGCGGCGACGCCTACATTTCGACCGGCCCCGTGGACCTGCCCACGCTCGCGCGCTACATCGACTTGCCGCTCACCACCTATGCAGGGCGCATCAACAACGCGATCTGGGCGCACTTCGAGACGGGCCGCATCAAGTCCGCTGACGGCGTGCTGAGCGGCAACGACATCGCGCTGCGCACGAAAGCGACCCAGCCGCGCCTCGACCTGCCGGTCGCGCAGTTCAGTTGGCGCCTCGGCATCGAGCCCGGCGACTACACCCTGCAGATGCGCGATTTCCACGCCGAGCTCGGACAGCCGCCGCTCGACGACGGCACGCCGCTCACGCGCTCGCTTGCGTTCACGACGCTGGACGGACGTATGCGCCAGCAGTCGCTGCAGCACGGCCAGCTCCTCTCGGTGAACGGCGACCGCATTGACTTGGGCATCCTCACCGAATTCATGCGCGCGCTGCCGTTGCCGGGGCGCGTGCAGAACTCGCTCGTGCGCTTCAATCCGCAAGGCGTGATCGCCAATTACGAACTCGCGCTGGAGCGCGCCAAACCCGAAGGCGGCGAAGCGGCCGCCCAGCAGCGCGACATGAGCGTCGAGCCCATCGTCCACTATCGCTTCAAGGGCGACCTGCAAGGCATCAGCGTGGCGGCCCAGGAACCGGGGCCCGGCCTCACGCCGCGCGGCCATCCGCGCGCAGGGCTGCCGGGCATCGAGAACCTCTGGGGGAAAATCGACGCCGACGAATCGCACGGCTCGCTCCACCTCGACACGGCCGCGAGCACACTCACGCTGCCGGGCGTATTCGACGATCCGCGCCTGAAGTTCGACCGCCTGTGGGGCGCGATGTCCTGGACGATCGCCGCGCAGCGCCAGTCCGGCGACAAGCTCAAGGCGTTCGCGGTCGACGTGAGCGAGCTGGGTGTACAAAACGCCGACGCGCACGCGAGCATGACCGCGCACTACACGAATCCCGGCCACGGGCGCGGCGCGCTCGACCTCGTCGCCAAATTCGATACGGCGCAAGTCAAGGCCATCCCGCGCTATCTGCCCACCAGCATCCCGGAGAAGACCCGCAACTATCTGGGCCACGGGCTGCAAGCGGGGATCTCGAAGGGCGGGACGATCGAGATTCATGGCGACCTCACCAAATTCCCGTACTCGCGCGATCCGGATGCGGGCCAGTTCCGCATCGTCGCGCCATTCAAGAATGGGCGCTTCGACCCGACGCCGTTTCCGCCGCGCAATCTGCGCAACGGCGCACCGAACGTCTGGCCCGCGTTCGACGGCATCGACGGCGTGTTCCAGCTTCACGAGAACAAACTGCGCTTCGACGTGGCGCGCGGCCATTACCGCGGCTTCGTGCTGAGCGACGTGATCGGGCGCATCGACGAGCTCGGCATCAAGGGCTCCGATATCGTGATCGAGGGCGCGGGGCGCGGGCCGCTCGCGGATCTGCTCGACTATGCGGACAACAGCTCGATCGGCGCAATGACGAAGCACGCGACCGGGAAGGTCCAAGCGCAAGGGCCGGCCACGCTCGCGCTCAAGCTCACGATTCCGCGCAAGCCGATGCCCAAGGTGAAGGTGGCGGGCGCCGTCGGCTTCGAGAACGACACGCTCACCGTCAATAACGTGCCACCGCTGTCCGGCCTCAACGGCAAGGTGCGCTTCTCGAACCGCAATGCGCTGGTAGAGCGGCTCACGGGGCGCTTCCTCGGCGGCGAAGTGCGCGCGAACGGCGGCTTGAGCGATGACGGCCGCTATAACGTGAACGTCGCCGGCAACGTGGCTGTCGATGCAGCGCGCGGGCTGAACCTGCATGGCACGGCGGCAGCGGTGCTCGGCCGCTTCTCGGGCTCGGCGCCCTGGTCGCTCTCGGTGGCGGGCGAGCGCGGCCATCTGCCCGACGTGAAGGCGCACTCGGATCTGACCGATCTCGCAATCGACCTGCCCGCGCCGTTCGGCAAGACCGCGGGCACGCCCATGCCGCTGCGCTTCGAGCTGCAGCCCGGCGCCGGCGACGGCAGCGACACAGAGACTACCGGGACGATGGCCACCACCGCCACCGGCACTCCGCTGTACGAACATGCCGATCTCGCGCTCGGGCCGCTCGCCGCGCGCTACGTGCTGCGCCGCAATCCGGGCCACGTGCCGGGCGTGGTGCGCGGCGTGATCGCCATGAACCGGCCCGCCGATCTGCCCAGCGAAGGCGTGGTCGCGGTGGTCGACGTACCCACTTTCAACGCCGATGCATGGCGCCGCGTCGCGCAGGAGCTGCGCGGCACCGCGGCGGCAAGCGAAGCCGCGGCGGTCGTAACCGCAGCGGCGCAGCCCGCATCGCAGCCAACCACAAACGCCAGCCCGCCGGCAGCCGCATCGCAAGCGCCGGCGAACGCCGGGAGCGCCGCAAGCACAACCAACGCCGCCAGCGCAGCGAATACAGCCGCCGCGCCCGTCCCCGGTAGCGCATTCGCGCCGTTCCTGCCCTCGCGCTTCGCCGTCCACGTCGGCACGCTCACGCTGCTCAAGCGTCACTGGGAAAACGTGATCGTGGGCGCTACGCGCACCGGCAAGGAGTGGCAGGCCAACGTCGCGTCGAATCAGGTCTCGGGCCACGTCTCGTGGAAACCCGGCCCCGTGGCTGGCTCGCCGGGCACGCTCGAAGCGCAGCTCGCCCGCCTCGTCGTGCCCGCCGCGACCGAGAACGATCTGCTCGGCCAGGCCATGTCGCAGCGCGCCCAGAACATGCCGTCGATCGACCTCGTTGTGAACCAGCTCATCGTGCGCGATCACGACTTCGGCCGCCTGCAAATGAACGCGCACAACTACGTCGACAACGGCGTGCCGGTCTGGCAACTCGACAATCTCGACATCACCAACCCGGACGCGCACTTCACCGCGACCGAGAGCTGGCGCGCCGTCGGCGACGAAGCACCGCCCGCCGACACGGCAGGCGGCGCCGGCGAAACGCCGCGCCGCACCGCGCTCGACTTCCACCTCGACATCAAGGACGCAGGCTCGCTGCTCGAACGCGCGGGCGTGGCCCATGTGATCAAGGGCGGGCAAGGCACGCTGACCGGCAAGCTGGCGTGGCGCGGCGGCCCGATGGCGCTCGACTACCCTACGCTCGACGGCAACCTCGCGCTCGACCTGCACCACGGCCAAATCCTCAAGATCAACCCGGGCATGGCGTCGCTGCTCGGCGTGCTGAGCCTGCAAAGCCTCGCGCACTATCCCGAGATGGACTTCCGCGACGTGTTCGGACCCGGCCTGCCGTTCACGAGCGTGACGGGCAGCGGACAGATCCAGAACGGCGTCGGCCGCACCGACGACTTCAAGCTCGTGACCGCGCCGGGCCGCGCGCAGATGACCGGCACCATCGACCTCGCCCATAAGACCCAGGACCTGCGCGTGCACGTCGTGCCCACGGTGAGCGCCGGCGCGGGCGTGATCGCCGCGACGATCATCAATCCGCTCTTCGGCCTTGGTGCGCTGATCGCCGATATCGCGCTCCTGCACACCGTCGAAACGGCGTTCGCGCGCACCTACGCGATCACGGGCTCATGGTCCAAACCGCACGTCGAGCGACTGCCGGACGTTCAGGGTAAGATGAACACGCCGGCTCCGGCGGCAGCGCATTGAGCGACGCATCGGCTTGCCGCGCGCCTTCGTGCCATGCACCGCAACCGGAACCTCCCGCCTCTCTTCTCAAGAGCCGTCGATGAGCAATTCCCCCTCTCCTGCAACGCCCATCACCAGTGATTCGCCCCGTGATTCGAGCAGCACGCCGTTTCGCGTCGCCGCGTTGCAGATGGTCAGCACGCCCGATCGCGAGCGCAACCTGGCCGACGCCGAGGGTCTGATCGCCCAGGCCGCGGGCCAAGGCGCGCGCCTCGTGCTGCTGCCGGAATACTTCTGCTTCATGGGCCACAAGGACACCGACAAGCTCGCCATCCGCGAAGCCTACCAGGACGGCCCGATCCAGCGTTTTCTCGCCGCTGCCGCGAAGCGTCATGGCGTCTGGGTCATCGGCGGCACGCTGCCCCTGAAAGCGCCCGAGGAAACCCGCGTGCTGAACACCACGCTCGTGTTCGACCCCAGCGGCGCGGAGCGCGCGCGCTACGACAAGATTCACCTCTTCAGCTTCGAAAAAGGCGCCGAATCGTTCGACGAGGCGCGCACGATCCGCCCCGGCGCCGAGGTGCACACCTTCGACGCGCCGTTCGGCCGCGTCGGCCTGTCGGTCTGCTACGATCTGCGCTTTCCCGAGCTGTACCGTCGCATGGGCGACTGCGCGCTGATGGTGGTGCCATCGGCGTTCACCTACACCACCGGCCGCGCGCACTGGGAGACGCTGCTGCGCGCCCGCGCGGTCGAGAATCAGTGCTACGTGCTCGCAGCGGCGCAAGGCGGCCAGCACGAGAACGGCCGCCGTACGTGGGGCCATAGCATGCTGATCGACCCGTGGGGCGAGATCGTCGACGTGCGCGACGATAATCCCGGCGTGGTGATCGGCGACATCGACCTCGAACGTATGGCCGCCGTGCGCGCGAGCCTGCCCGCGTGGCGGCATCGCGTGCTGGACTGCCCCTGACACGCCATCCACGAACCGTAACCGAAGCGCTTGAATTCAGTGCGTTTCACCCGAATCTATTCCGACAGACACTGCTAACCGAGATTGCTAACCAAGCTTACTGAGCGCATGAACATCATCGAACCCGGCATCCGCAATCTGGCGACCGCGAAGGACCTGCTCCTTACGCCCTACGGCCTCGACGAGGCAGTGCTCACGCGCACGCTCGGCGAGATTTTCACGCACCGCGTCGACTACGCCGACCTCTACTTCCAGACCACGCGCAGCGAGGCCTGGAGCCTGGAAGAAGGCATCGTCAAGTCGGGCAGCTTCAGCATCGATCAGGGCGTGGGCGTGCGCGCCGTGTCCGGCGAGCGCACCGCCTTCGCCTACTCCGACGACCTCTCGCCCGAGGCGATCCGCCAGGCCGCCATCGCCACGCGCTCGATCGCGCAGGCCGGCGGCGGCAAGCAGAAGATCCAGGTGGCCACCTCGCTCAAGGGCATCGCGGGCCGCGACCTCTATCTGCCCGCCGATCCGCTCAACTCGCTCGACGCCACCGAGAAGGTCAAGCTGCTCGAGCGCATCGAGCAGATGGCGCGTGGGCGCGATCCGCGCATCAGCCAGGTGATGGCCGCACTCGCAGGCGAATACGACGTGGTGCTGGTCGCGCGCAGCGACGGCGCGATCGCCGCCGACATCCGCCCGCTCGTGCGCGTCTCGGTCACGGTGATCGCGGAGCAGAACGGCCGCCGCGAAATCGGCAGCGGCGGCGGCGGCGGCCGCTTCGACTATGCGTATTTCACCGACGAGGTGCTCTCGAAGTACGTCGACGATGCCGTGCACGCGGCACTCGTCAACCTGGAAGCGCGCCCGGCCCCGGCTGGCGCGATGTCGGTGGTGCTCGGCCCGGGCTGGCCCGGCGTGCTGCTGCACGAAGCCATCGGCCATGGTCTCGAAGGCGACTTCAACCGCAAGGGCTCGTCGGCGTTCGCGGGCCAGATCGGCCAGCGCGTCGCGGCCAAGGGCGTCACGGTGGTCGACGACGGCACGCTGCCCAACCGCCGCGGCTCGCTCAATATCGACGACGAAGGCAACCCCACGCAGTGCACGACGCTGATCGAGGACGGCATCCTCAAGGGCTACATCCAGGACTCGCTCAACGCGCGCCTCATGAAGATGCCCGTGACCGGCAACGCGCGCCGCGAGTCGTACGCCGCGCTGCCGATGCCGCGCATGACCAACACCTACATGCTCAACGGCGACAAGGATCCGCAGGAGATCATCGCTTCGGTGAAGAACGGGCTCTATGCGGTGAACTTCGGCGGCGGCCAGGTCGACATCACCAACGGCAAGTTCGTTTTCTCGGCCTCCGAGGCCTACATGATCGAGGACGGCAAGATCACCTACCCGGTGAAGGGCGCGACGCTGATCGGCAGCGGCCCGGAATCGCTCAAGTATGTGAGCATGATCGGCAACGACATGAAGCTCGACTCGGGCGTGGGCGTGTGCGGCAAGGAAGGCCAGAGCGTGCCGGTGGGCGTGGGCCAGCCGACGCTGCGCATCGACCGCATGACGGTGGGCGGCACGGTCTAAGCGCCCGGAACTGCAGGATTCATGCGCGGCGATGCGGAAAAACCGCATCGCCGCGCGGATTTTCTGCATATGAAATAGGCAGTTCGCGGATAATCCGCATTTTTTCACAACCCAGCTTGCCAGCCACGAGAAGCTCGGGTTATAAAGGTAGTCACCCTTTTCGACATAGCAGACAGCAACCCGCCATGTTCGCCACGAAGTTTTATTTTTACTTCTTTTGGTATCTCAGACCGCTGGCGGATCGAGAGGGTTGACAGTACGTGCAGGAACCCGAATACACGAAAAACCGCCAGCCAAGCCTGGCGGTTTTTTTTCGCCCCACAGTTTTGAGCCTTTTGAAGAACCCAGCTTTCATCTAACCGAATTTCGACGCAGCACCCGCGCGTTGCACGCTACACAGGATCAGGAGAAACCACATGCCCCCGCACAATACCGACGACGTCCGCATCCGCGAACTCAAGGAACTCACGCCGCCCGCACACCTGATCCGCGAATTCCCGTGCTCGGAAGCCGCCTCCACGCTGATCTTCGAGTCGCGCCGCGCCCTGCACCGCATCCTGCACGGCATGGACGACCGCCTGATCGTGATCGTCGGCCCGTGCTCGATTCACGACACCAAGGCCGCGCTCGAATACGCGAACAAGCTCGTGGAGCAGCGCGAGCGCTTCAAGAACGAACTCGAGATCGTGATGCGCGTGTACTTCGAAAAGCCGCGCACGACGGTGGGCTGGAAAGGCCTCATCAACGACCCGTACATGGACAACAGCTTCAAGATCAATGACGGCCTGCGCACCGCGCGCGAGCTGCTCGTCTCGATCAACGAACTGGGCCTGCCTGCGGGCACCGAGTACCTCGACATGATCAGCCCGCAGTACATCGCCGATCTGGTTTCGTGGGGCGCGATCGGCGCGCGCACGACCGAGTCGCAGGTGCACCGCGAGCTGGCCTCGGGCCTCTCGTGCCCGGTCGGCTTCAAGAACGGCACCGACGGCAACGTGAAGATCGCCGTGGACGCGATCAAGGCCGCCTCGCAGCCGCACCATTTCCTCTCGGTGACGAAGGGCGGCCATTCGGCCATCGTCTCGACGGCCGGTAACGAGGACTGCCACGTGATCCTGCGCGGCGGCAAGACGCCGAACTACGACGCGCAAAGCGTGGACGTCGCGTGCAGCGACATCGGCAAGGCGGGTCTCGCGGCGCGCCTGATGATCGACGCTAGCCACGCGAACAGCTCGAAGAAGCACGAGAACCAGATTCCCGTGTGCGCCGACATCGGCCGCCAGGTCGCCGCCGGCGACGAGCGCATCGTCGGCGTGATGGTGGAGTCGCACCTCGTGGCGGGCCGCCAGGATCTCAAAGAAGGCTGCGAGCTGACCTACGGCCAGAGCATCACCGATGCCTGCATCGGCTGGGACGAAAGCGTCGGTGTGCTCGAAGGACTCGCCGAAGCGGTCAAGCAGCGCCGCGTCGCGCGCGGCAGCGGCAACTGAGCCGTTTATCGCGTTATCGCTTTATCGCGCTGCAATGAAAAACGCCCCGGCCAAACCGGGGCGTTTTTTACATGACTGCCGACACCGCAGAACCTCAGTCGAGCATGCCCGAACCGAAGATCTCCGTGTAGATGCGCGCGGGATCGACGCCGCGAGCGACCAGCGCGTCGCGCTGCGCACGCATGAACGCGACCGGGCCGCAAACATAGTAGTCGGCATCCGGCAGGATCGCGTCGGCGGCGATGCGGTCGAGTTCGGCACGGCCTTCGAAATCGTAATCGATGCCCACGCGGTCCTGCGCGCCCACTTCCTCGTAGAACACCGCGACCTTCAAGTTGGGATGCTCGGCCGCGGCACGGCGCATCCACTCGCCGAACGCATGCACGCTACGGTTGCGGCAGGCGTGCACAAAGGTCACCTTGCGCTCGCTGCGCTCGGCCAGCAGCGTGGCGAGCATCGACGCCATCGGCGTGATGCCCACGCCGCCGCTCATCAGCACAACCGGCGTGGTCTTCTTGCGATCGAGCTTGAATTCGCCCATCGGCGCGCTCACGTGAACCACCGCGCCTTCCTCCACGCCGTCGTGCAGCAGGTTCGAGACGTGGCCCGGCTCGACTTCGCCGCGGCCATCTTCGCGCTTGACCGAGATGCGCAGCCAGCGGCCGTGCGGCGCGTCCGAGAGGCTGTACTGGCGCGGCTGGTCGACGCCCAGCTTGTCGACATAGCGCGTCACGCTCACGTACTGGCCCGGCTCGAAGCCGCCCGCCGGCGCGCCGTCCGAGGGCGCGAGGTAGAACGAGGTGATCTCGTCGCTTTCGACGTGCTTGCGCATCACCTTGAACGGACGGAAGCCGCTCCACGGCGCCGCTTCATAGAGCTTCGCCTCGGCGCCGATCATGATGTTCGCGAGCTGCTCGTAAGCCACCGCCCACGCCTCGAGCGTCGGTTGATCGACGGCGTCGCCCAGCACGTCCACCACCGCTCCCAGCAAATGCCGCCCGACGATCGGATAGTGCTCCGGACGGATGTTCAGGCTCGCATGCTTGTTCGCGATGTGCGAGACCGCGCCGCCGAGCGCCCCGAGGTTGTCGATGTTCGCGGCGTAGGCATAGACCGCGCGCGCGAGCGTCTCAGGCTGGCTGCCGCTCTTCTGGTGCGTCTGGTTGAAAAGGTTCTTCAGTTCCGGATGCGCATTGAACATCCGCGTGTAGAAGTGCTTCGTGATGGTGGTGCCGTGTTCGGCAAAAACGGGCGCGGTGGCCTTGACGCGGGCGATCTGGTCGGCGGTGAGCGCAGTCATTGAGGCTTCTCCTTGTTAAACATGCAACTACGATACATGTTTAATGAGACATGCCGCCCCAGGCATTTTGTCGCACCACAGCATTTTCCGGATTGCCGGATGCTTGCTGCCTGGGCGGTCCGGCTTTGCAGGCCGCCCGCCCGTGTTCCATGCCTGCGCTTCGGTCGCGTCTTATTCGCTGTCGGGCTCGCCGCCCGATTCATCCGATGATTCACCCGACGCTGCGCCGCGGTCATGACGCCAGAGCACATCGGCGCCGCCGGCCGCGCGGTTGAGCACGCGCGCGAGCACGAACATCAGGTCGGAGAGCCGGTTCACATAGCGGCGCGGCGTTTGCGCGAGCGGCGCAGCCGCTACGCCCGCCGAACCCGCCGCGCTCGCGTCCTGCGCGGCGCCGAGCGTGACGATCAGGCGCTCCGCGCGCCGGCACACGGTGCGGCAGACATGCGCGAGCGCCGCCGCGCGCGAGCCCCCAGGCAAGATGAACTCCTTGAGCGGCGGCAGCGTGGCGTTGTACTCGGCAAGCCAGCCATCGAGGCGCTCGAGATGCGCGTCCGTGACGATGGTGTGCCCGGGCATGCACAGCTCGCCGCCCAGGTCGAACAAATCATGCTGGATGGCCGTAAGCGCGGCGCGCACGTCGTCGGGCAGCGTCTCGCACAGCAACACGCCGATGTGCGAATTCAGTTCGTCGACCTCGCCGATCGCAGCAATGCGCGCGTCGTCCTTGCGCACGCGGCTGCCGTCGCCGAGGCCCGTCGTGCCGTCGTCGCCGGTGCGCGTGACGATCTTGCTCAGGCGATTGCCCATGGTATGTCTCTCCGAATAACAAACTGGTTGAAGCTGATTGAAGCGCAATTGTGCCGAACCCGGCCTGCATGGGCCAGGTTCCGTACTCATTCTCAGGCTAATCCCCAACGTGGCGTGGATGGCGGGACGCGGCCGCAAACGTTGGGCGTAAAATGAACCGCGCTCCGAATTCCACCATGCGTTACGTTCAAATGAAGGAGACCCCGCGTGAATCATCCCGCGCCGCCGGCTCTTGCACGCCGCCCGTTCCCCACTGATCTCCTCGACAAGCTGCGCAGCGCGTTCGGCGACCGCGTTTCCACGTCCGAAGCCGTGCGCGCGCATCATGGCCGCGACGAATCGCGCTTCGACCCGCAACTGCCCGACGCCGTCGTGTTCGCGCAGAACACCGAAGAAGTCCAGTCGATCGTGAAGCTGTGCGCGCAATATGGCGTGCCGATCATTCCCTACGGCAACGGCTCGTCGCTCGAAGGCCACCTGCTCGCGGTCCAGGGCGGCGTCTCGATCGACCTCTCGCAGATGAACCGCGTGCTCTCGATCAACGCAGAAGACCTCACCGTCACCGTGGAGCCCGGCATCTCGCGCAAGGCGCTCAATGAAGCGCTGCGCGACACCGGCCTGTTCTTCCCGATCGACCCGGGCGCGGATGCGAGCATCGGCGGCATGTCGGCGACGCGCGCCTCCGGCACCAACGCCGTGCGCTACGGCACGATGCGCGAGAACGTACTGGGCCTCACCGCCGTGCTCGCGGATGGCCGCGTCATCAAGACCGGCACGCGCGCGCGCAAGTCGTCGGCGGGGTATGACCTCACGCGCCTCTTCGTGGGCTCCGAAGGCACGCTCGGCGTGATCACCGAAATCACCGTGCGACTGTATCCTCAGCCCGAAGCGGTGTCGGCCGCGGTGTGCGCGTTTCCTTCCATGGCCGAAGCCGTGCGCACGGTCATCGAAACCATCCAGATGGGCGTGCCGATCGCGCGCGTGGAATTCATCGACTCGCTCGCGGTGCGCGCGATCAATCGCCACTCGAACCTGACGCTGCGCGAAAAGCACACGCTTTTCTTCGAGTTCCATGGCACCGAAGCGGGCGTCGCGGAACAGGCGCAGCTCGTGCAGGAACTGGCCGCGCAAAACGGTGGCGAGGGCTTCGAATGGGCGACCCGCCCCGAAGACCGCAGCCGCCTGTGGAACGCGCGGCACAGCGCCTACTTCGCGATGCTGCAACTGAGGCCCGGTTGCCGCGCCGTAACAACCGACGTATGCGTGCCGATCTCGCGCCTCGCCGAATGCGTGGTGGAAACGGAGGCCGACCTCAAGGCCTCGCCGCTGCCCTGCCCGATCGTAGGCCACGTGGGCGACGGCAACTTCCATGTCGCGATCCTGATCGATCCCGACAAGCCCGAGGAAATCGAGGAAGCCGAGCGGCTGAACCACCTGATCGTGCAGCGCGCGATCAGGATGGACGGCACCTGCACGGGCGAGCACGGCGTGGGGCTGCACAAAATGGACTTCCTCGTGGAGGAGCACGGCGCCGACACGGTCGACACGATGCGCGCCATCAAGCACGCGCTCGATCCGCACAATCTGATGAACCCCGGCAAGATCTTCAGCTGGGCGGCATGAGGCGCGGACAGCAATCATCCTGCATGGGAGTGGAGGAGACATGAACGCACCGGAGGCGAATTCGCCGGAGTTCACGCCGGAAGTGCTCGCGCAACGACAGCGCGAAGTGGTTCAGGCGTTGATGGCGGTGCTGCCGGCGCACTGCCTGCTGCACCGTGAAGAAGACACGGTCGCCTATGAATGCGACGGGCTCGCCGCGTACCGGCGCCTGCCGCTCGCGGTGGCGCTGCCGGAAACGGAATCGCAGGTGCAGCGCATCGTGCAGATCTGCCGGCGCCTCGACGTGCCCGTCGTGCCGCGCGGCGCGGGCACGGGCCTCTCGGGCGGCGCCATGCCGATCCGCCACGGCATCGTGCTTTCGCTCGCGCGCTTCAAGCGCATTCTCGAAGTCGATCCCTATGCGCGCACGGCCACCGTGCAGCCCGGCGTGCGCAACCTCGCAGTGTCCGACGCGGCCGCGCCTTACGGCCTCTATTACGCGCCCGACCCGTCGTCGCAGATCGCGTGCACGATCGGCGGCAACGTCTCCGAAAATTCGGGCGGCGTGCATTGCCTCAAGTACGGCCTCACGGTGCACAACGTGCTGCGCGTGCGCGCGGTGACAATGGATGCCGAGATCGTGGAATTCGGCTCGCTCGCCCCCGACGCGCCAGGCCTCGATCTGCTCGCGGTGATGATCGGCAGCGAGGGCATGTTCGCCATCGTCACCGAGGTCACGGTCAAGCTGATTCCGCGTCCGCAGACGGCACAAGTCATCATGGCAAGCTTCGACGACGTCGTGAAAGGCGGCGACGCGGTGGCGGGCATCGTTGCTGCGGGCATCATTCCCGCGGGCCTCGAGATGATGGACAAGCCCGCCACGCGCGCGGTGGAAGAGTTCGTCAACGCGGGCTACGACCTCGACGCCGCCGCGATCCTGCTGTGCGAATCCGACGGCACGCCCGAGGAAGTCGCCGAGGAGATCGCGCGCATGACGGTCGTGCTGCGCGAGCACGGCGCGACGCGCATCCAGATTTCGCGCACCGAGGAAGAGCGGCTGCGGTTCTGGTCCGGCCGCAAGAACGCGTTTCCGGCGGCGGGCCGCATTTCTCCCGACTACTACTGCATGGACGGCACCGTGCCGCGCCGCGCGATCGGGACGCTGCTCGCGCGCATCCACGAAATGGAAACGCAATACCGGCTGCGCTGCATCAATGTGTTCCATGCGGGCGACGGCAACATGCACCCGCTCATCCTCTTCAACGGCAACGATCTCGACGAGTGGCACCGCGCCGAGGCGTTCGGCGCGGACATCCTCGAAGCCTGCGTGGAACTGGGCGGCACAGTCACGGGTGAGCATGGCGTGGGCATCGAGAAGATCAATTCGATGTGCGTGCAGTTTTCGCGCGAGGAGCGCGATGCGTTTCACGCCGTGAAGCATGCGTTCGATCCAGCCGGCCTGCTCAATCCCGACAAGGGCATCCCCACGCGTGCGCGCTGCGCCGAATACGGCAGGATGCACGTGCGTGGAAACCTGCTGCCGCATCCGGATCTGCCGCGCTTCTAAACTGCGCTTCTGAACCGCACCCCGAGCCGCACTTGCAAGCCGCACTTGCGTGCCCGGCGTGCGCGCCGCGAGCCGGTGCGCACGCCGAAATGCAGGACGCATGATCCATGCGGGCCTGCCCCGGGTTGCCAGAGTGAGGCGCGTCAGTACAATCGAGCGAACCACAACGACAAACGCGCCATGGAAATCATGGAAGAGGACGATATCGTCGCGACCTGGTCCGAGCGCATTCGCGCGGCCACCGCGGACGGACGCACGCTGCGCATACGCGGCGGCGGCACGAAAGACTGGTATGGCCAGACACTCGAAGGCGAGGTTCTGGACACGCGCTCGCACCGGGGCATCGTTTCTTACGACCCAGCCGAGCTCGTCATCACCGCGCGCGGCGGCACGCCGCTGATCGAGATCGAGCATGCGCTCGCGGCGCACGGCCAGATGCTCCCCTTCGAGCCGCCCCACTTCGGCCCGCAGGCCACCTTCGGCGGCTGCGTCGCCGCCGGCATTGCCGGGCCGCGCCGCGCGAGCGCGGGCGCCGCGCGCGACTTCGTGCTGGGTGCGGTCGTCATGAACGGCCACGGCGAGGTGCTGCACTTCGGAGGCCAAGTCGTGAAGAACGTGGCCGGATACGACGTCGCGCGGCTGATGGCGGGCTCGCTCGGCACGCTCGGCCTGATTCTCGAGCTCTCGGTGAAGGTACTGCCCGTTGCGCAGGCCGAGACCACGCTCAAGTTCGACATGAACGGCACGGACGCCGTGCGCAAGCTCAACGAATGGGGCGGCCGGCCGCTGCCGATGACCGCGAGCGCCTGGCGCAATGGCACGCTGGCCGTGCGCCTTGCGGGCGCGGAGGCCGGCGTGAAGGCCGCGCGCACCCTGCTGGGCGGCGAAGTCGTGGACGCCGTGGAAGCCGAGCGCTTCTGGGCGGGACTGCGCGAGCAGACCGACCCGTTCTTCGCCTCGATCGCGCCGGACGCCGCGCTGTGGCGTCTCGCCCTGCCCTCGATTGCCGAACCGCTGCAGCTGCCGGGCACACAATTGATGGAATGGGGCGGCGCGCAGCGCTGGTGGATTACCGAAACCGACGCGCAAACGGTGCGCATCAGCGCGAAGCAGGCCGGCGGCCATGCCACGATGTTCCGCACGGGCAACAACTACGACCGCAGCGCCGGCGTATTCACGCCCCTGCCCGCGCCGCTCATGAAGATCCACCGCGGCCTGAAGGCTGCGTTCGACCCGGCCCGCATCTTCAATCGCGGGCGCCTTTATTCCGACTTCTGACAAGACCCTCACGCCGCAATGCAGACGAACCTCGCGGACTTCATTCGCAACACTCCCGACGGCGACGAAGCCGACGCGATCCTGCGCAAGTGCGTGCACTGCGGCTTCTGTACCGCGACCTGCCCGACCTACCAGTTGCTCGGCGACGAGCTCGACGGCCCGCGCGGGCGCATCTATCTGATGAAACAGATGGTGGAAGGCGCACCCGTCACAAAGAGCACACTCACGCACCTGGACCGCTGCCTGACCTGCCGCAGCTGCGAAACCACCTGCCCTTCCGGCGTGCAATACGGCCGGCTCGTGGAAGTGGGCCGCAAGCACGCCGAACAGATGGTGTCGCGCCCGTTGCGCCAGCGCCTCGTGCGCCGCTTCCTCGCGGGTTTCCTGCCGAACCGCATGCTGTTCTCGCCCACCATGCGCGTCGCCCAGCAAGTGCGCGCACTGCTGCCGCGCCGCCTGCGCGACAAGGTGCCGGTGCGCCAGCGCCCGCTCGCATGGCCCACCACGAAGCACGCGCGCAAGATGCTGATGCTCGCGGGATGCGTGCAGCCTTCGATGATGCCGAACATCAACGCGGCCACGGCGCGCGTGCTCGACGCGCTCGGCATCGAAACCGTGGTGGCGCCTCAAGCCGGTTGCTGTGGCGCGATCCGCCTGCATCTGGGTTACGTGGACGACGCGCTTCACGACGTGCGCGCGAACATCGACGCCTGGTGGCCCTACGTCGAGCAAGGCGTGGAAGCGATCGTCATGAACGCCTCGGGCTGCGGCGCGACGGTCAAGGAATACGCGCACCTGCTGCGCAACGACCCGGCCTATGCGGAGAAAGCGCAGCGCATTGCCGGGCTCACGCGCGATCTCTCTGAGATCCTGCCCGCGTTCCAGGACCAGCTTCTCTCCGCCACGCGCCGGCGCGGCATTCACACCGTGGCGTATCACCCGCCCTGCACGCTGCAGCACGGCCAGCAACTGCGCGGCGGCGTGGAGAAGGTGCTCGCCGCGCTGGGTATCGACGTGCGGCTGCCCGTGGACAGCCACCTGTGCTGCGGCTCCGCAGGTACGTATTCGATTACGCAGCCGCGTCTGTCCTACACGCTGCGCAATCAGAAGGTGGAGCGGCTCAAGGCGCTGGAGCCGCAATTGATCGTTTCGGCGAACATCGGCTGCATCGCGCATCTGCAAAGCGGCACGACCATTCCGGTCACGCACTGGATCGAACTTGTGGAACATATGCTGGCAGCCAATTGAATCCCGCGATTTCGATGACGATCCAGCATAGCGAGACGCCGCTCACGCCAACAGTCGGCCATTCGGCATAGGGCTTTCGGCGGACCGTAAAGCAGATTTCACGCACCGGGTGCCGTCTGAATGGTCCGTATAATTGCCCTTTCGCACCCGTGCGCCACTTGCGGCTGAGCAACGCCTGCGCAGCCAGCCTCCATGCCGATGACCGATTTCGCCCACAATCTCGAAGCCGTCCGCCAGCGCATCGCGGCCGCCGCGCACAATGCCGGCCGCGCGCCGGAATCGGTCGCGCTGCTCGCCGTATCGAAGACCTTTCCGGCACAAGACGTGCGCGCCGCGCACGCAGCGGGCCAGCGCGCTTTCGGCGAAAACTACGTGCAGGAATCCGTCGACAAGATCGAGGCGCTCGCCGACCTGCGCGCCAGTCTCGAATGGCATTTCATCGGACCATTGCAGTCGAACAAGACACGCCTCGTGGCCGAGCGTTACGACTGGGTACATTCCGTCGACCGCCTCAAGATTGCGCAGCGCCTGTCCGAACAGCGCCCGGCAGGCATGGCGCCGCTCAACGTCTGCTTGCAGGTGAACGTGAGCGGCGAGGCCACCAAGAGCGGCGTCGCGCCGCAGGAAGCCGCGCAGGTCGCGCATGCGATCGCCGCGTTGCCGAATCTGCGTTTGCGCGGGCTGATGTCGATTCCCGAGCCCGAAGCCACGCTCGATGCGCAACGCGCGCCGCATCGGCAGTTGCGCGAGCTATTCAATTCATTGCGAGCCGATGGCCTTACGCTCGACACGCTCTCGATGGGCATGTCGGCGGATCTCGAAGCCGCCGTGCTCGAAGGCGCGACCATCGTGCGCGTCGGCACCGCCATCTTCGGCACGCGCGATTACTCTCACTGATTCACTGACGCTCACCATCACCATGAAAATTGCCTTCATCGGCGGCGGCAACATGGCCGCTGCAATCATCGGCGGCTTGATCCGCAAGGGCGTGTCCGCCAGCGACCTGTACGCGATCGATCCCAACGAAGACGCGCGCAAGCGCAGCACGGATCAGTTCGGCATCCGCACCGGCGCGGCCGCCGACGCCGCGCTCGCCGAATACGACGCGGTCCTGCTCGCGGTGAAGCCGCAGATCGCCAAGGCCGTGGCGCAATCGCTCGCGCCGCATCTGGGCGCGCATCAGGTCGTGATCAGCATCATGGCGGGCATCCGCATCGAGGATCTCTCGCGCTGGCTGGGCGGCCACGCGCGCGTCGTGCGCACGATGCCCAACACGCCCGCGCTGATCGGCATGGGCGCGACCGGCCTCTGCGCCGGCAGCGGCGTCGACGCGGCAGGCCGCGAACTGGCGTCGAACGTGCTCGGCGCGGTCAGCCAGACCGTCTGGTTCGATGACGAAAGCAAGATCGACGCCGTCACGGCCATCTCGGGCAGCGGCCCGGCCTACGTGTTCTATTTCATCGAAGCGCTCGAAGCCGCGGCCCGCGAGCTCGGCATGGATGAGCAACAAGGCCGCGCGCTCGCCATCGCGACCTTCACGGGCGCGGCGCAGCTTGCGCTGCAGTCGGATGAGCCGCCCGCCGTGCTGCGCGAGCGCGTGACGTCGAAGGGCGGCACCACCGCCGCGGCGCTCGCGTCGTTCGACGCGTCGGCCATCAAGGACGCGATCGTGCGCGGCGCGCTGGCCGCCGACGCGCGTGCGAAGGAGATGGGCGAAGAGTTCGGCAAGCAGTAACCCGCCTGGCCAACCAGGCTGGCACACGTAAAAAAAGCGCCCACGGGCGCTTTTTTTACGTCGGTCCGGGCGAAACCGGATCGCATCACATGATGCTCGCAGCGGCGTAGTGCGCCGCGATCCCCGCAAACAGCGCGCCGCCCAGCCAGTTGTTATGGCGGAACGCCGCGAAGCACGGCATGCGCTCGCGGTCTTTGATCAGCGTGTAATGGTAGACCGCGCAGCCCGCCGCTGCAGCCCAGCCGAGCCAGTACAGCGCGCCGAAGTGCTGCGTCACGCCCACCCACACATAGATGCCGAGCGTGGCCGCATAGCAGAGCATGACCGCGAGCACGTCGAAGCGGCCAAACGTGAGCGCCGAGGTGCGGATGCCGATCTTGATGTCGTCGTCGCGGTCGACCATCGCGTATTCGGTGTCGTAGGCCACCGACCAGAACACATTCGCGATGAGCATGATCCACGCGAGCATCGGCACCTGATCCTGGATGGCGGCGAACGCCATCGGAATGCCAAAGCCGAACGCGATGCCCAGATACGCCTGCGGAATCGCGAAAAAGCGCTTCGTGAACGGATACGAACCCGCCACGAACAGCGCCACCACCGAAAGCTGCTTGGTAAGCGCGTTGAGCGGCAGGATCAGGAGGAACGAGACAAACGCGAGCACGACCGCAATCGCCACCGCTTCCCATGCGTGAATGCGGCCCGACGTAATGGGTCGCTCGGCCGTGCGCTTCACATGGCGGTCGAAGTCGCGGTCGGCGTAATCGTTGATCGCGCAGCCCGCCGAGCGCATGAGCACCGTGCCCACCGTGAAAATAACGAGCAGCGACAGCGAAGGATGGCCATTCGAGGCGATCCACAGTGCGTTGAGCGTCGGCCACAGCAGCAGCAGGCTGCCGATCGGCTTGTCCATGCGGACGAGCCGCAGATAGAGCGGGAGTCGGGCGAACATGATGGGAACGGGGAAAACAATGCCGTCTATTGTAGGCGAGAGCGGCGATGCCTCGCCGCCCGCCCATCATCGGGCTCCGCATCCCGCGCTACCCGGGGCCGCCCGCATCGTGCCCGACATCGTGCCCAACATCGCGCCCGGCACCGAACCCAGAATCAGGCCAGCATCGAGCGCAGCATCCACGCCGTCTTCTCGTGCGTCTGCATGCGCTGCGTGAGCAGGTCAGCGGTCGGCTCGTCGTTAGCGGCCTCCGTCGCCGGGAAGATCGCGCGCGCGGTACGCACCACGGCTTCCTGGCCCTCCACGAGCTGGCGAATCATGTCCTCGGCGGCCGGCACGCCATCGGCTTCCGGAATCGACGAGAGCTTCGCGAAATCCTTGTAGCTGCCCGGCGCGTGCACGCCCAGCGCGCGGATGCGCTCGGCGATGGCATCCACGGCCAGCGCCAGTTCGTTGTACTGCGTCTCGAACATCAGATGGAGCGTGTTGAACATCGGCCCCGTAACGTTCCAGTGGAAATTGTGCGTCTTCAGATACAGCGTGTAGGTGTCCGCGAGCAGATGAGAGAGCCCCTGCGCGATCTTCTTGCGATCCTTGTCGCTAATGCCGATGTTCACGTGCTGCACAACAGGTTTCTTAGCCATGAGAACTCCATTTTTGTTGTTCGGGCTCAGTGGCCCATCAAGGGGACAAGATGCGCGAGCCCTTGCGCGGCGAGCGCCACGAAGCCGCTCGCCACGATCGCAAAGCCCACGGCGCGGCGCACCGTCTGCGTACCCTCGGCACGTGTGCGCGCCATTGCGGCCCCGCGGCCCGGGCCCACAGCCTTGAGTGTCATCGTCATCGTCCTGGTCATGATCGTGCTCCTGTGACGTCTTGCCTTACAGGCAGCGGCGGGCGCCCAATGCAACGCCACGCCGCCCCCTTTCTCTCTATGTTTCGCGACTACCGCGCCGCCTTGCGCGCCTCGGCGAGTGCGGCAATCGCCTCGATCACGCCTTGCGCGTAAGCCGGATCGGCGCGTCGGAAATGCTCGATCTGCCGTTGCACGATGTCGTCGGGCACGCCCTCGATGGCTCGCGCGATATTGCCGAAGAGCCGTTCGCGCTGCCCCGCATCGAACAGGCGGAACAGCGCGCCTGGCTGGCTGTAGTAGTCATCGTCCTCGCGGTGATCGTAGTGATCGACCGCTCCGGCCGCGAGCGCCGGCTCGCCGGCCTGCGGGCGCTGCACGAATTCACCTGCGCGGCTAGGCTCGTAGTTCACCGTACCGCCGAGATTGCCGTCACTGCGCAGCGCGCCGTCACGGTGAAACGAGTGGAACGGGCAGCGCGGCGCATTCACCGGAATCTGGTGATGGTTGATGCCGAGGCGATAACGCTGCGTGTCGCCATACGAAAACAAACGCCCCTGCAACAAGCGGTCCGGCGAGAAGCCGATGCCCGGCACCACGTTGGCAGGCGTGAACGCAGCCTGCTCGACATCGGCGAAATAGTTCTCCGGGTTGCGATTGAGCTCGATCGTGCCCACGTCGATCAACGGGTAATCCTTGTGCGGCCACACCTTCGTGATGTCGAACGGGTTGTACGGCACCTTGGCGGTATCGGCCTCGGGCATCACCTGAATGCGGAAATGCCACTTCGGGAAATTGCGCTTCTCGATCTCGTTGTAGAGATCGCGCTGCGCCGACTCGCGGTCCTGCGCGACCACCTGCGCCGCTTCGGCATCGGTGTAGTTCTCCACGCCCTGCGCCGACTTGAAGTGGAACTTCACGTAGAAGCGCTCGTTGTTCGCGTTGATGAACGAGAACGTGTGCGAGCCGAAGCCGTGCTGCTGCCGATAGTTCTTCGGAATGCCGCGATCGCTCATGACGATCGTGACCTGATGCAGCGACTCCGGATGACGCGACCAGAAGTCCCACGCCGCGACGTTGCTGCGCAGATTCGTGCGCGGATCGCGCTTTTGCGTGTGGATGAAGTCCGGGAACTTGAGCGGATCGCGAATAAAGAACACCGGCGTGTTGTTGCCGACGACGTCCCAGTTGCCCTCTTCCGTGTAGAACTTGATCGAGAAGCCACGCACGTCGCGTTCTGCATCGGCGGCGCCGCGCTCGCCCGCGACCGTCGAAAAGCGCATGAAAAGCGGCGTTTCCTTGCCGACTTCGCTGAACACTTTGGCTTTCGTGTAGCGCGAGATGTCGTGCGTGACCTTGAGCGTGCCGAACGCGCCCGAACCCTTTGCATGCACGCGGCGCTCGGGAATCACTTCGCGGTCGAAGTGCGCGAGCTTTTCGATCAGCCACACGTCCTGCAACAGCACCGGGCCGCGCGGGCCCGCGGTGAGCGAGTTCTGATTGTCGACGACGGGTGCGCCTGCGGCGGAGGTAAGGGTACGGTCGGTCATTCTGGACTCCTGATAAGTGCGGGGAATCGGTCAGGCGGAGAGCGCCCGGTCGACGAGCAACGAAAACGCGACAGTGCGCAGGCCCGCGATGACGCTCGTTGGGGCGGACGCTTGAACCGTTGCGGCGGCGGGGTTCGGAACGTTGGTTTGCATCGCTTTCTCCAGTTCGTCCTGAGTGGATCAGTGAAAAGAACTGTATCAAGCACTATTGATATTTGAAATTTAATTAATTTTATCTATCTAATAGACGTGACTTATTGGGGTCACACGATAGAAAGCGAAGGGGGAAAGTCAGGCGGGAGAGCATGCCCCACGCGCACCTGACGCGCGGGGCGATAAAACTTCAGGCGGACTTCAAGCGGCCTCGGCAGGCGCTTCAACCCGCTTCACGCCCGGCAGTTCGCAGGCGTGAATTGCATCGACGATAGCCTCGATCGCCGGCATGCGCGTAAAGCTCTTGCGCCAGGCGATCACGACACGGCGATCCGGCACCGGCTCGTCGAACGGCACGTAAGAAAGCAGGCCCGAATCCACGCCACCCGCATGCGGCTTCACTTCGGTGACCGACATGCGCGGCAGCACCGTGATCCCCACGCCGCTCGCCACCATATGGCGGATCGTCTCCAGCGACGAGCCTTCGAAGGTCTTCTGGATGCCGTCGGCGTTCTGCGAAAAACGCATCAGCTCGGGACAGACGCCCAGCACGTGGTCCCGGAAGCAATGGCCGCTGCCGAGCAGCAGCATGGTTTCCTGCTTGAGGTCGTCGGGGTCGATCTTCTCGCGCTGCTCCCACGCATGGCCCGAGGGCAGCGCGACCACGAACGGCTCGTCGTAGAGCGCGCGCAGCGTGAGCCCGGTTTCGGGAAACGGCAGCGCCATGATCGCCACGTCGATCTCACCCTGCTTGAGCAACTCGATCAGCTTGAGCGTGTAGTTCTCCTGGAGCATCAGCGGCATCTGCGGGACCCGCTTGATCATCTGCTTGACGAGCGTGGGCAGCAGGTACGGCCCGATCGTATAGATCACGCCCAGACGCAGCGGACCGACGAGCGGATCCTTGCCCTGCTTGGCGATTTCCTTGATCGCGAGCGTCTGTTCGAGCACGCGCTGCGCCTGCGTCACGATCTGCTCGCCAATCGGCGTCACGCTCACTTCGCTCGTGCCGCGCTCGAAAATCTGCACGTTCAACTCGTCTTCGAGCTTCTTGATCGCAACCGACAAGGTCGGCTGGCTCACGAAGCACGCCTCGGCGGCCCGTCCAAAATGGCGCTCGCGGGCAACAGCGACGATGTATTTCAATTCTGTGAGCGTCATTTCTTTGGGGACCAATCAAAAGAGGTGAATCAATAGTTTGTACTTATACACCTATGGCGACCATTCGCCAATAATCAACACCCCTATGCGGGGCGGGATCACATGAACGCTCAGACGGCGCGGCGGCGCGCGGGTTCCGCGCGTGCGAAATTTCGCTGGCGACGATGTCCGTGATCAGCCCCTGGACCTACATCAGGCCTTCAGATACTGCTCGCGCGCGCCAAGCCAGCGGTTCAGATGCTGCGTGACGACGTGCGGCCACTCGCGCAGCAGGCACTCCGCCGCGTCTCGCGCGGGGTCGATCAGCCAGGCGTCGTTTTCGAGACTCGCGAAGCGCAGCATGGCCGCGCCCGACTGGCGTGCGCCGAGGAACTCGCCGGGGCCGCGAATCTCGAGATCGCGGCGCGCGATCTCGAAGCCGTCGGTGGTCTCGCGCATGGTCTGCAGCCGCGCGCGCCCCGTGAGCGAGAGCGGTCCGCTATAGAGCAGCAGGCAGACCGACGCCGCACTGCCGCGCCCCACCCGCCCCCGCAATTGATGCAACTGCGCGAGCCCGAAGCGCTCGGCGTGCTCGATCACCATCAGCGAGGCGTTGGGCACGTCCACACCCACTTCGATCACCGTAGTCGCGACCAGCAATTGCACTTCGTTGCGTGAAAACGCGTCCATCACGGCGGCCTTGTCCGCCGACGCAAGACGTCCGTGCACGAGCCCGACCGTGAGCTCGGGAAGCGCGGCCACGAGCGTTTCGTAGGTCTCCACCGCGGTCTGCAGCTGCAGCGTCTCGCTTTCCTCGATCAGCGGGCACACCCAGTACACCTGGCGCCCCGTGAGCGCCGCCGCGCGCACCCGCGCGATCACCTCTTCGCGGCGCGCGTCGGAGATCAGCTTCGTGAGAATCGGCGTGCGGCCGGGCGGCAACTCGTCGATGGTGGAGACATCGAGGTCCGCGTAGTACGTCATGGCGAGCGTGCGCGGAATGGGCGTCGCCGACATCATCAACTGGTGCGGCTGGAACTCGCGCGCCGCCGTGGCAGTAGCCGCCGCCGTGGTTTGCTCAGGCGTCTTCGCGTTTTGGGCCTTGGCGCGCAGCGCGAGGCGCTGCTCGACGCCGAAGCGATGCTGTTCGTCGACGATCACGAGACCGAGCCGCGCGAATTCCACGGCGTCCTGAATGATCGCGTGCGTGCCGATCACGAGCTGCGCCGTGCCCAGCGCCGCGGCTTCGAGCGCGGCGCGCTTTTCCTTCGCCTTGAGGCTGCCCGAGAGCCAGGCCACCTGCACGCCGAGCGGCTCGAGCCAGCCGCGCAGCTTGCGCGCGTGCTGCTCCGCGAGAATTTCGGTGGGCGCCATGAGCGCGGCCTGATAGCCGGCGTCGATGGCCTGCGCGGCGGCGAGCGCCGCCACCACGGTCTTGCCGCTGCCCACGTCGCCTTGCAAAAGACGCTGCATCGGGTGCGGCTGTTCGAGGTCGCGCGCGATCTCCTCGACCACGCGCTCCTGTGCCCCGGTTAGCGTAAAGGGCAGCGCCGCGCGCAAGCGCGCGAGCAGCGCCGTGCTCGAATCGCGTCCGGCCACGTGACGCGTCATCGCGGGCGCGGCGCGCGTGCGGCGCTCCTCGTGCGCGCGCTTGAGCGAAAGCTGCTGCGCGAGCAGTTCGTCGAACTTGATGCGCGTCCACGCGGGGTGCGTGCCGTCGATAAACTCGTGCTCGTCGGCATCAATGGGCGGATGGTGCAGCGTGTTCACTGCCTCCATCAAAGGCGGCAGGTTCAGCGGCTCCATGAACTCGTGCGCCACCGTATCGGGCAGAAGCTCGGGCAGATGCGCACGCGCGAGCGCATTGTCGATCGCCTTGCGCAGATACGCCTGGCTCACGCCCGCCGTCGACGGATACACCGGTGTGAGCGCCTGCGGCAGTGGCGTGTCGCCTTCGACAACCTTCACCGCCGGATGCACCATCTCCATGCCGAAAAAGCCGCCGCGCACATCGCCGCGCACGCGCAAGCGCTTGCCGATCGCCATCTGCGTGACCTGCGAGCCGTAGAAGTTCAGGAAGCGCAAGTGGAGTTCGTCGCCGTTGTGATCCTGCAGCTTCACGAGCAACTGGCGGCGCGGGCGATAAGCGATCTCGTTGTCGAACACCACGCCTTCGGTCTGCGCCATGCCGCCCGGCAGCAGTTCGCCGATGGGCGTGAGCGTGGTCTCGTCCTCGTAGCGCATCGGCAGATGCAGCACCAGATCGATGTCGCTGCGCAGGCCGAGTTTGGCAAGGCGGTCGGCGGTTTTGGCGAGCTTGGGCTTGTCTTTGGCCGTGGCGCCGTCGCCGCCTTTGACTGCGGCTTTGTCCGTGGCGTTGTCCGTGGCTTTGTCGGCCGATGGCTTGCCGGCTGCGCGTTTGCGCGGCGCTGTGGCCTTCGGCGCCTGCGGCTCGCTGCCGTCCTCGGGCGCGGTCGCATCCGGGGCCGCACGCGCCCTGGCTGGCTCGCGCACGTCGTCGTGCGCTTCGCTCGTGGCATCGGCTTTGGAAATCAATCGGCTAACGGACGAGGGCATGAGCAGCTTCGCAAGTACAATATCGGCTTTCCGGCAAGGCGCAGTGCGCAGCGCGCGGCAGCCCGCTCCAGACGGGCATGTCCCGCAATCATAGCCGCTCACTGTGCGCAGGCGGCCATTGCGGCCGTATTTTGGGGCGCAACCGCGGGCCATCGCCCGACGGTTCATCGGCTCAAAAGCAGCGCGCGCCGGGTCTCAAGCCGTATTTCCGTTTCATCAGGCCGTATGTTCAAGCTTTCCGATTTCGACTTCGATCTTCCTCCCGAACTGATCGCGCAAGCCGCCCTGCCCGAGCGCAGCGCGAGCCGTCTGCTGGAGGTTAATAACACCACGCAACCCGCGCGCCTCACCGACCGCCGCTTCGCGGAGCTGCCCGCATGCATCGCGCCCGGCGACCTGCTCGTGTTCAACGATACCAAGGTGCTCAAGGCGCGCTTCTTCGGCCAGAAGGCCAGCGGGGGCAAGATCGAGGTGCTCGTCGAGCGCCTGACCGGCGCGCGCACGGCACTCGCGCAGATCCGCGCGAGCAAGAGCCCGGGGCCCGGCACGGTGCTGCGTCTGGCCGATGCGTTCGACGTCACCGTGGGCGAGCGCGTGGAGCCGTTCTACACGCTGCACTTCCCCGACGACTGCCTCACGCTGATCGAGCAATTCGGCCGCCTGCCGCTACCGCCCTATATCACGCACGACGCCGACGCGAACGACGAAACGCGTTACCAGACCGTGTTCGCGCAAAATCCGGGCGCGGTGGCCGCGCCCACGGCGGGCCTGCATTTCGACGACGCGCTCCTCGCACAGCTCGACGCGCAAGGCGTGGAGCGCGCGACGCTCACGCTGCACGTGGGCGCGGGCACGTTCCAGCCGGTGCGCGTGGAGAACATCGCCGATCACACGATGCACAGCGAGTGGTATCAGCTGCCGCAATCGCTCGTCGACAAGATCGCGGCCACGCGCGCACGCGGCGGTCGCGTGATCGCGGTGGGCACCACCTCGATGCGCGCGCTCGAAGCCGCCGCGCGCGACGCCGCGAACGCGGGCCGCGAACTCGCCGCCACGTCCGCCGAGACCGACATCTTCATCACGCCGGGATACAAATTCCGTGTGGTGGACCGGCTCGTCACGAACTTTCACCTGCCGAAATCGACGCTCCTGATGCTGGTTTCGGCGTTCGCGGGCATCGAGACGATTCGCGCCGCGTACCGTCACGCGATCGAAGAGCGCTATCGCTTCTTCAGCTATGGTGACGCGATGCTGCTCACGAGAACTGAAGACGCACTCAACAAGTAAGACGCACCGCTTTCCTGCCGCCGCGCGACATGCAAACGCGCGGCGGCGTTTCACCATCTGCGCCGGACTGTTTTCCGGTAGCACAGGAGTTACCGCATGACCGACGGTCATCAAAACAACGCACGCGCCGAACACGGCGCCTATCTGGGCGAACGCCCGCAAAACGGCCTGAAATTCGAACTGCTCGGCACCGACGGCCAGGCGCGGCGCGGCCGCGTCACGCTTAATCACGGCGTGGTCGAAACGCCGATCTTCATGCCGGTGGGCACCTACGGCACCGTGAAGGCCACCCAGCCGCGCGAACTCGAGGAGATGCAGGCGAAGATCATCCTCGGCAACACCTTCC
The DNA here is from genome assembly GCF_902859945.1 of Paraburkholderia caffeinitolerans. GTDB lineage: Bacteria > Pseudomonadota > Gammaproteobacteria > Burkholderiales > Burkholderiaceae > Paraburkholderia > Paraburkholderia caffeinitolerans. Next base: position 70,761 of record NZ_CADIKL010000001.1, on the reverse strand, counting down.
ACCTGTGGCTACGCCCCGGTCTGGAAACGATCGAGGCGCACGGCGGCCTGCATCGCTTCATGGGCTGGAACCGGCCGATCCTCACCGATTCGGGCGGCTTCCAGGTGTTCTCGCTCGGCGACCTGCGCAAGATCTCGGAAGACGGCGTGCGCTTCGCCTCGCCCGTGAACGGCGACAAGCTGTTCCTCTCGCCCGAAGTGTCGATGCAGATCCAGAAGGTGCTGAACTCGGACATCGTCATGCAGTTCGACGAGTGCACGCCCTACGCGACCAACGGCGTGCCGACCACGCACAAGGAAGCGGCCGACTCCATGCGCATGTCGATGCGCTGGGCGCAGCGCTCGATCGACGAGTTCAACCGTCTTGGCAATCCGAATGCGCTGTTTGGCATCGTGCAGGGCGGCATGTTCGAGGACCTGCGCGACGAATCGCTCGCCGGCCTCGCGCAGATGCCGTTCCACGGCTATGCGATCGGCGGCCTTTCGGTGGGCGAGCCCAAGGAAGACATGATGCGCGTGCTCGAATACATCGCGCCGAAGCTGCCCGCCGACAAGCCGCATTACCTGATGGGCGTGGGCACGCCGGAAGACCTGGTGGCGGGCGTGGCCTCGGGCGTCGACATGTTCGACTGCGTGATGCCCACGCGCAACGCGCGCAACGGCTGGATCTTCACGCGCTTTGGCGACATCAAGATCCGCAACGCCGTGCACCGCAACTCGCTGCGCCCGCTCGACGAGCAATGCGGCTGCTACACCTGCCGCAACTTCACGCGCGGCTATCTGCACCATCTGCACCGCGTGGGCGAGATCCTCGGCGCGCAGCTCAACACGATTCACAACCTGCACTACTACCTCGAACTGATGAACGAAATGCGCACCGCCATCGAAACCAGGACGTTCGAGGCGTTCAGGAAGCGTTTTGCCGAAAATCGCGCGCGCGGCGTGGATTGAGCGCTGCGCCCCAAGCATCTCGAAACGAGGTGGCGCTTTCGAAGCTTTCCGATATCGGAATACGGCGGGCGCCGCCAGACTTTACAATCGCCTTTCGCTCGTCGGCGCTTCTTGGGTGCTTTCCTGCCCGGTCCATCGCGTCGTATCCCGCCCAGGCGGGCAAATACGTGATAACAGCTTGATCGGAAAGCCCATTTTGCGCCCTCGTCGCGTATCTTGCCGGTGGTAGAATAACCGGCTCGCTTTTTGATCGTATCTTTGATCGTAGTGATCGTATAAACGGAGAGACCAACGTGTCGTTCATTTCCAATGCCTTCGCCCAAGGCTCCGCAGTCGGCAGCGCAGAATCGAGCCTCATGAGCTTCCTGCCGCTCATTCTGATGTTCGCCGTGCTGTACTTCATCATGATTCGTCCGCAGATGAAGCGCCAGAAGGAACACCGCAACATGCTCGCCGCCATGGCCAAGGGCGACGAAGTCATCACGAGCGGCGGCATCGTCGGCAAGGTGACCAAGGTTAGCGAAGCCTACGTCGGCGTCGAAATCTCGGACGGCACGGAAATCACCGTGCAGAAGTCGTCGGTCTCGACCATCCTGCCGAAGGGCACGATCAAGTCGCTGTAAGCCTCCAGCGATTGTCTTCTCCAGGCTGCTGCCAAACCGGCGGCCTTGTGCGTCCGGCCCCGCCCCTGAAGTGTCCCTGACACGCCCGTCATAGGCATCGTGAAGGCTCGGTCGGACGCATGCACATCGTGCAGGCCATTTCCCTCCCCCGTTGGGCCAAGCAATGAACCGTTACCCCCTCTGGAAATATGTCGTGATGCTGGTGGCGCTCGTCATCGGCCTCGTGTACACATTGCCCAATTTCTTCGGCGAAGCGCCGGCGGTCCAGGTATCGAGCGGCAAAGCCACCGTGAAGCTGGACTCGGGCACGCTCGCGCAGATCGAAGCCGCGCTCCCCGCGAACAACATCAAGGCCGACGAAGTCACGTTCGACAACTCGTCGCTGAACGCGAACATCCGCGTGCGCGTCGCCGACACGGACACGCAGCTGCGTCTGAAGGACGTGCTCGCGAAGACGCTGAACCCCGACCCGACCGACCCGAGCTATATCGTCGCGCTGAACCTGCAAAGCGCCTCGCCCCGCTGGCTGACGGCGCTGCACGCGCTGCCGATGTACCTCGGTCTGGACCTGCGCGGCGGCGTGCACTTCCTGCTGCAGGTCGACATGAACGGCGCGCTCAACAAGAAGCTCGACTCCGACGCTTCGGACGCACGCACGATCCTGCGCGACCGCAACATCCGCGACGGTGGCGTGAACCGCGTCAACCAGAGCGTCGTGATCAACTTCGCCGACCCGGCCGTGGCCGAGCAGGCGCGCAAGGTGCTCTCGGGCGCGAGCGGCGTCGCCGAACTCGTCTGGGCCACGCAGAACGCGCCCGATGGCAGCGTGCAGCTCGTCGGCACCTTCACGCCGGCCGTGAAGAAGTCGGTGCAGGACGCCGCGCTCAAGCAGAACATCACCACGCTGCATAACCGCGTGAACGAACTCGGCGTGGCCGAGCCCGTGATCCAGCAGCAAGGCGACGACCGCATCGTGGTCGAGCTGCCCGGCGTGCAGGACACCGCGAAGGCGAAGGACATCATCGGCCGCACGGCCACGCTCGAAGCGCGCCTCGCCGACCCGAACGGCTTGCATCCGAACCCGTCCGACCCGGTGCCGCCCGGCGACGAGCTCTTCACGCAAGGCAACGTCGGTCCCGTGCTGCTGCGCAAGCAGGTGATCTTCACGGGCGACCGCATCATCGACGCTTCGGCGGGCTTCGACGAGCACAACCGTCCGTCGGTCAACATCCGCCTCGACTCGGCGGGTGGGCGCTCGGTGCGCAGCGTCTCGCGCGACAACATCGGCAAGCCGATGGCGATGGTGCTGTTCGAGAAGGGCAAGGGCGAAGTGCTGACGGTGGCCACGATCCAGTCGGAACTCGGCGACCGCTTCCAGATCACGGGCCAGCCCACGCCGCAGGCCGCCGCCGACCTCGCGCTGCTACTGCGCGCGGGCTCGCTCGCCGCGCCCATGGACATCATCGAGGAACGCACGGTCGGCCCGAGCCTTGGTGCGGACAACATCCGCAAGGGTTTCGACTCGGTGGTCTACGGCTTCGCCGCGATCGCCGTGTTCATGGTCTGCTACTACATGCTGTTCGGCCTGATCTCGATGATCGGCCTCTCGGTGAACCTGCTGCTGCTGGTGGCCGTGCTCTCGATGCTGCAGGCCACGCTCACGCTGCCGGGCATCGCGGCTATCGCGCTCGCGCTCGGTATGGCGATCGACGCGAACGTGCTTATTAACGAGCGCGTGCGCGAAGAATTGCGCCACGGCGCGCCACCGCAACTGGCCATCCAGAACGGCTACGCGCACGCCTGGGCCACGATTCTCGACTCGAACGTGACCACGCTCATCGCCGGTCTCGCGTTGCTCGCGTTTGGCTCGGGCCCGGTGCGCGGCTTTGCGATCGTGCACTGCATCGGCATTCTGACCTCGATGTTCTCGGCCGTGTTCTTCTCGCGCGGGATCGTGAATCTCTGGTACGGCGGCAAGAAGAAGCTCAAGTCGCTGGCCGTGGGCCAGGTGTGGCGTCCGGAGCCGGAAGCCGGTGCGCTCGCACTGGGCGCGTCCGACACCGACACGGATCTGGGCCGCGCCATGGCGTCGGCCGCGAAGCCTCGCGAAACCGAAAAGGCCAGTGCGAAGGCCGGCGCCAAGGGCACCACCCGCGCCAAGCCGGTCGTGCGCCGCCGCAACAACCCAGGCGACCCCGGCACCCCGGGCTCGTCGCGCTGATACGGAGTCAAGAACATGGAATTTTTCCGCATCCGCAAAGACATCCCGTTCATGAAGCACGCGTTGATCTTCAACGCGATTTCCTTCATCACGTTCATCGCGGCGGTGTTCTTCCTGTTTCACCGCGGCCTGCATTTGTCGATCGAGTTCACGGGCGGCACGGTCATCGAGGTGCAGTACCCGCAGGCGGTCCCGCTCGAACCCGTGCGCGATTCGCTCACGAAGATCGGCTACAGCGACGCCCAGGTGCAGAACTTCGGCACCTCGCGCGACGTGCTGATCCGCCTGCCGATCAAGCAGGGCCTCTCCTCGGCGCAGCAAAGCGACCAGGTGATGTCCACGCTCAAGGCCGACAACGCGCAGGTGCAGTTGCAGCGCGTGGAGTTCGTCGGCCCGCAGGTCGGCAAGGAACTCGCCACGGATGGACTGATGGCGCTCGCGTGCGTGGTCGCCGGCATCATCATCTATCTGTCGTTCCGCTTCGAGTGGAAGTACGCCGTGGCCGGCGTGATCGCGAACCTGCACGACGTGGTGATCATTCTCGGCTTCTTCGCGTTCTTCCAGTGGGAGTTCTCGCTCTCCGTGCTCGCGGCGGTGCTCGCGGTGCTCGGCTATTCGGTGAACGAGTCGGTGGTTATCTTCGACCGGATTCGCGAGACCTTCAAACGCGAACGCAAGATGACCGTCATGGAAGTCATCAACCACGCGATCACGAGCACGATGTCGCGGACCATCATCACCCACGGCTGTACGGAAATGATGGTGCTCTCGATGTTCTTCTTCGGCGGCCCGACGCTGCACTACTTCGCGCTCGCGCTGACGGTGGGTATTCTGTTCGGCATCTACTCGTCGGTGTTCGTGGCCGCATCGCTCTCGATGTGGCTCGGTGTGAAGCGCGAGGACCTCATCAAGGACAAGAAAGACAAGTACGACCCGAACGATCCGAATGCGGGCGCCCAGGTTTAAACCCTGCGCTGCGTCGAATACGATCGAACGCAATGAAAAGCAAAAAGCCGGCTCTCACGAACCGGCTTTTTTTTCGCGTGTTGCCCGCCAGTTACCCGCTACTTGCGCGTAACGACGATGTGAAACTTGATCAGCACTTCGTCCGCGACGGTCGAGGTGTCCTTCCACTCTCCCGTGCCGATATCGAACGCGAGCCGATGAATGGGCAGCGTGCCGTCGAAGGTCTGCGTCGCGCCCTGCTGGGTGAGCACGACCGGCGCCACAACGGGCTGGGTGTGCCCCTTGATCGTCATGTTGCCGCTCACGCTGTACTGGTTCGGTCCCGTCGGTGTGATCGACGTGGAGACGAAGGTGGCCTGCGGGTAGGCCTTCGCATCGAACCATTCGGGACCGCGCACCGAGTCGTTGTAGCTCGGGTCGCCGAGGTCGTAGCTGCCCGTATCGACCGTCAGGCGCGCCGTGCCCGCCGCCGGCTTCGCCGGATCGAAGTTGATCTGCGCATCGAACTTCATGAATCGGCCCTCCACGGGCACGCTCATTTGCCGCGAGACCGCCACGATCGTGCTCTTGCCCGCGTCCATTTGCGCCCAGGCCGCGCCGCTCGTGGCCAGCAGCGCTGGCACCACGAGCACGCGGGTCACGATGGACACGGCGCGCGCCCGGCCTCCAGTCAAACGCGCGATTGAGTTCAATGCTTCCATGCTCTTCCCCACCCCGGGCGCCGGGAACCTCCGCCAATCGTACCCGCCGCCCGCGCGAGCTCCCTGGAGGGATGGCCGGTAACTCGGCCGCTCAGAATGAAAGATAACCTGGCGGCACGCCTGCGCGCACCTGCGGATCGCGCGTTGCGGCGCAAGCGTGATGCGACGCAACACGAGAACGCGGCAAGGCCGGCGGCGCGAAGCCGGCTTGCCCGCCTGCGCCGACGCACGACTGTTGCACAGACGCCGCGCGCAGTTGCAACAAACATGGCACACTCTCACGCCGTTCGGGCCGTGACGCGGCCCGACCCGGACCCGCGGCCCGCCGCGTCCGCTCACAGAAGGAAGCCCGTATTGCCGGCCTCCTTTGGTAACATGGCCGGCAGTGCCGATGCCGCGCCGTTGCGGCGCCAGCGCCTTTCGTTCCTTTCACGTCGTTTTGCGTCTTCTGCCCGCATGGCCCTGGACAATCTGATCGCGTGTCACGAATGCGACGCGCTCTACCAAAAGCCTCGCCTGCTCGGGCGACAGAGCGCACGTTGCACGCGTTGCGGCGCAACGCTCTATAACAGCGCGTCTTCGCAGCTCGACCGCATTTGCGCAATCACGGTCGCCGCGCTCGTCACGTTCATCATCGCCCAGTCGTTTCCCATCATCGAGCTCGATGCCAATGGGATCGTGTCGCAGTCGAGCCTGTTCGGCGCGCTCGTGGTGCTGTGGGGCGAGAACATGCAGATCGTCGCGGTGATGGTCTTTTTCGCCACGATCCTTTGCCCGCTCACGGAATTGGTCGCGCTGCTCTATGTACTCCTGCCGATCCGGCGCGGCGTCATTCCACCGGGATTCAACCTCGTGCTGCGCACGATCCAGCTCGTGCGCCCCTGGGGCATGCTCGAAGTCTTCATGCTGGGCGTGCTCATCACCGTTGTGAAGATGGTGAGCCTCGCCCGCGTGATTCCGGAAACCGCGCTGTTCGCGTTCGGCACGCTCACGCTCATGATCACCGTGGTCCTGACCTTCGACGCACGCACGCTGTGGGATATCGCCGACGACCTGCGCGAACGCCAGCGTGCCCCGCGGCTCGGCGGCGCCGGACCGGCGGACGGCGGGACGGGTTCGGGCGGCGGGCCCGAGACCGGCCCGGACAGTCCGGGCGGACCGAACCACCCGCTCGCCAGCCCCGAAATTCGCGATCCCGCCGCACCGAAGCCGCACGGCGGCAGCGCGGACGCTTCTGGCTTGAGCCCGCGATGAACCCAACGCCCCTCCAGTGCACCGAGGCAATCCGATGAAATTTGTCACCGCCACCGACGCCGGCCTCGTCTCCTGCCACGCTTGCGGCCACGTGCAGCCGCGCGAGCGCGAGGCCGCTCATGCACGCTGCGCACGCTGCCAATCGCCGATGCACGTGCGCCACCCCGACAGCCTCACGCGCACCTGGGCGCTGCTGTTCGCCGCTGCGATCCTGTACATCCCTGCGAATCTGCTGCCGGTGATGCACACGGCTTCGCTCGTCGGCGACGAGGACGACACCATCATGAGCGGCGTCGCCTACTTCTGGACCTCGGGCGACGCACCGCTCGCGGTGATCGTCTTCATCGCGAGCATTCTCGTGCCCATGCTCAAGCTCTCGGTGCTCGCACTGCTTTGCACCACGGCGCAGCGCCGCTCCAAGTGGCGCCCCGCCGAACGCACCAAGCTCTACAGGCTCGTCGAGTTCATCGGCCGCTGGTCGATGCTGGACGTGTTCGTGGTCACACTGACCGTCGCGCTGGTACGCTTCCAGTCGCTTGCGGTGATTACGGCGGGGCCCGGCGCGATAGCGTTCGGCTCGGTCGTGATCCTGACGATGCTGGCGTCGATGCAGTTCGATCCGCGCCTCATCTGGGATCCGGTAGACGAAGATAAACAGCAACCATCGCAACACTCTCAGGATCGCCCTCATGAATAGTCCGAAAGGACCGACCCCGCCCGCTGGTGGCGGCTCGCTGCCGCCTGACCTTCCCGAGCCGGACATCGTCAAGCCGAGGCGCTGGCTCCCTTCGCTCGTCTGGATCGTGCCGCTCGTGGCGGCCTTGATCGGCATCGCGCTCGTGGTGAAATCGGTGACCTCGCGCGGCCCGACCATCACGATCAGCTTCCTGAGCGCCGAAGGACTCGAACCCGGCAAAACCAAGGTCAAATACAAGGACGTCGATATCGGCTCGGTGCGCGCCATCAAGCTTTCGCCGAATCTCTCACGCGTGCTCGTGACCGTGGAACTCACCAAGGACGCCGAAAATTTCGCCAAAAAGGACAGCCACTTCTGGGTCGTGCGCGCGCGTATCGGCGCGAGCGGCGTCTCGGGTCTCGGCACGCTGCTTTCGGGCTCCTACATTGGCGCCGACCCGGGCCGCTCGAGCGATACCGCGAGCGACTTCGTCGGGCTCGAGACGCCTCCCGCCGTGACCATCGACGAAAAAGGCCACCGCTACACGCTGCATAGCGAGGCGCTCGGCTCGCTCGACATCGGCACGCCCATTTTCTACCGGCGCATCCAGGTGGGCCAGGTGACGGGCTACTCGCTCGACAAGGACGGCAACGGTGTGACCGTGCAGGTGTTCGTGAGCGCGCCCTACGATCAGTACGTGGGCACCAACACGCGCTGGTGGCACGCGAGCGGCGTGAACGTGCAACTCGATTCGAACGGCATCAAGGTCAATACGCAGTCGCTCGCGACCGTCATCGTGGGCGGCCTCGCATTCCAGGCGCCGCCTGGCCAGGCAATGGGTCCGCAGGCGCCCGACTACTCCACCTTCACGCTCGCGACCGACGAGGTTGAAGCCATGCGCGAGCCCGACGGCGCGCCGCAGCGCGTGGTGATGTACTTCAACCAGTCGCTGCGCGGCCTCTCGGTAGGCGCGCCGGTCGACTTCCGCGGCATCGTGCTCGGCCAGGTGACAGGCATCGGCATCGAATACGACCCGAAGGAGCACAACTTCACGATGCCGGTGACGATGGACCTGTATCCGCAGCGCCTCGCGCGCCGCACGCGAGGCGACGCGCCCATTCCGGGTTCGCCGCAAGGCCAGGAGCTCGTCAAGCGCCTGGTCGCGCGCGGCCTGCGTGGCCAGTTGCGCACCGGCAACCTGATCACCGGCCAGCTCTACGTCGCGCTCGATATCTTCCCGAAGGCGCCGGCCGCCAAGGTGGACTTCGACCACGTCCCGATGGAACTGCCGACGATCCCGAACTCCCTCGAGGAACTGCAGGCACAAGTCGCCGACATCGCGAAGAAGCTCGACAAGATCCCGTTCGATCAGATCGGCAACAACCTGAACGACTCGCTGAAGAACGCGAACCAGTTGTTCGGCAAGGTCAACGACGAGATCCTGCCGCAGATGCGCGGCACGCTCGACCAGGCGCAGAAGACCTTCAGCGCCGCGCAGTCCACGCTGCAGCAGGATTCGCCGCTGCAATCGGACGTGCATCAGGCGCTGCAGGAACTCACGCGCACACTGCAATCCCTCAACGCGCTCTCCGACTATCTGGAGCGCCATCCCGAATCGCTGCTGCGCGGCAAATCAGGAGACAAGCCATGACGTTTCGCCGGCTCCCCCTGCGGCTCCCCGCAGCCCCGGCCCTCGCGGCGCTCGCCTTCGTGGCGGCGCTCGCGGGCTGCGCCTCGCCCGTCAGCCGCTTCTACACGCTAAGCCCCACCGACGATGCCGCGCATGCGAGCGTCGCCTCGACCACGGGCAATCAGGCTTTGCTCATCGCACTCGCGCCGGTCGACGTGCCGCCGCAGGTTGCAAAGCTGCAGTTCGTCGTGCAGAACAACGCCAATCAGGTCAAGGTGCTCGAGCAGGAACGCTGGGCTTCGCTGCCCGGCGACGAGATTCGCCGCGCGCTCTCCGGCGATCTCACGCAGCAGCTCGGCGCCATCGACGTGTACGGCTCGCCGCATCCCGAGGGCGTGCCGGTCTATCGCGTGAGCGTAAACGTTCAGCGCTTCGAATCGTGGCCGGGCTCGCATGCCCTCATCGACGCGGTCTGGAGCGTGCGTGCGCTCGACTCGCAGACGGTCATGACCTGCCGCAGCGTGCTCAACGAGCCCGTCGGCGACGGCTATGATGCGCTCGTGATCGGTCACCGGCGCGCGGTGGCGGCGCTCTCGCAGGCCATCGCGAGCGGCGTGCGCGCGCTCGCCGCCGCGCCGCAAGCGAGCGCGACTGCCAGCACGAAGACCACGGCGAAGAACGGCGCGAAAACCTCGACGCACATGTCGCCCATGACCAGCATCGCCTGCCCGCAGGCCGCGTCCACCGCCGCAACGGCGGGCTGAGTCCCTGCGCGGACAACTGAGGACGGACGCGGTTCGCCGCGTCCGTATCGCGCCTCTTGCGCGCCTCACACGCTCCCCTGCGTCATGGTCACGCCATGGCGCCCACCGGTTTCGCCGCCGCCCCTGCGGACCGGCTTCCCACACGCCCTTCCGCGCCCTCGCTGTCCAACTCGAACCGCCCAATCCGCGCGAGCCGCGATAATGCCGCTTTACCCTATTGCTTGGCGCATTAGTATGTTTCGTTCGTTCAAGACGCTCTGGAAAAAATGGCGCGCGTCGCGCAGCGCCATCCAACAACTCGATGCGCTGCTCGCCATCGCCGATGCCGACGCCCCCTACGCGGAGCGCAGCGACTGGCTGATCGAGCTCGCACACTGGATCCATCGGCGCGGCCAGCTCGACGCCGAGGCCGCCGCGTCCGATGCGCCGCTGCGCGCGCCGCCCGAGCATGCGCGCGTGCGCTACCTGCTGCACGTGCTGGACCGCAATCCGGCATGGAAAGCCAAGGTCGGCGCGATGGTGCGCAAGCTGCTGCGCGAGAGCGACAGCCTCACCCTGCTCTGCGACGCGGGCATGCCGGTCCACTCGAACCTGTTTGGCGCGCTCGTGGGCCGGATGCAGGCGCAGTTGATCCCGCCCGCGCCGAACCGCCGCGATCTCGCGGCGCTCTTCACGCTGATGTTCCCTTCGACTCACGACCCCGAGTGGATCGCCACGCTGCCGCGCGACCTGCTCGCCCGGCTGCGGACCTTGATCGCCGAGCCCGGCGCGGTGCAGCCAGACGCTGTAGCTGCAGCCAACCCTACCGCCGCCGTCCCCGCGCGCGCCTCCGACGAAGACAGCGCGTCCGCCGCTCGCCCCGCCGCTTCGGTGAGGTTGCCCAACGAGTTCTCGCTGGGCCTGCTCACAGCGCTGCACAACCTGACCTGCCAGATCAGCTCGACCGGTCTCTCGCCGACGGTGCGCAGCCGCCTTTCGAACGAAGACGCGCGCGTCGCCGTCGAAAAGCTGTCGTTCTTCCGCCTCACGCGCGCGATGCTCGCGGTGGAAAGCGCGCGCGACGCGGGCGAGCCCACGCGCCTGCTGCAGGAAGTGACATGGCTGCGCCTCTTGCTCGACGATTGCCGCAAGGCCACCGACGACGTCTTCGCGCACCTCTACCGCCACGGCGTGCGCGTTGACACGGTGTTCCAGGTCCAGCGCATGCGCATGCGCATCGTGCGCGCGGAGCGTCTGCTCGACGCGTGGATGGCCGCCGACGATCCCGCGACGCAAGCGCGCCTTGTTGCCGATCTCGTGCGCGCGAACCAAAAAAGCCAGAGCATGGCGCACCTCGTGCGCAGCAACTTCGCGCTGCTCTCGCGCAAGGTGGTGGAACTCTCCGCCGACACGGGCGAGCACTACATCGCTCGCGACCGCGCCGAATACCTCACGATGCTGCGCATGGCGGCCGGTGGCGGCCTCGTCACGGCGGTGACGGTCTACGTGAAATTCGGCATCACGGGCGCGCACTTGCCCTCGATGATCGAAGGGCTCGTCGCGGGCATCAACTACGCGCTGAGCTTTCTCGTCATGCACTTCTGCCACTTTTCGCTCGCGACCAAGCAGCCCGCGATGACCGCGCCTACGCTCGCGCGCGAGCTCGACGGCGCCAACGAGCCCGCGGGGCGCGCGCGCTTCGTGTCGTCAGTGGTGGCGCTGATCCGCACCCAGGCCGCCGCCGTGCTCGGCAACGTGCTGCTCGTGTTTCCGGCCTGTCTCGCGATCCAGCTCGCGTTCGGCTGGCTGTTCCACGCCAACCTCATCACGCCGGCGAAAGCGCACGCGACGCTCCAGTCGTTCTCGCTGATCGGCCCGACGCCGTTCTACGCCGCGCTCACCGGCGTGCTGCTGTGGGCGTCGAGTCTGTTCGCGGGCTGGGCCGACAACTGGTTCGTGCTGCATCGCGTCGAGGACGCGCTCGCGTGGAACCGGCGCCTGCGCATGACGCTGGGCGCCTCGGGCGCCGCGCGCCTCGCGCACTTTTGCCGCGTAAATGCGGCGGGCGTGTGGGGGAACCTCGTGCTGGGGATGATGCTCGGCCTCGTGCCGGCGATTGTCTCGGCCGTCGCGTTCCACTTCGAAGTGCGCCACGTAACGCTCTCGGCGGGCTCGATCGGCGTGGCGCTCGGCGTGCTCGGCACCGCTCCGCTCAAAACCGGCGAGCTCTGGTGGGCCGTGGCCGGCGTGGCGAGCATGGCCGTGCTCAACGTGACCGTGAGCTTCGCGCTCGCGCTGCACATGGCAGTGCGCTCGCGTGACCTCGCGCGCCAGGACGTGCGTCCACTCATGCGCGCGTTCTGGCGACGCGTGACGCGGCATCCGATCGATCTGGTGTGGCCGATCCGGCGGGCGAAGATGCCTGAAGGAAACGATTGACCCAGTGGGATCCCAGGCAGGCCCGCCAGCAGCCTCGCCCCAGAATCAGGCCGCTCGCACGGCCAGCCGCTTGAGGGGGGCAGGCCTAACCCGCGTACAATAGCGCCTTCCCCGCAGCGTCCCCTCTCTTCTCATGTCTTTCGACTTCTTTGCTCCCTGCCCTCGTGGCCTCGAAGCCCCGCTCGCCGCCGAACTGGCCGAAATCGCGCAGCGGCGCCTGCCGCCCGGCGCGCTCCAGCTGGGCGCCGACGTGCCCGGCGGCGTGCATTTTCGCGGCAACTGGGCCGGCGGCATGGCCGCGAACCTGCATTCGCGCATTGCCAGCCGCGTGCTCCTGAAAATCGCCCAGCGGCCCTATCGCGGCGAGCAGGACATCTATGCGCTCGCGCGCGAGCAGCAGTGGGAAAAGTGGTTCTCGCCGAACGAGACCATCCGTATCGACATCACCGCGATCAAGTCGCCGCTGCGCAGCCTCGAATTCGCCACGCTGCGCGTGAAAGACGCGATCTGCGACCGCATGCGCGACAAGGCCGGCGCGCGTCCGAGCGTCGATACCGCCTATCCCGACGTGCGCGTGTTCGCCTTCCTCACCGCGAACGACTGCACGCTCTATCTCGACACCTCGGGCGAGCCGCTCTTCAAGCGCGGCTGGCGTCTGGACAAGGGCGCCGCGCCCCTGCGCGAGAACCTTGCCGCCGGCATCCTGCGCCTCACGGGCTGGACGCCCGAGATGCCGCTCTATGACCCGATGTGCGGCAGCGGCACGTTTCTGGCGGAAGCGGCGCAGGTCGCGCTCGACATTGCGCCGGGGCTGTCGCGCAGCTTCGGCTTCGAACGTCTGAAGCAGGCCGACACCGCCGCGTGGCGCCATCTGAAGAGCGAAGCGAACACCTTGCGCAACTCGGCCATGAGCCGCGCAACGGACCTGCACATCTTCGGCAGCGACATTTCCGACGTCATGCTCGAGAAGGCTCGCGCCAACTTCGCGCGCGCGGGTCTCGGCAAGGTGCCGCTCAAGCAGCTCGATGCGCGCAACATGACGCCGCCAGCCGTTGGCAACGGCGTCCTCGTGGCGAATCCGCCGTACGGCGAGCGTATCGAGGTGCGCGGACGCAACGCACGCGGCGAAGCGCGCGCGCCCCGCGAGATGCGGGACGACTACGAAGAGCAGGAAGCCTTCCGCCGCGTCCATACCGACGCGCCCGACGCCGAATTCTTCCAGGCGCTCGGCGACGCGCTCAAGCAGCGCTTCACGGGCTGGCGCGCGTTCTTCCTGACTTCGGACCGCAAGCTGCCGGGGCAGTTGCGTTTGCGCGAAGCGGCCAAGACGCCGCTCTTCAACGGCGCGCTCGAATGCCGCCTGTTCCGCTTCGACCTGATCGCGGGCAGTGTGCGCCAGCGTCCTGCCAGCGCCGGCCAGGACGTCGCCGCCGGCAAGAACCCGGGCAGCGCCGACCAAAACAGCTAGGCCACTGCGCGATGCACCCCCTGCGCCGCGTCCGTACTTCAGACGCGCGCAGGCCCAACCGCCGCGCCGCCCGGCTCGACGGGCAGCGGATATCCTTCGTACTCCGGAAAAAGCCTCGGCAGCAGGAAAACCGGCAGCGAATGACGCGAAAAGCAGCGCGACGTGGAAGCCGGGTGAATCAGATGCAGGCAGCTCGCCTGCGTGTCCTCGGCCGCAAGCACTTTCTGGCCCGACTCCACCACGCGACGGATGAAGCTCTCGTCTTCGCACAGATTGACGTCGTCAAAGCGCGCGATATCGAAGAGCGCCTTGCGGTACACGTACGCAAAGCCGTAGAAAAGAATGAAATCGGCGCCGATCTGCATCTTCTCGTGGAAGGTCACCGTGCTCACTTCCTTGCCCTTGAGCACGTAATGCAGGCCCACACGCGCATTCAGGTCCATGTAGCCCAGGAACTGCGTATGCGGCGCGTACATCCAGAACGTCGATAGCTTCATGAGCTGCGCGCCGCTTTCGCGCAGCAGCCGTGCCATGGTCGCGAGATAGTGCGAGGCGTAGTGATCGTCGTCGTCGAAATGGGCGATCAGCTCGCCGCGCGACTCGCCCACGAGGAAATTGCGCTTCGCGCCGATCGACATGGGCGTCTTCGACCAGTAGTAGCGCACGCGCGGGTCGGTATCGGCGAGTTGGCGCATGAAGGCGCTGGGCTGCGGACTGTCGTCGAGCACGAGCCACTCCCAGTCGACTTGCTGACGCGCCACGCAGCGCGCGATCGCCGGCAGGAAGGCCTCGCGGTTGGCCGTGGGCGTAATGATGGAGATGTTTGGAGACATGAAGAGCAAGGCTGGCCACGGGCCGCCGGTTCAAAAGAACAAGAGAGAATAAATCCGTCGATTACAGCAGATTTGCGCGCGCCCCTCTCTCGAAAACGCGTGCCGGCATGGCGCCGCGCAACCCGATGAACGTACTGTCAAAGCTACTGACAGCACGCTGTCAGCAGCCCCACCGCACACTCCTACCTACGCCAGCCCGCGCGAGCGCAAGCGCATCCCGGGCAGGCCGGCGCCACGGCATCCCGCCAACCGCCGCCATTTCACCGTATCCGCCATCGACACCATTGGCATCCGAGGAGCGCATCATGTCGACCGAAGTTTCCCGTGTCATCTCGTGGTTCGAAATTCCCGCGCACGATCTGGACCGCGCCGCGACCTTTTACGAAACCGCCCTCGATACCTCGCTGCAACGCGAAGTGGTCGGCGGCGTGCCGATGGCGCTGTTCTCGCATACGGACGCCGAAACCGGCGGCTGCATCGTGTTCAATCCGCGCGACGCCAAGCCGGACCCGAAAGGCGTGCTCGTGTATCTGAACGCGCAGCCGTCGATCACGGCCGTGCTCGACCGGGTGGAGAAGGCCGGCGGCAAGAAGCAGGGCCCCGCGGTGGAGCTGCCCAATAACTACGGCTATATCGGCTTCTTCATCGATACCGAGGGCAACCGCGTCGGCCTGCACGCCGCCAAGCTGGGCTGAACGCGGCGGCGCTATCATCCTGGGGACCGCTTCTGGTCACGCCTCCGGCCACGCGGTTCTTCGCTGTCCGAACCGGCCGTCCGAACTGGCCGTCCGAAACCGCCCACCATCTGGCCCGCCCAACCATGACCCGCCGAGCCGACCGCCTGTTCCGCATCGCCGAGCTGTTGCGCGGCCGCCGCCTCACCACCGCGCAGCAGCTCGCGCAGTGGCTCGAGGTGTCGCCGCGCACCGTCTATCGCGACGTGCGCGACCTGCAGCTTTCGGGCGTGCCGATCGAAGGCGAAGCGGGCATCGGCTACCGGCTCGCGCGCACGGCAAGCTTGCCGCCGCTCACCTTCACCGCCGACGAGCTCACCGCGCTCGCCGTAGGCGCGCGCATGGCCGAATCGTGGGGCGGCGCGGTGCTCGCGGGCGGGGCTCGCGGCGCGCTCGCGAAGATCGCCGCGGCCATGCCCGCCGACAAGCGCGCCGTGCTCGAACGCATCGCGGTGTTCGTGCCGTCGTATCACGTCGATCCCACGTATTCGGAGAAAGTGGACGCACTGCATCGCGCCGTCGATTCGCGGCTCGTGGTGCGCTTCGCGTATTGCGACCGCATCGGCGCGCATACGCAGCGGCGCATCTGGCCGCTCGGGCTCGTGTACTGGGGGGCGCAGTGGACGGTCGGCGCGTGGTGCGAAATGCGCGAGGATTTCCGCAACTTCAACATCGCGCGGATGAACGACGTAGAAGTGCTCGAGCCGTTTCCCGACGTGAGCGGGAGACGGCTCGGCGATTATTTGCGGCGCGTGGAAGCGCCGTCTAAGTAATGCGGCAGAAGCCTTACTCCACCGTCTTCACCATCTCCTCGATCACCTTCTTCGCGTCGCCGAACACCATCATGGTCTTGTCCATGTAGAACAGTTCGTTGTCGAGGCCGGCGTAACCCGCCGCCATCGAGCGCTTGTTCACGATGATCGTGCGCGCCTTGTAGGCCTCGATGATCGGCATGCCCGCGATCGGCGACTTCGGATCGTTCTTCGCGGCCGGATTCACCACGTCGTTCGCGCCCAGCACCAGCACCACGTCGGTCTGGCCGAACTCGTTGTTGATGTCCTCCATCTCGTAGACCATGTCGTAGGGCACTTCCGCTTCCGCGAGCAGCACGTTCATGTGGCCTGGCATACGACCCGCCACCGGGTGAATCGCGTAGCGCACGTCCACGCCCTTTTCCACGAGCTTGTCCGTGAGTTCCTTGAGCGCATGCTGCGCGCGCGCGACCGCCAACCCGTAGCCCGGCACGATCACGACGCTCTCGGCGTTGCCGAGCATGAACGCGGCGTCGTCCGCCGAACCCGACTTCACCGGACGCTGCTCCTGCGAGCCGCCAGCCGCCGCTCCGCCCGCTTCGGCGCCAAAGCCGCCCAGCAGCACGTTGAAGAACGAGCGGTTCATCGCGTGGCACATGATGTACGAGAGAATCGCGCCCGACGAGCCCACCAGCGAGCCCGCGATGATGAGCATGGCGTTGTTCAGCGAGAAGCCGATGCCCGCCGCCGCCCAGCCCGAGTACGAGTTCAGCATCGACACCACGACGGGCATGTCCGCCCCGCCAATCGGGATGATGATGAGCACGCCGAGCGCGAACGCGATCGCCGTCATGATGATGAACGGCAGCCACGATTGCGTCAGGAAGAACAAGACGCCGAAGCCGATCATGCCCAACGCGAGCATCAGGTTGATCAGGTGCTGGCCCGGGTACACGACGGGCGCGCCCTGGAACAACCGGAACTTGTACTTGCCCGAGAGCTTGCCGAAGGCGATCACCGAACCACTGAACGTAATCGCGCCCACAAAGGTGCCGATGAACAGTTCGATGCGATTGCCATAAGGCAGGAAGCCCGGATACGGCGCATCCTCGGCCACCAGCCCGAACGCCGCCGGCTCCGACACCACCGCGTACGCAATGCACACGGCCGCGAGACCGATCAGCGAGTGCATGGCGGCAACCAGCTCGGGCATCTTGGTCATCTCGACGCGCGCGGCCACAAACGCGCCCAGGCCGCCGCCCACCACCAGCGCCCCGAACAGCAGCCCGAGACCGAGCCCGAGGTTCGAGCCGAATTGTGCGGACTGCTTCGCAATCAGCGCGATGGTGGTGAGAATGGCGATGGCCATGCCCACCATGCCGAACATATTGCCGGCGCGCGCGGTGCGCGGGTTCGAAAGCCCCTTGAGCGCCTGGATGAAGCAGACCGACGCCACCAGGTAGAGCAGCGTAACGACATTCATGCTCATCATGCGCCCTCCTTCGCTGCGGCCTTCTTAGGCTCTTTCTTGCGGAACATTTCGAGCATGCGCCGTGTGACGAGGAAGCCGCCGAACACGTTCACCGCCGCGAGCAGCACCGCGAAGGTGCCGAAGAACTTGCCGGCGCCGCCCACCGTGAGGCCGGTCGCCAGCATCGCGCCCACGATCACGATGGCCGAGATCGCATTGGTCACGGCCATGAGCGGCGTATGCAGCGCGGGCGTGACGTTCCACACGACGTGATAGCCCACATACACGGCCAGCACGAAGATGATCAGATTGATGACGGTATGGTTGATCAGTTCCATTGCCGGGTCTCCTCAGGTCTTGCGCGTGACGGCGCCGTCACGGGCCAGCAGCGTGGCCGCGACGATGTCGTCCGCGAGATCGATATTGAGCGCTCCTTCCTTCGTTACGATCAGCTTCAGGAAGTCGAGCAGGTTGCGCGCGTAGAGTGCGGAGGCATCGGCGGCCACCATCGACGCGAGGTTCGTGTAGCCGCAGATCTGCACGCCGTGGTGCATAACCACTTTGTCGGCCTCGGTGAGCGGGCAGTTGCCGCCGCGCCGGCCGGTTGCCTGATCCGCTACCGGGCCGCGCCCAGCCGCCAGGTCGATCACCACGGAGCCAGGCTTCATCGCCTGCACGGTGTCGGAGGGCAGCAGCGTGGGCGCGTCGCGGCCCGGAATCAGCGCGGTGGAGATGACGATATCGGCCTGCTTCGCGCGCTCGTGCACCAGCGCCGACTGGCGCGCGAGCCACGAGGGCGGCATGGGCCGCGCGTAGCCGCCCACGCCCTGCGCCGCTTCGCGCTCCTCATCGGTTTCGTAGGGCACGTCGAGGAATTTTGCGCCCAGCGACTCGATCTGCTCCTTCACGGCAGGACGCACGTCCGAAGCCTCGATCACGGCGCCCAGGCGCTTCGCGGTGGCGATCGCCTGCAGGCCCGCCACGCCCGCGCCCAGAATCAGCACGCGCGCGGCCTTCACCGTACCGGCCGCTGTCATGAGCATCGGCATGAAGCGCGGATAGAGGTTGGAAGCCACCAGCACCGCCTTGTAGCCGGCGATGTTGGCCTGCGAGGACAGCACGTCCAGACTCTGCGCACGCGTGGTGCGCGGCGCGGCTTCGAGCGCGAACGCCGTCACGCCCGCTTCCGCGAGCTTCTGGGCGTTCTCCGCATTGAAGGGATCGAGCATGCCGACCAGCACCGCGCCGCGCTTCATGAACGCGAGCTCGCTTACCGAGGGCGACTGGACCTTGAGCACGAGCTCGGCACCGAAGGCGGCGGCCGCGTCGGCGATCTGTGCGCCGGCGGCCGTGTAGGCCTCATCGGGAAAGCTCGCGCCGGTGCCGGCGCCTGCCTGGATAGTGACCGTGTGACCCTGCGCGACGTACTTCTTGACTGTCTCCGGTGTCGCGGCCACGCGGGTTTCGTTCGCCCGCGTCTCTGCGGGCACTCCGATATGCATCGCTGTTTCCTCCTCGACCTGCTTTCGTTCTAATCTGGCTCAAAATCGAGCGGAGTACGGCCGACGAGGCGCGCCGGCTTTCTATTGCAACGGCAAAACGACGCACCACTGTAACCGAAACCCGCAGCGCGGTTGAAGCCAGAAATGCCCTGTTTTGTGCACTGCACACAACACTTTGATATGTCCGACCGGACGGTTGGCGATACGCCCAGCGGGCCGGCCGTTGTGTCCCCCATGCGGTCTGGATGGCACTGCCGGACGCACGATCCGGCCCCGGGCAACCTTGAGCGCGTGCCGGTAAAATAGCGGCCCATGAATGATGAAACCTGGGCCCCCCACGTCACCGTGGCGTCAATCGTCGAGCGCGACGGACGCTTTCTGCTCGTCGAAGAGCACACGCCAGCCGGCTTGCGCCTGAATCAGCCCGCCGGGCATCTGGAAGCCGGCGAGACGCTCCATGAGGCCGTCGTGCGCGAAACACTGGAAGAAACCGCCTATGCGTTCGCGCCCGAGGCGCTGGTCGGCATGTACATGACGCATTTCGGCAAACCCGGCGAAAGCGGCACGACGTATCTGCGCTTCACCTACTGCGGCAGCGTCGCGAGCGAGCCGGAACCGCGCGCGCTCGATCCGGATATCGTCCGCACGCTGTGGATGAGCGCCGACGAACTGCGCGCCGCGAGCGCGCGTCACCGCACACCGCTCGTCATGCAGTGCGTCGACGATTACCTCGCGGGCAAGCGCGTGGCGCTCGATTTCGTGCACACCCACGCGGTCGGACCCAAGGCGGGGCCGAAAGTGGAACCCCAGGACTGAAAGCAGCAACAAGGCAGCAGACAAATGAGCAAACGTAAGGTCGTGGTAGGCATGTCGGGCGGCGTCGATTCGTCGGTCACCGCATGGCTGCTCAAGGAGCAGGGGTTCGACGTCGTCGGTCTCTTCATGAAGAACTGGGAAGACGACGACGACGGCGAGTACTGCTCGACGCGCCAGGACTGGATCGACGTGGTGTCGGTCGCGGACCTGATCGGCATCGACGTGGAGGCGGTCAATTTCGCCGCCGAGTACAAGGACCGCGTGTTCGCGGAGTTTCTGCGCGAATACTCGGCGGGCCGCACGCCGAACCCCGACGTGCTCTGCAACGCCGAGATCAAATTCAAGGCCTTCCTCGACCACGCGATGTCGCTGGGCGCGGAAACCATCGCCACGGGTCATTACGCGCGCGTGCGCCAGAACGAACTCAGCGGACGCTTCGAACTGCTGAAGGCGCTCGATCACACGAAAGATCAGTCGTACTTCCTGCATCGCCTGAACCAGGCGCAGCTTTCGAAGACGATGTTCCCGCTCGGCGAAATTCCGAAGACGAAAGTGCGCGAGATCGCCGAACAGATCGGCTTGCCGAACGCGAAGAAAAAGGACTCGACCGGCATCTGCTTCATTGGCGAGCGGCCGTTCCGCGACTTCCTGAACCGCTATCTGCCGACCAAGCCGGGCCCGATGATGACGCCCGACGGCAAGGTCGTGGGCGAGCATATCGGCCTCGCGTTCTATACGTTCGGGCAGCGCAAAGGCATTGGCCTTGGCGGCAGCAAGGACGGCAGCGGCGACCCGTGGTTCGTCGCGGGCAAGGACATGGCCGCCAATACGCTCTACGTCGTGCAGGGCCACGATCATCCGTGGCTGCTCGCGCACGAGCTGCGCGCGGGCAACGTGAGCTGGGTCGCGGGCGAGCCGCCCGCCGACGGCCACGCGTGCGGCGCGAAAACGCGCTACCGCCAGGCTGACGCGCCCTGCTCGTTCAGAGCCGCGGGCGAATTTGGCGAAGGCCAGTTCGCGCTGCATTTCCCCACCGCGCAATGGGCCGTGACGCCGGGTCAGTCGGCGGTGCTCTACGACGGCGACGTGTGCCTCGGTGGCGGCATCATCGAAGCCGTGACGACGCTAGAGCCGCATGTGCCCGCCGTGCCGCCCCCCGTCGCACCGAAGAAAAAGCGCTCGCCGCGCAAGAAATCGGCACAATTCGCGGCCTCGGCGGCGCGCTACCTGGCTTAGTTCCCAGCTTAGGTACTGGCATAAGCACGCTCGCGCGGCGCACCCGGCGCCGCGCGTTTTTCCCTCTGCCCTCCGCACGATCGGCCCCTCGGTTTCACGCCGGCTTTTTGCCCTCCTCCCGGCCAGATTCACCAACTTGCGGCATCATTCGAGCACGCCAGCGCCTCACCCGGGCGCGGCCGTACCCGGGCGGCCACAACCCGCCTCGCGCAGCGAATCAAAAGATCGAGGAGTCCCCCATGTTTTCCCGACGTTACCTCGCCATGTGGTGTGCGGTGCTGCTGCTGGCAGCCTGCGTGCTTGCATCGGCGCTCCATCATCTATCGTGGCTGTGCGCCATCGTGCCCGCGCTCATCGTCGCGCTCGGCATCTGGGACATGACACAGCAGCGCCACGCCATCCTGCGCAACTATCCGCTCTGGGGCCATCTGCGCTTCCTGTTCGAGTTCGTGCGCCCCGAGATCCGCCAGTACTTCGTCGAAGACGACACCGACGAAAAGCCCTTCTCGCTCGTGCAGCGCAGCGTGGTCTACCAGCGCTCGAAAAACACCGTCGACAGCCGCCCGTACGGCACCGAACTCGACGTGAAGGCCGTGGGCCACGAATGGATCAGCCACTCGCTCGCGCCAACGAAAATCGCGGGCAGCGATTTCCGCGTGCTGGTTGGCGCGGAGCGCGCGCAGCCGTATTCGATATCGATCTTCAACATCTCGGCGATGAGCTTCGGCGCGCTGTCCGCCAACGCGATCCGCGCACTCAACCTGGGCGCAAAGAAAGGCGGCTTCGCGCACGACACCGGCGAAGGCTCGATGTCGAAGTACCACCGCGAAAACGGCGGCGACATCATCTGGGAAGTCGCCTCGGGCTACTTCGGCTGCCGCAACGACGACGGCACCTTCAGCGCCGATAAATTCCAGCGCCTCGCCCAGGAGCCGCAGGTCAAGATGATCGAGGTGAAGCTCTCGCAGGGCGCAAAGCCGGGCCACGGCGGCATGCTGCTGGCCGCCAAGGTCACGCCCGAGATTGCCGAGACGCGCGGCATTCCGATCGGCAAGGACTGCGTCTCCCCCGCGCGCCATTCGGAGTTCTCCACGCCGCGCGGCCTGCTCGAATTTGTCGATCGGCTGCGCAAGCTCTCGGGCGGCAAACCCACCGGCTTCAAGCTGTGCATCGGCCACCCGTGGGAATTCTTCGGCATCGCCAAGGCCATGCTCGAAACCGGCATCCTGCCCGACTTCATCGTCGTGGACGGCGCCGAAGGCGGCACCGGCGCGGCGCCCATCGAGTTCACCGATCACATCGGCACGCCGCTGCAGGAAGGCCTGCTGCTCGTGCATAACACGCTCGTGGGCATCGGCCTGCGCGACAAGATCAAGATTGGCGCGAGCAGCAAGATCATCACCGCGTTCGATATCGCCAAGACGCTCGCGATCGGCGCGGACTGGGTCAACTCGGCGCGCGGCTTCATGTTCGCGGTGGGCTGCATCCAGGCGCAGAAGTGCCATTCGGACCGCTGCCCCACCGGCGTCGCTACCCAGGACCCGGCGCGCCAGCGCGCGCTAAACGTGCCCGACAAGGGCGAGCGCGTCTACTACTTCCATCGCAACACGCTGCACGCGCTGCAGGAAATCCTCCAGGCCGCCGGACTCGAGAGCCCCGCCGATCTGCGCGCGCATCACATCGTGCGCCGTGTTTCGTCGTATGAAGTGAAGCTGATGTCGGAACTGCTCAAGTACCTGAAACCGGGCGACCTCATCGAAGGACGCTACCGCTATCAGCTGTACGAGAAGTGGTGGCCGGTCGCGCGCAGCGATTCGTTCGCGCCGGATGCGGAAAAGATGAACTGGTGAAGCGATGGTTGCGCGCGCAACGCCATTGCGGCGTGCGCGCGTCCTGCGTCATGACATGTTTTATGCCTGCGGCACGGTATCGGCGAACGACGGCCGCTGCATGAGCTTTTCGAAGTGTCGCGCGAGATTCGGATGTGGCTCGCGCCAGTCGAGCTCCGGCATGCGGAAGTCGAGATAGCCGAGCGCGCAACCCACCGCGATGTCGGCGAGCGTGTAGCGGTTGCCCGCGCACCATGCATTGCCCGCGAGCCCCTTGGCCATCGCGTTCAAGCCCTCGCGAATCTTGCGCTGCTGGCGCGCGACCCACGCCTCGCTGCGCTGCTCGGGCTCGCGCTGCGTGCCCTCCACGCGGATCAGCACGGCGGCGTCGAGCATGCCGTCGGCGAGCGCCTCCCAGCACCGCACCTCCACCCGCTCGCGCCCGCCCTGCGGAATCAATTTGCCGACCGGCGAGAGCATGTCGACGTATTCGCAGATCACGCGCGAATCGAACACCGCTTCGCCGTCCTCCATCACGAGACACGGCACCTTGCCGAGCGGGTTGAAATCGTGAATCGCCGTCTCGGCGCCCCACACGTTTTCAAGCACCAGCTTGTAGTCGATTTTCTTTTCGGCGAGCATGATCCGCGCCTTGCGGACATACGGGCTGCCGAGCGAACCGATAAGTTTCATCACACCTGCCTTTTCTGGAATCCGGCGAAAGTATACGTTGGAATGCCCTGATTCTGACGGGTCGCCTTCTTCAGCAGCAGATTTCTCCGATCCGTGTTGTCGGCTCGATGCAACAGCGCACGCGCGCCACCCCGCCGATGCGCGTGCTGCACAGGCCCTCACAGGCCCTACTACGCAGGCGCTACAATCGCACGATGGACACGAACCTCACGGAAAGCACCTCGGCCGCTGCGGCCACTCCTGGCGCCGCAGCCGATGCACCGCGCGGCCCCGACGGCGGCGCAGCGCTGTACCGCGCGCGCCGCGAGCGCGTGCTCGCCGCGCTGCGCGCCAAAGGCGGCGGCGTGGCGCTGGTGCCCACCGCGCCCGAGGCGGCGCGCAACCGCGACACCGAATATCCGTATCGGCACGACAGCTACTTCTATTACCTCACCGGCTTCACCGAGCCCGAGGCGCTGCTCGTGCTCGACGCGAGCGCGGGCGAGAACCAGCCCGCCACGATCCTGTTCTGCCGCGCGAAGAACGTCGAGCGCGAAACGTGGGAAGGCTTTCGCTTCGGGCCCGACGGCGCGCGCGAGGCGTTCGGCTTCGACGCCGCGTTTGCCGTCGACGATATCGACACCCAGGTGCCGCGCCTGATCGCCGATCGCCCGGCGCTCCATTACGCGCTCGCAGCCTCGGAGCGCTTCGATGCGCAGGTCAAGCGCTGGATCGACGCCGTGCGCGCGCAGTCGCGCGGCGGCGTTGCCGCGCCGGCCGCCGCGCACGACCTCGTGCCGCTGCTCGACGACATGCGCATCGTCAAAGACACGCACGAGCTCGACACCATGCGCCGCGCCGCGAAAATTTCGGCGCTCGCGCACGTGCGCGCCATGCAGGCGTGCCGCCCCGGCATGCGTGAATACGAGCTCGAAGCCGAGCTGCTTTACACGTTCCGCAAGCATGGCGCACAGGCGCCCGCCTACGGCTCGATCGTCGCGACGGGCGCGAACGCCTGCGTGCTCCACTATCCGGCCGGCAACGCGGTGGTGCGCGAAGGCGACCTGATCCTGATCGACGCTGCGTGCGAGCTGAACGGCTACGCCTCCGACATCACGCGCACCTTTCCCGCGAGCGGGCGCTACACGAGCGCCCAGCGCGAGCTCTACGAGATCGTGCTCGCGGCGCAGCAGGCCGCCATCGACGCCACGCGCGCGGGCGTGAACTTCGAGGCGCCGCACGAGGCCGCCGTGCGCGTGCTGGCGCAAGGGCTGCTCGACACCGGCATCGTGGACAAGCAGCGCTTCGCGAGCGTCGACGACGTGATCGCCGAGCGCGCCTATGCGCGCTTCTATATGCATCGCACCGGGCATTGGCTCGGCATGGACGTGCACGACGCGGGCGACTATCGTGAACGCGGCGAACGCGGAGTTCACGACGACCGCGACGCGAATGCCGGCGCCGCCGTCGCGCCGCCGTGGCGCACGCTGCGGCCCGGTATGACGCTCACGATCGAGCCCGGCCTCTACGTGCGCGCCGCCGAGGACGTGCCCGAGCGCTACTGGGACATCGGCATCCGCATCGAAGACGACGCCATCGTGACCACCACCGGTTGCGAGCTGATCACGCGCGACGTGCCCGTGGCCGCAGACGAAATCGAGGCGTTGATGCAGGGCGCGCGCCCCGGCGCGTGAGCGCACATACAAAAGCCAACGATCTGAAGCGAACGCAGCGACATGAATGCAGCGAACACCCCCGCAAGCGCAGCCGCAAATACAGCCACAAGCGCGCCCAACGAATATGACGTGATCATCGTCGGCGCGGGGCCAGTCGGGCTTGCGCTCGCCGGCTGGCTCGCGCGGCGCAGCGCGACGGCGGCGCTCTCGGTCGCGTTGATCGACGCGCGCGAGCCCGACGACAGCGCCGGGGACCCGCGCGCCATCGCCGTCTCCCAGGGCAGCCGCACGCTGCTGCAGGCGCTCGCATGGCCGCAGGACGCGACGCCGATCGAACGCATCCACGTCTCGCAGCGCGGCCACTTCGGCCGTACGCTGATCGACCGGCACGACTACGACCTGCCCGCGCTCGGCTATGTCGCGCGCTACGGCGCGATCGTGCAGTCGCTCGCGCACGCGGTGCGCGGCACGCGCGTGCACTGGCTGCACCACACGCACGCGCACGAGCCGGTCGTCGAGCACGACGGCGTGACGCTGCCCGTGCAAAGCGCCGGCGTCATGCGCACGCTGCGCGCGCGCATTCTCGTGAACGCGGAAGGCGGGCTCTATCGCGCACAGACGGCGCTTAAGCCACCGCTTGGCAACACGGACCGAGACGACCAACAAGACGAAACCGCCAATGCTTCTGGCGGGGCCGATCAGGCAGATTCCACCACCGCCGCGGCCCCGGACTCGCACAAGCGCACCCGCGACTACGGCCAGACCGCGCTGGTCGGCGTGGTGACGGTTTCGGCGCCGCAGCCGCATGTGGCCTGGGAGCGCTTCACGAACGAAGGCCCGATCGCGCTGTTGCCGATCGGCGGCGTGCGCGGCGCGGACTACGCGCTCGTATGGTGCTCGTCGCCGGCCGAAGCCGAGCGCCGCGCCCAGCTTTCCGACACCGATTTCCTCGCCGCGCTCGGCACCGCCTTCGGCACGCGGATGGGCCGTTTCACGCAGATCCACGGCCGCGCGGCGTTTGCGCTCGGCCTGAACGCACTCGACACGCTGGTCAGCGGCAACAACCGCATCGCGGCTGTGGGCAACGCGGCGCAAACGCTGCATCCGGTAGCCGGCCAGGGCCTGAATCTAGGCTTGCGCGACGCCCACGCGCTTGCTGACGCCCTCGCCCAGCACGGCGCCACGCCGCACGCGCTCGCCGACTTCGCGGGCCGCCGCGCGTTCGACCGCCGCATGACGATCGGCGCGACGGACACGCTCGCGCGCCTGTTCACGATCGACTTCGCGCCGCTCGCAACGCTGCGCGGCCTCGCGCTCACGGCGCTCGAACTCGCGCCGCCGGTCAAGACGGCGCTCGCGCGGCAGATGATGTTCGGGCAGCGGAATTGAGGTGACGGATCAGCATCCGCCCTGAAAGGGTCGAATCGCCTTACACATCAAGGCACGACAACCGAACCCTGGCGCCCTCCGCCAGAACAACACCAGGGTCCGCAAGCCGAGACCGCCCATCTCGTTAACGCTAAAATACGCGTTTCCCCTTTTCGAGCCGCAGCCGCGCCGATGCCTTCGACGTCCATCGAAGCCAGCCGGGCGCGCTGCCGCTTTCGTCCGTGCATCATGTTCACAATTGGCCGCCACACCCTGCGCAACAACCTGTTCGTCGCCCCCATGGCGGGCGTCACGGACCGGCCGTTCCGTCAGTTGTGCAAGCGGCTGGGCGCGGGCTATGCAGTTTCGGAGATGGTCGCGTCCAACGCGCAGCTCTGGAAGAGCGAGAAGACCATGCGCCGCGCCAATCACGCGGGCGAGGTCGAGCCCATCGCCGTGCAGATCGCCGGCGCGGACCCGGAGATGATGGCCGAAGCGGCGCGCTATAACGTCGCAAACGGCGCGCAGATCATCGACATCAACATGGGCTGCCCGGCCAAGAAGGTCTGCAACGTGGCGGCCGGCTCCGCGCTGCTGCAAAACGAGCCGCTCGTCGCGCGCATCGTGAAGGCCGTGGTGGACGCCGTGGGCATCGGCCCCGACGCCGTGCCCGTCACGCTCAAGATCCGCACCGGCTGGGACCGCGAGCACCGCAACGCGCTCACCATTGCGCGCATCGCGGAGGACAGCGGCATTGCCATGGTCACCATGCACGGACGCACGCGCGCCGACCTCTATCACGGCGAAGCGGAGTACGAAACGATTGCGGCCGTGAAGGCCGCCGCGCGCATTCCGGTGGTCGCCAACGGCGACATCACGAAGCCGCAGAAAGCACGCGACGTGCTCGCCTTCACGGGCGCCGACGCCATCATGATCGGCCGCGCGGCGCAGGGGCGCCCGTGGCTGTTTCGCGAGATCGAGCATTTCCTCGCGACCGGCGAGCTGCTGCCGCCCCCGCGCGTGGACGAGATCCAGGCGATCATGAACGAGCACCTCGAAGACCACTACGCGTTTTATGGCGAGTTTACGGGCGTGCGTACTGCGCGCAAGCATATCGGCTGGTACACTCGCGGCCTTTGCGGCGCCAATACGTTCCGGCATCGCATGAACACGCTGGACACCACGCGCGACCAACTCGCCGCCGTCAACCAGTTCTTCGACGAGCAAAAGGCCGTTTCCGAGCGCCTCGTCTACGTCGACGACGAAACCGATGCAGACGGCGAGCGCGAACCCACCGATCGACTGGCAGCATGAGCAAGCACAATATCGAACAATCCGTCCGCGAGAGTCTGGGGATTTA
Organism: Paraburkholderia caffeinitolerans; assembly: GCF_902859945.1. GTDB lineage: Bacteria > Pseudomonadota > Gammaproteobacteria > Burkholderiales > Burkholderiaceae > Paraburkholderia > Paraburkholderia caffeinitolerans. Next base: position 42,841 of record NZ_CADIKL010000001.1, on the reverse strand, counting down.
TTTCCAGGATCTCGACGGCAGCAATCCGCACGGCGTCTACGAAATGGTGATGGCCTGCGTCGAAAAACCGATGCTCGAGGTGGTGCTCGAGCAGGCAGGCGGCAATCAGTCGCTGGCCGCCGAGTATCTCGGCATCAACCGCAACACGCTGCGCAAGAAGCTCCAGCAGCACGGCCTGCTGTAACGGACCGCTGTAACGACCGTCACTGCTCCACGGACGGTTCTGGACTTCCGGCGCGGACTCCTCGATCCCTCGGCAACCTCTCCCCCATCATGATCAAGCAAGCGCTCATCTCCGTTTCCGACAAGGCTGGCATCGTCGATTTCGCGAAATCGCTGTCGGACCTCGGCGTCAAGATCCTGTCGACCGGCGGCACCGCGAAACTGCTCGCGGACGCAGGCCTCAACGTCACCGAAGTGGCCGACTACACCGGCTTCCCGGAAATGCTCGATGGGCGCGTGAAGACGCTGCACCCGAAGGTCCACGGCGGCATTCTCGCGCGCCGCGATCTGCCCGAGCACATGGCCGCGCTCGAAAAGCACGACATCCCGACGATCGACCTGCTGGTGGTGAACCTCTACCCGTTCGTCCAGACGATCTCGAAGGAAGAGTGCTCGCTCGAAGACGCGATCGAGAACATCGACATCGGCGGCCCGACCATGCTGCGCTCGGCGGCGAAGAACCACCGCGACGTGACTGTCGTGGTCGATCCGGCCGACTACGCGAAGGTGCTGGAAGAAATGCGCGCGAACGGCAACGCCGTGAGCTACGCCACCAACTTCCGCCTCGCGACCAAGGTGTTCTCGCACACGGCGCAGTACGACGGCGCGATCACGAACTACCTCACGAGCCTCACCGAAGCGCTCGAGCACAAATCGCGCAACACCTACCCGGCCGTGCTGAACCTCGCGTTCGACAAGGTCCAGGACCTGCGCTACGGCGAAAACCCGCACCAGAGCGCAGCGTTCTACCGCGACCTGCAAGCCGGCGCCGGCGCGCTCGCGAACTACACGCAGATCCAGGGCAAGGAGCTCTCGTACAACAACATCGCCGACTCGGACGCCGCGTGGGAATGCGTGAAGACCTTCGACGCGCCGGCCTGCGTGATCATCAAGCACGCGAATCCGTGCGGTGTGGCCGTGGGCGCGGACGCGCTCGAAGCGTATTCGAAGGCGTTCCAGACCGACCCGACCTCGGCGTTCGGCGGCATCATCGCGTTCAATCGCGAAGTGGACGAAGCCGCGGCGCAAGCGGTCTCGAAGCAGTTCGTCGAAGTGCTGATCGCCCCGTCGTTCTCGGCAGCCGCCAAGGCCGTGTTCGCCGCGAAGCAGAATGTGCGTCTGCTCGAAATCGCGTTGGGCGATGGCCATAACGCATTCGATTTCAAGCGCGTGGGCGGCGGCCTGCTGGTGCAATCGCTCGACGCGAAGAACGTGCAGCCGCACGAGCTGCGCGTGGTGACCAAGCGCCACCCGACGCCGAAGGAAATGGACGATCTGATGTTCGCATGGCGCGTCGCGAAGTTCGTAAAGTCCAACGCAATCGTGTTCTGCGCCAACGGCATGACGATGGGCGTGGGCGCGGGCCAGATGAGCCGAGTGGACTCGGCGCGCATCGCCAGCATCAAGGCCGAGAACGCGGGGCTTAAGCTCGCGGGCACGGCGGTGGCGTCGGATGCGTTCTTCCCGTTCCGTGACGGCCTCGACGTGGTGGTCAATGCGGGCGCGACCTGCGTGATCCAGCCGGGCGGCTCGATGCGCGACGACGAAGTGATCGCCGCCGCCGACGAGCACAACATCGCCATGGTGATGACGGGCATCCGCCACTTCCGTCACTGATCCTCGCGTGCGGCGCGCGGCGCGCACGCGTCGCCGCCTCGCTGCAAAGCCCGCCGGACGCGCGTTCCGCGGGCTTTTTCTTTGCCTTGCGCGCCTTGCACACGGCGACTCGACGCTCGCGGCCGCTGTGCCGTTCGTTGTACCATCGCAGGCACAATCCAAGGCACACCCCAAGGCACCCCCGCATTTCATGAGAATTCTCGGCATCGACCCCGGCTTGCGCGTGACCGGCTTCGGCGTGATCGAGCGTCACGGCCATCAGCTCACGTATGTTGCAAGCGGCGTCATCCGCACCGCCGATGCCGATCTGCCCACGCGCCTCGGCACCATCTTCGAAGGCGTCTCCACGCTGATCCGCCAGCACGCGCCCGACCAGGCCGCCATCGAAAAGGTCTTCGTCAACGTCAATCCGCAATCGACGCTGCTGCTCGGCCAGGCGCGCGGCGCAGCCATCTGCGGGCTCGTCTCCGGCGGCGTGCCGGTGGCCGAATACACCGCGCTGCAACTGAAACAGGCCGTGGTGGGCTATGGCCGCGCGACCAAGGAGCAGATGCAGCAGATGGTCGTGCGCCTGCTCGCGCTCACGGGGACGCCCGGCACCGACGCCGCCGACGCGCTCGGCATGGCGATCTGCCACGCGCACAGCGGCGACACGCTCGCGACGCTCGGCGGCATTGCGCCCACGCTCGCGAAAAAGGGCGTGCGCGTGCGGCGCGGACGCTTGATCGGATAAGCGCCTGGCCGCAAGGCCAATGTTCCCGGGAAGCGCGCCGCGCAACAGCGCGCTCCGCTACACTCTGCCCTTTCCCTCCTTACTGAACTCGCCATGATCGGTCGCATTGCCGGCGTATTGCTGGAAAAAAACCCGCCGCACCTGCTTATCGACTGCAACGGCGTCGGCTACGAAGTCGACGTGCCGATGAGCACGTTCTACAACCTGCCCGGCAGCGGCGAAAAGGTCGTGCTGCTCACGCAGATGATCGTGCGCGAGGACGCGCATCTGCTGTTCGGCTTCGGCACCATCGAGGAGCGCACGACGTTTCGCGAACTGCTCAAGATCACTGGCATCGGCGCGCGCATGGCACTGGCGATTCTGTCGGGCATGAGCGTCCAAGATCTCTCGAAGGCCATCACGCTGCAGGACTCGGCGCGCCTCACGCGCGTGCCCGGCATCGGCAAGAAGACCGCCGAGCGTCTGCTGCTCGAACTCAAGGGCAAGTTCGGCGCGGATCTGGGCGCGATGGCTGCGGCGGCATCGCCCTCGGACCACGCGAACGACATCCTCAACGCGCTGCTCGCGCTCGGCTATTCGGAGAAGGAAGCGCTCGCCGCCATCAAGAACGTGCCGGCCGGCACGGGCGTCTCCGAAGGCATCAAACTCGCGCTGAAGGTGCTCTCGAAGGCGTGACGGCCGCCGGGTAGCGGCGCGATGCGTGCGTGACGCGCGGTACAATCGCTGCATGATCGAAACCGACAAACTCGCCGCAGACCGTGCGGGCGAAAACCGCGTGATCGCCGCCACGCCGGCCTCGTCCAAAGAGGAGGCGTTCGAGCGCGCGTTGCGCCCGCGCCAGCTCGACGAATACGTCGGCCAGGAAAAGGTGCGCGGCCAGCTCGAAATCTTCATCGAGGCCGCCAAACGCCGCTCGGAGCCGCTCGACCACGTGCTGCTGTTCGGGCCGCCGGGCCTCGGCAAGACCACGCTCGCGCACATCATCGCGCGCGAAATGGGGGTCAATCTGCGGCAGACCTCGGGCCCCGTGCTCGAACGCGCGGGTGACCTTGCCGCGCTGCTCACCAACCTCGAAGCCAACGACGTGCTGTTCATCGACGAAATCCACCGGCTCTCGCCGGTCGTCGAGGAAATTCTGTATCCGGCGCTCGAGGACTATCAGATCGACATCATGATCGGCGAAGGGCCGGCCGCGCGCAGCGTGAAGCTCGACCTGCAACCGTTCACGCTGGTGGGCGCGACCACGCGCGCGGGCATGCTCACGAACCCGCTGCGCGACCGCTTCGGCATCGTCTCGCGGCTCGAGTTCTATAACGCGAGCGAACTCTCGCGCATCGTGCAGCGCTCGTCCGCACTGCTCGGCGCGCATATTCACCCTGACGGCGCGCTCGAAATCGCGCGCCGCTCGCGTGGCACGCCGCGTATTGCGAACCGCCTGCTGCGCCGCGTGCGCGACTACGCCGAAGTGAAAGCCGACGGCACGATCACCTCGCAAGTGGCCGACGCCGCGCTCAAGATGCTCGACGTCGATCCCGTGGGCTTCGACCTGATGGACCGCAAGCTGCTCGAAGCGATCCTGCACAAGTTCGACGGCGGCCCGGTGGGCGTGGACAACCTCGCGGCGGCTATCGGCGAGGAGCGCGACACGATCGAGGACGTGCTGGAGCCGTACCTGATCCAGCAAGGCTTCCTGCAGCGCACGCCGCGCGGACGCGTGGCCACGCAGCTCACCTACCGGCACTTCGGCCTGATCGTGCCCGACGACGCATCGACGGGCGGCGACTGGAGCCCGGACGCGCCGTAAGGCGCGGCAAGGCGCAACCAGACGCACAGCGGCACAAGCAAGCGAGAGCACGATGTCCGATCACGCCGGCCGCCCTCCCAACGCTCCCGAGCCGACTGGCTTCGTCGGCCAGATTGCGCAGCGCCTGCGCATGACGCTCGCCGAAAACGTCACGCACCTCACCACGGGCAGCGGCCCGAAGCTCGACTACTCGTCGCCGCCCGGCGACCCCGGCCTGTTCGGCCCCAACGCCATCTGCTGGAAAGTGCATGCCGACTTCGCCGCGATGATGGCAGGCGGCATCAGCGCATTACTGCTGCAGGCGCTGCACCCGCTCGCGCTCGCGGGCGTGTGGGATCACTCGACGTTTCGCAGCGACATTCTCGGCCGGTTGCGCCGTACCGCAACCTTCATCGCCGGCACCACCTACGGCAGCCGCGCCGACGCGCTCGCGCTCATCGAGCGCGTGAAGAAAATCCACCTCGCGGTGACAGGCACCGCGCCCGATGGCCGCGCGTATCGCGCGAGCGACCCTGCGCTGCTCACGTGGGTGCACGTGGCCGAGGTATCGAGCTTTCTGGCCGCCTATCTGCGCTACGTGAATCCCGCGTTGCCCGGCGAGGCGCAGGACCAGTACTACGCGGAAGTCGCGCTCATCGCGCAGTTGCTGGGCGCGACCGGGGTGCCGCGCTCGCGCGCCGAAGTCGCCGCCTATCTGCAAGCGATGCAACCCGAGCTCGTCGCCAGCGAGCGTACGCGCGAAGTCGTGCGCGTACTGATGGAGGTGCCGGTGCCGCGCCCGGCGATGCGCCCCGCGGGCGCGTTGCTGCGCCATGCGGGCATCGACCTGTTGCCGCCGTTCGCCCAGCAGATGCTCGGCTTCGACCGCTTCGCGCTCGCCCGCCGCGCGATGGTTCAGCCGGGCATGCGCGCGGTCGCGCCCGTGCTGCGCTGGGCGCTCGTCAACGGCGTATCGAAGCGCGCGCGCCGACGCGCTGCTGCGCCATCGGCGCCCTGAGCCCCGCTCGCCTCTTTCTCGCACGCAACGAAAAACGGCCAGGCTGCTTGCGCAGGCTGGCCGCTTCATCGGAAACATCATCCGGTCGAGGACCGGGCGCTGCTTACATCTTCACCACGTCGAGCAGCGACTTCTTGCCCGCCTTGTAGTTGTAGAGCGAGATCACGCCGTGCTTGAGGTCGCCCTTCGAATCGAACACCGTCTCGCCAATCACGCCCTTGTAGTCGGTGCCCGGGATCTGCGCGAGGACCTTTGCCGGGTCGGTCGAGTTCGCACGCTTCATCGCGTCGACGACGATATACACCGCGTCATAGGTGAACGGCGCATCGTATTCAACCGGGTGGCCAAAGCGCTTCTGGTACTTCGCCGAGAACGCCGCGCCGCCTTCCATGCGCTCGAGCGCCATGCCGGCCTGCGAGCAGACGATGTTGTCGGCCGCCGTGCCCGCGAGCTGCCCGAGGCTTTCCGTGCAGACGCCGTCGCCGGCCAGCACCTTCGCGCGCAAGCCGAGCTGGCGCGCCTGCTTGGCGAACGGGCCGCCGGTGGCGTCCATACCGCCGTACATGATCGCGTCGGGGTTCTCGCCCTTGATCTTGGTGAGAATCGCGCGGAAATCGACGGCCTTGTCGTTGGTCGCATCGTGCGAGACGACCTTCATGCCGAGCGACTTCGCGGTCTTCTCAAACTCGTTCGCGAGGCCCTGGCCGTAGGCGGTCGAATCGTCGACCACGGCCACGGTTTTCACGTTCAGGCTTTTCGCTGCGTAGTTGGCCAGCGCGGGACCTTGCTGCGCGTCGGTCGCGACCACGCGATAGGTGGTCTTGAAGCCCTGCTGCGTGTAGGTCGGGTTCGTCGACGAGGGCGAGATCTGCACGATGCCCGCGTCGCTATAGATCTTCGAGGCGGGAATCGACGCGCCCGAGTTCAGGTGGCCGATCACGGCCACGACCTTGTCGTCGACGAGCTTCTGCGCAACCTGGGTCGCCTGGCGCGGGTCGGCGCCGTCGTCCTGGCCGTCGAGCGCGAGCGTGACCTTCTGGCCGCCGATCGTGAGGCCCTTGGCGTTGATCTCTTCGATGGCGAGACGCGCGCCGTTTTCGTTGTCCTTGCCGAGGTGCGCCGAGCCGCCCGTGAGCGGGCCGACGTGACCGATCTTGACGACCTGGTCAGCGGAAGCATTGGCCGACAGTGCAGCGAACGCCATGACAGCGGCGCTCACCGGCAACAGCTTGTGAAGCTTGAACGTCATTAAAAATCTCCTGCGGTTGTTCTTGAAACTGCTCTTCGTTTTTTCGTCTGCGACCCTGGCCTCGCCAACACCGCATACATGGGGTGCGCGCATCCTCTTCAACGCACGGCAAGGCGCAATGGTCTGGCAAATGGTATCAGGCGCTTCCGCTTTGCGGTTGGCCTTTGGAAAGCCATTGAAAGCGGCAGGTAAGAGACTTGACGTCCGCTGCGAACGCAGCATGCGGGAGGTGCGCCGGTCGGGAGACGACCGGCGCAGCGAACCTCGTGAAGGTTCAGCGGTTTGCTCAGGAGGAACGCTTGAAGCTGTCGTCGTCGCTTGGGCTGGGCAGGTGCGTGACGTCGCCCCACGCGAGCACGCGCGCGTGCGTCGCCGCACCGTCGCGCTCGAAATCGACGACGTTCACGCTCGTGTTGAGCAACGGCCACGCGCGCGGCGCGTCGAGCGCGAGACCGTTCGCGAAACGATAGATGCAATCGAGCACGCCGCCATGCGCGACGCAGGCAATGCGCCCCTCGGGATGCTTCGCGAGGATCGGCTCGAGCGCGTGCAGCACGCGGTGGTAGAACACGCGCTGCGACTCGCCCTCGGGCGGCGAAAAACCGGGGTCGCGCGTTTGCCAGTGCGCGTATTCGTCGGGAAAGCGCTCGGCGATCTGGTCGCTGTCGTGACCCTGGAACGCGCCATAGTTACGCTCGCGCAGGCCTTCGTTGAGCTGCAACTGCAGTCCAAGCGCATCGGCGATGGGCTGAGCCGTTTGTTGCGCGCGCATCAGGTCGCTCGACCAGATCGCATCGAGGCGCACACCGTCGCGTGCTTCGTTCGCGCAACGCGCTGCGAGCAATTGAGCCTGCTCGACGCCGCTCTCGGCGAGCGGAATGTCGATGTGCCCCTGGATGCGCTTGATGCGGTTCCAGGCGGTTTCGCCGTGGCGGATAAAGAGAATCTGCGTGGTCATGATGAATTGCGCACTTTTAATTGCGCACTTGCAGCCAGAACGTGACGGGCCCGTCATTGACGAGCGAGACCTGCATGTCGGCGCCGAACTCGCCGGTCTCGACCGTGGGGTGCTTTTCGCGCGCGGCAGCAACGAAGTAGTCGAACAGACGCCGCCCTTCGTCGGGCGGCGCGGCGGGCGTGAAGCTCGGGCGCAGGCCGCTGTTGGTATCGGCGGCAAGGGTGAACTGCGAAACCAGCAAAAGGCCGCCCGCTGCACCGTTGCCGTCGATGTTCTGCACCGGCAGATTCATCTTGCCCGCGGCGTCGCTGAACACGCGGTAGCCCAGCAGCTTAGCGAGCAGCTTGTCGGCGTTCGCTTCGGTGTCGCCGCGCTCCGCGCACACGAGCGCGAGCAGGCCCTGGCCGATCGCGCCGGTCACGCGTTCGTCCACGCGGACTTCGGCACGGCGCACGCGTTGAATCAGCGCGATCATCGCGTGCGCTCCGCGTCCAAAACGCGAATCGTCATCACGCGGTCAGCGTCACGCGCGCGAAGCGGCGCTTGCCCACCTGCACGACGAACTCGCCCGCTTCGACCTTCAGGCCCTTGTCGGACACGGTGGCGCCGTCGATCTTCACGCCGCCCTGCTCGATATTGCGCAGCGCCTCGCTCGTGGACGGCACGAGCCCCGCCTGCTTGAGCAGTTGGCCGATGGCGAGCGGCGCGCCCGCGAGCGTGACCGACGGGATATCGTCGGGCACACCGCCCTTCGCACGGTGGTTGAAGTCTTCGAGCGCGCGCTCGGCGTCGCCTTGCGAGTGGAAGCGCGCGACGATTTCCTGCGCGAGCAGCACCTTGAAGTCGCGCGGGTTGCGGCCCGCTTCGATTTCACGCTTGAAGCCTTCGATTTCGTCCATCGGACGGAACGAGAGCAGCGTGAAGTAACGCCACATCATCGTGTCCGAAATCGACATCAGCTTGCCGAACATGTCGTTGGGCTTTTCGCTGATGCCAACGTAGTTGTTCTTCGACTTCGACATCTTCTCGACGCCGTCGAGGCCTTCGAGCAGCGGCATCGTGAGAATGCACTGCTGTTCCTGGCCGTACTGCTTTTGCAGTTCGCGGCCCACGAGCAAGTTGAACTTCTGGTCCGTGCCGCCGAGTTCCAGATCCGCATTGAGCGCGACCGAGTCGTAGCCCTGCATCAGCGGGTAGAGGAATTCGTGGATCGAGATGGGCACGCCGCCCTGGAAGCGCTTGGTGAAGTCCTCGCGCTCGAGAATGCGCGCGACCGTGTAGCGCGACGCGAGCTTGATCATGCCGTCGGCGCCGAGCGGCATCGACCATTCGCTGTTGTAGCGGATCTCGGTCTTCTCGCGGTCGAGCACGAGCGCGGCCTGCTCGAAGTACGTTTTCGCGTTCGACTCGATCTGCTCGCGCGTGAGCGGCGGGCGCGTAGCATTGCGGCCCGACGGGTCGCCGATCAGCGAGGTGAAGTCGCCGATCAGGAAGATCACAGTGTGGCCGAGATCCTGAAGCTGGCGCATCTTGTTGAGCACGACCGTGTGGCCGATGTGGATATCGGGCGCGGTCGGATCGAGGCCGAGCTTGATGCGCAGCGGCTTGCCCGTGGCGGCGCTGCGGGCAAGCTTCTGCTGGAATTCTTCTTCGATCAGCAGTTCGTCGACGCCGCGTTTGGTGACGGCAAGCGCGTGACGGACTTCGTCGGTGACCGGAAAGGCGTCTTTGGCGCCGCTGTTTGGAGTGGACTCGGTGCTCATGCTTCGATCGTTTCGTTGGGTTTAGACCGCGATTTTACGTGATTCGACTCGCCGGTCCGAGATTTGCGAACTCACGCGCGCATTCAGCGGCGTTGCGCGGCGTACTTCGGGCACGCCCAGGCACACTTAGGCACGCGCGACGGCCGGCTGCACGTGCGGCAGGCCTTTAGCGCGCGCCTGCCAAAGGTCGTAGGCGGCTTGCTGCGCGAGCCATAGGTCGGCGCGCGCGCCGTTTTCTTCGCCGAGCCACGCTTCCAGGCGCAGCGCCATCTCCGGCGAGATGCCGGCGCGCCCGTTGAGCACGCGCGACAGCGCCACGCGCGTCACGCCAAGCTGCGCGGCGGCCTCGGTCACGGTCAGGCCAAGCTCCGGCAGGATGTCCTCGCGCAGTGTCTCGCCGGGATGCGGCGGGTTACGCATGCGAATGGTGTCCTTCACGTTCGATAAACCTCAGTGGCAGTCGTGATAGTCGACGAGCACGGCATGGGCGCCTTTGCCATGTATAGCGTATAGCCTCATGACGGGGGTAATACGCGAGATGCTTGTGGCTTGATCAAGGTGGTACAGCGCCCCATGAAAAGCGAGTGCGGCTCAATTCAGCCCTCCGGCTTACGCTCAATAGCCATTGCCCCGATAATCACCGTCAAAACCCCTTCCACGCACTCATGAAAGGAGCAGCAACGTGGCGCCCGCACGCAAAGACAGCGCATACCCAGCCGACGGCGTGTATTTCGGCCTGATGTCCGGCACCAGCATGGACGGCGTGGACGGCATCGCCGTGCGATTCGAGCATGGCAAGCGGCCGGTGGTGCTCGCCGAGGCCTTCGTGGGCTTCGCGCAGGGCCTGCGCGAAGCGCTCTTTTCGCTCCAGCAGCCCGGCGACAACGAGATCGTGCGTGCCGCGCTCGCGGGCAATGCGCTCGCGGCGCGCTATGCGGTCTGCTGCCACGAACTGCTGCGCTCGGGCAATCTCACCTCCGACGAGGTGCGCGCCATCGGCACCCACGGCCAGACCGTCCGTCATCGGCCCGAAAAGGGCTTCACGGTGCAGATCCAGAATCCCGCGCTGCTCGCGGAGCTTGCGCACATCGACGTGATCGCCGACTTCCGCAGCCGCGACGTCGCCTCGGGCGGCCAGGGCGCGCCGCTCGTGCCGGCGTTTCACGCGACATTGTTCGGCTCGCTCGACGAAACACGTGTGGTCTGCAATCTCGGCGGCATCAGCAACATCACGGTGCTCTCGTCGACAGGCGCGGTGCGCGGCTTCGACTGCGGGCCGGCCAACGCGCTGCTCGACCTGTGGGCCGAGCGGCATCTGGGCAAGCCCTACGACGACAACGGCCAGTTCGCGGCGAGCGGCACGCTGCATCAGCCGCTGCTGAACGTGCTGCTCGACGAACCGTTCTTCGAACAGCAGCCGCCCAAGAGCACGGGGCGCGATCTTTTCAACGCGCAGTGGCTCGATCAAAAACTGACGGGCTTCGAATCGCTCGCGCCGGCCGACGTGCAGGCCACACTCGTCGCGCTCACGGCGGTGAGCGTCGCGCGCGAAATCGAGCGTCATGCGGGGGATTGCCGGGCCGTTTATGTGTGCGGCGGCGGTGCGCGCAACAAGGCATTGATGGGCGCGCTGCAAAAGGCGCTGGAGACCGGCGGCGTAGCCGGCGTGCCGGTCACGACGACCGAGGCGCTGGGCGTGCCGCCGCAGCAGGTGGAGCCGCTCGCCTTCGCGTGGCTCGCGATGCGCTGCGTCGCGCGCGAGCCGGGCAATCTGCCGGCCGTGACGGGCGCGGCGGGCGAACGCGTGCTGGGTGCGATTTATCCGAGATAAAAAGCCAACGCAATGAACATCCGGGCGGTGAAACGAAAAACGGGGCTTGATGCCCCGTTTTTCACTGCCTGACGTGTCCGCTCAAACCGAGAACGACGAGCCGCAACCGCAAGTGGTCGAGGCGTTCGGATTCTTGATGACGAACTGCGCGCCGTTCAGATCGTCCTTGTAGTCGATCTCGGCGCCGATGAGGTACTGGTAGCTCATCGAGTCGATCAGCAACTGGACGCCGTTCTTGTTCATCACGGTGTCGTCTTCGTTGACGGCTTCGTCGAACGTGAATCCGTACTGGAAGCCCGAACAGCCGCCGCCCTGCACGAACACACGCAGCTTCAGCTCCGGATTGCCTTCCTCGTCGATCAGTTGCTTGACCTTGTCAGCCGCTGCGTCGGTAAAGACGAAGGGAGCGGGCATTTCAGTCACGGGGGTCTCGGTGACAGCGTTCATTCGAACTCTCCAAAAAAACTTCTATCCGCTATTGTAGGGCTCTTCCGCAGTTCGTGCTGAAACCCACGAAATCAAGGGTTTCTCGCCACTTTTTTGCGGCCGCGCATATAGGGTGTCCATCAAACGAAAAAGCCGCCCGGCGCATGAGCGCGGACGGCTTTTGCAGCAGCGCAGCGCTCCGTGAAGAGCACCGCGCCGAAGCGCAAAATTAACGCTTCGAGAACTGCTTGCGGCGACGTGCCTTGTGGAAACCGACCTTCTTACGTTCCACTTCACGTGCATCGCGGGTCACAAAGCCAGCTTGCGACAGTGCCGGCTTGAGCGTTGCGTCGTAGTCCATCAGCGCGCGCGTGATGCCGTGGCGAACTGCGCCGGCCTGGCCGGTTTCGCCGCCGCCGTTCACGTTCACCTTGATGTCGAACGTCGTGGCGTGGTTCGTGAGTTCCAGCGGCTGACGCACGATCATGAGCGACGTTTCGCGCGAGAAGTAGTCGGCGATGGGCTTGCCATTGACGATGATGTCGCCCTTGCCCGACTTGATGAAGACACGAGCGACGGCGCTCTTGCGGCGGCCCGTACCGTAATTCCAGTTACCGATCATGTGGGCTCCCCTTAGATCTCGAGCGCTTTCGGCTGTTGTGCCGAGTGCGGGTGCGTTGCGTCTGCGTAGACCTTCAGCTTCTTGATCATCGCGTAGCCGAGCGGGCCCTTGGGCAGCATGCCCTTAACGGCCTTCTCGAGCGCACGGCCCGGGAAGCGCTCTTGCATCTTGCCGAACGTGGTTTCGTAGATACCGCCCGGGTAGCCCGAGTGACGGTAGTACTTCTTGTCGGTGGTCTTGTTGCCCGTGACCTTCAGCTTGCCGGCGTTGATAATGATGATGAAATCACCAGTGTCGACGTGCGGGGTGAACTCAGGCTTGTGTTTGCCGCGAAGACGGCGTGCCACTTCGCTGGCGACACGGCCGAGAACCTTATCCGTCGCGTCAATCACGTACCATTCGCGCTGCACTTCATGTGCCTTGGCGGAAAAAGTCTTCATGATCGATCCAAAAAATATGCTGTGCCCTGATTCGGTCCTGCTTGTGTAGTGACGCTCGTTGGCGTCGGCGCAGGCTCTCCCTGGTCGGGCTTCCTTGCGGGAAACCCGTTCTCCCGCGGACACGAGTGCGGGAAACCCGCGATTATAAAGGAAAAAATTCGTTGGAGCCAAGTTTTTGACTTCAGGCGCGGACGCGGTCCACCGTCATGCAGCGATTTGCGCGCTTTTCGTCATCAATTTGCCCGCACAGCACAGCGATTGGCTGCAAAGCCCCGTAACGGCTCGCTGGGCCGCGAGAAATAAAAAAAGCCCGAACGCGTTGTTCGGGCTTAATCCACTCTTTGGAGGAGGGTGGAGGAGACATGCTGAGGTGTCGTGAAGCACGACAACCAACGAGACAAATTATACGGATCGGCCTTGTGCGGCGCAAGAGAATTTGCATCATGAAAACACAAACCATAATGTAAAACGAAAATGCGGCACACAAAATTTCACATTATCCATATAAATCAATCACCTACAAATTCCCTCGCCACGAACGGCATGCATCGACTAGAGCAAAACCCCTAATTGCACGAGGGAAATCTGACTTGTTTCTAAGATGTCGCACCGCAACATTCAAGCAGGGTGGATGACTCTCATGTGCCCCGTCCTCCCGGACATACCAGTAGGGCCGGGCTACAATGCCGGCTGAATCGAGAATTTTGCGCAGGGGCAAACGCATGGAATGCAAAGTAAGCTGGATGGGTCAGGATGGCATGGCGTTCGCAGCCGAAACGGGTAGCGGCCATCTCGTCAACATGGACGGCGCGCCGGAAGGCGGCGGCCACAATCTCGCGCCGCGCCCGATGGAAATGGTGCTGCTCGGCACGGGCGGCTGCACGGCCTACGACGTGGTCCTGATTCTGAAGAAGAGCCGCCAGGAAGTTACCGGCTGCAACGTGACGCTGAAGGCCGAGCGCGCGAGCGAAGACCCCAAGGTCTTCACGAAGATCCATTTCCACTTCATCGTGACCGGCAAGAACCTGAACCCGGCCACCGTCGAGCGCGCGATCAATCTTTCGCACGACAAGTACTGCTCGGCGTCGATCATGATCGGCAAGACGGCCGAAATCACGCACTCGTTCGAGATCGTCGCAGCCTAAGATCTGCGGCAAAAATCGGCGGCAAAAGAAAAAGCCGGCGCGGTTCTTCGATGAACCGCGCCGGCTTTTTGCATGAATGAAGCAGCAAAGCAGGCCGATAAGCCGGATTCTGTGCACGCGCCGCATCCGAAGACGCGCCGCGCGTGGCAGCCATTCCTCTAGACGCGCCATTGCTGACGCGCTCAAGCTTCCTACCCGCAGACGAGACGGGGGCCCCATCCTGCATCTCGAAGATGCGCGCCTGCCTACTTGGAATTGCTCCGGGTGGAGGTTACCGTGCCGTCTACGTCGCCGCAGACGCGGTGCGCTCTTACCGCACCGTTTCACCCTTACCTGATCCCGACCGAAATCGGGCCATCGGCGGTCTGTTCTCTGTTGCCCTGTTCCGCGTGTCGCCACGGATGGCCGTTAGCCATCACCCTGCCCTGTGGAGTCCGGACTTTCCTCGCCCCCTTCGATCGAAACCTCCGGGGCCGCGACTGCCTAGCCTGCTTTGCGAGGCGCGATATTAGCACGGGTGGGCCCATCGCGCTGAACGCGCCGGGCGTCTGACGTGAGGCGCTCAGCGTGCGCGCCGGCCCGGGCGAAAGACGGTAGTGTCGTCGTAGAACGACGGGTCTTCGTTCGGCGCCCACCAGCCGGGAATGCCCAGCACCGGCAGCGGCGAGAAGCTGCGCCCGTTCAGATGCGTATCGGCGGCGAGCGTCACGCTCACCGTTTCGTCCAGATACGCGTTCCGCTGCGCGCGCGGCCACGCGAAGTACGCCGGCGGAACGTCGATCACCCAGGCGTGCGCCGTGCACGCCGCATAGGGCACGATCAGCTTCTCCAGCAACGCATGACCGAATACGTGGACTTCGCAGCGCGGTGGAGCGTGTGCCCCGGTGGTCATGGCCTCTGCCGTTTCCCATGCAACGTGCCCGTCGACGAACAACGCACGCCAGTCGAAGCCGCGCAACGCCTGCGTGAGCGCGGGATCGGCGCTCGCGAACAGCACCGCGTTCTCGTCGAACAACGTCAGCGCGTCGCGCACGCCGCCGCGCGTGGGCCCCACGCCCAGCACGTCGATCGCCGCCGCCTGGCGCGCATTGAGCGCCGCTTTGATGCGCGGGAACGCAAACCAGGCTAGCGCGTTGAAGAAGTCGTGGAGATTGTGGCGCGTAGGCACGCAACCCGTTGCGGCAATGTGGGCCTCGTAGGCGGCGCCCTCGGGCAGATCGTCCTGCGCGATGAAGGCGAGCGGCTGGCCGCGGCCCGTGAACTGTTGCGCGGCGCGCGCATCGGCGTTCAGCTCATCGAGATAGCGCGGATAGCCCGCCAGCGCGGCCTGCTGCCAGCGCCGGCCGCGCGCCTCGTGCTGGGCGAACCACGGACGCGCCCAGTCGATGTCGGCGAAACTCCCCTCGGGCAAAGTCCGGCGCGCTGCGCCCGGCATCGCCACGCCGGGCGTCGCTACGCCGGGCGTCGCTACGCTCAAATCAACTTCCAGCCGATCGTCTCGCCGCCGCGCAGCGGCACGACCGGCGCATCGCCGACGCTGATTTCCGCAGGCAGCGTCCACGATTCGCGGCGCAGCGTGACGGTTTCCGCGCTGCGCGGCAGGCCGTAAAAGTCAGCGCCGAAAAAGCTCGCAAAGCCCTCGAGCTTGTCGAGCGCGCCAGCGTTATCGAACGCCTCGGCATAGAGTTCGAGCGCGTGCAGCGCCGTATAGCAGCCTGCGCAACCGCACGCGTGTTCCTTCAGACCCTTCGGGTGCGGCGCACTATCGGTGCCGAGGAAAAAGCGCGCGTCGCCCGAGGTGGCCGCCTCGACGAGCGCCACACGATGCGTCTCGCGCTTGAGCACCGGCAGGCAGAAGTAATGCGGACGAATGCCGCCCTGGAACAGCGCGTTGCGGTTGTACAGCAGATGGTGAGCCGTGATCGTCGCGCCCAGCAGGCCAGGCGCGGCGTGGTCCGCGCGAATGTAATCGACGGCGTCCTTGGTCGTGATGTGCTCAAACACCACCTTCAGCGCCGGAAAATCGCGGCGCAGCGGCGTCATCACGCGGTCGATGAAAACCTTCTCGCGGTCGAACAGATCGATGTCGGCGCTCGTCACTTCACCGTGCACCAGCAGCGGCATGCCCACTTCCTGCATCGCCTCGAGGGTCGGCGCGCATTTGCGGATGTCGGTCACGCCGGCATCCGAATTGGTGGTCGCGCCCGCCGGGTACAGCTTCACGCCATGCACGAAGCCGCTCGCCTTCGCGAGGCGGATTTCCTCGGGCGGGGTGTTGTCGGTCAGATAGAGCGTCATCAGCGGCTCGAACTTCGCGCCCGCGGGCAGCGCCGCGAGAATGCGCTCGCGGTAGGCCGCCGCCTGCGCGGTCGTCGTGACCGGGGGCTTCAGGTTCGGCATGATGATCGCGCGGCCGAACTGGCGCGCCGTATGCGGCAGCACCGCTGCAAGCATCGCGCCGTCGCGCACGTGCAGGTGCCAGTCGTCGGGGCGGGCGAGCGTAAGAGTCGTGGGTGTAGGAGCGTTCATGGCTAGTGTGAGGCGCGGTGCGCCACTGATGATCGGACTGCGAAATCAGGGTGCAAGACACGGGGCTGCAACGCGGCGAAGCGTTGGACGCCAGGCGCGCCGTCGCGCGCACACGACAGTCCGCACGGCAAACTGCACGCGGCCATCACGCGCGGATGCCGCGCCGGCGCGCTTACGCGAGCGCCGGGAATGCATCCGACAAATATTCGTATTGGCGCGCCGCAGCCCGGTGATATGCTTGGAAAATCATCATTGTACCGGGTCGCCCTTCACGGGGAGCACGCGAGCGCTCCCGCACCCCGTACCTGCGTTACGTACGTACCATAAGCATCATGTGCCAACTTCTCGGAATGAACTGCGCCGCGCCAACGGACGTCACGTTCTCCTTCACAGGATTCGCGGCGCGCGGCGGCGCCACCGACCACCATGCCGACGGCTGGGGCATCGCGTTCTTCGAGGACAAGGCCTGCCGCCTGTTCATCGATCACGAGGCATCGGCGCGCTCGCCCATCGCCGAAATGGTCAAGCGCTACCCGATCAAGTCGCGCAACACCATCGCACACATCCGCAAGGCCACCCAGGGACATACGTCGCTCGAGAACAGCCATCCGTTCCAGCGCGAGCTCTGGGGCCGCCACTGGATCTTCGCGCACAACGGCGACCTGCAGGACTTCAATCCGGTCATGACGGGCGTCTATCAGCCGGTCGGCACCACCGATAGCGAGCGGGCTTTCTGCACGCTGCTGGAAGGTCTGCGCAAGGCGTTTCCAGGATCTCAGCCGCCGCTCGACGAACTGTTCGCGACACTGGAATCGCTCACGCGCGAGATTACCCAGTTCGGCGTGTTCAACTTCCTGCTGTCGAACGGCCAGGCGCTGTTCGCGCATTGCTCGACGCATCTGTACTACCTCGTGCGCAGCTGGCCGTTTTCCACCGCGCATCTGGTCGACGCCGATGTCTCGATCGACTTCGCGAAATACACCACGCCTGAAGACCGCGTGTCGGTAATCGCCACCGCGCCGCTCACCGACAACGAAGTCTGGACGCGCTTCGCCCCCGGCGACCTGCTGATGTTCCAGCACGGCGATGTCGTCGCGCGCAGGAGCGTACCGGTACCGCAAAAGGTACTCGACAAGCTCAAGAATCCGTCGATGGACGCCTCGGCGAGCGCATCGCGCGTGGCCGCCCCGCTGGGTGCGGTGGATCCGCAAGCCGCCGCGGCCTTGCAGACCTGGGGCGAATGACGACGCAGCGCTAACGCCCGAACGAAAAAACCGCGCAAGGCCCGAAGGCCCGCGCGGTTTTTTTATGCCTCGCGGCGCGAAACGCTCAGTGCAGGATCTTCGCGAGAAAGTCCTTCGCGCGATCCGATTTCGGATTCGCGAAGAAGTCTTCCTTGCGGTCGTCCTCAACGATGAGCCCCTTGTCCATGAAGATCACGCGGTGCGCGACCTTCTTGGCGAAGCCCATTTCGTGCGTCACGCACATCATGGTCATGCCTTCCTGCGCGAGCTCGACCATCACGTCGAGCACCTCGTTGATCATCTCGGGGTCGAGCGCCGAGGTGGGCTCGTCGAACAGCATCGCGATGGGGTCCATCGACAGCGCGCGCGCGATCGCCACGCGCTGCTGCTGACCGCCCGAAAGCTGGCCCGGGTATTTATCCGCATGCGCGCGCAGGCCCACGCGGTCGAGCAGCTTCAGGCCCTTCTGCATCGCCTCGTCCTTGCCGCGGCCGAGCACCTTGATCTGCGCGAGCGTGAGGTTCTCGGTAATCGACAGGTGCGGGAACAACTCGAAGTGCTGGAACACCATGCCCACTTTCGCGCGCAGCTTCGAGAGATTGGTGCGCTTGTCACCCACCGACTGGCCGTTCACGAGGATCTCGCCCTGCTGGAACGGCTCGAGCCCGTTGACGGTCTTGATGAGCGTGGATTTGCCCGAGCCCGACGGCCCGCACACCACCACCACCTCGCCCTTCTTCACTTCCGTCGTGCAGTCGGTCAGCACCTGGAACGGGCCGTACCACTTCGAAACGTTCTTAATTGAAATCATCTTGCGACCTTTTTCTGAAGACCTTTCACAAGGGTCGACGCGATCACGCAGATCACGAAATAGCATGCGCCCGCGAACAGTACCATCTCGACCATCGTTCCGTCACGATCGCCGATATTGGTCGCGGTTCGGAAGAAGTCGGCGAGGCTGATCACGTACACCAGCGAGGTGTCCTGAAACAGCACGATGGCCTGCGTGAGCAGCAGCGGCACCATCGCGCGGAACGCCTGCGGCAGCACCACGTAGTGCATCGCCTGGCCGTAGCGCATGCCGAGCGCGAACGAGGCATTCACCTGCCCGCGCGGCACCGCCTGAATACCGGCGCGAATGATCTCCGAATAATACGCGGCCTCGAACAGCGAGAACGCGATCATCGCGGAAGCCAGGCGAATGTCGATATCGGGCGAGAGGCCGAGCAGATTCTGCAGCAACTGCGGCACGATCAGGAAGAACCACAGCAGGACCATCACGAGCGGAATCGAGCGGAACACCGTGACGTAGCCCTGAGCGAACCAGGCGAGCAGCTTCACGCCGGACAAGCGCATCAGCGCGATCAGCGTGCCCCACACAATCCCCACGACGATCGCGCAAACCGTGATCTTGAAGGTGACGATGGCGCCGGTCCATAACGTAGGCAGCGCGCCCGGAATACCGCTCCAGTCGAAATGATGCATCACTTGCCTCCGATATAGCCGGGCAGCTTGGACTTCGCCTCGACCCAGCGCATCAGCGACATGACGATCAGGTTGATCAGCACGTAAGCGAGCGTGACCGAGATGAACGACTCATAGCTTTGCGCGGTGTAGTCGACGAGTTGGCGCGCCTGCGCAGAAAGATCGAGCAGGCCGATGGTGGACGCAACCGCCGAGTTCTTGAAGATGTTGAGAAACTCGGAGGTGAGCGGCGGCACGATGATGCGGTAAGCCACCGGCAGCAAGACGTAGCGATACGTCTGCCACTGCGTGAAACCCATCGCGAGGCCGGCGGCGCGCTGGCCGCGCGGCAGCGCGTTAATGCCCGAGCGCACCTGTTCGCACACGCGCGCTGCGGTGAAGAGCCCGAGACAAATGACCGACGCGGAGAAGAACTGCACACCGGGCGGCAGTTGCTTGAACGCGTTGCCAAGCGACGCAGGCAAGATTTCCGGCAGCACGAAGTACCAGATGAAGAACTGCGCGATGAGCGGGATGTTGCGGAAGATCGCAACATAAATGGTGCCCGCGGCAGCGGCATACTTGTTCGGCACCGTGCGCAGCACCCCGAAGAACGACCCGACGACGAGCGCGATCACCCACGCGCAGAGCGACACCGACACCGTCACCCAAAGGCCCGAGATGATCCAGCCGAGATAGGTGGTGGGTTCGCCCGTCGAGACGGGGCTGAGCAATATGCCCCAGTTCCAATGGTAGGACATGAAGAGCCTCCAACAAAAAGAACGGAAGAAGCGCGGCTTCTTCCGTTCTGTTTTACACGCCGATCAGGCTTGCGCCCAGATCAGTCGATTGCCTTGTCGTTCGGGCTCTTGAAGAGCGCCTTCATGTCGTCGCTTTCCGGGAAGTTCAGGTTGAGACCCTTCGGCGGAATCGGCGATTCGAACCACTTCTTGTAGATCGCGTCGGCTTGTCCCGAGGTCTCGACCTTCGCGATGGCGTCGTCGGCGACCTTCTTGAACTCGGGGTCGTTCTTGCGCATCATGCAGCCGTAGGCCTCATGCGATTGCGGCGTGCCGACGATCACGAAATCGCCCGGATTGTTCGACTTCGCGCGCTCGCCCGCGAGCAGTGCGTCGTCCATCATGAACGCCACCGCGCGGCCCGTGGAGAGCGTCATGAACGACTCGCCATGGTCCTTCGCGCTGATGATGTTCATGCCGAGGCTCTTGTCCTGGTTCATCTTGCGCAGGAGGCGCTCGGACGTCGTGCCCGCCGTCGTCACGACGGTCTTGCCCTTGAGGTCGGCGAAATCCTTGATGCCCGAATCCTTCTTCGTCATGAGGCGCGTGCCGATCACGAAAATCGTGTTCGTGAAGGCAGCCTGCTGCTGGCGTTCGGCGTTATTGGTCGTGGAGCCGCACTCAATGTCGATCGTGCCGTTCTGCACGAGCGGAATGCGGTTCTGCGAGGTGATCGGCACCATCTTGACCTTGAGGTTCGGCATGTTCAGCTTCTGCTTCACCGCCTCGACGATCTTCATCGCGAAGTCCTGCGAGTAGCCGACCACGTTCTGCTTGTCGTCATAGTACGAAAACGGAATCGACGATTCGCGGTGACCCAGCGAGATGACGCCCGTGTCCTTGATTTTCTTGAGCGTGCCCGAGTCCTGCGCATGCGCGCTCGCGGCAACAAAACCGAGGGTGGCGAGAACGAGCGCGGCCTTTTTGATTTTCATCCTTGATCTCCTTGGCAAGAACCGCCGCCAGTGTAACAAAGTAATTTTATTGAAAGCATTAAGGTGGACCCTGGCGCTGCATGAGTGTTTTATACACCGCCAAATGCAAAAACAGGCGGCCCTTTGTGGGAGCCGCCTGCCTTCTTTCAGCAACGATTCAAAACGTAATTTTTACCGCTGCCGGAGGCACTGCGCCGATGCGTTGCGCTTTGCGTTCGCGCTTCGATCAGGGGTACAGGCCGCGCATTTCGCGCGCCATCAGGATGCGCTTACATGCAACGATGAACGCCGCCGTACGCATCGACACGCCCTGCTCGCTCGCCACCTGCCAGACCGCCGTGAACGCTTCGCGCATCACGCGCTCGAGACGCTCGTTGATCTCGGACTCGGTCCAGAAGAAGCTCGAGAAGTCCTGCACCCATTCGAAGTACGAAACGGTCACGCCACCCGCGTTCGCCACCACGTCCGGAATGATGAGGACGCCCTTGTCGTGCAGGATGTCGTCGGCGGCCGTCGTGGTCGGGCCGTTCGCGCCTTCCACGATGATCTTCGTGCGGATCTTGCCTGCGTTGTGCTCGGTGATCTGGTTTTCCAGCGCGGCCGGAATCAGGATATCGGTTTCGATGGTCCAGAATTCTTCGTTGCTGAGCATGTCCGCGCCGGCGAAGCCCGCCACGCCGCCGGTCTTGGCCACGTGCTCGAGCAGCGCTGCTGAGTCCATACCGGTCGATTTGTAGATCGAACCGGTGTGATCCTGCACGGCCACGACCTTAGCGCCCGCTTCCTGGAACAGACGCGCGGCGATGCCGCCCACGTTGCCGAAGCCCTGCACGGCAATGCGTGCGCCTTCGATCGACATGCCCTTGCGGCGCGCCGCTTCGCAGCCCACGACGAACACGCCGCGGCCGGTTGCCTCGCGGCGGCCCAGCGAGCCGCCCAGCGAAATGGGCTTGCCCGTCACGACGCCCGTGGCCGTCTGGCCCTGGTTCATCGAGTACGTGTCCATCATCCACGCCATGATCTGCTCGTTCGTGTTCACGTCCGGCGCGGGAATGTCGGTGTTCGGTCCGATGATGATGCCGATCTCGCTGGTGTAGCGGCGCGTCACGCGCTCGAGCTCGCCACGCGAAAGCGTGCGCGGGTCGACGCGGATGCCGCCCTTCGCACCGCCGTACGGCACGTTCACTGCTGCGTTCTTGACCGACATCCATGCGGACAGCGCCATCACTTCGGAGAGCGTAACGTCCTGGTGATAACGCACGCCGCCCTTGCCGGGACCACGCGAAACGTTGTGCTGCACGCGATAGCCTTCGAAGTGCGCAACGGTGCCGTTATCGAGTTCGATCGGGCAGTCTACGATCAGGATGCGCTTCGGGCGCTTGAGCGTTTCGAGCCAGCGCGACAGCGAGCCGAGATACGGCGCGACGCGATCGACCTGGCGAAGATAGTTGCCCCACGGACCAAGATCGTCCGCGTGAAGATAAGACGGAACCGAAGACACTGCAGACTGCGATTGGGAAGACATGTACGCTCCAGCTATCGAAGAAGTGGAGCCATTGTCAGAAAACACCCACGCGAAATCCAATGCCGTTTGATCATCCCATTATGCTTTTCGTGCATAACGTTTTCAAAGTCGAAAGAATGTGTCGCGCTCGGTTTGTGCTCTGTTTGTGCTCTGTTTCGTTCAGTTGCGGGCGACCTCGTCGCTCACGACGTCCCACAGCGCGCGCACGAGCGTCTCGCGTGCGTCGTTGCCCTGCGAAGCTAGCTTGTCGCGGTAGAGACGAATCTCCATGTCGAGCGTGAACTGGCCCTCGGGCACGCCGCGCGTGCCGCGATCGAGCCGGATCAGCTTGCCTTGCGCGACGGCGTCCTCCACCGCGCTATGCGGCAGGAATGCGATGCCGTGACCCGCGAGCGCCATGGCCTTGAGGCCTTCGGCCATGTCGGTTTCGTAGACGCGGTCCAGATACAGCCGCGTTGGCGCATTGGCGACGATCACCTCGGTCATGCGGCCCAGATAGGCGTTCGGCGTATAGGAGAGGTACGGCGAGGGCGCATCGGCCGTGCCAGGCAGCGTGTAGCGCGCACGGCCCGCGCGTTGCGGCGCCGAGTATGGGCTGATGGGTTCGATGCCAAGTGTGAGCGTGTCGTAGCGCGCCGGGTCGAGCGTCACCGGATGGCTCGGATGGTGATAGCCCATCACGAGATCGCAGCCGCCCTCCACGAGCGAGAGCACCGCGTCGTGCACGTTCAGCGCGCGCAGGCGCGTGTGGATCCGGCCAAGCTTCGCTTCGATGCGCTGGAGCCAGCGCGGAAAATACGTGAGCGAGAGCGTGTGCGGCACCGCGAATTCGATCGTCGCGGCAGGCGTGGCGGTATGGCCGCGCAGCACAGTGCGCGCTTCGTGAAACTGCGAGAGCATTGCGAGCGCCTGCTCGTAGAACACCTGGCCCGCGGAGGTCAGCCGCGTGGGATAGACCGAACGATCGATCAGTTCGGTGCCAAGCCACGCTTCAAGCGCCTGGATGCGGCGCGAGAATGCCGGCTGCGTCACGTGCCGCAACTCGGCCGAGCGGCTAAAGCTATGCGTTTCCGCCAGCGAAACGAAATCTTCGAGCCATTTGAGTTCCATGCGAAGCCAGAGTGCGGATGAGAAGTCCGCATTCTAGGCCCGCTCGCGCCCGCATGGGCCGCTTTCAGCCCGATGCGGCAGCGGCCGCCTGTTCGGCCGCGAACGCTGCCTGCAACCCGGCCACCACGCTGCCCCATGCGCCGAGCGTGGATTGCCGGAACAGCCGTGCCGACGGATACCAGACCGAATCGACGCGCCCCATGCCCCAGCGCCAGTCGGGCTGCGCAGCGAGCAGCACCCACACCGGCTTGCCGAGCGCGCCCGCGAGATGCGCGACCGAGGTATCGACGGTAATCACGAGATCGAGGCTTTCGATGAGCGCGGCGGTGCTTGCGAAATCGTGGAGATCGTCGCCGACAGCATGGAGCGTCCAACGCCCGGCTATGTCGGCGATCTGCGCGGCGCCGGGCCCCTTCTGGATCGCAAACCACGCGTTGCCCTCGAGTGCGGCGAGCGGCAGCAAGGCCGTGAGCGGCACCGAGCGGAACGTGTCGAACAGGTGCTGCGGGTTGCCGGCCCAGACCAGCCCGATGCGTCGCGATGCTATGCCCGCGAGCGCGTCCACGCGCGCTCGCCAGGCGGCGGCCTGCGTGGCATCGGCGTGCATGTAGGGCACGGGCGCATGGATCGGCCTGCCGGGAAACTTCAGCGGCAGGCTCATCACATCGCACCAGTAGTCATAGCGCTCGCTGATCGCTTCGTCGCCTGGCGCGGCATCGAGCACGCGGGCCACGCCCGGCACCGTCGCGACGAGCGAGGCCAGCTCCGGAGCGACCCACGCATCGACCTGCGCGCCCATTTTCGCCAGCAGCCCCGCATAGCGCACGAACTGGATCTGGTCGCCCACGCCCTGCTCGCGCGCGATCAGAATACGCTTGCCCGCGAGCGGCTCGCCCTGCCATTCGGCGCACGGCAGCTTGCGGTAGTTGGGCTTGCCGGTCGTCGTGGTCTTGCGGTGCTCGAAGAGCGGCCAGCCGCCGTCGTATTCACCGCGCCGCAGCATCAGCATGCCGAGCTGGAACTGCGGCTCCGGCAAGCCCGGACTCATTTCGAGCGCGCGGCGATAGTTCCCCTCGGCCTCGTCGTAGCGCGCGAGCGCCGTGAGCGCAAAGGCAAGATTGTTCACGGCGCCCGCCGCGTCGGGCTTGAGCGCCGCAGCGCGCCGATAGTGAGGAATCGCTTCCTCGTAGCGATGCATTGCGTCGTAGACGTAACCGAGCTCGAAGTGCGCGATGGCGTTCTCCGGCTCGAGCTGAACGATCCGCTCGAAGCAGGCTGCGGCCTGCGCGTGCTGCGTGGCCGCGCGCTGGAGCTTGCCGAGATGCATGAGCGTTTGCGTATCGTCGGAATCGAGCGCGCATGCATCCTGGTATTGCGCGACAGCCTCCGGCGCGCGGCCGGCCTTTTCGAGCGCGCGGCCCAGATTGAACGCGAAATGCGCCGAGTGTGGGTCGAGCGAGCGAGCCCGCCGGTAGTGCTGCTCCGCGCAGGCGAGATCGCCGAGCTCCATCAGCGCATTGCCAAGATTGTTGTGCGCGTTCGCGAAATCGGGCGCGATCTCGATGGCCTTGCGCTGCAGCGCGGCAGCCGCCGCGTGATCGCCCAGCCGCACCGCGACCACGCCGCGATTGGCCAGCAACTCGGCATCGCCGGGCGCTTGCGCCAGCGCGCGATCCATCAGTTGCGCGGCGTGTTCGGGGTCGCCTTGATTGAGCGCCAGCACGCCGAAGTAATGCAGCGCGGCGGGCTGGTCATGCTGCAACTCGAGAATGCGCGCGTAGAACGCCTGCGCGTCGCCCAGCCGGCCGGCGCGGTGGTGCGCGAGACCGGCTTCGAGCAGCGCGGCAATCTCCTGGCGAGGCGCGGGAGAGATATCGTGGTTCATGCGGGATGAAAAACAAAAAAGCGACCGAAGCCGCAAGCCGCGCCACTCTATATCCGTCTCGTATATCTCAATCGCCCCATAGCACCCAACGGCCCCCTGGTGCGCCGTACATGGGGAATCGCTCCGGCCCCTGTCAGCGTGGTGATAAAATATGCGGCTCCCCCCGGTTCCTTTCTGACCGTAACGCCACACGTTACGTCCCCATCATGTCCGATACTCGTCCCGATACCCTCTTCGCGCTCAACGCGCTCTCCCCGCTCGACGGCCGCTACGCCTCGAAAACCGAAGCCCTGCGCGACTGGTTGTCGGAAGCCGCCTTCATGCGCAACCGCGTGACCGTCGAAATCCACTGGCTCATCGCGCTCTCGCAAGCCGGTTTCGCGGAAGTGCCGCGCTTTTCGGAAGCCTCGGAGCAGTTCCTGCTCAAGCTCGCCGAGAACTTCACGGCCCACGACGCCGCGCGCATCAAGGATATCGAGCGCGTGACGAACCACGACGTGAAGGCCGTCGAGTACTGGCTCAAGGAATCGGTGAAGGGCCAGCCGGAATTGGAGCGCGCAAGCGAGTTCATCCACTTCGCCTGCACCTCGGAAGACATCAACAACACCTCGCACGGCCTGATGCTCGCGGGCGCCCGCGAGCACGTGATCCTGCCGGCGCTGCGCTCGGTGCACCAGCGCCTCGTCGCGCTCGCGCACGCGCAGGCCGACCAGCCGATGCTCTCGCGCACGCACGGCCAGCCCGCGAGCCCGACCACGCTCGGCAAGGAAGTCGCCAACGTCGCGGCGCGTCTCTCGCGCGCGATCCAGCGCATCGAGAAGGTCGAACTGCTCGGCAAGATGAACGGCGCGGTGGGCAACTTCAACGCGCATCTCTCGGCGTATCCGGAATTCGACTGGGAAGCGTTCTCGAAGGACGTCGTCGAAAAGCGCCTGAAGCTCACCTTCAACCCGTACACGATCCAGATCGAGCCGCACGACTACATGGCGGAACTGTTCGACGCGATCGCGCGCGCCAACACGATCCTGCTCGACCTCGACCGCGACGTGTGGGGTTACATCTCGGTCGGCTACTTCAAGCAGAAGACCAAGGCCGGCGAGATCGGCTCGTCGACGATGCCGCACAAGGTCAACCCGATCGACTTCGAGAACTCGGAAGGCAACCTCGGCCTCGCCAACGCCACGCTGCGCCACCTCGCGGACAAGCTCCCGGTCTCGCGCTGGCAGCGCGACCTCACCGACTCGACGGTGCTGCGCAACATCGGCGTCGCGTTCGGCTACTCGCTGCTCGCGTACGACTCGCTGATCCGCGGTCTGGACAAGCTCGAAGTGAACCCGCAGCGCCTGAATGAAGACCTCGACGCCACGTGGGAAGTGCTGGCCGAGCCGGTGCAGACGGTCATGCGCCGCTACGGCATCGAAAACCCGTATGAGCAGTTGAAGGAGCTCACGCGCGGCAAGGGCATCACGCGCGAAGCGCTGCAGACCTTCGTGAGCGGCCTGGCGATTCCGGAAGACGCGAAGCAGCGTCTGATGGCGATGACGCCGGCTTCGTACGTCGGCAAGGCCGCGGAACTGGCCAAGCGCATTTCGTAAGCGGATTGCGTTGCGGCGGCGCGGTTTTTCCGCGCCGGCAACAAAAAAGGCGCTTCGTTCACAATGAACGAAGCGCCTTTTTTACGTCCACACGAAGCGATCAACTCGTGCGGCGCGTCTCCATCTGCTTGATCACCTCATCGACGATCTGCTCGGGCGTGTGCTCGATGCTCACCTCGATCGCCTCGTCAGGGCCCGGCGCTTCGAGCGTGTCGAGCTGGCTTTGCAGCAAGGACGGATCGAAGAAGTGACCCGTGCGCGACGCGAGGCGATCGTGCAGTACCTCGAAGCTGCCCTTCAGGTACACGAACCGCACGTCGCGGTCGCTGCCGCGCAGGATGTCGCGATACGAACGCTTGAGCGACGAACACGTGAACACGGCCGTCTCGTGCGCGCGCTGCTTTTCCTCGATGGCCGCGCGAATCGTGCGCAGCCACGGCCAGCGGTCGTCGTCGGTGAGCGGGATGCCGTCGTGCATCTTCTTCTTGTTGGCTTCGCTATGGAACGCGTCGCCGTCGGTGAAGCTGCAGTGCAGGCGCTCGGCCAGCAACTCGCCAATGCGGGTCTTGCCCGAGCCCGACACGCCCATCGCGATCAGAATCATTGCCGCGCCCTCTTCTCTTTACACCACGCTCGCCAGCACAAACGTCAGCCCGAGGCCCATCAGCGAAATGATGGTCTCGCACAGCGACCAGGTCTTGAAGGTCTGACCGACCGTCATGCCGAAATATTCCTTGATCAGCCAGAAGCCGCCGTCGTTGACGTGCGAAAAGATCAGCGAGCCGGAGCCCGTCGCGAGCACCAGCAGTTCGGGGCTCACAGCCGCGCCGCTCGCGGCCGCAACCGGCGCGACGATGCCGCAGGCCGTCGTCATGGCGACGGTAGCCGAGCCGGTCGCGAGACGGATCAGCGCCGCCACGAACCAGCCGAACAGCAGCGGCGAAAGATGCGCCGATTGCGCCACCGCGACGATCTCCTTCGAGATGCCGCCGTCCATCAGCACGCGGCCGAAGCCGCCGCCCGCGCCCACGATGAGCGTGATGCCCGCGATCGGCGCGAGGCAGTCGCCGCAGAACTTCTGGATCTGCGCGCGGTTGAAGCCGCGTTGCGCGCCAAAGGTCCAGAAGCTGACCAGCACGGCGATCAGCAGCGCGACGTCCGAGGTGCCGACAAAGTGCAGCAGGCTGTTCGGCAAGGTCTTGGGCGTGAACACGAGGTCGGCCCAGCTGCCGATCAGCATCAGGAGCACGGGCAGCAGGATCGTGAAGAGCGTGATGCCGAAGCTGGGCAGCTCGTGATCGTCCTTGATCTTCATTTCGCCGATGAACTGGTCCGCGAGCGGATTGTTCTCGGGCAGCTTGACCGTGCGGTGAATGAGCAGCGCGAACAGCGGGCCGGCGACGATCGCGGTCGGAATCCCGACGATCAGGCCGTAGGCGATGGTCTTGCCGATATCGGCGTGATACGCCTGTACCGCGAGCAGCGCGGCCGGGTGCGGCGGAATCAGGCCGTGCACGACGGAAAGGCCCGCCACCATCGGCAAGCCGACCAGCAGCAGCGATTTGCCCGTGCGCTTGGCGACGTTGAACGCGATCGGAATCAGCAGCACGAAGCCGACTTCGAAGAACACCGGCAAGCCGACGATGATCGCGACGAACATCATCGCCCAGTGGATGTTTTTCTCGCCAAACCAGCGGATCAGCGTCGTGGCGACGCGCTCGGCGCCGCCCGATTCCGCCATCATCTTGCCGAGCATGGTGCCGAGACCCACCACGATGGCGATGTGGCCGAGCGTATTGCCGTTGCCGGTTTCGAACGATTTGACGATCGTATCCATCGGCATGCCGGCAGCCAGGCCGAGCAGCAACGAAACGATGATCAGGACAAGGAACGGATAAACCTTCCAGCGCGTGATCATGAAGATCAGCGCAGCGATCGCGACGACCGCGTAAATCAGCAGATTACTGCCGTGGGCCACTCCCATGAGGCTCTTCTCCTGTTAGTTGTCTTTTTTCTTCCGTGGCTGCGCGAGCACGTCATCGCGCTGCACGGAAGGGCTCGGCTGTCGAGGGGCCGAGATTGTAGAGGTTATAGCGGCTTTCTCTGCCGCGTGCCTGAAAAACGAGCGAAAGCAAGCGAAAGACGCGCGAGCCGCGCAGGCCATGCGCCCCAAAGGGCGCTGCCTGCGCGGCTCGCGGATGCAGCAGAACGAAATCAGGGAACGAACGCCCGGAATACCGCCGCCACATGCAACGTCAGCGCACCGGGCGCGACAGCTCGCTGGCGGCGCGTGCGAGACGCGTCACTTCGGCCCAGTCCTGGGCGGCGAGCGCCGCCTTCGGCGTGAGCCACGAGCCCCCCACGCAAACCACGTTGGGCAGCGCAAGGAAGTTGATCGCCGACTCAGCGGTGATGCCGCCCGTGGGGCAGATCTTGAGCGTCGGGAACGGGCCATGGAAGGCCTGCAGCATATTGAGGCCGCCCGCCGGCACCGCCGGGAAAAACTTGACGATCTCGTAGCCGAGTTCCATCGCCACGATGATGTCCGTCGGCGTCATGACGCCGGGCAGCAGCGGCAGCCCCGCATCGAGCGACGCCTGATGAATCTCGCGCGTGAGGCCCGGCGAGACGCCGAACTGCGCGCCGGCCTTTTTAGCGAGCGCGCAATGCTCGGGCTTCGTGATCGTGCCCACGCCAACGACGATGTCCGGTGCGATCTGCGCGGCGCGCTCGATCGCCTCGAGACCCGCCGCCGTGCGCAGCGTGATCTCCAGTACTTTCACGCCACCCGCGTGCAGCGCGCGCGAAACGTGCTCGCCCTGCTCGGCCGTATCGAATGCCAGCACCGGAATCACCGGGCCGAGGCCGACAATGTCGGCCACCGTGCTTGTTGCCATGATCAGGCTCCTTGATGATGAATTCAGTTTTTCGCTCTGGTCGCGCCGCGCTATTGGCGTGGCTTAGTGCGTCGCGCGCGCGGCAGCGGTAGCGACAGCCGGCGTGGCCGGCACTTCGCCGACAAGCGGTCCGAACACCGACGCACCCAGCTCCGCGGGAGCGGCAGCGGCGCGGAATACACCGAACAGCTCGCGGCCGAAGCCCACTTCATTGCTTTCCTGATGCGCGGGGTGAGCGACCGGGCGCGCGCTCCACTCCGCCTCGTCCACTTCCACGTCCAGCACGCCCGCGACCGCATCGATCACGACGATATCGCCATTGCGCACCTTGCCGATCGGCCCGTGCAGCAGCGTTTCCGGCGACACGTGAATCACGGCCGGCACCTTGCCCGACGCGCCCGACATGCGCCCGTCGGTCACGAGCGCAACGTGAAAGCCCTTGTCCTGCAGCACGCCGAGCAGCGGCGTGAGGCGGTGCAACTCCGGCATGCCATTGGCGCGCGCGCCCTGGAAACGCACGACGGCAACGAAATCGCGTTCGAGTTCGCCGCGATCGAAGGCTTCCTGCACCGCTTCCTGCGAATCGAACACGATGGCCGGCGCACGCACGAGGCGATGATCGGGCGCCACCGCCGAAATCTTGATGACGCCGCGGCCGATGCGGCCTTGCATCAGACGCAGGCCGCCGTCCGGCTGGAACGGCTCGGGCAGCGGACGCAGCACGGCCGTATCGGCGCTTTTCTCGACCGCCGGCACCCACGTAAGCTTGCCGTCGAGCAGCTTCGGCTCTTCGGTGTAGTGGCGCAGGCCCTCGCCCGCCACCGTCTTCACGTCTTCGTGAAGCAGGCCGCCGTCGAGCAACTCGCGCACGAGGAAGGCAATGCCGCCCGCCGCGTGGAAATGATTCACGTCGGCCTTGCCGTTCGGATAGACGCGCGCGAGCAGCGGCACCGTGGCCGAAAGCTCGTCGAAGTCGTTCCAGTCGATGATGATGCCCGCCGCGCGCGCCATCGCCACGAGGTGCAGCGTATGGTTGGTCGAGCCGCCCGTCGCCATCAGCGCGACGATGCCGTTGATCACCGCCTTCTCGTCGATCACGTGACCGATCGGCGTATAGTTGCCGCGCTCGACGGTGAGCTCGAGCACGCGGCGCGCAGCCGCCGCCGTGAGTTCGTCGCGCAGCGGCGTGTGGGGATGGATGAACGCCGAGCCCGGCAGATGCAGGCCCATGACCTCCATCAGCATCTGATTGCTGTTGGCCGTGCCGTAGAACGTGCAGGTGCCGTGACCGTGGTATGCGGCGGCCTCGGATTCGAGCAGCGCCTCGCGATCGCACTGGCCCGTCGCGAACTTCTGGCGCACCTTCGCTTTGTCGTCGTTCGAGATGCCGCTCGTCATCGGGCCAGCGGGCACGAAAATGGTGGGCAGATGGCCAAATTGCAGCGCGCCGATCAGCAGGCCCGGCACGATCTTGTCGCACACGCCAAGGCACAGCGCCGCGTCGAACATATTGTGCGTGAGCGCAACAGCCGTGCTCATCGCAATCACTTCGCGCGAGAACAGCGACAGCTCCATGCCGGCATTGCCCTGCGTGACGCCATCGCACATCGCGGGCACGCCGCCCGCGAACTGCGCGACGCCGCCCACTTCGCGGGCGGCCTTCTTGATGATCTCGGGGAAGTCTTTGTAGGGGGCGTGCGCCGAAAGCATCTCGTTATAGGACGAGACGATGCCGATGTTCGGTTCGCGGATCGCCTTGATGGCGATCTTGTCGCGCCCTTCGAGACCGGCGAAACCGTGAGCGAGATTCGCGCACGACAGCGCGCCGCGCGCCGGGAAGCGGTCCTGCGCCGCCGCGATGCGCGCGAGATAGGCCTCGCGTGTCGGTTTGCTGCGCTCGATCACGCGCCGCGTGACCTTCATCAACTGCGAATGCGGGGAAACCATCGAATCTCCTTCCATTTTTATCTCGCGGGACGCTCGGGGACACATCGCGCGATCCGGTCAGCGATGCGGCGATGTTAGTAGAAAAACTACAAGCTCGCAATCCCAGTTTTGCCTGAGAAGTTGAATCATGCAAACGCTGAAAATCCCCATTTTTACGGGAATACACCTTGCTTCGGCTAAACCCGGCTTGCATCTTCCCGGCGATTCATGTAGTTTTTGTACATATTAATCGACCCGTTATTGTCAGCGGATCTTCCAGCATAGTGCGAGTTTTCCGATGCTGCTGTCCCAAGTGAAGGCCATACGCGAACAGTTGCGCCCGTCCGAGCGCAAGCTCGCCGACTACATCGTCGAGGCGCCGCGAGAACTACTCGACCTTTCTATGACCGAGGTCGCGCAGCGCGCAGGCGTGAGCCAGCCGACCATCGCGCGCTTTTGTCATGCGCTCGGGTTCTCGGGCTTTCGCGAGTTCAAGATCCGCCTCGCACAAGCCGTGGCCGCCGATCTGCCCACGGAGATGCCTGCCGTCTACCGCGACGTGAGCCCGGACGAGCCCGTGCCCGGCGTCGCCGCGAAGGTGCTCGACCGGACGATCGGCGCGCTCGTGCAGGTGCGCAACAACCTGTCCACGGACGCGCTCGGCGCCGCCATCGACCTGCTCGCCAAGGCATCGCGCATCGAGTTCTATGGCGCGGGGGGCTCGGGCATCGCGGCGCAGGACATGCAGCACAAGTTCTTTCGACTCGGCATGCCGAGCATTGCCTATTCGGATCCGCACACGTTCCTGATGTCGGCGGCGCTGCTCGGGCCCGGCGACGTGGTCGTCGCCATCTCGAACACCGGGCGCACACGCGACGTGGTGGATGCGGCGCAAACGGCGCTCGACCGTGGCGCGAAGGTGATCGCCATCACGCACGGCACCTCGCCGCTTGCGCGCCTCGCGAGCGTCGGTCTGCACGCGAACGTCGACGAAGACACCGACGTCTTCTCTCCGATGACCTCGCGCACTTCGCATCTCGCGATAGGCGACATTCTTGCGGTGGGCGTGGCGTTGCAGCGTGGCCCGGAGCTTGCCGAAAAGCTCGCCAGCGCGAAGGACATCATCGCGCGGCGCAGACTGGACGCGAACAGCTAAACACGTCGAGCGACAGGGCGCGCCGAAAACCGCGCTCCCCAAAGAAAAGCGGACTCCCGAGGGAGTCCGCTTTGTGTTTCGGCCGAAACTACGCGGCCGCTCAATAGCAGTGTGCGGGCTAACCAGAAGCGGACGTACCGCTCCTGGATTGCCATCAAACACTTACCACTGGTACGACATGCCGCCGCCGTAGGTTGCACCGCCGCTCGCGGCATAGCCACCGCCCAGCTTCACCTTGAGGTTCTGGGTGACGCGAGCCGTTGCACCGATCGCAGCCGCCTGGTAACCCCTGAAGTTAGCCGTACCGACACCAACCGAAATGGTCTTGCCCTGGTCGACGTCCGGGATCATCGTCAGCGCGGTTGCCGCTGCGATGCCGCCGTACGCGTTACGCGCCACGGAGTTCATGCCGCTCTGGAGCGAGTTCATGCCGCTCTGGAACTGCCCCATATTGACCGCATCGGTCGGGTTGACGCCCGCTGCGACATTGGTGATCCGGCGCTCGTTACCCGCCGAACCGACGGATACCGTGTTCGCCTGATCAGCCACCGAGTTCGCACCCAGCGCAACCGAGTTGTCAGCCGTAGCCGCGGCCTTGTCGCCCATGGCCGTCGAGTTCGCACCCGTAGCCGTTGCACCGCCGCCCGCTGCGATCGAGTTGGAGCCCGTGGCCGAAGCCGGGCCGCTCGTCGAGTTGGTCGACATGTATTCAGAACCGTTGATGTTGATGTTCTGAATAGCCTGGTTCAGGTTCGAGACCTCCACGTTCGTCGCGTACAACTGCGCACCCGTGACGGCGTCCGTGCTGCTGGCCGAAAGTTCGCCATCCTGCAGGTTGGTCAGCTTGACCGCCGTCGAGGCATCCGTGCCGCCCAGCGTGATCTTGTCGTGTGCCGACGAGTCGTACTGAACCGCATTGGCCACCGAACCCGCGATGTTGGTCACCGTGTTCTCGATGTTCGTCACGCGGCCATCAAGATTCGTAAGCGCGCCACCCACGTTGGTGTACGTGCCGCCGCTGATCACGTAAGTCGGCGCCGAGATCGAACCGTCGGCGTTGACAGTCGAACCACCGCCCAGCGCGTCGGCCGTGCTCGACGCAACGTTGTACAGCTGTGCGCCATTGATCGCGTCGGTGCTGCTCGACGTGACGGCGCCGGCCGCGACGTTGTGCAACTTGACCGGCGCGGTTGCACCGATGCCGCCGAACGTGACCGAACCCTTCGTAGCGTCGTCGTACGCAACGAACGAATTCGTCACGTTACCCGAGCTGTCCACGATCGCGCCCATCGCTTGAAGCTGTGCGATGTTCACGGCGTCGTTGGCCGCCACACCGTTCGCCACGTTATGGATGGCAACCGGCGTGCTCGAGCCGGGGCCACCCAGCGTGATCGAGGACTTCGACGTGTCGTCGTAGGCCACGAACGCATTCGTCACGTTGCCGGAAGTGTCGACGGTCATGCCCATCGCTTCGAGCTGTGCGAGGTTCACTGCATCGCTGGCTTCCGAGGCGTTCGCGAGGTTCGTTACCTTGACGGGTCCCTTGCTCGTGGAGTTCTGACCACCCAGTGTGATCTTGTTGTGTGCCGACGAGTCGTACATCACCGCGTCCACCGAACCGCCAGTCGCAAGAGCGGCAATTGCGTCGAGCGCGTTGCCCACGTCACTGTACGTGCCGGATCCTACCTGATAGGTCGGAGCAGAGATCGTGCCGTCGGGGTTGACCTTCGACTTGCCGCCAAGCGCCGCAGCCGTCGAGTCGGCCAGGCCGTAGAGCTGCGAGCCGTTCACTGCGTCGAGGCTGGCCATGCTCACCATGCCGTTCGCCACGTTATGCAGCGCCACCGCCTTACCCGCCGTGCCGAAGGTCACGGAGTCGTGTGCCGACGAGTCATACAGCACCGCGTCCTGAATCTTGGCATTCAGGTTCGTCACATCACCCGCGATGTTGGTCACGGCACCCGCGAGATCCGATACGTTCTGGTTCGTTGCGAACAGTTGTGCGCCGTTCACCGCATCCGTGCTCGATGCAGTCAACTGAGCGTTGGCCACGTTGGTGAGCGCCGTCGGCGCGGTTGCACTCTTTCCACCGAGCGTGATCTTGCTCTTCGTCGTGTCGTCATAGGCGACAAATGCATTCGTGACGTTGCCCGAGGTGTCCGTCGTCGCACCCAGCGCGTACAGCTGTGCGCCGTTCACTGCGTCGGAGCTCGATGCGGTTACCTGGCCGTTCGCCACGTTCGTCAGCAAGACCGGCACAGTCGAACCCTTGCCGCCAAACGTCACCTTGTCGTGCATCGACGAGTCGTACACCACGCCATTCACGGAGCCCGAGTCGGCCTTTGCATTGATGGCATCCAGTGCAGAACCCACGTCCGTGTACGTGCCCGCGTTAGCCAGCACGTAACTCGGTGCGCTGATCGAGCCGTTCGGGTTGACCTTCGTATTGCCACCAAGTGCAGCAGCCGTCGAGCCGGCAAGGCCGTAGAGCTGCGAGCCGTTCACTGCGTCGAGGCTAGTCAAGCTCACCGCGCCGTTCGCCACATTCGTTAGCGCTGTCGGCACAGTCGCGCCCTTTCCGCCGAGCGTTACCTTGGTCTTCGACGTGTCGTCATAGGCAACGAATGCATTTGTGACATTGCCTGAGCTGTCCGTCGTCGCACCCAGCGCGTACAGCTGTGCGCCATTCACTGCGTCTGAGCTCGCCGCAGTCACCGTGCCGTTCGCCACGTTCGTGAGCGTCGTCGGCTTGGCTGCGCCCGTTCCACCGAGCGTGATCTTGGACTTCGTCGTGTCGTCATAGGCAACAAATGCATTCGTGACGTTGCCCGAACTGTCCGTCGTCGCACCCAGCGCGTACAGCTGTGCGCCGTTCACTGCGTCGGAGCTGGCTGCCGTTACCTTGCCGTTGGCTACGTTCGTCAACTCAACCGGCGTATGACCCGAACCGCCAAACGTCACCTTGTCGTGTGCCGACGAGTCATACACCACGCCATTCACGGAACCCGAGTCGGCCTTTGCATTGATGGCATCCAGTGCAGAACCCACGTCCGTGTACGTGCCCGCGTTAGCCAGCACATAGCTCGGCGCAATGACCGTGCCATCGGTTGCGCTCACGCCCGCCCCACCGCCCAGCGCATTCGTGATGCCCTTGATCTGCGAGACGTTCACTGCGTCGGTATCAGCTTGACCCGCAGCCATGTTCACGACACGGCGTGTATTCGCGGGATTCTGGATCGTGTACGTCTGGCCATTCGGGTACATGGCGATGACCGGCGTAGTACCGGTGTTACCCACCGACACCGTATTAGCCTGGTCCGCCACCGAGCCCGAGCCCAGCGCCACGGCATCGTTCGCGGTCACACGCGTCTGAACACCCACGGCCACGCCTGCGTTCGCCGTCGTATCCACGCGCGCGTTCGAGCCAATTGCCGCCGAGCCGCTAGCAAGTGCTTGCGATGCATCAGTAGGTCCCGCCTGACCAGAGCTGTCAGCGAGGCCCTTCACTTGCATATAGTTCGTGGAATACAGGTAGTACTGGTCCAGACCGGCCGTATTGACCCCCGAGCCAGCCGATGCACCCAAAAGCCTCGCGTTCGCGCGCAACAACCCGCCGCCCGTACCGTTGCCGCCCCGACCGTTCACCAGGTCATAAACCTGGCCGACGTTCGCTGCATCCGTATCCTGGACACCGTTCGCGACGTTGCTGATGACCGTGCCCGCCGGCAGATAGCCTTGCTGGCGATTGCCGTTCACAAAGTACTTGCTGTTCCCGGTGCCCGGATCGAGTTCGATGTGCGGCGCGCCCGATTCGATCGAGCCGGCGTCGTACGTCACTGCCTTGTTGACCACGTTACCCGAACCATCGAGCGAGAAGCCCGCCGAAGCAAGTTGGCTCACATTGACGGCGTCGTTGTCTGCCAGGCCGTTGGCCACGTTGTGAAGCGCCACCGGAGTGGTCGCACCCACGCCGCCCAGCGTAACCGACTCGTGTGCCGACGAGTCGTAGATCACCGCATCGGCCAACTTGCCATTGATGTTCGTGATGTCGCCCTGGATCGTGGTGACCGAGCCAGCGAGGTTCGACACATTCTCGTTCGTGGCGAACAACTGCGCGCCGTTCACCGCGTCGGTGCTCGATGCGCTCAACTCACCGTTAGCCACGTTGTGCATGGCCACCGGCGTGGTCGAATCCTCGCCGCCCAGCGTGATCGAGTCGTGCGCCGACGAGTCGTACTTCACCGCATCGGCCAACTGGCCGCTGATGTTCGTGATGTCGCCCTGAATCGTGGTGACCGAGCCAGCGAGGTTCGACACGTTCTCGTTCGTGGCGAATAGCTGCGCGCCATTCACCGCGTCGGTGCTCGATGCGCTCAGGTCACCGTTAGCCACGTTGTGCATCGCCACCGTAGTGGTCGAATCCTTGCCGCCCAGCGTGATCGAGTCGTGCGCCGACGAATCGTACTTCACCGCATCGGCCAACTGGCCATTGATGTTCGTGATGTCGCCCTGGATCGTGGTCACCGAGCCGGCGAGGTTCGACACGTTCTCGTTCGTGGCGAACAGTTGCGCGCCGTTCACCGCGTCGGTGCTCGATGCATCGAGCTGGCCGTTGGCTACGTTGTGCAGCGCCACCGGCGACGTCGCACCCACGCCGGCCAGCGTAATCGAATCGTGTGCCGACGAGTCGTACTTCACCGCATCGGCCAGCCCGTCCGCCGAGGCGGTATCCACAGCCGCGAGTGCCGAGCCCACATCGGTGTACGAACCGCCCGCCACGTTGTAGGTTGGCGCATGGATGGTGCCATCAGCGTTCACGGCCGTACCGCCGCCCAGTGCGTCCGTCACGCCCTTGAGCTGGCTCACGTTGACTGCGTCGGTGTCGGCCTGGCCGGCCGACATGTTGACGATGCGGCGCGTGTTCGCCTGGTTCTTGATCGTGATGGGGTTGCCGTTCTGATCCCAGCCCGCATACGACGTCGTGCCGTCATTACCCACCGAAACCGTGTTGTCCTGATTCGCTACCGAGCCGGAACCCAGCGCGACCGAATCGTTCTTCGACGCGTGCGCCTGCACACCCACCGCTACGCCGCCGCTTGCCGTCGAGTCCACGTACGAGCTCGAACCGATTGCGATCGAGCCGCCACCGAGCGCCTGCGCGATGTCAGTGGCCATCGCATTGCCGGAGCTGTTGGCCAGGCCTCGCACCTGCGCGTATTGCGTCGAATACAGGTAATAGGCGCTCAGGCCGGCCGTATTGACGCCCGAGCCCGAAGACGCACCCAGCAAGGCCCTGTTTGCCTTCAGCAACGGCTTCCCGCCACCGCCGGCTGCCGCAACGATGTCGTACACCTGTCCGACGTTCGCGGCGTCCGTCGCCTGGATGCCTTCTGCGACGTTGCTGATGATCGTGCCCTTCGGCAAAAAGCCTTCGGAGCGATCGCCATTCACGAAGTAGACGCTGTTGCCCTGGCCCGGATCGAGAACGATCTGCGCATTCGCGGTGCCGATGGTATTCGGCACATAGAGAACGGCCGGATTGCTCACCGTACCGTCGGCTGCGACGTTGAAGCCGCCATAGGTATAGCCGGTCGGATTCGACGACGACGCCTGCGCGCCCCAGCCGGCCGTGGTCAACGTGTTCTGAATCTTGGTGACGCTGTTGTTGACGTTCGTGACCGACGCGCTCACGTCATTCAGTTGTGCGCCGTTCACCGCGTCGGTGCTGTCGGCGCTCACGACGCCGTTCGCCACGTTGTGCAACGCGACTGGCGTCGTGGAGCCGACCCCGCCCAACGTCACCGAGGTATTTGCCGACGAGTCGTAATGGACCGCGTTTTTATCAGCTCCATCGCCAAGTGCCGCCAGGGCTGACCCCACGTCGTTATAGGTGGAACCGGAAAGCACATAGGAAGGCGCGGTAACGGCGCCATCAGGCCCGACAGCCGCGCCGCCGCCGAAATTCTTCGCCACGCTCGAAACCGAGCCGTAGAGCTGCGAGCCGTTGACCGCATCCGCGCTGGCCGCCGAGATTTCGCCGGGCGCGAGCTCCACGATCTTCTGGTTGCTCATCGTGACGACATTATGGAACGTCGTGGGTCCGTAGACCTGGACGTCCGTTCCCTTGATGTTGAGCAGACCGTTTTGATAACCGGCAACTTGCGCCGTCGAGGCGTCAAAACCGTAGCCACCCTTGGTGTCGCCTGCGTTGTTCAGGGAGAAAGCGAGTCCGTCACTCGTGCCGGAGCTGCCTGACGAGCAATTCAGCGACTGGCTGCCGCCCGACGAGCCCCAGGAATACCCGCCTGTGCCCGAACAGATTTCCAGACCACCTTGCCCGACGGTGCCAGCGGTCGCGGCAAGCGCGTGCGCCGATAGCAGGCTAGTCGCGACTCCCATCGCTCCGGTGGCCAGAACAATCGGCTTCGATGAGCGCTTGCTCCGCGATGCGGCGTTTTCCTGGACGGCGACCCACGTTCCCGTGGACTCATTCCAGACTGATCGATATGTCTTGTTCATTCTTTGCCTTACCTTGATTAAAGACGGGATCCCAACCGGCGTCTACGCATCCCACGCAGACGCATTACGAGCGAACGCACAAACCGCCCTAATGCAACTCCCTTGAGCCGGAAAATCTACTGCCTTAGATGAACGAAGAATTTTTCCCGGATGGGCTTGAAACCCAGCACCGTCAGATTTAACTGAGAATTTTCGGCGCCACCCATTACTCAAGAGGCATTAACAAGGCGTAACTCTATTAACCAGGTAAAACAGCGAATATAAGAAAACTCCCAAACCAACAGGCCACACAAAAAAGCGCCCAACCCGCACGAAATAAGGACCCGCAGCACACCCAGAATGCTGAAAAATCGCCTCAAACAGGTTTAATCATTGAATATAAAGAAAATAGAAGTACTACAGAAATAACTGAGTGACACCACTTATCGGATTGGCGAAATCCCACCAGAATATCGGCATGGAAAAGTAGATTGTCGGATTTACTCCGACGGAGTCTCATTTTAAATAAACAAAAATAAGAACATTCCATAAAAAACATGCTATCTTTTTATAAATTCTGAAATAATTATGGAAGGCACTATCGCGCTTGATCACGTAGACTCTGCCAGATTCATCGCGAAATTGCGGCGTAATGTCGCATAGCGCTTCATGTTGCACATTGGCCACGCGAGCCGCGTCTCCGTTTTTGAGACTCGTCCTATATCTGATGAACCGTAGGAGAAATACACTTTCTACGTCGGGAAACGCAGACACAACGTCCTGCGTGCCACGTATGGCTTTCGCGCTCAGTGCCTCTTTGGCCGGTCACCGCCGGCGATCATGCGATCGTTTCCCGTTTTTGCGCACCGCCGGGTTCACCGGATCAAACCAGGAAACGTCATGAAACATCTGTTCGCCGTCGCCGCCGCATGCGTGGCAGCCACCACTGTCTTTGCCTCGGTCCCAAGCAATCCCGTCACAAGTGAAGCAGTTCAACTGCAGACGCTCGAACAGCAATGGACCAAAGCGGCCGCCACGGGCGACCGCTCCATGCTCAACGATCTTCTGGACGATAAATTCCTCGAAGTTCTGCCCAATGGCATGCATCGATCGAAGCGCGATTTGCTCGCTGCCGCCGCGCTTGCGCCGGGCGGCTCACAGGTGCTGGAGGACGTGCGCGTGCAGGTGCTCGGCGATCTGGCCGTCGTTACCGGCATCAATCGCTATACGCCCGCACAGGGCTTCAAGCCGGTCGAATACCGCTTTGCCGATGTTTTCGTGAAGCAAGACGACGGCTGGCGCGTCGTCGGCGCGCGCATGCGCCGCAAGGAGTCGGGCACCATCTGATAGTGCCCGTCAGGAGTGGGGAAGATAGAAGGAAGCGGGCGTCAGAACGGCTTGATGACGACTAGCGCCACCGCCGCCAGCATGCCGAGCACCGGCAGTTCGTTGAACATGCGATACCACTTGTCGGAGCGGCGATTCTCGCCGCGCTCGAAGGTTTTGAGCAGGCGCCCGCAATACGCGTGATAGACGATGAGCAGCACTACCACGCCTACTTTCGCGTGGATCCATCCCTGCCCGCGCCCGATCCCCACCACAAGCCACAGCCATAGCCCGCACAGCAGTGCGGGCACGGCAATCATCGTCATGAAGCGGTAGAGCTTGCGCGCCATGATCAGCAGGCGCTGGATGGCCGCGGGTTCGGTTTCCATCGCGAGATTCACGAAGATGCGCGGCAGGTAGAACAGGCCAGCGAACCACGAGGCAATCAGAACGATGTGAAACGTCTTGACCCAGAGCATCGGCGATCCTTGTTGTTATCGGCGTTTCGAATTAAGGAGAGTGGCGCGCGCCTCGCGTTGCGCGCGCCGCGTCGACTTATTGCCGCCCTTCTCCGTGGCCCAGCACAACGTATTTGAGCGAGGTCAGTCCTTCCAGGCCGACCGGGCCGCGCGCGTGCAGCTTGTCGTTGGAGATGCCGATTTCCGCTCCAAGGCCGAATTCGAAGCCGTCGGCGAAACGCGTCGAGGCGTTCACCATCACGCTCGCCGAATCCACTTCGCGCAGGAAGCGCATCGCGCGGTCGTGATCCTCGGTGACGATGGCGTCGGTGTGATGCGAACCGTAGTGGTTGATGTGCTCGACGGCCTGATCGAGGCTGTCGACGATCTTGACCGCCAGCACCGGCGCGAGGTACTCGGTGCGCCAGTCTTCCTCGGTGGCGTCCACGAGCGGGCCGACGTTCGCGTCCGCGAGAATCGCGCGCGCGGCGGCATCCACGCGCAGCTCCACGTCCTTGCCGCGATAGAGGCGGCCAAGCGGCGGCAGCACCTCATGTGCGATGCCCCGCGCCACGAGCAGCGTCTCCATCGTGTTGCAGGTGCCATAACGGTGCGTCTTGGCGTTGTCGCAAACGGTCAGCGCCTTGGCGAGATCGGCGCGATCGTCCACATAGACGTGGCAGATGCCGTCGAGGTGCTTGATCATCGGCACGCGCGCTTCGGCCATCAAACGCTCGATCAGGCTCTTGCCGCCGCGCGGCACGATCACGTCCACGAATTCCGTCATGGTGATGAGCTTGCCCACGGCCGCGCGGTCGGCGGTTTCCACCACCTGCACCGCGTCCTGAGGCAGGCCCGCCGCCGCCAGCCCTTCGCCGATCAGCTTCGCGAGCGCCGTGTTGCACTCGAGCGCCTCGGAACCGCCGCGCAAAATGGTGGCGTTGCCGGACTTCAGGCACAGCGCTGCGGCGTCGATGGTCACGTTCGGGCGCGATTCGTAGATGATGCCGATCACGCCCAGCGGCACGCGCATCTGGCCGACCTGAATACCGCTCGGGCGGAACTTGAGGTTGCTGATCTCGCCAATCGGATCGGACAGCGCCACGACCTGGCGCAGGCCTTCCACCATGGTCTTGAGCGCCTTGTCGGAGAGCGTGAGGCGGTCGATGAAGGCCGCGTCGTGGCCCTTCTCCTTCGCGCGCGCGAGGTCTCGGGCGTTGGCGTCCTTCAGTTGCTGCGTCTCGCGCTCAATCGCCTGCGCGACGGCTTCCAGCGCGGCATTCTTGGCAGCCGTCGAGGCTCGGGCCATCGCGCGCGAAGCATTGCGGGCGCGGCGGCCGAGGTCGGTCATGTACTGGTCGATATCCATGGTTTCTATCGTGATGCGGCGCATCCGGTCAAAACAGCCTGAGCGGTCTGAGGCTGCGCGGTTCGGGTTAGGTCGATTTTAAGGCCAGCAGGCCGGCTTTGCTGCGCATGCCCCAGAGCCCCAACTGAAGCAGGCGGCGCGAGGCGCATCCAGACGATGCCGATTGTGCAGATTGCAGGTGCAGGAACGTGGGCTTGGCCAGCACAACTAGCCAGGCCTGCGCCCCGGCCCTGCGGTGCGCGGTCGGGACGCGGCTGCGGCAGCCGCTGCCGCTGGGCTCGCTGCCGGGCCGCCCGGTTGTGCGCGCCCCGAAGCCC